>NZ_FOKT01000028.1 GCF_900112305.1 Microbulbifer thermotolerans
GGTGAGGCGACGTTTTACTACAATTACTTCAGGGATTATGATCCGAGTCTCGGAAGGTATCTCACCAGTGATCCTATTGGGCTTGCCAGCGGCATAAATACCTATGCCTATGTCGGAGGAAATCCAATTGGTTTTGCTGATCCGTTGGGTTTATACACGGCAGTGGTAATCAATGGCACAACCCCTGGCAATCCATTTGGACATACGGCAATTGCAACCTCAGGTTCTGGTGTGTACAGCTTCGGAAATAGCACCAAATTAGGAAGTAGCCTAACGGATTATTTGGAGCGAGAGGCCCTGAAAAGAAATACAAATGTTATCGTGATCGATACTTCACAACAGCAGGAGAATGCAATAAACGATTATTTGAGTGGGAAGCGCGATGATCTGCCTCCTTGGCTCTTCGGAATAATTCCTGACCCGACTGACACCTGTTCAACCCGAACAAGTGAGGCATTGAACTCGGCAGGTTTGATCGATCCATTTATTACTATTGGCCCTTCTTTCCCAACAGATGTTGCAGTGCAAGCAGCGTTCTGGAGTCGACAAACAGGAGGGGCAACTTATGTTATTCCTAAGGGCGGCACAGTTCCTCCAGAACTGAAGATCTTTAATCCTAAATAACGGTTAATCTAAAAAACGGGATTCTCTTGGATAAAATAAAGAAAAGTGGATATATACCAAAAGCAGTTTTTTTAATTTTAGCTGTCTTTGTTGGAGTGATATTGATTTTGAACTTTAAAAATCCGAGTAAGGCCATGCGGGAGTTGCCGATTGGTAGTACATATGATCAGTTAATATCCGTTGCTGGTCATCCAGATTATGTCACAGATGGAACTGTAGACGTGAAACCAGAATTTAAAAAATCAGCAGGTCAGTTGATACCTGGTTGTGTAAAAGAGGTTTGGTATGAATACTATCTTAGTTTTGTGCCGAGTAAGTATTCTTTTTGCTTTGACAAAAATGACGTCCTAATACACAAATATCACTGTTCTTCCTGGTAAAAGACCTAAATCACTACGACTTGGGTGGACAGTATCTTGCTGAGACCAATATCGCTGCCAACGGCACAGATATCCAGAGCCAGACTGACTACATCTACCTGGATAACATGCCGGTAGCACAGATTGTAACGACCTTTAGCGAAGGGGAGGTTCAAGGTAGAACCTTGACTTATCTGCACACAGACCACTTGAACACGCCGCGTATCGGAACTGATGGTAATGAAGTTGTTGTCTGGCGCTGGGATAGTGATGCGTTTGGGCAGACAGCGCCGGATACTGATCCGGA
>NZ_FOKT01000027.1 GCF_900112305.1 Microbulbifer thermotolerans
CCGTCGCGGGCTTCCTCGACGTGCTGTTACATCCCAATAAAGCTATTTGACACAATTCCATACAGGACGTCATATCTAAATAACCCAAATAGCAGCCCCTAGAAAAATCAGAGTAAGTGTGCAATGGTCTTCCCATCAATTTTTTAATTTATGGGTGTCCATTTTTACCCTGTTTGGCAATCTCAATTTGAGAGTGCCCGGCTGTTTTCAGGCTGTAGTTCGGTAGGTAGTGTTCATTCTTGGTCAGCTGGCTGTAGTTCATCAGTGCTTTTCTCTTGGTCGGGAAAGGTGCCGACTCTACCATCTGACCGTTCCCTTACCAATTGCACTTATTATCCGAAACCGCGTAAAATTTAAATTTATCGTTTTCTTAGCAGTCTTGCAGCATCCTTGTGATTTCCAAGTTCAGCAACCTTAAGCGGTGTTTATCCAAATTCATTCTTTATTCACAAAACATTGAGATTAATACTTTTACAGTAACAAGCCACCTCAATTCCAACCGATGGTTCTATGTACATTATGCAAGAGCGTGAATCGAAAGAAACCGTTTTTAGATTTAGCATTTTTTTACAGTATTCTAGATAATCAGAAGAATCGTTTTCCTCAAATACAAGCACATCAAGAATGACATTTTGTAACATCATTCCTGATGCGAAAAAACGCTTTATTTCGTTGCATACAAGAACAGCATTTTTATTATCCACTGGTTCCAGTAAAGAAATTTTGAGGCTTTTTTTATCATGATCGACATCAATGCCTCTTATCTCCCAATCATGCAAATAAGATAGATTCATTCGCCCTGCCTCTAAAAAACTACTATTTAATCACTGTAACAGGAACACCCGGACCACGAATACCATCATTCCAGTTGTGTGAATGTGGAGACCCCTGCCCGTGATCATGCCCGTAGTCTATATCCACTGCAGGAGTACCGTCATTACCATAGAGTCGATCTTGCTTTCCGTGGGGATGCTCAACCCATTCTCCCGGCTCACCGTTAAATGGATTACCTCTCTGATTGGAATCACCTTCTGGAGGACAATGCCCACCCTCGGCAACAGAATCAGCAGGGTCATCAATTTCTTCCGAACAATAACCCGTTAATATACATGCTAAAGCCGTTCCAGCAACGGGACCAACAGACTGTTTTAGCGCACGAGAAATTACAGCACCGGCAGCGCGACCACCTATGACTCGGATGCCAACACCAACTGCTACGTTTACCCAAAGCCCGTAGGGGTCATTGTACATCAACGGGTTGCCACCTACATATGCGTAAGTGTTCAACCCACCGTGAAGCCCAATCGGATCAGACTGAACATATCGTCCAAGACTGGGATCGTAATCCCGGAAGTAGTTGTAGTAATGCTGTGCCTCACCACCCTGTATCTGCCCCGGGAACCGCAAATTTACAACAGTCTGTTCTCCATCGCTATCCGGATCAGTATCCGGCGCTGTCTGCCCAAACGCATCACTGTCCCAGCGCCAGACAAC
>NZ_FOKT01000026.1 GCF_900112305.1 Microbulbifer thermotolerans
CAGCGGTGGCCGGCGGGGTCGGTAATTTTTTCCGGTAGACCTTCGGCGTTGTATTCGATGCGGTGTTCGCCGCCGGTGGCGTCGATTTTTTTGATAAGGCGGTTGTGGCTGTCGTATTCGTAGTGTTCTTCGCGCAGCTGGCCGTCTTCGCTGGGCAGTTGGACTTTGGTCAGTTGGCCCAGGTCGTTGTAGGTGTATAGGGTTTCTGCGCCTTCCGGGTCGCGGTGGTAGATGGGGAGGGCGCGGTCGTTGAAGCGGTAGCGTTCTACGCCGCCGCGGGTGTCGGTGACGGTGACGCCTTTGCCGTCCTGGTCCCAGTCGAATTGGTAGCTGTAGGTGGGCTGGCCGTCGATGGGGTCGCCCCATTGGCGCAGGCAGCGGGCGCCGGGGCCTTCGCGGTCCCATTCGAAGTGGAAGCTGTAGCCGCTTTTCAGGGTGCGCTGTTGGATGACGTGTTGGTGGTAGCGGTAGTGTTCGCTGTGGCCTTCGGCATCCGTGGCTTCGATCAGGTCGCCTTCTTCGCTGTATTGGTAGCGGGCCAGTTGGGTGATGCGGCCGTCGCGGGTTTCTTTTTTCAGTTCGCTGATGCGGCCGCCGGTACTGCTGATGTGGAGGGCTTCTCCAAGGCTGCTTTCCACACAGATGAGGCGTTCTTCGATGTAGTGGAAGCGGTAGCCGTTGCCGTAGCCGTCGCGGATTTCCGCCAGTCTCAGGGCGTTGGCGGAGGATCCTGCGGCAGTGAAGTGTTTTTGCACACCTTTGGGGGCGCCGTAGGGGCTGATGATCCAGTGGTCGTCGGCGATGCGGGTCAGGCTGAGGCGTTCGGCCACATTGTGGCTGCGGCCGCTTTTGCCGGGTACCGGCAGGGCGATGACGCGACCTTCGGCGTCGTGGAAGTGCAGGGGTTTGTCCTTGCCGCGGTATTCGAGGCGTTCGCCCAGGGTGTGGGTCCAGCCGTGGCCGAGGCCGAAGTCTTTGGGGTTGCTGCTGCGGTAGGTGCGCGCCATCACCAGCGGCAGGGGGCCGTCGAGGACGGCGTCCACCAGAGTCAGGCGTTCCTCGCCGGTCTTCAGGTTGATGGGCTCGCCGCCCTCGACGGCGTTGGCGTTGTTCTGGCTGGTTTCGCCGCTTTGGTTTTGCCCGGTCTCGCTGTTGGTGGTGTCCGGTTCGGCGGGGTCGGCTTTGGCCTGGGGTTGCTTGGTGCTGTCGCTGTCCGCTGGCGGGGCGCTCTTGTCGGTGCTGCTGGCCTTGGTTTGTGCGGGGGCCGCGGGCGGTCCCTGAGGCGCCGGGGCGTCGACGGTTTCCAAGTCGTCGAAGCTGGCGCCTTTACCTCGGGCGCCGCGGGTTTTGGCCCGAGCCAGTTGTTGTCTTCGGCCCTTGGCAAAGTCCATCATCAGTTCGCCCACGACTTTGAAGCGGCCGAGCAGGCGGGTGTTTTTGGCTATGTTGGCCACGGCGCCGGCACCGCCGCTAACAGCGGCCAATATGATGGTGAGAATAATTTCAAATACGCCGGCACCGGCTAGTTCGGTGATTTCCAGGCTGTGCTGGGCCTTGACATAGTCTTTGGCGAACTGGGTGACAGCGCTGCGCAGGTTGGGATCGCCGTACAGCAGTTCGGCGATTTCAAAGGCCTGTTCCAGTTGTTCGAGGGAAATCTTGCTGGGGTCAAAGCCCAGTACATCGACGATTTCTCTGTGTACCTGGGACAGGTGTTCGCTAATGGACTGGTCCAGGGGTTTGTCGTACAGGAGGTAGTCGTATGAGGCAGTTACCGTTGTAATACTCTGG
>NZ_FOKT01000023.1 GCF_900112305.1 Microbulbifer thermotolerans
GCCTCATACGACTACCTCCTGTACGACAAACCCCTGGACCAGTCCATTAGCGAACACCTGTCCCAGGTACACAAAGAAATCGTCGATGTACTGGGCTTTGACCCCAGCAAGATTTCCCGCGAACAGCTGGAACAGGCCTTCGAGGTCGCCCAGCTACTGTACGACGAACCCTCCCTGCGCGGCGCCGTCACCCAGTTCGCCAAAGATTATGTCAAGGCCCAGCACAGCCTGGAAATCACCGAACTGGCCGGTGCCGGCGTATTTGAAATCATCCTCACAATCCTACTGGCGGCCTTTACCGGCGGTGTCGGCGCTGTGGCCAATATGGCCAAAAACACCCGCCTGCTCAGCCGCTTCAAGGTAGTGGGCGAACTGATGATGGACTTTGCCAAGGGCCGCAAACAACAGTTGATCCGCGCCAAAACCCGCGGCGCCCGAGGTAAAGGTGCCAGCTTCGACGACTTGGAAACCGTCGACGCCCCGGCGCCCCAAGCACCCGTGCCTCCCCCCGTGCACAAAGTGAACACCGATAGCGCCAACAACATCAAGAAAAAAAACGCCCCACCCGTATCACTTACTGAAGCAGTAGACAGGCTAAAAAAAGCTAGAGAAAACATTAAGAAAAACGGTTACAGTGGGAAATATACAGATTCTGACCTTATAGACATAGTGAATAAAGGCGAACTTAATGATCGCTTTTACTTTCGGCTCATTTTTGGAAGCGCAGATACTATAGGAAACAACTCACTTGGGTTTACGCGCCCGTCCGGCAGAGCGCCCTATTGGGCAACTACATTCGACATGGCAGAAAACGCCGATTCTGACCCCGAGTTATTGGCTGGACTATTTGGCATTAAAGATTTTGATCCCGATCAGCCATTTAGTATCGCCATTATAGATATGGAAAAAATGCCACCCCAAACAGAGAGGGAGAGCTTTATTCCAACGTACGAAAACATGGCAAGCTTTGGAAATAGAGAGCTCCATGAGGAATTACAAATTTTAGGGGCAGACATGAACGACCTAATGAGCGAAGAAATGTCTGAAAAATATAGAAGATTTGTCAAATCATATACTGACGCGGGAGGCAACATCTATGACAAATCGTCAGTATACAAATATTCAAAAAAATATACATCAGATGAGGCCCTGCAAAAAAACCTGCAAGCTAGACATATTGTTCAAATAGAATTCGGGGCAAACCCAATATTTTCTGGAAACGGGTTAACTAAAGTCACTCCAGAATCAAGGTATGCCAAAGAAATTGGGCAAGAATATGGAGTTGTAGAAACATTTACATTTGAAAGAGATCCATTAAGCTTAGCAGAGCTGGAAAAAAATGGTGCCGCAAAAATAATCCCTGCAAAACCGATAAAAGGCAAGTAAATGCTACTAAACACCGATAACCTTCCTAACAATCACAGATTGATTTATAGAAATCAAAATTTAGGTTTCGCCAATCAAGAATTATTTGTAGTTATCTCTGACAAGCTCCTTTATTTGATAACCAAAGCACCGTCATTATCCCCAGATCAAGAAGATGAGCCTGGCCTAGATGTTTATCAAACCGAGTATCCAATTAAATCCATTCCTTGGTTCATTGATACGGTCGAAAATAAGATATGGCGCTCATCTAAGGATGGAGGTCTACCCTCAGGTCAGTATAGCATCACCAATACAATAGACGGCGAACAATTAAAAATATCTAGAGATATGAATTGTGGCGAAAAGTATCAAAAAGGTATCTCCTGGAAAAACCTAAGCAGAGTACCAGATTACAGTGCATTTGGATACCAGGAAAAGCAACTAACAGACGAAATGTTATTAGAGGGAGGACTATTAAATCTTTTCAAAGATATAGCAAAATAACCCTATACACTTAACTAAACAATTCTAGCTCTTTAATAACTTACCTAATACTTAACTAAGGGCGTAGCATCCTCTCAAATAGAGGGTGTTCAAAATTCTGTGTCAACCAAATAGTCTCACAGACTGATGTATTTCTCCAAGCGTTCTGGGAAGTGGACCGCCAGCTGTGACAGCGTCAGATTCCAGTTCTGGATTGGGTGCGTCCAGCGCTCAGAGGCTTTCAGTATACCGGCGTACAGCAGCTTGAGTAAGCTGTTCTCATTGGCTAAGCCACCCTTGGTTTTGGTCAGTTTTTGAGACTGCCGGTGCACGGCTTCAACGGCGTTTGTGGTGTCACTACGAATACGACAGCCACAACCGCCTGATCAAAAAAATCGACGCCACCGGCGGCGAACACCGCATCGAATACAACGCCGAAGGTCTACCGGAAAAAATTACCGACCCCGCCGGCCACCGCTG
>NZ_FOKT01000005.1 GCF_900112305.1 Microbulbifer thermotolerans
TGTTTTCTGACGGAAGCTTTGCTTCAGCAAAAAAAGGGGCCCAGAGGTCGGAAAAACCAAGCGCGGCAAGGGTTCAAAGTGGATGGTGGTGGTCGATGGCGAAGGTGTTCCACTTGGAAGCACCATTACCTCGGCCTCACCAGCAGAAGTCAAACTGATTGAACCTTTGCTTGAAGTTACGTATGGGAAGACAAAGATACAACGCTTGGTGTATGACAAGGCGGCCGACTCAGATCTTCTGCAGGACCGTTTGGCTAAGCAAGGGATAGACTTGATCTGCCCACATAGAAGCAATCGAAAGAAGCCCGCTAAGCAGGATGGTCGAAAGCTTCGACGATACACGCGCCGCTGGAAGGTTGAGCGAACGTTTGCTTGGCTTGGTAACTTCCGCCGACTTGTTGTTCGCTGGGAAAGGCATGTAACCATCTACAGGGCCTTCTTCTATATTGCGTGCATGCTGATCGCGCTTAGGAAGTTATGAAATAGCTTCTAACAACAATTAGATAGCATACTTCATTATTACCAAAAATCTGATCCCCATAAAACGGGAGTATCGGCTTTTCTCCTTAGCCTTCAAAAACATAGCTACTTCGACATACCCAATTCCGGAAAATAGCTCATCTCCGTATTTTTCCTTCCCTCACCAGAACACTCATTTCACCCAAAACCGCATGCCTGTCCGCCAGGATCTCAAGCAACCGCTTTTACGCCATACACTTACAGCTCATTCGCCCTGCGATAATTCCCCAGATAGTCAAAAATCCGCTCCTGCACCTGCCAGTAGCGTTTCTGTTTGCGGGCGATGACGAAATCCGGGGCCGGTAGGTGGGCCTGTTGCGCGAGTACTTCTTCAATATCGGTGAAGGTTTTCAGGGTCTGGCCATTGGCGAAGCGGCGGCCGAACAGGCGGTTGAATACGCTGCGCTGGGTGGGTTTGGAGAAGTCAAAGGATTCGCGGAGTTCTTCTCCGTCTTCACCGTGATAGGTGATCGTCAGTCGGGTGTCACTGGTGCTGATACTGATGCCGGCGCAGCGGATCACCATGGCGTCTTTGAGTTTCAGGGCGTCCCGGAGCTGGTCGTCCGGGTCGATGATGGCCTTGCGGCACTGGTGGCAGTTGCGGGCGGCAATGTCATTTTCGGCGCCGCATTGCGGGCATTCCTTGAAGCGGAAGCGGTAATCGCATTGCTGCGGGCGCTTGTGCTGCGCGCCCGGGCCATTGTCTTCCTCCGGCTCCAGCAGGCCCTGGCAACGGCGTCCGTAATGTTCAGTCACATGGCCATCTACGTCGGTTTTGCCCCAGAAGATATTGGCAAAGCCGCAGGCCGGGCAGAACACCTGTACCGGCTCCCAGTCCGGGGCTGGCTTTTTCTCTCCCACTTCCGGGTGGTACAGGTTGATACCGTTACCTGCGTAATCAATCACCAGACAATCCTTCTTGCCGTCATCCAGGCGAAGACCGCGCCCCACCATCTGCTGGTACAGGCTCACCGACTGGGTCGGGCGGAGAATGGCGATAAAGTCCACATGCGGCGCATCAAAGCCTGTGGTGAGTACGGAAACATTCACCAGATACTTGAGCTGGCGCTGCTTGAAGCGGCGGATCAGCAGGTCCCGTTCTTTCTGGCCGGTTTCACCGGTAATCAGGGCCGTCTGCTGTTGCGGCAGGTAGCCGGTGATCTCCCGCGCGTGCTCCACCGTTGCCGCGAAGATCATTACCGCCTGGCGCTCGGCGGCCAGCTCGACCACCTGTTCGATAATGGCCCGGGTCACCCGCGGATGCCGGCTCAGCAGCCGGTTCACATCCGCCTCGGCGTATTCACCAAAGCGGTTCTGCGGCAGCGCCGAGAAATCGTACTGCGCCACCGCCGCGTCAATCAGCTGGGGTCGGGTGAGATAGCCGCGGTTGATCATGTAACTCAGCGGCAGCTCATAGATGCAGTGCACAAAGGGCTTGTGTTCCTCACTGCGGACAAAGCCCCGGTAGTGATAACGGTAGATCCAGCCCAGCCCCAGGCGGTAAGGAGTGGCGGTGAGGCCCAACACTTTCAGGGAGGGGTTCTGCCGGCGCAGCAGGGTGATGATCTGCTGATACTGACTGCCTTCCTCACCGCTGACGCGGTGGCATTCGTCAATGATGAGCAGGGAATACTCATTCCGGAACAGCTCCGGATTCGCCGCCACGGACTGCACACTGGCGAAAGTGACCTGATGCCGGGTTTCCCGGCGCTTGAGGCCGGCGGAAAAGATGCCCCCGGTCAGACCGTAACTCTGGTACTTACCGTGATTCTGTTCCACCAGTTCTCTGACATGGGTGAGCACCAGAACCCTGCGCCGGGCCAGACGCGCCAGCTCCGCAATCACCAGGCTTTTCCCTGCTCCGGTGGGCAACACGATAACGGCAGGCTCATCCGAGCGCCGGAAGTGCCGCAGGGTGGCATCGACGGCTTCCTGCTGGTAGGGGCGCAGGGTGAACGGAGCTTTCATTCCGGAATGCCTGCTGTTTCTTTGCATGCAATCATAAGACAGTCGTTACTGCTCGCTGGTGTCGGGTTGAATGTTGGCCTGATCAATGTTCGCACCGTAACGCCCGTTTCCCGGGCCGGGAAGCCGCTGCCCGCCGCCCATTTGTAAATCTCGGCAGAACCCGGGCCTGAAACGGCCACCAGCAGAAAAAAGACAGGGAGCAGGTGTGCGCCTTTCCGGCGGAGCATCAACATGCTCCGGCTTTCTTCTCAGTGAATATGATTCGCCTGTAGCGCTGGTCAATGATGTCTGCAATCCCCCACCGTAGAGGCATTCCGTTTTCCTTTTAGGGGTTGATCAACCGGATTCAGGCTGCAACCGGCATTCCCCTAGCGCCTGCGCCTTCAGATGCTCACAAAACGCCAGCACATCCGGATTTGTATACTCTTTGGAAATCAGCTCCCCCGGAATCAACCCCTCATCCCACCGGTTCGTATACAGGGTATGGGCGTGCACCTCATCATCCGGCAAAACCATCACCTCAGCTCTCGTCTGGTGAATATACAGATCCCTGAGCTTCCTGTAACACCGGAGAATCCCGCCCTCACGCTCGCGGTCACAGCGGTAGCTCCGCTCTCCAAAGAAGTCACTGGCGGCAGAGAACAGTGCTTCTGTATTCAGGGAAGATCCAGTCACAGGATAAACGCTTCTGGCGGCATCGCTGGTTACATTGGTACAGCCGGCGACAAGCGCCAGGGACAGAAACAGCAGGGTTTTGAGTTTTGTCACAGCCGAGGTCTCCTGCCTCCCATAAAGCCCGCTTGCCCTGTGGGACAGCCGCACAGGTGGAGCTTCAGCGCTGTGGCTAGGTCTGCTCCCGGAAAACTTGTTAAGCCTGGTGTCTCTAACATTTTTAACCTGAATTTAGGTGAGGTGGTCTAGTCGGTCTAATAGTAACCGACACCCCAGTTAAGGAATAATACCCTGAACTGAGGTGTGAGATGACCAAAAAGACACGAAAGAATTATACCTCCGAGTTCCTGCAGGATGCCGTCCGGTTAGTCGCGGAGCAGGGATACATGAGTGCGGCAGCGGTAGAAGTCTCGGTATGGACGCCGGCATGTTGGGCCGGTTACTGGGCGTAAGTCGTAGCGGTTTTTATGGCCGGCAACGTCGTGCACAGTTGTCTTCTGATAGCGAGAACCAGCGGGAACAGCAGGACTTGATCCAGGAGCTTGCAAAGAGTTCCGGTCATACCTAAGGGAGTCGTCGGTTGGTCATAGTATTCAACAGCAATCACAAGCAGCCGATCTTTCCCAGCTGGCTGGAACGCAACTTCAAAGTAGAGGAGCCGGACCACGTGTGGGCCAGAGATATCGCCTATATCTGGACACAGGAAGGGGGGCTGCATTTGGTGGTGGTAATCGACCTTTACTCGCGCAAAGTCGTGGGTTGTTCGCTTGGCAAGCGGCTGACAGTCGCCTTGGTTTGCGACGCGCAGAGCATGGCGATTTGGGAGCGACGCCCGTACTGCTTTTCGGCTCACTGAAATCAGAACGCATTTACTGGCGCAGTTATCAGAGTAGGGGAGAAATGAGGGCAGATATCATTGATTACATCGTGATATTCTGCAACATTCACCGGCTACACAGTTACTTTGGATACCGGAGCCCGCATTTGCACAAGGAAGAAATTGGGTTGCCATTACCAGTACACCAGAAATCAGCATAATTCATGTAAAAGAAAGGCGCCATGCATTCCCTGACTCTATTACTATTCATTTTTATTGCTCTGAATGGAAAGCAGCTTAGGAATGACAGTCTCTACAGGGCAAACGTATTTGCTATTGTGGGAATCTGTTACTTCTTTTTTGTTCAATATATCGCTTATTGGAATAGAGTATTTCCTGTGGAAGGTTGGGGGAAATACCTGCTTGAAATGTTGGTGGCTCTTGGTGCTGTGGGACTTTCTCTTTCTTCGTGGAATAAAAAATCTCACCCGATAAAAACTCTATGTCTCTGCTCGATATTTTTTATTGCTCTACTGGTGACATATGTTTTTGATATAAAAGTTAAAGAGTGGCTTGCTGAAAAAGGTGGCTTTTTTAATGGCGAACCTCCATTAGTATTGAAGCAGCAAGCAGGCACTTTGGATAAGTCGATTAAGTTTTCCGAAGTCGGTATTGAATTTCGAGCTTTTGAAGGCTGGCGTAAGGGCGAACTACCATCTGGACATGAATACTTAACTTATGGCAATAGTGATGCCGGAGTTGTTGAGGTAAGGCCAAATTGTCTGGATGGAATGAATATTGATACGCCTACTTATGTTTCTAATATGCTCGAACTTCTGGAGGTTAACAAGCCAACCTCCAGGTATGATTATCAGTGTAGTAAGTCTGCACAAGTTAAAGAGTGCTTTATCAGAGTTGAGTACTTGTCTGCCGATGGGGTTTCGAAACGGTGGCATTGGCTGAGGTCTCAGAGAGGCGAAAGATCCATTGCCGTAGATTTTATTATTCCCAATGACAGCAAAGTAGTTGAGGAAAAAGTCTTAGAGTTGATAATGTCCACAAAAATTTCAAAGAAACGCCAAACAGCAATATGTACTACACCTGCCGCTTGGCTTTAATGCGAACCGACCTGGCTTCCGTATTGCTCTACTGCCAAGCAACTCCAATCTGAGTGTCCAGCACTTCTTGCTGCATCCTTATAGAGCATGGAGCGCTGGTCAGCCGCTGCATTCTGAATAGCCATCCATGCTTGATAGGCATTACTAGAGGGCGGAAGCTTTTCGGTCAAAAAGGTGTCCAGTTTCAGAGCACGCTCTTGCGCTGTCAATTCGGAGTAGTCATCTGCATTTACAAGCCTCGTAAATTGATCGCAAAATATATCAAAATCGCTATTTTCAATACCAGAATTTGGATCTTCTTTTGGAGTGCAGGCACATAAGGATACCAGAATTGGAAACACCGCTACGTATTTAAGCTTAATCATTTTGTTATCACCTCCCAGTTAAATCCGCCGCTCAGTCCTGCCTGATAAGGTTTTTTGGGGCGGTATATTTTCAGGAAGTCTAGAGGTTGATAGTCGGCGACTAGGTTACCCCTGGCATCGGTAATGTATACCCATAGGCCAATATTGCTAATCCAAGCTGTGCCCCCTTTGTTAGCTATTGACATCGCGACAATTTCAGGTGCGGAAGAACCGTAATTGCTGCATGGGTGGATAAATTTAGCATACTTGGCTGGCTCTTTGCTGCGGACATGAGATAGCTTTCTCTGGGTATCGTCGTCCATCACGGCTTTAATTACGCTGGTAGTGATTGCGGCCGGCGCGGATACGAATCCGGTTGCCCAAAGGCCAATATCAACAGCTCCCGGCTTACTGCCTTCTGCCGCATAGTTCAAGGCCCAAGTTGCAGGAGTAATCAAGGAGCCGGCTACCTTTTTTCCCGATTGCTCTAGCCCAATTGAGGCAATAGTGCCACTTAGGGTTTGGATCGTATTCTTGTGATTTCTTGCCGCTGATACTGTGTCCATACATTGCAATTCCTTTTGAGTAAAAGCGGGCCGATTTTGGAAAATTACAAACTAATAATCAAGTTTTAAAATTCGGGTCAGAGTGGAACTTTATATTGCGGATGTGATGCTTGCCACAGTTGCTGTGTGATGCTGATCTATTTAAAGGCTGTTTCAGACTTGGTTTTTCAATTGATGGGTGTCCATTTTTGTTTTTGTTTTCACAGCTGGCGATCCACTACCCGGAACGCTTGGAGAAATACATCAGTCTATGAGGCGATTTGGCTGACACAGAATTTTGAATACCCCCAGGTGCACAGCACCTGGGTACTGAGCTTAGTCAGGAAAATGAAAGTTACACACCTGCTTCTCTACCACTATCTATATCTCGTTTAAACATAAAAATTACGACATATGCTAGCCCAAATATAGGAACTATTGAAAAAATGACACCAAGGAATGCTGCAAGTACAGGAGTCTCCGTTTTCCTGCGGCCAAGGAAGTAGCTAACAATACCAATAAAGATCGCAAAAACAACAATAAACTGGCCAAGCAATGCAATATTAATATTCACGATGATAAATTTCCTTTTCTTTTATAAACGTTTATCGTGCCCCAAAGGAGAATTTCGCATACCTCTTATCCAAAGATATAAATTTACGCTAGTATACTTTAACCTTCAAGCTGCAAGAAGTGTAGAAATTTTCAGAATGACAGGTTAGGGAACCTCTGATCAACTCACCGTTTTCTGGGGGCTGATTCATGGATACCCATAAAATAAAAAGCTTTCGATGCCAGTCGTATTGCAACATTCTCTACCTCATAGAAAATGCTGTTCATCTATACAGTAAATGAATAGCTAAAATGGGACGCCCGCGCAAATCCCTAATCTCTCTCAAAGCTACCCCCTACTACGCTGGATATCTGTGCCTATGCTGTCATAAGCAACCACTACCATGTGGTACTGCATATCAATGCTGCGCAGGCTGAAGCCTGGACGCTGCGCGAGGTGGTGGACCGTTGGCATCAGCTCTGTAAGGGCTCGCCGCTCTCACAGCGTTTTTACTCGCAACGAAACCTTGAGCGCTGCGGAACTGGCTCGGCAGGAGGAGATAGCCACAGAATGGCGGGCACGGCTGATGGATATCTGCTGGTTTATGCGGGTGCTCAATTTCTCGAACGGCTACAGATCGATCCGCGGTATTGGCTTTATCTGAACCGTAACTTCGAAAGCCGCTTCAAGTCTCTGGTTGGCTGCGCACTTGGTGCGCAGCGCCTGTGAGCAACTCGGAAAGCGCTGGTCTCACGGTATCCGCGACTGCGAGCGCTACCTATCCCCACCGATCACTTCCTAAAATTTTTCCTGTCACGGAAAAACGCCATCGCGGGCTTCTGCGAAGGACTGATGCGCCACAACAAAGCTGTTTGGTGAAATTTCACATAGGACGCAGGCTCTACTTACCCGAATAGCAAGCTCTGGCAACAGCGAGCTAAGAATGCAGCAGCCTTCCCATCAATGTTTCAATTAATGGGTGGCCGCTGATTGTTATGCCTAGTGGCTGACATACGCTTCATACTCCTTTCCTCTATTGTCTTTCAAATAGGCTTTAACCCATATTTGATGTGATGGAGTACTAAATATATCGGTACGCATTTCCGTGATAATACTTGCATCAACGCCGTGGCTTGCTAAGTGCTTGGGCAGCCAATCCTAGTATGTCGCTATGGACTTTCGAACTCTTTTTGAAAAATTCGATGAGTCGTAGTTTATTCTCGGAATCCATTGAATCGAAATGGTTTCACCCTTGACTTCCCGTGCCATAACAATCAAATCATCAACAACGTAACCATCATCAATATAATTCATTAGACTCACGAATGAGTGGCTGAAGTTGTGAGACATTGACTTTAAATCTTTGTATTTCATAGTTCAAAGGTATAACGCCCGTAGCAGGCGCGTTTTTGTAGGTGGTTTTTGTATGCCAGCGTAGCGACCGGCATGCAAAAAGTGCCGCACTGACTACGTTTTTATGGCATTTTTTACTACGTGGGGCTGATTATAAAACGCATTTGTTTTTGATTAATAACTTTTTCGACTTCTGCTTCTGCATGAATAGCTAACAAGGCGTCCGAAAATGCTTGGTCATTTGTTACCTCCATAAGAAATTCAAGCTCTTCACTGAATGACTCACATTGCTCGGGATCAAAAACAGTATCAATTATTGGCTCAACAATCTTCTGAAAATGTAATTCGTATGCAGCTCCGTAGGATAAAAGTCGAGACCATAGGCGCTCTGACACGCAACCCCAAAATTGGGCCGGGAAGAAAACTTTGATCTACAGCTGCAAGTTCAACCGATTCATCGTCGGTGAATTCCCCGGGGCTTACTAGCTTCTTCAGATTCTCATTCATGATGCATAACGCTCTGCATCAGCGGTCAAAATGAGAGCATAGCGAATATTTTGATCCGACTGCATGCGCTTGTTACATTGTGGTTGCTTCCCAACCTTGAAGGTGGGTCGCTACCATTGTTTTAATTTCTTTAAGACGTAGGTAGTCGTCTTCTGTGGCAGATATTTTTGTATACATTCCCAAAACATCTACAATAAACGAGCAACTCGTTTCTACACCGTCTGCATTTTGGTAGCAACTACCAACCCAAAGCCCTTTGTAACTGTTGCTAGGTTCATAATCTGTTGTTGGCTTAACTGTAACGAGATCCCAGAACCCACCAAGTTTTTTCCCTTCATGCTCACGAAATACACGGTAGAGTCCCAAGTCATCGTCGTATTCTACAAAACCATTCTCAAAATCTCCGGATAGTGATAACGGCTCGAATCTTTTGTTCCAGCTCCAGAGTTCAGTCATTTCTTGTTCTGAACCATCAGACAAGGTGACATGAATGTTTCGAAAGTAGCGATCATCTTTACCACCTTTCAGTTTAAACTCTGGTATATGCTCTTTTGTATAAGCACCGTTAAACCAAATGAAAATATCCGGCCCTTCTGTATCGAAGCCTTCTGCTGGCGACTGATTTGGTAGCGTACCAGGAACCACGAAACGATAAGGTATTTTGAAGTTAAAGTTTTTGGTGTGATATGAGATCAAATCATTCGGTTTTGGGGCTCTGTATACGGATAGAGTAAACAGCACGGTGACTATTCCAGCCACTACACCAAAAATGCCCAGAACCCACTTTATTAATTTTTTCACGTTAGCTCAGTATCTCCAGAGTAATGTAGCGCCAAGGTCTGCTGATTTTTAAAGTGGAGGCGAAGCCGGAGCTTGAAAAATTCCGCAGCACATTTTGTTATATTATTTCTTCACCTAATGTTTCTACCACTTTTATAAGCCAATTTTTAAAAGTACGCCATGAATTTATTTCGGTAGAAACATTTACGTATTCAAAAACTGGGTACTCATGGCAATAAATGTCAAAATTATTTGGACCTTCTCTATTCATGGTAAATCCAATGTGGTCGCCCATTGAATTAGATACACCTATCATACAAAAAAGGTCAGTGATAGGTTCTTCTTCGTCCATAGTTTTGAGCTCTTCATGAGTCTTAATAATTTTATCAAGAGTAAAAATATCAATGCCTAAGCCAAGCTGTGGATCATTGAACAAACATGTATTACCTATTTCCTTCATGAACGTTCTAAACTCAGTAGGAAACCGCCAACTCAACGCCTTCTCTGCGGAAGCGATTTCTTCATCTGAGTAGACTTTAAATTGGTGGAATTCGCAATGAACGTTTTTGCCAATATGGATAGCTGCTCCATTACTTTTAGCAATCCAACTTTTTAATTGTTCGATTGCTTGATCGTACGTCATTCTATCTCCGCTGTAATATAACGCTTAAAGCACGCCCAATACCGGAGCTTGAACTTTGTGCGAGTATTTTGGCGCACAAAACTCAAGTGGAGAGTATTGGATTGCCGTGACTTTTTTTGTTATGTGTTTTATACTGAATTGTTTAAGTGATTGCATAATAACCAAAGACAACGATTGGGATTAATATTGTAACCAATGTATACGCTACAAAATCTGAATATATATTTTTCTCTAGAGCCTTTAGTCCATCCCTGATTGAAAGCAGAGATATTACGGTTAGAGCTAAGCCCACATAAATTGGCCAGCTTTCATAATCACCCCACCCCATATAAATATAGATGGGGCCTAGTACGGAACCAACCCAAGCTACGACTACGGCTTTAGCTCCTATATATGATACATAAAGGTCTTGATTCATGGTTTACACATAACGCCCTTTAGCATGGGCCGTAGTGGAGGTGTTTTTGATATTAGCGTTAGCGTACAGCATAAAAAATACCGGAACGGAGGTCCAGCCGAAGGCGGACATGGCTAAATTGGTTATGTGTCGCTGCTTGCACAGCCAAGGGATACCCCCAACCATAAACAACCTAAAAAACTGGGACAGCCAAATATAGAGCCACCACCATAATCCGCAAAACCACAACGGAAGCAGCCTCTTTCCAATTGCTGATAAATAGCGCGATCCCGCTTTCATGAACCCAAGATCCATCGGAAGTATAAGTAACCCCTTGATTGAGGAATACAGTAACAATAATGGAAGTAGCCAGACCCATCACAATTGCTATCAATACACTTTTCGTAATTATTTTTTTCATAGAACTATGACACATAACGTTTTGCTAAAGGGCCGAGCGGCATAGCCGCCAGGTCCAAGTGAGCGAAGCGAATGGCTTTGGGCAACTTGTTATGTGCTTTAGTCTCCATCGAACACGACACCTACTTCTTTTGATTCGGCTTCATCAACAATTGATTCGAACTGTGAAATAAACTCCAGCACCTTGGATTTGCTCACTTTGGTGTATAAATCTTTTTCTTCAGGGTGTGTTTGTTTGCCGACAAACTCTTGCCAATATTCGGGCTTAGATGAAATTCTGTTTTTCACATCTTTTATGAGCCTTTTAAGATGTACCAACTCAATAGTCTGGAACGTAACTCCATCATATAGATCAATGTATTTTCCGGTTACTGAGCTTAGATGATCTATTTCAGGCCCCATAACCCAATAAAAAACTTCTGGTTCAAAAGCCAGTTTGTATTCCATTGATTTTGAATCTTTTCCGATTCCTATAACTAGAGACATTCTCTAATTCCTTGGTAACACATAACACCTCAAACACCGGCGTGGTGAAGTTGGCGGCTTTTGTGCGTTTTTTTTGCACAAAAGATGACAGCTTTGCCACGTCCGCGTGATTTGACTTGTTAGGTGATTTATTCAATGTAGATTATATTACCATCTAAATCATAAACCTCTTCATATTGAAGGAGGCTTGATAAAAACTCTTTAAAAGTATTTGCTACCACGAGGCTATTACCATCATCAGTCTCTGTGACAATAACTTTGGGATCAGTTAGGGAATCGCTGTAGTCTAGAGCTAACCAAGTATGGCCATCACCTTCAAGTGCTGATTCATGGACACCCACAAAATTGCTGATTCATGGACACCCACAAAATAAAAAGCTTTCGACGCCACCCATATTGCAACATTTCTTATCTCACAGAAAATACTGTTCATTTATACAATTGGGTGAATAGCCAAAATGGGACTCCCGCGCAAATCCCTGATCTCTCTCGAAGCTACGCCCTACTATCACTGCGTCTCCCGCTGCGTGCGCCGCGCTTTCCTGTGTGGCAAGGATGAGCGCTCCGGGCGCTGCTTCGAACACCGAAGGCAGTGGATCGAAGATCGCCTGCTGGAATTGGCCGAGGTATTTGCGCTGGATATCTGCGCTTATGCAGTCATGAGCAACCACTACCATGTGGTCCTGCATATCAATGCAGCACGGGCTGAAGCCTGGACGTTACGTGAGGTGGTGGACCGCTGGCATCAACTCTTTAAAGGATCTTCGCTATCCCAACGTTTTGCCCGCAACGAAGCCTTGAACGGTGCGGAACTTGCGCGGTTGGAGGAGATGGCTGCAGAATGGCGAGCAAGGCTAATGGATATCAGCTGGTTTATGCGGATGCTCAATGAATCTATTGCCCGGCAAGCCAATCAGGAAGATGGCTGCACGGGTCGTTTCTGGGAGGGCCGATTTAAGTCTCAGGCCTTGCTCGACGAACGGGCCTTGGCGGCCTGTATGGCCTATGTGGATCTGAACCCTATCCGGGCCAAAATGGCTGATACGCCCGAAACCTCAGACCACACTTCCATACAACGGCGTATATCAGCAGCTCGGGATGGCAAACAGCCACAAGAACTCTTCCCCTTCGCTGGTAACCCACGAGAACCGATGCCAATAGGACCGCCGTTTCAGTTACAGGACTATCTGGAGCTGGTCGACTGGAGTGGCCGTTGCCTTCGTGAAGACAAGCGCGGCGCGATCGATGAACAACTGCCGCCGATTCTCGAACGGCTACAGATCGACCCGCGGTATTGGCTTTATCTGAACCGTAACTTCGAAAGCCGCTTCAAGTCTCTGGTTGGCTGCGCACTTGGTGCGCAGCGCCTCTGAGCAACTCGGAAGGCGCTGGTCTCACGGTATCCGCGACTGCGAGCGCTACCTATCCCCGTAGATCACTTCCTAAAATTTTTCCTGTCACGGAAAAACGCCATCGCGGGCTTCTGCGAAGGACTGATGCGCCACAACAAAGCTGTTTGGTGAAATTTCACATAGGACGCAGGCTCTACTTACCCGAATAGCAAGCTCTGGCAGCAGCGGACTAAGAGTGCAGCAGCTTTCCCATCAATGTTTCAATTGATGGGTGTCCATTTTTGTTTATTTTTTTGTTTATTTAATTTTTGTTTATGGGTGTCCATTTTTGCTTAACAGCATAAGTTCAGATAACTTTTGTTCTGCTGTACGACGATAGCAATAAGCGAGACTAAGGTGTATGCTATCGAAATTATCTAGATCACTCATTTGGTTTGTGAGTTTACAATATGCCTCTCTATAATCTCTCCAAGAAGTAATAGAATTGTCAAAACTACTTATAAGGCTTTTCCCTTCAGGAGTAAGCTCTAAATCTCTCCTAATCTTCTTTTCGATAGCTTCAATTTTTTTCTCTGCTATTTTATTATGAGCCCAGCCACACTGTGCTGCGCCCCACTTCCCACCTGAATCTTCACAAGGGTCATATGCAGATAATTCAATACAACGAATAATTATATCTTGATTTTTGCTTGCCCGACAAGATTGACGATCAATCACAAAGTTTGGTTCATTAATAAAACCTGACAAAGTATCTCTTAGGCGTTCAATTCGCTCTTTATAAGTAGATTTACATTTTTCAATATCAATACGACAGGAAGAATTTCTAAGCGTTATCCATTTTCTTTGTTCTTCTCTCACTTTTCTAACTTCATCTGAATTGTTAGAAAGGGTCTTTATTAAGGATTTATAAACATCTGAAAGGTGTTCATCTAGGTAGCTAATAGAATGATTAGAGCATATCAAATGTTCAGCATCGTTACCTGCTTTTTTACAATTAAAACTCGCTGAAAATGATGGCGCAGAAGTCAATATTGATAGTATAAAAGAGATAATTATAACTTTATTCATTGGTTGCCTTTTATCATATAACGCCCAGCGCAGGCACAGCCAGAGCGGAGCATATTTTGTGTTAATGTTTGAGCGACAGCGAGTAACATAAAAAGTGCGTAGTGTTGGCTGTCGCTCTGCCGCTGTTTGTTATGTAATTATTTCCACTGAGCCAAGGCCAGAAAGAAGATGTCTTCTGAATTCCTCAAACTTCTTGGCCGGGAATACGAAGCTAGGAAATTTTCCTGGCTCAATCTGATTATAAGGAAGAGTAAAATAGCAGTCATTCTCAACAACTTCTAAGGCTACTTTTTGAACCTTATTGACAGGGATGGACACTTCGGAAAATGCTATTTTTCCACCTGAAAATTTCACAAAACTTACCGGATCTTCGACCTTCTGGGGGCCACTTTCCTTGAATAGAGCTATCAGTAGGAAGATATTGGTAATAGCGCTTAGCTCTAAGAGCTTAAATTCATACTCTGTAGTCAGGACGAACAAACAGTACACGACTACAATTGCACACCAAATAATCAGCATTCTAAGTCTGTACTTTTTCATTGCACTTTAGCTCTTATGATTACATAACGCCGTCAGCAGGGGCGGCCAATGCTGTGCACGTATTGTGCGAAAATGGGAGCGCAGCGACCCGCACAATATGTGAACAGCGTTGGACGTCCCGCGGAGGGCCGAAGGCCCGGAGCTTTACTGCTTGGCATTGTTATGCACCTTACTTTTAGCCCACTCTAAAGCCCAGCCCTCATGTGCGTTCCCACGATTGTAAACCACCATTAATGTATTTTCTGACGTTAATATTTCTTGTTGATCTTGCAGGAAAACTAAGAATACCGCATTTTCTGAAAGGTCCGGACTTTTGCATGGCTCCGCACTTAGGTAAAAGTAGCCTTCTCGCGCAACCTCTCCTTTTAATATTGGAGAAATAGCAGAGTAACGCCACCTAAGATGAGGTGGTCCATCTAAGTGTTCTGCTTCAACATTTGCCAAAAATACGACTTTTGCTGCTTCATATGCGGAATTCAAAATATCAACTCTATCGAGTGATTTTCGATCGCCACAATAAATATCAATTGCTAATGCCTTTCCACTAAAGGTGAATACTAAGAATAACTGAATTACTCTAGTCATGCTCTTGCCGCATAACGCCTTGGATAAGCCGCCGCTTTAGCGGTCGGCTTAATTCACTTGTTAGGCAATCTAAAGTATCTTATCTAAAGGCAGACCAACCTCATCCTCTATAGATTTGTATTCGGATTTTAGGTACTCCAGAAACTGTGTTAATTGTAAATGATGTTCTTCATAGTCGGATCGATCCCGAATTGTCTCACTATTTAACAGGCTTTCAGTGTATAACACTGCATCCCTAACTGCGGAGAGCATTAAAGGCGCCCATGTATTCGGTATTTCCATTATACAGCTTCCTTAATTAAGTCTTGCGCAAGTGAGTTCAGCAACATCTTAAACCGCCACAATGGCATATCAAAAGCTGGGGCAATTGTATAATGGGTTGCATCAAAGCGCGAATTATACTCATCTTTAACTATGGCAAGCCCATAAGGTAGTGTTGTGCCTTTAGGAATTCGAAAATATTCCCAATTTTTTCCTTTAGGAAGCCCCGGCTTGTCAAAGGTACTTAGGCCTCGCGGTCTTTCTTTGACCTTTACCCACTTTTCCTTCCCGACATTTTCTATTTTAATATCTGCTGGCCGAGGCCGACCATTAGATAACATATACGGTTCCTCTACAAATTCGAAGGGCTCCTTGTTCGCTTTAACGTTCATCGCCCTCCATAAATTGATTGGGACCTGCCCATCAAAATACTTCTCTATCTGATTTTTCGATAGTAATACGTCCTTCAAAACAGTAGCAGTCATTGCTGTATTTCATCCTTTTAAAATTAGACGATACTGCCTAACAGTTTTATTCACAGTCCAGTGGCTCTATATTATCTTGGCTCTTGTTCACAGGCGCGCAATACCACACGCTGGAAAATCTCCATTGAAATCAATGAGATAACCTACAGCTCGATTTGAATTCAGGAGTTAAACGAGCAAGATGCTCAGTTATCTTTTTGTTGATGTGGCTCCAAGTTTTATCACTACGCCGTTTAAAGTCAACGAGTTAACAACTGCTCATCGGTGAATAAGAGCCGCCGTCTACTGAGCACGGGCTTGATATATCGGTTCCTGCAACAATGATGTTTGTATAAACAGTTTTCAGGGGCTCTACCATGGTCATGGGTGACGTTCGTCCCAGGATATCCGCCCAAGCAACAGCTTCTTCAGTATGACGGCTGGATGCTCGGTGGAGTAACGAGGCTATGTGTTCTTGTTTGTCGCCCCCCTGTCTTGCTTTCTTTGTTTCAGTAGAAGCGAAACTGTCCTGATACAGGGGGGAATTGCGGCGGGTTGAGTTTTATCCCGGTTCTACAGTGCGGGGCTCTGGTGCAGCACTGCTGCGGCGGTCGTAGAGCCAGATAGCGCCAAATACCAGTAATAGTGCCATCGGCAACAGGGCAACCAGGGCGAAGGACTCGGCCGCAGCCAAACCCTGTATCTCCGCCAGCGCTTCGGCGGACAGTTGTGAAAGGTGTTCGGAGCCGCCGGCTAGTTCGGCCTTCACTTGGTCGTAGTAGGCGCCGAGCATGGGGAGTACAAAATAAATGGACAGGGCTCCGGCAGATCCCAGTAGGCCGATCATCAGAGAACCGCCGCGAGGATAGCGTTCGGATACGCTGGCGAGCATGGTGGGCCACATAAAGCAGACGCCTGTGCCCCAGACGGTGGCGGCGAGGAGCGCGGTTATCGGTCCCTGGGCCTGAGATAGCAGCCACAGGCCCAGTGCCGCCAGCAGGCTGGAAAACCACAGCAGCCCGGCGTTGGAAAGGCGGTGTGCCAGGGGGCCGGCGAAGTGGCGCATTACGAACATCAGCCCGCTTACGTATACCAACAGCAGCATACCGCGGAAGCCCACCTTTTGAGTCAGGGCCAGGTCCACCCATTGCCCCGGTGCCAGCTCTGAAGCCGCGGTGAGCAGCATTGCGCCGAACCAGATAAAGAAGCTGGGGCGGCGCACTATCTCTGCGAACATCTCGCCCATGCTGATGCCGTTGGCGGCACGTTCGGTAGGAGGGAAGGGGGTGTTGAGGGACAGCAATATCACCGCGGATGCAGGTAACAGAACAAGAGCCAGTGCCCACTGCCAGCTAATATTCAATGTCCCCAGGACCACACCCGCGAGCCCTCCGGCGATCATGCCTGCCGGCCACCAGGCGTGCAGTACGTTCAGGCGGTGGGTTTTTTGCTCCGGGTAGAGAGCTGTGGTCATCGGGTTGATCGTCGCCTCCACGCAGCCCCAGCCGATACCGCATAACAGCATGCCGCCCCAGATTACTCGGTAGGCAGCCTCTCCCCCGAGCAGCGGTGCACAAATCGTCAGCAGAGTGCCCCCGCCCAGGCAGGTACCGGCGGCGATTACCACCCGGCGCATACCCAACAGGTCCAGAAAGGGGCTGACCGCGAAGAGGGTAAAGGCAAAGCCCAGAAAGGCTACACCGAGGGCTTCGGCGATGAGTGTCGCCGACCTGGCGAGGTCTATGGCGTCGAGTAGCTCGGTTTTGATATTGCCCGCCACGGTGGCACGCAGGGAGGCGCTCATGGCGGCGGTGAAAAGGGCGAGGACGCCGATAAGGAAAAGTTTACTGCGGGGGTACTGCGCGGGACTAGTCATGGTTTTTCTCCCATCGCTTTATTGTTGTTATGGGCCGCGCCGCAGCTGTTCGTTTGGCGGTGAATGAATTGCGGCGCGGTTTTGTTTGCCCGCCGGCTCGAGCTATCTGATGCCTAAAATGCGCGCGTTGCGCCCGGCATCGCTGGCCCCGCCGGCGAAGTCGTCGAAGGCCTTGTCGGCGCGGCGGATCAGGTGTTCGCGCACGAAGCGCGCCCCCTCGCGGGCGCCGTCCTCCGGATGTTTGAGGCAGCACTCCCACTCCACCACCGCCCAGCCGTGGTAGCCGTACTGACTGAGCTTGCTGAAGATACTTTTGAAATCTACCTGGCCGTCGCCGAGGGAACGGAAGCGGCCGGGCCTGTCCTGCCAGTTCTGATAGCCGCCGTAGACGCCGGCGCGGCCGTTGGGGCGGAATTCGGCATCTTTAACGTGGAACATGCCGATGCGGTCGTGGTAGCGGTCGATAAAGTCCAGGTAATCCAGCTGCTGCAGGACGAAATGGCTCGGGTCGTAGAGAATCTTGGCGCGGGGGTGCCCGTCCACCGCCTGCAGGAACTGCTCGAAGGTGGCGCCGTCGTGCAGATCTTCGCCTGGGTGTATTTCGTAGCAGAGGTCCACGCCGGCTTCGCCGAAGGCGTCGAGTATGGGCTCCCAGCGCCGCGCAAGTTCCGCAAAGCCCTGTTCCACCAGCCCTGCTGGCCGCTGTGGCCAGGGGTAGACCAGGTGCCACATCAGGGCACCGGAAAAGGTGGCGTGGGCTGTAAGGCCCAGGCGCTCGCTGGCTTTCGCGGCGAGCAGCAATTGTTCGATTGCCCAGTCGGTGCGCGTATCGGGCTTACCGCGCAGTTCCGGTGGGGCGAAGTTATCGAACAGCTCGTTGTAGGCCGGGTGTACGGCCACCAGTTGTCCCTGTAGGTGGGTGGATAGCTCGGTGATTTCCACGCCAGCATCCGCGCAGAGCGCGCGCAGGTCGTCGCAGTAAGCCTGGCTTTCGGCGGCGAGGCGCAGGTCCAGGCAGCGGCTGTCCGAGGTGGGGATCTGCACTCCCCGGTACCCCAGGTCCGCGGCCCAGCGGCAGATGGCCGCGAGGCTGTCGAACGGCGGTTGGTCGCCCATAAACTGGGCGAGAAACAGGGCGGGCCCCTTGATGCTTGAGTCCGTTGTACTCATGAGAGCACCTCGGTCGGCGAGTCCACGGTATCTGCCAGGGCCACCCAGTTGCCGCGGCTGGCGACGACCGCTTCAATAAACGCCATACCGCGGATACCTGTTTCTATACCTGGATAATTGGCTGGCACGCCGTCGAGAATCGAAGCGGCGAAATCCCGGTAAAGGTTGGCCATGGCCTCGAGGTAGCCTTCCGGGTGACCGGCGGGCAGTCGCAACCCCTGCAGGGCGCGCGGGTGCAGAAAGTTTTTGTCGCTGCCTGCGCGCAGCAGGCGCACTTCGCCGCCGGGGATTCGATGAACCAGAGTATCCGGCGCCATCTGGCGCCATTCCAGCCCACCTTTTTCTCCATAGATGTGTAGGGTCAGATCGTTTTCTTCGCCTGCGCACACCTGGCTTGCGATCAGTACGCCGCTGGCGCCACCGGCGGTGCGGAACAGGGCCGCGCCATCGTCATCCAGCCGCCGCTCCTCGACGTGACTGCGCAGCTCAGCGCACAAATGGGTGATGGGTTGGCCGCTGACAAATTCCGCCAGACTGAAAGCGTGGGTGCCGATATCGGCCATACAACCACTGGCGCCGGCCAGAGCGGGATCGGTGCGCCAGCCGGCCTGCTTATTGCCGCTGTTTTCCAGCCCAGTGGAGAGCCAGCCCTGGCGGTAGCTTACGTAGATTTTTCGTATGCGGCCCAGTGCGCCATCGATCACCATTTGCCGCGCCTGCTGTACCAGCGGATAGCCGAGGTAGGTGTGGGCGAGGGCGTATTTGCGGTCACTTGCGTCGAGGGCGCTTTTCAGCGCCTTTACTTCCGCCAGTGACACGCCCGCGGGTTTTTCGCTGAACACGTGAAAGCCGGCCCGGAGTGCCGCCTCGGCAATGGGTACATGCAACTGGTTGGGTGTGGTGATAGTGAGCGCTTGCATGCGCTCGGATTCCGGCAGGGCGGCCTCGGATTCGATCAGGGTGCGCCAATCCGGGTAGATGCGGGCGGGGCTGAGTCCCAGGGCGCGGCCGCTGCGGCGGTTGTTGTCCGGGGCTCGGCTGAAGTTGCCGCACACCAGTTGAATGCGTCCGTCCAGGGCTGCTGCCGCGCGGTGCGCGGCGCCGATAAATGCACCTTCACCACCGCCGACCATACCCAGGCGCAACTTGTGACTGTCCGACTGCTTCACCCAGCCCTCCTGAGGAAAACCGCTGATTGTTGTTTTCCGCTCCGACGGCTGGCGGTTGCTTGTGCGGAGGAATGTAACGGGTTACATTTTTTTATGTCAATAGCCGGCGGGATGGATAGCGCGCCACATTTGGTGCTTCGCTCCGGCGGACGGCGGCTGCTTTATTGCTGAAGGTGGAGTTTCCCATGTCGAATATCCGCACCGTGGCCAGGCTGGCCGGCGTATCCGTGGCTACGGTATCGCGCGCCCTGGCCAAGCCGGACCTGGTATCTCCGCGCACGCGCAAAAAGGTACTGGCCGCGGTGGAGGCGGCCGGCTACAAACCCAATCTGATGGCGGTGCAGTTCCGCTCGCGGCGCACGCGCAATCTGGTGGTCTTGGTGCCAGTGATCGCCAACCCCTTCTTTTCCCGGGTGATTACCGGCATCCAGGGCTGCGCGCGGGAGGCCGGCTACCAGGTACTACTGTGCAATACCCAGGGGCGCGAGGAGACTGAGCGCGAATACGCGCGCATGGTGCAGAATTTTCAGGCGGACGGCGTCATTCAGCTGCGCGCCTTTGATCCCTTCGCCGATAGCGGGGTGGGTTCCGATTTCCCCGGCGGTTTGCCGCCGCTGGTCAATGCCTGCGAGGTGATGGACGACTGCCGCTACCCCTCGGTGAAGCTGGACAACCGCGCCGCCGCCCGCGCTATGACCGATCACCTAGTGCGTCTGGGGCACAGGCGTATCGGGGTGATCAAAGGGCCCCAGCGCAGCCCGCTAACCCGCGACCGTATCGCCGGCTATCGGGACGCCCTGGATGCAGCCGGTATCATCTACGACGAGACGCTCTTATGCCCCGGCGATTTCACCCTGCAGTCCGGCCACCGCGCTGCCGGCACCCTGATTACCCGCGATAATCCGCCCAGCGCCATCTTCTGTGAGAACGACGAAATGGCCATCGGGGCGATACAACGTATCAAGCAGGGCGGGTTGCGGGTCCCGGAGGATATTTCCGTAGCGGGATTCGACGATATTGCCTTTGCCTCCTACAGCGATCCGCCACTGACCACCATTGCTCAGCCGGCAGAAGAGTTTGGCGCCACTGCGGCCCGGCTGCTCATCGATCAGCTGGAGGGGCGGCAGCAAGGGGTTACCCACAGTGTCCTCCCCTATGACTTAGTGGTGCGCGACAGTACGGGCCCGGTGCGCTGACCGCTACCACTCGGGGTGAGTTTGCGCTCACTTTAGCGGGTTTCACAAGCGATGGGACCGGCAACCCCAAGCTGCCAGTTGCAAACGGCGCCAGATTGTTTTGCACCACTTGTGGGCATGGGTGAAACCGGTTACATTCTTTTGGTGCGTATGTTGCAAAAGTCCGGCCGTGCCCCGGCGCGGTGGGAAATATCAATAAAAATAACGAAGGATGAGAGCAATGAGCGCGACCGAACTAGGCCCGGATCAGGCCCGGCGGGCGCTGCTGCGCCGCGCTGCCCTGACGCTCGGCGTGAGCGCGATTTCCCCTGCCGTCAGCGCCGCCCTGCTGCGAGCGGGAACTACTCCCCCATTGCATCAATTTTCCGTGGCGCACCGGGAACTGGTGGCGGAACTGGCGGATATGATTCTGCCCGATACCGACACCCCCGGCGCCCGCCGTGCTGGTGTGCCCCAATTTATCGAAACTTTGTTCAGCCAGTTCACTCCCGGGCACCGGGCGCGTTTCCTGCGCGGTCTGGAGGAGGTCAATGCGCGTGCCAGTGTCGAGGCCAGTGATGGTTTTCTGCGCGCCGATGCCACTGCCCGCGAGCGTATCGTCGAGCGCATGGACCGGGAGGCATTTTCCGGGGGAGACTCTTCCCGTTATTCCTTTTTCCGCGAGTTCAAGGAACTGACACTGATCGGCTACTACACCTCTGAGGCGGGTGCCAGCCGCGAGTTGCGTTACGTGTCTGTGCCTGGTGACTATCGCGGTTGCGTGCCGTTGGCGGAAATCGGACGCTCCTGGGCGACGGAGTAACGCAAACAATGAAAACTCCCATCTTCGACGCCATAGTGATCGGCTCTGGCATCGCTGGGGGCTGGGCGGCCAAAGAGCTCACCGAACGCGGCCTGCGCACGCTGCTGATTGAGCGCGGTTCTGAGATATCCCATCCCCGCGATTACAAAAGCGACTTTGCGGCCCCCTGGGAGCTGCAAAACCGCGGCCTGGTGCCCGAGGCACTCGCGCAGCGGGACTATCCGGTGCAAAGCAAGTGCTACGCCTTTAACGAGCAGAGTCGCGATCGCTTCGTCAATGACCGTGAACATCCCTACGAGCAGGTGGCGCCTTTTGACTGGATTCGCGGTTATCAAACCGGCGGCAGATCGATGATGTGGGGACGCCAGTGCTACCGTTGGAGCGAACTGGATTTCACCGCCAATTACGAGGACGGCCACGGTACCGATTGGCCCATCCGCTACCAAGATTTGGCGCCGTGGTATGACCATGTAGAAGCCTTCGCCGGTATCAGTGGCAACCGCGATGGTTTGGCACAGATTCCAGACGGCAACTTCCAGCCACCGATGGCAATGAATTGTGTGGAAAAAGCGGTAAAGGCGCGTATAGAAAAAGCCTTTCCCGACAGGCGTTTGATCATAGGCCGCGCCGCACACCTGACGGCGCCGGAAAAAATTCATACTGACCTCGGGCGCGGCAAATGTATGAACCGCAATATGTGCGAGCAGGCCCGCGGTTGTTCATTTGGTGCTTATTTCTCAACACCCGCTGCCACACTGCCAGCGGCGCGCAGAACCGGCCGATTGGAAATGGTGCACGATATGGTTGTGCGCGAAATTATTTTCGATCGCGAGCGCGGTCGCGCCAGCGGTGTGCGCGCGGTGGAGCGAGATACTCTCCGGCCGCGTGAGTTCCAAGCCCACCTGATCTTTCTCTGTGCCGGTACACTGCCCAGCACCCAAATCATGTTGAATTCGGTATCGGAAGCATTTCCAAATGGCATTGGTAACGGCAGCGGCGTACTGGGTCGCTATTTGATGGACCACCATATGCGGGTCAGTGCCGCGGGTATCTATCCCGGATTCGAGGATCACTATTACAGCGGCCGCCGTCCCAACGGCATTTATATTCCGCGCTTCCGCAACCTGGGTCACAAGCGGGAAAACTATCTGCGCGGTTTTGCCTACCAGGGGGGCGGCGGGCGCGCGGGCTGGCGGCGCGGGGCCAGCGAAGCCGGATTTGGCGTCGACTTCAAGCGCCGGCTGCGAATGCCGGGTCCGTGGTATTTCTATTTATCCGGCTTTGGAGAAATGTTGCCCAGGCGCGAAAACCGCGTTTGGTTGGATCCGGAAAAACGCGACCGCTGGGGTATGCCGCTGCTACACGTGGAGGCGCGTTGGAGTGAAAACGAGTATCGCATGCGGGAAGATATGCTCGCTTCCGCGGTGGAAATGCTCGAGGCTGCGGGGTTGAAAAATATCAATTCGTCAAATGAAGAGCACGCTCCCGGACTCACCATCCACGAAGCGGGTACCGCCCGTATGGGGCGTGACCCAAAAACTTCGGTACTCAACGCTTACAATCAGTGTCACCAGGTGCCGAACCTGTTCGTCACCGACGGTGCCTCTCTGGCTTCTTCGCCCTGCCAAAACCCTTCATTAACTTTAATGGCTTTAACCGCGCGGGCAGTGGCTTTCGCAGTAAAAAAATTTCGACAAGGGCAGGTGTGATTGGCTTTGAGCGAAATATGTGGACTGGATAAGAGAAGCAATTTTTCTGAATGGATACATTATTTGCGGAGGGATCAATGCAGCGTAGAAGATTTTTGCAACTGGGTGCACTCGGGCTGGCTGCCGCCGGGATGGGTGTGACGGCGCTAGCGGAGGATAATGCCTTCAGGCCCAGGCAGGAGGAAGCCGGAAAAATTCCCGGACTGCAGTTATATACGCTGCGTTCGCTGATGAAAAAAAATGTGGCCGGTACCCTGGCAGCGGTGGCGGAAATCGGTTATCGGGAAGTGGAGTTTTCCGATTATTTTGGGCTAAAGCCCACAGAAGTGAGAAGAATGCTCGATGCCGAAGGGCTTTCAGCTCCGGCAGTGCATGTACCGTTGCAAATATTGGAGACGCAGCTGGAACAAGCATTGGAAGCCGCGCTCCGTATCGGTCATCGCTACCTCGTTTTGCCGTGGCTGGAAGAGAGGCAGCGTGGTACGGAAAACTTCAAACGGCTCGCGGAGCGCTGCAATGAGTGGGGTGAGAAATGCCGTGCAGCCGGCCTGCGGTTTGCCTATCACAACCACGATTTCGAGTTCTCTGCAGATGGAGGGTTCGTCCCTTACGATTGGTTGCTTGAAAATACCGATCCAGATCTAGTGAGTTTCGAAATGGATCTTTTTTGGATAGCCAAAGCGAATCGGGAACCTGAAGGATACTTCAAAAAATACCCGGGACGTTTTCCCCTCTGGCATCTAAAAGACATGGATGCGAATGGAAATATGGTGGATGTTGGTGCGGGGGTGATTGACTTCAAAAAAATCATCCTCGGCGCAGACATGGCTGGTTTTGAGTTTGGATTTGTGGAGCATGACCAGCCAGATGATCCTTTGCGAACGGCAAGCACTGGATTGGCGGCGGTGCGATCCTGGGGGAGGGGATGAGTTTTCGCCTTCACTTCCGTGAAATGTGTGGATAGAATGCCGCCCCCCATCCATCCATGATGGATGGATGTTTCGTTGGATTTTTGTTTTTTGAATTGTGGTGCGAGCTTGGGCGGGTGGAGTAAATCCCCCGTCTTTTTTTTGCGCCAAATAATTTTGATTGCGACGCACAGGAACTGAAAATTTTTGTTTTGAGAACCTTGTAGTAATTTTACAAATGTGTGGCGCGTAAATTATCGGCCCGATTGTGGCGCCGCAATTTTATTGTTAGCGTAAACAAACCTTATCTTTCCCCGGTGCAAGAGTGCTCTTGTGCCGATGTAGAGGGATGAGATAGGCCATCGACGATTAGCGAATATTTATTCGCAATAAAAAGGCAGGGACGCCGGATTAGTAAACTCTTCCGTTGCGCCCCCCAAAAGCCAAATAAATTACTTTCTCGCACCACCTGGACTTTTATCTCATAGGGCTCTCTTGCCTTGTGAGGCTGCGATCTAATGTGCAGATTGCACTGAAAAGGGGTGCGTGTGTCAGAAAGAATGAATGAAGTCTCTTCTGTGTGGAAGGTTGCCTGGGTGGTTGAAGCTGTCCGCATTTATTTTGCGGTGGCCATTTTGGCAATGATTCCTGTCTCCGTTCGTGCAGATCTTGTATTCAGTGCCGCCGGCGCCGGGCCTGTGGCTAATCTCTATGCGGTGGATTCCGCCGGCGATCTGCGCAGGATCACAGACAATATCCGTTGGCGGGATATCGATGCAGACATTGCCGATGATGGCCGGGTCGTCTTTAGTTCCAATCGCGAGACAGAACCGAAAATCGATGTTGAGCGACGTTCTGAGCATTTCCATCTTTACCTTACTGATATCCATGGCAGACCGCCGGTTCCGCTGACGGCGGGCAATAGTGACGAGCGCATGCCACGTTTCTCGCCTGACGGGCGCAACGTCGCTTTTATTCGCCATGCTCCCGGTGTTCAGCAGCTGGTGATGATTGAGCTTGGCGGCGAGGAGCAAGTAATTTTTTCCGCGGAGGAAATATTTGATTTTTCCTGGTCTCCGGGTGGGGAAAATTTAGTTCTGGCACTGCGTAATGGCGCGGAATCGGCAGTTGCGCTGAAAGCGGTCTCGGGCAGTCATGAAGACGTTAATACAGTGGCGCGGGGCGCTGGTGATGATTGGCTGGTTGCCGCGCGCTGGTCTCCGGATGGACGCCGAATCGCGCTGATCCGCCACCCGCTGCGGTTGGGCGAGCGGTCGTTGTCAGTGTTGGATCTGGCAAACGGAGATGAGCGCCGTCTGTCGCCGGCGGGGGTTGAGGTGCAGCAGTCGGTGGACTGGTCCGACGACGGTGAGCGCCTGCTGTATGCGGCGCTGGTGGATTATAACTACCGCTACGACGAGGCAGCCCACAAAAAAATACACGAGGGCGCCATGCATATATTTCAGTCCTCTATCGATGGTGAAACCCGGCGACTGAGTGCGGGCGGCGGTCTGCACAGAGCGCCGGTGTTTTCGCCAGACGAAAAGCGAATCGCCTTTCTGTATGCACCATCGCTGGATGCCCGCCGTTTGGCGCTGCGCACCATGCGTGTCGACGGAGAGGGGGTGCGAGAGCTTTATCCCGCGGTGACGCGTCATTCCGGGATTCTTTGGCGCTAGCGCGGTGATGAGGTGCCTGGCCGCAATTCGGAAATCAGATGTCGGTTCTGCGGCAGGTAAATAAAGATGTCAGAACACCGTATGGCATCTATGCGGTAGTGGTTAAGTCGGTGGGTAGTAACGGCAGAGAAGTAAACAAAAGCGAAATAATGAGAGAAGCGAAAGGGTGAAATCATGAAAAAGACACTGGCCATAGCCCTGCTAATGGCGCCTCTCGTCGCAGTGGCCCAACTGGCGGACGGGAAAAACAAATTCCTGGGAAATATTTCCCAAAACAACGTGCCTGGCAATTTCGGTAGCTACTGGAATCAGGTCACCCCGGAAAACGCAGGTAAATGGGGATCGGTGGAAGGCAGCCGCGACAGTATGAACTGGAGCGGCCTGGACGCCGCCTACAATTACGCCCGCACAGAGGGGATTCCTATCAAAATGCACACCCTGGTTTGGGGTAATCAGGAACCGGGGTGGGTCAGCGGTTTGAGCCAGCAGCAGCAACTGGAGGAAGTGACCGAGTGGATACAGGCCAGCGGTCAGCGTTACCCTGAAGCGGATATGTGGGATGTGGTCAACGAGCCGTTGCATGCGCCGCCCTCATATGCCAATGCGCTCGGCGGCGCGGGGCAAACCGGCTGGGACTGGGTAATCAAATCCTTTGAGCTGGCACGGCAGCACGTAAACGGTCAGTTGTTAATTAACGAGTACGGTATCGTCAATGACGGTAACGCTACTTCACGTTATCTGGAAATTATCCAGTTACTGCAATCCCGAGGATTGATCGATGGCATCGGGGTGCAGGCACACAGTTTCAACGTGGTTCCCGCTTCGCCGGAAACCATCCGTCAAAACCTCGATCGCCTCGCTGCCACCGGGTTGCCCGTCTATGTGTCCGAGTTGGATATCAATAACCCGGATGATGCCGCGCAGCTGGCGCAGTATCAGCAGAAATTCCCTGTCATGTGGGAGCACCCTGGTGTGGCCGGGGTAACCCTGTGGGGATATATCCAGGGTATCACCTGGCAGTCGGACGCCTGGTTGGTGTCCGCGGATGGCAGCCGCGAACGGCCGGCGTTGACCTGGCTGCGGGAATATCTCGGTGGTGGCAGCTCTTCCAGCAGTAGCTCCTCTTCCAGCAGCAGTAGCTCTTCTTCCAGCAGTAGCTCTTCTTCCAGCAGTAGCTCTTCTTCCAGCAGCAGTAGCTCGTCATCCAGTAGTTCCTCGGGCGGCCCGTCATTGTCCTGTGCTTCGGAAGGTATGGACGACTGGGGTGCCGGCTTTGTCATTAATTACCGGGTGACGAATAACGGCGGTCAGGCGGTGGACAGTTGGGCTGTCCAGCTGGACTTCCCCCATTCTGTAACGATTTCCAACGCGTGGAATATCGATTTACCAGTTACCAGTGGCAGCCAGTTGTTAGGTGGCAACGTTGGGTACAACGGCAATTTGCCCCCGGGCGGCAGTGCGACTTTCGGCATGCAGGGTGGGCCAGGAAATGTGGGTATACCGGAGTGCACCGCTGCGCAGTGATAGAGGAATAACCATAAGGTGCGGCTTTTTCAAGCTGCTTAAAAAATAGCGCACCCAGAAACAGGAGTAGTTCGGTAAAACCCAAATTACCGAGCCAGGGAAGGTACAACGCAATATTTAATTTCTCGATAAGGGAGAGAACCATGTATCGGTTATGTAAATCCAGTGCCCTGATGGGGTTACTGTGTCTCGGAGTCGCCGACGCCTATGCGGCTGAGGCAAATATGAATATCGTCAATGACTGGGGATCAGGATTTCAGGGGGAAATCACCGTAATCAACGATGAGTCTACCACCTTGTCGGACTGGACCGTCGAATTTGATATGGCGGTAGACATTGGTAATTTGTGGAATGGTGTTATTTTATCTCATGTGGGTAACCACTATGTAGTGGGGGCAGCGGATTACAATTCCGAAATTGCGCCGGGCGGTCAGATAAGCATTGGCTTTATCGGTGCACCGGGCAATGCGTCGCCGGTTCCGGTCATCGTCAACGGTGATGGAGGCAGTTCCTCCTCCAGTTCATCCAGCTCCTCGAGCTCGTCTAGCTCTTCGAGTTCCAGCAGCTCAAGTTCTTCCAGCTCCAGTTCTTCCAGCTCCAGTTCTTCCAGCAGTTCCTCCAGCGGCGGTGTGGTATTCCGCGTGGATGAGACCGGCAATATCACCAAGAACGGTGAAGTATTCCCGGTGCGCTGTGGTTCCTGGTTCGGCCTGGAGGGCCGGCACGAGCCTTCCGATGAGCCCGTAAACCCGAGCGGTGCGCCCATGGAACTCTATATCGGTAACACCGTCTGGGCGAACAATAATCAGGGCACTGGCCGCACCATTCAGCAGACCATGAGCGAGATCACCGCCATGGGAATCAATGTGGTGCGCCTCCCTGTTGCCCCGCAGACCTTGGATCCGAACGATCCGCAGGGCAAAGCTCCCTATCTGAAAAACCACGAATCTGTGCGGGTGCCCAACGCGCGTCAGGCGCTGGAAGAATTTATTGTCGCCGCGGATCAGAACAATATCGAGGTAATGCTCGATGTGCACTCCTGCTCCAACTATGTGGGCTGGCGTGCCGGCCGTTTTGATGCCCGTCCGCCCTATGTGGACGCCGATCGCGAAAACTACGATTACCCCCGCGAGGACAGCTCCTGTGCGGCTACCGGTAATCCGGACAGCGTGACCCGCATCCAGCCTTACGACAAGGAGGCGTGGCTCAATACGCTGCGCGAACTGGCCGGTATGGATCAGGCGCTGGGTGTGGACAACATTATCGGTATCGACATCTTCAACGAACCCTGGGATTACACCTGGGAAGAGTGGAAGACCCATATCGAAGACGCCTATGCAGCTATTGACTCAGTGAACCCCAACCTGCTGTTGTTTGTGCAGGGTGTTTCGGCCACCGCCAATAACCAGGACGGTACCCCGGAAACTTTCGTCGAGGTACCACACGGGGATGAGTTCACCGTGCCCAACTGGGGAGAAAACCTCTTCGAGGCCGGTGACAACCCGCCGGATATTCCCAAGGAGCGGCTGGTATATTCACCGCACACCTATGGCCCCTCTGTGTACGTACAGAAGATGTTTATGGACCCGGCACAGCCCGAGTGTGCGGATCTGGAAGGGGATGCCGCCGGTGATGCCGACTGTAATATCGTGATCAACCCGGAGATTTTGCGCTCCAGCTGGGAGGAGCACTTCGGCTACCTGCGCGATCTGGGTTACGCCGTGGTGGTGGGCGAGTTCGGCGGCAACCTGGACTGGCCCAACAAAGCTGCGTTGCGCGACCAAAACCGCTGGGATCACATCCAGCCGGGTATTGTTGATGGCCAGTGGCAGGAAGCCTTTGTGAATTACATGGCCGAAAAAAATATCCAGGGCTGTTACTGGTCCATCAACCCCGAATCCGGTGACACCGGGGGCTGGTACGGTCATGCCTATGACCCGATTAGCAACACTGCTGGTTGGGGTGAGTGGCTCGACTTCGATCAGCGCAAGACCAACCTCCTCAATATCCTGTGGGGAAATCAATAAAGCGATAAGGATTCCCGGAACAGGCATCCGAGTGCCGAGCTTACGCTCGGCATTCTCTGGCCACAGGCCGGTGTTGTTCCGGGGATTTTTCCAAACATCCGATTCGCAATTTGCGCTAAGAGGAAAACATGTATCGATTATTTAAGCGAAGCGTATCGCTTCTGGGCCTATGCTTGGCGGCGCCCAGTGTTTATGCCGCCCAGGCTTCAATGAATATCGTCAACGATTGGGGCAGCGGCTTGCAGGCGGAAGTTGTCGTGGTCAACGATGAGTCTTCGGCGACCAGCGGCTGGACCGTGGAATTCGATATGCCGGTGGATATCGGGAACCTGTGGAACGGTGTTATTGTTTCCCACGTTGGCGATCGTTATGTGGTGGAAGCCGCTGATTACAATGGTGCCATTGCTCCCGGTGGTCAGGTGAGTTTTGGATTTGTTGCGGCGCCGGGCAATATAGCTGCGGTACCGGTGACGGTGGAATTTGAATATGGGGATGGCGGAAGTTCCAGTTCTTCGAGCAGCTCTTCCAGTTCATCCAGTAGCTCTTCCAGTTCATCCAGTAGCTCTTCCAGTTCATCCAGTAGCTCTTCCAGCTCCAGCTCCAGCTCTTCCAGCAGTTCGTCCAGTTCGAGTTCGTCCAGTAGCTCTTCCAGTTCATCGAGCAGTTCCAGTTCGTCCAGCTCTTCCGGCGGCCGTCTGGATAATCCATTCGCCGCTTCCAGCAGCTGGTACGTAAATCCGGAGTGGTCGGCCAATGCGTCGTCGGAGCCGGGCGGCAGTGCCATCGCCAACTACAGTACCGCAGTATGGATGGATCGTATCGCAGCTATCACAGAAGGCGTGGGACTGCGCGGCCACCTCGACCAAGCACTGGCCAATGGCAACGATCTGTTTACTTTTGTGGTTTACAACCTGCCGAACCGCGATTGCGCGGCGCTGGCTTCCAACGGTGAGTTGTTGATTTCCGAGAATGGATTCGAGCGTTACAAACTGGAATACATCGATCCGATCGTGGAGATACTCTCCGATCCCGCCTACGCGGATATCAATATTGTCGCTGTTATCGAAGTGGATTCACTGCCGAACTTGGTGACCAACCTGAGTACGCCGGAGTGTCAGGAGGCCAATGGTCCGGGAGGTTACCGCGACGGTATTCGCTACGCGTTAAATCAGCTCTCCACATTGCCTAATGTCTATTCCTATGTCGATATTGGTAATTCCGGATGGCTCGGCTGGAGCAGCAACTTTGGTCCAGCAGTATCTTTGATTGGTGATCTGATTGAAACCACCGACAAGGGCTGGAACAGTGTGGCAGGTTTCGTCAGCAACACCTCCAATTACGCACCGGTTGAGGAGCCTTTCCTGCCTGATCCCACTTTGACTGTAGGTGGCCAGCCAATCCGCTCTGCGGATTTTTACGAGTGGAACGATTATCTCGAGGAGCTGGATTTCGTTCAGGACTGGCGCCAGGCGATGATCGACCGCGGTGCGCCTGAAACGATCGGTATGCTGATTGACACCGGCCGTAATGGCTGGGGTGGCCCGGACCGACCCACTGGCGTGTCCGCCAGCCTGGATGTGAACACTTACGTGAACGAATCACGTATCGACCGGCGCGAACATCGCGGCAATTGGTGCAACCAGCCCGGCGGTGTCGGCTTCCGGCCTCAGGCCAATCCGCACCCGGGTGTGGACGCCTATGTATGGGTCAAACCACCGGGTGAGTCTGATGGTATCGCGGATCCGAATTTCGAACAGGACCCGAACGATCCCAACAAGAAACATGATCCCATGTGCGACCCGAATGCATCCAACCGCTACGACGGCAGTGTGAGCACGGGTGCATTGCCCAATGCGCCTCATGCGGGCGGCTGGTTCCCGGAGGGCTTCCAGGTATTGCTGGAAAACGCCTATCCACCGCTTTAACCGCTTTGCCCCCTCCACGCGTTTGTGGAGGGGGTCTGCAGCAAGGGTGAAAAATGAAAAAGTTATCTCAATGCATAGCTGCGGCGGGCTTGTTGCTGGCGGCCAACAGTTGGGCGGGTTTCTCCATTGAGAACGGTCAGCTGCTGGATGCCAATGGTGAGCCTTTCGTGATGCGCGGCGTCAACCATGCCCATACCTGGTACAGGGACAAGACACCACAGGCCCTGGCAGACATCGCAGCCACTGGCGCCAACGCCGTGCGTGTCGTGCTGGCCACCGGGGGGCGCTGGAGCCGCAATGACGGTGCCGACGTGGCCGATGTAATTGCCCGTTGTAAATCCCTTTCACTCATCTGTGTACTGGAAGTACACGATGCCACCGGCTGGGGAGAAGACGGTGCGGCTATTCATATTTCGGAGGCGGCACAGTACTGGATAAGTCCGGATATTCGTGCGGCGATTGAAGGGCAGGAAGATTACATCCTGATCAATATCGCCAACGAACCCTTCGGTAATACGGTGTCGGAAAGTGCCTACGTGGAGGATACCAGTGCCGCTATTCAGACTCTGCGTGAAGCGGGTCTGACGCATACTCTCGTTGTCGATGCGGCCAACTGGGGACAGGACTGGCAGGGCTATTTGCGGGACAACGCCGCGCAGATATTTGCCGCCGACCCCTTGGCCAATACGCTTTTCTCCGTGCATATGTATCAGGTCTATCCGGACCGCGGCACGGTGGCGGACTATATGCAGGCCTTTGAGGATATGCAGCTGCCGCTGATGGTGGGCGAATTCGCGTATGAACACCAGGGACAGCCTGTGGACGAAGACGCGATACTCGCGGAAGCCGAGGCGCGCGGCATCGGCTACCTGGGTTGGTCCTGGTCCGGCAATACGGAACCCTACCTGGATATGACGGTTAACTGGGACCCCAATAACTTGTCTGAATGGGGGCAGCGGTTAATTCACGGGGAAAATGGTATTGCGCAAACCGCGCGTTGCGCCAGCGTATTTCCCGCTTGCGGCGGTACTTCTTCCAGCAGCAGTTCCAGCTCTTCCGGAAGCAGTTCGTCGTCCAGCTCCAGCAGCTCTTCCAGTTCCAGTAGTTCTTCCAGCTCCAGTAGTTCGTCGTCCTCTGGTGGCAGCGGCGCTCTCACGTGCACTGCCGGCAGTGTAAACGACTGGGGTGAGGGCTTTGTGCTGAATAACTTCACCGTCACCAACAATGGTACCGGCGCGGTGGATGGATGGACGGTGCAGCTGCAGTTTGAGCAGCCGGTGGATATCAGCAACGCATGGGGTATAGCGCTGCAAAACAGTAGTGGCTCGGAGCTCATTGGCGGCAATGCCGGTTACAACGGTAGCTTGCAACCGGGCGAGAGCGCGGTGTTCGGAATGCAGGGCGCCCCCGGTGATCTCGGTGCAGTGATTTGTTCCGCCCAGTAAACATATCTTGATCGGATGTCTGTTTAGCGATTCTTTCTCTCTTAGTGAGAAGGAAAAATAGGCATCACTAACAAAAAAAAGAGGATGTTATGAAGTCTACGAAGTATTTAATGAAACCACTGTGCGCCATCATTGCCGGCGCGACACTGGCGGTCGATGCCATTGCCGCGCCCAATTACGGCGAAGCGCTGCAAAAGTCCATTTACTTTTATGAGGCGCAGCAATCCGGTCCCATTCCCGACTGGAACCGCAATGAATGGCGCGGTGATTCCGGCATGACCGACGGTGCTGACAACAATGTGGATTTGCTGGGCGGTTGGTACGATGCCGGCGACCATGTGAAGTTCGGATTTCCCATGGCGTCGAGTGCCACCATGTTGGCCTGGGGGGTGGTGGAAAACCGCGAGGCCTATGAGCAAACCGGCCAGTTGCAGCACATGATGAACAACCTGCGCTTCGTGGCTGATTACTTCGTTAAGGCGCATACAGCCCCGAACGAATTCTGGGGGCAGGTTGGTAACGGCGGCCTGGACCACGGTTGGTGGGGTTCGGCGGAAGTGATGCCCATGGAGCGCCCATCTTATAAGATCGATGCCAATTGCCCGGGCTCCGATCTGGCCGGGGAGACAGCCGCGGCACTGGCTGCCATTTCCATGGTGTTTGAATCCACCGACGCTGCGTACGCGGCCAACTTGCTGGAGCACGCCAAGCAGCTGTACAGCTTTGCCGACAACTACCGGGGCAAATACACCGATTGCATCACCGATGCGGCCAGCTATTACAACTCCTGGAGCGGATACAACGACGAACTTGTTTGGGGCGCCGCTTGGCTCTATCGCGCCACTGGTGAACAGAGCTATCTGGATAAGGCGGTCAGCTACTACGACAATCTGTCCACCGAACCGCAGCAGCCCATCAAATCCTATCGTTGGACCCATGCCTGGGACGACAAGAGTTACGGCAGCTATGTGCTGATGGCCAAACTCACCGGAGACGATCAGTACCGCGCCGACGCCGAGCGTTGGCTGGATTACTGGAGCACCGGCTACGAGGGCAACCGGGTTACCTACACCCCCGGTGGTCTCGCCCATTTGGATCAGTGGGGCGCGGCCCGCTACGCTGCCAATACCGCATTTATCGCGCTGATTTATTCCGATTACCTGCAGTCTGCGGATCCGGGCAATTCCCGTGCGCAGGACTATTACAATTTTGCTGTAGGGCAGATGGAATACCTGCTGGGCGACAACCCGATGAATATGAGTTATCAGATCGGATACGGCAGCGTCTATCCCACCTCGCCCCACCACCGTACGGCCCACGGCTCTTGGAATGATAGCCTGCAAGACCCGGTAGAGAACCGCCACACGCTGGTAGGCGCCCTGGTGGGTGGCCCGGACACCAGTGATAACTTCGTCAACGACCGCGGCGACTATGTGCTGAACGAAGTGGCCACTGATTACAACGCTGGTTTCACCGGAGCGCTCGCGCGCCTGTGGCTCGATTTCGGCGGCAATCCGATTCCCGATAGCCAGTTCCCGGCGCCGGAAACCCGTGACGTAGAGCTGTTTGTAGACGCCAAACTCAATTCCAGCAGTGCGCGTCACACAGAGATCAGCTCCTATGTACACAACCGCACTGCATGGCCGGCGCGGCTTACTGACAATCTGAGTCTGCGTTACTGGATCGATATTTCCGAGCTGGTGGATGCAGGCTATGGCCCCGAAGATTTGGTTCTTTCCAGCGGCTACAACCAGGGCAGTGGTTTTACTGGCCCGCACCCCTGGGGCGATCCTGCAGACAATATCTACTATGTGGAAGTTTCCTTTGCTGGAGTAGATATTTATCCCGGTGGTCAGTCCGCCTCGAAAAAGGAAACTCAGTATCGCATCGGCGCACCTGAGGGCGCACCCTGGGATCCCGAGAACGATCCTTCATGGGATGGATACAACAGCACCCGTAAAGAAGCGCCGCTGATTGCCCTCTACGATGACGGTGAATTGGTGTGGGGCCAGGAACCCGGTGGTGGTTGCGGCGGTGACACCGGCGTTAACTGTGCGCCTTCTGCAGACAGTCAAAATCTGTCCACGCCTTACGAAACATCCCTGTCCGTCACCCTGAGCGGCAGCGACAGCGACGGTAGCATTGCCGCTTACACCGTGGTGAACGGTCCGGCCAACGGCACCCTGGAAGGCAGTGGCGCCAGCCGACTGTACACACCGGCGGCGGGCTTCTTCGGTACCGACAGCTTTACCTTTACCGTGACCGACAACGACGGCGCAACTTCCCAGCCGGCCACCATTTCCATTGAGGTGGAAGCGCCGGAAATTCCCGCTGTCAATATCACCAGTCCCGTGGATGGTGCCCGCTTCGCACCGGGTGCGGATGTCCGGGTGCAGTACAACCTGCAAAACGCCGAGGGCGTTAATCTCTATCTGGACGGCACCCTGGTTGCCACTGGCAGCGGCTCCGGAACTCTCACCGTACAGGCTCCGGATGAGATCGGCTTCTACATGTTGAAACTTGTCGCGACGCAGGACGGCGAAGAGTTGAGTGCGAGCGACAGTGTCACCTTTGAAGTGGCTGAGGCGCCAGCGGGCAGCCTAGGTTGTACCGTTGGGCAAATGGATGACTGGGGCGCGGGATTTGTGCTTAACAATATCACTGTGACCAACGAGGGCAGCGAGCCTGTGGATGGTTGGACCGTGCTGCTGGATTTCGGGCAGGAGGTGACGATTGGGAACCACTGGAACGCCAGTTTGTCCTCCACGTCCGGTAGCCAGCTGAGTGCCAGCAACGTCAGCTACAACGGCAGCCTGCAGCCGGGCCAGAGTGCCACCTTCGGTATGCAGGGCACCCCCGGTAACCTCGGAGCCGTCACATGCACGGCGCAGTAGCCACTGCCGATGCCCGCGCCCGCGTTGTCAGCGGAGCGCGGAGCTGGATCACCGACCGCGCCTGGATTTCCGGCGCGGCCGGTGCCTTAGCAGTGCTCCTTTGCGCGGCTTGGTACAACGCCCATCAGGTATTGAGCAAAGGGCTTTCCATCGGTGGTTGGCAGATTACTGACAACCGCCTGGACAGTATTCTGGCGGCGCTGGTTTTCAGCGCCGCTGTTATGCTGTTGGTGGAATTGCTGCGCCTGCGATTGTGGCACGGGTCCGATTTTTTTCGCCTGGACCCAAAATTGCGGCACGGCTACTGGCTCGTGTTTGCTCTGCACAGCGTGCTTTACTACCTGACCTATTTGGGCCTGTTGGCCCTGGTAATCTTTTTCTTTCACAGCGCTGGTGAATACGGCTTTGCGCGCAACCACCCCTACTATCAGCCCTGGTTCCGCCTATTGGATTTGGCGTGGGTCGCCTGGCTCTGGGGTGGTTTGCCCTATGTGATACTCACTCGGGCTTTAAAGCATTCCAAGGCGGCGGACAAGCTGGATTTGGCACACAGCTGTATCAAGGCAATGCGGTTTTTGGCCGGCCGACGGCCAAAATTCGAAGAGGCAGATAGGAAAAACCTGCGCGCCTTATTGGTGAAGCTTTTCTTTGCGCCGTTGATGACGGTGTTTTTTGCCGACCAGTTTCCCCACCTGGTGAACAATGTCGGTTATATGTTTGATGGCCTCCCCGCGGCGATTGCGGAAAACCGCTACAGTCACAGGCAATTCAACCTGGATTTTTTCAATATTACTGTAGCACTGGTATTTTCCATTGACGTCGCTCTGGCCTGGTGCGGTTATATGGTCTCCAGTCGCTGGTTTGATAACCAGACGGTGTCTGCGGAACCCACTTTGCTCGGCTGGGTGGTATGCCTGTTGTGCTACCCGCCGTTCCAGATGTTCCTCGGGCTCTACTACGCTGCGCCCGGAGAGCGCGAAGTGCTGCAGCTGGGTTCGCCCTGGTTGGTGACCTTGTTTACCGCGATGATGTTGGCCAGCTATCTGATCTATGTGGCTGCCACCGTCCATTTCGGCGTGCGCTTTTCCAACCTGACACATCGCGGAATCATCCGCACCGGTCTCTACAGCCTTGTGCGTCACCCCGCCTATGCGGCAAAAAACTTTGCCTGGTGGTGTGTGATGTTTCCGGTCATTTTGTTCCAGGGATTCCACGGCAGTTGGCAGTTGGCTCTGGGGCATACGCTCGGCCTGCTTCTGATGACATGGATCTACTACTGGCGGGCGATTACGGAAGAGCGGCATTTAAGTATGGATGCGGACTACCGGGAGTATTGCCGTCAGGTGCGTTATCGATTCGTGCCAGGCATCTGGTAAGACTCGCCGACGAGCCGGGTTCAGGCGGAATTGACTGGGCCCGAGCTCCCCAGTAAGCCGAGAGGTATCTTCACCGCCATAAGCGGATTAATCAGCAGTTCTTTTGCCGTAAATAGTCATATAAATCATAAATTTTCGCAGTTGCAGTGCGCTCCGTGGAAGCGCACTGCAGACGTATCCCGCCTCCACGGATTTATCTCTCAAAAAGGACGAGGAAAATCAGCGATGAACTTGCGAAAACTATCTGCGGGAGTGGCTTCGGGACTCTTGACCTTGGGGCTGGTGTCATCCGCATGGGCTGTGCCCAGCGAACAATATAGATGGGGTAATGTGCGCATCGACGGCGGTGGTTTTGTGCCGGGAATTATTTTCAATCGCACCGAACCGAATCTGATTTATGCGCGCACGGATATCGGCGGTGCCTACCGCTGGGATAAGCATGCGGAGACGTGGATTCCACTGCTGGATTGGGTCGGTTGGGAAAAGTGGGGTTGGAACGGTGTTTTGAGTCTTGCCACCGACCCGGTGGATCCGGATCGCGTTTACGCCGCACTGGGGATGTACACTAATGGCTGGGACCCAAACAATGGCGCTATCGCCCGCTCCACCGACCGCGGTGCAACCTGGCAGGTGACCGAGCTGCCTTTCCATATCGGCGGCAATATGCCCGGCCGCGGCATGGGCGAGCGGCTGGCAATAGACCCCAACGACAACAGCACCATTTATTTCGGTGCGGAAGGGGGCAATGGCCTCTGGCGCAGTACCGATTTCGGGGTGACCTGGTCGGAGGTGAGCAATTTCCCCAATCCCGGCACCTACGCCCAGGACCCCGATGACCCCAATAACTACTTAAATCAGTTGCAGGGAGTAGTCTGGGTCACCTTCGATTCCTCTTCGGGCACCCATGGAATGGGTTCTGAAGTTATTTATGTGGGGGTGGCCGATCTCAACGAATCCCTCTACCGCTCCACAGATGGCGGTGCCACCTGGGAAGCCATACCAGGCGCACCCACAGGTTATATACCTCACAAGGGCGTATACGACGAAGTCAACGGCGTGCTCTATGTTGCCACCAGCGATACCGGGGGACCCTATGACGGCGGCAGTGGCGCCGTGTGGAAATTCAATGCGCAAACCGAAACCTGGACCGATATCACTCCGGTCAGCGGCGACGATCTTTACTATGGTTTTTCCGGTCTGACTATCGATCGCAGTCAGCCGAACACCATTATGGTGGCCTCTCAGATCTCCTGGTGGCCGGACACTATCATGTTCCGCTCCACTGACGGCGGCGCCAGCTGGACGCGCATATGGGATTGGAATGGCTATCCCAACCGCAGCAAGCGCTACGAAATGGATATCCGCAGTGTACCGTGGCTCAGTTTCGGTGCCCAACCACAGCCGCCGGAGGAAGCCCCAAAACTGGGTTGGATGAATGAATCGGTGGAAATCGATCCACACAATTCCAACCGCTTTATGTACGGCACCGGCGCTACCATATACGGCGCCACTAATCTCACCAACTGGGATAGTGGTGGTGTTGTTACCATTCGGCCCATGGTTCGCGGGCTGGAGGAAACTGCAGTACTGGATCTGGCCAGCCCGCCTTCAGGTAGTGCACATATATTTTCTGCCCTCGGCGATATCGGTGGGTTTAAGCACGAAAACCTTCATTTGGTTCCGGAATTGATGTACCAGCAGCCCAACCTTACTAGCACCAGAAGTATCGACTTTGCCGAGCTGGACCCCAGCATTATGGTGCGCGTGGGTGACTCCGACACAGCCCATATCGGTGTCTCCAGCTCCGCTGGGGACAGCTGGTGGCAGCCTCAGGAGCCGGCCGGTGTAACGGGCGGTGGGAGTGTCGCTATGGGTGCAGATGGCGGCACAATCGTATGGAGTCCTCAGGGGGCCCCTGTGCATTATTCCACTACCCTGGGCAGCGACTGGAGCCAATCCGAGGGCCTACCGCAGGGTGCGCGGGTAGAGAGTGATAGGGTCAACCCGCAAAAGTTTTATGGCTTCAAAGACGGTACTTTTTATATATCTACCGATGGTGGCGCCAGTTTCGCAGCTACCGTCAGCGGTTTGCCGCAATCAGCAAGATTCCTCGCCGCACCAGGGCGGGAAGGGCATATCTGGTTAGCGGGTGGCGGCATCGACGGCGCCGTAAGCGGACTTTGGCGCTCCACGGATTCCGGTGCCAGCTTCGACAAATTTGCCAACGTGGAAAAAGGCATCAATATTGGTCTGGGCGCACCGGCACCGGGCGCCGATTATCAGGCTCTCTATCTCGTCGGTACCATAGACGGCGTTACCGGTGTATTCCGCTCCACCGACCAGGGTGCAGGTTGGGTGCGTATCAACGATGACAAACACCAATACGGTAATATGGGCGAAGCCATCACCGGCGATCCGCGCATCTATGGCCGCGTATACCTGGGGACCAATGGCCGCGGTTTGTTGTACGCCGATCCGGTGGACAACTCCAGTTCATCGAGCAGTTCCAGCTCATCGAGCAGTTCCAGTTCGTCGGCTAGTTCCAGCTCCTCGAGCTCCTCAAGTAGTTCAAGCTCTTCAAGTGGCTCCAGTTCCTCGTCATCCTCGAGTTCCGGCGGCGGGGTGGTGTGCACCGTGGAATCGCGGGACGACTGGGGGGGCGGTTTTGTACAAAACTTCACTGTCACCAATAGTGGTGGCCAAGCGCTTAACGGTTGGGCGGTGCAAATGGATTTCGGGCAGGAGGTAACCATCAGCAATGCCTGGGGAATCAACCTCAGCACCTCAAGCGGCGGCCTGATCTCCGGTACTAACGTGGACTACAACGGCAACTTGCAGCCGGGTGCCAGCGCCAGTTTCGGTATGCAGGGTGAACCCGGTAATCTACAAGCCGTAACCTGCCAGGTGCAGTGAAGTCCGCCCTGCAGGGTAAACTTTATATGGCCGGCAAATCGCCGGCCATATTTAATTTTCCGGCCTGTACTTTTTATTGCACAAGCTTGTCAAAATAAATATCGTATGTAAGGGGGCTGATTTATGCGTATTTTTTGAATAAAAAATAAGGAAATAAAGCGTGAAAAAATTTAAAGTTCTTCCGGTCGCCTTATTACTTTCGGCCTGTCAGACAGGCACTATGGAGGGCAATGCATCAGAAAGTGCTCTAGAAGAGACGCAGTCTTTAGTAAAAGTATGTAAAGATCACCCGTGCAGGCGAAATATACATGTCACATTCCGGACAGATGGCGAACCTGTAGATCAGATGATACCGCTCTATTGGCCGAGGGTGTTCAATGAGATGATATCTGTGCTTCCGGGTGAATCGTTTTACGTAGAGGCGGAGCTAGAGGATGGAAAGCTGGTCAATATGAAAGAGGCTTCTGAAAATTCCAATCCAGATAAGACCATTATTATAAAGTTCAATCAGGTTGAAAATGAAACCGGTATGATGCTATCGATTTATAATCCATTTGAAACTGTTGTGCTGAAATTTAATATGGACATGGTGGATTTTTTCGGAACGCCTCATAAAACAAGTAGCTGCCCAATTATGCCACAGGCGTATATTTTTGAGTCTTGGCCACACCCTATTCCTGAATTAATTATTAAAAATCCTGTCGCAGTGCCTGTGCATAAAATGGAAGCGGTGGAGTGTATTTACTAAATAGTATCAGGTTCATTTCTTCGCGAAGGTAAATATTGTTTGCGGTCAGATGTTGATATCAGGTGATGGAATGGAGTGATCCACAGAACACTACAGTTTCCAGGTGAACTCATTAAAGCTTCCTTAAGGAACCTCTGATTAATTCGCGTGGACACAGTGGTAGGTTCCGAGGCGCTCAGGCAATAGGACGGATATTTCGAAAACGCACGAGTACTTCCCTGTAGCTCCGACGGATACATCCCTGTATCCGACGGTTTCAAAATATCCGTCCTATCACCTGAGCTTCACATCCGCCCCCAAAGAACCTCTGCCGCCAGGAAATGAATTAATCAGAGGTTCCTTAAGTATAATTTTTGATGGTGTGGTTCTTGTCGGTTGAATAGACAAATCCGGTAAATAGAAAACACTGAAGTTCTGCCGTCTGTATCCGGCGGCTCAGAATAATCACCCCATTATGGGAAATTTCTTTTCCGCGAAATCTTCCTGTGCACCGGGAGCGAATCACTCGAAGACCTTGTAACCGACAGTTGTTGCGAGCGGGGGTGGCACACACTCACTTTGTGACTGTCGGTATGCTGAGCTTCCCAAAATCGGCGGTGTCTCCTATATCCACAATAATTGTATGGTTATAGATATCTGTCCGAAATGCGCTAATTGGTCATGCCCCAAAGTGGTGCGGCACCGCATCTGCTTGTTGATAGCCAGGTGTGTGGGACAGATTTCGGGGAATTGGAGATATCACGGCGCCAGGATGGTCGTAGTGGTTTAGCAGCGTGACTGAAATAGTTTTAGCGCAAACTCTCGAAGCTTGAGGAATTTTCACCAAAGAAACGCTGCATTGTAACTATGTTCCCGCATCCCTAGAAGAGTTCTGCAGAGTCAAGAGCGGTTGACAGCTGTTACGTTGGCTGAGAGTATCCGGAAAAATTTTTGCTAGTGCTTTCTGATCGCAGAGTTCACTGGTTGTCTGATTGATAGTGAGGCTGTTTGAAATAGCTGAAATTGCCCTTTTCGAGGGTGATATAAAACAAAGCGTTGGGGTTAACCCTTGAATGGGAACCACCGGTGCTTATAAAGAGAGTTGTAGCGATGGATGTTAAGAGTCAAATCAGTAACCTGCAAGAGGAGCAGTTACCGGTCCCAAAACAACAGCTTAAAGGGTGGCGCCACTTTTTAGGTCTATATGCCGGAGAGCATGTGGCGGCATCAGAATTTGTCTTCGGTGCGACCTTTGTTGCATTGGGGGCATCCATGACAGATATCCTGTTAGGGTTATTAATCGGCAATATTCTTGCCGTCTTGAGTTGGACATTTATTACTACGCCGATTGCCGTTGATACCCGCTTGAGTATGTACACATACTTGCACAAAATTGCGGGGGACTCGATGACTAAGCTCTATAACTGGGCCAACGTCATTATCTTTACGGTGATTTCCGCGGCAATGATTACCGTATCCGCGACTGCGGTGCGCTTTGCTTTAAATATTCCCGCTCAGCTGAATTGGTATCCTACCGATCCGTGGTTTGTCTTGGTGGTCTTGACGGTTGGAATTATTGTTGTTCTCGTTGCCACCTATGGTTTTAACGCTGTATCAAACTTCTCCAGGATTTGTGCCCCCTGGCTGTTCGTTATGTTCATATCAGGTCCTCTGGTCCTGATTCCCGCATTGTCTAATTCGGTGTTGGGTTATCCGGTATTAACCGGGTGGTCCGATTTTATGCAGATTGGCAGCACGTCTATATGGACCGGGCTTGACCCTAATGGCAAGCCGGGTATTGGTTTGATTGAAGTGGCCGGGTTTGCGTGGGCAGCGAATACGATAACCCACTTTGGTCTTATTGATATGGCATTGCTCCGCTATGCGAAAAAACGTTCCTACGGTTTATGCACAGCGGCGGGAATGCTTTTCGGTCATTATATAGCCTGGATATCGGCTGGTATTATGGGCGCAGGAACTGCATTGTTGGTACAAAAGTCCATCACGGAACTGGATCCAGGGGACGTTGCGTTTCAGGCGTTAGGCTTGTCGGGGCTGGTGATCGTTATTGTTGCCGGCTGGACAACGGCGAACGCGAATTTGTACCGCGCTGGACTTGCTGCGCAGGCCGTATTTAAACAGTATTCGCGCAATATCACTACATTAATGGTTGGTATCGTCACCGTTATCATTGCATGTTTCCCTTTTGTGTTCACCAAGTTATTGCCGCTATTGACCTACGCCGGCCTACTGGTCGTTCCGGTTGGTGCTATTGTGTTCGCTGAGCACTTTATCTTTCCAAGAATTGGTTTGACACGCTATTGGGTTAGTTACCGCAAGCTGACGCACAGCACTCCAGCTGTTTCTGCCTGGGGGTTGGGATTGTTGTTTGGTTTTGGACTGAATGTCATCAATGTTATGCCGTTCTACTACCTCTTCCTGCCGACCTGGATTTTCACTATCGTTGTGTACTCCCTGCTTTCCAGGGCGTATGGCGCTAACGAAAGGTATGAAAAAGAAGCGGCGGAAATGGCCCGTTTTGAACGGGAGGTTGAAAAGCACCAGGAAGAGCTGGCGCGTATTAATCCGGAAATTGAGCCAGAGTCAAGCTCATTCTCAAATGTTCTGAAATCGATTGCTTATGCCAGCTTGGGTATAACCGTGGCGTTGGCGGTTAACACCATGTTCTTTAGTTCAGATATGGCTGAATACGCGCAAAATCGAGATCTCTTTTACAAATTTGGATTTGCTTGTACTGTCGTTTATTTTGTTTCAGCCTACTGGGCAATGAAGCGGCAGAAGGCACAGGCATTGCAGTTGGCAGAGGAAGTTTAATATGCCCAGCCTAAATGTTATGGCGTTGAATGATAATAATTTAAAGTCTCTCCCTAACAATGTAATAGTTCCGGAATATGATAGAAAGCTGGTAAAAACCGGTATTGTGCACGTGGGCGTGGGTGGTTTTCACCGTTCTCATCAGGCCTTTTATACCGATGAATATATGGGGCATACCGGAGATTTACGTTGGGGAATCTGCGGTGTCGGTCTGCGCGAGGCAGACCGAAAAATGAAAGATATCCTCGAAAATCAGGATTACTTATATACCCTTATGGTAAAACATTCTGATGGCCGGATAGAAAATCGCGTCATCGGTAGCCTGACCAATTTTTTACTGGGGTGTGATAATCCACAGGTGGTCATTGATAAGATGGCCGCAGATGAAACCAAAATAGTTTCATTAACCATTACCGAAGCGGGTTATAACTATAATCCAGCTACTGGCGAGTTTAACTTTGATAACCCGGATGTTAAGCATGACTTGGCGCATCCTGAAGCCCCGCGTCTTGTTTTTGGTTATCTTGTCGCCGCGCTTAAACAGCGTAAAGAAGCTGGTAAAGTCCCGTTTACCATCCAATCTTGTGACAATATTCAACACAATGGCGATGTAACACGCAAGATATTAGTGGCCTACGCTCGGGAACTGGATGCCGATCTTGCGTTGTGGATTGAGCGGGAGGTGTCATTCCCAAATGCAATGGTTGACCGTATCACTCCGGTGACCACTCCATCTGATATTGAATATTTAAGATCAGAAATTGGCCTTGAGGACAAATGGCCGGTCACTTGTGAGAAGTTTTTGCAATGGGTGATTGAAGACCGCTTCAGCCAGGGGCGGCCGGATTGGGATAAGGTTGGTGCGCAGTTTGTGCCCGACGTTACGCCGTATGAAACGATGAAAATCCGCTTGCTGAATGCGGGTCATACTGTGCTTGGTATGTTGGGGTCACTGCATGGCTACAAAACAATTGATGAGTGTGTTCGGGATCCCGTATTTGCCGAGTTCTTGACAAAGTTTATGGATGAGGAAGTGACACCAGTGTTGCCTCCGCTGGAAGGTATCGACTTGAGTGCGTACAAGTCGACACTTCTCGAGCGATTTGGCAATCCGAATATCAAGGATGCATTATCTCGGATTTGCCTGGACAGCTCTTCTAAGGTGGCTACATTTTTGGTGCCGACGGTGGTAGAGAATTTGAAGCGTAAAGGTGAATTCCGTCTCTCTGCGCTTACTATCGCTGCGTGGTGTTATTACAGTGCAATGCATGCGGATCAAGCGGGTAATGCGCTGGAAGTCAACGATGCGATGGCGGATGAGCTGCACGAATTGGCCCGTCAGCCTAGCGAAGGCATACCTGCCTTTTTGACCGTGTCTTCTATCTTTGGTGACCTGCCGAAACACGAAGGTTTTGTGGCGGATTACAACTCCTTTGTTGATGGATTGTTCGCAAATGTGGAAGTCAAATCATTGATGCAGTCCGTGCTGCAGGTTGTTCAATAGCACTGAATTTCGATTGAGACTGGATAATCTCGTAGATGCCTCCATATTGAATCGGCGTGGCTCAGAGGAGCAATAAAGTACAAGGATGTGCTCGTATGCTTCTCCAAAGCTTGTCCCATGATTCAAAATCCCTGATCCAACTATGGATTCGTATGCATAAATTGAGGTCGTTTGCGCAACTTGTTTCCTGAAATTATCCATTGCTGATTGGACGTAAGTCGGTGGCAGATTGTCAGTGTAACCAGCTTTCTGGCTATATACAGATTTAAGTGGAGATAATTGTGGTCCAACCCAAAGTGGCCGTATTTGGCGAAGCATTGATTGATATGATTCAACAATCAACGGGAGAATATCAGCCCTACATTGGGGGATCACCTTATAATGTTGCGCGAAGTTTTGTGAGGCAAGGTTTGGATTGTTATTACCTTTCTCCAATATCCACTGATTTAATGGGAGAAAAAATTCTAGATTCTGCTAGAGAAGACGGCGTAAAAATACCTGAGAATTATCGCTCTCAGCGCAATACATCGCTAGCCTTGGTTTACAAGGATCATGATGGCAAGCCTAGTTATCGATTGTATCGCAAAGGTGTGGCTGATTTGGATGTTACTCCAGAGAAACTATTGGATGTGTTGCCTCCGGATATAGAGTTATTCCATACCGGTTCGCTGGCGTTAGTGCCGGAGATGCTCGATGTGCTTATTCCGGTGATTAGGGAATTGAAAACTCGCGGTGTCAAAATCAGTATTGACGTAAACGTGCGTAAAGGGGTGGAGGAAAACCATCATCAGTATGTGGCTGCGATATGGCGTTTTGTCGAGTTTGCCGATATCGTTAAAGTGAGCGATGAAGACTTGGCGCTAAAAGGCTTACACGGTAAGCCGGAATTTCATGCAAAGGCAATGTTAGACCGTATGGATCGGGGAATTGTGATCCTCACGCTCGGTGAAGGCGGTTCTCATCTCATTACTCAGGACTTTAATTTTCGCCAGGATGTCATTGAAGCAACGGATTTTAAGGATACCGTAGGGGCCGGTGATACTTATTTTTCGGCGTTGGTTGCCGAGCTGCTCAAAGGGGGGGCGCTTTCTCCGGATGCTCCAGAAGAGATTCTTAAACGCGCGTTGCGCTTTGGTGCAGCTGCGGCGAGTTTGAATGTCTCAAAAGTTGGGTGCCAGCCGCCGACCTACTCTGAGGTAATGGCGTTCATGGGGCAGCCTTAGTTCCGTATTGGTGTCATTTATTGGGCATCGGTTCCTAGAGTATGTTGGTCGGCGTTGGCTATATATGTCAGTCGGTGGTGGAAAGGTTACACTCGCCCGCCGTCAACAATCAGCGATTGACCGGTGATCATGCTGGAGGAATCTGAGGCGAGAAACAGTGCGCTGTTGGCGCAGTCCTCTTCGGAGATGGTTCTTTTCAAACACTGTTGATCCAAACAGTCCTGCAGTGCTTCTGGTGTGACCCAAAGTGCCCGCTGCCGCTCTGTCATTACCCAGCCGGGCACCAGGGCGTTCACGCGAATATTGACTGGTCCCAGCTCCCTGGCTAGTGCCTTGGTGAGGCCGAGAATAGCCGCTTTGGCGGTGACATAGGCTGGGTAGCCAGAAAGACCAAGTAAAGCCGCGTTGGACCCCACATTGATAATACTGCCACCGCCGGCTTTGCGCATGATGGAGGCAACTGCTTGCGCGCTGAAAAAATGTGGTCGCAGGTTGGTGTTGAGGGAGTGGTCCCAGTCGTCCGGGGTGAATTCCTCTAGGCGATGGCGATCGTCTCGCGCGGCGTTGTTAATCAGTACCCGCACCGGGCCAAAACGATCCATTGCCCGCTCGATACACTGCTGCAGATGGTCGATATCGGTAATATCACAGCGTTGAAAATAGGGCTGTGCGCCCAACTCGGCTTCTAGTTTGTTGCAGAGCCGGTGCGCTTTGTTTTCATCCAGAGATACAAAGGCTACCCGCGCGCCTTGCCAGAGGAAGGCTCGGACCATGGCTGCGCCTATTCCTGAGCCGCCGCCGGTAACAAAAACAGTGGTGTTGCGCAGGTCGGGATAGATGGCTTGGATCATTTTTTCACTCTATCGTTATTGGTTCTTTTTTCTCTTTGCGGTTAGGGTACCTCAGATTCAATTTTCCCCGTTTGCCAAAACAGTCCACACTCAGATGGTTGTCTCAAGTAGCCGGATGGATAATTGAAATCGACGGATACATGGATGTACCTCGCAGAGCTACAGAGAAAGCTTTGCGCGTTTCCGGTTGTCCACCAAAATGGTCGAGCGCCATAAGATAACGGTAAACCACAAACGAATTCATTTTGGATTCCTTGGTGGTTTCATTATTTTGCGCAGCCGAGTCAGCGCCAGTTGCTGAATCATGCGGGTTTTTTTAGTGTGATCTTTTCGCCGTTGTATTTAAGGGACTGTCCGGGTTTTGTTTCGAAGTCCACTGCGCTGTCACCTTCGTCAATCCAACGTACGTGAATTTGCCGTGTGTGCTCCATGCCCTTGAAGCTACCTATACGGTCGCCAATGGTCAGTTCGCCGCTGGCGTCATCATAGCTTACGGGAATACGGGACCATTGTCCCTGCTCGTAGTCGTAGCTAAGACCGTCGTCTTCGTAAATATCGAAGCTGCCATCCGCACCAGTAAATACATTCAAAGTAATAGGGGCGTTCAGGCTCTGGCCGGTATGCTGTATGTCCGGGCCGGTAGGAATAATGGACCCGGCTTTGACGAAGATCGGAATACGGGAGTAGGGGGCGTTTGCATTGAGTGTGCGGCCGCCTTGGTGTTTCTTACCACTGTAGAAATCGTACCAGTCTGCGCCGGCGGGCAGGTAAACCTGGCGCGAGCGGGCACCGAATTCATATACCGGATTGATTAGTAGTGCGGGTCCGAACAGGTATTGGGTATTGATATCGAGTACCCTGGGGTCATCTCCGAAATCCATTGCCAAACCGCGCATGATTGTGCTGTCCCTGTGGTAGGTGTCGCCAGCGAGTGTGTAGATATAAGGCATCAGCCGGTAGCGCAACTTGGTGTACCAGACAAGGCTGTGGTAGGTCTCGCTACCCTCGTCAGCGATATTGTAGATTTCGCGAAAGGGGTTCTGGCCGTGAGAGCGGAACAGCGGCGTAAAGGCGCCGAATTGAAACCAGCGCAAGTTGAGCTCCTGCCATTCCCGTTGTTCGGTCTCAGCCATCTGTTCAAAGTGACCGACCACGGTATCTCCGTTGTAGCGATAGCGGTCTTCCGGTGTAAATCCGCCGATATCGAAAGTCCAGTAGGGCATTCCCGCCATGCCGACGCCGATACCCGCGGCAATCTGTTCTTTTAGGTTTGACCAGCGCGATACTACATCACCGCTCCAGATGGCTGACCCGGTACGCTGAATACCGCCGAAGCCGGAACGGGTGAGGATAAAGCTGCGCTTGTGGCCGTCAGATTCTCGCTCTCCCCGGTAGACGCTTTCAGCGTGTGGCAGGGCGTATGCGTTGAACATCTCCGCCCCTGTGCCCATAGCGTTAGGTGTCATCAGGGCTTTGCGGTGTTGGAAGGATAGATTGGAGTGAATATCCGGTTCCACGGCGTCCAGCCACCAGGCGTCGAAACCGAGCCGATTGAGTTTATCGCGGATCTGCCGCCAGTAGATTTTCCGGCATTCTGGGTTGTAGGCGTCGTAAAAGGCATTCAGGTAGCCGGGGCCAATCCAGTCGATATTTTTTTCGTCGATATTTTTGTTGAACATACAGCCGGCCGCGTTCAGCGCTTTATAGTTTTCGGTACTGGGGTAAAACTTGGGCCAGACGGAAATCATGATATTGGCGTTCAGCTCGTGTACCCGGTCCACCATGTCGCCGGGAGCGGGAAAGTGCTGAGGGTCGAAGTCGTGGCTGCCCCAGGCATCTTCCGGCCAGTAGGACCAGTCGAGCACAATATTATCGATGGGAATTCTGCGCGCCCGGTATTCTTCCAGTGCGCTGATTAGCTCGTCTTGGGATTTGTAGCGCTCCCGACTCTGCCAGAAGCCGAAGGCCCACTTGGGCAGCATGGTGGCTTTGCCGGTCAAGTGGCGGTAACCAGAAATCACTTCGTCGAGGTTATCGCCGGCCACAAAATAATAATCCACCGCTTTGGCGGTTTCGGCGCTCAGGGTGAGCTGTTGGGTTTCTTTGAGTGGCCGCGGCGCATACTGTAGTAGCCGCAGATAGCCGCCCTGAGGCCGCCAGTGGAGATCGAGCTGGTATTTGCGGCCTGCCTGCATGTCTATTTTTGCATTGTGATACCAAGGGTTCCAGTTCATGCGCCAGCGGTCCAGCAGCACATCGCCGTCCAGGGACAGGGTTGCGTAACCACTGGAATACATTTTGAATTCGTGTTTGCCGCTTTGTTTGGGCACTATGCTGCCGCTCCAGCGGATACGCAGATTTTCCGCGTCGGCCAATTCTTCCGGCAGAGGTACTTCCCGCAGGTTTCCGTGAGAAAGAAACTGATAGTTTAGGTCCGCTTCTGTGCGTGCGAGTTTCAGCTTGTCGCCATCGTAATAGTGAGCGGTGAGGCCGCCCTTGTTGCCGTCTATGTCATAGAGTTCGAAAGCTGCTGCTAGCGGCTGCGGTGGCCGGGGATCTCCCAGGCGGCTGATGCCGGTGTTATTCCACAGCAGGCCATAGTTGTAGCTGGAAACCAGATAGGGAATGGTAATTTCCATGTTGTGCGTAGTCAGCTCGATATTTTCACCGGCCAGATTTACGCGGCCATCCTGGCGCTGGCCCAGCCCGTAAATTGCTTCGCCGGGCGATTGTCGGAAGTATTGACGCACTGAGTGGGAGTCTTCATCCACTGGCCCGGGGTCTCTGGTTACCGGTGCCAGGCTGCGGCCGGCCTCCGCCAACAGGGTTTTTCCACTGGCATTTTTGAATTCTACGGTTCCATCTGTGAGGGATATTTCCGCGGATATTTCCGCAGTCTTTACGATTAATTTGCCTTCTGCCTCGGTAACAGAAAAATCAGATTGAACCGGCTCTGCCACTACCATCAATGTATCTGGAAGGTTGTGAAAATTTTCCTGTGGTGTGGCGGTAACGCGGAAGATCTCTTCGTCGATAACCTGTAGACGGAGCTTTTTAAATTCGCCTTCACTGAGCGAGATAATGGCGCCGGTGTTGGTCTGAAGCCAGGCGGCCTCGGCCTGTTGATCCTGCTCGCCATTACAGGCGTTTATTAAGGGGATGAGAGAGAGTGCAATCAGTGGGTGTGCATGAGTGATATTCTTTATCATGGTTCTGCCTGTATTGATCAGGGCTGCTCCATATTCGAGGGCAGTGGAATTAATCGGTTTGATAAGTGGCAAGCGTTACTTTCAAAACTCGGGGATTGCTGGTGAAGTTAAGGCCCCAGTCGGTCTGGTCGCCGTTCCAGATCCGTTCGAAAACCCATTTTCCCTGCTCGAAATGTCCCTCTTCGACACGGGCGAGCATATAGCTTTTTCCTTCCTGGTCTCCGTTCGGATAGAAGGTCACGCGCGCGCGGAGTGCGGTTACCAAGTACTCGTTTGCACCGAGTTCGGCGATCAGTGCGCCGCCGGATGCCGGTTTGTTGCCTTTGGGGGGATCTGTCCAGAAAGCGGGGCGGCCATACGTGATTTCAGCGATCCAATCGCCGAGGTCCAGGCGTTGGGTATGGTCCTCGGGATTGGTTTCCCGATCTTGACCGGAACTGTCTTGGGAATTCCAGACGGTGTCATCCTGTCGCACTGTATCCCCTGGTTCCGATACCCCCCATGTGCGCTTGCTGGCGCTGATTTGTGCCCATTCCCGTGCCATAGCACCGAAAAATTGGTAGAGGCCGGAGAAGTGAGCGATTTCAGAATCCATTTTTTTCGCGCCCAGCGGGTAGTTGCTGTAGCCCGTATAATCGATGCCGAAAGGAGTGAAGCCCAAAGCTCCACGGCCGAGGGCGGAAAACAGGTAGCGCGCGTAGGGTTGGTCGTTGCCAATTTCGGCGATATACAGCGGGTTGTCTTCGCGGTTGTAGAGGTCCATGATCCGGGTGACGGTTTTGTGGTCTCGGAAATAGATATCCGGAGAGATCATATTGATATTGGGCGCGGCCGCTTTCCAGATGTGGATCACATTATCCGTGGCGCCGCCGCTGGAATACTGGCCCGGTTCGCCGGGGTTAAACGGATTACGCAGGGCCACATTCACGTACATTGGCAACGGGTATACCGCTTTTCCCGCAGCGGCTATCTCGTCCACATAGCGGGCGATATGCCATGCATGGAAAAATTCGTCGGCGTCGCGGCCGAACAGTTGCCGCCATGTGCCGGGTTCTTTTCCTGTCACTGCCAGTAAACTTTCCGGAACCGGTTGCCGGAATATTTTTTCCGCAATGTCGGAGAAATCACGCACAGAACCGTAGGTGCCCACTTCATTTTGTACCTGAACCATAATAACGGTGCGTTGTGCGTCCGTTTTTTTCAGGTGTCGCATCAAGGCTACAAAGGCTTTTTTGTCTGCTTCCAGTGTGCTGCGGAAATGTGGGGAAAGGGAATTCAAGGTTTTTCCATCCGCGGTTTTCACTCGAGGGAAGCGCCGGTTGTCCAGTTTCACCCATAGGGGCGCATAACTGGGTCCATTGTTTTTCCAGGTTGCAAACCAGAGCAGTACCAGGCGCACCCCTTTTTCCCGGGCCTGCTCTAGTAATATATCGACAAAAGAGAAATCGAAGCTGCCTTCTTTTGGTTCTACCTGCTCCCAGGCGACGGGGATGATCAGCGTATTGGCGTTCATCTTTTCCACTGCCGGCCACACCATTGGCAGTGCCGCAGGGTAGTTGGCGGAGTTATTGGTTTGGGCACCGAGGATCAGGTAAGGGGCACCGTCTACCATCAGGCTGTAGCGGCCGTTGTTATTCACCAGTTGGGGAATTGGCCGCATATTTTCGCCGTTCGCACCGGTGCCAATAAAAATTTGTGTGATTAACACAAGTATTACCACGGGGATTCTGCGCATTGTTCAGTTACCGTTGTCGTTAGAAAAGGCCCGGCCTCGGGCGGGTACCGGTTAGAAGCTGTACCGGGTGATAAAGGCGATTCTGCGGTCGGTGTCAGTCCAGCTGTAGCGGGCGTCTGGCCCTCCGTCGGCAAGGACTTCCAACTCACTTCTCGAGTTGAGTATGTTGGTCACCTGCAGACCGAATTTCAGATTGTCCGTGGCGTTGTAGAGCACTGAGCCGTCAAGCTGACCGTAGTCGTTAAACCATACCGGGCGGCCGATATTGGCCGCGGAAGTGGTAAGCAGGTAGCGTTCGCGCCAGTTGTAGGCAAGGCGCGCGGAGACGCCATATTTTTCGTACATCAACGCCAAGTTGTAACTGGTTCTGGACATGCCTTCAATGGGCAGAGTTTCGTCGGTGGCGCCACTTTGCTGGGCTGCTTCAAATGGATTGGCCGCGGTGTTCACACCGCCTTTGTTGTCGATATAGGTAAAGTTCGCCTGCAGTCCGAGTCCGTCGAAGGGGCTTGGCAACATATCGTAGAACTGTTGATAGGCGAGTTCGAAGCCCTGCAGTTGTCCGCTGGCACTGTTGGTTTGGCGCGTGGTTTCGAAGCGGAAGGTCTGACCGCCGTAACTGAATTCCTCCACCCTTGTTACCAGCGCGATATAGTCGTGGATATCCTTGTAGAAGGCGGCGAAAGTCAGACTGCCTGTATCGTTGAAATACCATTCGAGACTGGTATCGAACTGGTCTGCGACCGTGGGTTTTAGATACGGTGCGCCGCCGGTCGCGGTGCCTTGCACGCCGTTAGCCACCGTATCCGGATTAAATTGCTCGCCGGTGAAATCGAAGGAGAGACTGGTATATGGCCGCGTCTGGCTGAAAGCGGGGCGCACCATACCGCGGGAAAGCCCAAAGCGCAGCTGTAGCTCCTCCTGTAACATAAAACGTAGGTTTAGTCTTGGCAGCATGTTGGTGTATTTGTTGGAGAAAGATTTGTAATCGCCCAGTTCGGACAGAAAGGCGCTGACAAAGGCATCGGCATTTGCGCAATCTCCCGGCTTTATGCCAGTGATATTGCTCGCGTTGTCGCGGATGTAGCAGGAGTCGCCGATGCCGCCGGCCACGGAGCGGCCGTAGGCTGTGGTTTCTGTTTCCACAAAGCGCATACCGAAGTTGCCGTCGAAGGGCAGGCCCAACGTATCACCGCTGTCGTCTCCGAAACGCAGACTCACGTAGATAGCGCGGGTTTTTTCGTTCTGCTCGTTGATACCGGCGCTGACATTGTCTCCGCGCGGGTTCAGGTCGTAAGCCTCCGGTGGAGTCAGTGGTGCCCAGCCCCAGAACTGGCCGTTATTGGCCACCATACTCTCGAAATATTTGTAGGCGCCGGTGTTACTGCTCACCAGCTGCTCGGTAGGGAACCAGCCTACGGTGGGCACATCCACATCGCCGCGCATAAATTCGTCAAAAGTGATCAGTTCGCTCTGGTTCTGGGCGGCTTCATGCAAAAAGGCGGTGTTTTCTGGACTGTTGTTGAGCCAGTACTGGTTGGAAAGCAGGGACCAGTTCCAGCCGGTTTGACGGGTGGTGGTGTCTTTGTCAGTGATACGGCCGCCGAAACGGATGTTTTTGATAAAGCGGTTATCGTCAAATGTGTATTCCACATCCAGACGACCGGCGAGGGAATCCGCTTCATTGTCCTCCAGATGATCCATGGCCGCGCCCCACCAGTATTGATCCTGCTGCATAAGCCGATCTTGGTCGCTGATGGACAGAGAGGGTTTACTGCCGGAAAAACTAAAAGTGGTTTCCGGATAGTCGTTTTCGCTATCGGGGAGTACTCCAGTAAATGCGGTCATGCTCAGTACTGTCGCTTCGGAGGAAATGTGCTGGAGATCGCCGCTGACAGACCAGCGTTCTGTCGGCGCATATTCAAAGCGGAGAGAGTAGTCGCCGATACTGCTCTCCTGCTCTCCGTAACGGGTGTTAAAGGTAATACTGGAGTCGTAAAGGGTGCCGCTTTGCAGCCTGCCACTCGGATCGTAGTGGAAGTCACCCATACCGGGGGCTAAGCTGGCCCCAAAGGGACCGTTAACTCCCACGGCCCGCTCCAGGTCCACTGGGTTGGCTTCAGCGTAAAAAGCCTGCGCGGTAAAGGTCAGTTCGTCGTTGGGTGCCCATTGGAAGACACCGTTGTACGCATTGCGCTCCTGTTCCCAGTCTATGCGCCGAAATCCCAGGCCCGTGGGCAAATAAACCGTGCTGCCGTCTGCTTCTGTATTGGGTTCGAATCGTCCGGATTGGATCGAATCGGTGCGGTTGCCGATTTCGGCGATACTGGCGGAAAGCAGTAAACCGATCTCCCCTCCGTCCAGTTGCCAGCGGTCGCTGTAAAGACCGTTTCCGGAAACAAAGCCCTCGTCGTAGAGATCCGCGTAGTTGTAATCTCCTGAGAAAGCCAGCAAGCGGCCATTCTGCTCCAGGGGCAGTCGGGTGCGAAGGTTTACGGTACCGCCCAGGCCGCCTTCCACTTGGTCGGCGGTGGGGTTTTTGTAAACTTCGATACCGGCCAGCAGGTCGGCGGACACATCTTCAAAGCCTAGCGTACGGCCTCCTTCCGCGGAGAAAATATCGCGGCCGTTTAATTCCGTTCTCACCCAGCTCAGGCCGCGTACAAAGACGCCGCCACCTTCAGATGCCAGGCGCGCGGGGTCGCGGGCTTCATTGGTGCGCTGCAATTGGATGCCCGGTAGTCTTTGAAGAGCTTCGGATACAGAGCGGTCCGGCAGGGCGCCGATATCGGTTGCGCTGATCGCATCCATTACTTGCTCTGCATGGCGCTTGGCCGCCTGGGCCGAGAGGATACTGGCTCTGTGGCCGGTTACTTGGACTTCCTCCAACACCTCCGTTTCATTCTGGTGCTTTTCTGTGTCGGTTTGCTCCTGAGCCAGTGCCAATGGACCCATGGCCATAATTGAAAAGGCGCAGGCCAGCCGGGTGTGATGTGATAGTTTTGTTCTGGCAAATACATCGTTATTTTTATTCATTGTCAGTCTCCCTTCCCAATGATTGTTCCAACCACCAAAGATCACTTTTACCCCTATTGAAGCTATTTACGCGTAACCTCCGAGTTTGCTTTGGTAAGCAGGTAGCTTTCGCCCGGCTGTACATTGAATATTTTTATATGTGCCCCTTCACTCTGCGCGACGATTCTGTTATCGCTGGCCCGGCGCAGCGAGAAGTTTCCGTTTTGTGGCAGGCGTAACTTTAGTTGGCCGCTGCTGTAGGCGGTGATGTGGGCGTTTTGCAATTGACCCTTACTCCACCACATATCCACGGTGGTATTACCCCGGGCGCGCAATCCGGAGACTGCGCCGCTGGGCCAAGCAGCGGGCAGCGCTGGCAGCAAATGAATTTCCTGGCCATGAGACTGCAGTAGCATTTCCGCTATGCCCGCGGTTGCGCCGAGGTTACCGTCTATCTGGAAGGGTGGGTGACTGCTCCATAGGTTTGGCAGTGTGCTTTGGCGCAATTGTGCGGACAGAATACGATGGGCGTGGTCGCCGTCTCCCAACCTGGCCCACAGGTTAATTTTCCAGGCTCGACTCCAGCCTGTGCCGGCGTCGCCGCGGGCTTCCAGAGAGGTTCGCGCGGCATCGAGCAGTGGCGCAGGAAGGGAACGAATGCCAGGGTAAATTGCGAAGAGTTGCGACACATGCCTGTGCTTGTTTTCGGGGTGGTCCAGATCTTCCTTCCATTCCTGCAACTGTCCCCAGCTGCCGATGCGCAGGCCTGGGTCCAGTTGATCCAGTGTTTTTTCTATTTGTTGTGCAAATGCACGGTCGCCGAGCTTCAGGGCGGCGTTGAGCGTATCGCGCAGCAATTCAGAAACGATCTGCTGGGACATGGCGGCACCCGCGGTGAAGTCACCGTGCTCTGGAGAGTAACTGGGTGAAACCACCAGTAGCCCGTCGCGCGGATCTGGTACCAGCGCGTCCAGCCACAGGAGGGCGGCACCTTTCATCGCCGGGTAGGCCCGTTCGCGCAGGAATTTTTCGTCGTGGGAAAACAGATAGTGCTCGTAATAATGGGTGGCCAACCAGGCACCGGCTTCCGGTTGCCAGAAGGCTGTGGGCCAATCGATGGTGCCCGTGAATCCCCAGATATTGGTATTCAGAAATAAGGTCCACCCGCGGGCGCCGAGTAGTTTTTCCGCCGCAAAATTTCCGGGTTGGTGCAGGGTATCGACAAAGTCGAACAGGGGTATGGCCGTCTCGGCGAGATTGGTGGTTTCAGCGGGCCAGTAATTCATCTGCAAGTTGATATTGGTGTGATAGTCCGCGTTCCAGGGCGGCGTGGTGGAATTGTTCCAGACACCCTGCAGGTTGGCGGGCAGAGACCCGGAGCGGGAACTGGCGATTAGCAGATAACGACCGTATTGAAAGTAGAGGGCTTCCAGAGCGCGGTCCGCAGCCGAGTTTCCAGAACCGTAGCTGGCCAGCCATTGGTCGATGGGGATATTGGTAAATAGCGCTGCAGTTTTTTGGCGGGGGGGCTGTTTCCCGGCGGAAGGTGCAAGTGGCAATTCATTTACGTGCAGGGATACGCGATCGAACAGGGCGCGGTGGTCGGCGACATGGGCGGCGCGCAGGGCCGACCAGCCTTTGCGGTGGGCGCGGTTCACGCGTGTCTGTACTGTTTTGTGAGGGGAAATTGTGCTGCGATAAGCGGGATATACCGGAGCGTAATCGGTGGCGGCGGCCAGCAGTAGGGTGGCGGTGTCGGCGTCCGATACCCGGATACCGCCTTCGTTTGTCCGTGTGAGGGAACCGCCGTCGGCGATCACCTGTAGTTGAGTTTCGTAGGCCAGACCGTTGTCCAGCAGTTTTCCTCTGATGGCGATACGCCCCTGCCGGACCGAACGATGCGCGCTGCGGTTATGCGGAATATTCAGCTCTGCGGTAAAGTTGATATGCCCCGCGCGATCGGCTTTCAGGTGGATGGCAATAACGCCGTCTGGATAGCTGGCCAGATATTCCCGCGTGTAGCGCACCCCATCGGCGGAATAAGTGACCCGTGCGATAGCTTCGCTGATATCCAGTTGGCGTCGGTAGCCGCTGATTTCACCGGACGGGGGAAAAGTCAGGCGCAGTTCACCAAAATTTTGATAGCTGCCGTAAGCCTCGGCTTTGCGTCCCAGTTTCCTGGCGACATACTCCGGTGTCAGCCGGCCCTTTGTATTCAGCTCCCGGCGGATTTCTGTAAGGGCTTCGGTTTGCGGATCGGCGGGGATACCAAAATCGTATTTGCCCTCCCGTGTGCCGGGTCCCCCGGTCCAGAGCGTTTTCTCATTGAACTGCAGAATATCCAGTGTTACGCCGCCCTGAACCGCCGCGCCCATAGCGCCGTTCCCGATGGGGAGGCTCTCGCGCTCCCAATCTTCGGCGGGGCGGTCAAACCATAGATGGTGAGGCGTCTGCGCTTGCGCGGTTGCGCACAGACCGGTAATGGCTGCGAAAAAAAGTAGCAGCAGTTGCGTTGGGCCGCGGCGCGGAGCCGCCGACCGTGTGGCGGCTGATTTTTTCATTTCATCGCTGACAGCGCTGGTCGTTATGGATTTATTGTCGAGCGCCTGGCGCGGGAATACGCGCGAATATTTTAGGCTGCTGCTCAGTGCATTGAGCAGCAGCCGGGGAGTTACCCTAGCAATGGATGTAAACGTTTACAATATTTATCTGAATGATATGTCAAATAGATGTTGAATCGAGCGACGCTGGGTGTCCGGCGAATAAGTGGCGGGGCTGCGTGCCGGGCAATGGCGGGTTATCTTTTGACGCCCCGACAAAAAATAAGAAGAGAGCAGAGCGCGTGAATAGAAGACCCGGTGGACAGAATCTGACCCAACAACTGGTACACATCTTAGGCGCGGCTATCGTCAACGGCCGCTACCGCGGCGGAGAGGGATTGCCCTCTGAGGCCGGATTGTGCGATGAGTACGGCATTAGCCGCAGCGCCACCCGAGAGGCGATCAAAATGCTGACGGCGAAAGGGTTAGTCACTTCCCGTCCACGCCAGGGCATCAGGGTACAGCCGCGGGCGCGATGGAATCTGTTCGATCCGGATGTGCTCGGCTGGATATTGCGCGCCAGCCCGACCTTGGAAATGCTGCGTGAATTTCTCCAGTTGCGTTTGGCCATAGAAAAAGAAGCTGCGGCCCTGGCGGCGGCGGTGCAGGACAAAGAGTCCATCTCCGCGGTGGGGGCGGCGCTGGCGCGCATGCAGCGCGCCGAGGAAGGACTGGAAGATCCCGTCGATGCGGATATTGCCTTTCATATCAATATTCTCAATGCCACCAATAACGCCTTTTATATTCAGCTCGGCAGTTTTATTGAAACGGCACTTAGGGTAAGCATCCGCTATACCAATCGTATTAAAGGTGTGGCGACGGCGAGCTACCAAAATCACAAAATACTTTACGATGCTATCGACAGTGGAGAGATCAGCGCAGCGCGCAATGCTTCCGCGGCCATGCAGGAAGAGGCGCTGGCTTTGATTGAGGGGGAGCTGGCCCGTAGAGTCAGCAGAGGGAAAGATATTCTAGTTTGATAGAAAATACTCTAATCAGATGGCGATCGTCTTCGTCTGGCTTACCGTGCGCATGTAAAACCTTAATTAGAAAGTTCTAATTTGTCTGTCCGATAAATACAGGCCTTTTGGGGGGCTTACTTTGGTGCGTGGGCTCATCGGCCTATACCTATAATAGTATCTGCCCATTTGCGTTATGCCGGAGGTTAAAATGGACCATGGTAAAAATGGCGTCGAATGCGTTGACCGGTTTATCTGTTGCTATAAAGAATTTATGGCGCGTGGTGGAATTATAGTAAGTAGAAACCATTGAGAATGGTTCTGATTTAAAAAATCTGCAAACGAATTAGTTGAATATCTTATTTGTGAAGAGGTTTTGTGGCTGGTTAAAAATGCAGTTGATAAATCAGAGATCGAGGCGGATATTTTAAATTGTTTGTCTACTGAAATTGAATTCTTTCTGATCCGGTCGAAGCATAACGAAGGAAGCAGTAATTCGGAAAATGGCAACAACGCAGAAAAAGGAAACGATAGCGAAATAGTTGAAGGCGCCAGCACCATCAAGCAAAGTATAGAGAAATTGTTAGGTAAGTGGATTCCTAGTCGTATCTTAAATAGATTCTCTCTATTAAATGAAATGCTAAGCCTTTGCTGGCTTTAATGGCGTTTTCTTTTGGGGGCAAACGCTATTTTCTTCCCGCCACGTGGATATTCTCGCGTGGCTTTTTAGCGCTCAACCAGCGTGTATTCCCAATAACTTACCTGCTGCGTAGTAGCGAAGGGTTCGCGGCCTCAAAACCTTATACTGTGCACTGCAGGCGCTGAAACGCGTATAATCAGCGCCTTTTGCACGAGGACAGATTGTGAGTACTGAACAAGAACTGGTGGCGCGCAGCGGCGGACAATGTGAACTCTGCGGTGCGGACAGTGGACTGAAGCCTTATAGCGTGCCGGCTTCAGAGGGCCGCGGCGACGCGGATATACTGCTGTGCGAGACTTGTCGCACGCAGCTGGAGAACCCGGCGCAGATAGATTCAGGTCATTGGCAGTGCCTCAGCGACAGCATGTGGAGCCAGGTTCCAGCGGTACAGGTGATGGCCTGGCGTCTGTTGAAACGGCTATCGGGAGAGACCTGGGCACAGGATCTGCTCGATATGCTCTATCTGGACGACGATATGCTGGCCTGGGCTCAAGCGGGTGCGCTGCCGGACGAAAGCGAGGTGGTGGTACACCGGGACTGCAATGGCGCGCAGCTGCAGGCCGGCGACACGGTGACCATTATCAAGGACCTGGACGTTAAGGGCACTAGTATTGTCGCCAAGCGGGGTACCGCGGTGCGCGGTATCAGCCTGACGGACAACCCCGAGCAAATTGAAGGGCGTGTAGAAGGTCAGCGGATTGTTATCCTAACCAAGTTCGTCAAGAAATCCGGCTAAAATCCGCACAGCATCCAAAGCTGGGTCACTTCAAGCTTTGCAGGAAACGGGATAACAGTGCGCGACTAATACCGGTATAACCTCAATTTTTGAATTTGCCACTCGCCGCCGGGAATGCGCAGGTGCCGTCCCTGGTGGCTCTGGTCGCCGTTTAAGCGCCGTCCGGGCGTCCATTTGCCGTCTTGGAATTCTCCCTCTTCCAGTGTGTCTATGCCTGCGCGTTTGCCGTCGGCGGCGAAGGTTAATACCACGCCGGTGCCGGCGACCATAAAATCTTCCAGCCCTGTTTGCACTATCAGAGCGCCCGCTTCGGGCCAGGTTTCCGCCTCTGAACCCGGGGACCAGCCGAGGGTGAATTCGTGTTTGGCGGTAAAATGGTAGTCGCCGAGGGTGAAGGCCATTTGTGGATTTTCCCGGGTGAGCCAGACGCCTTCTTTAATACTGCCTGCGGTGATATGTCCCCCCAGCTGTGCCAGTAAATCATAGCTGCGAGCGAGATTTTCCATTGCCTTTGTTGAGCCAGTTTCAATGGAAAAGGGCGAAAAGCCGAGCGTATTGTAGTGGCCGAAAGCATAGAGGGCCTTGGTTCCGGCGTCAGTGTCGAAGCGGATTTCCGGAATCAGCAGCGGATCACCCTGGCGGGTATAACGGTCGTTCCAGTATTGGAAGTGGGGGTTGTAGAAGTCTGGTGCCATAAGATCGATGTTCGGCGCCGCGGCCTTCCAGATATCCATCAGGTGTGGCAGCGGGCCACCGCTGGGGTATTCACCGGGCGAGGCACCGGGGCGGTTGAGGGCAGCGTTGACGAACATGGGCAACGGGTATTCCGCTTTTCCGGCGGCCGCCACAGCGTTGGTATAGCGGGCGAAATACCAGGCGGTAAAAATCTCCTCGCCGGTGGTGTCGCCGCCGAATAGCTGTGCCCAGCTGCCGCTGTTGCGGAAGCCGTTGCGGCGCCATGCGGCGCGCAGCTCCGGTTCCAGTTGCGCCTTGTGCTCCCGCAGGTAGTCGAGCAGCGGCTCCGGCACTTGCGACGCAAAGGCGGCATCCGCCAGCGGGTGGTGGTCGCGGGGGCTCGGCAGCATGCCGATTTCATTTTCTACTTGCACCATAATGACGGTTTTGTATTTGCCGTCCGCCCGTTTGAGAAAGCGCATTAGCGCAGCGAAAGCGCGGCGGTCCGCGTTTAAATTGTTTTCGCTAAAAGGCGTGAGAATTTCCTGAGGTATGCCTTTTTCGTCCAGTGCGCGGGGGAAGCGCGCTGTGTCGCGTTTTACCCAGGAAGGGGCGTAGGTGGACATGCTGTTTTTCCAACTGCCGAACCACAGCAGCACCAGCCTGAGGTTTTCCCGGCGGGCTCGGTCGAGCAGCGCTTCGATCAGGGAAAAGTCGAAATTTCCCTCTTCCGCTTCCAGTAGTTCCCAGTAAACGGGTACCAGGAGGGTGTTCAGGTGCATGGCTTTTAGTTTCGGCCACACACTTTCCATGTATTCCAGGTGGGAGGCGCTGGAGTTACCCAGTTCGCCACCGAGTATCGGGAAAGCCCGCTTGTCCACCAGCAATTGGGTGCCTCCGGTGTGATTTTGCAATTGTGGTGGGGGTGCTGCTGCGGCGGGCAGGGCGAGAGCGGTGGAGAGCAGGAGCGAGAGAATCCGGTTTTTCATTGTTGTTTTGAAGTTGTCGCGATGAGGCCGTTTACCAGGTAGGCGAGAGGCGCGTTCCAGTTAATGGCTATTTCGTTGCTGGCGTAGCTGCACAAGGTATCCGTGTAGGATTCATCTGCGACATCACTTGGGTAGTCGCAGTTATCCTGTTGGGCGGGATTTGGTCCGCCGACAAGAAACCCCGGCAGTGGCGGCAGCGCTGGTTGGGCCGCGGCCAAGCGGTGGTGTGGGTGTTGTGGGGATTTGCCGCCGAAACCGGTGACATAGGAATAGCCGGTGGCATTTCTTCCCAGCAGGTAATCGAGATTGTCGGCTGCGCTGTGCAGAAAGCCGACATCGCCCGTTAGATGATACGCCTCCAGGAAAAGGATGCCCTGGTTTGCCGCCACTGAGTTACTGCCCCAGACGAAATGGGTTTTACTGGTGACCATGGGGGCCTGATACGCGGTCTGAGCACTCTGGTGGCGCAGTCGTTCGGCTTCTTTGAGAAGGCTGCGTTTTATCTCCGTCAGCCAGGCCAGGTCCAGATGCTTCAGCTCTTGTTCGCGGCGGATCAGGGAATAATGTCCCAGCCACTGTACCTGGGACCAGGAGGGCAGCTGGTAGTCGATGGGGGCATTTTGCAGAGCGTCCCGGTAGGCGGTGTTGCCGGTGCTGATAAAGAGCTCGGCGGCGGCCCACAGCCGCTCGTCTTCGAGGTATTCGTCGCTGTAGGCGCCTGTGTGTATATCCGGGTCGTATTTGCGGTTCAGTGCTTCCTGTCGGTAGGGAATGCCAGGGTTTTGCGCGGCCCAGGTCCAGGCACGCTCGGCGGCGCGCAGGTACTTGTCGGCTTCTTCCGCGGAGAAGGGGGAATACAGACGCGCCGCTTGGGCCATAACGGCGGCGAAATCCAATGTGGCGGCGGTGCTCTTTTGTACCAGATAGCGACGCCCCCCGGCATCCGCTGGCGCTACCGTCATGCCTTCAAATCGGGCCGTGGTGAGCTTGTGGTACACGCCCCCGTCGGCGGGGTCCTGCATGGTGAGCATCCAGCGCAGGTTGTAGCGCGCTTCGTCGAGAATGTCCGGCAGTGGGTTGCCGGATTCGGGAATGCCGAGCTCCAGTCGTGTGAAATAGCGGGGATAACGCTCATAGGCCGACAACAGGGTCGCCGTGGCGATGCCGCTGTTTACTATGTACTTGTTGTAATCGCCAGCGTCGTACCAGCCCCCTGGCGAGGCTACGGTAGCCCCCGCCGGACGTGAGGTCCCCGCGGCCGACGGATGTATTTCCACTTCCCGGTCGGCATGGCCGCCCCTGCGCGCCCAGCGCCCGGCGTATTGTGCGTCCAGGTCGGTGGAGGCGCGTTGGAAGTAGAAAGCCTTGAGACTGGCGCGGGCCAGTTTTCCGTATACATCGCTGTTGACCGCAAAAGGCAGGGAGCTGCCGCGACCGGGGATTTCCAGCCGGTATAAGCCGTTTTTTTTCAGGGTGGAAAAGTTGGCTATCCACACTGGTTTGCCAGACCAGCTTTTGGCTGGGGCGGGAGTGAAGGAGCCCTTGAGTATTGGGTCGCCTCCGCTGTGTTCGCGCAGGAGAAAGTAGCCAGGGTTTTCCTCCGCGAACACCAGGGCAATTTTTCGCTGTTCGGGGGCGTAGCCTAGCTGGTTTAGGCGAAAAAGCGCGGTGCCGCTGGCAAGCTGTTCGGCGCTGGAGGTAGGGCTGAAGAAAGTCAGCAGGCACATTAGGCAGAGAGCGGCGGGAAAAAGGCTATGGGAGCCTTTCCCACCGGTTTTAGTCGGATGTTGTTGCGTCATAGGCCGGATTCTCCAGATGTGCGCGGAAGGGCGCGGCCGGTAAGTCGGCACTGTTGTACAGGTTGGCGCCTGCGGGATTATCCGCCCAGGCGTAGCGCACAGCGGTCGGTGTGGGTACTTGCTCACTCCAGAGGCGTACTGTATCGCCGAGAATTTCCGCCCGGGCCCAGGTGAAGTGGCCGTCTTTGCCGGCGATGGCGAAGTGCCGCAGGGGGCCGCCGTCCGATGGTTTCAGACCGCCGCCAGTGTGGCGGAAGGTGACAATCAGTCTGTCGCCTTCTGCCCGCAGAGAGTGGAACTGCGGCCCGAAATAAATGCCCTCTTTTTCTCCATAGGCGACGCGCCGCGCGGCCAGCGCCAAGCGAAGTCCGACGGTTTTTTTGTCCAGCGGATGTATGTCGTTCCACTCGCCAGCGTCGATGGCAACGGCCATGCCGGTGTCCGGCAGGGCGAGAGCGGCGGCCTGGGCTTCGCGCAGTTCCGCCCAGGCGCTGTCTGCGGGCGTCGATGCGGGTTCGAGAAAATTCGCCAGCTGCACAAACAGGAAGGGCAGGGAATCCTAACCGGCTTGTGCCCGCCAGCCCGAGCGCCAGTCGCGGATTAGCGCTGGGAAGAGCTTTTTGTATTCCTCCGCCCGGCCCACATTGGACTCCCCCTGGTACCAAATGGCGCCTTTGATGCGGTAGTTTTGCAGCGGGTAGAGCATGGCGTTGAAGAGCCCGCCGGGCTTCCAGCGCACAAAGGTCTGAGGCGCCAGCGAGGGCATGCGCGCGCCCCGCCGGAAGTGCCAGGGACCGCGCAGATCAAACCGCTCGCCTGCCACTGTGAGTGCGTAGGGCTTGTCTTTGACGAAACCGCCGCGACCGCTGGTATTGGTGACGCGCACGGTGATAGTGTTTTCCCCCGCGCGCAGCAGGCCCGCCGGCACCGGGTAACGGCGCCGCGGGTAGAGGTAGCTGGTGCTGCCCACCTGTCGGCCATTGATATAGGTTTCGTCCGCGTCCACGATGCGCCCCAGCTCCAGGAGCCCCGCTGTGCCGGCTAAGTGTTCTGGCAGCGCTAGGTTTTTTCGGAACCAGAAAATGCCGTTGTCGCCCTCCTCTGTTGGTTCCGCCCAGTAACCCGGCAGAGAGAGTTGCGCCCATTCCGCGGTGTCCAGTTGCGGCGCAAACCAGGGGACTTCCCCCTCGGCCAATCCCGCATCCTTTTGCGCGGCGATGGCGTACCATTGATCGATGCGGGCGCGGTCCTCCCGCTGGATTTTTTCAATCAGCGTCGGATTTTCAAATTTTCTCTTTTCCGCCAGATGTTGCGGAAACTGCTTGAGAGTTTCTTCGCTCACCCAGGCTTCCGCTGGTGAGCCGCCGAGACTGCTATTGATGATGCCGATGGGGACCTGCAGTTTCCGCTGTATTTCCGCGGCAAAAAAATAGGCTACGGCACTGAAGTCCCGGATATTGTCCTGGCTGGCCGCCAGCCATTGGCCGCTTTCTAAATCCGCCCGAGGCGCGTTGAAATCATATTCTTGCGGTACCCGGAACTGGCGGATGCGACTGTTGTTTACCGCGGCGATTTCTTTTTCAAAGCGGTGGGCGATGCGGCTGATGGGATATTCCATATTGGATTGCCCGGATGCCAGCCATACATCGCCGACGAGAATGTCCGCCAGTTCGATGTGGTTCTCCCCATGGATGGTCATGGTGTGAGGGCCACCGGCGGGCAGTGGTTTGAGCGTGACGGACCAGTGGCCTGTGTCATCGGCCTCGGTGCTGTAGTGCCGACCGTTGAATTCGACTGCCACCGCTTCTCCCGCATCCGCCAGGCCCCAGATTTTCACCGGAGCGTCGCGCTGCAGCACCATTCCGTCGCTGATCAGTTTGGGCAGGCGCACTTCCGCCGCACCCGGCGCGGACAGCAAACCTACTAAGAGCGGAGGCAGGATTCGTTTGATGAATACCCGTAAGCAAGAGGCTTCCGGCCTTTTCCCTGTGGGGGGCGGTGATGTGCCGAATAGAAACGGGCGTATACCCGTGATTGGACGTGTCATCTTTTGTGCCAAATAGGACTCGTTATTGTTGTTCGGTACCGGTATTTGACGCTGCGAGCACCGACAGGACCGGGTTTTCCGGTGTTTGGTGTAAACGTTTACATTACGGGTTTCTCCCGTGCGGATCAATACCGAGGGTCGGAGGAGTATGGAGCGACAGTGCCGTCGCCGCTCACGTTCCCCGGCCCTTCTGCAGTGCGCTTGTTCCGTGTTCGAGGGGCAGCCTTTCATCTGGTGGGCGCCGGAAACAACCAGTTGCGCCAGCTAACCACTTGACTTCTCCGCTCAGCCGCGCCAAGGTCGCGAAACGCTTACTCGAGGCCGGATGGGAGTCTTTCCCACCCAGGGGAGGTTATAAATAACAAGCGATTACAAATACCTGCTCCCGGTGTTTTCCGGTCGCCCACGTCTCGCACCGCAATAATTTCTTCTCAATAAAACAACAGGAGGGAGAAGTTATGCGGTATCAAAAATCACTACTCAGTGCATGGGCACTGGCCCTGTCGGCCGGAGCCTTCGGCCACGGCCTGATGTCCGAACCCGCTTCGCGCAATTGGTTCTGCGGCGCGATCACCAAGCCCGATACGGCGGAACCGGGCAGCGCCTGTGCTCAGGCATTTGCCGATGATTTCAACGGCGGTTATCAGTTTATGAGCGTCTTGACCCATGACGTGGGCCGCAAAGGTGTTACCCCTTTGCCCGCCAATGTCTGCGGTTTCGACAGCGAAACCTGGAATGGCGGCGCGACCCCCTGGGATAAGTCCGTGGACTGGCCCACCAACCGCATCACCCCGGGGCCTTTGACTATCACCTGGGATATTTCCTGGGGGCCGCACTTCGACGACACTGAGGAGTTTGTCTATTACATTACTAAGCCCGATTTTCAGTATGAGGTGGGCAAACCGCTGACCTGGGATGATTTCGAGAGTGAGCCCTTTTGTAACCTGACCGGGTATAACGACAGCAATCCGGGTGCGACCCCGAATATCACCCCGGACAAGGGCAACAGCCTTTTCCACACCCAGTGTGTGGTGCCGGAGCGCAGCGGCCGCCATGTGATCTACGGCGAATGGGGGCGCAATCAATGGACCTACGAGCGCTTCCACGGTTGTATTGATGTGGTGTTCGACGGCGACGGCGGCCCCGCGCCGGTTGTGGCGGAAATCACCGCAACACCCGACAACAGTACTTTTGTGGGTTCTGGGGAGATCCAGCTCAGCGCCGCTGCCTCGCAGGGGGAAAACCTCACTTACACATGGAGTCTGGAAGCCAATGACACGGCGCTCTACAGCCTGAGCAGTACCAGCGCAGTGGAGACGGTACTGAGCCTGGACGAGCCGGAAACCGAAGGGGAGGTGACCGTGCGCCTGCAGGTGAGCGATGGTTCAACCAGCAGCACTGATGCGTTCACCTTCACTCATGTTCCGGCCAGCGGCAGCGCCTGGGCGGATCTGGGGGCGCTGACCGCTGCGGCGCAAACCCTAAATCCGGGTGATCAAGTACGGTTGCGTCTGGTGACCGAGGAGGGATCCGATGTCTACCTGCCCTCTTCTCCCTTCACCGTCGTCAATGGGGCGGCGTCCGTCTGGACCTACGAGTTTGCCCAGGCTGTCAATGGGGAAAACACCGATGTGCGCGTAGGCGTGCTGAATGGCGGTAATATCGCACCGGTGCAGAGCGCCACGGAAAACCGCGTTTACGCCCAGGCACCCGCCGCATACAGCAGTGCTTTCCTGCAGGTGGAAGCGGGCTCCGGCTCCGGCGGCGTCAGCTGCGATTACATCAACCAGGATGTTTGGAACAGCGGCTTTGTTGCCAGTATCGTCCTGACCAATAACGGCTCTGAACCGGTGGAGGGCTGGAGTGTGTCATGGGACTATGCCGGCGATGCTCAGGTGACCAACGGCTGGAATGCGCAGATATCCGGCAGTGGGCCCTACACGGCGACGAATGTGGACTGGAATGCCACCATTCAGCCGGGTGAGTCGGTTGAGTTCGGATTCCAGGGCACGGGCAGCGCGGAGACGCCGGAGGTCAGCGGGGCTATCTGCGACTGAATACGGGGGCGCGGCAAACGCCGCGCCTCGACTTTCCTTCCCGGAGAGAACCTCGAACGGATTCAGAGAGTGCTCTCATCTGCCTGTTGTTCCAGTAGGGACTGCACGGCATTGGCCAGGAACAAATAACTGGCCCCTACCGTAATCACATATTCGTTTTGCCCCCAGAAAAACGGCCAGTTTTCTTTGTTTTCCGGAAAGTCCGGCGGCAACACCAGCACCCCGGGCACCACGCCGCCGGGAATAAAGGAAAAGTCCGCGCGGTTGGAACCGTAGGCCACCAGTTTCGATTCCACGCCAACGGCGGAGACCAGTGACAGGTTCGAGCCGGGATGTTGGCCGAGGATATAGTCGAGACTGCGGAATACCAGGTCCTTTTCCACAATGTGCGGAAAATAGCGGTGCAGCCAGTAGTTGGTATTACCGAAATCGATCACACTGCCGGCGCCGGCCCAGCCGCCGCGGGTAATGGGGACACCGAAAGGGTTTTCCCGCTCGTATTCCCTGATCTGCTCCCGGTAAGCGCGCGTGAGTTGTTGCAGCGTTTCGGCGTATGCCTGGTCCATCAGCGGAAGGGCCTGCGCCAGGGTAATGGCGTTGGTGGCAAACCTGTCATGCAGCTGTGGTAATAACTGACGCACCGCTTGTGCATAGCGTGGGTTTTGTGTGGCCGCCAACAGCTCCACCGCGGCGCCCAGCTGCTCCTCCTCCAGTCTGCCTCCGGTGGTATTGCCATAACGGTATCGGTTGGGTTCGCGGTGGCTTTCGTACTCCCAGACGTTGACGGCGGTCTCCAGGCTCTCTTTCGCCAGGTCGTCGTTGTAGCCGCGCAATGCGCGGCTGGCGGCGGCGAGGGCCGCGGCGGAGCCGTAGTTCAGTGCCGATGTGTTGCTAGTGAAAGCCCAGCGGTCGTCGAATTCACCACTGTGGTTGCCGTCGCTCGATAGCACCCGGCGCTCCGGCGGCGGTGCGGCTGTGGATGGCAGATACATTTTTCCCACCCGCCGCTCACTGGCGAAGGGGTCCAGTGTGGCGCGATAGACGCGGTTGTCGGTTTTGGTAGCGCCGTCGCCCAGGTGCGGGTACTGATACAGGTGTGCGGCGACAATGCCGGGAATGGCGTGCCCGAGGGCGCGGTGCTGGGCGATCAGCGCTAGTGTGCCGTGCTCGATTTGTTGGAGGATGTCCGGTACCCCGTCCGGGCGGTGGATCTGCACCAGGCGTTTCGATTGGCTGACGGTGGTGTTGTCCCTTGTTATGCGGAACGATTCCCAGGCGCGCACTAGATCCCGCACCGTGTGATACTGGGACTGGGTGCGGATATCGTAGTCCCCCGCGTCGTACCAGCCACCGATCGCCAAGCCCGGAATATGTTCGAAGGGTTCAAAACGGCTGTCTGTCTCCGGGCCGTGGGCGTAGAGGTCGAAGTGTTCATAGTTTGGTGGCGCCTGCAGGGCGTCGTCTAAATGCGATCTGCCGTGCCAAATCCGGTAGGCCTCGCGCACTTCCATATGATCCATCTGTACCGGCAGAAAAATATCCAGTGTCGGCTGCCAGGTTTGTCGGTGTACATTGGTATCAATCGGAAAGGGGCCGCTCAGTTGGCCGCCGTACTCAATTCGGTAGAGTCCCGGGCGGGTGACTGCGGAAAAATCGAAAGTGGCGTACTGGTAGCGCAGGTAATTGCCCCACAGATTGACCGGCGCGTTGAAAGCTTCGTTCGTTTCGCCATCGGCCGTCAGGCGCAGCAGGCGGGCGCGCGCTTTGGGCGTGTCGTTGGCGTCCAGTTCGATAACCGCGGTTTTCGGCTGCTGCGGGTGGTAGCCCACTTGCGAATAAGTGATCACCGGTGTGCGCAGCCAGCCGGGTTCCGCCGTTATTTCCAGCTCCCAGTGAATCACCCGGCCTGTGCGTGCGGCGGGAATCAGGCTGCGCACGACAAACCAGCCGTTCTGCGCCTTATTGCGACCATCGAACAGCAGCAGTTGGTTTTCGCCGCTCAATTCGCGCAGGGTGACACGTGTATCCGGGTTTTCCGGCGACAGTACCAGCTCAGTTCCACGCGCCAGAGGCAAAGGCTCCGTGCGGCCATCGCGGTCGAACCGCATGGGACCGCGGGGGTGGCGGGGAAATATTGCGCCGCGGCCATCCATCAGATAGGTCTTGCCAAAATAGGCCGCCGGCAGGAATTCCAGGTTAAAGCCGGCCTTGCCCTCGAGTTTTTCCGGCAGAGGCTTGTCTAGGTGCACGCTGATTTCGACTTTGTCGCCCTGGGCGCGAGTGTCCACGCGGTAAGAGAGATTGTGTTCGGGGTATTCCAGTCTTGTTTCTATGCGATTTGCCTCCGGATCTGCGCGGCGTTCAATCAGCCTGCCCATACCGTCCCACTGCTCCGGGGTATGCAGCAGCCGCAGGTCCCCATTGGTGGCGATGCGCTCGCCGCGCTGGATGATTTCCACACCGCTGGTTTTTGCGTCGTAGAAAAGGCCTCCGGGCGCATTGCTGAAGGCGAGGACGTTGATTCCGGGAGCTTCGAAATATTCGCGTGTATTTAGGTTTAAATCGGCGGCGGCGTGATGCCCGCGCTCTTCGCGCGGAATATTGACGGAGTTATTTCCGGGGTGTTCGCCGCAGGCGGCGAGGCAGGCCGCGAGGAAGATAAGTGCAATATTATTTTTATACATGTTGGAATTCCTCTACCAATCGTGGAGTGTGCCGTCCTCCAGGCGGTTTACCGGCAGATAAGCGCGTTTATAGGGAAACTTTTGCGCAAGTGATTCATCGATATCCACACCCAGCCCCGGCGCGTCACCCGGGTGCAGATAACCGTCGGCAAAGCGGTAGTTGTGGGGGAAGACAGCATCAGTATCGGCGGTGTGACGCATATATTCCTGGATACCGAAATTGGGGATCGCAAGGCCCAGATGCAGCGCCGCGGCCATGGTAATCGGGGAAAGGTCGGTGGCGCCGTGGCAGCCGGTGCGCACCTTGTACAGCTCCGCCAGGGCCGCGATGCGCCGGAGGTGGGTGATGCCGCCAGCATGCAGCACAGCCGCGCGAATATAGTCGATCAGCTGTTCTTCGATCAGCTGCTTGCAGTCCCAGATGGTATTGAACACCTCGCCCACCGCCAGCGGCGTTGTACTGTGGCCGCGTATCAGGCGAAAGTTGGTCTGGTTTTCCGCTGTCACTGCATCCTCTAGCCAGAACAGGCGGTAGGGCTCCAGGTCCTTGGCGAGGCGCGCGGCCTCTATGGGGGTGAGGCGGTGGTGGACGTCGTGCAGAAGGTGGATATCCCAGCCCAGCTGTTTTCGCGCGGCGGCGAAGAGTTCCGGCGTGCTGCGCAAGTAGCTTTCCGTGGACCATCGATTTTCCGTAGGCAGGTCCGCGTCCGCGGGCTCGTAGAAGTCCTTGTCCTTGGAGACGCCATAGGTGGACTTGAGGCCGGGTACACCGGACTGTAGGCGCACGGCGCGGTAGCCGAGGTCCATATAACGCCGGGCTTCCCGCAGAGTTTCTTCAATGGTGTCACCGTTGGCGTGGCCGTAGACCATACAGCCCCGGCGGCTGGCGCCACCGAGCAACTGGTAGAGGGGCAGGCCGGCGACCTTCGCTTTTATGTCCCAGAGCGCCACATCCACCGCGGCAATGGCGGCCATGGTGACCGGGCCCCGGCGCCAGTACGCGCCGCGGTAGAGAAACTGCCAGGTGTCCTCAATGCGGTGAGCGTCGCGGCCGATCAGGCAGGGGATCACATGGTCTTCCAGGTAGCTGGTCACCGCCAGCTCGCGCCCGTTCAGCGTGGCGTCGCCGACGCCGTGGACGCCGCTATCCGTCTCAATTTTCAAGGTGACGAAGTTGCGCCCGGGACAGGTGACGATCACACGGGCATTGGTAATTTTCGGCATGAATCAATCGCCTGTAGCTTTATGGAGCCGGTGACAGCCGGTTGTTGAAACGGGCCTCCTCGGCGGCCCGTCCAACAACCGGAGAGAGACTTATTGTGGCGAACTGCCCCCCTGGAGTCCGAGCTCCCGCAGTGCCCGCAGGTGAGCTTCGACAGTGTTTTTTCCTGTATAGGTCAGCGCACGCCATGTCTCCGTTGCCGACATGGATTCCCCTGGTGCCAGTTCGCGATAGGGTGCGTGCACTTCCAGTTCCAGCACACCGGCGTCGGGGTTCTGCGGATCCTGTTCCAGATACAGTTCCACCTGGCCCTGATCCGGGTGGATTGACTCGCGTGCCTGCCGCGGAAATTCAATCACGAACAGCTGTCCTTGGGTGAAGGCTGCGATCCAGCCAGCGGAGGGTTCGATAAAAGCTTTTGCCTTGATGTTTTCGCCACGGGCGAAACCGAACAGCCCTAGCCGCTGTTTTTCCGCATCCGCTTTTACCTCAGTTGTCATTTCCGGGAATTTTTCCAGGCGCAGGTCGCGGGAAAAGTCCGCTATCGGAACGTAGACACGGGTTTCCGGCGATACGCGGGTGTTGAACCAGATATCCCATTTGACCGGTGTCTCGCGCCGGTTGACGGCGGTAACACGATGCAGCAGGACGTCGTCTTTGAGCGTGAACTCTTTGGTGAGTTGCAGGCCGGTGACAGGACTTACCGGAGAGACAATTGTCGCCGACTTGTCAGAGACTGCCGTCAACTCGTAATCGTTTAGCACAGTGAAGGGGTCCGGTGGCCAAACGGCGCCGGCCGCGCGGCGCTGCGGGTTTACCTCCTGTTGCTTCCACCAGTCGGCCTGGGGACCGGGCCAGATAATATGGCCCTGATAGGGGATAAAGCCCGCCTGCGGGGATATGTCCGGGTTCGGCTGTTCCTGGACCGCGGTACCGACTTTGAGCAGGTTTTTCTCTCCCGCCGCAGAAAATGCCAGGCCGCGGCCGCCGATCTGCGGTGTAAAGCTGTAGCTCAGTTTACTGTTTTGCAGTTTGTAAATTTCCGGCTGGGCATCGCTGTGTCCGTAGGCCTGACCCACAAGTAGCGCCGCCAATAGGGCGGTCAGTCCGCGGTTGCGGATGATGCCGGCGCAATTGCGCCGCCAGGGCAGGTTCAAGCGGTCATGCTTTATTGATCTTTTCATACTGTTCAATCCGCGAAGGTATTCAGAGTTTGCCGCTGCCGTTGTCATCGCCGGCAGCGGTACCATCTTCACATTGCCCTGATGGGTTGGCCACTGCGCCTCGAAATTTCACGACTAAACAAGCGCCACATACCGCTGAGCGCCGGCGATCCCACTACAGCGCGCAGACGCGCGTTGCAGATGCCCGGTCGGGTTCGGAAAAAGAACAGCGCCGGGCCTTTTCCGCGGGCGGTTAGCTTTCGACGGTCAGAGTCACGGTTTGCAGGTCAACGGAATTGGGGCCGGCCATAATGTCGAACTCGCCGGGTTCCAACACCCTTTGCATGGCGCTGTTCCACAGGGACAGGTCTTCCGAATCCAGGGTGAATTCCACTACTTGTGTTTCGCCCGGTTGTAGGGAAAGGCGCCTGAATCCACGCAATTCCTTCACTGGACGGGTCACCGAGGAAACCTTGTCGCGGATATAGAGCTGCACGACTTCATCGCCGGCGCGCTCTCCGATATTGCGTACTTCAACGGAGACGCGAACTTCCCCCCCCGCCGCGATAGTGGGTGCGGAAAGCTGTGGTGCGCCAATCTCAAAGTCGGTGTAGCTGAGCCCGAAACCGAAGGGAAATAGCGGGGTCTCATCGTCGAATAGGTAACCGCGCCGCGCGCTGGGTTTGTGGTTGTAGTAAAGGGGCAGCTGGCCCGCGTTGCGTGCGAAGGTCAGCGGCAGCTTGCCGCCGGGATTGATATCGCCGAACAGGGCTTCGGCCAGCGCGGTGCCCCCCTCCTGACCCGGATACCAAGCTTCGATCAATCCGCTGGCACCTGCCGCGATGGCTTCCAGTGCCGGCGGGCGACCGTTGATTAACACCACGATCACCGGCTTGCCAAGGGCGAAAAGCGCTTGAGCCAGTTCTTCCTGCTCACCCACCAGGCGCAGGCTGGATCTGTCTCCCAGGTGGTTTTCCGCCCAGGCCTCGCGGCTGGTCTGCTCTGTGTCGCCGAGGGCGAGCACTATGGCATCGGCGCCTTGCGCCACTTTGACCGCGTCTTTAATGCGCCGCAGATTTTCCGCGCGGTCGGCGAGCTGGACCTCATCCGCCCACCAGTCGTCGTTTTCCGTGATGCGCACGCCCTCGGCGTAGCGCACTTCCCCGTTGAAGCGGGCGCGAATGCCGTCGAGCAGACTGACCTTGTGACGCGGTAGGCCGGAATAGCCGCCCAGGCGTGCCACGGCGGCATTGGGGCCTATGACCGCGAGGGTGCCAATCGCCTTTTCATCCAGGGGCAGGGTGCCGTCGTTCTTCAGTAGTACCAGGGATTTGCGCGCGGCCTCGAGTGCCAGTTCGCGCGCCGCTGGATCGTCGATCAGTGCCTCGGCGGTGTCCGCGTCGGCGTAGGGGTTTTCGAACAGGCCGGCGTTGAACTTCAGGCGTAGCATCCGCCGCACGGCGTTGTCCAGCCGCGCCTCGGGAAGGTGGCCCGCGCGCACCGCGTCGGCCAGGGTGGGATAGGCGCGGGGGTCCGGCAGTTCTGTGTCGACACCCGCGTCGAGGGCGGCGAGGGCGGCGGACTCCAGGTCCGGCATCAGCTGGTGCAGGTCAACCAGCTGAGTCACCGCTTCGTAGTCGCTGACCACGGCGCCCTCAAAACCCCACTCTTTCCGCAGCACGTCGTTCAGCATCCACTTGTTGACGTGGCTGGGCACACCGTCGATTTCGTTGTAGGAAGCCATCAGTGCACCGAGCTGGGTGCGTTTCACGACCTGCTCGAAAGGCGGGAAGAAATACTCGCGCAGTGTGCGCTCACCAAAAGGGGCGATACCGACATTGATGCCGCTTTCCGGCTGACCGTGGCCGGTCATATGTTTGAGTGTGGCGAACACCTGTTCCGGACCCAGCGGCAGACTTTTCCCTTGCAGGCCTTCCACTGCGGCCACGCCCATCTCGCCGACCAGGTACGGGTCCTCGCCGAAGGTCTCCTCGATGCGCCCCCAGCGCGGATCGCGGGCGATATCCACCACCGGCGACAGTACCAGCGGCACGCCGCGGGCGCGCACCTCACGGGCGATCACCTTGTTCACTCTGCGCACCAGGTCGGTGTCCCAGCTGCTGGCCAGCGCGATGGCCTGGGGAAAGCTGGTGGCGTCCCGGGTGGCGAAGCCGTGCAGAGCCTCGGCGTGGAAAAGCACCGGAATCCCCAGGCGGGTCTCTTCCGTCGCGTATTTCTGAACTGCGTTGATAAATGACACTGTGTTGCGCGGGCTGCGCCAGCGGGGGGCTCCGGGAGGCGCGCCGCGGTAGTCGGACGGACGGGCGATCTGGCCGAAACCGTGGGGGTAGCGGTCGCGGGCTTTGGCGGGGTCGAAGTTGAGATCCTGGTCGACGATGTGCGCCTTGTCCTCCCACAGGGTGGTGAGCTGGGCCACCTTTTCTTCCAGTGTCATGCGCGCAAGCAGATCCTCCACTCGCGCCTCCACTGGCGCACCCGGGTCACGGTAGCGCGGCGCGGCGGGTTCGCCGCCGCAGGAAATCAAAATGGCCAGACATGTGCCGGCACCGAGCGCGCTCTGCAGCCGGGATCCTATGCTCAGGAATCTCACTCTCCCACCTCCTGTCATTATTGTTGTTTTCCAATTTATGATAGCGCTACCATAATAATTCAGCGCGGCTTTTTGTCAAAGCCCGTGCCGGGACCGCGCGACTGGTTCGGAGCGCCCGGTTTATGCCGTGGCTGAACAAATAACAATAACGAGGGGGGCAGCGATGCAACCTTTGGCTCTGCTGGCGTGCCGCACGGCACTGCTGTTGGCTCTGGTGATTCCACAATGTTTGCGCGCCGAGGACGGCTACGAACTCTGGTTGCGCTACCGGCTGCTGGAAGCGGAATGGCGCTCCACCTATCGCGAGGCGGTGCGCAGCCTGGTGGTGCCGCAATCGGGCTCGCCGACATTGCGCGCGGCGCGCGGGGAACTTCTGCGGGGGTTGGAGGGCTTGCTCGGCGCGGTGCCGGCGAGCGCGCGCGAAGCCGGAGAAGGGGCATTGCTGCTGGGGACGCCGGAAACCTCGGCACGGATTGCGGACCTTAAATTGCCGCTGAAACCCCTGGGAGAGGAGGGCTACCTGATCCGCCGCGTCGACACTGATCGCGGGGCGGCTATCGTGATCGCCGCCAATAGCGATATCGGTGTGCTCTACGGGACATTTCACTTCCTGCGTCTGCTGCAAACCCGCACCGCCCTTGCGAATCTGGATATTGTCAGTCGTCCACGGATACAGCTGCGCCTGTTGAATCATTGGGACAATCTGGACAGAAGCGTCGAGCGCGGCTACGCCGGCCAGTCCCTGTGGGACTGGTGGCGACTGCCGGACTACCTGGATCCGCGCTATACCGACTACGCTCGCGCCAACGCCTCCATCGGTATCAACGGCACAGTGCTGAACAATGTCAATGCCAGCGCCGACAGTCTGACCTCCCGCTATATCGCCAAGGCCGCCGCCCTGGCGGACGTATTTCGCCCCTACGGCATCCGCGTCTACCTCTCCGCCCGATTCAGTGCCCCGGTGGAAATCGGCGGTCTTGACACCGCCGATCCGCTGGAACCGGCGGTACGCGCCTGGTGGAAAGCCAAGGCAGCGGAAATCCATGCGGCCATTCCCGATTTCGGCGGTTTCCTGGTCAAGGCCAACTCCGAGGGACAGCCGGGGCCCCAGGACTACGGCCGCAGTCACGCCGATGGAGCCAATATGTTGGCCGAGGCACTGCGCCCCTACGGCGGGGCGGTGATGTGGCGGGCCTTCGTCTATTCGGACACCAATCCCGAGGACAGGGCTAAGCAGGCTTATAGCGAATTCAAGCCCCTGGATGGCCGCTTTGCGGACAATGTGATTCTGCAGGTAAAAAACGGCCCCATCGACTTCCAGCCCCGCGAACCTTTTCATCCACTGTTCGGCGCCATGCCGGCTACCAACTTGATGCTGGAATTACAGATCACCAAGGAATATCTGGGGTTCGACACTCACCTGGTGTATCTGGGGACACTGTTCGAAGAGGTGCTGGATGCGGATACCTGTGCCGGGTCCTCCGGGCGTTGTGGGGAGGGTGCGGTGGTTGCCAGCGTGATAGACGGCAGTTTGCACGGCTACCGGCGGACCGGCATCGCCGGCGTGGCCAATATCGGCACTGATCGGGACTGGAGCGGCTCCATTTTCAATCAGGCCAACTGGTACGCCTTCGGGCGCCTGGCCTGGAACCCGGATCTTTCCGCACGCAGTATCGCCGAAGAGTGGCTGCGGATGACATTCACCGCCAACAAGCGCTTCGTTGCTCCCGCTGCGGGCATGATGCTGCGCTCGCGCCAGGCGGCAGTGGACTATATGACACCCCTGGGGCTGGCACACCTGATGGGCACGGATCACCACTACGGCCCGGCACCTTGGGTGGATCATCTGGCCCGCCCGGAATGGAACCCCGTCTACTATCACCGCGCCGATCGCGAGGGTATTGGTTTCGATCGCACAGCAGAGGGCACTGGCGCGGTGTCGCAGTATGCACCGCCTCTGGCGCGGCGCTTCGGTAACCGCAACGCTGTGCCCGAAGACTATCTGCTTTGGTTCCACCACCTGCCGTGGGATTACCCCATGGCCTCCGGCCGCGACCTCTGGGCAGAACTGGTGCACCGCTACGACCGCGGCGTGGCCGAGGTGCGGGCCATGGCGGAGACCTGGGCGGGCCTGGAATCCTTTGTGGATGCGGAGCGCTTTTACAAAACGGCGCGCTTCCTGGAAATCCAGAAGCGCGAGGCGCGCTGGTGGCGGGACGCCAGTATCGCCTATTTCCGTGCGGTTTCCGGGCGCCCGCTGCCCGCTGGCGCACGCGAACCTGCCCGCCCTCTGGAGGCGTACCGCGCACTTCAATTCCCTCGGGGCGCGGGCAATTGAGCGCTAACACACAGAATTAGACGGCTGTACCTGTTGCAGGAAAGTGCTTGACATATACCGGTTATCTACTTAAACCTATTTATGGTAGCGGTATCATAAAGTTATAAAAAGTCACAATAATCAATAACCAAAGCCGCTGAGCACTCTCGGAGGTGCGCTGTCGAATGTTGCTTCGGCGGGTCAGTCCGATGAGGGGAGACCTTATGTATAAAAAGAAAAAACTATCCGAAGCCATTATGGTGATGGCGGCAGTGGCCTGTAGTCAGCCACTGGTGGCGCAGGAATCGCCGGGTGTGCTGGAAGAAGTAACGGTCACCGGTATCCGCGCATCTCTGCAGCGCTCGATGGATATCAAGCGCGACGCCTCGGGTGTTGTCGACGCCATATCTTCCGAAGACATCGGTAAGTTTCCCGATACCAATCTGGCCGAATCTCTGCAGCGGATTACCGGGGTTTCCATCAACCGGGTGAACGGTGAGGGCTCCGAGATCACCGTGCGCGGTTTCACAGGCAGTTACAACATGGTGACCCTCAACGGCCGCACTCTGCCCGGCGGCATCGCATACGGCGGTGGAAGCGGGGCCGGTGGCACGCGCGGTGGTGGCACCCGCGCCTTTGACTTTGCCAATCTCGCCTCCGAGAGCGTCAGTAGTGTACAGGTCTACAAGACCAGCCGGTCCGCCATTACCAGCGGTGGGATTGGCGCCACGGTGAATATCGATACCGCCAAGCCGCTGGACAACCCCGGCATGCAAATGAGTATTGGCGGCAAGGTGGTCAATGACACCACCAACTTGGTGGGTGATGACTTCACGCCCGAGGTCTCCGGTATTTTCAGTTGGACGGACAGCAGCGAGCGGTTCGGTGTGGCTTTGAGCGGCAGCTTCCAGGAGCGCGATTCCGGCGCCGCTAACGCGGCCGTCAACGACTGGAATATCGGCACCTGGGGCGAGGATGAACTCTATTCCTTCACCGGTGACGCGGTGATCGAGAATGCGCCCGACGAGGGCCAGCTGTACGCGCGGCCCAACGATTTGCGCTACGCCTGGTCGGACCGCCACCGCGAACGCACCAACGGACAGCTGACATTACAGTTTCGCCCGATGGACTCCCTGACGCTGACCGGCGACTACACCTATGCCGAGAACTACCTGCAGGAGCACCGCAGCGAGCAGACCTTCTGGTTCGCGAATGGTGACAGTGTCGACCATGTTGTGTTCGATGATTCCGCGGTAGCCACGCCGGTGATTTACTCCGAGGTGTTAAGTGGCAAGGACGCGGGCTTTGAGCAGCAGTGGCGCGAGCAGACTAACACTCTGGAGTCTATTGGCTTCAATGCGGACTGGAATGTCAACGAGACACTGAGCCTGCGCTTCGATATGCACGACTCCAGTATGGAGAGCCTGCCCAGCGGTCCCGGTAATAGTGGTGAGATTGCCATGTCTATTGCCGCGCCGATACTGACTTCCCAGGTGGTGAATTTCGGCAGCGACCTGCCCGTTGCCGATGTGACCTTCGACGACTCAAGCCGCGGCAATAACAATGGCGTCTTCGATGCGGGCGATTTCGGCACTCAGGTGGGCCGCGTATGGTACGCGGGACAGACCACCGATATAACGCAAGTCAAACTGGACGGTTCGCTGGAATTTGACGACGGCCGCTTTGACTTTGGCGTGGAGTCCATGGCGGTGGATATGCGCCAGCAGAGCTCCAGTCGCTACATGGGGCTGGGGGACTGGGGGATCGCCAACCCGGGCGAGATACCCGAGGGGCTCTGGGATGCATTCAGTCTCACCGGCCGATATGACGACTACAATATGTCCGGAGCCCTCTCCACCGGTTTCCGCGGCGATCCCGTGGCGCTTTGCAACTGGTCCATGAGCATCTACGCCACGGCGGAAAACGACTATCAATGTGCCTACGATCCGGCCTTCACCACCAACAACCGGGTGGAGGAAGATACCACCGCAGTCTATTTCCAGGTGTCGATGGATGGTCAGCTGGCCGGTCTGCCGACCAACTTGCTCGCCGGCGTGCGTTACGAGACCACCGATGTGAAGTCCTCCTCTCTGCAACAGATACCACTGTATCTGCTGTGGCAGGACAACAACGATTTTATGACTGTATACGCGGATGGCGACGCCGAGCTGATTAGCGCCGATGCCAGCTACGATCACCTGCTCCCCAGTCTGGACTTTTCTATTGATCTGCGCGACGACCTGAAAGGCCGTTTCTCCTACAGCAAAACTATCGCCCGCGCAGGCTACAGCAATCTCTCACCGTCGGTGGGCAGCTTCGGTACCGTGGGTTCCACCTATAACGGCACCACACCGACCGCCGTTTCCTCCAATCCCGCGCTCTTGCCTTTGGAATCCGACAATCTGGATCTTTCCCTGGAGTGGTACTACAGCGACTCCAGTTATGTTTCCGCCGGATTCTTCGAAAAGCGGGTGGATAACTTTATCGGCACCGCGCAGGTGGAAGAGAACCACTTCGGTATGCGTGACGTCACTAACGGTCCGCGTGTCGAAGCTGCGGCGCAGGCGCTGATGGATCGCGGCTTCGCCGTCAATGACACTTCGCTGTTTGTGATGATGGCGGTGATGGAAAACCCGGACGCCTTCCCCAACGGCGCGGATGACTACACTGACGATGCCCAGTTTGCCGTCGATGTGGCCACCGCCTACGATCTGGCGCCCAACGATGACGATCCGCTGATGATCTTCCGCACCTCTAAGCCAGACAACAACAAGGAGGCGAAGATCTACGGATTCGAGTTTGCCGCTCAGCACTTCTTTGGCGACACGGGCTTCGGCTTACAGGCTAACTATACGGTGGTGCGCGGAGACGTGGGCTTTGACGTGTTGTCTGACCCCGGCGTGTCCCAGTTTGCGTTGCCGGGGCTGTCCGATACCGCCAACTTGGTGGCCATCTACGAAAACTACGGTTTCCAGGCACGCCTCGCCTACAACTGGCGCGACTCATACCTGAACGAAGTCAACAAGGGAAATTCCCGCAACCCCATATTCGTTGAGGCATACAGCCAAGTGGATCTCAACGTGAGCTATGAGGTTAACGAAAATCTGGATGTTTTCTTCGAGGGCCTCAATCTGACGGAGGAAAATGTCCGTTATTACGGTCGTTCCGATGGCCAGCTGTGGTACCTCGAAGATCTGGGCGCGCGTTATCAGTTGGGTGCCCGCTATACCTTCTAAGGTTTTGGGGGGACGCCGTTCCGGCTCTGCCGGAGCGGCGGATTTTTCTGCGTCATGTGTTTCCTTGCGTTTGTATCGTCACTGTGAGGTAGCTTTATTGTTGTTGTTGAGCCGCTGTTTGCAGCGGCCATTTTTTTGATGGCCCTATTGCCTGAGCGCCCCGGAAGCTACCATAGTGTTCACGCGAATTAATCAGAGGTTCCTTGGGAACCTTCAGGATAACTGCGGTGAAGGAATTGAGCGATCCCGTTCTGTTGGACAATGTTACGCACAAAAACCTGCGGGTGATTACTCGCAGCGGCAAAGCGTTCGGAGATAGCGTCAACCTGGTACCGGTCTTTCCCCCGGAGTTTGGTGATGTGCAGCGGGAGTATCCGATACTGCTGCGCAAAGAGAAAGAAGGCGGCTATCAGGCGCTGGCACTGTTGGGTTTTGATGCCGGGGAAAATCTGTTTCTCGAAGGAGACCGCTGGCAGGCGAGTTATATTCCCGGTGTGATCGCCCGTGGGCCCTTTATGATCGGATTTCAGCAATGGGAGCGGGATGGAGAGCTGCTGCGTGAACCGGTGATTCACGTAGATATGAACAGCCCGCGTATTCGCGACGGCGGTGAAGAGGGCGAGCCAGTTTTTCTGCCCTACGGCGGCAATAGCCCTTACCTGGAGCGAATTGCCGCGATTCTGCGCGCTATTCACCAGGGCGTCACAGTGAGTAAAACCATGTACGCAGCCCTCGAGTCCCTGGGTTTGATAGAGCCGGTGAATATTCAGATAGAAATACACCGGGACCAACACTACGATTTGCAGGGTTACTTTACCATTGCCGATGAGAAACTCGCGGAACTGCGCGGGGATGCATTGGAAGAACTCAACCGCGCGGGCTTTCTGGAGGGCGCCTTTTTACTGCGGGCCTCTCTGAACAATGTCAAAAAACTGATTGAGATGAAACGGCGGAAAATCATTGGCCGGACAAGCGGTGGCTGACCCGGCGACAGATACTGCCGACACAAGAAAGATAACAATGGCAATCGTCGAAAGAAAAACCAAAGTAATTGAAGGTCTGCGGCCGGATACCATTCCCTGGCGCGAATTAATCGCGGCAGCCGAACCGGTGGTATTGAAGGGGCTGGCGGGCAGCTGGGAGCTGGTGCAAGCCGGTCGGCGTTCCGCGTCAGAGGCCATCGCTTATCTCAAATCCTTTTACAACGGCCGCACCGTGGGAGCTTATCTGGGATCTCCGGAAATCGGCGGACGCTATTTTTACAAAGACGATCTCAGTGGGCTGAACTTCCGCTGCGAGCGCTTGCCTCTGGACCAAGTGTTGGATGACATAGCGCGTCACCTGGACAACACGAGTCCCCCTTCCATTTATGTCGGCTCCACCACTCTGGATGCCTGCCTTCCAGGCCTGCGGGCGCGCAATGATCTCAGCTTCGACAGCGAAATGTTTGCCGGAAGTCGGCCGCTGACCAGTATCTGGATCGGCAATCCTTCAATTGCCTCCGCCCACTACGACGCGCCCAACAATCTCGCCTGCTGTGCCGTGGGGCGGCGACGCTTCACTTTGTTTCCCCCCGAACAGATCGCCAATCTGTACCCGGGACCGCTGGATCTGACTCCCGGCGGCCAGGCGGTGAGCATGGTGGATTTCGCCAACCCGGATTTTGAAAAATTCCCCCGCTTCCGCGATGCACTGGCGGCGGCACAGGTGGCAGAACTGGAGCCGGGGGACGCGGTGTTTTACCCGAGCCTCTGGTGGCACCAAGTAGAGGCACTGTCGCCGTTCAATGTGCTGATTAACTATTGGTGGAGCGATGCGCCCGGCTATATGGGGACACCGATGAACGCACTCTATCACGCCCTGTTGAGTTTGCGCGACAGGCCGGAACAGGAAAAGCGAGCCTGGAGGCACATCTTCGACTACTACATTTTCGGCACCAGCGATTTGCCGCGGGAACACCTGCCGGAGAAGGCGTGCGGTGTCTTGGGGCCCGTGGACGAAGATCGCGCACGCCAGCTGCGCGCTATGTTGCTGCACAAAATGAACCGATAACGGCAGCGCCAGCGGGTCGAACCCGTGCGGCGGTACGGGGGAGTGTTTACGGACCGGCTTTTTTGCTGAACAGGTGAAAAAAGATGGATAAAAACAACAATAAAATATCAAGAGTCGTAATCGCTGGTGGTGGCACTGCAGGCTGGATCGCCGCTGCGGCCCTGAGCAAAAAACTCGGTGAACTGCTGGATATTACCCTGGTGGAATCCGAGGCGATAGGAACCGTAGGTGTTGGCGAAGCCAGTATTCCGCCAATGCGGGTTTTTCACCGGCTCCTGGGTATCGAAGAGCGGGCCTTTATGCGTGCGACCGGCGCCACCTTTAAACTGGGCATCGCGTTTGAAAATTGGGGGCGAGAGGGCGACCGCTATATCCACGCCTTCGGCCGCATCGGGCAGGGCTCCTGGCTGTGCGAATTCCACCATTTCTGGCTGCGGGCGCGGGCGTTGGGAATGGATTTCGCGCTGGGCGATTTCTGCAGCGAGTTGCAGGCGGCGGAGGCCGGTAAATTTGCCACTGCGGAACAATCGGAAATCAATTACGCCTACCATCTGGATGCCGGGGCCTACGCGAAATTTCTGCGCAATTTCAGCCAGCGCTTGGGAGTCAGGCGTGTCGAGGGAAAGATTATCCGCGTCGGGCGCAATGCCGACAGCGGCTTTATTGAAGCTCTGCAGTTGGATAATGGCCGCCGTATCGAGGGCGATCTGTTTATCGACTGCACCGGCTTTCGCGGACTGTTGATCGAGGAAGCGCTGGGGACTGGCTATGAGGATTGGTCCCACTGGCTTTTGTCTGACAGTGCCGTACCTGTGCAAACACGTGTAACCGGACCGGCGCCACCCTACACACGGGCCACGGCTCGCGGCGCCGGCTGGCAGTGGCGCATTCCGTTGCAGTACCGGGTGGGCAACGGGCTGGTTTACTGCAGCGATTATCTGTCCGACGACGAGGCGGCAGCTCAGCTGCTCGCCAATATCGAGGGCGAGGTTCTGACCGAACCTAAGGTAATTCGTTTCAAAACCGGCAGACGCCGGCGGGCCTGGAATAAAAACTGTATCGCGCTCGGCCTCGCCAGCGGCTTTGTGGAGCCGCTGGAGTCCACCAGTATTCACCTGATCATCACCGGCATCACCCGCCTGATGCAGCTGTTCCCCTTCGATGGTATCGCTGATGCCACGGTCAATCACTACAACGCGCTCACGCGCACGGAACTGGAGTCCATCCGCGATTTTATCGTGCTCCACTACCACTTGAACGAGCGCGAAAGCAGTGCCTTCTGGCGCCGCTGCCGGGATATGGAAATTCCGCAGTCTCTGGCTCAGCGCATTCGACTGTTCCGCGACAATGCCTACGCTTACCAGGGGGATGGGGAATTGTTCCGGGTGGACTCCTGGGTGCAGGTGATGCTCGGTCAGGGGCTGAAGCCGCAAGGTTACCACCCGCTTACCCGCCTGATGCCTGAGGCGCAGTTGGCGCAGCTGCTCGGCGGACTTAAGGCGTCCATCGCACGCGGGGTGGCGCCTCTGCCTGCCCACCAGGATTTTGTCGAGGGCTATTGTGCCGCCGAGTTGGCCGAAGCCGTCCCGGGCTGAGAGCGCTTTTTTGTTGGTCTGGGATGCGTTATACAATCCCGTGACAGGATTATCAGCCGGTGGAAAGTCAGTGAAGCAGAGACAGCCCCGTCGACAGCGCGGCAGCGCGCCAACCATCAGCGACGTCGCCCGCGCGGCCGGTGTATCACCGATGACGGTTTCGCGTGTCATCAACGGCGAGAGCAACGTTAGGGCCAAAACCAGGGAGGCGGTCAACGCTGCCATTCAGGCGCTCGGTTACACGCCGAATCGCGCGGCGCGCAGCCTGGCCGGTGTGGAGCAGATCAATCTCGGCTTGCTGTACAGCAATCCCAGCGCCGCCTACCTCAGCGAGCTGCTGGTTGGCGGCCTTGAGCAGGCCAGCCGCTACAATGTGCAACTGATTGTTGAGAAGTGCGATGTGGAGCTGGACGCTGAAGAGGTGGCCTACCGGCTGATCTCCCGCGGTGTCGAGGGAATTTTGCTGCCGCCACCGCTATCCGATTCCCCGCGCTTGGTGGAAGTCCTCGAAACAACTGATACGCCGGCGGTGGCCATTGCCACCAGCCGCCCGCAGAAAAATGTTTCGGCGGTGAGTATCGATGATTACCGCGCCGCCCACGCTATGACCCGTCACCTGATTTCCCTCGGCCACAAGCGGATCGGTTTTATTGTCGGCGACTCCAACCAGGTCGCGAGTGGCCACCGTCTCCAGGGGTATCGCGATGCCCTGTGCGAGGCGGGGCTCGAAGCATCCGATGACCTAGTTGCCCAGGGGCTTTTTACTTACCGATCCGGCCTGGATGCAGCGGAGAAACTGCTCAGCCTCGGAGAAATTCCCACGGCTATTTTTGCCAGCAACGATGACATGGCCGCGGCAACCGTCGCCGTGGCGCACAGCTGTGGCCTGGATGTCCCCGGCGATCTGAGTGTGTGCGGTTTCGACGACACGGCTCTGGCCACCACTATCTGGCCGGAGCTGACCACTATTCACCAGCCGATTATCGAGATGTCTCGCGCGGCCGTGGATTTGCTGGTGAAAAAAATACGCGCGCGCCGCGCGGGCCGGGAAGAGGCATGCCGCCAGTTGCTGCTGGACTATACCCTGGTGCGGCGCCAGTCGGACGCCCCGCCTCGCCGCCGCCCACTGATCAAGGCCGTAGGGGCTTCTGGAACACCGGAAACCCGCACTGAATAGCAACGAGTATCGGCGCTATGCCCGGGCTTGCCGCTCTGCTTCTTCATCCGCCCACCGCCGCGTGACGGCACCGTCGCCGTTTGCGGCGGGTCGCGAAAAGCGTCAGTATGGCAGGTTTCAACTACGGAAACCGAGCCTGCGATGTCCCTTCTCTCCGCTATTGATTCCGCTCTTTCCGCCTTCGCCGCCTTCGTGTGGGGGACGCCGCTGCTGGTTCTGCTGGTCGGCGGCGGCCTGACCTTGCTGATCTGGTCCCGAGGCAGGCCCTACCGCCACCTGGGCCACAGCATTGGACTTTTGCGGGGCAAGTACGACGATCCGGCAGACCCGGGGCAGGTGCCGCATCGGCAGGCGTTGTCCACGGCGCTTTCCGGCACCCTTGGGCTGGGCAATATCGCGGGCGTGGCCATCGCCATCAGCACTGGCGGGCCGGGGGCGATTTTCTGGATGTGGGTGACCGCGCTGGTCGGCGTGGCCACCAAATTTTATACGGCCTCGCTGGCGGTCATGTTCCGCGGGCGCGATGCCAGCGGTGAACTGCAGGGCGGCCCCATGTATGTGATCCGCGAGGGATTGGGCAAAAAGTGGATGCCGCTGGCGGTGTTGTTTGCCCTGGCCGGCCTGGGCGGCATGATGCCCTCCTTTCAGTCCAATCAAACAGTGCAGCTGTTGCGGGAATCCTTTGCCGTGCCCCTGGGATGGGTGGACGAAGGCAATACACTGCTGTTTGATTTCACCGTTGGCTTGGTGCTGGCCGCGGCCGCCGCCGGGGTTATCGCCGGGCGCATCGAGCGCATCGGCAGGTTCACCGTGCGTCTGGTGCCGGGCATGGTGCTCTTCTATCTGGCCCTGACACTGATCGTGATCGGCTATTTCTGGCAGCAGGTGCCGGCGGTATTTGCACAGATTGTTAGCGACGCGTTCACCGGTCAGGCGGTGGCCGGTGGTGCCCTGGGTACAGTGATCGCCACTGGTATCAGCCGTGGAGCCTTCTCCAACGAGGCCGGTATCGGTACAGAATCCCTGGCCCACGGTGCCGCCAAGACCCGGGAGCCGATCCGCGAGGGCGTGGTGGCGATGGTGGGTCCGATTGTGGATACGCTGGTGGTCTGCACCTGTACCGCACTGGTGATTCTGCTTACCGGCGTGTGGCGGAATGCCGAGGGGGTGGAAGGCGTCACGATGACCGCCAGCGCCTTTTCCGAGGTGTTCGGCCACTGGGGACCGCTGCTGTTGCTGATGATGGTGTTGCCGCTGGCATTCAGCACCATCGTCACCTTCTGGTATTACGGTTTGAAGTGTTTTGTTTTTCTGTTCGGTGGCCGCTGGCAGCGCTTTTACACCGCCTTCTATCTCGCATTGGTCGCCATCGGCGCTGTTGCCTCGCTCAATGCCGTGAACAGTTTGATCATCGGTATGTACGCGATCATGGCGATTCCAACCATGACATCCACATTGCTGTTGGCCCCGCACGTCAACCGCGCGGCGCACAACTATTTTGTGGGTATGGCGGAAAAAAAAGAAACCCGCAAATAATTCAGGCGGGATACTGGGTATTCAAATGATAGGGAGAAAACCAACCTGTTTTTTCCCGTAGTGCCGCCGGATACGGTCCCTTGTATCCGGCGGTTTAAAGTTTCTATTCTGTCAGTGGCCCGCTCGCTCGGCTGAGTAAAGCCCGTGCGCCGATCCCTAGTGCACTACGGTGACCCGAGTGCCCACGGTGGCGTTCTGATAGAAAATTTTCGCCATATGCCAGGGCAGGCGGATGCAGCCGTGAGACGCCGGATAGCCCGGCACGCGACCCGCATGCATGGTGATAGGTCCATTGATGCGCATCATGAAGTCCATTGATGCACCGCGGAAAACGGCACCCGGAGGACGGCGGTGGCGGCGCACATCCACATTACTTCTCAGCACATAGCCGGTACGGCTGACATAGTGGCCGTAGAGGTTGGAGCGATGGCTGTACTTTTTCTCCGAGATACGGAAATTCCCGGTTGGTGTGCGATGCCCCGGCATACCTGTGGAAACGGGGGATACACCGGCCAGGCGACCGCCCTTATAAAAGTAAGCTCTCTGCTCGCTCAAAACGATTTTGATGTGCGGTGTTCCTCCGGAAACCTCGGGGCGCCACCAAGCCTGGCCCGCGTATCTGTCCTGATAAGTGGTGCCCTGACGCAGGAACTGATAGCCGTAGTCGACCGCGTGAGACAGGGGACTGAGCAACATTGCGCCGCCGATCAACAGGGCGCTCAACGAAGAGTTTTTCAGTAGGGATGAACGGCTTAGCATTGCGCACCTCTCTATTGCAAATGAACTTTGCAAACAACAGCGATTTTCGGTGGTATCCCCAGTGCGGCTTGCCGGTATGCTCCGGTATGCGCCGCTAAGTGGGCGGGCAACGGCCGCGGCCGTAGCATGTGGGAGAGATGGTAGAGTCGGCGGAGGTGCCGGATTACATCAAAAGGGAATGACGGCGCTAACGGTTAGAGCAGGTGCTATTATCCGCTGATGTCAAAGGCCAACTTGTTACTCGACCTGCGCAGTTACGACCGGGAAACCCGGCGGCATTTGCACGACTATCACCAATTGGTGTTGCCTGTGTCCGGCACCCTGGAAACCAGCATCGCCGGGCGGGAAGGCTGTGTTGATCGAGGTCGGGGGGCGCTGATCGCGGCGGGCGCAGAGCATGCCTTTGCTGCGGCTGCCGAGGATAACCGCTTTATCGTCGCCGATATCCCGGCGGCACTGGCCCCGGAGCTGGAGCGCCTGCCTGCATTTATTCCACTGGACGCGGCCCTCGGCCACTACGCCGCTTTTTTGCAGGCGGAGCTCGAATCATCCCGCTCCGCTTCCAGTCAGGGCCAGCGGCAGATGTTATTGCTGTTGGTGCAGCTGCTCACCGAGCGCTACGGCGGTGAACAGTGCATTGACCGCCGCATTCAGGCCGCGCGCGCTTGGATAGACGAGCACCTGGCGCAGCCGCTGCCACTGGCCCGGCTGGCCGCCGTTGCCCACTTGAGCCCGCGCCGTTTGTCGGAGCTGTTCAAGCGCAGTTACGGCATGACGCCCCACCAGTATCAGCTTGAGCGGCGTATGCAGCGCGCCTGGAGTCTCCTCGAGCGCGGCGAGTTTAGTGTGGAGCGTATTGCCGAGGAGGTGGGTTACAGTAGTCTCTCCGCTTTCAGCGATCGCTTCCGCCGCCACTTCGGCAAGTCGCCGAGCCACTTTCGGAAATAGGTCGGTCATCTCTGCCATTTCGACAAAGTTTTGTGCCTGTGCGCGGAACCGGATCGGCGCGGTTACCGGTAAGCTGGCCTATCCGGTAATTTTGTGGAGATACCCATTGTGAAGCGGACACAAGCCACCGCCATCGGCAGCCTTTCTATTCTGCTTTGGGGTACGCTCGCATTACTGACGCAGCTGACCGAAAACCAGGTTCCACCTTTTCAGCTGCTGGCGATGACTTTTGCCACCGCCTGGTTGCTGATGCTGATCAAGGGGGTGCTGCTGGGGCCTTCGCCCAGGCAGCTGTTGCGCCAGCCAGCGGCCGCCTGGGCATTGGGTGTCGGCGGCCTGTTCGGCTACCACGCCTGCTACTTCGCCGCCATGGCATTGGCACCGGCGGTGGAAGTCAGTCTGCTCGCTTATCTTTGGCCACTGCTGATCGTGTTGTTGTCGGCACTGTTGCCGGGGCACAGACTGCTGTGGGTACATGTTGCCGGTGCTCTGGTGGCGATGGCCGGTTGCTGGCTGCTGCTCGACCGGGGCGAGGGTGGATTCCAGTGGCGTTACTGGCCGGGCTATGCACTGGCGCTGGGCTGCGCATTTTTATGGTCCGGATATTCGGTATTGAGCCGCCTGCTGGCACAGGTAAAAGGTGAGGCTCCGGCGGATGCGGTGGGCTGGTACTGTGCAGTCACTGCCTTGCTGGGGCTGATATGCCACCTGCTGTGGGAATCCTGGGTATGGCCGCAGGGAATCCACCAGTGGCTGGGTATCCTCGGTCTCGGTCTGGGGCCGGTGGGAATCGCCTTCTTCACCTGGGATTACGGTATCAAGCGCGGTGACCTGCGCTTGCTCGGTGTACTCGCCTACGGTGCGCCTCTGGTATCCACGCTGTTGTTAGTCGTATTCGGCTATGCGGAATTTAGCTGGAGTCTGGTGTTGTCCAGTCTGTTGATTGTCGGTGGCGCGCTGCTGGCGGGCGCTGGCCCGCTGTGGCAGGCCCGCAAGGTGGCAAGAAGAACAGAGCAGTTGGAGACACCTTAAAAAACTGAGAGCAACTATGTCGAAAATTGCCAATACACCAAAACCTCCATACTACGCAGTTATATTCAGTAGCCATCGGACAGCTGGGGACAATGGTTACGCCGAAATGGCTGACTATATGATGGCGTTGGCCGCTCGGCAGCCGGGGTTTCTGGGGGTGGAATCCGCGAGGGAAGATTTGGGTGTTACCGTGTCCTATTGGGAAAGCCTCGAAGCTATCAGCAACTGGAAGAATAATTTAGAGCACCGTGAGGCCCAAAAGCTGGGCCGTCAGTGCTGGTACACCCATTTCCGGGTGCGAGTGGCAAAGGTAGAACGCGACTATGGATTTTAACGGGCCTTAGGGAACCTCAAATTAATTCGCGTGGATACTATGGTGGGTTCCGGGGCGCTCAAGCAATAGGATGGATGCTTCGAAAACGCACGAGTACTTCCCTGTAACTCCGATGGACACATCCCTGTATCCGACGGTTTCTAAATGCCCATCCTGTCACCTGAGCTTCTCATCCACCCACGAAGAATTCCTGCACCAGGAAGCGAATTAATCAGAGGTCCCCTAGATAATGGGCTAGCGGTAGGTTGCGGCTGGATATCTGGGGTTGCATAGCGTCTCCCCTTGCCAGTGGCTAATGGTTGCAATCTATCGCATTTCAAACAGCTCCTGATGAAAGTGCTTTGCGGGCAGGCCGTGTTTCAGAAAATCCTTGCGCAAGGTGCTTCCGAATGCAGAGGGGCCACAAAACCAAAGGCTTGCGGAATACCACTCCGGTACGGCTGCGCGGATTTGTTCGGGTGTCAGGCGGCCGTCTCTCGGCGTGACGATCAGGTGCAGTCGCACCTTTGCCAACCTGGCGTCTTCAGTCAGCTTGCCAATGGCGGTTTCGTCGTAATCTCTGGTCACATGGAACAAATCTATTTCTTTTTTCCCAGGGAACTGTGCCAGATGTTTCATTTTCGCGATAAAGGGGGTAATCCCGATACCCGCTCCGATCCATATTTGCCGCGGTTGATCGTCATTAAAATCGAAGCAACCGTACGGGCCCTCCACGGATACAGGTGTGCCCACCTTCAATGACTGTCGCAATTGACTGGTCCAGTCTCCCAGCGATTTGACAATAAAGGTGAGACTAGGATCATCCGGGTTCCAGGCTGAAGCGATGGTGTAAGGATGCGCACCTTCAGTGGTTTTTGAAGTGACAAACGCAAACTGTCCGGGCGAGTGCCCCTTCCAGCCTTCGCTAAGTTGTATGCGCCCTTCGATAACCTTTACGCCGGGATAGGATTCGAGTGCACTGATATTTCCCTTAACGGTGCACTTTTTCCCGACCCTGCCAGCCAGTACCAGCAGAGCCGATATGGTGCCGCAAAGTAGCAACAATGCCGTGACCCAGCCGATGGGCTGGGACCAATATTCCGACTTGATCAGAACAAGACTGTGGTAAACCAGAACAAGATAGACAGCTGCCAGCCATTTGTGTGTTTTTCGAAACAGGTGATAGGGAAACCATTTAATCAGGGCCAGGGCAATCAAGAGTACCGCGGCATAAAATGCCCATTCGCCAACGGATTCGGCCGTTCCTCTTTGATCATGCAGCCACTGCTCCAGCTGCGAGAGCGCCTCGCCAGAAGGGCCATGGCGCTCCGGACGTTGCAGCCAGCCCCACCTGACCATCCACTTGGTACCTTGAGCCCACCACCAATGGAGTGTGGCAAAGATCAATGCGGTAATACCCAGCCATTTATGCAGGCGGTACATCTTGTCGAGCCCGTTTAATGGCTGTTCCATCCACTTCGGGCGCACTGCCAGCAGCATCGCCACACTCATTGAGCCTATGGCGATTATTCCAGAATACTGCGTGAATACGGTGCGGAAGGAAAAGTAGGAGAATGGAGTGGGAATGAAAGTATCTGCGAAAAGCCAGGCTCCGCTGAGTAACAGCAGGAGCAGCCAAAATGTCACCTTTATATACTTCAACTTAAAATGACCCTTCGGAGGAACCTCTGCTTGATTTGCTTGCTGGGGTATAGCGACTTTGCGATCTGATAAGAAGCTCAGGTGATGGAATGGGCATTGCCTGAGTGTCCCGCAATTAACCGTGGCGTTCATGGGAATTCATCAGAGGTTCCTTAGACGCTCCCAAGACTAGCCGCTAATTGCGGGGTGTTACGGCTGGTGAGCTATAACACCTAGGTATTCTGTACCATTTATACAGGCTTGGCAAAGCGCAGTGGCGACTTGCCGGTCCCGGTATTTCCTCTGTTGCAAGAGAGCGATTGGGAATACGAGTTTGATGAAAAAAATACCGGTAAAAAGAACTATTCTCATCCCGTTTTATCCCGTATTTGGAGAGAAACTCGGAAAATACAGGAACGAGAATCATTGTGTTGCAGCTATGGCAATTACGCCGGTTATTTTTTCTTCTTCGGGCTCTTTTTTTCTCCGGAAATCAGTCCTTTCTTTTGTTCTCTCTGATCGAGAGAATGATATTTCTTTTTGATTTCGTCGATATTTTCCGTGGGCTTCGGGAATGCCATGTCCAGCGATTCCATTGCCTTTGCCACTATGTGGGAGATTGCCAGATTGCGGAACCATTTGTGATTCGACGGTATAACAAACCAGGGTGCGTAATCGGTGCTGCATTTTTCCAGCGCATCCTGGAATGCGCCGGTGTACGCATCCCAGTAGCAGGCTTCTGTATAGTCACTTTCGCTGATTTTCCAGTGACGGGTTGGATCGTCAATGCGCTTCTTGAAGCGCGCGAGCTGTTCTTTTGCGTCGATATGCAGATAAAACTTGAGAATCAGAGTGTTGTTGTCGGTGAGCAGTTTTTCGAAGTTGTTGATATGGTCGTAGCGCTTTGACCAGACCTCTTTTGGCACCATTTGGTGCACCCGCTGAACCAGCACATCCTCGTAGTGGGAGCGGTTGAAAATAGCCACATTGCCGCGCCGGGGCACAGCCTTGTGGCAGCGCCAGAGAAAATCGTGGTCCAACTCTTCCGCGGTGGGCTGCTTAAATCCGGTTACTGTACATCCCTGTGGGTTCATGGCACTGAGTACGTGATTGATAGTGCCGTCCTTGCCGGCGGCATCGCGCCCCTGGAGGCAGATCAGCAGGGAGTGCTTGTGTTCGGCGTACATCAGGTATTGCAAGTCGCGGATCTTGCGGTTGTAGTCTTGGATTTCTGGTAGCGCAGAGCGATGATTTTCGTGTTCACCCTTAAAGGATGCATCGATATTATCCAGATGAACTTTGCTTCCCGGTTTAACCCGGAATTTTTCATAGTAATTCATGATTTTTCACCGCGAGCGTAAGTGGACTTTTGTTGGTGCCGATAGAGAATTCGTTTCACCAGATCCAGGACAAACATCCAGGCAATCATATACAGCCACACCAGGCCGATAATGGCCCAGGGAATGGCGGGCACCAGCCAGCCGAAGCCGCACATCAGCACGGTCAGCACCTGGGTGCCGACGATAGCACCGAACAGCCGGGATGCCGGCCAGGGACGGGAGAAGAAAGCACCGCGGGCGCGCACGACAAACAGTAACAGGTGGCCGCCAGCCACTATCTGTAAAAACACTACTGTCTGAATTTGATCTTTTGAAAGCGGAATCCACGACTGCCACTGTGGATTTCCCAACCACTCCATGCCGATCAACAGCAGTCCCAGGGATTGCGCGATGGAAAACAGGCCGATAATGCTGGCCCCCAGCAGCAGCTGGCGCATCTGCCAGTGTACCGGTTTGGATGGCACAAGGGTGTTGTCGTAGGCGATGGTCATAATGGGGACGTCGTCCAGCAGGGCGATTAGGACAATCATAATTGGTGTGAGCGGCGGGAAGCCGAAAAAAACGGTGGCAAAGACAACCACCACCATAATGTCCAGGGTCATGGAAACCCGGAAGAGCACATAGTTAATGATGCGCTCAAAAATTTTGCGCGCTTCGTCGATGGCATCGATGACGGTGGAAAGCCCCGGTGCTGTCAAAATGATGGCGGCGGCTGCACGGGCTGCATCGGTCGCGCCGCTCACCGCAATGCCGCAGTCGGCCTGTTTTAGTGCGGGGGCATCGTTGACGCCGTCGCCGGTCATGGCGACCTGGTGCCCGCGTCCCTGCAGTGCTTTGACAATGGCGTATTTGTGTTCCGGGAATACCCGCCCGAATCCATCCGCCGTCTCCACACAATCGACCACTCTGGCCGGCAGGTGATTCATGTCCTGGTTTTTACTGAACAGATCGCCGGCGGCGCGAATGTTTGTCCCTATGCCCACCTGGGAGGCGATTTCTTTGCCGATGGCCACGTCGTCGCCGGTAATCATTTTCACCTGCAGCCCGTGATCGCGCGCTCTGGTGATTGTCTGGCGGGAGTCGTCCCGGGGAGGGTCTTCGAGGGAAAGGATGCCGAGGAAAGACCAGCTATGCCCCTGGTCTTCGGACCGGGCCACGCCGAGCGCGCGCAGTCCGCGCGCTGCCAGATCGCTGACACAGGCATCCGCCTTATCGGCCGTGTCCCCGGAAAGCTTGCACAGGGCGGCAATCGCCTGGGGCGCGCCCTTGGAAAAAAGCAGTGTCTTTCCGCTGCTGTCGGTGACCTGGGCCTGGGTGCGTTTGCTCACCGGATCGAAGGGCGTGAACTTGTCTGCGCGGTAAGTATCGAGGACTTTCTTGTCCCCCAGCCCGGCGAAGACAGCTTTGTCGATGGGATCGTCGGAATCCGGCTCGGACGCCAGTGCCGCGGCCTGAATCAATGTGGCCTTGTCCTCGGCGGCAAACAGTTGGGGATCGTGCAGGGTGAGTTGATTTTTGGTCAGGGTTCCTGTCTTGTCGGAACAGAGAATATCGACCCCGGCCAATTCCTCGATCGCTTCCAAACGCGAAACGATGGCTTTTTTCTTTGACAGCGTCAGTGCACCCAGGGCATTGGTGACAGTCATCACCGAGGGCATGGCCACGGGAATGGAAGCGATCAGCAATACCAGCACCAGGCGCAATATGTCCAGCAAATCGGACCAGTGCCAGTCTTTGGCGATGACAATATCCCGGTAGAGTTCACTGCCCACAAGAAACAACGCCAGAAACAGGCAGAGCGCGATAAGGAAGTCACCGATTTGTGTGACGGCTTTTTGCGAGTGAGACGGCCCCCTGCCTGCGCCCGCAACCAGTTTGGCGGTGCGCCCGAAAAAGGTATTCCGACCGGTGCCAATAACGACGGCGGTCATTTCTCCGCGTTTGGCGATACTGCCGGAGTAACCGAGATCGCCGATTTTTTTATTGACTGGCAGGGATTCTCCGGTGAGCGCCGCCTGGTCGATACTGATGGAGTCGGCGCCCACAAAGCGCACGTCCGCCGGTACTACCTGACCCAATTTTATGCGGACAATATCGCCGGGTACCACTTCGGCGGCGTCGATGGTGGTGAATTCGCCATCCCGCAGTACCTCCGCCTTCGGCGCCATGCCCGCCTTAAGTGCCGCCAGCGCGTTAGAGGCTTTGCGCTCCTGCCAGAAACCGGCGATCGCGTTGTACAGTAACAGCAAGCTGATAATGGCGAAGTCCGCCCAGTGGCCGATCAGTGCGGAAAGGAGTGCCGCGGCTTCGATCATCCAGGGTATAGGGCCCCAGAAAAAGCGCAAAAATTTGCGCAGTGCGCTCTCTTCTTTTTCGGTGATGGCGTTGCGGCCATACTTTTGCAACCTATTTGCGGCCTCGGTTTTGCTTAACCCTTTGGTGGAAGTTTTCAGGGTGGCATAGACGGAATTCAGATCCGCTTTTTCCAGATCGTCTCCACCTGCTTTGGATATCGTCGCCGTGGAAGCATTGCTCGATTGCTGCGATGTTTGTTGCACGTGAAATCCTTTTCTTGCCACAGTGTTACCGGGGCGGTTCCGGTGCGGGTTGTTGAAGGCCGCGCTGATGCGTTCGAGTGGTTGCCGTCGCTGCTTTCGGGGCACGCCATCACCTGAGCTTCCCATTTGGCAGAGGGGCTTCTACAGCGAACGAATCAGAGATCCATTAACAATCTAGCAGCTCGCCAGTCGCTGCAGCTGGTTCCATCGGCGTTCGCTTGGTGGAATATCAATGGCGGAGGCTTTACTCCGAGTGCGCGCTGCGCCCCTCTGCCTTTTTGGCGTCGGCGACTACAGCCTCCAAATTTTTGTAAAGGGCTTTGTCGTCAAAAAGCGCGCGAATTTGCGCCGGCGCGTTGGCGGAGGTGCCGCTCATGACCGCGGCAAATACCAGACGGATACCCCGGCGGGACAGGTATTTGTGCAATTCTCGCAGCGTCTCGGCAGCGGTAAAGTCAATATCATCCACTGCGGAGATTTCGATGCAGAAATAGTGTAGTGGCGGGTCGGCGCTGGTGGCCAGGTGGGTGACTTCGTCTGTCAGCAGCTGCGCATTGGCATAGTAAATACTGTGGGTGAAGCGGTAAATGATCAGGCCCGGTGCGGCCTGGGTGCCACTGCTGACCGGGCTGGCCTGCCAGCCGCCGGAAGCCGAGGGTCTCAGCAGCGCATTCCTGGGTTTATAACCGTGGCGGGTGTGCACAACCAGGGAAAGGGCCAGCGCAAGCATAATACCCTGCTCGACGCCGACCAGGATTACCGTCCCCGCCGTGGCCACCGCTACCCAGAACTCCGAGCGCCGCGCCGCGTAGATGGCGCGCATCCCGCGCAAATCGACCAGCTCCAGCCCAATAACAAAAACGACAGCCGCCAGTACCGCATCCGGCATATGGTGCAGTGTTTGGGTCATAAACAGCAGCACCATTAAGGTGATCATGCTGGTGACGACCATACTGAGTTGGGTTCGGCCACCGGCACTGTTCACGATTTGTGTTTTTGTGGGGCTGCCGTTTACGACGAAGCTGCTGCTCAACGCGGCGCCCAGGTTGGCAACGCAGAGCGCGCTGAGATCGGCATTTTCATCAAAGCGCTCGCCATAGCGGGTTGCATAGGCCCGCGCGGTGGCGGCACTTTGCGCGAGGATAACGATAAATATGGCGAATGCGGTCGGTGCAAGATCCACGATCAGCTGTGGGTGCCAATCGGCCTTGGGCAGGCTCAGCTCCGGCAGCCCGGCAGGTAGCGTCCCCAGCACTGGTAGCTGTGTATCCAGATCCATTGCCCAGGTGGTTAGGGTGGCTGCCACCACTGCTATCAGGGCAGCGGGAATATGAGGCGAGCACTTTTTACAGCTTGCGATCAGCAAAAGCGCGCTCAGGCTAATGCCCAATGCATAGTAGTTGGGAGACTCCAACTGTTTCACGTATTGCCAGATATTCTCCCAGCCGTTGTATCCGGTGGGCTCCAATCCGAACATAGCCGGCAGCTGCCCCAGTGCCACCTGAATGCCGACGCCGGTAAGAAATCCGATCAGTACCGTGCGCGAAAGAAAATTGGCCAGAAAACCCAGCCGCACCCAGCGGGCCAGAAGCAGCAGCGCGGCGGCGAGTAAGGCGGTGAGCCCGGCCAGCGCGATATAGTGGTCAGTCTGAGGTGCCGCCAGTCCGGTGAGGCCGGCGGCGAGAATGGCTGCGGTCGCCGAATCTGCTCCAACCACCAGGTGGCGGGATGAACTCAGCAGCGCGTAGGCGAGCATGGGGATAAACAGCGTATAGATCCCGGTGACCACGGGCATACCGGCGATTTTCGCGTAACCCATCACTTCCGGTATCGCAAGCGCGGCGAGGGTGGCGCCAGCGAGAATTTCCCTCGGCAGCTGGCGCAGCGTCAACGGCAGAATCCCACGCAGCAGGGGCCGGGACTTGCGTAGAGTGGCATGATCGGGTTGTTCGGACATCGTGACGCTGGCTGTGAAGGGACACCTGCAGCGGGTAAATGAACCGCATCCTTACAGCATAGCAACCGGGGCGGATGTGAAGCTCAGGTGATAGGACGGGCATTTCGAAACCGTCGGATACAGGGATGTATCCGTCGGAGCTACAGGGAAGTACTTGTGCGTTTTCGTAATGTCCGTCCTATTGCCTGAGCGCCCCGGAAGCTACCATAGTGTTCACGCGAATTAATCAGAGGCTCTAAAAAAAAGGCCGGCACTAGGCCGGCACCGGAAGCAGACGTCGAAAGGAAAGACGTTCCAAAATCGTGTGACAAACGCTTACATATTTCGGGACAGGGCCCCTGAGCCGTTTTGCACTCAGCGGCGCTCAACAAAGTTTACTGTTTGCGCAGCAGTACTCGTGCTCCAGCGGGTGGCAGTGTTAGCTGTTCGCCGTTGCGCTCGCCGGCAAACAGCGTCGGTGTAATATCCTCCGCGCTGGAAAATTCGGACGGCAGTGCAAAAGTCTCCGCATCTTTGCCTAAATTCAGGGCAACGAGATATTCCCGCATTTCCCCCCGGCGGAAAAACACCAGCAAATCGTTTTGAGTGTCCACAATTTCCTGCGCGGCGGTTGCCAGTTCCGATGACTGGTTCTTGTGCCAGTCGAGCAGAGCGCGGAAACGGTTCAGCATCGATTGCGGATCTTTTTCCTGCAGGCTGACCGCCTTGTGGCAGTGCTCTTCTGGCACCGGTAGCCAGGGTTTCACCGCGGAAAAACCGGCATTGGGTTCGTCGCTGTTACTCCAGGGCATGGGGGTGCGGCAACCGTCGCGCCCTTTGAAGTCCGGCCATAGATTGATGCCATAGGGGTCCACTAGATCCTCAAAGGCGAGCTCCGCCTCTTCGAGACCCAGCTCCTCGCCCTGATACAGACAGACGCTGCCGCGCAGGGTCAGTTGCATCAGTAAAAACAGCGGCGCGCGGGCCATGGCCTGCTCGGTATCGAAACCTTTATTCCAGCGGGTAAAAGAGCGGGGAACATCGTGGTTGCTGATGGACCAGCAGGGCCAGCCCTGTTCGATTACCTCGCGGTTCTTTTCCAGAGTGTCGCGCAGGAATTTAGCGCTGCTCTCCTCGGTCAACAGATCGAAGGAGTAGGCCATATTCAGGCGCTCGCCGGTGGTGTACTCCGCCATGATCTTGTGGGTGTTGTCATCGCCCACTTCGCCCATGGTCACGGTGCCGGGATACTGGTTCATCAGCTGGCGGACCCGCTGCAGGAACACCAGGTTTTCCGGTTGGGACTTGTCGTGAATGTGCCACTGATAGTTGTAGGTATTTACCGGCGGCAAGCCCTTCTCGTCCAGTTCCAGCGGGCGCGGCGGATTGTCGGCCAGGGACTGATCGTGGAAGGCGTGGTTGATGGCATCCAGGCGGAAGCCGTCCACGCCCCGGTCGAGCCAGAATTTCAGGTCGGACAGCAATTGTTCCTGAACTTCCGGATTGTGCAGATTCAGATCCGGCTGCTCTTTGAGGAAGTTGGTCAGATAGTATTGGCGGCGGCGGCTGCACCAGCGCCAGGCACTGCCGCCGAAATTGGACATCCAGTTATTGGGCGCGCTGCCATCCGGCTTGGGATCGGCCCACACGTACCAGTCCGCCTTGGGGTTGTCGCGGCTGGAACGGCTCTCCTCGAACCAGGGGTGCTGGTCGGAGGTGTGGCTGAGAATCTGGTCGATAATCACGCGCAGACCGCGCGCGTGCGCCGCTTCAATCAGGCGATCGAAATCGTCCAGTTTGCCGAAAATCGGGTCCACATCGCGGTAATCGGACACGTCGTAACCGAAGTCCGCCATCGGCGATTTGAAGAACGGGGAGATCCAAATGGCGTCCACCCCGAGGGACTGTACATAGTCGAGCTTCTCAGTGATGCCTGGCAGATCGCCGATGCCATCACCGTTAGCGTCGCAAAAACTGCGCGGGTAGATCTGGTAGATCACACCGCTGCGCCACCAGTCCCCGCTTTTGTCGCTGAAGGGCTTTCCGCTCATGCCTTGAGTCCGTTGGGTATTCATTAGGTTAGGGTGAGTATGGCGATGCTGGCTGGGTGCTGCCTCCTCCCCGGGCAGGGGGGAGGGGAGAGGATTGGCCGGGTTGCTAATTAGTGGATTCAGGACTCTCCCGTATGAAATGGTGTGACCCAAAAGCATCAAATGGTCTCACAAGTTGGGATTGGTTAGGGCTGATATTTTGCATCATTGCGCCTGGTGCAAGCGGAAAGGGAGGGCAGGCAGGAGGTGCTCTTTGAGATGTAGTTTGCAGGTGAGTCGAGACATTTGTCACAGTTAATTGTGACTGGTACGTCTGCACTTTCAATAGTTCGGACGGGGGCTTGAAGGGCTTTGGAAGGTCTCATTATGATCCTCGCCCGCACATGGAGTGACAAACAACAGGGAGTAAAATGAGCACTACACAGAACCTTCCTCTGATCGCCGGACAGCGTGCCGGCAAACCCATCCGCTGCATTACAAAACTCGAACCGGTTTTCCAGCGCCTGCAACAGGCAGCCCGCCGCAACCACTATTGGGCTACCATCGCCGTTAAGGAGCTCAATGCACTGACCACTGGCGTACTGGGCAAGAACAATGTCTACGTGCGCCCTAGCAAGTCGCGTACCAAGAACAGCAACGAACTGTATTACGTCTTTCTGCCGGGCCTTAAGGCCACAGTGGTGCGGTGGCCGGATGATCAGTTCTGTATTACTGAGCTGAACTTGGATGACAATTATTTTCGGGCGACGGAGTGGAGTGATGATGCCACTCGAATGGGGCTGTACCGAGCCTCATTAAGGCGGGATAAGCGAAGCTGGGGTGTAGAGCATGTGCCAGATTCTAGGATATTAAAACAACAGGGCCGGCTAGTGGCGGTAGCGGACTCGGGGTATGAGCGCGCTGACGATGCGGCTCGGTACACTATTCCTGGTGCTTTGGAGTTCTTAGGTAAGAATACTGCTGGGATACGTGAATCGGGCTGCGATCTACATTTCACACCTGGGCAGAAGCGGTTAGGAGGATTGCTTCGCTACAATCCATTGGAAGTAAATACTAGCCGCGCATCTGCGGTGCAGTTGGCGGCGACAATGGAAGGCGCAAGAGATATCAAGAATGTCAGTTGGGTGGCGGATTTTGGCGGATCTGCTGTACTAACTCAGGCCATGCAGATATTGGTGAATAAGGGGGTAAAGCTGAAGGGGCATACTGCCTATCTACACCGGCCGCGCACATCGCCTGCTAAAGCTTTGCGCTTGGCGCATAAACTGGAATTGACGTTAAATGAGAGCTTTGCTAACACAGGGCTCAGTCTTCGTGGTGCTCTCAGTCAGTTTTCTGTATCAGGGGCACGTCTCAATAATGAACGTGATCTCTATAACCGTGGATATCATGCTCGAGCTTGGTTTAAAGGCACGGTTGCAATGTCTACCCCAGTAGGTGTTGTGGCCACTGTGATGGGGGGAGCACAGGCAATGGCGGTGGTAGGGAGTATTGCCACTGCGATTGGTGGTGTTGGAGTTGCTTATAGTATTGGCCAGAGTTTGGCGGAGGACTTGCGCCGCCGATTCAAATTGTAATTGGGGGCACATATGCGAAACTGGATTAAATATCCTCCACTAGAATGGCGTAAACGCCAGGCTTATTGTGTGCCCCAAGGACCGAGTTTCTCTTCAGCTCGCTGGGCTATGATGCACCTCGCTGAAAGTCGTTTGCGTGTTAAGGTTCCGCGGCATAGTCCGCGCCGTTCTACGGTTGAGCAGGTGCGAATTCTACCTGGGCGAGATGTGCTTAGTTCCCCTCAGTTAGGACACTTTCCTGATAATGTTATGGCCAATGAACATTGGGGTAGTATCGTATTGCTGGCAAGAAGGTGGGCATTTTATGGACCTTGGATGACAGGATGTAAAGGGGAGCTTAGTCTGAGCATTGCCGTAGTTGGTCGCTTAGATGAGTACTCCTTACCTCAAGTTTCCCTCTTCAACCCCAAAGCGTTTGAAATGATTCTAGTGTACTATTTGAACGACTTTTATGGCCACAAGAACTGGGGAGGCGAATCTTCTCATATACCTCGTTATAGCGGGCCGATAGGCTGGCAGTGCCACAATCACCTTCCAGTACCCAGTGCTAGTTTTAAAATCAGCCGCAGTGCCGATCCTACGAACTTGGTACGACCTGAGTATTTTTTTGTATTTCCTATCACAGAAAAGCACTTTGTCGAAGTTTGCTTTGAGCAAGATATTTACAGCTTTGATAAAAATAATAAACCTACCTTCGATACCTCTCCTATCCAGGAACTGCAAGACAATATCTTTAACAGTATCAGCCTGGAATTGGGCCCGGAGACACAGGCGGCTTACGACAAAGTAAAGGCGGAAGTGGGAGATATGCGTTTAAGTGAGGAATTTGCACCGCTGAAGTGGCCCACGAATGTGTATCCGCCGGAGCCAGTCAGTGAGATGCAGCAGCGGTTGCGGGCTGGGAGTTAAAAGGTTCTCTGATTAATACGCCTTATCTCGGTAAAATTTCCAGGGCCAAAGATAAGGCGTTCAGCTGCAGGTATGAATATTTCAAAATCATCGGATAAATGGCGGTAGCCGGTGGGGCTACCGGGACTTCGCGCACTTTTGGAATGCCCTGCCCATCCCGCTACTTGAGTACCCCGAAACTGGCTAGAGGCTGAAAATTCTATTGTGGAACGGTTCATGTTCCGACTACCCGCCAATCCGCTCTACAAACCAATTCTCTCCACTCCCTGTTAACAACAACTGCTTCCGAGCCCGTGTCATCCCCACATATAGCAGCTTTACTTCACTCTCCAGGTTTTCCTCGTCATCCTTCAATCCTCCCAACCCGGCCAGAACCACGGTATCGAACTCCAATCCCTTGCTGCTTTGCCGGGTAAGCAGTGCGATACGATCCGCATTAGCGTCATACGCTTTCTTGCTGGCACTGTCTTTCAACCAAGCGTGCGGGATCGCCACCGCTTTCAACGCCCTTTGTAAGGTTTCGGCCTGCCGGGTGTAGCCGTAAATCACCGCGATGTTATTGAGCGGTTGGCCGTTCTGGTGCCATTTGCGGATACAGCGGGCAATGTAATGGGCTTCGTCATTAAAGCTGTCAAACTTGCGGAATTCGGGCGCTGGGCCACTGGTGCCGGCTACTTCCGGGGCAATGAGGGGAATGTGGTCGTCGTCGGCGTCCTGCGCTTGCAAAAAGTCTTTGGCGAAATCGTAGGCGTAACTGAGGATTTCGCGGGTATTGCGGTAGTTGAGTTTTAAAATCGTGGTGCGGCCACGGGCCTGAATCCCGGCGCTGGACAGGGGGAACTTGAGGCTGCGTTTCTTATAGATGGATTGGGCATCGTCGTAGAGTAGCAGCAGGGAGTTGGTGTTCGGGTCAATCATCTGCACGATAAGGGCAAGCCAGTCCTGTTCGAAGTCGTGACCTTCATCGATCATCACTGCGCTGTACTGGGCGCGGGGGATCTGGCCTTTGTCCACGGCGTGTATCACGGTGTCCACCTGCCGTTCCCAGTATTGTCGGCCGGGCGTGGCGGGGAGGAGGTCCACGTTGTAGGTTTTCAGTTGGCGGCCGCACCATTCATGGAAGTGATGCACCTGCACTTTTTCCTCGATGCCCTTTTCGACAATAAAGCTGCGCAGCCGAGCGGCCAAGGTGATATTGAAGCACAGCACCAGGATCGGCTTGGTGACGGCCTGGGCCAGATGCTGACAGCGGTAGCAGAGAATCAGCGTCTTACCGGACCCGGCCACCCCGTGAATAACTCGGTGACCATCGCCCATGCTGCGAGCCAGTTGTTCCTGCTGTAGGTCCATGACGCGGACGATATCGGGAATGCTGTTGTAATCTGCTTTGTTCTTGGCCGCGCTCTTGTCATCCGCACTCGGTCCCGGCCCGTTTTCAGCATCCGCGTTCTCATCGCTATCGCCGTCATCAAACAGGCCTTTCTGCGGTGTGTTGATGCGGATTTCCGGGAACAGGTTCCAGCGGATGCGATCGATCTGTGGCAGGCTTAGTTTGTCCCCAAAGGCGTAGTCGAACATGCCCCACAGCCGCTCCTGAAACACCTCCGGGTCGGCGGTGGCAGTCATTTCATCCTTGCAGATCAGCCGGTGTGGCGGCAGCACCAGCTCCTGATCCTCCTCACTGATGGCTTCGTTCCACTGCTTGCGGGTAATGTTGGGAAACACCACCCCGTAGCCCCACGGGAAACAGAGCTTGCCTTTGTACTGTGAGGAGGTTTCTTGTAAGTGCTTATCGCGCTGCAGTTTGTTGATGGCGGTGAGAGCGTACTGGCGGGCCTGCTGCAGGGGATTGCTGACGGTCTTGAGACCATCCGGGGTGTGTATTTCCACATCACGTGGAGTGATTTGTTTGAGGGTATCCAGCTTCCAGTCCTTCACCTCCAGAAACAGCAGTCCGCGGCCAGGATGGAGAATGATGTAATCGGGATAACGCCGGTTCCGTCCCACTGGGGTGTCGTACCAGACGATGTAGTCGTCCTCCAGTAGGCTTTCTAACCGCTGCCCCAGGCGGCGCTCACCCGGCGTCATGCCGCGAAGGGTGCTGAGGTTTGGGATAATAGTGGCCATGGTGGATCATCCTCTTAATCTCACAAGCCAGAACTGGAAAACCCCCGATATTCCAGATTTCCAACAGCGTTATACTACCGCAATAATCCTTAATAAAGGACATCCATAAAATAGAAGGTGTAGAGCCAGCTTTGCTGTATAAATATTGGCGCAATCACAGAGCAATAAGTGTGCGAAGCACGTATTAGTATTGCTGGGGCGTTGCCAAGCATTTGACTTGATGAGAGTAACTGGCGGTTGAGTGCGCTATAGTAACGGAAATTGTTTAAAAAACCTCTGATTAATTCACGTGAACACTATGGTAGGTTCCGGGGCGCTCAGGCAATAGGCTGGCCATTTCGAAAACGCACGAGTACTTCCCTGTAGCTCCGACGGATACATCCCTGTATCCGACGGTTTCGAAATGGCCAGCCTATCACCTGAGTTTCTCATCTGGCTCCAAAGAGTTTTAACCATCAGGAAGTGAATTAATCAGAGGTTCTTTAACTATCAAAAGGAGCGACAAATAACTGTTTTTTAAATCAAAAAAATCGTTGGATCTTCAGTAAAAAATATGAGGAAGTAGGTGATGAATCCGTGGATAGTTATCATTGGGGTGGTAGTTAGTTGGAACTATATTGATCTCAAGTCAGATTCAGAATTTAACAGCATTTTTTGCCCTATTATTTTCGCCGTATTCGTAATTGTCGGTCTTGTGAAGTTGATTAGGTCTAGTTTATCCGATAGTCATCGGGGTAGTGGCTCTAGTGGTGGTTCTAGTTCTAGCGGCGGCTTCTTTGATGGTGGTGACTGTGGTGGGGGCGGTGACTGTGGTGGGGGTGATTGATGAACTCCAGCATTATTTAACAGGCTGCTTGAATTTGTTAAGGAATCTCTGATTCATTCGGGTGGGCGCTGTAATTGATCCCGAGGTGTTCAGGGGGTCTGGAAGTATCTTCACCTTCAGGAAGCGAATTAATCAGAGGCACATTAAGGGCGGAAAAGTGACGCCTCCGTCGGAGCTACAGGGAAGTACTCGTGCGGTTTCGAAATATCCGTCCTATTGCCTGAGCGCCCCAAAACCTACCATAGTATTCACGCGGATTAATCAGAGGTTCCTTAAAGGTAAATACAGTCTTGTGAGGCAGTGTCCTCAAGGCTTGTCCTGCACCGAACGCAGCATTTGCTCCGCTAACGCAATAGCTTCCTGGCGGTCTTTTACGTCCAGCTTTTGGTAGAGGCTGCGAATGTGGGTTTTGATGGTGCTGGGCGCCACTTTGAAGTGACGGGCGATGCGCTCGTTTGAGAGGCCCGAGTGAATGGCGTTTAGCACTTGCCATTCCCGCGGGGTTAACGGTGAGTGACGCAGGAAGTCCGGCACTGCATCGCTCTGCAGAATTTCTTTGATAATGGTTTCGTCCAGCTCGATGCGGATGCCGCCGTCGAGCTCCGGTTGCTGCTGGGCCAGTTTAATCAGTTCGCGGGCCCGATCGGCTTCCGCTTGGCTCAGCTCACCTTTTTCGTCTTCTGACTCCAGGGCCGCTTTTAAGATAACGATCAGCGGTTTGCCAATTTGCAGGAAGCTGGCACAGAAGCCGCGATCGACAGCAATGGCGAGCGCCTCGCGGATGGCTTTGACTGAGCCGTCGCGCTGCTCGCGCAGCCATAGCAGATGCGCTTCCAGCACCAGGTTGCGGAGGCAGTCGGTGACCAGTCCGCAGTCTTGCGCTACCTGTTGCAGGCGGGCGAGCAACCGCCCGGCATCGGACCAGCGGTGCAGTTCGATCATTGCGCGCACGTGGTTGCGCCCGTGGCATTGTTCGAAGTGGTTGCTGGGTCTGTCCACTACCGGCTCGGCCTGTTCCAGCCAGGCTCCAATGGCTTCTTGGTTGTTCAGGGCGCGCCAGGCGCGCATGCGCGCGGCGTCGGCGTTGGCCACCCAGTCGCGGTGGTAGCGCTCGCCGGTCATCAGGCGGTCAATGCGCGCCAGCCATTCCAGGGATTCTTCTTTTTCGCCGCGGGCTTGGGCCACTTTCAGCAGCAGGGTGTATTCCGGCAGCAGCCAGCGTTCGCCCACTTTGCGGTTGATGCGCATGCCGAGGCGGGCACAGGCGGCTGCGGCATCCAGGTCGCCCCGCTCCCATTCCAGGTGGCCGCGCAGGCGGCAGATAAATTCGGAGATGGGTTGGCCGCTGAGGTGGTGTTCCTGTATCAGCAGCTGGGCGCGCTCTTGCAGGGCTGTGGCTTTCTTTAGCAGGCCCTGGGCGATGGCGATCTCGGTCTGCTGGCAGATTGCCCAGGCGGCGCTGGGGTAGTCTTGTTCAGCCAAGGCCAGAGTTTCCACCTCGCGCATATGGGCGTCGGCTTTTTCCAGCTGTCCAAGACAGAAGTTGGTCTCCCCTGTAACCAGGAGGGCGGCGATGCGTTCGCCGGCCTGATTGTCGCGCAGGAGCTGCAAGGCTTCCTCCGCGTACTCCTTGGCCTGTAGTGTCCGGCCCCGGGCCACAGCAGCCTGGGCGCGAGCGGCGGCGAAGGCGCCCTCGTACTCGTGCCATTGGCCCGGGTCTTCACGCTGCAGCCAGCTCTCCGCGGCGGCGAGGAGTTTTTCGCAGCGGTTGTGTTCGAAGTTGTCCCGAGCCATACGCGCGGCCAGTAGGGTGAAGCGGGGGTTTTGTTGCAGCTCGTCTGCGCCGAGCCAGTCGAGGCAGTTTTTCACCACCCGGGCCTGCCCCTCGCGTAGCAGCTGTTCCCCGTGGGCTTCCAGCAGTTGCCGCAGGCGCGTCGGGTCTTCTGCCGCCAGCGCATGGTGCAGTGCTTCCTGCGGTTGCTCCAGCTGCTGCCAGGTATCGCAGGCGGTGCGGTGCAACGCCTGTAGGCGCGAGGGATCGGTGAGTTGGCGCTGAAGAAAGCGGGCGAATACGGGGTGGTAGCGGAACCACCGGCGGCTTGAGTCCTGAGCCTGCAGGAACAGGCCGCGCCGTGCTACCTGTTCCAGCAGCTGTTGGCCGCCTTCGAGCCCGCTCAGTTGTTCCGCCAGCCGGGCGTTGACGCGGTTCAGTATTGAGGTGCAGGCGAGCAGTTCGCGCAGTTGCGGTTCCAGCCGCTCTAGCACCTCTTCGGCCAGATAATCGAGGATGTGACTGTGGCCGCGCTCCAGCTCGCTTAGGTAGCGGTCCACTTCGTCGCGGTCGCGCACGGATAGGGCGAACAACTGTACCGCCGGTGGCCAGCCCTCGCTCAATTGATGCAACTGTTCGGCGCGGTCGCTGTCGAGGGGAAAAGGCAGGCGCTGCTCGAGCAGTTGGCTTATTTCCTCGGTGGTCAGTGCCAAATCGTTGCTGCTCAGTTCCAGCAGTCGGCCAGCTACCCGCAGTGAGGCCAGTCCCAGCGGCGGCTGACTGCGGCTGGTGAGCACCACGCCGATGCCGGCGGGGGCGTGGCGCAGTAGGAAGCGAGTGGTGTTGTGCACCACTTCGTTGTCGATCTGATGGTAGTCATCCAGCACAATGCGCAGTTCGCTGGGGAGGCCGCGCAGCTCCGCCAGCAGTTGGCTGATAACCAGCGATGGATCGGGGTTTCGTTGCGCCGCGAGCAGCTTGTGGGTTTCGGGCACGCCATTGCCAGTGGCGCGGTGTACGCTCTCCACCAGATAGCGGCAGAACTGGGCTGGTTGGTTGTCGCTCGTATCCAGGGAGTACCAGGCCACCGGGTTGTCCTGTCCCGCGGCCCAGGAAGAGACCAGAGTGGTTTTTCCATATCCCGCCGGCGCGGTCACCAGCAACAGCTGGTCGCTGTGGCTGCCGTTCAGCAACGACAGTAGGCGCGGGCGCGCCAATGTGTGTTCCGGGCAGTCCGGCAGGCTGTATTTGGAGGTCAGTAGCATCGCTGCGGCGGGTTATCTTTTGGTTGTTTTTTGTGCAAGCAGGGCAGTGCACGTCTCAGGTGATGCAATGACAGGGTCGTTACACCCCCTTCTCAACGCATAGGCTACTGCCTTCTTCATAAATTTTCGACTGCAAAGCACTTTTTCAACCGCTCGGTAAATGTTAGTTTCGACGGATTCAGCGGTGCCCATTCACAAAAATGAGCGGCGCGTGAGGCGATTCTTACGCAACGCCGAAAAAATAATCAGGGGCTGAATATGGCCGATATAGTAATCCTGGCGGTGCCGGGTATGGGGGTGGCGGACGAGGAATTCGCCGAGCCGCTGTTCGCGGCGCTGCGCGAGGGACTGGGAGACGACTGGTCCCGCTTGCATTGCGATACCGTTCTTTGCCAGGTTCACTTGCAAACAAATATCGAGCGGACCTTCGAGGGCATGCAAAAGCGCGATATGGATTTCCTGCGCGCGCGTAAGTTCATGCTCTACGGCATGGCGGAGAGCGCCGCGCAGCTGGGGGATATCCACCAGCGCGGCGGCAACTACGAAAAGGCCCAGCAGACGATCTATAACACGCTTGAAAGGGCGGCCAAGGCCGCCTCTGACAGCGCGCCGGTGGTACTGCTGACCCATTCGGTGGGCTGCGTCACTCTCTCCAACTATTTGTGGGATGCACAGAAAACCAGCCTGGGTCACGGCATCTGGCGCGATGGCGGCCCCCGCGGTGTACACAAGGGCTCGGCCCGGGATCTCTTCCTGCGTCTGAAAACGCTGAGCCATTGGTACACCCTGGGGGCCACCAATCCGCTCTGGTGCGCGGGTATGCCGCGGGATCAGATACAGGCGGTGACCTCGGCCACGCGCGGCTACAACTTCCGCTGGAAGAATTTCTACCACCCGGACGACCTGTTCGGCTGGCCTTTGAAGCCCCTCAGTCCCTCCTACAATCAGGCGGTTTACCGCGACTACGAAATCTGTCCACTGTCTGACTGGAGCGCGTCCCACTGGGGGCCGCAGCTGGTTTCCCACAATGGCTACTGGCGCAGCCAAATGGTGCATCAACAGTTGCTGGAGGATCTGCGAGCGCTGCTGAAAAGTCACCGCGGCCGCCGCCCGGCGGCGCCGGTGCGGACTGCGGCGGCGGCCGCGCTATAATCCGCGGCACAATTTTCGAAGTATTGGTTTTTTGTATGTCGTTGCAATTCCATACGGTTCCGGTCACGCCTTTTCAGCAAAACTGCACCCTACTTTGGTGCGAGAACAGCAAACGGGCGGCGGTGGTTGACCCCGGTGGGGACCTGGAGAAGATTCTGGCCGCGGTGGATGAGCGCGGTTTGCAGTTGGAGAAAATTCTGCTGACCCATGGCCACCTGGACCACGTCGGCGGCACCGCCGCGCTGGCCCGGCAGTTGCAGTTGCCGGTGGAGGGGCCCCATCGCGACGATGAGTTTTGGATAGCCCAATTGCCGGTGCAGGCACAGATGTTTGGCTTTCCACCCGCCGAGACCTTTACCCCCGACCGCTGGCTGGCTCAGGGCGACACTGTAACCGTGGGTGAAGAAACACTGGAAGTGCATCATTGCCCCGGCCACACCCCGGGCCACGTTGTGTTTTTTCACCGCGCGGGCAAGCTGGCGCTGGTGGGGGATGTCCTCTTTGCCGGCTCTATCGGCCGTACGGATTTCCCCAGGGGCGACCACGACACCCTAATCCGTTCCATCACTGAAAAACTGTGGCCGCTGGGCGATGATGTGCGCTTTATCCCCGGTCACGGCCCAATGTCCTCCTTTGGCCAGGAGCGACAGAGCAATCCCTTTGTCGCTGACAAGCGCTTTGGTTGATTTTGCCATGAATCCCGCGAAGAGCCTTCTGTTACTCTTGACCGCGCTGCTCGCGGGCTGTGCCGTGATCTCTGAGGAGGCGTGTCAGGCCGGTCTCTGGTACGAGCGCGGTTTGCAGGACGGCGCCCGCGGGCGCGGCCAATCGCTGGTCTACGATATCGCGCGGCAGTGCCGCGAGTACGGCGTGCGCGTGGATACGGAGGCCTGGCTGCGCGGCCACGAGGAAGGCGTGGCTTATTTCTGCACGCCAGAGAACGGATACCGCCAGGGGCGCCTCGGCAACAGCTACGAAGGCGTGTGCACCGGGCCCGGCGCGGATTTGTTTTTGGCGGAATACCATCGCGGTCTCGCCGATTACCAGGTGGAGATGGAGTACCTGCAGCTGGCCCGTCGCTACGATGACCTGAGGCGTCAGCTCATAGCGGTAAACGCCGCCTTGGCCAGCGCGGGGGAGGAAGAGCAAATCCGGGCGCTGCAATTGCACCGCAGCGCCCTCAGGCGGGAACTGGATCTGTTGGATCTCCAGCTGCGCGGCTTCGGTTTTGTCGGCTTCAGCCGTTTTTATTGACCCCATATTCGGGCGCCGGTAGATACCCCCCACGACATTTCAATCAGGAAGTAACTCAATGGCAATCTGGCACAGTAACCCCACTCCGGAGCAATTAAACGAAAATGCCGCCGGCTGTATGCCCGGTCATATCGGATTGAAAATTACCGAGGTGGGTGACGACTATCTGGTGGGAACCCTGCCGGTGGACCAGCGCACCCGACAGCCTTTCGGCATATTGCACGGTGGCGCCAATGTGGTATTGGCGGAGACCCTCGGTTCCATGGGGGCCAACCTTGTGGTGGATCCGGAAAAATACTATTGCGTCGGTCAGGAGATCAACGCCAATCACCTGCGCCCGGTGGCCGAGGGCGAAGTCACGGGTACGGCAAAACCCGTACATATTGGCCGCAGCAGCCAAGTGTGGGAAATCCGCATCACGGCTCCCAACGGCAAACTGAGCTGTATCTCCCGCATCACCATGGCGGTGGTTGCGCACGGCTAATGAGCGAGGCGCAGACCTATACCTACGAGGATATCGCCTACCGGCTGGTGCGTTCGCCCCGGCGCAAACGCCTGGGTTTGGTTCTGGTGCCGTCTGGTGTCGAAGTGCGTATTCCCGAGCGCTGTGCGGCGCGTTACGGCCACCAGTTTTTGCGGGACAATGCACACTGGGTACGCAGCCAACTGTCGCGCGCCCGTGAGCGTGCGGCCCAGGTCCCCGTCTACGAGTATGCCTTTGGCGAGCGTTTCCCCTGGCTGGGGCGCGCGTTGCCGCTGGAACGGGCTGGGGCCAGTAGTGCCAGCGGTATTGGCGCGGATGCCATAGCGCTCTATACCCGTCAGCGCCAGCCGGATAAGAGGCAAGTACAGGCGGCGTTGCAGCGGCTCTATCAGCGCGAAGCCCTGGCACTGCTTACGGAAAAGTCAGCGCGGTTGGCGGAGCGGCTTGGGCTCGCTTTTTCCTCGGTGCGCGTGCGCCGCACCAAGAGCAAGTGGGGCCATTGCACCAGTCGCGGCGAACTGCAGTACAACTGGCTAGTGTGCCAGGCCCCTGAGCCGGTGGTGGATTACCTGGTGGCACATGAGGTTTCACATCTGCGGCATCACAATCACAGCCGCGCTTTCTGGTCTCTGGTAGAGAGTGTCTGTCCGAGCTACAAAGTGCTGCGGCGCTGGTTGCGGGACAACGGCCATCGCCTCACCCTCTGATTTGTTTTTCTCCCAGCACAACCTGTTTTTCCCTGTAAGTTTATGGCTAAAAAGCCCCGTTTCTTTTCAGCGCCGAAACCCGCCAGAAAAAATCTGCCCGCGGGCGCCGAGGCGGAGATCGAAAAATTCAGCCACGACATGCGCGGTATTGCCCGGGTGAGCGGCAAGGCGGTATTTATCGATAATGCACTGCCGGGAGAAAAGGTGAAATTCCGCTATTCCGCGCGGCGCTCGAAGTTTGACGAGGGGGCGGCGCAGGAGGTGCTGCAACCATCCCCGCAGCGCTGCGAGCCGCGCTGTGTCCACGCGCATCTGTGCGGTGGCTGCTCGCTGCAGCATTTAGTGCCAGAGGCACAGATTGCAGCCAAACAGAAGGTGCTGCTGGATCAGCTGGCCCGCTTCGGTGGTATCGAGGTCCCGGAACTGCTGCCTCCCCTGGTGGCCGCTCCCTTCGGATACCGGCGCAGAGCGCGTATTGGCATCCGCATTGTCGGTAGGGGAGCAAAGAAGACGCTGGTGTTCGGATTCCGTCAGAAAGGTTCCAACGATTTGACGGAGATCGACGAATGCCCGGTGCTGCACCCGCTGATCGCGGCTCAGATACCGCGCTTGAAACAGCTGGTGGGCGAAAGTGATGGGCGCGCCTATTTTTCACAGCTGGAAGTGGTGGTTGGAGAAAGCGCCGCAGCCATTGTCCTGCGGCACCTGAAACCAGTGACGGCCGCGGACCGCGAGCGCTGGCTGGCGTTTGCCGCCGAGACCGGTATTCATCTGTACTTGCAGCCAGGGGACGCGGCCAGTGCCCACAAAATCTGGCCCGGCGATGGAGAAGATTATCTGACCTACGACTTGCCGGAATTTGATTTGACATTGCGCTTTCATCCGCTGGACTTTGTCCAGGTCAATGCCGTTATCAACCGGCAGATGGTGGCGCGGGCAGTGGAATTGCTGAATCCGCAGGCGGGTGAGCGACTGCTGGATCTGTTTTGCGGTCTCGGTAATTTCACTCTCCCTCTAGCGCGCCGCGCGGGCGCTGTAGTGGGGGTGGAAGGCGAGGGCGGACTCACGCAAAGAGGCGTGGATAACGCCGCTTTGAACGGACTGCGCAATGTTAGTTTTCACGCCTGTGATCTGACGCAGTCGATCGAGTCGCACCCATGGGCCGCCGGTGGTTTCGACGGTATTCTCCTCGACCCGCCGCGCAGTGGTGCCCTGGAAGTGGTGCGGCGTCTTGCGCGATTTGACGCCAAGCGAATCGTCTATGTGTCCTGCAATCCTGCCACTTTGGCCCGGGATGCCGGTGAGCTGAAATCTCTTGGCTATTCACTGGTTAAGGCGGGCGTTATGGATATGTTTCCGCACACAGATCACGTGGAATCCATCGCGCTTTTCAAAAAAACACGATGAACCCGATTGCGGCCGGTGAGGCCGTTGGTGCTCCTGTCAATCTGGCGTAAACTGCGCACAAATCCTGGAGAGTCCGCCCATGCAAATCGAACCACTGAGTGACGATTTCGAACATAACTGCGCGCGTTTTTTGCCGGAAGCGGCTGCGCAGGGCTGTGTCTGGGCGCTGGAGGGCAATGAAGGGTTTGCCCTGTGCGAGTCGGTCAAATACCCGCAGACAGAGGTGATGCCCTTCTGGTCCCAGCGCGAGTTTGCCGAAATACACGTCGAGGGGGATTGGGCCGAATACCAGGTGGTGCCTATCGACCTGGAAGAGTTTATGGACGACTGGCTCACTGGCATGCACGAAGATGTACTGCTGGTGGGTATCAACTGGAACCGCGAGCTCGAAGGTATCGAGATGGAGCCGCTGGATCTGCTCGAGCAGCTGGAACAGGAGCTGCGCTAACCTTTCCGCTTGCGGCTGTCTTGTGCGGACACCAGCGGCGGTATCGACAGGAGCCTGATATGGGGCAGTTTCTCGGTTTGCGCACTGTGATCTACGGGGTCACCAATATCGCTGAAGCAAAAGACTGGTACAGCCGCCTGCTGGAGCAGGAGCCCTATTTCGATTCCGAGTGTTATGTGGGCTTTAATGTCGGTGGCTACGAGTTGGGGCTGGACCCGGACGCGCGCAATGTGATCAGCCGCGCCGACGGTGTAGTGGCCTACTGGGGCGTGCGCGACATAGATGCCCAGGTAGAGCGCATCAACGCCCTGGGCGCGCGCCAGCACAGTGATATAGTGGACGTGGGCGAGGGCATACGCATGGCGACATTTCTCGACCCCTACGGCAATATTTTTGGCATTATCGAAAACCCTCACTTCAAAGCGGAGTAGCTGGAGTTCCCCGTGAACAAACCGCCGGCATCGAGGTTTCGCCCTTCAGATCGTACGTTGGCCGCCGAGAGCCTGGCGAAAATCGGACGCGGTTATGTGGTGCCGGACCGCGTGGCACTGATTACCGGTTGTTCCACCGGCATCGGGCGCGAGCTGGCGCTGGCGCTGCACCGCCGCGGCACCATCGTCATCGCCACCGCGCGGCGCCCGGAAAGCCTGCAGGAACTGGCGGACCTGGGCATTGCCACTGAGGCCCTGGATGTCAATTCCCAGGCGGATATCAACCGCGTGGTGCATGCGCTCAAGACCGCCTATGGACGCCTGGATATCCTTATCAATAACGCCGGTTTTGGCCAGATGGGGCCGTTGCTGGAGCTTGATACCCGAACCCTGGAAAACCAGTTTCGCACCAATGTGTTTGCCCCCATGGCGCTGATTCGCGCCTGTGCCCCCCTTATGAAATCCGAGCGCCGCGGCCTGATCTGTAATATCGGATCGGTATCCGGTGTCATGCCCACCCCGTTCTCCGGCGCCTACTGTGCCTCCAAGGCCGCACTGCACACTTTATCGGATGTGCTGCGCCTGGAACTGCGGCCTTTCGGCATCCGCGTGATGACGGTGCAGCCCGGCGCTATCGCCTCGGAGTTTGGCCGTCATGCGGAAGTTTCTCTGCGCGGCCTGCTGGCCCCGGACTCCTGGTACAAGCGGCAGGAGGAAGCAGTGCGCGCCCGTGCTCTGGCGTCGCAACAAAATGCCACTCTGGCGCGGGATATGGCGAAACGTCTGGTGGCGGAACTACTGAAAAAGCGTCCGCCGGCATTGGTGCGCATTGGCAACAAAAGCCGCCTGTTGCCCTGGATGGCCCGCTGGTTGCCGCGGCGGCTGCGGGACTGGCTGCTTGCGCGGCGATTCAAATTGCGCTGAGCATAGAGGCGTCCCGGCGCGGAAACGTCCCGGCGCGCTTCACGGACTGCGGCTGCCAGCCAGCCCGGCACTTCGGCAAAACTTCCGCACAACACTACTTCTCCACTGCTCCACGTCATCAGGTACTCTTCGAGCAATCTGTTCACCACCGGGATATAGGCTTAGGGAGCACCTGATTAATCCGCGTGAGCACTATGGTAGGCTCTGGGACGCTCAGGCAATGGGGTGGATATTTCGAAAATGCACGAACACTTCCCCTAGCCCCGACGGATACATCCCTGTATCCGACAGTTCCTAAATATCCATCCTGTCCCCTGGGCTTCTCATCCGCCCCCAGAAAGTGAATTAATCAGAGGTTCCTTAGGCATGGCCTCCTGCTGTCGGCTGGCCCGCACCTCTATTGTCTCTACAATCAGCACCTGCAGCGCCTGATTGGTCGCCGCTTTCTACCAGCGGATAGTCGATGCCCTTCGCGCGCACATCGAGCAGCGGGATATTGTTGAGGAATAATTTTTTAGTAATCAGCGGTGTTCTGGCGCAACGTCCGTCTCTTGAATAAGCACCGCAGTGTAATCTGAATAACGGCGGTAAAGCAGGGGCGCTATTTTTCATGACAATGGATCAGCTGGCCATTCTTACTATTCTCGCGGTCACCATCGGTTTGTTTATCTGGGGACCCTGGCGTCATGACATGGTGGCATTGGCGTCGTTGCTGGCCTGCGTTTTTACTGGCCTGATTCAACCTGAAGATGCCTTTAAAGGGTTTGGTCATCCCGCTGTGGTAACCGTGGCCAGCGTGTTGATATTGAGCCGCGGGCTGCAGAATACCGGCGCCATGGACGCGCTGGCACATCGCGTGGTGCCCACGCGGGGTAGCGCCACTTTGTCGATCGCTGCTCTGACCGGACTCGGGGCTCTGATGTCGGGGTTTATGAACAATGTGGGTGCCATGGCGCTGTTGATGCCGGTGGCCTCCGAAGTGGCGGACAAGCAACAGCTGCCACCGGGTAAGGTGCTGATGCCGCTTTCTTTCGGCACCATCCTCGGCGGTATGACTACGTTGATCGGCACGCCGCCAAATCTGATTGTTTCCGGTTTCCGCGCCAGCGCCGGAGCCGGCAGTTACGGCATGTTCGATTTTACCCCCGTGGGTTTGGCGGTGGCCCTGGTGGGGGTGATGTTCGTATCCCTGATTGGCTGGCGCCTGGTGCCTGCTCGTACCCAGGCGGGGGCGGCGACTTTTGATACCGGCACTTATCTGACCGAAGCGCTGGTGGAAGAAAAGAGCGCTGCGGCGGACAAAAGTCTGCGTGAGATCATGCATATTTTGGAGCGCGAGGACGCCCAGGTGGTGGGCGTGGTACACAACAATGCGCGAGTGTCTCCAGCCATTCCCTGGCAGCGGGTACACGCCGGCGACATTCTGGTGCTGGAAGCAGAACCCGAAGCCCTGTCGACGGCGATTTCCAGTCTGGGGTTGAAATTGGCCGGGGAGCAGGAAAAAGAGGAAGAAAAAACTCGTGGGAAAGATGGCGCGGGGGACGGGCGCGAGCAGGAATCGCCCGCGCCGAAAAAAGAAAAGGAAAAGTCCGGCACAGTGCACGGCGATGTACAGCTGCGGGAGCTGGTAGTGATGCCGGACTCCTCGCTGGTGGGCCGCACGGCGCAGTTTCTGCGGCTGCCGACGCGCTACGAAATCAACCTGCTGGCCCTGTCGCGCCAGGGGCGGCGCTCGATTCGCCGGCTCAAATCCACGCCCTTGTTGGCCGGTGATGCGCTGCTGATGATGGGAACGGACGAGGCCCTCAGCACCTTTGCCCACGAGCAGGGCTGCGTACCGCTGGCCCAGCGGGATATCAGCATTCCCAATAAAGAAAAGGCCGCGGTGGCGCTAGTGGCCATGGCCATCGCTGTGGGCGGTGCCGCCTTCGGCTTGCTGCCCGCGGCCATTTCCTTCGCCACCTGCGCCCTGGCGTTTATGGTCTTGAAGGTGGTGCCGCTGCGGGGGTTTTACGAGTCTATCGACGGTTCGGTGATCGTTTTGCTGGGTACGCTTATCTCGGTTGCGGAAGTGATGGAATATACGGGGGCGGCGGACCTGATTGCCCAGGGAGTGCTCGATACGATCGCCCAGGGCAGTCCGGTGATTGCGCTGGTGATACTGCTGGTGGTGACCATGACCCTGTCGGATTTTATGAATAATGCGGCCACCGCGGCGGTGATGTGTTCCATCGCTCTGTCCACGGCGGCACAACTGAATGCCAATCCTGACAGCTTTCTGATGGCGGTCGCCATCGGCGCTTCCTGCGCCTTCCTGACCCCGGTGGGCCACCAGAACAATACCTTGATTCTGGGGCCGGGGGGATTCAAATTCGGCGATTACTGGCGAATGGGACTACCGATGGAGATTCTGGTCATTCTGGTCAGCGTTCCCGTGTTGCTGAAAGTGTGGCCCTTGTAATGCTGGTACTTCGCAAAAGGGAATCGAAGTGCCGTGTTGAAAGTGCCGTCCGCCCTCAGGCCACGGAATCGTCCACCGGCTGTGTCAGCTCCGCCAGATATTCGCCGCAGAAACGCAGGGCATCGGTCACCGTTACTATGCCCGCCAGCTCCCCTTCGCGCATCACCAATACCGAGCCTATGCCGGTTTCCGCCATTGCCAGCAGTATTTTGTCCAGCGGGTCGTGGATATCGGCGATATAGGGCCGGCGGGCGCAGAGATCGTGAACATACAGCTGTTGTTCTTCCAGACGATGACCCGGCGCCCGGGCGCGTTCAATATCCCGCCGGGAAATGACCGTTTCCAGGTCACCGTCGCGGGTGACCGGCAGGTGGTGCACCTGGTGTGCCTCCATCTGAGCCAGGGCTTCCTCCACGGGGGCGTTGATATCGATATGGTAGGGGAAAGGGGTCATCAGCGCCGCAAGAGTCGGCATATGATGAATATCTCGGGTCTTGGACATGGAACTGAATCCGCTTCTAGACTGTCATGAAATGATTATCTCGATCTTCCCGCCGTCATCGTTTAATCGAATATGACCGGGAATATGCATTGGTACAATATAGCAATAAGTTGTTGATATTTGCCGGTGAAGTCTTATTATTCGCGACCTCGGTCGATTAATATGAACGACATTGCGGTTTGGGCCCGTTTCTAGGCCCTTTTCCGGCTACTCTTATTTCCTGTACTGGCTATTATTGGCGCAGTGTCCGGCTGCGTTACGGCTGGCGGCAGGCAGGTATCGTCGTTTTGTAAACGCATTTTTGTGCCGCGCACTATCGTGTAATACAGTTATTCGCATCGATATATCGCGTAAGCGCTATTGAGTGAGTACAGGTTGCAACGCTGTTTATATCGGCCGGGCAGCGTATGTCACAAAGAGATCTATCGCAAACTCTGTGCTGATAACGGGCACTGGTTGTGTATTATCAATAACAGTTGTAGAGGTTTATTGAATGTTTCACGAGTACGAACAGATAGAACAGCAAATAGCTGAACACCAGGCCAAAATCGAGGAGCTGCAGCAGCAGATGGCGCTTGTGGAGCGCAAAAAACAGGGCGCAATTGCCTTTGATAAGGCACTGATCAACCTCGCTGCCGAGTACGATATGGTGGAAGAGGAATTCTTCGTTGTACGCGGCAAGGAAATCGTCGAGTGGCTGGTTAGCCAGTTAAACGACGAAAATGCTCCGGACTTTGTTCACACCCTGAAGTCCCGGGTTGCCCGCGTGCTGAAGAAGGAGAGCGATACCCCCCGCCGCACCCGCCGCGCCACGGCCAGCAAATCCAGCGAGCCGAAGTTGGAAACCGGCCACTACCGCAACCCCTATACCGGCGCCACTGTGGAAAAGAAAAAGCGTAATCCTAAACAGTTGAGTCAGTGGATTGAGGAGCACGGCCTGGAAACCGTAAAAGAGTGGAAAATCTAATTCCGCATTGATCGAATCCCGGTATCGAAAAATTCGTTACCGGGATTATTTTTCTCTTTATTTTCCTCCATCGGTTCACCGCTATCCATATCGGCGCCGTTTGTCACTTGTCAGGCCGCTGAATTAAACAGGATTCTCGTTGATGCTACGTCTTGTCAGTATTGTAATGGTGCTTCTTGTGGGCGCGCCCTGGTCTGCGGCTCAACAGCTGGCTGAACAGGTGGAGCCCCAGGTGATTTACCTGGTGCGCCATGCAGAGAAAAGTGCAAGCGGCGACCAGCGCGATCCCGCACTGGCCAAGCTGGGCCGGGAAAGAGCGCGACACCTGGCTTATGTTCTGGGCGATGCCCGTATTGAAAAGATATTTACAACGGACTACACGCGTACCCGGCAGACCGTTGAGCCCCTGGCGAACCAATTGGGATTGACCCCAGAAGTCTACGATCCGCGTGTGCTGCGGGAATTTGCACAACAGCTGCTGCAAACCGGCGGGCGCAGCCTGGTGGTGGGGCACAGCAACACCACGCCGCAACTGGTTGCCCTGCTCGGAGGGGATGCCGGCGCGGCGATTGACGAAAAATCAGAATTTGATCGTTTGTATATCGTCATCCGCGACCGTGGCCATGTAACTACAATTCTGCAGCGCTATGGTCGCGAACCTGCCCTCCTAAAAGTTCGCGAACAAACTCCGTAACAACTTGCGAAGCCGGGCCGTGGCGGTGCTCGGCAAAGGCATCGCCGACACTGCTGCGCTCCAGGTTCAGTTCCACGCTGTGGGCGCCGGCCCTGTTGGCGCACTCGACAAAACCCGCCGCCGGATAGACATTGCCGGAGGTGCCGATGCTGACAAACAAATCGCAGTCTGCCAGCGCTGAATAAATCCGCTCCATTTCCAGTGGCATCTCCCCAAACCAGACAACGTGGGGTCGCAGCGTTCCGCTCCGTTTACAGCAGGGGCAGACCGCTTCCACGTGCAGGTCTTCGCGAATAGAAAAGCACTGGCCGCTGATAGCGCACCGGGCCTTCAGCAATTCACCGTGCATATGGATCAGGTTGCGGCTGCCGGCGCACTCGTGCAGATCATCGATATTCTGGGTTACCAGCAGAAAATCCCCGGGAAAATGTTTTTCCAGTTGCGCCAGGGCCCGATGCGCGGCGTTGGGGGTAATTTCCGGTGAAAGCAATTGCCTGCGGCGCTCGTTATAAAAGCGTTGTACCAGCTGCGGATTTTTCGCAAAAGCCTCTGGGGTGGCTACCTCTTCAAGGCGGTGGTTTTCCCACAGCCCGTCGGCACCGCGGAAAGTGCGGATACCGGACTCGGCGGATATACCGGCCCCCGTGAGTATTACGATACGGCTGTATTTCATTGGGGAATCTCTGATTAATTTATGTGAACGCCGGAATTGGTTCCGAGGTGCTCAGGCCTCGAAGTGTTTTTGCCTGCCGGAAGCGTATTAATCAGCGCTTCCCTAGACCTTTTCCCTCATCCCTCCCTAGCCGGGAGGTTCCTCAATGCATTTTCAACGGCGGTTTGACAAAGCGGTTCGCTTTTCCCACCAGATAAATAAGCATGGCCTTGCTCCATCCATGTACCGCAGCCAGGTGCATGCGGTATAGCGAACGATAGGCCAGACCGGCAATCCGCCCCTCAATGGTGAGCCTGCCCTTGACCAGGGTTCCCATCAGGTTGCCCACCGCCGTGTGCTGGCTCAGAGATACCAGAGAGCCGCGGTCGCGGTAGCGGAATGGTTTTAACGGGCGACCTTCGATTTTCGCAAGCAAGTTATATTCGGCCACGCCCGCCATTTGCTGGGCTGCCTGGGCGCGTGGTGGCACTTTTTGCCCAACCGCGTCGATACAGTCGGCGCAGTCGCCAAGGGCGAAAATATTATCATCGTCTACCGACAGAAGATCTGGTTTAACCTTAATCTGATTGATTTGGTTGACGGTGAGGCCGTCCAGCTGGGCGAGGAAGTCGGGTGCCTTGACGCCAGCGGCCCAAACGCGGATGGTGGCCGCAATCTTATCGCCATTTTGAGTGATCAGTCCGTCGGCCGTGGCTTCCGCTACAGTGCAGCCGGTGAGTACACGCACTTCCAGCTTGCGCAGCTCGCGTTCCGCATTTTTACCCAGGCGGGGCGGCAGCGCCGGCAGCAGGTGTGGGCCCGCCTCAATCAGAGTGATATCCAGGGCGTTACGGCGGATATGGCCGTAGTTTCCCATTTGTCGGCAGGCTTCCACCAGTTCCGCAGACAGCTCCACACCAGTAGCGCCACCGCCGACGATAGCGATCTGCAATTTTTTTTCGGTGTGTGTTTCCAATTGCAGAAAGCGATCCAGTAACAGCCGATGGAAGCGCTGCGCCTGTACACTGCTGTCGAGAAACACACAGTGCTCGTGTACGCCGGGGGTGTGGAAATCATTGCTGCGGCTGCCGATACACAATACCAGGTAGTCGTACTCGAGTTCTCGCGCCGGCACCAGCTGCTGGCCTTTGTCGTCTTCGACTGGCGCCAAGTGAATCACCCGGCGCTCGCGGTCCAGCTTCTGCAGACTGCCTAGCTGAAAAATAAAACCGTGGCTGCGCGCATGTACCTGGTAATTGAGCGAGTCCAGGCTGGAATCGAGGGCGCCAGTTGCCACTTGGTGCAGCAGAGGTTTCCAGATGTGTGTGCGGTTCTTGTCGACCAAGGTGACCTGTGCGGCGGGGGATTTGCGTCGGCGTTTGAGGTAGGGGGTGAAACTGAAATAGCGCCCCAATCGTGTGGCCAGTTGCAGGCCCCCCGCACCGCCGCCAACAATGATAATCTTCTTCATACTCACTTCTTCCTCTGCTTTACAACAACAGCGCAGGCGCCTCGTATCTACTCTGTGCTTTAGCCGTAAGTGTCACGAGGGCAGTGGCAGCTGGCTAAAGCGCCGCATAAATTTTCGGTCGATATGGTGTTTCAAGTGCCACAGGCTGGTACCGGCCAGGGCGAAGCCGTTGCGCACCGCGATGGCGCGCTTGTCTCCGCAGGAGAGCAGGCTCAGGAAATGCTTCTGTGGGCGGAAATCCCGGAGTCTTTTACCAGACAGAGCTGCGCGCAGATTGTGGAAAAGCACCGGTCCCTGGCGCACTGCATAAACACCGGCCTTGGGCAGGGGATTGTCAGAGAAGCTGGCGACATCGCCCGCCGCAAAAATATTTGGGTAACCGGGAGCGCGCAACTTTTCATCCACCCGTATAAATCCCCGCTTGTCCAACGCCAGCCCGCAGTCCGCCAGCCAGGGGGGCGCGGCGGCGCTGGTGCACAGTAATACATGATCCAGCGCCAGCCGTTGTCCCTCGGTGCTGCGCACGCCAGATTCACTGATCTCCCCAACCGGCCAGTTGCGGTGCAGATGCACGCCGAGCCTGTTCAGCTCCCGCGCCACAAGATCGCGGGCCCGCGCCGGATAACCTTCCGGCACGCTGTCACCACTGTGGATTAAGTGTATCTGAACGCGGTGTGAACGACGTTGTGTTTTAAGCGCGTAGGCCATGGCCATTGCCACTTCACAGCCGCCGGCGCCGCCGCCGATTACCCCCAGTGCCAGGGATGTGGAGCTTTCGCGCAGACGCTTTTGCAGCTGTTGCCAGTGGTGGTGGAACTGATCTATGGGCTTGACCGGAATCGCCAGCTCCGCTCCGGGCAAATCGCGTGCAGGCGTTGCGCCCACATCCAGAGACAGCAGGCCGTACTCCAAATCCGGATGCCCCTGCAAGAAGATCCGGCCCTCGCAGGGATCGATGCGGTGGGCGCGGGACTGCACAAAGCGAGCACCGGCGGCGCGACAGAGACGCACCAGGTCGATATGGATTTCATCGGGCCGGTAATGCCCCGCAATAAGACCCGGCAGCATACCGGAATAGGCGGTATCAACCTTGGGGGAGACCAGCGTCAGCCGCACACCGGGCAGAGGATCTTCCGCCCACATCCGCAGCACCACGGCATGGGCGTGGCCGCCGCCGACCAGGACGATATCGCGACAATTGGACTGCGCTTGCATAAGTTACCGCTGTATTAATTACAGGATCGTTTATGGCAAAACCAGTGATCGAGGGTGCCGCAGGAGCGGGATAAATGCCAGTGCTTAATTTAGTCGTTGCTGCGGTGGAATTCTTACGGAGGACTTCTGGTGCATTCGCTTGCTGACAAATGGGTATATCACTCCTCCAAATTATGAGTGCCTATAAGCTAGGGAACCTCTGATTACTTCGCGTGAACACCATGGTGGGTTCCGGGGCGCTCAGGCAATAGGCTGGATATTTCGAAAACGCACAAGTACTTCCCTGTAGCTCCGGCGGATACATCCCTGTATCCGACGGTTTCGAAATATCCATCCTATCACCTGAGCTTCTCATCCGCCCACGAAGAATCTCTGCCACCAGAAAACGAATGAATCAGAGATGCCCTGGCTGATTATGTATGCCGCATCTCCTTTGACCAGCTCCCTGTGTCCATCGCAGCTACACAGGAATGCGCGGCGCATCCAGGAGAGACACAACAATAATAGAACGTAGTATCGAGAGAAATCAGTGATTGGTACTAGTGTCTCATTTGGGTCATAGACATGCCTGTATATGTAAACAGTCTTGTCCGTGTAGTAATAAATATTGCAATATGACTGGCGTCAAAAGCGTTTTGTTTTGTAGGTGCTCACAAACTACCTGTTGCGGAGATAGTTATATCAAGTCCGTGCTCAGTAGCCAGTGGCTCTTGTTCACCGATGAGCCGCCGCTAAGTCGTTGACTTTAAAGGGTGTAGTAATAAAAATTTGAGCCACATAAATAAAAAGATAACCGAGCGTCTGGTTCGTTTAACGCCTGAATTTAAATCGAGTTTTAGGTTATCTCATTGATTTCAATGGCGTTTTTTCAGTATGTGGCATTGGGCGCTTGTGGGCAAGGGGCTGGGTGATATAGAGCTACTGGCTTTTGAATAAAACTGTTAAGTTTCAATGGAGGCCCCGATGGAGGCAAAAGATATAATCACGCTTACCATTTCGGGAGGTGCGCTGGCTGTTTCACTTATTTCATTGTATTTCAGCCTTTTCCATAAGCGGACTTCTCTTGTTGGAACTCTTGCAGCGTGGAATCCGAGAACCGAGAATTTTGAGAACTCTCAAGCCTGTGAGGTCGCAATTTCCAATACGGGGAATAGAGAACTTGTTCTTAGAGAAATCGAGATTCTGAGTTTCCCGGAAATAGAAGGTGAATTATTTCCCGTTTTGGAGTCAGAGCAAGTTCCCGCTGTCCTGAAACCTGGCGAGATGAAATTATTGACGTTTCCGATACCGGACCTTTATCTGCAAAAGCTCGCAAAAGAAAAGAGGGTGCTTCGGCTAAATTTCCACATCTTAACAACTGAGGCCACGCTTAAGCTGGCGACAAAGGATTTGACCCCGCCCGTTGGTGGTGCAGATATACCAGAATCCGACTGGAAGCCATTCAAGCTACAATGAAACTTAACAAGGCCAATCACGGCGACAGCTTTTTCGTTACGGCTTCGCCTTCTCTACAAAGCTGCGCGTGTTGGCGGCGTTAGCTTTAAATCGAACTATGATCAGAAAATGTATTTTATTTATGGTGGTTTGTCTTCTTCCGATGGTGACTATCGCAGAAGGAGAAACTGTTGATGTAGAATTTAGAGAGCCGATATTGCCAATCTTTGTAGGTGTGGCTCTAATTACGTGGGGCGCGTATGAGCTCGGTGATGATGTTGAGTCTAGCCAAAGAAACGTTAAGCTTCTCTGGGGCGGTGCTTTGGTAGCTTCGGCGGGTATAATTCTATATCAAACATCTAAAGATAAAGGCTCACAAATTGTTGCGGTTCCAATTTCTCAAGGTGGTGCTTCAATTGCCTATAATTACCGCTTCTAGCCAAAAAGCTAACAAGTGTAGCCACCTGACACAAATAGCAACGTCCTTTTTTGGTGGTCGCGTTGCTCCCAATATACCAAAAAAGTACGTCACTATTTGTGCAGGTGCTACAGGCGTTATGGTTCAAAATAGTATGGCGATGAAAATTACATATTTTATAGTGTTGATATTTTACTTTAATGTTGCAAACGCCATCGAAGTTTCTGATGTAGAAAGCAGTATTAGCAATAAGGGCGCAGCTGCAACGCTGGGTGAACTATCTTGGCCTTATGAAAAATGGAACGCATTTATCAAAGAGGTGGAGTCGGGAGACGCTCGTTGGGTTGCCCTTGCAATCAAGCTCCGTTCCGCATCAGATGCAGGAGCTTCATTTGAGCTGGATCATTCACTTGCGCATGCATATTCTAAGAATCCGAAAGCCTTTTCGGATCATCTAAATCCGAATCAACTATGCAACCCCAATTACATGGAGCTTAGCACCAAGCCAGAAGCTGAAGCTTACCTAAATAGGATGAAAACGATAATTAGTGAGCTTCCAGAATCAGCGTTTAAGAGCGAATGTAATAAGTTAGTTATTCGGTATGAACAATGGGTTTCCGAGTGGGATGGTACGCCACCATAACAAGTTGCTGCACGCTGGCGCATACTGCTACGCTCGTTTTGTTTCTATCGCTGCGCTCCATTTTTACACAAAACGCTCTCCGCAGTATGCGCAGGTGAGCAAAGCGTTATAACCTAAAAGTAGTCCTGTAGCACCTCTAGAAGGAAGAAGAAAAGATGGATTTAACAACTCCAAAGCCGCAACTTATGGCGGCGTTAGCAGCTAGATCTCGTGATGAAAAAAGAATTAGTATTTAGCTTTACTCTAGGTTGCTTCTGCACACTTTTACTTTTTATTTTCATGGCAGGGCTCATCGAAATTCAGGAAAGTGGAGCCGGTAACGATATGAAGTTTTTTGCCCTAGATGAAGACGTCATTTGCTCCTTTCCTTTGCTGTCTGAAAGAAATTTAATAGATGAGCCATGTTCTTGCTGGTTTTTAGGGGAAGGCGAAGGCTTTAGAGGCTGGGGTAACGGCTGTAATGCGCTTCACTTAAGTAGTGAAGAGTTGGGTAAGCTACCCAAGTGTGGTGCCAGATAAGGCTGTTAACAAGTCAAAGCACTCGAACGCAGCAGGGTTGCGCCGGTGTTTGAGGCATTAAGTATTCTTAGTCTGGAGAGAGAGTTCGTGGAAGAAGTAATTGGCAGTGTATTTAGATTTATCGGTCGATTGCTTGTTGAGATAGTCTTCACTGCTATCTTCGAGGTAATATTTCGATTTCCAGGAAACATTATCTGCAAGCCTTTCACGAAAGACGGTGAGGAACCAAATGGTTTTCTTGTGATGATTTCCAGTATTTTGTTTTGGGTGTTGGTTGTTGCTTTGGGCTACTTTGCATATCTTGCGCTTTCTAGCGACCCCAATGTTTAACAAACGAAAGCAGGATGCTACGGCCCTTTTGGCCTCCGCGGGACGCCCAACGCTATGCACGTTTTGTGCGGGTCGTTGCGCTCCCAATTTTGCACAAAACGTGCATAGCATTGGTCGCCAGTGTTGCGGGTGTTAAGAGGCAACAATGCCAAATATCAAAGTAGCACCATATAGTGGTATATATGATGACCGTTTGCTGGTTGATAGGCTTGTTGAAATTGGTATATCTATTTCAGAGGCTAATGAAATGGCTGAGGTCGTGGTGCGTGAAATGGGCCATGGGTTTGGTTTGAGAGCCAAGATTCATGAACACGCAGAAAAATTGGTAAATGCACTTAGGGCTACAGGTCTTGAGGTAAAGTGGGCTCATGGCTAAATATATTCTTAACTGCCAAGCCGCTCTTAACAAGCGCATGTTGTCGGACGGGCTTTACGCTACACTCCAAGCCAGCCGCGAATGCGAGCGTTATGTTCCTGAGGTGTCATGAGAAATTTAATACTTTTTTTCGCAATTTTTCCAATTTTTTCAGCTGCTTATGACACAACCAAATTGCATTCACATTATGTTTATGTGGAGGGCGTTCTCCCTGAACCATATAAGAGTATTTCTGTAAAAATAGATCTTGATCCGGAAGATGATGATCTAAAAGATATTGCTCTGAGCGTAGATGGGAAGTTGGTGAGTTTCTCGGAGTCAGAGAAGGCAAAGCTTACTGACCTTGATCTACAAACAATGGAAATTGAGCACGGTATCTTTAGTGCTCATGATAAAGAGATGGGTGATTTTCTCTATATAAAAATTGCAAAAGGAAAGAGAAAATCAATACAATGCAATTTTGATAAAGAAGATCTAAACCATGGGGTTTACGATGTCGCATTGATTCAGTACAACTTCGAAGACCCACCGATTGTGCGGTTGGATAGTCCGTACAAGTACTATCGGGACCGTTTCCTGTGGTGCTTCGAAGGATGAAAAACCATAACAATCAGCGGCAGAGCGACAGCCAACGCTACGCATCTTTTGTGTTACTCGCTGGCGCTCAAATATTAACACGAAAAGTGCTCCGCGCTGGACGTTATAAATCGAATGAGTAAAAAGAGCGTGAATAGGCTATCTGAGGAAGAAATCGCAAAGCGCTATCCGAATGAAAAATACATCAGAGATTACTCAGCAGTTTCACCATCCTTTTTGTTATGGCTCTCTGTCGGTCTACTTGTGCTCGTTTGCACTCTTCAAGAGTTAGGTGTGTTAGATCCTCTTCTTGTTGAGGTTAAGGAGATATCTAGTTCAGGTAGGTTCGGAGTTCGGTGAAAATTTATAACAAAACCTGGCAATTCGCTCCGGGCCGACGGCCCTCCGAGAAACATCGTTAAGTTCCATGAGTTCCGAAGATCTAAAAAATCTAGCTACTGTCGGTTTTCTCGCTTTTGTGATCGCTCCACTTGTTGTGAGAAAATTGGCTCTAGACATTCTGTGTGCATTCTATGAACCAAATTATCCTGGCGACTACTGGCTAGATTATGTAGAAAAAGGCAAGTTTCATTCTTCTTACAGTGATTTTGAGAAAATTTTGATTAAAGTGTATCTTCGCCTAGACAAGATTTTGATAGAGAAGATCAAAAGTATTCCTATTCTAGTAGTCGTGTTTTCAGGTTTCTTGGCGCTGTGGTTAATCTGGAAGTTTGTAGGAACTTAACAATCACGGGCAGTGAAGCTGCGGCCCTTCGGGCCTCCGCGGGACGGCTTACCTTATGCACGTTTTACGCGGGTCGCTTCGCTCCCATTATTGCGCAAATCGCGCACAAAGTAAGCTGTCCCTGTCGGCGGCGTTACGCGTACAACGGAATTTATTTGCATGATTAAACTGTTGATAAACAATTCGGATTCAGCCGAAATGAGCGAAACCTCTTTTGGTGGGAAGCCGGTCAAAAATATAGGTGAAGATTTTCATTGGCCTAAGTGTGCTTACTGCAAACTTCCAATGCAATTTTTGGCGAAGCTATCAGTTGATGAAAAATTATATCAAATATTCATGTGCCAAAACGATCCCGGAATGTGTGAAGAATGGGATGCTAATGGCGGGAGCAATGCTGTAGTCGTAATAAAGCCCTTCGAACTTGAACTTGTCCAAGAACCATCAGAAGGTGAAACTCTAAGGGAAACAGAGCACTCAGCGCAGGTGGTTTCGGTCGATGGTGATAACTACGAAACAGCAAGAATTGAATGGGCAGAAAAGAATGGCGTTAGCCCTCGAGAGGTTTTAGGTCAAATTTCTGGTGAGCCCTCATGGATTCAGGGTAATGAAACACCAAATTGCACCACGTGTAATAAACCAATGGAATTTGTAGCTCAATTGGAGCAAGGGCCAGACTGGAAAACTGAAATGAACTTTGGAGGCGGCGGGGCGGCGTATTTGTTTCACTGTCGTTGTAATGATTCTGCAAAATTTTTATGGCAGTGCTAATACCAACACGTAACAAGATATTGGGCCATACGGCGAGGAGCAAAATTGGAAAACAAAAAACAAAATTGGACACCCATCAATTGAAAATTTGATGGAAAGGCTCTGCATATTCGGTCCGCTGTTGCTAAGGCGTGCTATTTGGGTAAGTAGTCTCAGAGTCTTGTGTGGAATTGCGCCAAACCGTTTTGTTGTGGCGCAGCGGTCCTTCGTTGAAGTCCGCGATGGTGTTTTTCAAAGAAAGGAAAAACTTTAAGAAGTGATCAGCGGGGAGAGATAGCGTTCACAATCTCGGACTCCGTGGGCCCAGCGCTTGCCGAGCTGCTCGCAGACAGAGCGCACTGAATGGGCGGCACCAACCAGAGATTTGAAGCGGCTTTCGAAGTTACGGTTCAAGTAGAGCCAGTGTCGTGGGTTGATCTGCATCCGGTCGAGAATCGGCGGCAGTTGCTCGTCGATCGCGCCGCGCTTGTCTTCACGAAGGCAACGGCCACTCCAATCTACTAGCTCCAGATAGTCCTGTAACTGAAACGGCAGTCCTATTGGCATAGGTTCTCGTGGGCTACCAGCGAAGGGAAAGAGCTGATGTGGCTGTTTGCCATCCCGAGCTGCTGATGTACGCCGTTGTATGGAAGTGTGGTCTGAGGTTTCGGGTGTATCAGCCATCTTGGCCCGGATTGGGTTCAGGTCCACATAGGCCATACAGGCCGCCAGAGCTCGCTCGTCGAGCAGTGCTTGGGATTTGAATCTACCTTCCCAAAAGCGACCGGTACAGCCATCTTCCCGATTGGCTTGCCGGGCAATGGATTCATTGAGCATCCGCATAAACCAACTGATATCCAGCGCAAATGCCTCGGCCAATTCCAACAGCCGATCTTCGATCCACTGTCTCCGATGTTCGAAGCAGCGCCCGGTGCGCTCATCCCTGCCACACAGGAATGCACGGCGCACGCAGCGGGAGACGCAATGATAGTAGGGCGTAGCTTCGAGAGAAATCAGGGATTTGCGCGGGCGTCCCATTTGGATATTCACATATCTGTATAGATACACAGTATTTTCTATAAGATGAAAAATGTTGCAATATTACTGACGTCGAAAACTTTTTGTTTTATGGGTGTCCATGAACTTATCCATGAACTTATTCCCCAGCCAGTTCCGATAACCGATTTCCTATCCATTACCTCCTATGATCAAAGTAACGCCCTGTGTTTCCATTGCAGCTACATAGGAGTGCGCGGCGTACGAAAGAGGGACACAACAATAGTAATAGTGCGCCTAGTACCAAGAGAGATCACTGCATGGCACGGATGTCCCATTTGAATCGCAAACATAACTGTATATGTAAAAAGTCTTTTACGTGTGGCAATAAATGTTGCAATATGGATGGTGTTGAAGGCTTTATATTATATGGATGTCCATGAAATAGTACTACGCGCCTTTTGTGTTACTCGCTGGCGCTCAAACATTAACACAAAAGGCACTCCGCGCTGGCTGCGCCTGCGCTGAGCGTTATATTCGAAAAAAGTGATCATATTACTTCAAACAAGCAAAAAGGGAGTTTTAATATGCTAAGACAGTTCGGAAGATCTTTTCCTTCGCCATCGACTAGAACAGATCAATACGCTCGCCATATTGTTAATTTGCTGGACGCAATTAATGGAGGGAGTGGATTTATGGTAAGTGTAGGCGAGGTTGAAAATGGAAGATTAATAGTAGCTCTATCAGGAGAGCGGGATGAACTTGAAAACCATTTGGAAAGACAGTTGAGAGCCGTTCCAGCTCCTTATCCGGGATTCCGTCGCTCAGTATTTGAAGGGCAGTCATCCCTTCACAGCAGTATGATGAATTCTTATTCAGGAAGACAGTACGGTATGACCTATGGAGGTAGCAGAAATTGTGCAGAACCAAAAATTATAGAGATGGCGTTCATATTGAGGCAAAGGCTAGTTGCTATGACAACTATCTGGTATGGAAGCACTACTAATAGGGCAGCAAGAAAAGGGTATCATAAGTATATGGATAATCGACTCCCTCTAGGTTTGCCCCATCGGTTAAATTTTGCTTTGCCATGTGAGATTTGCAGTCAAAATGAGGCTCGATTAATGCTCTATTTAGAGGAAGGGTTTCCACAACGAACAGCGCCTCGTTTTGGAAGCTACGAAGCTCCTTTCTAGGTTGTATAAGATTAGCAATATAACAAACGCAGGTTGTCGGATCGCGTTTGTGCTGCGCTTCAAGGCGCCCGCAACTGCGGGCGTTAAAAAGGAAAAATCATGAACGGCTTAAAAGAGTTCGAGGGTGACGCCCGAATCGAAAAGCAAGATGGGGCTGTAATCGGCCCGTATAAGGCATCATTTCGCGGTAAGACCTTTCATTCGCGATGCGAAGTCGGATGTAAAAGAGGGTAACGTTATTCTTCGTGAGCTTCCCCGAGTAAAATTGGAAAACCATCAATCGGAAAAACGATAGGAAGACTACTAGATATTCAGTCCGCTGTTGCTAGAGCTTGCTATTCGGGTAAGTAGAGCCTGAGTCCTGTATAGAATAATGCCAAATAGTTTTGTTTTGCCCGGTTCGTTCATCCCGGCCGCACAGGAAAGCGCGTCACACACAGCGGGAGACGCAATGATAGTAGGGCGTAGCTTCGAGAGAAATCAGGGGTTTGCGCGGACGTCCCATTTGGTCCATTTACGTGTATGTATGAACAGTATTTTCCGTGTGATAAGAAATGTTGCAATATGACTGGCGTCGAAAGTTTTTTATTTTATAAGTTCCCATAAAACGGCGTTTTTTCTGCTATTTAAAAGATTGAACTTCTGTTTATTTTATGAGTATCCTTGAGTCGTGTGTTGCGAAGGTTGCTGCGCGTCTATTTGTACGCACAAGGTAAACCATCTCTGCTTCAGGGCGTTAATATTTGATCCGTTGGAATCATAAGGAGATAGAGTGGAGCAGTTTAAAACAATGGAAGATCTAAGGGATGCAATAAAAAGGCTTAGCAAATGGTTTGCTAGGCCGATTGTGGAGGGCGAGCATCCAACGTTACATCTTAATCCAAATAGTACAAACCGAGAAGTCGTAAATGGTATTCAAAGAGATGATTATATTTTTTCAGCTTGTGGGAACTGGATTATTCCTTCTGCTGAACATGGGCTGTCATTTTCTGCACACTGGCAACATTTAAAGGGTATTCACCGGATGAAGTCTAAACGAAATCCGGGTAAAAGAGTTCATGTGTATTGGGTATTGGAAAAGGCTGATATCCCTGATGGTTTGGAGTTCATCACAGATCCAAGAGATAGAAAGAAGCAGCATTACTTTCTTGCAGTAACAAAGAAAATGACCGTTTCAGAACTGCGCTCAAAACTTGAGTGGATTGCTGATAGAATGTCAGTAATTAGAGATGCACAGGATGCGTTATGATTGAGTTTAAAGATATAAGAGAGAAAGAAATTTTAATCCATTATGCTAATAAATTTGGAGATTCAGGCATTATTAAAGTTATTGAATCCGGTGTTAGTAGTAAAGAAGAAGCGTCTGCTTTGGCAAAATTCTACTGGAAAGTAGTAGATGAAACTGTTGATAAAAAAGATCTAGAGTATGTTTTGGAAAAAATATACACAACTTTGCACATTCATTGTGGTAACAATGGGTATTCAGACGTTTGGGATAGCGAGATACCTTGAGCGCAAACCTGTCCCTGTGGGTGCCGCAGGGTGGTAGTGAGGGTGTTCAAAATTCTGTGTCAGCCAAATAGTCACAGACTGATGTATTTCTCCAAGCGCTCTGGGAAGTGGATCGCCAGCTGTGACAGCGTCAGGTTCCAGTTCTGGATTGGGTGCGTCCAGCGCTCGGAGCGCCTTCAGTATACCGGCGTATAGCAGCTTGAGTAAGCTGTTCTCATTGGCGAAGCCACCCTTGGTTTTGGTCAGTTTCGAAACTGCCGGTGCACGGCTTCAACGGCGTTTGTGGTGTAAATCGGCTTGCGTACGTATTCTGGATATTTGAAGTAGGCCGATAGTGTGGGCCACTTGCTGCGCCAGGACTTGATCACCATCGGGTATTTGTCGCCCCATTTGGCTTCCAGCTCGTCCAGTGCGCTCTCGGCAGCATTGAGTGTTGCCGCCTTGTAGACACATTTGAGATCCGCCATAAAGGCCTTCTGGTTCTTCGAAGCCACGTACTTCATCGAATTGCGGATCTGGTGGATCACGCTGTGCTGGACCTCCGTCTGGGGGTAGATACTCTCGATGGCTTCGGGGAAGCCGTGCTGCCAGCGGAGTTCTTCATGGTCGTAGATGTAAGGCCATTCTTGCGGCTGGGTTTGTCCTCACCTGCGAGGTGCTCCTCCAGCTCCGCCTGTATGGCCGCTTCGGTAAGCTGTTTGATCAGTGGGATCAGGATGCCGTCTTTGCACTGAGGTCTTTGCCTTCACGCAGTGCCTTGATGGCGGCATCCATATCGAAGATAGGTTTGGTCATGGGGCATCTCTTTTTTGCTAATGGTAAAGAAATGACGCAGTATTCTGAATACTATTCAGCCTCTGGTGCTGCAAGTTTTTTAATTTATTGGTGCCCATAGTTGCTTGAATCCAAGAAGGATTATTTGCCCTTTCTGGGTGCTTTTTCTGGGATTAGCTCTTGCAAAAATCCAGCTACTAAATTTCGGCTATCGTTCAGTTCTTTTAATTTTAAATCTAACTTCTCTAATTCCTTCTGAAGGGTGGCTCTAACTTCAGGGCATCCAACAAATTGCGGATATCCTTCTTCACCTGATATACACGGCAATAGAATTTTAATGCTCTTTAGTTTTATGCCTGAATTGCTCAGGTTTCGGATATGACGCGCTAAGGCCACTAAGCGATCATTGTATTCACGATATCCCGTACTGGTTCGCCTAGGTTCAAGTAAGCCCTCTTGCTCGTAGTAACGCAGCATGCGTTGGCTAATTCCTGTTCTTTTCGATAACTCTCCGATACGCAAGATAATTCTCCTACATGCTTGACTCTGACAGTGCTGTTAAGGTTCACAATAACATAAATGAACTGGATAGGAGAAAAAATTTATGAACGTACTTAACACCTTAAGATTGCGAAAGGTAGCAGTACATCGATGTTTTCTGTTCGCTGTTGCATTTTGGGTAGCAATCACGCCACTTACATCCAGCGCATATAAAGAGGAAAAAGCTATGGGTGAGATTAATGTGTATATTGTTCATGGATTTATGGCGTCTCCCTCTGATCACTGGTTTCAATGGTTAAAGGAGAAACTAGAAGAGCGTGGAATTTCAGTAAAAGTTCTGGAGCTGCCAGATTCATCCGCACCTAACCCAATTGTCTGGCAGAAAGCGCTATATGAAAATATTGATAGGCTAAATCGAAACACATTCTTCGTAGCGCACAGTCTAGGTTGTGTATCATTATTAACATACTTGCAAGAAAATATAAATGATAAATCCATTGGAGGACTAATACTAGTCTCTGGTTTCGTGTCCCCACTACCGAAACTACCTCAGCTAAACGACTTTGTAGAATACCAGTTTGACTTTGAAAAAATCATTAGCGCAGTGAAACAACGAGCCGTTATAGGATCGCCTCAAGATTCGATCGTTCCATATTATTTAACTAGAGAGGTAGCTAAAAATCTCGAATCAAATTTGTATTCAATTGATGACGCAGGGCATTTTTTAGCCGATGATGGATATGATACTTTCCCTTACTTGTTAGAGATTTTGTTGACTATGATTTCTAGGGAACCTCTGATTAATTCGCTTCCTGACGGTAAAAATTCTTTGGAGCTAGATGAGAAGCTCAGGTGATAGGATGGCCATTTCGAAACCGTCGGATACAGGGATGTATCCGTCGGAGCTACAGGGAAGTACTCGTGCGTTTTCGAAATGGCCATCCTATTGCTTGAGCGCCACAGAACTAACCAAAGCGTTCACGCGAATTAATCAGAGGTTCCCTTACAATTTTTTACGCCAAAAATAAATGGCGCCAGAAACTCTTCACCTGTAGCAACGGATGCGTAAATGCGTCGGGACTGCTCTGTCAGGCCCATAGAGTAAAAAGGCGTATTGCCGGGAAAGCTGAGTGGCGCTGGTCTTTAATTAGTGGGCATAGCTGTTGGCTCAGGTTTCGCTAAATTCATTGCTTGCGTCGTTTTCCGGTAATGCCACTGAATAATTCTCCGCCTCTCGACATAACCCGGCGCCTGCTTTGGTGGCTGGTGGCGATATTGCTGTTGCTGGGTATTGCCAATTTGGCCGCCGGAACGCTGCTGGCGGCGCAGGTTGAGCGCTGGCTGAAAGAGCGCGGCCTGGATGCGGAAATCGGACATTTGCAGTTGTCTGTTGTGAATTTGCGGCTGGTGGTCAGTGATGTACGCGCAAAAAATGGCAGTGGTCGCGGTTTCCGCGCGCGGGAGTTGATGCTCGACTATAGCTGGTGGCAGTTATTGCGCGGTCGCATCCAGTTACAGCGGGCCTATCTGGACGGTGCCTATATGGATCTGGAATCCCGTTCGAGTGAAAGCGGCCGCCGCTGGGAAGTCGGCGGCTGGGCGCTGGGGCAGGGGCCGCGTCGAGACCGGGATTTCAGGTTGCTATTGGAGCAGGTGCGCATCCGCGACAGCACACTGTGCTACCGCCACCGTCCGGACTGGACCAGCCCCGGCTGTGTGGATTTCGGCGAACTACGGGTGCGGGATTTCCTGCTGGGATTGCAGCGGACAGGTGATGTGCCGCTGGATATTACCATCGGTGCGGACAAGCTCAATTTACGCAATTTGCTTATTACGGAAAAAGCGTCGGGGGCAGTTGATGCCACCTTAGTGGAATTGGCGCTGTCCGATGGATTATACCGCCGCCCCGGCAACCGCATCAGTGCCGATACCCTGAAGGCGCAGATGTTCGGCAGTTGTCCTCCCCAGCGTTGGGCCGATGCTTTACCGGCGCTGCAGCGGCTGGTAGGGCATTGCGGTGTTGCGCGGCGGTTGCAGTTAAAGGGGGATTTGCTGTTCAGTTTCGGCAAGAGCGGGGAGGTGCGCTGGCGCGCGGCCCTGGGGCAGGATATCGCGCTGCGCTACGCGAATCAGGTTTGGCACAATTGGCGTGCTCACAGGCTGGCGTTAAAAGAGTTTCACTACCGCCGCGCGCAGAAAACGCTGCGCTGGCAGAGCGCCGGCGCTTCTGATTTCGATTGGTGTCCGTCGGGCCTGCGCAATAAGCAGCATCACTACTGCAGCCGTGCCGGCACACTGACGCTGCCGGACCCGGTTACCTTTGACTGGCGTAAAAAAATCACGATCAGCACCGGGCCCAGCCGTTTGAAGCGGGTACAGCTGCTGGATTTGGCGCAGAGTAGGCGCAATCCGTTCAGCGCGAATCTGGCATTGCTGGGGGCTCTGGAGTATCGGGGTGAGACAGGTATTTTGTCCATCGACGGCGTGGATCTGGAAAGCGCCTCCGGCTGTATTCCGGGGCAGTTGTGGCACCAGCCGGATTACTGTGTGCGTCTGGCGGGGCTGAGCGGTAGCGAGCAATTCCAGGTGCAGTTCGGTTCGCGTATAGTGCAACGGCCCTGGGGGTTTGCCAGTGGTCCCCTGCGCCTGTCGCAGTTCAGCATGGCAACGGAAGGGCGGCCGCAGCTGCAGCTGCGCAAACTGCATTGGCAGCGCATTAACCTCCTCGGTGCCGGGGCGCCCTTTTTGTTACAGGATTTTGCTTTGCAGTTCTTGTCCGGGTGTTTGCCCGATGGATTGCTGCCGGAAAAATTGCGCCCTCTTTGTGGGGAGCTGGCGAACTTCAATGGCCGCGGTCATTTCGCCTGGCAGCGGGGCGAGGCGGGCTACCTGATCGCGGGCGAGCTGAGCCTCGGGCGGCTGCGACTTGCTGATCAACTGAGCGGCGGTGGTCTGCTGTTACAGAAGCTGCACACGGGCGAGGGGATTTTGCGCCGCAGTGCAGACAGCGACCACCCCTGGGTACAGCGGGGCCTCAGCGGTTCGGTGGATATCCCGATTACCGCAGGCCATCACGAAAATACGCCGGAGGCGATAGAGGATGATTCCGTTGATGAAAAGGGGTTGTTGCCGGAAGAACTGGCGCAGCGGCGCGAAGATGTGCAGACCGGGGACCGGGACGACGGTATGCCGCCACCGGATATCGCCAGTCCCAACCTAAAACTGGACAGCACTTCCCTGAGCCGCCTGCAGGGATGTCTGCCAAAAAGCTGGGCGCGCTTGTTATTCAGCAATCCGCAGCAAATGCCCGGTTGTTTCGATTTGCGCAACTGGCGTCAGCGGGGCCCGCTGGTCGTTGCCTGGCAGGGCGGTATCGATTTTTCCGCGGCGCAGCTTTCCCTGGAAAAAGTCCGAGCCTCGACACCCGCGGGAGCGGAGTTGCTGAATTTGTCCGGACTGCACTTGCCCGCCGCGCGGCTGCGCCACTTGCCGCCGCCCTATCGCAGTACTTTTGTTTCCCTGCCGGATTTTTCTCTGCAAGATTTCTATGGCTGCCTGCCGGTGGGTGTGAATGCGGCGGTGTTCGATATCCGCTGTGCGGAACTGCACAATCTGCACGCGGGCAAGCGCTTTGAATTGACTGTGGACCGGCGAAAAGTTTCTGCATATATGAGTGGCAGCCGGGCGCAGTGGATACTGCTGGCGGAAGAGGGCGAACACCCCATTTTCGAGCTGCAAAAACTGTCGGCGCCGCAACTGGAGGTAGAGTGGCAGCGCGGTGCCAACAGACCGGGAAAACTGGCGTTGAAAGATTTCTACGCGGCACAGCTGCACGCCTGTCTGCCGCAGGAATGGCAACTGCGCAGTGATTTGCCGCGCTGTATTTCCACGGCGGAATTGCACACGATCGGAGAACGCGGCCTGGCCGTCGCTGAAACACTTTTTAAATCTTCCCCCATTGCAAAACCCCTGTGGCGTTTCCAATCCCTGCGCCTTGCCGAGCTATCTCTCAGCGCGGATACGCTGGATCTACTGAATTTGCAGCTTCAGGGTCTGCGCTTCTGTGGTCTTGCGGATTTACTGCCACAAACTGCGCGGCAGTTGGGCATTGCCGACTGCGCAAGTGCGCAACAAATCCACCTCCCGGGCACTAACCGTATCGGTTTGACACCACAGGCACCGCGGATCGCACTGGGACCGCTGGTATCGCAACCCATTACGCTGGGGGAAGGGAAAACGGAAAATACGGGCACCGGCCTCAAACGGCTCAGCTGGAAACAGTTGCGCTGGGAAGGCGGACAGGTGCTCTGGACCACAGACCTGGAAGCTGTGGGGATGAGAGGCTGCGTTGCGGGCAGTGCTGCTGCGGTGGCGGAGGGGAGGGCAGATTTTTGCTGGCGTCTGCAGCAGCTGCGCCTGCCGGGTGGACAGAGGATATCCCTGTCCAGCCCCTTCTCTACGGATGGCTCCATTGAAGCTCTGGGGCTCAGCATCGACAGGGGCAGCGGTGATCCCTTGCAAATTGCGCGTATTCAATTGGACCAGCCCTCCTACGGCGGCGCTTCCGTGGGCAAACTGTCCGGTGCCAGTGGTTGCCTGACGGCCGGCACTCTGGGCGATAACCGCCTGGCGCCCTGCTATCGATTGGGACGGGTAAGCATTCAGGGAATCGATAGGGTCGATACGTCGTCCGGCAAGGTCACTTTACTGCGCGGTGTTGCTATCGAAGGCGTGGAACTGAAGCAGGGGGATTATCCCCAGGGGTTGCCGGCACAACTGTTGCAGCTGGAGCAGTTGCACACGGAGGAATTGCGTCTCGGCAGTGGTGAGATCGCTGTGCGTCAGCTGCGGTTGCAGGGCGTCGCCGGCTGCGTGCCGCCGGGTTATGTGGAAAGGCTAAACCACTGCCTGACACTCGATGCTGTTGATGTCAGCGGCAGCTATCGTTTCTCTACGCGACAATTGGCGCTGGCACAATTACAGCTGCACAAGGTACAGCTACTGACCGGAACGGGGCGCAGCCTGGTGCGCGGTGACAGCGTATCGGTGGAACAGCTGTTGAGTGGAGAATCGGAGTTCCGTTTTCTGCGTGCCGAGGCGGAAGGGTTTGCCATTTTCGATCGGCGCGAGGGGGCACCGGAATACGAGCGCCACTCTGTTATCGGCCGTCTGGCTGGCATGAGTGTTGCGCAATTGCATTACGACAGGCGCGGCAACCGCCTGGAAATCGAAAAAGTGGATGCACTGCGACCGCGCCTGATCGTTATGCGCGACCGCTCCGGCGAATACCCGCTGGCGCGGGATGTGGATGTGCTGACAGGCACACAGCCGCAGGAAAAACCCTTGATCCGCGCCGCAGACGCCATTACTGAAGGGATGAAAGTGCGCTATCACATCCGCGAGCTGGACGTGCGCCACGGTACCTTCACTTGGGTGGACCGCCAGGGCCAATATCGCGCGCGCTTGCCGATACGGGCAATTTATTTAACCCTGCGCAATGTCAGCAATTTGCCGCTTCACCCTCCGGCAACGGTATTGTTCAACGGCCGTCCCGGCGGTTTCGGTGAAATTCAACTGGCGGGCACCATCCGCTACCTCGAAACCAAAAAGTGGAACGCCGATCTGACCGGTTATATCGAAAATACCAACCTGATCCCCGCGACGCCTTATATGGCCAAGTTGCTCGGCTACAAGATTCTGCAGGGGCAGCTGGACGCGCGCCTGGATATCCGTATACGGGAGAACAAGGTAAACGCCTTTGCGGATATGAAATTGAATAAGATCAAGGTCCGCCGTGTGCAAGAGAAGGATAAGCTTCCGGTGAAGTCTTCCATTATCCCGCTGGATATTGCGCTGCTGTTGTTAAAAGACGGCCAGGGCAATGTGCGATTCGATATGCCGGTAAGCGGCGATCTCTATGATCCGAAATTTTCCTTCAGTTTTATCTTCAGTCATCTATTGCAGCGGGCAATTATTGAATCTTTGTTTGCTTATTTCACACCGGTTGGCTTCTATACTTTGGCGAAATTCGCTTGGGGGCGTTTCCGTGCGGTCAGATTCGAGCCGATTTTTTTCGAGCCCGGCAAGAGTGAGCTCGACGCCACAGCCTGGGAGCAGCTGCGGGAAATGGTTGTAAGACTGCGCGAGCGCCCGGACGCGCGCCCCGGCATCTGTGGCATTGCCAATGCCCGCGATTGGTATGCGCTTTATCCGGATTCCACGCCGGGGCTGGGCGGCAGCCGCAAAGCGCGGGAAAAGTTCTACCGGAATCCACCGCTGAAGTTATTTGAGGAGTTTGAACGTCTGGCGCAGGAGCGCAGCCGCAAGATAGAGCGCTTCCTGATAGACGAGGGAATAGGCGCCCAAGAGCTGATTCCCTGTGCGCCCGACTACAATGGACGTGATTTCGACGAACCGCGGGTGGAATTTTCGCGGTAGCGAGCCAGCGGAACCTGTGGTTCATCCGCTTCCCGGCGCTCAGGTTTTTTTCGGACCGGATAAGGCGCTGTAAACACTAAGGAAGGTGAATATTATGGCAATGAACCTCGCCCAAAAGCTGATCCAGAGCCATCTTGTCAGCGGCTCCCTGGAACCGGGCAGCACGATCGCACTGAAGATCGACCAGACGCTCACCCAGGACGCCACCGGCACTATGGTGATGCTGGAATTTGAGGCCCTGGGCCTGCCGCGGGTAAAAACGGAAATATCCGCCCAGTATGTTGACCACAACTTGTTGCAGACGGATTTTAAGAACGCCGACGATCACTTGTTCTTGCAGAGTGCCTGTCGGAAATATGGTCTCTGGTATTCGCGGCCGGGAAACGGCGTCAGTCACCCGGTGCATATGTCCTGCTTCGGCATCCCCGGAAAAACCTTATTGGGGTCCGACAGCCACACCTGTGCCGCCGGATCTATGGGCATGCTCGCCATAGGTGCCGGCGGGCTGCAGGTTGCCATGGCGATGGCCGGCCTGCCTTTCGCGATTAAGATGCCGAAAATTCTCGGCGTAAAGCTGGTTGGTGAACTGCCGCCGTGGGTCAGCGCCAAGGATATTATTCTGGAAATGCTGCGCCGCTATACGGTTAAGGGGTGCGTGAACACGATTGTTGAATATCACGGCCCGGGTCTGAAACAGCTCAGGGCGATGGATCGCCACGTGATTGCCAATATGGGCCAGGAAATGGGGGCCACCGCCAGCGTCTTTCCCGCCGACGAAGCGGTGCGCGCCTTTCTGAAACAGCAGCAGCGCGAAGCGGACTTTGTTCCGCTGCAGGCAGACGAGGGCGCGACCTACGACGAAGAGGACACTATCGACTTGTCCAAACTGGAGCCGTTGATCGCCTGTCCATCCAGCCCGGACAAGGTGGTGCCGGTGCGGGAAGTGGCGGGGCGGCCAATCTACCAGAGCTATATCGGCTCGTCCGCCAATCCGGGACTGCGGGACTTTGTCATACCCGCGCGTATGGTCGCCGGCAGGCGGGTGGATGACAGTGTGTCATTTGATATCAACCCCACATCGCGCCAGTTGCTGGAGGAAATCAGCCGCAGCGGGGATCTGGCGACACTGCTGGAAGCCGGTGCCAGATTGCATCAAACCGGCTGCGGCGGTTGCATCGGCATGGGGCAGGCGCCCGCCAGCGGCCGTATCAGCCTGCGCACCGTGCCGCGCAACTTCCCCGGGCGCTCCGGTACCGAGGAGGATCAGGTTTACCTGTGCAGCCCGGAAGTGGCCACTGCCAGTGCGCTGACGGGAAAGATTACCGATCCCCGCGACCTGGATATGGATTACCCGGAATTCACCGAACCGGAACAGTTGTCCGATATGCGCCCGCTGCTGCAGCCGCCCCAGGAAATCCCCGTTGAGGTGGAGCTGGTCAAGGGGCCCAATATCAAACCCTTGCCGGATTTTGAAAAGCTGCCGGAAGTATTGAAGGGGCCGCTGCTGCTCAAAGCGGGGGACAATGTGTCCACCGACGAAATACTCCCCGCCGGTGCCGAAATACTCCCCCTGCGCTCTAATATCCCCGCCATCAGCCGCTATGCTTTTTGCCGCGTCGACGAAAATTTCTATCAGCGTGCTATGGATCTAAACGGGGATTGCTTCGTGGTGGGCGGTGATAACTACGGCCAGGGCTCCAGCCGCGAACACGCAGCCATCGCGCCCCGCTACCTGGGGGTTCGCTGTGTGATCGCCAAAAGCATGGCCCGCATCCACCGTCGAAATCTGATCAACTTTGGCATCTTGCCACTGCTCTTCGATGATCCCGCGGATTACGACAAATTGGCGCAGGATGCCGAATTGGAAATTGACGCTCCCATGAAACAGCTGAAACCCGGTCAGCCGGTAAATATAAAAAACAACACTTCCGGGGAAACGATAGCACTTCGCCATGACCTTTCCCCCGAGGAGATAGAAACCATAAAGGCCGGTGGTTTAATCAATGAAGTGAGAGAAAAGCATCTTTTGATGGATTCGTAGCAAAATTTAAAAGCGCGAAACTTGTAGTTGGCTCAGGGGCTTCGGGCAATAGGAATCAAATGATGGCCAGACCCAGGGAAACTCTGATTAATTCGCGTGAACGCTTTGGTTAGTTCCGTGGCGCTCAGGCAATAGCATGGCCATTTCGAAAACGCACGAGTACTTCCCTGTAGCTCCGACGGATACATCCCTGTATCCGACGGTTTCGAAATGGCCATGCTATCACCTGAGCTTCTCATCTAGCTCCAAAGAATTTTTACCGTCAGGAAGCGAATTAATCAGAGGTTCTCTAGGGCATTTCTTCCAGAAAGCCAAGTGCGTTATTGTCCGCTTGTATTTTCTGCGTAGATGTTATGTGAAGAAACGGTCGTGCCCAGCTGTTGTCAGCCGATCCACCCGCAACCGTTCCCGCCTGTCAAACAGCCGCCGCGAACAGAGCGCCACCGCGGCAAAGGTACCGAACCCGGTACCGGCGGCGATGGTGAACATAATCAGGATCTGGTATTTAACCGCCAGTGCCGGCGGGCTGCCGGCGAGTATCTGGCCGGTCATCATGCCGGGGAGGGAGACGATGCCAGCGGCGGCCATGGCGTTAATGATTGGCATCAGCCCCGCGCGCATGGCTTCGCGGCGGAAGTCGCCGCAGGCTTCTGACCAGGTCTCCCCCAGCATCAGTCGGTTTTCAATAATATTGCGGGAACGCCGCGCGCTTTCAGTGAGCCGGTCCAGTCCGAGCGCGACGCCGGTCATGGTATTGCCCAGCAGCATACCCAGGAGCGGTATCGCATACTGGGGTTGATACCAGGGCTCGGGGCCGATGACCGCAACCAGTGTCAGCACAGTGACGCTGAAGGCGGAGATAAACATCGATAGTGTGCCTATGGCAAAACTCCAGCCGCCACGAAGCCGATATTTCTGCCGCGCGACAACTTCGCGGCCTGCGAGCAGCAGCATGGCCAGTCCCATCAGCGCCACCCAAAAGAGGCTGCCCACTGCGAAGAGCGCTTCCAGTACCAGTCCGATCAGCGCCAATTGAATGGCGGTGCGCAGCGCGGCGATCAGCAGGGATTTTCCCACGCCCAGGTGCGCCGCGAAGGTGCAGGCGGCCAGTGCCATCACCAGACAGGACGCCAGCGCCAGCTGCCACCAGGACAGGGCGATTGCATTCATTCCTGCAGCTCCAGCAGTTTCGAACCCTCGATGCAAAAGTGCCGCTTGGCCACCCGCCGGATTTGCTCTCGGCTGTGGGCTACCCACAGCACTGGGCGGTTTCGTGCGTGGATTACGGATATCAGCCAATCTTCCACTTGCCGGGTGGTCTTCTCGTCCAGATTGGCGGTGGGCTCATCGAGTAATAGCACATCGGGTTCGCGGGACAGGGCTCGAATCAGTGCCAGGCGTTGCTTTTCCCCGGAAGATAGTCGGGAGACGGACCATTCGCTCACGTCCTCGTCGAAACCCAGAGCGTGAAGGGCTTTTGGCATGGGCTTGTACAGATGTTCGCCGACAGTGTCGAACCACCAGGCGCTCTCCGCAGGCACCATCATCACCGAGCGCCGCCAGCGGTGGCCGGGTACTAAGCCCTGTGCCAAATTCCCCAGTTTCACAGTGCCGCCGTGGGGTTCCAGGTCCGCAACAGCCCTGAGCAGGCGGCTCTTGCCAGCGCCGGAAGGACCGGACAGGCACACTATCTCTCCCGGCGCCACTTCCAGGTTGATATTTTGGAGGGTGCCGATCGACACCTGGTGAAGTATGAGTTTGGCCAATGCACTTGCCTGTCGGTTCAGCCGAAGTAGCCGATTCCTCTCGCCATCATGGCCGCGCACAACAGAATACCGACTACCGCCGCCAGCTCGATATGCACAATGCCGCGCATCCGCTTCCACTGCCGCTCGCTGACATCCGGCAGTTTCCCCTGTTTGAGGGACTTGTTCCAGGAGACAAAGCGAAAGGTTGGGTAAATGGAAAGCAATGCGGCAAGAAAAAACAGCGCCAGCTTTGCGTGGAAGGCGCCGTTGTGAAAATAGTAGGCACTGCCCTTCTCGAAGTAGAAAACCCGCAACAGGCCGACCACCACGAGTAGCCCCGCGGAAATGCCCAGTACCCGATCGACGATTTGAAGCTTGCGCGCCTTCTCAAGCGTGAACTTTTGCCCCAGCAGCACTAGTTCTATGGCGATGGCGGAGACCAGGGCGAAGGCGGTGAGGTGGTGTAGGAATGCGAAAGTCAGAGGCATTTTTTTGAATTTTAGTAGATATTGGATATATCTTCGTCGAAAATCAAACCGTCCAAATCGAATTCTTCACAGGTTTGCTTGAATTCATCCGTGCAAAACACTCCCCCAAAAGATTTTTCGCCCGAGCGGAACAGGAACTTTCCCTGTAGATCGCTCTCACTGAAGACAAGCTTTTCAATTCCATCAGGGAAGGTTCGATCTTCACCGGAATATTGGTAAACGGTTTTTTTCTCGTCTACTTCGACATAGGTAAATAGGTTGAATATAAAGTAGTTGGTTTCCTGAACCTGTACGGGTAGAAACTCTCCATGCGGCTCAAGTATAAGGCTTAGCGCGGCCTTGGCTTTCTCGGAAAGTACTAATGCTGATCCTATCCATATGGAAATATTCGGGATCTTTACTGCAGAGGGGTACATGGGAGAGGCTTCGAAGTCGGATTTGACCCGTTTCCACGGGTGTGGAAATGGCTTGCCGCTAGTGCCCAGATCCGAACAATCAGACAAGCCGGATTCCGAATCTTCCAGGTGGAGCTGTTCATAAAGTTGGACGCAGTCTAAGGAAAGCTCTTTGAACGACTTTTCATCATTCTTTAATCTGTAGAGATTCATTATTTGCCGCTCCACAATGGATCTTTTGGGCTTTCGATTTTTACCGGATAGGTGCCGCTTTTAATTTTCATTTTGACGTCTCTCAATTTGGCGACGAAGGTTGGCCCGGGAGGGATTGGAAGAAATTGGACTGAAATCCAGTGCTCATAGTTTACGCCGTGTATGGATTTATGTGTTGGGGCTTCGGGTGTGGCCCAGTGATTTTTGTGTGTTTTCAAGTTTGGTATCCATACGCCATTTCTCGGATCGTTTATGCGGATGCCGGACAGATGCAGTTTGATGCGAGCCGCTAGCAGGTTTTTCTGCTTCCAGCGCCCTTTCCCCGGTATAAGGTGGTGGGCTACATGCTGTAGGCTGGGTTTTGGTTCTCCTTCTGCAAGCAGGTGACGGGCAAGCACCTTGGTTGGGTGATGCTTTTCCTTACGCATGCGCTCAAGTCTTTGGGAGGATGTCAGGGCGTTGAATTCCATCCGGTATTTAACCAACCCATCTTCAATAGACGCGAGCGTATTGATTCGTCTGCGCTCCTGCTCCAGATGCTCTCGTGCCTCACGCCACTCTCGTAGGCGTTTATCCCGTTCTTGCGGGGATTCATTGCTTAAGGAGGGGGAGTATTGGGCCGCGTGATAGGCATCACACTTCTTTTCAAATTCGTAGATGGCCATTTCCAGGGCTGTTGCGGCTTTGGGTGGGGCATTGGGAGCCGGAGGCTGTTCAAGCCACATATAGCACACTCCTTGCGCAGTGGATTCTTTGCGATTATGGCTAGCGGTCATGGTAGTAGCAAGATGTTGGACTTTGAACCCGGGCTACCTGTCGGCCATAATCCGCTCCTTCCGCACAAGATAACGAGAGTTGTATGACCGATACCTCCGTTTATGAGGCCAGCGAGCGGCAGTCGCTCGCGGAGTACACTGAGAAGGCGTACCTGGACTACTCCATGTACGTGATCCTGGACCGCGCCCTGCCCAATATCGGCGACGGCCTGAAGCCCGTGCAGCGGCGTATCGTCTACGCCATGAGCGAGCTGGGGCTCAAGAACACCGCCAAGTACAAGAAGTCTGCCCGCACCGTGGGCGACGTGATCGGTAAGTATCACCCGCACGGCGACAGCGCCGTGTACGAGGCCATGGTGCTGATGGCGCAGCCCTTCAGCTACCGCTATCCCCTGATCGACGGTCAGGGCAACTGGGGTTCACCGGACGATCCAAAATCTTTCGCCGCCATGCGTTACACCGAGTCGCGCATGGGCAAATACTCGGAAGTGCTCTTGTCGGAACTGGGCCAGGGCACCGTAGACTGGCAGCCGAACTTCGACGGCACTCTGGATGAGCCGGCGGTGTTGCCCGCGCGGGTGCCCAACATATTGCTGAACGGCACTACCGGCATCGCCGTGGGTATGGCCACCGATATACCGCCGCACAATCTGCGTGAAGTGGTCAATGCGACGGTGGCGCTGCTGGAAAACCCCAAGGCCACGGTGGCGGAGCTATGTGAGCATATTCTGGGCCCGGATATGCCCACCGAGGCGGAGATCATCACGCCGCGCGCAGAGATACAGAAGATGTACCAGACCGGCCGCGGCTCGATCAAAATGCGCGCTATCTGGGCTAAGGAAGATGGCGAAATTGTCATCAGTGCGCTGCCTTATCAGGCCAGTGGCGCCAAGGTATTGGAGCAGATAGCGCAGCAGATGCAGGCTAAGAAGCTGCCGATGATTACAGATCTGCGCGATGAATCGGACCACGAGAATCCCACCCGCCTGGTGATAGTGCCGAAATCCAACCGCGTGGACCTGGAAGCGGTGATGAACCACCTGTTCGCCACCACTGACCTGGAGAAGAGTTACCGGGTCAACCTAAATATGATCGGCATCGACGGCCGCCCACAGGTGAAGTCTCTCGATAAGATCCTGGGGGAATGGCTCAGCTTCCGCACTGTAACCACCCGCCGCCGCCTGCAGTTCCGCCTCGACAAGGTGGAAAAACGGCTGCACTTGCTGGCCGGTTTGCTGATCGCTTTCCTCAATATTGATGAAGTGATCGAAATTATCCGTACCCACGACGAGCCCAAGCGCGAGCTGATGGAGCGCTTCGAGCTGACTGACGTGCAGGCGGAATATATCCTCGATACCAAACTGCGGCAGTTGGCGCGGCTTGAAGAGATGAAGATCCGCGGTGAGCAGGCGGAGCTGGAGAAAGAGCGCGATATGCTCACCAAAACCCTGGACAGCCCGCGGCGCCTGAAAACCCTGATCAAGAAAGAACTGCTGGCGGCGGCGGAAGAATTTGGGGACGAGCGCCGCTCGCCGATTGTGGAGCGCGCCGAAGCCAAGGCCTTCAGCGAAGCGGAACTGCTTTCCAGTGATCCGATCACCGTGGTGTTGTCGGAGAAGGGTTGGATTCGGGCGGCCAAGGGACACGATATAGATCCGGCCGCCCTCAGTTACAAAGCCGGCGACCGCTTCAAGCTGGCCGCCCGCGGCAAGAGTAACCAGCCGGCGTTGTTGCTGGACAGTACCGGGCGCAGCTATGCGATCGCCTCCCATACTCTGCCGTCCGCGCGCGGCCAGGGAGAGCCCCTGTCCGGCCGCATCAACCCGCCTTCCGGTGCTGTCTTTGAGGGGCTCTTGATGGGTGCCGATGAACAGCGGGTTCTGCTGGCCAGCGATGCCGGCTATGGCTTTATTGCCAAGCTGGCGGATCTGCAATCGCGCAATAAGGCGGGCAAGGCGATGCTGACACTGCCGAAGGGCGCGCGGGTGTTGCCGCCCTGTGTGGTGGAAAACCCCGGCGAAGCGTTGCTGGCGGCGGTGACCAGCGAAGGGCGCATGCTGGTGTTCCCTGTCTCCGAATTGCCGGAACTGGCGAAAGGCAAGGGCAATAAGATTATTAATATCCCCGCCGCCCGCGCCGCCAGCCGCGAGGAGTTTGTGGTGGGTATCGCCGTGCTGGAGGGGGATGTCCAGCTGGTGATTCACGCTGGTAAACGCCATACCAAGATCAAAATCTCCGAACTGGAGCACTACCTTGGAGAGCGCGGTCGCCGCGGCAATAAACTGCCGCGGGGCTTCCAGAAGGTGGACCGGATCGAGGTGTTGAAAAAATAACGCCTCTGACAGTACCGGGCCCGGTAAATCTTTCCGGGCCCGGAGTCTGAATACGCCGCCTCTGCAAAAGAGGATGAAAGCCTCTGTGTCTGACGCTATGTAGATGGGGAATTGGCTGTAGGCCTGGAAACTCTGTTTTTTGATGACGGCGATGTTGCAGGCCGCTTTCTATTTAAGTCCAAGTTGCAGGGAACTGGCGTGCTCTACTGCTCCTCCTTCAAAGCATTATGTGAGGAGGCTGGCCTGAGAGGGCTTCGATTTGATGAGGATTTGCTTAGGGAACCTCTGATTAATTCGAGGGGATACTACGGTGGGTTCCGGGGCGCTCAGGCAATAGGATGGATTTTTCGAAAACGCACAAGTACTTCCCTGTAGCTCCGACGGATACATCCCTGTATCCGACGGTTTCGAAATATCCACCCTATCACCTGAGCTTCTCATACGCCCACGAAGAATCTCTCCCCCCAGAACGTGAATTAATCAGAGTTTCCTTAGACTTTTCTGACCAAGGGTAAGCAAATAGCGGTTCTGTTGAGGCAGCAGCACTGCCAATGAATTGATTTTTATAGGGGGGAACCTCGGGGGCGCTCCCTTTTTTGTTTTCAATGTGCGATCAACCCCGCTCCCGCCAAAAGTGTGAGCGTCCCTGCGTCAGCCGCGCGCCTGCATCTATTTAACATCGATTCCCTAAGGTCACGGTTGCATCAAAGGATGCACGAATTCTCATTGCGACATTTATAAGCATGCTTATAATAAGCGCCCTTCAAAAGGAGGGGGCATGTCCGAAGATTTCGATGCAGCAAAAGGCAGCGCCGCTGAGATGAGTATTGAGCTGCATTCCGCCGCGCGCCTGTTGCGGCGCAATTTCGATCGCCGAGCCAAGGCCCACGGCCTCAGTCGTTCCCGTTGGCAGGTGCTCTGGCATCTGAGCCGGGAAGAGGGGCAAAAGCAGGCGGAGCTGGCGGAACGTATGGATGTGGCGCCGATCAGTCTGACGCGACAGCTGGACAACCTGCAGCGGGAAGGGCTGGTGGAGCGCCGCCCGGACCCGGAGGACAGGCGTTGCTTCCGCATCTATCTCACCGAAGCCGCCCAGCCGGCACTGGAGCTGTTGCGCGGCCTGGCTCAGCAGACCCGCGCTCAGGCACTGGCCGGTTTTTCGGCGGCAGAGGTGCGGCAGTTGCATGGTCTGCTGGCGCGGTTGCGGGAGAATTTGACACGAGAGGAGGTATAGCTTGAGGGGCAAATTGGGGCTACAGATGGGGAATTTGCCGGCGCGGCAGCTGGGCTTTCTCCTCGGCATTGTCGTCGCTGTGGCGGTGGCAGGTTGGTGTGTGTTTGGCGGTGGCGGCCGCGTGGAGACCGAGAACGCCTATGTCAAAGCGGACAAGATTTCCCTGGCGCCGGAGGTAAGTGGCGTGGTGGCCGAAGTATTGGTAAAGGCCAATCAGGTGGTGGCGCAGGGGCAGCTGCTGGTGCAGCTGGACCCAACCCCCTTCGAGTTGGCGGTGGCCGAGGCTGAAGGGCACCTGGGGCAGGTGCGCAACCAATTACTCGCTCGCCGGGCTGAGTACGCTGAGGCGGAAGCTGCCCTGGAGCAGGCGACCAAAGACGCGGACTTTTATCGCCGCCAGCTGTCCCGCAATGAAAAGCTGAGCGACGTGGCCCTGTCGGAGGCACAGTTGGATGAATCCCGCCAGCTGCTGCAGCGGGCGCGGGCACAGATAGCGATCAATACAGAAAAACTCGCCAGCCTGCGGGCGGAGCTGGGCGGTAATCCGGAGATTCCCCTGGAGGAGCAGGCCGACCTCAAGGTAGCCCAGGCACAGTTGGACAAGGCCCGCTACCAGTTGTCCCGTACCCGTATTGTCGCTCCCGTGGCGGGGGTGATCGCCAACGAGGTCCCTGTGGTCGGGGAGATGATTCCAGCCGGTATCAACGTCATCAGCATGCTCGCCAGCGAGGGGCTCTGGGTGGAAGCGAACCTGAAGGAGACGGAACTCGGGGAAGTGCGCCCTGGTCAGCAGGCTGAAGTGGTGGTGGATGCCTATCCTAATTTCAAGTGGCAGGCCCAGGTGGACAGTCTTAGCCCCGCCAGCGGCAGTGAGTTTGCGCTGATTCCGCCGCAAAATGCCAGCGGTAATTGGGTCAAGGTGGTGCAGCGGGTGCCGGTGCGCCTGCGTCTTTATCCGGCCAAAAACGCGCCGGTGCTGCGCGCCGGTATGAGTGCCCGCGTGCGCATCGACACCGCTGAGGACGATAAGTTAGTGGCAGCGCGCGCGAGCGGCGGCGAGGACAGTCGGGTAGTGCTGTAGCCGTGAGTGGTGCAACGGGCATAACGGAAGGACGGCGCAGGTGGATTACTGTCAGCATTATGTTGGCCACAGTAATTCAGGTGTTGGATACCACTATTGCCAACGTCGCTCTTCCCCATATGCAGGGGAGTCTCGGTGCCGGCAGTGATCAGATTACCTGGGTGCTGACGTCGTACATCGTCGCCGCGGCCATTATGACGTTGCCGGTGGGGTACCTTTCTCAACGCTTCGGCCGCCGTCGCCTGTTTCTCTGGTCAGTGGCCGGTTTTACTGTCACTTCCATGCTGTGTGGTCAGGCGGGCAGTCTGAACGAGATGATTTTCTGGCGCTTGATGCAGGGTGTCTTCGGGGCCGCTCTGGTACCGCTTTCCCAGGCCACTCTGCTCGATACCTATCCGCCGGAGCAGCACGCTTCAGCCATGGGACTCTGGGGCGTGGGCGTGATGATTGGGCCCGTATTGGGGCCGACTTTGGGCGGCTGGTTGACGGAATATTACTCGTGGCGCTGGGTCTTCTACATTAATTTGCCGTTCGGCATTTTGTCGTTGCTCGGTATTTACTTTGCTCTCCCCGAGCGGGAAACCACCAGGCCGCGATTTGATGCGCTTGGCTTTGGCCTGCTGGCACTGGCGGTGGGCGCGTTGCAAATGCTGTTGGACCGTGGCGAACAGGTGGACTGGTTTGAGTCTCTGGAAATTCAGGGCTATGCCATTGCCTCGGCACTGGGACTCTATCTGTTCGTGGTGCACTCGCTGACGACAAAAAAACCCTTTCTTTCGCCGGGCTTGTTCCGCGACCGCAATTACGTATCGGGCTTGGTGTTTATTTTTGTGGTCGGCATTATTTTGTTGGCCACCATGGCGCTGCTGCCTTCGTACTTGCAGCAGTGGAAAGGCTATCCGGTGGTGGCGACAGGATTGGTTTTGATGCCCCGCGGCCTGGGGGTGATGGTGGCGATGATCTTGGTCGGGCGCCTGCTGAAATTTGTCGACGGTCGCGCGCTGATTGTCGCGGGTATGTTCCTGGTCAGTTTCTCCTTACATCTGATGGCTGGTTTTAATCTGCAGGTAAGCCGTTCCGCGTTGGTGTGGACTGGTGTTTTGCAAGGGTTTGGCCTGGGTCTGGTATTTGTGCCAATTTCCACGCTGGCCTATGCGACCTTGCCGGCGCAACTGCGCGGTGAAGCCACAGCGCTGTTCAGTTTGTCGCGCAATCTGGGCAGCAGTGTGGGCGTATCGATTGTGATGGCTGTGCTCACCCGCAATCTGTGGATCAATGAGCAACAACTGGGGGAACATTTACAAGTGCCGCGGAATTTGGCGGGCACGCTGCCGAATACAGGGGAGTTGCAGACGCTGCCGCTGAATATTATGCAGGAGCTGTCGCGGCAGTCGGCGGAGATCGCCTATGTGAACGATTTTCAGCTACTGATGTGGATCAACCTGGCGGCGGTGCCGCTGGTATTTCTGCTGGCGAACCCCCGGCGCGGGCTGGAGGCCGCCTAAGCCGGTTTTCCCTAACGGAAAACCGGTGATTCCGGTGACGGTTTACTCCACTCTCTGCCAGGTTTGGGTGCGGTAGAAGAAGCCGAGGTAGCCACGCACCTTTAGCTCATTCCCCTCGAGCCAGAATTTGCAGTCGTAGGTTTTACCTTTGGCCGGGTCCAAGATTTGGCCACCCTCGTAGGTATCACCTTTTTTCATCATATCGGTAATGATGTCCATGCCGACGATTCTCTGCCCTTTGCGTTCGCCGGGGCATTTGTCGCACACGGTGTCATCCGGCTTCATCAGTAGGTCCACCACACGACCATAGTATTTGTCGCCCTTTTGGTAGATTTCGATGATGGACTTGGGCTGGCCGGTTTCGTCGTCGATGGTACGCCATTTGCCCACAACTTCCTGGGCTCCGGCCTGCAGGGCGAACAACAGGCTGCACGCAGCGATTATTAGTGTTCTCATCATGTCGCTTACCTTTTTGGTTGAGTGACCAGGATATTACACCAGGTCACGCAAGAAGACAGAATCCCGTGTCCAGTGTAGTAGCGGTCAGGCATTGCCGTCGGCTTCAGGATGAGCAGCTGATCGGCATATGCTTGCCGGACTCCGGTGGCGCTGCGGCCCAGAACTCGTGTTGCGGGTGCTCGTCGAAGGGGTTCTGCAGCAGCGTCACCATCGTCTGCAAGGGCCGGTAATCGCCGGTCTCGGCGGCCTCTATCACTTTCTGTGCCAGATAGTTGCGCAGTATGAACTTGGGGTTCACGGCGAGCATGGCGCGGTTGCGTCGGCAGAAATCGCTGTTCTCGTGGGCCAGCCGCCGGTCGTAACCCTCCAGCCAGTGGCGTAGCGCACTGTGCCCCGCTGGGGGCAGCAACGCCAGTAACGCCGAAGGCGGGCGTTCGCCGCGGTAGTGGGCCAGGGCGCGGAAAAAATTGGTGTAGTCGACCCGGTTGTTGGCGAGCAGTTGCAGCAGATCCGCGCAGAGTTTCTGGTCGTTTTCTTCTTCTGTAGTCAGGCCCAGTTTGCGCCGCATCAGGGCGGCGTAGGTGTTGATCAGGTGTGGCTGGAATTCTTCCAGACACTCGCGCAGTGTCTCGGCACCGACGAAGGCGGACAGGGCATGGGCGAGGGCATTGAGGTTCCACAGTACTACGCCGGGTTGCTGCTCGAAGGCATAGCGGCCGGTGTGGTCCGAGTGGTTACAGATAAAGGCGGGTTCATAATCGTCGAGAAAACCGTAGGGGCCGTAGTCGAAGGTGTCGCCGATAATGGACATATTGTCGGTGTTGAGCACCCCGTGTGCGAAGCCCACCGATTGCCAGCCGGCGACCAGCTCAGCGCTTCTGCGCGTCGCAAAGCGCAGCAGTGCTTCAGCCTGTTCGCTGGTGCCCATGTCTCCGGTGTCGGGGATAAAGCGCTGGCAGACAAAATCGATCAGCCGTTGCAATGCCTCCAGTTGCTTGGTGTAGAAGAGGTACTCAAAGTGGCCGAAGCGTACATGGGTTTCCGCTACGCGGATCAACATGGCGCCGGTTTCGATTTCCTCCCGAACCACCGGCTCGTCGCTGCCGACAATGCACAGGGCGCGGGTGCTGCGGATACCGAGGGCGGTCAGTGCTTCACCGGCCAGATACTCGCGGATGGTGGAGCGCAGTACCGCGCGGCCGTCGCCAAAGCGAGAGTAGGGGGTTTTGCCGGCGCCTTTCAGGTGCAGTTCCCAGAGTCTGCCGCGGGCTTCTATTTCCCCCAGTAAGAGGGCGCGACCATCGCCCAGATCTGGGTTGTAGACGCCGAACTGGTGGCCGGTGTACTTCATTGCAAAGGGTTTGCTGCCCTTGAATAACTTTTTGCCGCAGCCGAGCTGCGCCCAGTCGGGATTGTGTGCCTCGCTTGCGTCTATACCCAGCAGTTGCAGCACCGCTGGGTTCACATGGATCAATGCGGGGTGGGCGAAGGGCGTGGGGGTGGTGCGGCTTCCGAAGGCCCCGCCCAGATCAGCGTATTGGTGTGTGAGGGTGACATCGCTGAGTTTCATGGGAACCTCTGATCAATTCGTGGGCGGGCTCAAACTTCGCTGATCTCCAGCGCCTGGGGTTGCGACTGCCAGTATTCCTCCTCCTGCCGGAGAAGGTCTTCAATCGCGGGGTTCTGATCCAGCCACTCCCGGGGCAGGCGCAGCCGGTAACCGTTGTCGCGGGCCTTGAGTTTGATGCCATCCAGGCCGCGGTCGGTGCGGTCGCGGTGGATAATACAGGCCAGGCGCAGACACAGCAGCAGGTCGGGGTTGGGGTGGAAGCCATAGTGTTCCCGCGGCGGCTTGATACGCCCGCGCTGATTGCGCAGCAGATAGGCCAGATATTCCTGTTCTGTCTTGGCGAAACCGGCCAGGTCCGCGTGCTCGATCATATAGGCGCCCAACTTGCGGAAGTCGCTGTGGGACAGTGCCAGGCCTATTTCGTGCAATTGCGCCGCCCAGCGTAGCCGCTGCAATTCCTCGCTGCCCGTTTTTGGGCGCAGCTGGTGCAGCAGGGCCAGGGCGGTGTCGCCAACGCGTTGGGCCTGTGCCGTGCCTACCTGCCAAAGTTGCATCAGCGCCGCCACTGTATCGGCGCGGCGGTCCCCACCGTGCAGGCGCCCGGCCAGATCGTGCACTATGCCCTCGCGGATGGCGTAGGGGGAAACCTGCATTGTCTGGATATCCAGCTCACAAAAGGTTGCGTGCAGTATCGCCAGGCCCGCGGCGAATACCGGGCGCCGCTCGCTGTCCAGGTCGGGCAGGTCCAGGTCGGCAATGTGCTTGGCGTCGGCCACTTTTGCCGCCAGCTTGTCGATATCCTCGCGCTTGATCTCCGCAAGCTCGCCGCCATAGAGAACCCTCGCCACCGCCTTGATGGTCCCGGAGCTGCCGATCACTTGAGCCCCTTCCGCCAAGTGTTGGAGCTCTTGTAGTTCCGCCCGAGCGGCGCGGTGGGCGCGGTTAAAATGGTTGACGGAGTTACTGGAGACGATGCCGTCGGCAAAGAAGCGCTTGCTGAAAGACACGCAGCCCATATAGAGGCTTTGCAGTTGTTGCGGCGTTTCGTAACCGCGCACCAATTCGGTGGAACCGCCGCCGATATCCACTACGCAGCGCAGCCTCGGGGGGCCGTCGGCGGCGGCCATAACGCCACTGTAAATCAGCCTGGCCTCTTCTATACCGCTGATAATTTCGATTGGCGCGCCCAGGATGGATTCGGCGGACTCGAGGAAGCCGTCGGCGTTGGCGGCGGCGCGCAGGGTGTTGGTGCCCACAACGCGGATGTGGTCCGCGGGCAGTTCCGCCAGTACCGGACGGAATCGATGCAGCGCGTCCAGGGCCCGTTCGGCCACGGCCGTGTCCAGATTGCGCTTTTCGTCCAGTCCCTCCGCCAGCCGGACCATGGCTTTGTCCGTGTGCAAGCGCACCATGCGCTGGTCGCGGAATTCCGCCAGCAACAAATGGAAGCTGTTGGAGCCCAGGTCGAGGGCGGCGTAGCGTTCGGTGTCGGGTACCATGCGGTTCTCTGTCAAAAAAATGTCATCTGAATGTAGCAAACTGCTCTACTATTTTTCGGGACCCGGTTCGGAGTCGCAGTCCCATCACCGCTATTCCTTGTGTAGATTAAGAAGCACGCATGTTCAATGATACGCCTCTGTACCCGAAAGAGCTAAGTTGGCTTTCCTTCAATGAGAGAGTGCTCCAGGAAGTGGAGGATAAAAGTGTCCCCATTATCGAGCGGGTGCGTTTCCTGGGCATCTTTTCCAATAATTTGGACGAATTCTACCGCGTGCGGGTGGCGGATGTGCGCCGCCTGGCCGCTTTTACCAAAGGGGAAAATAAAGAGCGGTTTGCAGAGCTATTGGCGGATATTAATGAAAAGGTATTGCGCCTGCAGCGCCGTTATCACACTGCCTACTTGAACGTGCTGTCGGATCTCGATAAGCACAATATTCATTTGGTCAATGAGAACCAATTGTGTGAAAAACAGCGCGCCTTCGTGGAGGCTTACTTTCACCGCGAGGTGTTGCCGGAACTGGAACCGTTTTTTATCGACGACCGGAACACCATGCCGCTGCTCAACGAGACCAGCATTTACTTCGCGATTTATTTGTTGCTGGAAGACGGCTCTGAGCGTTTCGCGGCGCTTGAAATTCCCACGGATACGCTGCCGCGTTTCGTGGTGATTCCACCGCGCAAGGGTAGGAAAGAAAAAGTTTATATCGTGCTCGATAATATTATCCGCGCCTGTTTGCTGGAGGTATTCCGCTATGTGTTGCCGATCCGGCGGGCCGAGGCCTATATGTTTAAAATCAGCCGCGATGCGGAGTTGGAGCTAGGGGAGCACGTCACACAAAATATTCTCGATCGGGTGGCAAAGTCCCTTAAAAAACGCAAGCAGGCGGAGCCGGTGCGCCTCGCCTATGACGCGAAGATGCCGGAAGTGTTGCTGAACCTGGTGAAGAAAAAACTGAAAATGGGGCGCTATGACAGCTTTACTCCGGGCGGGCGCTACCACAATTCCAAAGACTTTATGGGCTTTCCGGCCGATTCGGCGCGCCACAGCTACAAGGCGCTCAATCCACTGGCCACGCTGCCGGAAAAAGAGAGCGTGTTCAATTTGTTACGGGGACACGACCAGCTCTACTACTATCCCTACCACGACTTCCGGGCCATCACGAATTTTCTGGTCTCCGCGGCCATCGATCCACAGGTGAAGGAAATCCGTATCAACCTCTACCGGGTGGCGAAAAATTCCCGCGTGGTTGGGGCGTTGATCAACGCGGCGCGCAACAACAAAAAGGTCATTGCGGTAGTGGAACTGCAGGCGCGCTTCGACGAGTTGGCCAATATTCACTGGTCCAACGAGTTGCGCGAGGCCGGGGTACAGGTCATTTTCGGTGTTCCCGGCCTCAAGGTGCATTGCAAGCTGATTTCCATTGTGCGCAAGGAGGACGGCGGGGACCGGTTTTACAGCCATCTTGGCACCGGAAATTTCAATGAGAGCACGGCGCGCGTCTACTGTGATTTCAGTCTGCTGACCAGCGATCAGGCCCTGGGGCGGGATGTCTACAATGTCTTCGAATTTATCCAGTTCCCCCACCTGAGGCCCGAATATCGGCACATCGCCGTCTCTCCCTACACCAATCGCCCGGCGTTGTTGAGTGCCATCGATAGAGAAATCGCTGCCGCTGAGGCCGGTAAGCGGGCAGAGCTGTTTTTCAAGTGCAATAACCTGGTCGACGGCGAGGTGATAGAACATCTGTACCGCGCCAGCGCGGCGGGAGTGCGGGTGCGTATTATCGTGCGCAGCATGTGTTCGCTGGTGTGCGAAACCCCTGGGGTGTCGGACAATATTCAGGTGATCAGCCTGGTGGATAAATATCTGGAACACGCCCGCGTTTATATTTTTCACAATGGCGGTGACGAGCAGGTGTGGATGTCATCGGCGGACCTGATGACCCGTAATCTGGATCACCGTGTGGAGGTGACCTTTCCGGTCCGCGATGAGCAACACCGGCGCACGGTGAAGAAAATCATGGAGCTGCAGTGGAGTGACAATCAGAAAGCGCGGGTATTAGACAAGCTGCAGAGCAACACGCGCATCGCCAGTAATACGGAAAAGGGCTGCCGCTCTCAGGATGCCATTTACCGCTATCTGAAGCGTCAGACCTCACGGCTCAGCGGCGGCTGAACCCAACCAGTTCGCCGCGGCTGAATGAGAAGCGGTAGCGTTTGCCAACCTTGAGGCGGTTGCGGCAGGGGGATTGAATGGTGATGCGGGGATACTGGGGGGTGACCACCCAGGTGGTGAACGCCTTTCCGGGGCCGCGGCCGATCAACCAGTAGCGATCGCCGCCCTCGCATTGACCGGCCTCCATACAGTTGTCGAATCCCCAGACATAGGCATTGACGTCATATTGCGCCGGTGTGTTTTCCGCTTCGCGGAACGGCTGCTCAGAGTCGCCTGTAAAGACGTAGAGGTCGTCAAACGCCACTTGGCGGAAGCCCCGCGCCGGGGTTTTGCAGCTGACGGTATGGGGTTTGGCGACCGCGCGCGCATGTCCGCGGTCCTTGTCCTTTTTCTCCTTGTCCATTTCGCTGGGGAGGTAACCGCAGCCGCTGGACACCAGTAGTATCAGAGTGCCGGCAGCTGCCGCGAAGTCAATAAAACGCACAACTTGCCCCTCGCCTGTCCACCTCTTCCACTATAGACCCAATTGGCGCGGCGTTCAGGAGCGCCTTGGCGAGAGCCCGGGCGGCGGCAAAAACTTGCCATTATCTGTTCGATGCGGTCACTTCTGGAGCGCGCCGGAGCCACTGCGCTTAAAACGCCATTTGCGCCGGTAGGGGAAGGCGCTTTCGATGTGGCCGGCGCGGATGCGCTCCTGCAGCCGCTGCCAATAGCGGTAGTCGTAGAGGTCGCTGTGCTGTTCCTCGAACGCCTTGCGTGCCTCCGGGTTTCCTGAGAAGAACAGGCGGAACTCTTCCGGGAAGACGTCCATTTCATCCACTGTGTACCAGGGCTTGTCAGACAGCTCCTGCTCCGCGGTCTGGGGCTCGGGAATCTTGCGGAAGTTGCATTCGGTCAGCGGGCAGAGTTCGTCGTAGTCGTAGAAAACCACGCGGCCGTGGCGGGTGACGCCGAAGTTTTTCAGCAGCATATCACCGGGGAAGATATTGGCGGCCGCCAATTGTTTGATGGCGTTGCCGTATTCTTCCATGGCTTCGCGCACCTCTTCTGCGCTGGCGCCCTGTAAATAGAGGTTGAGCGGTTCCATGCGCCGTTCGACGTAGAGGTGCTTGATGATCACCCACTTGTCGTCGATATGCAGCTTAGACGGGGCCAGCTGCTTTAGTTCTTCCAGCAGTTCATCGCTGAAGCGGTTGCGATAGAAAATAAAATTGGTGTATTCCTGGGTGTCCGCCATGCGGCCCACCCGGTCGGAGCGGGATACGAATTTGTATTTTTCCTTCACGATTTCTTCGGTGACGGTTTTCGGACGGTCGAATTTGTCCTTGATCACCTTGAACACCACAGGGTAAGAGGGCAGGGTGAAGACGCTCATCACCATCCCTTTGATACCAGGGGCTATCACAAACTTGTCGTTGCTTACTTTCATATGCGCCAGCACGTGGCGGTAGAACTCTGTTTTGCCGTGTTTGTGGAAGCCGATAGAGTTGTACAGCTCCGAGCGCTCTTTGAGCGGCATGATCGTGGATAGGAAACGTACAAAACGCGACGGAATCGGCGCATCTACCATAAAGTAGGAGCGGGTGAAGCTAAACACGATACTGGCGGCATCTTGGTTGTAGAGTACTGTGTCTACAAAAATACCGCCGCGGCCGTTGTTCAGGCAGGGCAAAATCAGCGGTACTACCTCGCCGCCGAACATCATGCGGCCGACTAGGTAGGCTGCCTTGTTGCGGTAGAAGACAGACTCGAGCATATCCACCCGCAGCTGTTTTTCGTTTTCCAGGCCCGAGAGGGGGGCCTTGCGCAGGGCGGCACAGATATTTTTGATATCCCGCTGCTGGTTTTCCCAGGGCACTGAAAAGCCGTAGTCGTTGAGAATATCTTCGATCATATACTCCAGGCCGTCGCGGCCGCTGTAGCTGATGTAGATGCTGTAGTCGCGCAGTGGCTTGTCGTCTGGGGCGCGGGAGGGTTTAACGAAGATGTAATTATCGTGGATATTGTCGTGCTGAAACTGGCTGCAAAACACTGAGTTGAAAAAGGTTTCGGCAATTTCGTAGTTGCTGTGGTTGGCGATCAGCTGTGCGTAGGCGGCGCGGGCCTCTCGCCACAAATCCAGTTGGCCGGTGTCTTTGCTGGTGACCGAGTGAACCAGCTTCAGCACTTGGTTGACCTTGGTTTTGTAGAGATCTATGCGCTCGCGATTGGCTTGGTGTACCTCGTGCCACGCGGCGCGTTCAAAGCGTGCCTTGGCGCCGAGAGTGATGTTCTGGAAATCGGCGAAGTAGGCGTCGAAGCCGTTGAGGATGGTCTTGGCGATGCGGCGCGTTGTCGGTGAGTGATTGGTCATGCACTAGACTTTTGGCTGAAAGTGGGATTGCTCCTTCAGGGACAGCCTGCGGTCGCATTCAGTGCTTGGTGCGTGGACGCGGCCCTTCCGGCTGCGGGATTTGTCGATAGTAGCACGCCGCACCGGTGTATCACCTGGGCGATTGGATCAGATGTTTTGTCATTTTCGCAGGGTCTACCCGGTGTGTCGCCGCCATTTATCAAATTAGCCTGTGTGCATGACAGATTTGCCGCCTTTGCGGCCGTGTAAAACAGGTAAAATGGTTTTTTTGGCTGCCTGAAGGAAGAGAGCACTTTGCATCACGATATCACTTTGATCACCACGCTTTCCGCTGCCCTGGGACTCGCACTATTGCTCGGTTTTGCCGCTGTTCGCCTGCATCTGCCGGCGCTGGTCGGCTACCTGATCGCCGGTATTTTGATTGGCCCGGCAACACCGGGATTTGTCGCGGATATAGAGCTTTCGCAACAGCTGGCGGAGATCGGAGTGATATTGATCATGTTCGGTGTCGGCCTGCACTTTTCCATCGAGGACCTGATGTCGGTGCGGCGTATTGCCATTATCGGCGCACTGGCGCAGATTGCGGTGGCGACCGCGCTGGGGGCCGCGGTTGCCAGTTACTGGGGCTGGCCGCCGGGTGCTGCCGTGGTTTTTGGTCTGTCACTGTCGGTGGCCAGTACCGTGGTTTTGCTGCGCGCACTGGAGGCCCGCGGCCTGCTCGACTCCATCAACGGCCGCATCGCCGTAGGCTGGCTGGTTGTCGAGGACCTGGTGATGGTGCTGGTGCTGGTGGTGCTGCCGCCACTGGCGGGCTGGCTGGGTGGCGGCGGTGCCGATGTCGGCGAGGGCGACCTGTCGACCACGGTGCTCTGGACCCTGGTGAAAGTGACCGTCTTCGTGCTGCTGATGTTGGTGGTGGGGCGCAGGCTTTTCCCCTGGTTTCTGTGGCGAATTGCTCGCACTGGCTCCCGTGAGCTGTTCACTCTTTGCGTGATCGTATTCGCCATGGGGATAGCCTACAGCGCAGCGGAGGTTTTCGGTGTCTCCTTCGCCCTCGGTGCCTTCTTTGCAGGCAGTGTTCTGCGCGGTTCGTCACTCAGCCACCGCGCCGCGGATGAGTCACTGCCCCTGCGCGATGCCTTTGCCGTGCTCTTTTTTGTGTCGGTGGGCATGCTGTTCGATCCGGGGATGTTGCTCGAAGAGCCGCTGCGGGTTCTGGCTGTGCTGGCGATTATTATGCTGGGCAAGACCCTGGCCGCTTTTATCCTGGTATTGCTGTTCCGCTACCCGCTCAATACCGCGCTCACGGTGTCCGCGAGCCTTGCCCAGATTGGCGAATTCTCATTTATTCTCGCCGGCTTGGGGGCGTCCCTGAATCTGCTGACGGCGGATGCCCAGAATCTCATTCTCGCCGGAGCGCTCCTTTCTATCGCCCTCAATCCGCTGCTGTTTAACGCGGTGGAGCCATTGCAGCGCTGGATTCGCTCCCGTTCCCGCTTGGCGCGGGTGATGGAAAGATCGGCGGACCCCCTGGCGGAACTGCCGGCGACGGTGAGCTCGAAGTCGGTGACCGGCCACGCGCTGCTGGTGGGGTACGGGCGTATAGGCCAGAGAATTTGCGACGACTTGATCGAAAACGGCATCTCGCTGGTGGTGGCCGAGCAGAACCGGGAGATTGTGGAGAGTCTGCGCAGCCGCGGTATCCCGGCGGTTTCCGGGGATGCGGCGGAGCCGGAGGTGCTGATCCAGGCCCATGTGGCGCGGGCGCGGATACTCGTTATTACCACTCCCGATGCCGTGCGTGTGCGAAAAATGATAGAGACCGCCCGCATCCTGAACCCGGCGATCGAGATTGCCGTGCGCGCGTACAGCGACGAGGATGCGATGTTGTTGCGTAGAGAGCAGGTCGGCAATGTGCTGATGGGGGAGCGCGAGCTCGCTCTCGGCATGAGCCGGTGTGTCAAGGAGAGTTTTGGGGAAGCGGCGCGGGAAGGTTAAGAAAGCGCATTAATCAGAGGCTTTCCCGTGAGGGAGAAGGCAGTATTCAGCGGATAAAGCCGACAGTTTCCCGCGCTTGCTGCCTGAGTTCCTGTGGCAGCGGGATAAAGCCCAGCTCTCTGGCTTGCTGCTGTGCCTCATCGCTGAGTATGTAGATCACTAGTTTGCGCAGGGCCGCCGCTTTAGCGCTGTCCTGCCGGGCGTAGAGCAGCAGCCAGCTGAGGCCGATGACGGGATAGGCCGACTCTCCGTCTGGATCGGGAATATCGGCTACCAGGTTGGGAGCACCGCTGACCGGCAGCCTGTCCCGCGGAAACTCTACTTCTGATAGCGCCGCCGCACTTGCTTGTGGGCCGGGGGCAACATAGCTGCCAGACTTGTTCTGCAGCCGCGCCACCGGCAGAGCCAGCAGTTTGGAGAAACTGTATTCCACGTAGCCGATGGCGCCGGGGGTGTGTTTCACTCGTGTGGCGACGCCCTGGTTGCCGGGTGTGGCGATGAAGCGGGCGGCACCGGGCCAGCGGGGTTGGCGGCTTCTGCCGATGCCCTTCTCGAAAGCCGCGCTGATCGCACACAGGTGGTTGGTGAGTATGTCTGTGGTACCGGAGGGGTCCGATCGGGTCACGACGGTGATGGACATGTCCGGCAACTCGATACCGGGATTGGCTGCGGCGATTTTCGGGTGATTCCAGTTGGTGATTTCGCCGAGAAAAATTGCCGGGTACACATCCCGCGGCAATCGCAACCCATCTACGCCTTTCAGGTTATAGGTCAGCGCTACCTGTTCGGCGGCCAGGGGCAGCAGCACCACGCCCTGCTCGATTGCGGCGATTTCTTCCGCCGTCAGCGGCGTACCGGAAGCGGCGAAGTCTACGGCACCGTGGAGAAAATCCTGAATGCCTCCGCCGCTGCCCTTGTCCTGGTATAGCACTTTCACGTTCCCGTGTTTGCGCGAGAAATCCTTGAACCAGTTCGTGTAGATGGGGTAGGGGAAACTGGCGCCCGAGCCCTTGAGCTGGAGTTGTTCTTCGGCCGCACGGGCGGAGAACAGAAAAAGCATCAGGACTACTGCCGCGAGGCAGCCGTAGATAGTAGTGGTGCGCCGGAACTTCATGGAGATTCCCCAGAAACGGTTCCTTTGAGTCTAGACGACCGCAGTAATTGCCCCTGGGGGCGGAATTCGCTCCATGGTAGTAACGACCACTTGTGCGCGCACCGGGGTTAGCGGCAGCACCCGTGTGAATGAAACGGAAGCGCCTTAACTTCCGATCACCCTGCCGTCCTTGCGGTAGATGGCCAGCACTGACGGCCGCGGCGGCAGCGCCGGGTCCCCGTCCGGCCAGCGGTGCATGGGATGGTCGAAGGTGGAAGAGCCACCGTCTGCCGGGTGCTGCACGGCGACGAATAGGGTGGTGCCATCCGGCGTGAATTCCGGCCCGCACACTTCGGCGCCGCGGGGGCAACCGAAGAAGTGTTTTGGGGCCGCGCGCATTTCCCCTTCTGTGGCCATGGCCCAAAGGCCGTCGTGGAAGCCAAATCGCTCGCAGCCGTCGGTGGCGATCCACATATTGCCCTTGGGATCGAAGGCGACGTTGTCGGGATTGGCGAACCAGCCGTGGGTGGAAATGGCGCCGGGTGATTGCTGGCCGTAGGCGCCCCGCTCATTGGGATCTTCTGCATTGGGGTTGCCGCCGAGCAGGAAGGTGTTCCATTTGAAGCGGTTACTGCTGTGGTCGCGCCGGCCTTTCTTGCCCGGCGGTACGATTTCCAGGACGTGGCCCGCAACATTGCGCGGACGCGGGTTGGCAGCGTCGATATCTCCGTGTTTGCGTTTTTTGTTTTTGGTCAGCATCACATAGGTGCAGTCGTTGACCGGATTGGTTTCCACATCTTCTGGGCGGTCCATCGGTGTGGCCCCGAGCAGGGCGGCGGCGCGGCGCGTATCTATCAGCACATCTGCCTGGTTGCGGAAGCCGTTTTCCGGCGTCAGCGGACCCTGGCCAAATAGCAGCGGCAGCCAGCGGCCGCTGCCGTCGGCGTCGAAGCGGGCCGCGTAGAGGGTGCCTTCGGTGAGGAGCTGGCGGTTTTGGGTGTGGTCACCGGGCCGATAAATGCCGTTGCTGACAAAGCGGTAGACAAACTGGTGTTCGTCGTCGTCGCCGCCATAGGCGACAACCGGCGCACCCGGTTTGCACACCAGGGTAAACCCCTCGTGCTGGAAGCGGCCGAGACCGGTGAGCTTACGCGGGCGGGAGGAGGGGTCATAGGGGTCGTATTCCACCATCCAGCCGAAGCGGTTGGGCTCGTTCGACTCCACAGAAATGTCGAAACGGCGGTCGTACTCGCCCCAGTTGCGGTTGTGCGGTGATATGCCGAAGGCGTGGTGATTGCGCGCCTCCACGGGGTCGGCGACAGCGTCCGGGTCCCCCTGGAAGGCGCCGCCGAAGCCTTCCTCGGCGATCAACACGGTGCCCCAGGGTGTTTTGCCGCCGGCGCAGTTGCCGACCGTGCCCAACACCCGTTTGCCGGAGCTGTCGGCCCCGGTGCACAGGCGGCGGTCTCCAGCTGCCGGCCCGACGATCTCCATACCGGTGTTCAGGGTGATGCGGCGGTTGTAGGGGCTGTCCAACACCGGCCGCCAGCCATTGTCTGTTTTTGCGATTTCCACCACCGAGTGACCGCAGGCGGCCTGCTCCACGGCCACATGCTGCGCGCTGACGCCGCGGGTGGCGCTGTGTTCATCGTTGTAGCCGGAAAACATCAGGTGCGGTTGGGTGTACTCGTGATTGACGCACAGCAGACCGCGAGTACTGTTGCGGCTCTTGCAGTGGCGCTCCCCCTCGCCTGGACCCGCCCCCGGGTCCAGGGGCATAAAGGCGATGAAATCGTTGTTGTAGCCGAAGCGCCGCTCTTGTTCGCGCGGCGTCAGGGCTCGGGGATCAAAGGGCGTGGCGCCGGGGACAAGCGGATCTCCCCAACGCAGCAGCAGATCGGCGTTGTAGCCGACGGGCAAATGATGCCGGTCATCCAGGGCGTGGGGGATTTCCGCAAAGCTCAGGTTAGCGGCGCCGCTATCGCGTTTTTTTCCGCAGCTCGGCAACAGGCCGACCGTGGCGCCGACAGCTGTTGCGGCACCCAGTGCCTTGAACAGGGCGCGGCGGGTGGGATTTTTCGGTTCCTTGCTCATGAGTCACTCCGGGAGCGCGGGGCTGTGTCCTTGAATAAAAATTTTCAGCGCCCCTGATGAATTCGTATGGGCGCGCTGTTGATACCGGAGCGCTCAGGCAAGGAGGTATACATCTGGCCGCGGGGTTCCTTTTCCGCAGGGAGGCGAAATCATCGGAGGCTCCGTAATCAGAGAAAAATACCCTAAACGCAAGTTGTGACATTTATGTAACGCAAGCTTCACACCGCGCCGTTAGTCTGCGCCCATTCCACAGCAATCACCAATAAAGGAATCTCAGCTTCATTTCCCTCAGAGCCTTGTCGGGCAGCGGCGTAGCTCGGTGCCTCGAGCGCGAATCAATCTGCGGTTTTTGTAAGGCTCAGGCGCGAATGAATCCAGGGGTTCCCAAACGCCAACAATGGGGGAATGGGTATCTCATGAATAGCAAAATAATTCACGCGCGTTTGATGAATGTGCCTTTGGCGGCCATTGCCGCGGCGATCATTTCCTTTAACGCCGTTGCCGAGCAGAACCAGACGCTCGAAACCGTTACGGTAACCGCCCAGGCCGCCAATGCCAGCAGCGATATTGAGCGCCAGCGCAACTCGAACAAGATGGTGGCGGTCCAGACCTCGGAAGCGATCGGCGAGTTGCCGGATGCCAATGTCACCGAGGCGCTCCAGCGTATGCCGGGCGTGTTTATCGTGCGCGATCAGGGCGAGGGGCGATTTGTCGGTGTGCGCGGTATCGATCCCAACCTGAACGCATCCACCATCAACGGCGTAAGCCTACCGGCGCCGGAGACCGACAGCCGCGCGGTGGCCATGGACGTGATTCCATCCGACCTGCTTTCCAGCCTGGAAGTGTTTAAAACGCTCACGCCGGATATGAGCGCCGACTCCATCGGCGGTGCCATTGAAATCAAAAGCCTGAGCGCGCTCGACCGCGATGGCCGCCACTTCAAGCTGAGCGTTGAAAACAGCTACAGCGAATTGCAGGAGGAAAACAGCCCCAAGCTGGCGGGCACCTTCACCGATAGATTCGAGCTGGATGGCGGCCGCGAGTTGGGCGTCGCCATCGTCGCCAGTCACCAGGCGCGCAATTTCGGCTCGGAAAATATTGAAACCGACGGCATCTGGGAAAAACTCACCGCGGTGGATGGCAGTGAAGCCTTCGGCGCGGTGGAAATCGAACAGCGGGATTACACCATTACCCGCGAGCGCACCGGGCTCGCCGCCAATTTCGACTTGCGCCTGTCCGAGAGCAGCCAGTTATACCTGCACACCCTCTACTCCGATTTTTCCGACGAAGAGGAGCGCCAGCGCAACTCCTGGAAACTGGATGAAGAAAATGACGATCCCGCCAGCATCAGTGCCAGCGGCGCGGTCTGGGAAGACGCCGCGTTGGAAAAATCCCTGAAGGATCGTCTCGAAGAGCAGGAAATTCTATCTGTGGTATTTGGCGGCGAGCACCAGCTAGACCAGTGGGGCATCGAATATGCCTTGGGCTACTCTCAGGCGGAGGAAGCCGAGCCGCACCGGCGCGATACGGACTTCGTTCAGGAAGGCCTACTGCTCGGTTACACCAGTGCCGGCGAAAAGCCGCAAATGGCGGTCGGCGCCGATGACTTGGAAGCGGCTCTGACCGCGGCCAATTACGCGCTGGATGAATTGGTGATCGAGGACAACTTTACCGAAGATGAGGAAATCAGCTTCCGCCTCGATTTCAGCCGTGAGATCCAGCTGGCGGGTAAGCCTTCGGAACTGAAGTTCGGCCTGCACGAGCGCCGCCGTGAAAAATCCGGCGACCTGAACGCCACCGTCTACGACGGCTTCGGCGCCGATTACACACTGGCCGACTTTGCAATGGGACAGGTCGACTATGATCTCGCCGCCTTCGGCCCCGGTATCAACAAGGGGGCGCTGAACCGTTTTATCGATGCCAACCTGTCCAGCTTCGAAGTGGACGAAGCCGAAACCGCCCTCGGTTCCGCCCGCGACTATGTGATGAGCGAAGACATCTCCGCCGTCTACGTGATGAACACCATCGAGCTGGAGCGGGCGCAGCTGGTCTACGGTGTGCGCTATGAAGCGACGGATTTTAGCGCCGATGGTTACCGGGTGATTGAGTCAGAGGAGGCGGTGCCCGGTGCCGAAGAGGTGGCCGAGGATGTCTACGTCAGTCCTGTGCACTATCAACGCGATTACAGCAATCTCTTCCCGAGCGTCAATTTAAAGTACGATTTCAGTGACAACATCGTACTGCGCGCGGCTTACACAGAGTCACTTTCCCGCCCTTCTTTCGGTTATCTGAACCCATCACCGGCAGCGGTTGAGTACGATGAGGGCGAGCTGGAGGTCGAAGCGGGCAACCCGGCGCTGGACCCCTACGAAGCGCGCAATCTGGACTTTTCCGCCGAGTACTACGCCGACAGATTGGGTATGTTTTCGGTGAGCTTTTTCCATAAGCGCATCGACAACTTTATCGTGGTCGCGGATGTGGCGGGCGTGGTGGATGTTGCCGACTATGTGGGCAGCCTGCCGGTGGACGATGCGGAAATTCTGCAACCGGTCAACGGCGACACCGCCACCCTCACCGGTGCCGAACTGGCCTGGACCCAGGGCTTCGACAATGGCCTGCTGCTGCGCGCCAACGCCACCTTTACCGATTCCGAGGCCAGCCTGGGGCTGGGGCCGGACGCGGAGCGCAGCGACGATATCTCGCTGCCGAATCAGGCGGATTTAGTGGGCAATTTCATCATCGGCTACGAGCGCGACGCTTTCAGCCTGCGTCTGTCCACTACTTTCCGGGGAGAGCGGCTGTTGGAAGTCAATATGGAAGACGCGGGCGGCGACCGCTACGAGGACGACCATATGCAGGTGGACCTGTCGGCCAAGTACCGGTTCGAAAACGGCCTGCAGCTCACCTTCAGCGGCGTAAACCTGACCGACGAGCCTTTATTCGTGCACAACGCCGGCTACAACGGCCAGTACGAAGAATACGGCCCCACTTATGTGCTGGGACTGACCTACAGTACCTTCTGATTGCTGAAAGTCCCTTTTGCTGGATTTGGGTGGAAATGTGCCCCCCTGGCATTTGCTCCGGCCATGCTGTTGGATTTAACAAGCAGTGGAAAAAATGACGCGAAAAAAAATTCTCAAACTGTGTATTGTCGCGGCTCTTTTGGACTTTCTTATTGGGTGCGGAAAAACGACAGAGGTAACAACAAAGCACGTTGGAATATTGAAAGATCCGCAAACACTGTTGCTGCAGGATGTTGCCTCCAGCCAACTGGCGCCGCTGTCGTTGGGGGAAGCAAATTATCTGTTGCTGGCCAGCGAAACCCGCGGACTGGTGCTGATTGGGGAAGACGGCAGCGAGATCGCTGCGCTGGATGGCGGTAGTGTGGAACGCTTTGCGTTGCAGGCGCGCGGCGGGGGCCACTGGTTGGTGGCGGCCTACGACGAGGACAGCGGCAAGATCCAGCTGCGCGGGCTGGAGCCCGACGCCCAGGGCCGGCCCCGTTTTCAGTTTCTCGGGGATATGGCTGTGGACGCGCCCCAGGCCGCGCTCTGCTTTTCCCGCCAGAAGGATCGCATCCATCTGTTTGCCATCGATGAAAGCGGCCTCGGCCGAGAGTATTTGCTTCTTCCGCGGGCGTCGTCCTGGGGGTTCAGTGAAGTGCGCCCTTTGTATTTCGGCGAACAGGTCAGCAGCTGCGCGGTGGATAACGCTCGAGGGAAGCTGCTGGTGGCGCAGCCGCCGCTGGGGATCTGGCGGCTGAATGCCGACGCGGAGCGGGATGAGGCGCGGGAAGTTTTCGTCGCCCCCGACCGGCAGGGCACGGACTTTGGCGGCCTGTGGGTCGACGCTGCCGCCGGCCATCTATGGGTGGCGGCGGAAAGCGGCGTGTGGGCATACGATTTGAGAAGGCCTCTTTCCGAGCCGCTTTTTTCCCGGTCCCTGGATGGTGTGGCGCCGGTATCCGTGGCGGTGGCCGGCGGCAAACTGCTGGCGCAGGAAGAAGAGAGCAACGCGGTGTTGCGCTTTGCCGTGCCGCTGCCGGAACCGGTGGCGGAAATCCAGGCGTTCCGCGGCGCGGTTTCGATGCCACACGTGGCCGCCCGCGCGCAGACAGCGCCGGTCGCCTCCGGTGGCGATGCCGCCGACGATCCCGCCATCTGGGTCAATCCGCGCAACACCGAAGAGAGTCGTATCCTCGGCACCGATAAAAAGCGCGGCCTCAATGTGTACGATTTAAACGGGAAGCTGCTGCAAGCCCTGCCGGTGGGGCGGGTTAACAATGTGGATTTGCGCCCGCTGGATCACGCCCGTTTTGCCGCCCTGGCCGCTGCCTCCAACCGTACCACGCCGGGGGTCAGTCTGTTCGGTATTACCGCGGATGGCGAGGTGGAAAGCCTGGGACTGCGGGAGATGGATCTCGCCGATCCCTACGGCTTGTGCCTCTCCCGCAAAGACGGGGGCCTGTATGTCTGGATGTCCGACAAGCAGGGCGATCTGCATCTGGCGGAAATTCGCCTGGGGGAAAACCCGCTGCAGTGGCAGCTGCTCCCCCGCGCAAGGTTACCCCTGGCGGGGCTGGTGGAAGGCTGTGTGGCGGACGATGAGCGCGGGCAGTTGTTTTACGCCGAGGAAGATCGCGGAATCTGGCGTCTGGATATCGACGCCTTTGTCGCCGGCGAAGGCCAGCCGCAACTGGTGGCGAGGGTGGACGGCGACAAACTGGTGGATGACATCGAAGGTATGGCGCTTTACCTCAACGGCGACAGCAGCTATTTGGTGGTCTCCAGTCAGGGCAACAACAGCTATGCCCTTTTCAGTCGCGACGGCAGCGAGTTCGTCGGGCGTTTCCGTGTTGATATCAACCCGGAGCTGGGGATTGACGGCGTCTCCGAGACCGACGGTCTGGAAGTGACCAGCGCCGCGCTGGGCGCGGATTATCCACAGGGGGTGCTGGTCGTACAGGACGGGCGCAACCGCTTGCCCAGCGCGGCGCAGAATTTTAAGTTGATTTCCTGGACGGAAATCGCTGACGCGCTGGCGCTGCAGTGACGCTATTCCAACAGTGACAGAAAGGCATTCAGGGTGGTGTCGCGGCGCCTGCCCGGCGGCACCAGCCAGGACAGTTCGCGCTCCAGTTGCAGGGGTGTCGCCAGTTCGACAAATTGACCGGCGGCCACTTCATCGGCGATGGAGAGGGCGGATAGGCAGCCCACACCCAGCCCGGCGAGCACCGACTGCTTGATCGCCTCCTGGCGCGGCAGTGAAAAGGCGATGGTGGGGGTGATGCGGGCCGCGCGCATGGCGGCGTCGAATACCGAGCGGGTGCCGGAGCCGGGTTCGCGCACTATCCAGCGCTGTTGTCCCAGATCTGTGCGCTCGATTCTGCCGCTGCCGGCCAGTGGATGGTCGGCGGCGCAGAAAACACTCAACGTGTCCTTCCGCCACGAGTGCACTTCCAGCGCCGTGTGTCCTGCCGGCCCCTCGATAATCCCCAGGCGGGCGCGCCCCTTTTCCAGCAATTCGATGACTGCCTCACTGTTGCCGATAGTTACCCGCGGTTCTACCTGTGGGTGGCGTCGGCAGAACGCGGCCAGCAGGTGTGGCAGAAGATAACAGCCTATGGTGACGCTGGCGGCCACGTGAAAGTCCCCGCGGACCTGGTCGCCGCAGGGGTCTTCCAGCGTATCTACCAGAGACAGTATCTCCCGTACCCGCGGCAGTATCCGCTGGGTGGAGTCGCTCGGTTCCAGGTTGCGGCCCACCCGGTGAAACAGTGAGTAGCCCAGTGCGCGCTCGAGTTCGCGGATTGCCTGGCTGGCGGCGGATTGGCTGATCGCCTGTTCATCCGCCGCCTCGGTGAGCCGCCCGAGACGGCAGGTGGCCTCCAGAAGGCGAAGCTGACGTAGATTTAAATTCATAAGTAATACTTAATTTTTACATTAATAATATCCATTTTAGTTAAGTGTATGTGGCGGATAAAGTCACCTCGGAAATACGAGGGAGCTTCTGTCATGTGGATACATTTACTGCTGATCACCGGGAGTGCCGTGGCGCTGGCTCAGGTACCGCAGATTGCCGGGCTCGGTCTGTCGGCATTGCCGCTGGCAATCCTGCTGGGGATGCTGTACGGCAATCTCTACCCGACAAAAGGCAACGATGAAGGCGCGGTGAACTGGTGCCAGCGGCGCGCCCTGCGCCTCGGCATTGTGCTCTTCGGGTTCAATCTGAGTCTGCAGCAGGTGGCGGCACTGGGGTGGCAGTTAGTGCTGGTGGATACACTGGTGATCTGTGTTGTGCTCGCGGTGGGCATTGGGGTCGGTATGCGCCTGCTGGGGTTGTCGCGGGAGCTGGCGGTGCTCACTTCGGTGGGTAGTGCGGTCTGCGGCGCGGCGGCCATCGCCGCCGCCGAGCCGGTGGCCCGTGCACGGGAGCAAGACGTGGCGGTGGCGGTGGCAACCGTGGTGTTGTTCGGCACGCTGGCAACCTTTTGCTATCCGCTGATCTATTCACTGTGCGGCTGGGAGGAGTCGGTCTTCGGCATTTATATCGGCAGCACGGTGCACGAGGTGGCGCAGGCGGTGGCTGCGGGCCAGTCCATCGGCGCCGATGCCATGCAGAGTGCCCTGGTGGCGAAGTTGGTACGGGTGATGCTGCTGGCTCCGGTAGTGGTGTTTCTCGGCAGTGTACTGTTTCGCGCACGGGGCGGTGAACGGCGCGGGGCGCCAGCGCCCCTGCCCGGGTTTGTGTTCGGCTTCGCGTTGGCGGTGGGACTCAACAGTGTGCTGGTGCTGCCCCAGGCGCTGCAGACAGTTTTGCAGTTGGCTTCTCAGGGATTGCTGGCGCTGGGGATGGCGGCGCTGGGCGTCAAAGCGCGCTGGCGCAGTATCCGCAGCGCTGGTGCGCGCCCGCTGCTGCTGTCGTCGCTGCTGTTTCTGCTGCTGCTCGGGGGCGGGTTTGTCTTGAATGCTTACTTCTACCGTTGAGCATTCAGAAGTGCATACTCCAGCCGAGGGTGGCGCTTTGTGCATCGAAGTCGCTGCGGAAACTGTCGCTGCCGACTTCGGTAAAGGATTCCCACTCGGCGCGCAGCGTCCATTTGTTACGGTAGCGGTAGTCGATGCCGAACCCATATCCCCAGTGAAAGCCGTTGTCGCTGTCGTAGGCTTTGCCGCTGACTTCCTCCAGCCGCGTCTCCACTTCGTCCTCTGCGACCGGGTAGGCGAATAACAGCTGCCCGGACTGGCGTTCCGATAGCTCGGCGCTCCACAGGCCGCCGCCCAGTTTGCCGAACAGACTGAGCCCCTCGAACAGGGGGCAGTGACCGACGATAAAGGCGTTGAGCAGGTGGGTTTTGATCCTGTCTTCAAACTGTAGGAACTCGCCGTTGGTGGCATCGATGCGGAAGTCCAGGTCGGCTTTTGCCAGCTGCTGGTAGCTGGCTTCCACCGCCATATATGGGGTCCAGCGCCAGCCGGTATAGATTTTCCAGCTGTCGCCCTTCTCACCGCAGGCGCTGGCGCTGGCAGTCTGCCCGGAAGAGTTCAGGTTTCGTACAAATACTGCGGCGCCGTTGCAGAAACCTTGCAATTCCGTATTGCCGTAGCCGATACCGCCGTATTTATGGGAGTAGAAATCGGCCTGTGTTTGGGCACAGGCGACTAGGAAAAATACCGCTAGCAGAACGTTTGGCCGCTTCATGGCGTTACCTGCTTTTGGGTTTTAGACGGGATTTTTACTGCATTTCCAGTGGTTGATGAAGTTTTGCCGGAGCGATTGTGTACAGTTGCTGCGGATCATTAAATATCGAGTTCGGCCCGCAGCTCTGCGAGCTTCTTCGCATTTTCTTCCTTGGATAGGGGTTTCCCGGGTTTTTCTTCCAGTTGTAGCTGTTCGGGCACCGGCAGCTTTTCGCCCTCCAGTACCCGCGCGCAGAGCTTGCGGTAGTGCTCGGCAAATACCGGATAGGCGATCGACTCCGAATTGCTGGCGAGAAAAAACCAGCCGGTCTCGCGCCCGGCGTGGTAGACCGCCGGGTGGCTCCAGTTGTAGTTGGCCCTGGGGCTGGGTGCGTTACAGGCTTCGCGATAGGCGGCGCGGGCGTCGGGCAGGCCGTTTTCTCCGGCGGCGCACAGAGTGAGCATCTTGTGCACTGTAGGCAGGTATTCGCTCTGCAGTATCGCGCGCTTGGCACCGGCCATGATTTCCTGCGGGCTGAAGGCGGCCAGTGCTTCCAGCCACAGGCGTTTGGCGTGGTGCAGGGTTTCGGTGTCCGGGAAGGCGGCGCTGAACTGGTTGTGGTAGTTCAGCTTGAAGAGCGCGAAGACTTCGTTGATGGCGCGCTTCATCTCGTTCAGTTCGGGACTACCAGTCTGTGTCTGTGAGTATGTCGCCGATTGACCGGTCGCGGGTGCGTTGGTTGGTCGGGCGGGTGGTGTCTTGTGGCTTGCCATAAGAATTTCCTATTGCCAGCTTGTTGCGCTCGGCCCACTGGTGGCGAGCGTGACGCACGAAGACGGCGTCCCAGCTTTTGCGCGCGGCACTCTGTCCGCGCCAGTAAAGAATAAATTCAGGCACCAGGGAGAGGGCGAAATCGCGGTCTATTTCACACTGGTTGATCAGGTGGCTCAAGCAGTCTGGGCTCGGCTGCCAGTTCCGCGGCAGGGGCTTGGCCACCGGGTTTTTCTCGATGCCCTGGCAGTAATAGGCCCACTCCTCGCGCGCGTACTGGATAAATTGCTCTCCCCAGCGGGCGCTGTGACCGCCGCGCTCGAGCCATTTGTAGATAAATTCCGGCAGCAGTTCGGCGGCGAAGTCGGGGTTGATCGCCAGGCGCTTGAGCTGTTCCCAGGTGTGCTCGCTGGGTTGCCAGTCGCGGGTCATGGGCTGGGGTTTGCGCTTCTCAATAAAGGGCGCGTCTTGATTTTCCCAGTCTTCCATCACCCAGTCGTTAAATTCCAGGTCCCAGGAGATGGATTGTTTGCCGCTGGAGTGGTGGTAGTCGAGAAAGCGTTGCAGGGCCCGCTGCACAAAGGTGCTCGGTACGCCTTCGTCGGAGAGTTTGCGCAGTGTCTCTTGGCCGGGGCGCCAGTTTTCCGGTAAGGGCTGCTTGCGCTGCGCGGTGGCCCGGTAGGCCTCCCACTTGCTCTTGACCTGTTTAACGAACAGGGAGCCGAAAGAGTGGCGCGGCTCGCCCCGTTCGCGCCAGTAGGTAACGAATTCCGGCAGCTGTTCGCGGGCGAAGTGATCCGGTACGCCCAGCTGGGCGATGCGCGCCATGGTCTCGGCATCCGGCTGCCAGTTGGGGCCTATGGTGTTGGCGTTGCGCTCCGTCGCGGGGGTAAAGCGAGGGTCCGGGCGGGCGGTGCCGAGGGGCAGGGCGAATTTGAGAAGCTCACTGCTGCCGTAGGGCGCGGCGGCCAGCAGAAGGGCGCCTTGGTTGCGGAGGCTGGTGGCCACCCGCTGAATATCCGCCGGCTGCCAGAAGGGGAGAAGCTGGTTGAGCTGTTCTCCGTCCGCCGTGTACCAGTTGTGCCCGGAGCGGTGCTCCAGAGGCAGGAAAGGCAGCAGGTCCCCGAGCGCGGTCAGCAATACTGCTTCCTCCAGGCCGAGGGTGGCGGCCAGAGTAGGGGAGATGCAAAGGGGTCTTTCGGGGAGCAGGGGGTGTTTCATGGCGCGATTCTAGCACTCCTGTGTATCCGCTGCGCGCTCCTCTGGTCCGCTTACAATGGCTCGCCAGCTGCGGGGCAGGTGAGATCCACTGTCGCTGCAAAGTTTTACTTGCCCTGCCCTTGGGGGAAGCTTTTAACTTGCCTGACAACAGAGATCCCTTAGGGAACCCCTGATTAATTCACATATGAGTTTTTTCGGGTTTCAAAACATCTTTACCGCCACGAAGCGACTTAATCAGTGGTTCCTTAGCAATGCTGATGGAGAGTGACATGAAAGAAGGGGCTGGATCCCCGGCGCAGCTGTTCCGCCTGAGGGGGGCTTCCTGCGCCGGCTGCGTCAACAAGATAGAGCGCGCCCTGCAGCAGGTGCCCGGTGTGGCCGAGGCGAGGGTCAATCTGGCGGACAAGACGCTCTCGGTTCGGGGCAGTGTGAGCGCAGATACTTGTATCCGTGCCATAGAAAACGCCGGCTACGGCGCTGAACTGGCAACGGTCAGCGAACGCGAGTTGCGCGAGCAGCAGCGTGCCGCGGACCGGGCGCACTACCGCGATCTGCTGTGGCGCTCTGGGCTGGCGCTGGGGCTGGGTTTGCCGCTGATGATCTGGGGGCTGGTGACCGGTGAGATGTCGGTACACAGTCTGGGGCAGCAGCTGGCCTGGGGGCTGGTGGGGCTGGCCACGCTGGCAGTGCTGGTTTACTGCGGGGGGCACTATTTCACCGGGGCCTGGAAGGCGTTCCGTCACCACAACGCCAGTATGGATACGCTGATTGCGCTGGGCACAGGCACCGCCTGGGCCTTTTCCTCCCTGGTCGTCGTGGCGCCGCAATTGCTGCCGGAAGTGGCGCGGCACGTTTACTTCGAGGCCAGTGCGATGATTATCGGCCTGATCAACCTGGGGCAGGCTTTGGAGCTGCGCGCGCGCGGCAAAACCAGCGCGGCAGTGGAGAAGTTGCTGTCGCTGCAGGAGACCAAGGCGCGCGTATTGCGCGATGGTGAAGATGTGGATGTCCCGGTGGATGCGGTGCAGCCGGGCGACCGCCTGCGAGTACGGCCCGGAGAGAAGATACCTGTGGATGGCAGAGTGGTGGAAGGCGATAGCCTGGTGGACGAGTCCATGCTTTCCGGTGAGCCGTTGCCGGTGCGGAAAACTGCCGGTGATGCCTTGTCCGCCGGTACTTTGAACAAGAACGGCAGCCTGTTATTTGTCGCTGAAAAGGTCGGCGCCGAAACCCGCCTGGCGCAGATTATCGAGATGGTGAAGCGCGCACAGAATTCCCGTGTGCCCATCGCCCGCCTCGCAGACCGCATTGCCGCGGTATTCGTGCCAGTGGTGATGATTGTCGCGGTGCTGGCAGCGCTCGCCTGGTTTAACTGGGGGCCGGAGCCGAAAGTCGCGCATATGCTGGTGGTAGCCACCGCAGTGCTGATAATTGCCTGCCCCTGCGCACTGGGATTGGCCACGCCCATGTCGGTGATGGTGGGCGTGGGCCTGGGCGCCGAGCACGGTGTGCTGGTGCGTAATGGCAAGGCGTTGCAGCAGGCGGGTAAATTGAATGTCCTGGTGGTCGACAAAACGGGCACGCTCACCGAGGGGGCGCCCAGGGTTACCGATCTGCAGGCGGACGGCGATGAGCGGGAGCTGTTGCGTTTGCTGGCGGGCCTTGAGCAGGCGTCCGAGCATCCGCTGGCGGCAGCCATTGTGGCTGCGGCCCGGGAACGCGGAATCAATCCCGGTGAGGTGCAGGATTTCGAGTCCATTACCGCTCACGGTGTTTCCGGTACTGTGGATGGCCGCGCCGTGTTACTCGGCAACGGCAAACTGATGCAGCGCAAAAATATCGATATCGACCGCTGGCGGGAGACCGCGGAAACGCTCGCCGCCCAGGGGCGCACGGTGATGTTCGCGGCCGTAGACGGCGAGGCCGCGGGACTGATCGCAGTGGCGGACCCGCTGCGCGAAGATGCGAAACTGGCGATACAAAGGCTCAAAAAACTCGGCCTGGAAATCCAGATGCTCACCGGTGACAACCGCGCTGCGGCGGAGGCGGTAGCTGCGCAGCTGGGAATCGATCGGGTCTACGCGGATCTGCTGCCGGAGGACAAGGCGCGTATTGTCGGCGACTTGCAGGCCGATCGAAGGCTGGTGGGGATGGTTGGCGACGGCATCAACGACGCCCCGGCGCTGGCGCGGGCCGAAGTGGGCTTCGCCATAGGTGCCGGTACCGATGTGGCCATTGAAACCGGCGATATCACCCTGATGCGCTCCTCGCTGCACGGGGTGGCGGACGCGATCGAGCTGTCGCGGGCGACGCTGCGCAATATCAAGCAAAACCTGTTCGGCGCCTTTATCTATAACACCCTGGGAATTCCCATTGCGGCGGGAGTTCTGTATCCGCTGACCGGCAGTTTGCTGAGCCCGGTGATTGCCGGTGGGGCCATGGCCCTGTCTTCGCTGACGGTGGTCAGCAATGCCAATCGCCTGCGTTTGTTTAAGCCCTCGGAGGTGACCGTATGAGCTTGCTCGTCAATCTGAGTGGACTGGCGCTGATCGCGGCTATTGTCTGGTGGTTTCAGTTGCTGAAGCGCAGCCCGGCTGCCGATAAGGCTGCGGAAGCCGCCGCATTGATAGTAGTTAGAGATGGTATTTATGAGCCGGGGTGCATCCGGGTAGCTGCGGGGAGGGAAACCGAGTTGCGCTTTCTGCGCGAAGACCCCAGCCCCTGCGCCGAATATGTGGTGTTTGCGGATTTGGATATCAGCGCGCAACTGGCTGTCGGGCGTGAGACAGCCGTATCCCTGCCGCCCCTGACGGCAGGGGAGTATGAGTTTACCTGCCAGATGCGTATGTATCGCGGAACTCTGGTGGTGACATAGAGAACCGCTGATGAATTTGCGCGAGCGCTTCAGAAGATTCGGAGGCGGAGTATTTTTAAGGAACCTCTGATTAAGTCACTTTCTGGTGGCAGAGGCGCTTCGGGGGCGGATGTGAAGCTCAGGTGATAGGACGGGCATTTCGAAACCGTCGGATACAGGGATGTATCCGTCGGAGCTACAGGGAAGTACTTGTGCGTTTTCGTAATGTCCATCCTATTGCCTGAGCGCCCCGGAAGCTACCATAGTGTTCACGCGAATTAATCAGGGTTCCTTAAACCTCGCGAGCGAATTCATCAGATGTAAAAACGCTGGTATCCAGTATCAGAACCAGACGCTGAGGCCCATTACCCAGGTGGTTTCTCGGGATTCCCGGCCATCTTCGCGGGCGAAATCGGCGGCGCGGCCGAACTTACGCTCGTGGTGTATGCCGATATAAGGGGCAAACTGGCGCGTGAATTCGTAGCGCAGGCGCAGACCGGCTTCCATTTCCGAGAGGCCCGCGGCGGTTTCGTTGTCCCTGTCGTTCTGGCCATAGAAATCCAGTTCTATTTCCGGGCTCAGTATCAGGCGCTGGGTAAACAGCAGTTCGTACTCGGCGCCGATGCGCATGCCGATATCGCCGCCATCACTTGCGAACAGCGCTGACTCCACTTCAAAAAAATAAGGGGCCAGCCCCTGGAAACCGATTACTCCCCAGTTCTCGCTCGGTCCGTTTCCCAGCCTGAAATCGTGGCGCATTCCTATCTGCAGGTCCCAATAGGGTGCAACCGCGCGGCTGTAGAGTAGTTGCAGCTCGGCGTTTTCGGTGCTGTTCTCCTCGCGATTCAAGTCGCCCTTTAGCCACAGCTTGTCGCGGTCGCCGCCGAAGCGGATATCGCCCCTGAGTGCGCTGCCCTGGTCCCCGCGCGCTTCCAATCGGTCCACGCTGACCGTGGTCAAGAGCGTGTTGTGGTCCATTACATGGTCCGGTGTGAGAGCGCTCTGGTATGCGGGCTCAGCGGCGGCCGTGCTGGAGAGAGCCGCGAGCACGGCATTGCTGATCAATCGCTTTTTCATTGCCTCCCCTCCTTAAACGACGCGTACTTCGCGGAACATGCCGGGCATGTGGTACAGCAGGTGGCAGTGGTAGGCCCAGCGGCCGTAAGCATTGGCAGTCACCAGGTAGCTGATTTGGGAACCCGGTTGCACGAGTACCGTGTGTTTGCGCGGTATGTAGTCCGGCTCTTCTGTTTCCAGTTCACTCCACATACCGTGCAGGTGAATGGGGTGGGTCATCATGGTGTCGTTGACCAGCGTGATACGGATGCGCTCGCCGTAGTTCAGCATCAGCGGCGCTGACTCGTTAAATGGAATGCCATCCATACCCCAGAGGTAACGCTCCATATTGCCGGTAAGGTGGAGTTGGAGTTCCCGCGAGGGCTCGCGTTTGTCGATGGTGGGGGTGAGGTTGCGGATATCGCCGTAGTTCAGTACCCGGCGGCCATAGCGCTGCATGTGGTCTCGCAGTCCTACACCGGGGTCACGCAGGCCGTTCATCGGCTGTTCTGATCGCATATCTACCGTGTAGCGGTATTCGCTCGGCAGGTGCACCACTGGGCTGTGGCTGCCGAAGCCGGCGCGCCCCAGGTTTCCCGTGTACCAGACGCCCTGCATACCGCCCAGTTCCGGGCGGTCGCCGTGTAGGCTGTAGCCACTGGCAGCAGTGTGCCCTGTGTGGTCAGTGCCGCCCATTTGGTGCCGGTTGTGTTCCATACCGTGCCGGGCGTGATCCATGCCGTTCATCGGATGTTGGGTGTGGTTCATATCGCTCGAACCGTGCGCCATACCCATATCGCGGTGGGTGAGTACCGGCGCGTAGTCCATGGCGGGCACCGGCGCAGTCAGGCTCAAGTCTGAGGTCAAGGTGCCGCGGGCGAAGCCGCTGCGGTCGATGGTTTGCGCAAACAGCGTATAGGCGGTGTCCGCCTCGGGTTCGACCACGACATCGTAGGTTTCGGCCACGCCGATACGGAATTCGTCCACGGTGACCGGCTCTATATTCTGGCCGTCGCTGGCGACGACTTTCATTTTCAGGCCGGGGATACGGATATCGAAGATCGACATGGCGGCGGCATTGATAAAGCGCAGGCGGATTTTTTCGCCCCGCTTGAACAATGCTGTCCAATTGTCGTCCGGGGTTTGTCCGTTCATCAGATAGGTGTAGGTGCGGCCGGTTACATCGGAAATGTCGCGGTCCGACATGCGCATCAGGTTCCACATCTCTCGCTCGCGCCAGGTGGCCGCCAGCCCTTTGTCCCGGATCTCCCGCCACAGGTCGCCGGCAGTGCGGCGGCGCAGGTTGTAGTAGTGCCCCTCTTTTTTCAGCTTGGAATAGATATTGTGGGGTGTTTCGTCGCTCCAGTCGGACAGCAACACCACATAGTCTCGGTCATAGGCCACCGGGTCTGGTTCGGCCGGGTCTATCACGATGCTGCCGTAGAGGCCCTGCTGTTCCTGGAAGTCCGAGTGACTGTGATACCAGTAGGTGCCGCTCTGGCTGACCTGGAACTGGTAGCTAAACGTCTCGCCGGGTTTGATGCCGCTGAAACTGAGCCCGGGAACGCCGTCCATATGGCTTGGCAGAATCACGCCGTGCCAGTGAATGGAGGAGTCGTGCGCCAAATGATTGGTGACATTCAGCGTGACTGTGTCCCCCTCCCTCCAGCGCAACACTGGGCCGGGCAGGCTGCCGTTGACGGTCACCGCGGTGCGCTTGCGGCCGGTGAAATTCACCGGCTGATAGCCGATATGCAGGTCGAAGCGGTTGCCGCGCAATGTCTCTAGGGCGCTACCTACTCGCGGTGTGCGTGCCTTGAGCCCGGCGGGCAAGCCCAGCAACGCAGTGCTGGCGGCCACACCGGTAATGAAGGTCCGGCGGCCGGGTGAGAACAGATGCCGCCGGCAGTTCCTGATTTTGTTCATTCTGTTCCCTCAATACTGCTGGTCGGCCGTATTGATTTCGGCGTAGACACTGTGGCTGCCATCGGCATTGATTTGCAGTACCTGGTAAGGCACGAAGCGATCGCCCATTTCCATGCCCGGGCTGCCCGGTGGCATGGCCGGCACCGCCAGACCTTTGGCGCCCTCGGGTGGATTCTGCAGGAAGCGTCGCACCAGTTTGGCGGGGATATGTCCCTCGAATACATAGCCTTCGGGGGACACGCTGGTGTGACAGGATTGGAAACGCGGGTCGATACCGTGACGATTTTTCACCCCGTTGAGGTCGTCGACGTCCATGGCGGTCACGGCAAAGCCATTGTCTCGGGCGTGGTCAATCCACAGTGTGCAGCAACCGCAGCTGGCGGACTTGTACGTGGTCAGCGGAATGTCTTCGACGGCCGGTTTTTTTTCTTCGGCACAAGAGGTCAGAGCCAGCGACAGCAGGCCGGCGGCAAACAGTTTGCGGTACATGATTTCAACTCTTTTCCACAGATGATGGTCGCGCGCTGTTTATGCGCGCGGATTGTCAATCGGCTGGGGAATGCGCCGGGCGCACTGATCCCGCATCAGCTGTGAATCGGGGGACGCAGAGCCGCTTCGGGTTCGGGGGAGGAGCTGAATTCGCGATAGGCGGTGGCCTGGATATTTCCGGCAGGGGCTACTGCTCTGTTGTCACCTGCGGGCAGTGCGCTGGCGCAGTGGCCGGGGCAGCAACCGCAGCTTTGGTCGCAGTTACCGCTGTGCGCTTCGCAATCGCCGTTGGCAGCGGGTGAACAGTGAGACTGTTGATCGCCCTGCATGTCCATCGGCATGGGCATTTTCCCGCTGGCTTCGGCGTCACAGCCCGCCGCCAGCGCCTGGCCGTTGAGGGCCAGTAGCAGTACCAGCAGCAGTGTGCGGGTGAATCGGACGGGCATGGCAGTGACTTTGAAATTAAGGCGGGTGCAGTTTATGAGCTGGTCCCTGTCGGCGCAACTCCAGGGATGTAGGAATGCGGGTTGGGCGACACTATGCTGGCCAGTGCGGGAGGAGTGTTTATGCACCCGATACGGCAGTACAGGCAATATCTCACCGCTCTGGCGATGTGCCTCGCTGGGCTAATGGCGACAGCGGCCAGCGCAGCGCCGGAGAATTGGTTCGACGAGGCGGCCGCGGCCAACAGTTCAGGAGCTGCTTCCATCCGCGTTTCTCTCGGTGAACAGCGGGCCTATTTCTACAAAGGCAAGAAGTTGGTGGGGGTGTCCCGGATTTCCTCCGGCAAGGCCGGCTACAGAACGCCGAAGGGGCATTACAAGGTCAGGGGCAAGAAGCTTAAACACAGGTCCACCCTCTACGGCAGTTATGTGGACAGGAATACCCATCGGGTAGTGCGCGCGGATGTGGATACCCGCAAGCATCGCCGCCCGCCGGGCACCTATTATCGCGGTGCCAAGATGGATTACTTTATCCGTTTCAACGGCGGTATCGGCTTCCACGCATCCGGTAATGTGCCCAGCTATCCCGCCTCCCACGGTTGTGTGCGGATGCCGCGGCATATGGCGCAGAAGTTTTACCGCTATGCGCCGGTGGGTACGCCGGTTATCGTTACCAATTGATGGGATGGGAATTTCGAAAACGCACAGATACTTCCCTGTAGCTCCGCCGGATACGCCCTCGTATCCGCTGGCCTATCACATCACTTGAGCTTCTCTCCCGTCTCCCGGGCTCGGAGTCTCTTTCCTCTTTGGGAGAGAATTAAGGAACCTCTGATTAATTCGCGTGAACTCTTTGGTAGCTTCTGGGGCGCTCAGGTGATAGGAGGGCCATTTCGAAAACGCACGAGTACTTCCCTGTAGCTCCGACGGATACATCCCTGTATCCGACGGTTTCGAAATGGCCCTCCTATCACCTGAGCTTCTCATCTGGCTCCAAAGAGTTTTTACCGTCAGGAAGCGAATTAATCAGAGGTTCCTTAATTAGTGGCTCCCTCACTATCCTGGCCGAACACCTGCTTTTTCCAGTCGGCCCCCAGCTGCTCCTCGATATACTCGCGAATAAACTGCCGGACTTTCTGCGACGGGGTAACGTCTTCCTGCGCACACAGTTTTTCGAATACCGCCTTCTTCTTGGGGTCGATCAACAGTGTCAGCCGGGCTGTGCGGTTTTCCATGGGGGAACCTCTCGTTTTCTCTCTTATGAGTTATACATGTTAATCATATTAACATTGAAGATGCTTTAAATGAGAGGATAATGCGCATAAATCTTCCCTTCACATTGCTCTCCACGGGTTTGAACCGCAACTATGGCGCACCGCAAGCATCTGCTTTCTCTTAGAGTCGCCCACGCCCTACGGGATGCGCTGGGTGAGCATTCCTATGACAGGCGGACTTTCGCCAAGGATCTAATCGCCGGTGTTACCGTCGGCATTATCGCCATACCTCTGGCCATGGCGCTGGCCATCGCCTGTGGCGTGGCGCCGCAGTATGGTCTTTACAGCGCTTTCGTCGCTGGCTTCCTGATTCCGCTGCTGGGCGGTTCGCGCTACAGCGTATCGGGGCCCACGGCGGCCTTTGTGGTGATTCTGGCTCCGGTGGTTCAGCAGTACGGCCTTGCCGGCCTGCTGATCGCCAGTGTGTTGGCGGGAGCCATGCAATTGCTGTTGGCCCTGATGCGGCTGGGGCGTTATATCGAATACATCCCCGAATCGGTCACCCTGGGGTTCACCGGGGGCATTGCGGTGGTGATCGCCACTTTGCAATTGAAGGATTTTATGGGGCTTCCTGTTGCGGAAATGCCGGAGCACTTTACCGGCAAGATGCTGACCCTGATGGAGGCCATGCCCGCCTTTTCATCGCCCAGCCTCACTGTCGGCCTGGCGACATTGGCGGTAATGCTGGTCTGGCCGCGCCTGAAAACGCCGCTGCCGCCACACCTGCCCGCAGTACTGGTGGGTACCATGGTTGCTCTGGCGTTGAACCGGATGGGTCAGGATGTTCCAACCGTGGGGTCCACCTTCAGCTATTCCCTGGCGGACGGTATTTCCGGAGCGGGCATTCCCCCGGTGCTGCCGGACTTTCAATGGCCCTGGGTGCGCACTCAGCCCGGGGAGACACCGCTGGTCTTCAGCTGGCAGCTGGCGGGGGATCTGCTGTCCGCGGCTTTTGCCATCGCCATGCTGGGCGCCATTGAATCTCTGTTGTGCGCGGTGGTGCTCGACGGCATGACCGGCAAAAAGCACAGTGCGAACAGCGAACTCCTAGGCCAGGGAATCGGCAATATGGTCACGCCGTTTTTTGGCGGTATTACCGCCACTGCCGCCATCGCCCGCTCCGCCGCCAATGTGAAGGCGGGCGCGCAGACTCCGATTGCCGCCATGATCCACGCGCTGGTGGTGCTGGTTGCACTGGTGTCTCTGTCGCGCCTGCTCGGTCATCTGCCGATGGCCAGTATGGCCGCGCTCCTGATGGTGGTCGCGTGGAATATGAGTGAGGCCCCCAAAGCTGTGCAGCTCATCAAAAAGGCGCCGCGCAGCGATGTATTGGTGTTTGCTGTGTGCTTTTCCCTCACCGTGTTGTTTGACATGGTGATTGCCATCACCGCCGGTGTGGTGCTCGCTTCCCTGCTGTTTATGAAAAATATGGCGGAGATGACCCGGGTGGCGGAGGTGACCGGTAACCGCAAGCTGGTGGATGTGGATGTCCCGGAAGGGTGGCGGGTTTTCAAAATCAATGGGCCGCTCTTTTTTGCCGCGGCGGACCGGGTATTCGGCGAGCTGTCTCTGCAGTGCGAGCGGCAGCGGGGCATTGTTGTGTATCTGGATGCGGTGCCCATCCTCGATGCGGGGGGCTTGTCCGCACTCACTAATTTCCTGGGAAAATGCGCGGCTTCGGATACCCGGGTGTATCTGGCGGATTTCCAGTATCAGCCTCTGAAAACGCTGGCGAAAGCCGGATTCAAGCCGGACCAATGGGGTTGCACGCTCTTCCCGACACTGGCCGATGCATTGAGCCGAGTAGCCGATTCCGCCGGCCGAATCGATTCTTCTGTCCGGGAAAGTGGCAACTAAACGCTGAGGTGGGGCCTGGTCTATCGTGTACCGGCCCCAGTGCGCGAGCTCCCCGCACGGCGGCGCAGCAGCGCCTGCAGGAGAAAGCCGGGTCCGCTTCCGGTACACTCCCCCGCGATAGCAGAGTATGTGCCCCATTAATGCGGAGCGAGATTTGGCTAAGAAGCAGAAAACTGCCTACGTGTGTAACGAGTGCGGCGCCGACTATAGCAAGTGGGCTGGTCAGTGCAGTGCCTGTGGCACCTGGAACAGCCTCAGTGAGGTGCGCCTGGGCCCGGAGCACAGGGACAGCCGCGCAGCTAACTTTACCGATGCCCAGTCCGGTTACGCCGGCGCCGCAGGTAGTGGCAAGGTCCAGAATCTGTCCGAAATCGATCTCGGCGAACTGCCGCGTATCCCTACTGGCGCCGGGGAGTTGGACCGGGTGCTGGGCGGTGGTCTGGTGCCGGGATCGGTGGTGTTGATCGGCGGCCATCCCGGCGCCGGTAAATCCACCATACTGCTGCAGACCCTCTGCCAATTGTCTGGAACCATGCCCGCGCTCTATATCACTGGCGAGGAATCGCTGCAGCAGGTGGCTATGCGCGCTAAGCGCCTGGGGTTGCCGGCGGAGCATCTGCAGTTGCTCAGTGAGACCGATGTGGAGCGCATTTGCCACGTGGCCAAAGAGGTCAAGCCGAAGGTGATGGTGGTGGATTCCATCCAGGTGATGCATATGAGCGAGGTGCAGTCGGCCCCCGGCTCCGTGGCTCAGGTGCGCGAGAGCGCGGCCTACCTGACCCGCTTCGCCAAGCAGACGGGCACGGCGTTGATTCTGGTCGGTCATGTGACAAAAGACGGCAGCATCGCCGGACCCAAAGTGCTGGAGCACATAATCGACTGCTCGATACTGCTCGAGTCCACCCACGATTCCCGCTTTCGCACCCTGCGCGCGCACAAGAACCGCTTCGGCGCAGTGAATGAGCTGGGGGTCTTCGCGATGACCGAGCAGGGCCTGAGGGAAGTCTCCAATCCCTCGGCGATATTCCTGCAGCGCGCCGAGGAAGTTGCGGCGGGTTCAGTGGTGACTTCCGTATGGGAAGGGACCCGGCCGCTGCTGGTGGAGCTGCAGGCACTGGTGGACGACAGCAGCCTGGGCAATCCGCGCCGCGTCGCCGTGGGCCTGGATCAGAACCGTCTGAATATGCTGCTGGCCGTCCTGCACCGCCACGGCGGTATTCTTGTCGGTGACCAGGATGTATTTATCAACGTGGTTGGCGGGGTCAAGGTGATGGAGACCAGCGCCGATCTGACACTGCTGTTGGCTGTGGTATCCAGCTTTCGCAACCGGCCGCTGCCGCGCGACCTGATGGTCTTCGGCGAGGTGGGCCTGGCCGGAGAGATACGCCCCGTGCCTTCTGGCCAGGAGCGGCTGCGCGAGGCGGCCAAGCACGGCTTTCGCAAGGCGATTGTGCCCGCCGCCAACCGGCTGAAAAATGATATCGAAGGCATGGAGATGCATCCGGTGAAAACCCTGGCAGAGGCCTTGGCGGCGATCGATATGGGCTGATCCCGCGGGCGCTTGCGAATTCAGGTGTGGCGGAGAACACCGAAAAAATGAAGCAAATACTCCTGCTGACCTCTCTGCTGTTGTCTGCGAGCGCAACGGCCTATGAGCGTATCGCGTCACTCAATCTTTGCCTCGACCAGATGCTTCTCAGCTGGGTGCCTGCGGAAAAGATTGCCTCGGTCACCTGGCTTTCCGCCGACGACCACTACCGCTCGGCGCCACTACCGGAAAACATCCACTTAAACCGCGGGCGGGCGGAAGAGTTGGTGCCTCTGGCGCCGGACCTGATTCTGGTGGGCGAGTTTGGCGCCCAGCGGGCAGCGCGGCGTTTGCGGGATTTGGGGATGAAGGTGGTCTCCATTCCCGATGCCTACAGCCTCAAGCAGCTGCAGGAGCAGCTGGCGGCGCTGGAAAACGCCCTCGGGCCATTGCCGCCGCTGCAAAAACAACAAAGGCAATTGCAGGAACTACTTGCCAGACCCGTACCGGAATCAGAGGCCAGTGCGCTGATTCTCTCTGCCAATAACATCACTTACGGTCGGGGTATGCTGGAACATCAGTTGCTGGCGCGGGCGGGCTTTGCCAATCTCGCCGCCGAGCGGGGTGTGGAACAACTGGGGCGTGTCAGCCTGGAGGAGGTGATCGCGCTTCAACCGGATTTGCTGGTGCTCTACGGCGGCGAGAGCGATTTTGCCCTGGCGCACTTGGCCTTTCGCCACCCGGTATTGAAATCCTATATCGATGGCCATCGCCTCTACACTTTGCCGGCGGAGCTGGGATTTTGCCCGGCGCTGGTGGCTGCAGATGTGTTGAAACAACTTACCGAAAAGAGAAAAAAACTTGTCGCGCAGCAATAGATGGTTCTTTTTCCTCATCGTTTTCGCTTTATTGCTGGCACTGATCGCGGCGCTTGCCAGCGGTCCCGTGTCCATTAATTTGAGTTCGGCCCTGGCGGAAGGTTGGCACAGTGAAAACAGTGATGCGGTGATTCTGTGGCAGCTGCGCCTGCCGCGGGCGCTGCTGGCGATAATGGTCGGCGCGGCCCTGGGGATGGGCGGCGCGGCCATGCAGGGGATGCTGCGCAATCCGCTGGCGGAACCGGCACTGCTGGGGGTTTCCAGTGGCGCGGCGCTGGCGGCAATTCTGCTGCTTTACTACGGTGTGGCCTGGCAGTCCGGCTGGCTGCTGCCACTGCTCGCGATAGCAGGTGCCTTTTGCTCGGTGGCCTGCGTATGGATGCTGGCCGGGCGCGGTGCCAGCGCCAGTCGCCTGGTGCTGGCGGGGGTGGCGATCAACGCCTTTCTGTCCGCGCTGATGGCACTGGCTCTGAACTATGCGCCGAGCATGTTCGCAATGCAGGAGATTGTCTTCTGGTTGCTGGGCTCGCTGGCCAATCGCGGCTGGGACCAGCTGCTGCTGGCACTGCCGTTTATTCTCGCCGGTGCCGCTTTACTGTTTGCTGCGCGCAACTATCTGCGCGCCCTCTCTCTGGGGGAAGCCACCGCCGCCTCGCTGGGATTTCGCGGCCGCCGCTACCCGCTGCTGGTTCTGGCCGGCATCGCCGCTGCTGTGGGGGCGGCGGTGGCGGTGGCGGGTACTATCGGTTTTGTCGGCCTGGTGGTACCGCATCTGATGCGGCCGCTGGTGAGGCAGGACCCGGGGCGCCTGTTGTGGGCCAGCGCGCTCGCCGGCGCGCTGCTTTTGTTAATTGCAGATATTTTGGTGATCAATATAGTCGGCGCTCAGGAGCTGCGCATCGGCGCGGTGACGGCTTTTCTCGGAGCGCCTTTCTTTTTCTGGCTGATCGTCAGTGCGCGCCGGGGGCAGTCGCTGTGAGGGAAAGCAAGAAGCTCGAAGTCTCTTGTCTGAAGCTCGGCTTGGCGCGTCAGCATCGCGAGGTGTTGCGCGGTATCAACGCCACCTTTAAACCGTACGAGCTGACCGCAGTGGTGGGACCCAACGGTGCCGGAAAAAGCAGTCTGCTCAACTGCTTGGCCGGCGTGCTGGCGCCGACTGCCGGGCAGATCGAGTTCGATGGAAGACCGGTGCAGTGTTTGTCGGCGACTCAGCGCGCGCGCTTCTGCGCCTATCTGCCCCAGGCGGAGACGCCGGCCTGGCGCCTGGAGGCCGCCGATCTGGTGGCGCTGGGGTTGTTGCCCTGGGGGCAGCCCGCGGACAGCGCGGCGCGAGTGACGCATGCCCTGAAACTGGTGGATGGATTGCAGTTTGCCCGCCGCCCTGTCACTCAGCTCTCTGGCGGCGAGCTGCGCCGGGTGCAGATCGCGCGCCTGCTGGTGGGCGAGGCGCCGTTACTGGTTGCCGACGAACCCACCGCGGCGCTGGATATTCGCCATCAGCTGCAGCTGATGCAGACTTTCCGCAAGCTGGCGGATGCGGGGCACACCGTGGTGCTGGCACTGCACGACCTGTCCCTGGCCGCGCGCTTCTGCGACCGTATTTTGTTGTTGCAAGACGGGCGGCTGCTCGCCCAGGGGGCGCCCGAGGATGTCTTCAGCCCGGCGTTGATCGGCGATGTTTACGGGGTACGCTGTGAACTCCGCCGCTGCGGCGGCGTGCTGGAATTTGTCGCTGTGGATCTGCTCGAACGTCCTTAGGGAGCCTCTGATTAATTCGCGTGAACGCTTTGGTTAGTTCCGTGGCGCTCAGGCAATAGGATGGCCATTTCGAAAACGCACGAGTACTTCCCTGTAGCTCCGACGGATACATCCCTGTATCCGACGGTTTCGAAATGGCCATCCTATCACCTGAGCTTCTCATCTAGCTCTAAAGAATTTTTACTGTCAGGAAGCGAATTAATCAGAGGTGCCTTAGGATCTCCAAAGGTGTTGGCGACACGCTGGCGAATGATACTGAGGCCCTGTAGCGCACCGGGTTGAGCGCCCGCGCCGGATGCGCAAGGTGTGTTCCCGTAACGCCTGCTGCTATACTGCCGCCCGCCCTGGGTGCCCAGCAGCGCAATGCGCTTGGCTGGGGTAAACGGGAAGTCCGGTGGAGGTTTCAGGTATTTTCCTGAGGTCGATTCCGGCGCTGCCCCCGCAACGGTGATTCAGATTATCTGATCAGCCCGATACCGGCCCTCGGCATACACAGGATAAAGCGGAGGGCTTTGTCTGATCCGTGTGCCTCTATCCCTCAGCGCACCGATTGCACTCACCCTCCCTCAATCCGTACACACATTCGAGATTGGGGAATCACCATGGAAAAAACGCTTATCGCTGCGGCCCTTGTTGCCGCCGGCCAGCCGCTGCTGTCTGCAGCTGATACTCTGGAGCAGGTCACCGTTACGGCCAGTCGTACCGAAACTCCCAAACGGGAAGTGGGCGTCTCTGTTTCAGTCCTTACACAGGCGGATATTCAGCGCATGGGATACGATAGCTTGTTGGATGTGATCCGCACATTGCCGGGAATTTCCGTCAGCAACAGCGGCGGTGCCGGCAAGGTCAGCTCCGTATTTATTCGCGGTGAGAGCAACTACCGCACTCTGGTTTTACTGGATGGGGTCAATATCGCCGATCCTTCCGCGCCGCAGGTAGGCGCCCAGTTCCAGCACTTACAGGTGGCGGATATCGAGCGCATCGAAGTGCTGCGCGGTCCCCAAGGCATGATGTACGGCGCCGGTGCCGGTGGGGTAATCAATATCATCAGCCGCAAAACCAGTGAGCCGCTGCGCGCGCAATTGGACCTGGAAGCCGGTCGCTATGGCACGCAAAAAACCGCTGCCAGTCTGGGGGGAAGCAGCGACGGATGGAATTACGATCTAAGCATCAGTGACTTTTCCTCCGACGGCTTTAACGCGATGGAGGCCGATGACAGCGGTGAGCGGGACGGTTACGACAACGTCAGCGGCAGCGCTCGGCTGGGCTATCAGTTTAATGAGGCTTTCTCTCTCGAAGGGCAATTACAACGGACGGAAACCGAAACCGGGTACGATAACTGCGGTTTTCTGTTCTTTGTTAATGATTGTATGGATCGCTATAACCAGAGCAGCGCCAGGGTGAGCGGCAAATATCAACAGGCGACCTCCGGCCACGAGCTGTCTGTCGCCAGCACGGATATTGAGCGGGAAGCCTTTGCCTTCGGTGAACCCTCCTACGGCTTCGACGGCGCGATCAGCGAATTGAACTATATCGGCAAGAGTGCGCTGGGCGGCGGACAGCTGTTGTGGGGAGGTGAATACGAACAACAGGAGTTCACCAGTAACTTCAGCGAGCAGGATATCGACAGCCTGGGGATCTTCGCTGAGTGGCGCAGTGATATCGCCGATAAGGTGTTCTACACCCTGGGTTACCGCCGCGACAGCCTGGAGACTGAGGATCATAACAGTTGGCGTGCATCCGTGGCTTATCCGGTATTGCTGGGTGACAATCAGCAGCTGAAGTACCGGGCCAGTTATGGTACCGGCTACCGTGCGCCCAGTCCCTACGAGGTAGGGCTCAATCTCTCGGAAGGCGTGGAAGCCGTCGGACCTGAAACCAGCCGCGGTTATGAGCTGGGCTTGGAGTATCAGTTGGCCAGACTGCTGCAGCTGGAAATTACCTATTTCGACCAGGAAATTACTGACGCAATTGTCTACGACTATACTCTGGGCTCCTGGGGCGCCTACCGCCAGGATGACGGCGACAGCTACTCCGAGGGGGTAGAGCTGTCCTTGAACGGCAGCCTGGGGGAGCGTTTCGGATGGTATTTTAACGGTACTTGGCTGGACGCCGTGGATACTACAGGCGCGCAGCGCTCACTGGTTCCGCAGCGGGTCTGCAATCTGGGCTTTAGTTACAGTCTGCTCGCAGACAAGCTGACTTTGAATGGCAATTGGCGGCGGGCGGAGGACATTCTGGATTCCTCTGGTGAGGCGCTGGATGACTACAGCAAGCTGGATTTGAACCTCGCCTATCGCCTGACGGAAAAGCTGCGCCTGACCTTGCGCGGTGAAAATATTCTGGATGAAGACTACCGCGAAGTGGGGGGGTACTATACCGCCGGCGCGGCTGTGTATGCCGGGGTACAGCTGACTCTGTAGCCCGCGTTTTTATACGGAGCGGTTGGCCGCCGCTCCGTGTATGCACAGCGTTTTCAGCTCTACAATGTTGTTATCAATCCTAATCCCGTATCCCCATGAGTGCCCCGGAAGAAAAAGCCAAACGCCACAAGAAGCGCATGCAGGCGCGCAAAAAAATCGTTGACGAAGGTGTGGCGAAAGCACTGGAGGAGCGGGGCGTAGTTGTACTCTATACCGGTGATGGCAAGGGCAAGACCACCGCGGCGGTGGGCACAGTGGCCCGCGCGCTGGGCTACGGCTATAAGGTGGTGGTGGCGCAGTTTATTAAGGGAGTCTGGGAATGTGGGGAGAAATATCTGTTAACCCAATTGCCAGAGCAGCGCTACCGGCTCGAATGGCACGAGATGGGCACGGATTTTACCTGGGAAACACAGGACTACGAGGCGGACAAGGCAGCCGCCCGGGCCCTCTGGGAAAAGGCACTGGCGGCGCTCAGGGATGAGAGCGTCTATTTGGTGGTGCTCGATGAACTCACTTATGCCTTGAATTTTCACTGGCTGGAAAAGCGGGAAGTGCTCGAGGCGATCCAAGGGCGACCGCGGGGGCAAACTGTCATTATCACCGGGCGTGGAGCAAAACAATATCTGAGGGATATTGCTGATACCATTAGCGAAATGCGCCCGGTCAAACACGCCTTCAACGATGGCATTGCCGCACGCAAGGGCATCGAATGGTAGATCAGGTGTCCGCTTCTGTTTCCGCCTGCTGTGGTGCTGCTCCGGCTTCCTTTTTCAGTAGCTGCCGGCGCCGTTTTAGCGGCGTAATGCCATACCAGCGGCGGCAGGCCCGGTTAAAGGAACTTTGCTCTCGGTAGCCGAGTTGTGCCGCAATCTGGATCATGGGGATATTCGGCTCCGCTAGATAAGTTTCTGCATGTGCGCGGCGAATATCATCGAGCAGTTCTTCAAAGATGATATCGTGCTCCGCCAGCCGGCGTTGCAGTGTGCGCTTGTGCAGCCCGAGCTGGTTGGCCACTTCCTGCAGATTGCAGCGTTGTACAGGTAACAGGTGGTAAATCAATTGTTCCACCTGGTGCTTCAGGTCCATGGTCTCCTGCTGCGGTGTCGCTTCCGTTGCGTCGCCCGGACGTGGGGCGCCCGGACATCCGGGCTTTACTCCTGGCACGACCTTTTTATCGAGTTGTTCGGCACTGAGTATCAGTGCGTCCCGCAGGCGGGAAAAGATTACCGGCGCAGTGAAAAAATCGTGGTAGCTGTTGTGTAGGGGGACGTCGCAGCTTCGCCAGACGGCTACGGGCGCTGAACGGGCGTTACTGAGCATTGTCATGGCCCTTTGCGTCAAGCCCATAATCCATTCCGCGCTCTGTGGGGGCAGCGGGCAGCCGTTATTGGTGTCAAATAACAAACATCCGTGCCCGGTTCTATCGTCGCGGTCGAATGAAATTTGGAATCCGCCGGTGTATTGATAGAGATTGTGGGAGATGGTCTCGAGGGCTTCGCCGACAGTGGATGCGTTCAGAGCCTCTGTCCCTAGAGATCCAAGGGCCCTGAGATCCTGCCGCCGCGCCAGGCGCAGGCCGAAATCCGCACAGCTTAACAGCCGGGCGGTGTTTTCGATCAGTCTGACGGTGGAGCGATAGGGTAGCACCCCCTCAAGCGCTTTTACTTTATCGGGTTCAATATCGAACCTGCGCAATAGTGTATCCGCGTCGCCATTGAGCTGATTAACCAGATCATAAAATCCCATCAATGAAGTGGTCTGGATCAGTTGTGTCATACCTCTTTGAATCCCTGCTGGCCCCAGTAGCACTGGGTAAATCGTGTGCTGTGATCTGAGCACCACGGTTAGCGGCGGCTATATGTTTTTATGGTGATCGCTGTCCTTGTGCTTTCTAGTAGCGGGAAAACCGATTTCGTCGGCAAGACGACGGTGACATTGTCATCATGCGGGGAACGAACTTTGATGTGGAAGTAGGGCGACGGATGACCTAGCCGGATTCACCGGTACGGCGAGGGGCAGGGCAGCTGCAATTAGCAGTCATGACCGACTTCCCATATTTTTTTTCGGCGTTCCGCAGATGTTTTCCCTGGGCATCCGGCCGCGGGGATTGCTGGTTGCAGTTACCTCTTAGCCGAATATTACCCGTTTATAGTGAATAGTTATTTGGCTTTTGGTGACTTTTAGTGCCATCTTCTCATGGAGAATTCGGACATATTTCCATTTTTGTTTTTATTATTGGTAAGTTGTTTGTCTATATAAGTTATCGACCAACGTATGTTTTAATTTATGGGTCTTTTAAAAAATAATTATTTCTCGATAGGGCTGTTTCTCTAAAATGCTCTCCGTGAACACATTGCGGTTGTCGGTCGCGATGTAAGAATTCCAGGGGGATCGCTTCGTCTACCCTTGAGGCCCGTAAATTCCACGGCGGGGTAGGGACATCATCGTCGCGAATGGTGCAGGAATGTTCTACCTCTTACCCAAAAGCTTCTCTACTCTCATTTATAAATTGATGCGAGGGCAGGGAGATACAATAATCATGAAACATGTGGATCTGGACGAATTTTCAGCAACTGAACATCATTGTGGCTGTTAGCCTCTTAGCGCCTCCAGGTCGCAGAAAGGTAGAAGGTGATACGGCCGCGTAAAATGCGATTGGCGTGGAGCTGGTCGGTGGGGGCTGCTCGCCTGCTATTCGGCCATGGGCTGCCGAGGATATGCCATAATCCGCCTGTAAAATGGATAATCGATAGCAGAACCTAGCGGTGAATTAATGAAAATTGGTGTTTTGAAAACCGATGACGTGCGCGAGGAACTGGTGGACGACTTCGGAGAATACCCGGAGATGTTTGCCCAACTGCTGCGCAATCAGGACCCTGGTCTCGAGTTTGTCACTTATGAGGTACAACGCGGCCACTATCCCGAGGATATCGACGAGGTGGATGCCTATCTGATCACCGGCAGCAAAACCGGCGTCTACGAAGACAAAGACTGGATTCCCCCCCTGATGGAATTCGTGCGCAGGCTGCACCAACTGAAGAAGCCCACCATCGGCATCTGTTTTGGCCACCAGTTGATCGCTCAGGCCCTGGGGGGCAGGACGCGGAAGTCTGACAAGGGGTGGGGTATTGGGGTGCACAGCTATGAGCTGCAGGAGACACCCGCCTGGATGTCCCAGCCGCTGGAGCGCTTTTCCCTGCTGGCCAGCCACCAGGATCAGGTGGAAGAGTTGCCTCCCGGCGCCAAGGTGCTGGCGGGCAGCGATTTCTGCCCTATGGCCATGATGCAGGTGGATGACCACATGCTTACCTTTCAGGCCCACCCGGAATTCACCAAACCCTACTCCAAGAGCCTGATGGAGTTGCGCAGGGAGGCGTTTGGAGAGGAGGTGGTGCAGAAGGGCCACGCCTCGCTGCAGAACGACATCCACGAGAATGTGGTTGCCAGTTGGATGCTGGATTTTTTGCGCAAATAGCGCTGCATTATGCCCCCTCTCCCATGCGTGGGAGAGGGGCAATCAGAGCCAAGCTTACTTCCACTTGATATTGCACCCCATCGAAGGGGTCTGCTCTTCGCCGGGCTTTTGCCCCGCCAACACCGCGTCGGCCGCCGCGCGCAGATCGTGCCCACTGGCCGCTTCACCACTCCCGGGCCGACTGCTGTCGAACTGGCCCCGGTATGCCAGCTTGCGGTCCTTGTCGAATAGAAAGAAATCCGGTGTACAGGCAGCGCCAAAGGCACGCGCTACTGCCTGGCTTTCATCCACCAGATAGGGAAAGGTATAACCGCGCGCGACGATTTCCTTTTGCATCTGTTCCGGACTGTCATCGGGATAGGTTTCGAAGTCGTTGCTGTTAATCGCGATAACGGTTAGCCCTGCCTTTTGATACTCCCGCGCGAATTCGGAAAGGGCGGGGGCAATATGCTTTACGTAAGGACAGTGGTTACAAATAAAAGCCACAAGTATTGGCTGGTGCGGGAGAGCGTCGCTGCTGTGCAGATTACCCGCCGCGTCCGGCAGTCTGAAATCCGGCATGGGAGTGCCGAGGGGAATCATTGTAGATGGGGTCAGTGCCATTGGTGCCTCCCGTTGCGTTGTTGAATATCCCGGCTGCAGTTTATTGGTATCCCGGATGCCGGCCAAGAGATCCACTGCGTACATCTCCGTGGGTTGGCTCTAACTATAGAATGCACAGCCTCTACAAGCGTGACTTTCTTATTCGCCGGTTTTGGAGAATGAAGCGGCACGGCGGCGCTTTGCATTAGATAGTCTCACGCAGCGGTTCAGCAAGTTGGATGATCTGCTCTCCTCTAACCACCACTGGTGGTAATCCAAACCTTTTCACCATCGCGAATACTATTGGCAGCATAACCATCCGGATCTCTGTGCAGATCTGGAGCGGTTTACGGACTGTGATGTGGAACGATTGGAGAGCGATATTGCCACTACGATGAAGCAACTGTCTGCATGGATTCCGCAAGGCCCGCGTTTGCAATAGCTAGCGTGTTTGCCCCATTTTGGCGCCCGTAGGCTCCAATACGATGCCCGCCTGGCGTGCGGAATTTCGGGGCACAATTGGAGCCAAGTTCGCCCTTTTGCCATCCGCTGGCACTCTGGTTGGTGCTGGACAGAGCACTCTTTCCGCCAGAGGGCGCGCGGATATCGGCGTTCTCTGTGAACGCAGTTTGATACCGCGCTATATCTCGCTGAAGGCTTGGCACTGAGTGATGTGCTGTGCAAATACAACGAAAAATTCAGCTGGTTTCCTGTTGTTGATTTGATTTTCCAGGTGATGGCATAGATGTTGCAAAGTGCAAGGCGCTAGGAGGTATCTGGTGGATTATAAAAAAACGTTTGTGTGTTTTCGAATAATCCACCCTGTATCTGAGTGTCCAAGGAGAGCCTTTGTTGATCGCTACGAAAAGGCCGCGCCCAAGCTCGCCGAGTAGGCAGAAGAAATTTTTTTTCAAGGATTGGTGGTTTACCAGTTGGCAGAGGCGTATCAGAGAAGGTAGTGAACATGCAACCTTTAGAGAAGGACAGCAAAAGCTGAATTGCTGGACGTACATGGCAACGCTGTTTCTCAATGAGGAATCATGTCCAGTTAACGGGGAATTTACAGAAGAAAGGTTGCTTTATCTCGGACATGCCGTCATCCCAACCTATAAAACTAAAGAGGATATATGTATGAATAGGGTAAAATTTCGTCAAGGTGGGGTATCCAGAGGAAGCTATAAGTTCGCTTTTAAGCGCTCAGTACTGGCTGTTGCACTTGGATTGTGCGTTGCGAATGGTGTTCAGGCCCAAAGTACCACCGGTAGTATTCATGGTTCAGCGCCTGAAGGTGCCACAGTTATTATTACAAACAATAGCGGTTTTAGCCGTACTGTAACTGTGGATGCCTCGGGCAATTATAATATTCGATCTTTGCCAATCGGCACCTATACCGTAACTGCGAAACAGGGTGAGGAGACTATCGGAACACGCACTGTCCCCATTCGTGTGGGTGCTGGTGCTGACGTTTCTTTCGGTGACCCCGATGTCATTGAAACCGTGATGGTTACTGGAGAGCGTCTGCCGGCAATTGATACTGGAGCAACTGATACGCGTGTCGTAATAACATCTGAGCAGCTCAATCGTATGCCGATTGGTCGCTCCGCTGAGGATATTGCTCTGCTGGCTCCGGGCGCTAATGGAGGCGCTGCTGGCTACTTCGATGGCCTAGTTTCCTTCGGTGGTGCTGGCATTTCCGAAAATGCTTACTACATTAACGGCTTTATTTCCAGTGACCCTCTGTCCAACCTCGGAGGTTTTGATTTGCCGTTTGGTGCTATCGATCAGCAGGAAACCTATACGGGCGGCTACGGAGCCAAGTACGGCCGCTCTTCTGGCGGTGTGATTAATCAGGTTGGTAAACGCGGTGACAACGAGTTCCATTATGGCGCCCAGGTTGTTTTTAGACCAAAAGAATTGCGTTCTTCTGGACCTAAAACATATTTCCAGGATATGGAACTACCGGAAGGCTATGAGTACGAAAATGAGTCTCTTGTTGGGACTTTATATGAACGTAAGAGCGAAGATTTTTCCTGGAGCAGCACCTACAGCGGCTATGTTAGTGGGCCATTAATTGAGAATACGTTGTTTGGTTTTGTAGCTTATGAAACTGAGCTTGAGAAGATGCAGAACTCACCGAAAGCGACACAAAACCAGTTCCTGGAGGAGGGTGAAACTGACACGTCTAAGCTTTATGCCAAACTGGACTGGAATGTCAGTGAAGATCATCTGCTCGAATTCACATATATGCAGGAAAAGGAGGACTACGACGGCAGCTACAGTGCTTGGGAGTTTGAGAAAGGTAAAAAAGGCGAAAGTTTGGATATTTCGCCGAATGTAGATGGGCACGAAAGTGAATTTACGATTCTGAATTACACCGGTTTCCTGACGGAAACTCTGACATTGAATGCCATGTACGGGCATGGCAGCTTTACTTATTATGATACCCCTGTGGGTACCTTGGATTATCCTTATATCTCTAGTTATAGAAATCAAGATCCATCTATTGTCGGTGATAATTTTGTGCAAGGACTTGCCGGTGGTTACAACGGCCGAGATGCTGAAGATACAACTGATGGTATACGCTTAAACCTGGAGTGGGTATTGGGCGACCACACTCTCACCTTCGGTATCGACAATATGGAGTTTGAGGCCGAAAACGAAGGTACTATGCAGTTTACTGATGTTTGGGTTTATGCCCACGCCACGGACCCATCGAAACCGATTAGCTCCGTGCTAGGGGTGGGAGCCCCAGGTGGCGATGGTTACTACGTGTACCAATATTTTTATGAAACTGCTACTACTATGAAGCTGGAGCAGGATGCTTACTACATAGAAGATAGTTGGCAGGTGACTGATGATATTCTTCTGAACCTGGGACTGCGGAATGACAAGTTCACCAACTACAACAACGTCGGCGAAGCTTATATGGAATCCGATGACCAATGGGCGCCTCGTCTAGGTGTCGCTTGGGACGTGTTCGGAGATTCCTCACTGAAATTGTTTGCTAACGCTGGCCGCTATTATCTTGCTATGCCGAATAATGTGGCCATCCGCGGCGCGTCGGCTTCAACCTATACCCGTGAATATTTTACTTATACCGGTGTAGATCCGGAAACCGGAGCGCCGACAGGCCTGACGGCATTGGGCCCGGGGCCGGTTTCCTCTAACGGCGAATACGGTGAACCTGTCGATCCGCTCGCATTCGCACCGGCCGACCTGGAAAGCATGTACCAGGACGAGTACATCATGGGCTTTGAGAAGACTTTTCTCGAAGACTGGACCTACGGAGCCAAGTTCACCTTCCGGGATCTAAAATCCGGTATCGATGATGTGTGTGATCCATACAGTATGTTAGATAAATTATCCGAAATGGGGGTAGATCCCGATACGGTAGACTGGCAATACTGTTACATGTTTAACCCCGGCGACACGAACACCTTTAGCTTGGCCAACCTCGACGCGAGCGGCAATCCTACAGGTACTCGCACAGAGGTGACGATGAGTGCCGACGATTGGGGTATGCCAAAGCTGAAGCGTGAGTACAAGGCCATCGACTTGTTTGTTGAGCGTCCATTTGACGGTAAGTGGGAGCTCCGTGTCGATTACACCTACAGTAAGCTACAGGGCAATACCGAAGGGCAGGTTAAGTCCGAGTTTGGGCAGGACAATATCTCCAAGACCCAGGACTGGGATGTAGCCGAATTGATGATGTTCTCAGATGGTTATTTGGCCAATGACCGTCGTCACCAGTTGAAAGTCCGTGGTAGTTATGCGCTGACCGATGAGGTCTTGCTCAGTGCCAATGCGAGTATTAAATCTGGCATGCCGATTAGCTGCCTGGGTTACTACAATCCGGACGGCAGTATTGATGAATCCTCACCCGCAGGAGATCCAGTGAGCTATGGATCGAGCTACCACACATGCTTCGGCAGTGTGGCTGAGCCTGGCAAAGAGCGAACCCCTTGGACACGCAATCTGGACCTGGCGGTAACCTACACTCCGGCAATGTTTGAGGACAAACTGAGCCTGAGTCTGCAGGTGTTTAACGTTCTGGACGAGCAAGAACCATTGCAGGTGGATGTGACTTCGGAAGAAGGTCCGTACACTGTAAGCAACACTTACCGGGTTCCAATTGCTTATCAGACACCGCGTTATGCGATGCTGACAGCGACATTGAACTTCTGATCAGTGGTTCATCACTAATTTGACGTAAGCGATTCCGGCCCCAGTAATGGGGCCGTTTGAGGTGCCTCTTATTTGGTATACCCAAAAGTAGAAAAGCCCGTATAAATACGGGCTTTTCTGTATCCGGGTATCAGGTTTTGAGTTTCTTATACTGCATCCGATGCGGTGTCGCATCCTCACCTTTGCGCTTGATAAAGTCCTCGTGGTACTCAGTGTAGTTGCCCTCGAAGAAGACCACTTCACTCTCCCCTTCATAAGCGAGGATATGGGTGGCGACCCGGTCCAGGAACCAGCGGTCGTGCGAGATTACCAGGGCGCAGCCGGGGAAGTTCAGCAGGGCTTCTTCCAGAGCGCGCAGGGTTTCGATATCCAGGTCGTTGGAAGGTTCGTCCAGCAGAAGTACGTTGGCACCCTGTTTCAGGGTGTAGGCCAGGTGTAGGCGGCCGCGTTCACCGCCGGAAAGCTCGCCAACACGCTTCTGTTGATCTGAACCTTTGAAGTTGAAGCGACCGACGTAGTTGCGTGAACCGACCTCGTAGTTGCCGATCTTCAGTATGTCGTGACCGTCTGAGATAGCTTCCCAAACAGTTTTGTTGTCATCCAGGTTTTCGCGGCCCTGCTCTACGTAGGCGATTTTTACTGTCTCCCCGATCTTGATCTCGCCGGAATCCGGTTTTTCGGTGCCGGTGATCATGCGGAAGAGGGTGGATTTACCCGCGCCGTTACCGCCGACGATGCCGACAATGGCCCCCTTGGGAACACGGAAGGACAGGTTGTCGATCAGCAGGCGCTCGCCGAAGCCCTTGCTCACACCCACGAACTCGATGACGTTGTCACCCAGGCGCTCGCCCGGCGGAATATAGATTTCGTTGGTTTCGTTGCGGGCCTGGAATTCCTGCGATTGCATTTCCTCTAAGCGCGCCAGGCGGGCCTTACTTTTCGACTGGCGGCCTTTGGGGTTTTGACGCGCCCATTCCAGTTCTCGCTGCATGGACTTCATGCGCGCTTGTTCCGCGCGCTGCTCCAGCTCCAGACGCTTCTCTTTCTGTTCGAGCCAAGTGGTGTAGTTGCCTTCCCAGGGAATGCCGTGGCCGCGGTCGAGTTCCAGTATCCAGCCAGCCACGTTGTCGAGGAAGTAGCGGTCGTGGGTAATGGCCACCACTGTGCCGCTGAAATCGTGCAGGAAGCGCTCCAGCCAGTACACGGATTCTGCGTCCAGGTGGTTGGTGGGTTCGTCCAGCAGCAGCATGTCCGGGCGCGACAGCAGCAGGCGGCACAGGGCCACACGGCGTTTTTCGCCGCCGGATAGGGTGTTTACGTCGGCATCCCAGGGGGGCAGGCGCAGGGCGTCGGCGGCCACTTCCAGGCGGTGTTCCAGGTTGTGGGCGTCCCAGGCCTGAATGATGTCCTCGTACTGCTGTTGTTTCTTGGCCAGGGCATCGAAATCCGCGTCTGGCTCGGCGTAGTCGGCGTAGACCTGTTCCAGGCCTTTGAGGGCGTCGATCGCCTCGCGCACACCGTCTTCGACGTTGCCGCGCACATTCTTAGCCGGGTCCAGCTGTGGCTCTTGGGGCAGGTAGCCCACTTTGATACCCGGCATGGCGCGGGCTTCACCGTTGTAGTCCTGGTCCACGCCGGCCATGATGCGCAGCAGGGTGGATTTGCCGGCACCGTTCAGTCCCAACACGCCGATTTTGGCGCCGGGAAAGAAGGACAGGGAGATATCCTTGAGGATTTCGCGTTTGGGTGGCACTACCTTGCCCACCCGGTTCATGGTGTATACGTATTCGGCCATTTGGAATTCCGTTGCAGGGGTTGGACAGAAATTGCGCGCAAGTTAGCCAAAAGCCCGCCAACAATCAACCACCGCGGCGCGGCTGACTCCAGCTCGCTTCTGTGCTTAACTGCAGCGCAATCTGTACCGAAAAGCGCAATGAGAGATGGATCAGGATTCGCCAATATTATTTTCTCGCCGCGGTGCCCTGGCGACCGCAACCCTCAACCTGCCCCGGGTGCTCAATGCACTCAACCTGGAGATGATTAACCGGTTATCGCAGAAGCTCGATGAGTGGGCTGTCGATGACAGTGTGGCCGCTGTATGGATCGATGGCAGTGGCGGCAAGGCGCTCTGTGCCGGCGGTGACGTGGTGGCTTTGTTCCGCGAGTCCACCGCCTACGGTGAGTCTCCGGATTACCGTTTCACTACTGAATTCTTTTCCCGCGAATACCGCCTCGATTACAAGATTCATACCTATAAAAAGCCGATAGTGGTCTGGGGTGGCGGCATAGTGATGGGCGGAGGTATCGGCATTATGGCCGGGGCCAGCCACCGTATAGTCACCGAAACCACGCGCATGGCAATGCCGGAAGTGACCATTGGTTTGTTCCCGGATGTCGGTGGCAGCTGGTTCCTGAACCGTATGCCGGGACGGCTGGGATTGTTTCTCGGCTTGACCGGGGCGCAGTTCAATGGAACCGATGCGCTTTTCGCGGGCATGGCGGATCGCATGCTGCCTGACGATTCGCGCGAAAAGGTACTGGAGGAATTGGCCGGGCTGCCATACGCCACAGACAGTGAGTACAACCGGCGTCAGATCAGCGATTGTCTGAAGCGGTTGCAGCTGCCACCGGAAGCGCAGCCGGCGTCAAACCTGCGCGCCCATTTTGATCAGGTTCAGCAGCTGACCGATTTCGCCTCCCTGCCGGAGGTGTGCCGCTCAATCACGGGTTACCGGGGCGGGGATGAATGGCTGCAAAAAGCCGCTGCCACACTGGCCGCTGGTTCTCCACTGACGCCCTGGATTGTTTGGGAACAACTGCGCCGCGGCCGCCATTTGTCTCTGGCCGGGGTGTTCAGAATGGAGTTGGTGCTGGCGGTCAACTTGTGTGCCAGCGGCCATTTCCGGGAGGGTGTGCGGGCACTGTTAATCGATAAGGACCGCCAGCCCAAGTGGCGCCCGGCGACTCTGGAGGAAGTATCCGCGCAGGAGGTGCAGGCCAGTTTCCAGGCCCCCTGGACAGAAAACCCCTTGGCCGACCTGTAGCTGCGTTCCTGGCCGCTCAGTCTGAACAATAACCATAATTAAGGAACCGTCAAAGCGTTGGTGCGAGCGCCCAGGTTGCTAGCGGGCGCGCGGACAATGGGGTGGCGATATTTTCGAGGCATAGGAGTGTTGCCCTATAGCACTCTTGCCGACAGGCGACGACCGCCAAATGTCTATCCCAGCGCCGGTTTTTCCCTCTGGTGGCGAAGTCGGCTTACCGCCAGGAGGCGATGCAATCAGAGGTTTCCCAGGACCTATAAAAAGGAGTGGCACAATGGAAAACATAGCTTTTTTCGGTCTCGGCAATATGGGGGCGCCCATGTCTGCCAATCTGGTTCGGGCAGGTTATCGGGTAACCGCCTTTGATCCTTCCGATGCGGCGTTGCGGCGGGCGGTGGACAAGGGCTGTGTGCGCGCTGAGAGTGCGCTGCAGGCCGTGCAGGGCGCGAGTGCGGTGATATCGATGCTGCCGGGAGGCGATGCGGTGAAATCGCTCTACCTGGGGCAAGACGGGCTGCTGCGTGCGTTGGCGGGAAATACCCTGGTGATCGATTGCTCGACCATAGCCGCTGACGACGCGCGCCAACTAATCATTGCGGCGGGGGAGCTGGGGCTGCGCGCGATCGATGCTCCGGTTTCCGGTGGCACGGCGGCGGCCGCTGCCGGCACTTTATCGTTTATGTGTGGCGGCGATAAAGAAGCAGTGGATGCGGCGCGGCCCTATTTGCAGGCGATGGGCGCCAAGCTGTTTCACGCGGGCCCGGCGGGCGCCGGCCAAGTGGCCAAGATTTGCAACAATATGCTGCTCGCGATTCATATGATCGGAACCGCGGAAGCACTGCAGCTTGGCGTGGACAACGGTTTGGACCCGGTGGTCCTGTCGGAGATTATGAAAGCCAGCTCCGGCGGCAACTGGTCGTTGGAGAAATACAATCCCTATCCCGGGGTAATGGAAAAGGTACCAGCCGCCAATGGTTACGCCGGTGGCTTTTCGGTGGCGTTGATGTTGAAGGATTTGGGGCTGGCCATGGACACTGCCGCAGCCAGTGCCTCTTCCACACCGCTGGGCGCACTGGCGAAAAATTTATATCAGCTGCATGGCAGTTGTGAGGAAAACCGGCGCTTGGACTTTTCCAGTATCCAAAACCTGTTCCGCCGCCCGGCGGGTGGGTGACCGGGAACCGCTGATGAATTCACAAAAACGCTGTCGTTGATTCCGAGGCGCTCAGGCGACGGAATGAACAATTCGAAGGTGCAAATTGCATCGCTGTAACTCCGTCGGATACATTCTTGTATCCGGCGGTTTCGCACAGTCCATCCTATCAATCGAGTTTCTGATCTGGCTGCAGTACCTATGTCGTCGGAGAGCGAAACAGGCAGAAACTCCCATTCGCCCTACTTGCGCTCTTCTCCAGGCGCGAATGACACTGACATTTTCCAGAAAATAATTTTTCCACATAAATCGCCGACGTCGCGGCTGTTTGATTTGGATCAAGAGGCACTAACCGAGGCTTGTTTAACCTGCCCTGGTCCCGCGGGGATGAATAAAGACCGCTGCGGGAACAACGCCCAACACACACATCATGGAGATGTCGATGAAACTGTTAGTAGCCCTCGCCGCTGCCGCTCTGTCTGTGCCCGCTATGGCCTATGAGTCCGGGACCTTTATTCTGCGCACAGGGATTGCCACCGTGAGTCCGGATGTGGACTCCGATGCGCTCGCACTGTCGGGAACTGAGTTGACTGGTACTGCTGCCGATGTGGATGACGCCTCGGCTCTTGGGCTGACCGGTGTTTATATGCTGAATGATCACTGGGGAGTGGAACTGGTGGCGGCCACTCCGTTTACGCACGATCTAGAAGTTAAAGGCCTGGGGGCCACCTTCGATCTGGGGGAAACCAAACACCTGCCCCCCACGGTGCTGCTTCAGTGGTACCCCATGGATGCCAATTCCAATATTCAGCCCTACGTCGGCCTGGGCTTGAATTACACCGTTTTCTTTGATGAGGAAATCGATAGCCAGGCCAATGAAGTTTTCGCCGGCCTGGGCGCCACCGGCAATGCGGATTTGTCGCTGGACAATTCCTTTGGCATGGCCGCTGAGGCCGGTGTGGATTTTGCCTTTGGTCAGGACCAGCGCTGGTTGTTCAACCTGTCCGTATGGTGGATGGATATCGATACAGAGGCGGAAGTAAAAGTACCGGGAGTCGGTACGATTAAAGCCGATGTGGAGCTGGATCCGCTGGTCTATATGGCGGGGCTGGGTTACCGCTTCTAAACGGGCCCACCACTTTTGGTCGGTAAGGGTGCGGGGCGGCGTTAGAGCGCGTCGCCCTGTACCCGTTTATGTTGTTGCAGAGGTTTTTTTAAGATGAGACAAGCGCAGAACGCTGCAGAGCCGGCTTTATCCGAGGAATTACTCTCCCGCTATGCCGGGCCCTGTCCGCGCTATACTTCCTATCCCACAGCGGATCGTTTTGGCCCCCTGGGTGACGGAGAACCTTGGCGCGCACTGGCGGATATTCGCAGCCTGTCACTCTACGTGCATATTCCTTTCTGCCATTCGCTCTGTTACTTCTGTGCCTGCAACAAAGTCATTACCCGGCAATACGGGCTTGCGTCCAGTTATCTGGAGCAACTGCTGCGGGAAATGCGCTGGTATCGCGACAAGGTGGCCAGAGTGCCCGTGACTCAGTTGCACCTGGGGGGAGGAACACCCACCTATCTGAACGACGATGATATGCGTCGCCTCATCGATGGACTGGCACAGATCTTCGATCTGCGCACGGGGGAAGACGTTGAATACAGTATCGAGGCGGACCCGCGCACTCTTGAGCTGGATACCCTCGCCACACTGCGCCAACTGGGTTTTAACCGCCTGAGCCTCGGTATTCAGGATTTCAATCCGGTGGTGCAGCAGTCGATCAACCGCATTTGCAGCTCCGACCAAGTGGCGCAGCTGACTGACGCTGCGCGCGAACAGGGGTTTCGCTCCATTTCCTATGATCTCATCTATGGTCTTCCCGGGCAGAGTGTAGATAGCCTGCAACGCACTTTGGACAGAGTGCTGGAGCTGGCACCGGACCGTATCGCGCTCTACCACTACGCCCATCTGCCGCACCGGTTCAAGGCGCAGCGGCTGATTGATTCCAACCTGATCCCCACGCCGACGGAAAAAATCGCCATGCAGTTGGCGGCGGTATCCCGCCTTACCCAGGCCGGTTATGAGTTTTTGGGCATGGATCATTTTGCGCTGCCCGGCGACGAGTTGGCGGCAGCCGCTCGCGAGGGACGGCTGGCGCGCAACTTTCAGGGATACACACTGATGCCCGCGGATGCACTGGTAGGGCTGGGGGCTTCGGCGATCAGTTACAGCGCTGATGGCTACTGGCAGAATCTGCACCGGTTGAAGGAATATGCCCAGGCAGTCACCGACCGGGGGATCGCCACTTGCCGTGGATGGCTGCTTGACGGCGATGATCGCCTGCGCCAATGGGTGATCGGAGAGTTGATGTGCCGTCTGCAGTTGGACAAAAAAGAGGCCGCAGAGCGCGCTGGAGCGCCTTTTGAGACCTATTTTGCGGCCGATTTGGCGAGATTGCAGCCAATGTTCGACGACGGCCTGCTGCAGCAGGACGAAAACTGTTTGCGCGTCACGAACCGAGGCCGCTGGTTTGTGCGTAATGCCGCCGCCGCTTTCGACCGCTATCTCCATTCAGCGGAAACCGATGCCCGCTATTCCCGTGTTCTGTAACCGTGTAATATCCGGACTGCTCCGTAACCGATAATTGATGTGCTACGAAAGGTCCGGATATCCATGACTGATACTCAGAGAGCGGTAAGCTGCGGGAACTGTTCGGTCAGGCGGCTGTGCCTGCCGGCCGGCCTTTCCCAGGGTGATATCGACAAGCTCGAACAAATCACGCGCAAAAAGAAAATCGTCAAGTCCGGCGAGTCCCTTTTCCGCACCGGTGATCCCTTTGCAAACCTGTACGCGATTCGCTCAGGTAGCTTCAAGTCGGCGGTAATCGCCGCCGATGGCGATACTCAGGTGACCCATTTTGCCCTGCCGGGAGAACTGCTGGGCCTGGACGCCTACAGTGGCCGGGTGCACCCGAGCTATGCGGAAGCGCTGGAGGATAGCAGCGTCTGTGTACTGCCGTTCTCGCAGCTGGAGACACTGGCACAGCAAGTGCCGGCACTGCAGCAGCAGATCTACAGTATTTTCTCGGAAGAGCTGAAACAGGAAAACGATATCCTGATGCTGCTGGGCAAGCGTTCTGCGGATACACGTTTGGCGGCGCTACTGATCAATATCTCCAGTCGTTATGCGCGCCGCGGTTATTCTGCCAGCCGCTTTGTGTTATCCATGCCGCGCACCGATATTGCCAACTATCTCGGGTTGACCGCGGAAACCGTAAGCCGCCTGTTTTCCCGTTTTCAAAAGGAAAAGCTGATACGGGCCAGCGGGCGCGATGTGGAAATACTGGATCTGATCGGACTCAGTGAAGTGGCCGGTACTCACTGCGGCTACGAGGGCGAGGGCTGATGTGCCAGCGCCTGATTTTTGCTTGATTCAGATCAATAACTGCCACACGGTTGCGGCTTAACCTTAAAGCGTAAATCAACCGCTGAAAGGAGTCGCAACCATGCAAATTATTCCGAGAAAATCTCCGTTTGATTTCGATCATATTTTTCACGGCTGGTGGGGTGGTGTACCCAGCACCGACACCACAACTCCGGTAACTTTTGCTCCCAAAGTGGATATCTTTGAAGAAAAGGGAAAATACCGTATTGTCGCCGATCTGCCGGGTGTCGAGCGGGAAAATATCAAGCTCACTCTGGATGAAGGTGTGCTCACTCTGGAGGCGGTGCTTGAGCGAGAAAGCAAAAAAGAAGAAAAAGGAAAAGTGATTCGCCGCGAACGCTTTAGCGGTAGTTATCTGCGCCGCTTTGATCTCGGCGACAATATTGCCGAAGATGATGTTCAAGCAGAGTTTAACAACGGTGTACTCACCTTGGAAATCCCTTTTCTGGAGCCGCGTGAGCGTGCGGCAAAGCGCATTCAAATCCGTTAAGTAGTCTTTTGCTTGGGCGTCTCTTTTGATGCAGGGGCGTTCAGGCTGTGGGATGGATGCTATGAAAGCACACAGGAGCTTTCCTGTGACTGACGGCTTTTAGGTGTCTGTCCCATCATTTGACCATCTTTTTAAGATGGAAATTTTGAGCACGAGAGTTTTTTATTTGCGGTTCCCAGTCAAAACCGCAGTGGCCAGCTTCTCCGCTGGCCTTTTTTATTAAAAAAAAGACCGGCTATGCCGGTCAAAAAAGCAACCCGGTCGTCCGCTTCCGGGTGAGCTAGCGATGAATTCCTATATTGCCTGAATGAATCGAAACCAATCTCAGCGCTTGTGACAGTTTTACTGTTTCCTAGTGTGTGGGAAATACTGGCGTGCTGTGGTGGCTGTCTCGACTAGATTTTTCGGTATTATCCGGTTGCGCCAGCCAGTGCAGTGCGTCGTCGTGTTCTTCGAAATATTGTACGTCTCCACTCAAAAACCAGGAGGCGATACGTGCGGCAACTTTTTGCCATTTTTCTTCGCCCACCACGGCGATTCTGGAAAACTCATTGCCGTGTTTCAGCGCCAGTTTAAAGTCATCCCAGGCGGCGCGCAGTTCCCAACCCTCGAAGTCTTCCACATCTACCAATGCTTTCACTTTCGGATCTTTTATACCTTGTAATGCGTAGTCGAGAAGTGGTGTTATTACTTCATAATCTTCATGAGTGAGCCGACCTATGGCTTTGACGTAGAGAAAAAATTCAGAGTTGATTCTTTCAAGCCCGATGGATATGCCGTGGCACTTGATGTCTCTCATTGGATGCTCCTTTCTCTGGTTTCCTGATCGAGATTGCGATGCATTGAAAAATGATGTCTGTTGCTACAGTGCAATCGCCCGCTTTTTATCTTGCGGGGTCAGGTCAATGCGGCTGCGGGTTGATCTGATGTTGTTAGATACTGGTGCAGCATGTCGTATGTCTTTTTGATTCCGGCGTGAAATACCGGATTGCTGTTTTGCTTCAGGTTCGCGTGTATTTCCTGCCAGTCAGCCTCGGTGAGGTATTGTTCGATCAGGGGATAGACAATCTCGTTTTCCCATCGCATGTGGTCGCGCTGCAGATTCAGGTAATCCAGGGCCGTGCTGATTAGCTTGCTGCGCTCTACGGCAGAATCATTGGCGATGGCGTAGAACAGGCTGGACATTTGCCGCGTGCAGGCGGCGATATGTTGGTGCTCCTGTGATGTGGCGATAACCGCCTCCCGGCAGGGGATGGGTTTGGTCAATAGCTGCTGAAATACCACATCTTCAACGGGGTGGTGCCACTTGTCCGGGTAAACGGAAATATAGTCTAAAGCGTCGAGAATCAGCCCCAGGGTCGCCGGGTCCCGCTCCCTGTCGTCCAGGCTGTGGAGAAGGGACTCAAAAGTATCGAGGAGCTGCTGGAGGTGTTTATGATCCAGGCACAGCTGCCGATAGATAGTGTTCATGTCCGCCTCCATTGATTGACCGGTGTCCCCATTGTTGTCTGTCTGACAGCGGGAGGCTTGACCTGGATCAAGCCTCGGCACGGTTGCGTGGTGGCAGGCGGCAATCTGCGCGCTTGGACACGGGGCGGGCCTTGGAACCATGCGTTGCCATCGCGGTCACAGGGGCTCCGTGTGCGCTTCTGTGATTGGGGAACTGTTAGGTGGAAATCAAGGTGAGTAGAATCCGTGCCCACCTTACCGTGTGAATTGATCAATAACCAGTTAGGGAATTTGTATGCGTAATATTGCAAAAGGTGTCGCTGTATTAGCGCTGGTATCTTCTTCCGCGGCTTTTGCCGAGGGGGGCTATTGGGGGGCTGTTGGCGGGATCATGGATATAGACCTGCCCAACGCAGACAGCCCATTAAATCTGGGATTGCGTGGAGGTTATATATTGCCCTCAGGATGGGGATTCGAGCTTGAGTACACCAATTCGCTGATCAGTGGTCAGGCCGATGTTTTTGCCAATGATGTCGATGTGGACGTTCAGACCATGGCAGGCTACGCCACCTATCGCTCCTATGGCGATGTTTACTTTAAAGGCCGCCTGGGCGTGCTGTATGAGGACGTCTCCGTGGGCGCCTCCAGCAGCGACGACACCGGCGTTTCCCTGGGGGCGGGCATCGGCTTCAACTACGGCCCCAACACCAATATCGAGCTTGAATACACAGTGATTGAGGAAGATATTGCCTTCTGGTCCGGTACCATGACCCTGCACTTCTAAACCCTTCCCAGCGCGCGGCCCGAAGCCGCGCCGCTATACGTGCGCGCCAACGATTTCCTTGGTGTACAATGCGCGCCTTCGATAGTTTCACCCTGTCTGATCCAGCCCGCATTACCGAGGGAATACCATGTTTGATTCATCAGTCACACTCGCCTCCTATGACCCGGATATCTGGGAAGCCATTCAGGAGGAAGATCGCCGCCAGGAGGAGCACATTGAGCTGATCGCCTCCGAGAACTACACCAGCCCACTGGTGATGGCAGCCCAGGGCAGCAGCCTGACCAACAAGTACGCGGAAGGCTACCCGGGTAAGCGCTACTACGGCGGTTGTGAGTATGTCGATAAAGTGGAAACCCTGGCGATAGAGCGGGCCAAGCAGCTGTTCGGCGCCGACTATGCCAACGTGCAGCCGCACTCCGGCTCCCAGGCAAACGCCGCGGTTTATCAGGCACTGTGTGCGCCGGGGGACACCGTATTGGGGATGAGCCTGGCCCACGGTGGCCACCTGACCCACGGAGCACGGGTGAACTTCTCCGGCAAGATATACAACGCGGTGCAGTACGGCCTCAACCCCGAGACCGGTGAGGTGGATTATGAAGAGGTGGAACGCCTCGCTCTGGAGCACAAGCCGAAGATGATCGTTGCCGGTTTCTCCGCTTATTCACGCATTATGGATTGGGGCCGCTTCCGCGAGATCGCCGACAAAGTGGGCGCTTACCTGTTTGTGGATATGGCCCATGTTGCCGGTCTGGTGGCTGCGGGTGTCTACCCCTCGCCGATTCCCCATGCGGACGTGGTGACCTCCACTACCCACAAAACCCTGCGCGGTCCCCGTGGCGGTATCATTCTGGCCAAGGCCAACGAAGAGATCGAGAAAAAGCTCAACAGCGCGGTATTCCCCGGGGGGCAGGGCGGCCCTCTGATGCATGTGATCGCGGCCAAGGCCGTGTCCTTCAAGGAAGCCATGAGCCCGGAGTACAAGGAATACCAGAAGAAAGTGGTGGAAAATGCCCGAGCCATGGCCGAGACCTTCCTCGATCGCGGCATCAACATTGTCTCTGGCGGTACTGACGATCACCTGATGCTGGTGGATCTGATTGGCAAAGAGTACACGGGCAAAGATGCCGATGAAGCGCTGGGCCGGGCCAATATTACCGTGAACAAAAACGCGGTCCCCAACGATCCGCGCTCCCCATTTATCACCAGTGGTCTGCGCGTCGGTACGCCCGCGATTACCACCCGTGGCTTCGGTGTCAAGGAAACCCAGGAGTTGACGCATTGGATCTGCGACGTGCTGGATGCCCTGGAGAAAGGCGACGCCGAGGCGACCATCGCCGAGGTGAAGCAAAAAGTGCTGGATATCTGCGCGCGCTTCCCTGTCTACAAAGGCTGAAAACCTACAGCGTTGCGGCGGCTGATCAAGCCGTCCTGCGGCCGCGGGCCCTCCCCCGGGCGAGAAGCCCGGGAGGTGGGTGGAAACTTTGAGATCGCTGAATACGGGCCTCACCCGGCTGCTGAGTGCCCTGTACAGTCGAAACATTCATCCCATTTAGACCTGCCCTATGGATCAGCGGTTGCTCTGATACAGGGGAATCATGGGGCCATAGTGCGGCGGGACCGCTCAAGGGCCGGAGTGTCTGTGGTAAACTGCGGCCCGTTTTTCAATCCCCTAGAGACAATCCCTCATGCACTGTCCATTCTGCAGCGCAGAAGAAACCAAGGTTGTCGATTCCCGCTTGGTGGCTGACGGTGACCAGGTGCGCCGCCGGCGCGAGTGCCTACAGTGCCGCGAGCGCTTCACTACCTTTGAGACCGCGGAGCTCTTATTGCCGCGGGTAGTCAAGCAGAACGGCCATCGCGAGCCCTTCAATGAAGACAAGCTGCGCGCGGGCATACAGCGCGCGGTGGAGAAGCGGCCAGTGAGCACCGAGCGCGTGGAGTCCGCGGTTTCACAAATCAAACACGCCCTGCGGGCAACCGGAGAGCGAGAACTGCCGGCGCGGGTCATCGGTGAACTGGTGATGGAACAGCTGCGCGAGCTGGACCAGGTCGCCTATGTCCGCTTCGCCTCGGTTTACCGCCGTTTCGAGGATGTCAGCGAATTCAGTGAGGAAATCGAGCGGCTCACCAGCAGGCACACGGAGAAAAAATGACCCCACGGGAACTGATGGCGCGGGCGATTCAGCTGGCGGAGCGGGGCCTCTACACCACTATGCCCAACCCCCGTGTCGGCTGCGTGATTGCCGACAGCGAAGGCAATATCGTCGCTGAAGGCTGGCACCAGCGCGCCGGTTTGCCACACGCGGAGATTGAAGCACTCAGTGTTGCCGGGGATGGCGCCCGCGGTGCGACTGTCTATGTGACCTTGGAGCCCTGCAGCCATACTGGCCGCACCGGCCCCTGTGCTGACGCATTGATCCAGAGTGGTGTGGCCAGAGTGGTTTACGGCATGCAGGACCCCAACCCCGCGGTCAGCGGTCGGGGGCTGCAAAAGCTCAAGGACGCGGGTATCGAGGTGGAGGGCCCACTGCTGGAGGAGCAGTGTCGTGCGCTCAACCCCGGGTTTATCAAGCGTATGACTTTGGGCCTGCCGTTTGTGCGTTGTAAGTCGGCGATGAGCCTGGACGGTCGCACTGCCATGGCCAGCGGTGAATCCAAGTGGGTTACCGGACCCGCCGCCCGCGCCGATGTACAGCGGCTGCGCGCGCGCAGCTGCGCGATAGTCACCGGCGTGGAAACCGTGCGTTTTGACAATCCCAACCTGAATGTGCGCGCCGACGAAATGGCCCTGGAACTGCTGGCCGCGGAGCAAGCGGCGGAAGTGCAGCCGCTGCGAGTTATTGTTGACAGTAAACTGCGCACCCCGCCCAAAGCCTTTATATTGCAGGGCGACGCCCCCACATTGGTGGCCACAACCGCAGGCGCGGACATATCGCGCCGCGACCGGCTGGAACAGGCGGGCGCCGAGGTGTTGGTACTGCCGGCGGATGGAAAGGGGCGTGTGGACCTGTCGGCGCTGCTCAAGGAGTTGGCGCGGCGCCAGTGCAACGAGATACTGGTGGAGAGCGGCGCTACCCTTTCAGGTGAATTCCTCTACCGAGGCCATGTAGATGAGCTGATTGTCTATATGGCGCCGAAGCTGCTCGGCAGCACGGCCAGGCCGCTGTTCGAACTACCCATCGCGCGGATGGGTTCGGTGTTGCCGGTTACCATTACTGATATGCGTGCGGTCGGGCACGACTGGCGCATCACGGCCACAACTGACATAGAGCGTTAAAGGCTCTTATATGATGGAGCGGAGATGTTTACCGGTATTATCGAAGCTGTAGGTGAAATTTCTGAACTGCAGCCAAAGGGCGGCGACCTGCGTTTGCGGGTCAAGACCGGCAAGCTCGATTTGTCCGACGTGCAGCTGGGGGACAGTATCGCCACCAACGGTGTTTGTCTGACGGTGGTGGACCTCCCCGGTGATGGCTATTGGGCCGATGTCTCCGCCGAAACCCTCAAAGTGGCCACCGTCGGTGACTGGAAGATCGGTGATAAGGTCAACCTCGAAAAGGCTCTGACCCCGCAGACCCGGCTCGGTGGTCACATTGTCAGCGGCCATGTGGACGGCATCGGCGAAGTGGTTTGGCGCAAATCCGAAGCCCGCGCCGAGCGCTTTCGTCTGCGGGCCCCGGACAACCTGGCCAAATACATCGCTCACAAGGGCTCCATCACCGTCGACGGCACCAGCCTCACTGTTAACGCGGTAGATGGCGCTGAGTTTGAATTGACCATAGTGCCGCACACGCTTCAAGAGACGGTGATGGACGTTTACCGGGCCGGCACCCGCGTCAATTTGGAGGTGGATCTGATTGCCCGCTACCTGGAGCGGCTGCTGCTCGGCGACAGGGCTGCCGAACCGGAAAGCGGTGGATTGACGATGGAATTTCTGGCCAGGCACGGCTTTTACAGGGCTTAGTGGGCTGTTGGTATTCAACAGCCTGTTCGCCGGCGCCGATCGATCGGATGCTTCTGCACTACCGGGCGCCCCGGCCTCAAATTGAGGTCGCCAACCAAAGAGTTAGAGAGCTTTATGGAACTCAATACCGTTGAAGAACTGATCGACGATATCCGTCAGGGCAAAATGGTGATCCTGATGGATGACGAGGATCGGGAAAACGAGGGCGACTTGGTGATGGCCGCCGAGCAGGTGCGCGCGGAGGACATCAACTTTATGGCCACCCACGCCCGCGGTCTCATCTGTTTGCCCATGAGCAGGGAGCGCTGCGAGCAGCTGGATCTGCCGCTGATGTCGCGGGAAAACGGCGCTCAGTTCAATACCAACTTCACCGTGTCCATTGAGGCCGCCGAAGGCGTCACCACTGGTATATCCGCCGCTGACCGCGCGCGTACCATTCGCGCTGCGGTCGCGCGCAATGCCAAACCCTCAGACTTGGTTCAGCCCGGTCATATTTTCCCGATTATGGCCCAGCCCGGTGGCGTACTGAGCCGGGCCGGTCACACTGAAGCGGGCTGCGACCTGGCGCGCCTGGCGGGTTTCGAGGCGGCCGCAGTTATCTGTGAGGTCATGAATGAAGACGGCACCATGGCGCGCCGCCCGGATCTGGAAAAATTTGCCCAGACCCACAACCTCAAGATTGGTACTATCGCCGACCTGATTAATTATCGCGCCTTGAACGAAAAGACCGTAGAGTGCATCAACGAGCGTTCGGTGCAGACCGAGTTCGGCGAATTCAAGCTGCGCACTTATCTGGATAAGGCCCGTCGCGAACGCCACTTCGCGTTTGTCAAAGGGGAGCCGACGCCGGAAGAACCGACTCTGGTGCGGGTGCATGTGGGCAATACATTGCGGGATGTGCTCGGTATCCGCCGAGGCGACGAAAAGTTCACTCCCTGGACCTTCCGCCGCGCGATGCAGCGCATCGCCGCAGAGGGCAAGGGAGTGGCGGTACTGATCTGCCACAACGAAACCACCGAGGAAATCGAGGAGAGCATCGACTGGCTGATCAGCGGTAAACAACAGCGTCCCAGTCAGGATCTGGTTTACAAGCAGGTTGGAACCGGTTCGCAGATACTGCGCGATTTGAAGGTGCGCAAAATGCGCCTGATGAGCGCCCCGTTTAAATTCAGTGCCATTTCCGGTTTTGATCTGGAAGTGGAAGAGTATCTGAACGCGGACGACGGCGCTCGGGACTGAAGCGCCGGCCGGACCGAAGAACACCAGAACCCGTCTGCGGGGACAATGGAAAACAATTATGAGCAATATCAAGGTTATCGAAGGCGATTTCACCAACTGTCAGGGCAAATACGCGCTGCTGGTAAGCCGCTGGAACAGTTTTGTGGTGGAGAGCCTGAAGGAAGGCGCTTTGGATACACTGCGCCGCAAGGGAATCAAGGATGAGGACATCACCGTCTACTACGCGCCGGGGGCCTTTGAGTTTCCGCTGGCCGCGCAAAAGCTGGCCGGAAGCGGTAAGTTCGATGCCATTATCGCGCTGGGTGCGGTGATTCGCGGCGGCACACCGCATTTCGAATATGTCGCCGGTGAGTGCACCAAAGGTCTGGCCCAGGTATCCCTGAACAGCGGTATTCCGGTGACTTTTGGCGTGCTGACCGTAGACAGTATCGAGCAGGCAATTGAACGCGCCGGTACCAAGGCTGGCAACAAAGGCTGCGAAGCGGCGGAAACTGCGTTGGAAATGGTCTCCCTGCTGGGCAAGATCTAAGGAATTTCTGATTAATCCGCTTCACGGCGGTGTAGATTCTTCGGCGTCAAATGAGTGCTCTGGAATCAACGACAGCGTCCGTGTGCATTAGTCAGGGGTTTTTCTAAGACCTGTCAGACTAGTCCCAATTGCCGCTTCACTTCCTCGCGGGCCCTGGCCGGGGAAGCCAATAAAAGATTGATTGAACCATGACTGTAACTGCATCCGCGCGCCGCAAGGCGCGCCATTATGCCATGCAGGCCCTTTATCAGTGGCACATGGCCGGCGCCAGCCTGAATACCATCGAGGCTGAGTTTCACGCCGATAACGATATGAGCAAGGCAGACGTGCCTTACTTTCGCGATCTGCTGCACGGTGTCGCGAAAAATCTCGATCGGGTGGAGGGCGCTTTCGCTCCCCATTTGGATCGCAGCGTCGATGAGCTGGATCCGGTTTCCCGGGCACTGCTGCGCATGTCCACCTATGAGTTGCTGCATCGCGTCGATGTGCCCTACAAGGTGGTGATCAATGAAGCGATCGCGTTGGCGAAAAAGTTCGGTCCCACCGACGCCTACAAATTTATCAACGGCATTCTGGACAAGACCGCTGCGGACCTGCGCGCGGCCGAAGTAGCCGCGGATAAAAAGGCCTGAGGCGCAAAGAGACATGCCGGCCGCTTCTGGCGAATTTGACATCATTCGCGATTTTTTTGCCGGGGCAAAAAAAAACAGCGAGGGCGTCGTACTGGGCATCGGCGATGACTGCGCCCTGCTGCGGCCGCCGGCGGAGGGGGTGCTCGCCACCTCGGTGGACACCCTGGTTGCGGACAGGCATTTTCCTGCCGGCGCGGACCCTGTTGCCGTTGCCGCCCGTGCACTGCGGGTCAACCTCAGTGATCTGGCGGCAATGAACGCGCGGCCACTCTGGTTTACCCTGGCACTGACGCTGCCCCACAGCGATGTCGATTGGCTGCGGGCTTTCTCCCGTGGCCTGCTGGAGACCGCGGCGCGCTATGGGATCTCTCTGGTGGGTGGCGATACCACCCGCGGTCCGCTGTCGATCACGATTCAGGTCACCGGTATCAGCGAGTGCCCCCTGCGCCGGGACGGCGCATCGGCGGGCGACGCAGTTTACGTGAGTGGCTCCCTGGGGGCCGCGGCGGCGGCTCTTCCGGTCATATTGGGGCAGCAGCCGGCCGCTGAAAGCACTCGGCGGGAGGCTGAGCACGTCTTCTATTTTCCCGAGCCGCAATTGTCCCTCTCCGAGTCCATCGGTGGTCTGGCCAGCAGCGCGCTGGATATCTCCGACGGTCTGCTCGCCGATCTCGGGCATATTTGCGCCGCCAGCGGCGTGAGTGCGGATATCGATATGCAAGCCCTGCCGGTGGCGCCGCTGGCGCAGCAGCTGGCAGGCGAGGGCGCTGCGGCGTTGGCCGCGGGCGGTGGAGACGACTATCAGTTGTGTTTTACCGTACCGCCGGAAAATATTCCGCAGCTGGAACTGCTCGGTCTGGATGTGACGCGGATCGGTCGCATTGTCGAAGGTGCGGGCGAAGTCCGGGCCTGGCGGGACGGTGAGCGCTGGATTCCCCAGGCATGCGGCTATCAACACTTTTGATCGGACTATGAAAAAAACCAGTTTCCGCCAGCTGTTGCGCGACCCGGTAATGTTGCTGGCTTTTGGCTTCGGCTCCGGACTGGCGCCCAGAGCGCCGGGTACTTTTGGAACCCTTGCGGCCATTCCCTTCTGGTGGCTGCTCGCCGGGCTGTCCCCCGCCTGGTATCTGGTGCTGGTCACCGCCGCCGCCTTGCTTGGTTGCTACCTGTGCGGCGCCGCATCGGAAAAGCTCGGTGTACATGACCACGGGGGCATCGTCTGGGATGAGATGGTGGGCTACTGGCTGACCATGTTTATGGCCCCCGCAGGCTGGGCATGGGCGCTGTATGGATTCGCGCTCTTTCGCCTGTTCGACATCGTCAAACCGCCGCCCATCCGCTGGATTGACCGCCGCGTACACGGTGGTGTCGGAATTATGCTGGACGATATACTGGCGGGCATCTTTGCAGCGTTATTGCTGCAATTGACCGCCCTGGTGATCGGATAGGGAAGCGCCCATGCGTCTTATGCTTGTCTGGCTGTGCCTGCTTTCGCCTGAGGTCGCATTTGCTCAGCAGGTACAACTGAAAGGACTGTTTGGCACTAGCGCCATGCTGGAAATCGACGGACATCAGCGATTGTTGAAATCCGGGCAGAAATCCCCGGAAGGTGTGCAGTTGATCGAGGCGAATACCCGCTATGCGCGCGTGAAAATTGACGGGCGAGAGCAGAAGCTGACCCTGGATGCGCCTGTGGCCAGCAGCTACGCGGAAACTCGGCGGGCTGAGGTGCGTTTGATGCCGGACAGTCGCGGCCACTACAACACCAGCGCCTGGATTAACGGTCGCAGTGTGCCGGTTCTGGTGGATACCGGCGCCACCAATATCTCGCTCAACTACCCCACCGCGCGCCGCCTGGGATTGAATCTGGAGCGGGCGCGTCCGGTACAGGTGGCGACCGCTAATGGTATGGTCCGCGCTTACAAGCTGCGCCTGGACAGTGTCACTATCGGCGGTATTGCGCTGACCAATGTGGACGCCACGGTACACGCGGACGACTTCCCCCGCATAACCCTGCTCGGCAACAGTTTTCTGAGCCGGGTGGATATGGAGCAGCAGGGCGGCGTCCTGATACTGCGGGCCCGCAACTGAAAATGTGGGCCGTACCACGGCGCTAGCGCACCGGAACCCGTGAACCGGAAGCGACGCCATTCGATATTGAGAGGTACGAATTTGACCATTCGCTATGTGGAGTCATCCAAACTGCCCACCTCCTGGGGCATGTTTGAAATGCATGGCTTTGAAGATGTAGAGGCAGGCAAAGAGCACGTGGTGCTCACTATGGGAGATATAGGAACAGGCGAGGCGCTGCTGGCTCGCATCCATTCAGAATGCCTGACGGGAGACGCGCTTTTCTCCCTGCGCTGTGACTGCGGTGCGCAGTTGCAGCACGCTATGCACCGGATCGCGATGGAGGGCCGCGGCGCCATCTTTTATCTGCGCCAGGAGGGGCGCGGCATCGGTCTTTTGAACAAGATCCGCGCCTATCACCTACAGGACTGTGGTGCCGACACCGTGGAAGCCAACGAACAGCTGGGTTTTGGCGCCGATATGCGCGATTACTCGATTTTGAAGGCCATGTGCGAGCATTTGGGGATTCAGTCTGTACGCCTGATGACCAACAACCCGCGCAAGGTAAAGGCCTTGCAGGATCTGGGTATAGAGGTTGTAGAGCGCCTGCCCCATCAGAGTGGTCGCAATCCGCACAATGTTAAATATCTGTCCACTAAAAAGGGCAAGCTGGGGCACCTGTTCGACGATAATGGCGAAGAGCAGGAGTAATTCGCCAATCACCTCTCGTGATTGATGGGGCGAAGCCCCCGGGGGCGTGTAAAAACGGCCTCGGAGGATTCGCCCTAGCGGCGGGATCAGTCGCGGATTAATCCCACCACCATACGTGTTTCCGCGGGCCGTGACGCTTCTCCACAAACACGACAGTGCTGCGCCCAGGCAGGGTGAAGGTACCGCTGTCTCGGTCGAAATCCACTGTGCGCAGGCGTCGATCCACCGAGAATTTCTGCAACGGGTGCAATTTCAGGTTCAGGCCGCGCAGGCTGTCTTTGCTGAATTGCACGGTTTCGTCGTCGCCGTTAAACAGTACCAGTATTCGCGCATAGCGGCGGTCTACTTCGCCTTTCCTGTCTCTGAGTTGCATGGCGATCAGCCCGGGAACCTGTTCTGGCCCTGTGTTGAGAAAACTCAGGTGCTTTTCTACCGCTTCGGCCGTCGGCAGGCGGAACAGCGGTGAGCTGTTGCGTATTGCCAGCTGTTCTCGGAAGAGGGCTGTGCTCCACAGTCGGTGTATTTTCCGCGGTGAAAGGTTTGGATTGGCCAACAGTGGCTGCATGATTTGCCAGTTGTCCTGATTTTTTTCGGCGATGGGCAGGCCCGCTCCCCATTTGCTGGTTTCTAAACTGAAGTCCAGTGCATTGAACCAGTCGCCGGAGTTGTAGCTGTCCCTGTCCATGGATTTGGAGCGCAGGAATTCCTGCCCGGCGTGGATAAACGGAACGCCCTGGGCGAAGAGTACCAGTGAGTTGCTAAACGCCTGCATGCGCACCCGCTCTTCCAACGAAGCGGTGCTGTTGGCCTTGATCTGAATCCCGTCGAACAGGGTTTCATTGTCGTGGGCGGCAATATAGTTGATTGATTCCTGCGGGTCGGCAGTGTAGCCGGTGGGCTGGCCGTTGTAGATCAACTGGCTGCCGGTAATCGCATTGCCGCTGGCATCGATCAGCGGGTAATCGGCCAGGTTACCGGCCAGTGAAATACGCACCTTGTCCGCCAGGGTCAGCAGTGTGGCGCGTTCGTCGCCGCCGGCGAATTTTCCGTTGGAATCGGTATAGAGGCCGTTGCCGAAACCCTGTTCTTCATAGCCGCCGAACGGGTTACCGCCGCGCACCGCATCGCGCAGCCGGTCGTTAAAGGTGCCTACGCCGGTGCCAGCCATATTGCTTTGGCGAGCCTGTACAAAACGGGCATCGTTCGCCACTTCACCGAAATTCCAGCCTTCACCGTAGAGGTAGATGCTGCTGCCATCGACACCGTCCTCTTTGAGTGTCAGGGATTGCAGGAATGCCTGTGCCTTGAGGATATTGTCGCGGCTGTGATGGCCCATCAGGTCGAAGCGGAAACCGTCCACCTTGTAGGCTTTTGCCCAGGTGAGCATGGAATCCAGCATTAGCTTTTCCATCATCGCGTGTTCGCTGGCGGTGTTGGCGCAGCAGCTGCTCATTTCCACACCGCCTTCCAGGTTGCGGCGGTGGTAGTAGCCGGGAACAATTTTATCGAGAACGGAATTGTCGTATTGGCCAAAGGAGCTGGTGTGGTTGTAGACCACATCCATTACCACCCGCAGGCCGATACGGGAAAGCCCCTGCACCATTTCGCGGAATTCGCGGATACGTGCCACACCATCGGGGTTGGTGCTGTAACTGCCCTCGGGCACGGTGAAATGCAGCGGGTCGTAGCCCCAGTTGAAACCGTCGCTGTCCCGTACGGCACTGACCGCTGCCTGCTGCTCTGCGCTGTCCGGAGCATAGACGGAAAGGTCCGGGGTTTGCGCTTGCTGGCTGCGATCTTCGTTTACCGTGGCGAAATCGAAAGCGGGCAACAGGTGCACATGGGTCAGTCCGGCGCGGGCCAGCCCAGCTAGATGGCGCATACCATCACTGTTGTACTTGGTAAACGCCTTAAAGGTACCCCGTGCCTCTTCCGGTACGGTTTTATCTTCGATGCTGAAGTCGCGCACATGCAATTCGTAGACGGAAATATCTTCCGCTTTCTCCAGGCGCGGCTTGCGCAGCCGGTCCCACCCGCGAGGTTTTAAGTCGCGGTCATCCAGGTTGACGATCTGGCTTTTGCCGCTGTTGATGGACAGGCTCAGGGAATAGGGGTCGGTGACCAGATTGGTCTCAATACTGCGACTGAAATAGGAATAGACCTCTACTTCGTAGAGATAGAACTTACGATCCCATTGCTTATCTATGTCCGCGGTCCATACTCCAGTGCCCTGGTCGAAGACCATTGGCACAATCATATCGGCGGTGTTGCCAGCCGCGTCGCGGAACAGGTGCAGTTTTACTGAGCGTGCGGTGGGCGCCCAGAGTTTGAAGGCGATGGATGTATGGCCGACGATGGCACCGAGGTCGCCGTCGTAGGCGAAGCGGTCGTCGAGGGCGCCCGCCAGCTGCACACCGGTGGCGTCTCGGACTTGACCTTCGCTGTCGTAAATTGCCACCGCCAGTTGCTTTGTTACTAAGTCGCTGATCGGTGGGCTTCCAGCGGGCAGCTGCAGTGCGGTGTAGCCGGATAGGTGGGGGAATTTTTGCCGCACGGCATCGGAGAGGCTGCTTGTTTGCAGGGTTATCTCACCGTCGCCGCTGACGCCGTCGGTACCCAGTTTCAGCTTGGCATCTGTGCTGAAGTGCAACTTGACGGTGTCGCCGTCCCGCGGGGAAATGTTCCAGGCGAAGGTATCCGCCGAGACCCAATGGGCCTTGTCCAGGCTCAAGTCGCCGCGGGGAATACCGTTGGTACTCACGCTCACCTGTTTTGTCGCACTGTCGAAGGCGAAGTAGATTTCGTCATTGTCCTCGCTTACAGTGAATGCGAGGTTATTTCCCTGATTGCCGTAGCTTTCGCTCCAGCTTTCATCTAAAGCTACTTTAAATTCGTAGTCTCCTGCGGCAATTTTGTCGGTGACAAAGGTATAGATGCCGTCGCCATCGAGGTCCTGCATCCAGCTCCGCAGACAGTCCGGCTGCCAGTCTCCGGGGCAGCCTAGCTGGGACTGAAAATTGCCCGCCACAGTGGCGATGGTGCTGTTGACGTTGTCTGTGATCCAGTGGGTCTCGTGGTCGTAGATAAATTTGACCTCTCTCCCTGCACCCAGATGCAGCGGGATATTGGCGCCATCGCGCCAGCCGCCCAGGCCGTAGTTTTCATTCCAGCTACCGTTCAGTGCCGCTTTGTATTCCCAATTGCCGGCGGGAATAAAGAAGCTGCCCTGCCATTTGTCGTCACTGGCGTCGTAGCCGAGCATGCTGGCGGCACATTCCGGCTGCCAGTCTCCGGGACAACCGAGTTGGCCTTGGATGGTACCGGGAATATTGACCGCTGAGGGCTCAGGGGTATCGGATGACTGTGCCGGTAGGCAAATGGTACAGAGCAAACTGCTGAGCAGGAGGCGCACCAGTGGAGGCACCCCGATAAAGAGTTTTATCGATCGCATAGGTTTGGTCCGGGTTATTTTTATTTAATGATGGGAGTCGAAAATATCTCCCTTTGTCTATTGAATCCCAGGGGAAAGGGGAGTGGCATCCCACCCCCGGGGAGGTGGAGTGCGGTGAAAAGGGGAGGAGGTGAAAAGCGGGTTGCGCGTCACAAAAATTTTATAAATGTGTCACAGCACGGCAAACCGGGAGGCGCATTCTTGATCGCGAGTAAAAAACGCGGTGGAACTTCACACAGCGGCTATACTCAAACCATCAGATTGTTGCGGGTCGAGAAAGGTGATGCACTCGTTTCAATCGGATATAAAGGCCGGCTAAAAGCCGGCTTTTCTTTTATCGGGGGTACTGCAGGCGCGATACGGGATTGGCTGGGTTCAGCTTGACGTGGCTTGTCCCGCCGGTGTGGGCTTGGCCCGGGTGCTGACAGAGTTGCTACTTTGCGCTTTTATCCAGTCGTTCATCCTGGTTTCCAGCACATTCAGCGGCAGGGCACCAGTGCTCAGTAGTTGGTCGTGGAAGGCGCGAATATCAAAGTTGTCGCCCAGCTGTTGTTCGGCGTTGGCGCGTAGTTCCCGGATTTTCAGTTGCCCCAGTTTGTAGGCCAATGCTTGCCCGGGCCAAACCAGGTAGCGGTCGATTTCCACCGTTACGTCGTGCAGTGGTTTGGCGCTGTTTTCCATAAAGTATTCGATGGCCTCTTCCCGGCTCCAGCCCAGCTGGTGCATGCCGGTATCCACCACCAGGCGCACCGCGCGCCACATGTCGTAGGTCAGGGCGCCGAATTCGCTGTAGGGATCCTGGTAGAGCCCCAGGTCGTGGCCGAGGCTTTCAGAATAGAGGCCCCAGCCCTCGACAAAGGCGGTGTAAAACTGGGTGCGGCGCAGCGGGTGTATATCCTTTTGTTCCTGCGCCAGGGCTATCTGCAGGTGATGGCCCGGTACGGCTTCGTGTACTGTCAGTGCCTCCATTTCCCACTTCGGGCGGCTGTCCAGTTTATAGGTGTTGGCAAAGAAGATACCGGCGCGGCCGGCTTCGGGTGAACCCGGCTGGTAGTAGGCGGTAGTCTGGACTTTTTCCGCATAGGCGGGGATGGGTTTTACACCGTAGGGCAGCCGCGGCAGCATGCCAAACAACTTGGGCAATTCGCCGTCGATGCGCTTGGCGATATCCCGGTAGCCGCGTATCAATGCTTCTTTGTCGGTATAGAAGAATTGCGGATCGGTACGCAGGAATTCGGTGAATTCGCGAAAATCCCCTTCGAAGCCCGTCTTTTTAATTATCTTCTCCATTTCGGCGCGAATGCGCCGCACCTCATTCAGGCCGATGCGGTGGATTTCCTCTGGGCTGAGAGCAGTGGTCGTGCTTGTACGCACTTTGTACGCATACCAGCGCAGGCCGTCCGGCAGGCTGGTAAAGGCGGTATTGACCCGGGCACTGGGGATGTATTCGCGCTCCACGAATTCCGCCAGGTTGCGCCAGGCCGGTACCAGTGCTTTGTTATAGAGGGCGTAGGCGCGCTCCCGCAACCGGCGCTGGCGGCTTGCGGGTATGCTCTGGGGCATTTCGCTGAATGCGCTGAGCAGCGGGCTTTGTTGCGGGTCCTCCGGCATCAGGGCGCGAATTTGCGCTGGAAGATCACGCAGGGTGATCTGTGGCGGAGTGATTTTTTGTTTCAGCCCCTCGCGCATCAGCGCCTGAGTTTGCTGAACCAGAGTCGGTAGTTTTTCCAGTCTGGTAAGAATTATTTCGTAGTCGTCCGCGGTACGCCTGGGCATGGCGTTCAGCACTCCGGGTACACTGCGCTGTATGCCACTCATGTGGTTGATGGGGAGCAGGTGTTCCGGAAATTGAAAACCCTTTACTTCGTTTAGCAGGTCCTGGTAGAGCAGCTGGTAATCCAGTTGCTGATCCGCGCTCAGTTGCTCACTGTGGATATGCCGGACGGCAGCGAGCATACGGCGAGTTTGCTCCTGTCGCCGCTGGATACCCGCCTCGGAGGCGTCTGTCCAGCGATCATTGACACCGGGATAACCCTGGTAGGTGGCCCGTGCGGGAAAGCTTTCCATCAACCAGCGGTAGCGCAGGTCCTGCAGTGCTTGCAGACGCTTGCTGGCGGGTTCGTCTGGCAGTGCCCGGAAGGCGTTGTCGAAGGCCTTTTCATCCATTGCCGCGGCGCCGGCGGCGTTCAGCAGTGCGACGGTAAACAGTAGAAATTTGGTAAATTTGGACATGGTTTCCCCTGCGCCAATATGAAGTCCGAGGAGCGAGTTGTTATCCGGGGCTGCCGGATGGCCATCCGGCGCTTGCAGTGGTTACAGTAGATTTTGGATTTTGTAATCGGGGCTTTGGTTTTCCAGCCGCTGGCGAATCTGCCGTTCTATGCCCGTGGCGTCCAGACCCAATTCCGCAAGTAGCACCTTGTGTTTGCCGTGTTCGATGATTCTGTCGGGCAGGCCGAGCTGCAGCATTGGGATCAGAGTGCCGACTCTGTTGAGATATTCCATAACCGCGCTGCCGGCGCCACCGGCGATGGTGTTTTCCTCGATAGTGACCAGCAGTTGGTGCTCAGCTGCGAGTTCGTCGATCAAACGCTCGTCCAGGGGCTTGACCCAGCGCATGTCGGCGACAGTGGCATTGAGATTTTCCGCCGCTGCCATGGCGGGCGCCAGCAAAGTGCCGAAATTCAGAATGGCCACCCCGGTGCCCTTACGCATCAGGCGGCCCTTGCCGAGGGGCAGTTCGGTCATTTCCTTGCGGATTTCTGCACCGGGCCCGGTGCCCCGGGGGTAGCGCACCGCTGCAGGGCCCTTGTGCCGGTAGGCGGTATAGAGCAGCTGGCGGCATTCGTTTTCGTCGCTGGGGGCGGCGATCGCCACATTCGGCAGGCAGCGCATATAAGTGAGGTCGAAGCTGCCGGCATGGGTGGGGCCGTCTTCGCCCACCAGCCCGGCGCGGTCGATGGCGAAGGTGACGTCCAGGTTCTGGATGGCTACATCGTGCACCAGCTGGTCGTAGCCCCGCTGCAGAAAGGTGGAGTAGATGGCTACCACCGGCTTGGCGCCCTCGCAGGCGAGGCCCGCCGCCAGGGTCACTGCGTGTTGTTCGGCGATGGCCACGTCGTGGAAACGCTCCGGGAAGCGTTCGGCGAAGGTCACCATGCCGGAGCCTTCACACATGGCCGGGGTGATACCGATCAGCTTTTCGTCTCTCTCCGCCATATCGCATAGCCAGCAGCCGAAGACATCCTGATATTTGGGCGTTTTTTTCTCCGCCGGCATGGCCACTTGCACCTTGGGCTCCGGTTCCAGCTTATTCAGCGCGTGGTAGCCCACCGGGTCTTCCTCGGCCGGACCGAATCCCTTGCCCTTGGTGGTGACCACGTGCAACAGCTGTGGCCCGCGCTGGTTGCGCAGGTTGCGCAGTGTGTGTACCAGGTCGTGCAGGTTGTGGCCATCCAGTGGGCCGACATAGTTGAATCCCAGCTCCTCAAACAGGGTGCCGGGCGTGATCATACCCTTGACGTGTTCTTCGGTGCGCCGTGCCAACTGCCAGGCCTTGGGAATGGCGGAAAGTATGCGGCGGCTGCCCTCGCGCATGCTGAGGTACGTTTTGCTGGCGAGAATCTTGGCGAAGTAGGTGGCGAGGCCGCCGACGTTTTTGGAAATGGACATGCGGTTGTCATTCAGCACTACCAGCATGTTTTTGCCGGTGTGGGCCGCGTGGTTCAACGCTTCGAAGGCCAAACCCGCGGTCATGGCGCCATCGCCGATGATCGCCGCCACCCTGCGCTCTTCGGAGGAGGCCAGCGCCATCCCCAGAGCCGCGCTGATAGAGGTGCTGGAGTGCCCTACACCGAAGGTGTCATAGGGGCTTTCCGCGCGCTTGGGAAAGCCGGAAAGGCCACCTTTCTGGCGCATGGTCAACATCTGTTCGCGGCGGCCGGTGAGAATTTTGTGTGGATACGTCTGGTGGCCGACATCCCAAACCAGCCGGTCTTCCGGTGTGTTGTAGATGTAGTGTAGAGCGATCGTCAGCTCCACCACGCCCAGGCCGGCGCCGAAGTGGCCGCCGGTCTGGCCGACGCAGTACAGCAGATATTCTCGCAGCTGATTGGCCAGCTCCGGCAGCTGCCGCTCGTCCAGGGCGCGCAGTTGTGCCGGGTCATCGATGCTGTCGAGCAACGGTGTCTGCGGCCTTGTGCGTGGGATTTCGTTGAACATCAAACGTATCAATTGCAACTGATGGGTAAGGGGGGAATTGTATGCCTGTGACAGGGATATTGCATCCTATCGGGCGCCAGCCCCGTGCGACGGAACCGCCGCAGGCTACGGGTCTCGGAACCCATGCGCGGATACCGTCGGTCGCGGAGACAGGTTGTTTTCAGTGGCTTCGCTGCACTATGTAGTCGGCGAGCTGTCGCAGAAGGCGGGTTTCGCCGTCGAGCTGCGCCAGCGCATCGATAGCCTGACCGTGGAGTCCGTCGAGTTTCTCTCTCGCGCCGTCCAGTCCCAGCAGGGAGACATAGGTGGGCTTGTTGCGGGCTGCGTCGGCGCCCTGGGTTTTGCCGAGGGTGGCGGTGTCGGCGGTAACATCCAGTATGTCGTCCTGCACCTGGAACGCCAGGCCGATTACCTCCGCATAGCGGGTGACGGCTTGCAGCTGCCCGCAATCCGCGCCGCCGAGCAGGGCGCCCATGCGGGCGCTGGCACGGATTAGTGCGCCGGTTTTCAAGCGGTGCATCCGCTCCAAGTGCGCGAGGTCCAAGGTTTTGTCAACGGCGTCGAGATCGATTGCCTGCCCCGCGACCATGCCGCGCCCGCCGGCCGCCACGGCCAGTTCTTGCAACAGGTTTAGCTTCAGTGCGGACTCAGTACTGCTGGCCAGCAGTAGTTCGAAGGCGGCGGTTTGCAGCGCATCGCCAGCGAGAATGGCACTGGCTTCGTCGAATTGAATGTGGCAGGTGGGCCGGCCGCGACGCAGGTCGTCATCGTCCATAGCTGGCAGGTCATCGTGGACCAGGGAATAGGCGTGGATGCACTCGAGCGCTGCCGCCGCGGCGTCGCAGCTGGCGGGATCAAATGCCCTGCCGCCCAGTGCTTGCCCACAGGCGTAGACCAGGGCGGGGCGCAGACGCTTGCCGGGCCCCAGGGCGGCGTAGCGCATGGCTGCGAACAATTTTTCCGCACCACTGGTGGGTTGTGCGAGGGCCTGGCTCAGGGTGGTTTCCACGCGCTTGGCGGCCTGGCGCAGAAAGTCTTGCAGTTGGTCTGGCGTTGGAGCGGACACTAGGGGCTTTCCGTGCTGCTGCTGTCATCTTCTGTATCGAAGGGCAGTTCGCGGATACCTCCACTGTCCTCCATCAGCACTTTGACCTTTTGTTCGGCGGTGGCGAGCTTTTGCTGGCACTCGCGGGTGAGTTTGACGCCACGCTCGAAGTCCGCCAGTGCTTCTTCGAGTGGTAGATCGCCGGTTTCCAGGCGCTCCACCAGCTTTTCCAGTTCCTCCAGCGCGTCCTCAAAGGTTGCCGCTTTCTTTTTTGCCGCCATAGTTTCATCTCGCGATTCAAGACACGGAATTTGCCGCCGCCGTGGGCCCGTCCTGTGTCCAGCTGGGTAGTGCCGCGCAACCTTATCCCCTGGAGGCTAAGTGGTCAATTGCGCCGCTTCAGTCCGCTGGCAGTATGCCACTCTCTTCCCTGGACATGAGATAGTGCGCCAGAGCGCGCTTCTGGCGCTTGCTGAAGCCGTAATTGGGCATCGGCGGTGTGGGTGTATCAAAATAATCCGCCAGTGTGCGCAGGTTGTACTTTTTGCTCAAACCGCGCAGCGGTAGTTGCGCGCTGTGACACTCGGCGCAATTGTGCTGTTGGTAGAGCGCTTTTCCACGCCGGGCGGCATCGGAATCGATAGCCTGTGGCTTTTGCGGCGCCGACAGGTGCGCTCTGCGGCCGGCGACAGCCTGTGTGCTGTCCACCGCTCCAGTCCTTACGCGGTAGATGGCGCCGGCGTAGTCGTCGGAGATATAGATGTTGCCGGCGCTGTCTTCCACAATGGCCACCGGCCTGCCGTAAACCGCCTCTCCGTCTTCTGCGAGGAAACCCCAGAGAAAATCTTTTTGGTGAATATTGCCGTGCTCGTCCCAGTGCAGGGAGACCACTTTGTAGCCGTCCTTGGTACTGCGGTTCCAGGAGCCGTGGAGTGCTACCAGGGCTGCGTCGCGGTAGCCCGCAGGTTGCGTGGGGCTGCGCAAAAAGGTGATTCCAAGCGGTGCATTGTGAGCTGCGAATTGGTGTACTGGAGGGCGGGATGCGGCGATTTTTTCTTTGACTTTTTGTGTGCCATTAACGCCAAAATCGGGATCGGGGATACGATCACCGTTTGCGTAGGGCCAGCCGTAGAAGGCGCCTTTTTCAATCAGATTTAATTCGCAGGGAGGGAAGTCGTCGCCGAGCCAGTCGCGGCCGTTGTCGGTGGCGTAGAGTCCGCCATCTCTCGGCGACCAGTCGAAGCCGACACTGTTGCGCAGTCCGGTGGCGTAGATTTCAAGGTCGCTCCCATCGGGCTTGAAGCGCATGATGGTGGCGCGCCGGGGATCCTTTTCTTCACAGACGTTGCAGGTGGAGCCGCTGCTGAGATAGATCCAGCCATCCGGCCCCATGGCGATGGTTTTGGTCCAGTGATTGCCCTGGTCTCCGAGGCCGTCGAGGATTTTTTGGTAGCGGCCTGCCAGCCGTCCATCAGAGTGATCGAAGGGTACGCGGCCGACACCATCGCTTTCGGCAATGTAGAGCCAGCCCTCGTGTAGGAAGAGGCCGTGAGGGCGTCGCAGACCATCTATCAGCACCCGCTGGCCGTCAGTGCGACCGTCCCGGTCGGCATCCGCCTGTAGCAGAGTGACTTGGCCGCGCTTTGGTTGCGATACGATCAGATCGCCGCGCCGGGTTACTGCCAGCCAGCGCGCGTTGGGTACCGCTTCGGCGAAGAGCTCTACCCGGTAACCGTCCGCGCTGTGCAATTGATTTTTTACGGTGGCTGTATTTGTTTTGGCCCCGCCGGTGAACTGCCGCCACGGCAGGTTGACGCCGGGGGTAACAACCACTGCAGTTGCCAGCGCGATGACGAGCACGAATAGAAAAATAAGCGTATATTTCAACAGCTTTTTCACGGGGGTGATTGATCTCGTAATGAAGCTAGCTATAGTAGGCGCCTCTTCAATAGGCCTCCGCACCAGTTTTACCACAGGGCGCTACTTTCGGTCTCGTTTGTCGCTTCCTTGTGGGATATTTCTTCCCTCTGTGAGATATCTCGCACAAAAAAATCAGCCGATTGCCCCTACTTTTTTCTCCGCCCCCGTCCATAATGAAAGTGCAGGGACGCATTAAGGGACTGCATTCAGCGGTAAAGGAATAAGGGACTGCACCGCGCGCGCCCCAGGGATTTGGGCACCATCCTGTGAGACGCACCGCTCGGGCTGGATTGCCCGGGCGGTGTTTTATTTGCGCACAATATTGACCCGGGCATCCAGTGCAAGGCCCGCCTTTCCCTCCTCAACCGTTCCTGTCTGGAAATTGCAACAATTATCCGCTTTAATCAGGGCAATCCAGCCATATTTTCAATAGGCTGGCGGAGGGTGACGCATTCAGTAAGTCAGCACCAGAAACGCCCCGTGTCCTTCCACCTGCGTTATTTGCGTGGGCGTTACCCCTCTCACCCCTGAATTTTCCCAAAAGCCCCACTGGTTCGCCGGCGGGGCTTTTTTGTTGCCGTTCGGCAAGGTCCGCCGCTTGTCCGGAGCGGTTGTGCGTTCCTGTAACCGGTTGTAATCCAGCAGACTGTGGGGAGGCGAAGTGATGCAAGCGAGAATTCTGCGTCTGAATCTGGCGGGGCAGCCGCTGGAGTGGTTGAGTTGGCAGGAAGCGGCCTGTCTGTATGTGCGGGAATTGGTGACCTGGTCACTGGGCGGGGTGGTGCAGCGGGTGCACGGCGGCATCAACCGTGACGGCGAACGCTCATGCCTGGATTTGGCGGCGATTATCGCCTGCGGCGGCGAGCGTATGGCACGTCCGCGCAAGCGCCCGCCACTGACCAATCGCGCACTGTTTTATCGCGATGAGCACACCTGCCTTTATTGCGGCAATGTGTTCTGTTCCAGAGAGTTGACCCGAGATCATGTGCACCCGGTTTCCAAAGGGGGACGAGATGAATGGGAAAATGTCGTGACGGCCTGCCGGCGCTGCAACCAACACAAGGGTAACCGCCTGCTGGAAGAGCTCGATATGGAGCTGTTGGCGCTGCCTTTTTGTCCCAACGCTGCCGAGTATCTGGCTTTGATCAATAGCGACCGTATTCGCGGGGACCAGATGGAGTTTCTTCGCAGCCAGTTTTCCCGCCGCAGGCAGGAAAGCTGGCTGATTTCTCATTGACGCGGGCCAAAAGGAGGGCTGTTTTGATTATCCGCAGCGGATCCCGGTTCAAAGTTCTGCCCGAACGGGCAATTTTCAGGACTGCCTATTCACTGCCGCACGAATCAAGTTGGCCATATAGCGGCGGAAATCGTGGCCGGCGTGCGCCATCATCTTGGGAAACATGGAGATGGAGGTCATACCGGGGAAGGTATTGACTTCATTTAAATAGATTTCACCGCTTTCGGTCAGGAAGAAGTCAATGCGCGACAGGTCCTTGAGCTGCAGGCCGACAAAGGCGCGCCGCGCCGCTTCGTGAATCCAGCTCACTTGGGCCTCACTTAAACCGGGCGCTTCTACGTGGGTTACGGCGCGGCTGGCGTCCGAGTATTTTTCCTCGTAGCTGTAAAAGCTGCCGGCCGGCGCACACACTTCGCCGGGCGGGGTGATGACTAATTTACCCTCGTAAGGATAGACGGCGACTTCCAGCTCACGTACTTTCAGGCACTTTTCCACCAAAACATAGGGGGATAGGGCGAAGGCTTGTTCCAGTGCCCTGTCCAGTTCTTGTGTGGAACTCACCTTGTAACAACCCACCGAAGATCCCTGGTTCGAGGCTTTGACGAAGACTTGTCCCCACTCTTCTAGTGCCATGCTGGCTTTGGCCAGCTCTTCCGGTTCGCGGCTGGAGAGATATTGATAGGGCGTGTTATCAATCCCCAGTGCGCTGAGCCACAGTTTTGTGGTGACCTTGTTGAAGCAAATCTTGCTCGCCTCGGGGCCGCAACCGTAGTAGGGGATACCGAATAAGTCCAGCAGTGACTGCAGATCGCCGGTTTCACCGGGGTAGCCGTGTATGGCGGGAATGACATAGTGGACTTCCCAGGCGCCGCCATTTTCATCGCGCAGCATCCGATCCTGGTCCAGCCGCCGCACTTGGCCGTGCCGGTCAGTGAGGCGGCCGTTGCCGTCCATTTCCACGCGCTCAAGAGCCACCTCTTCCAGCTCGCACAGCTGGCGCTCGATAAAGTCTGCGGTGCGCAGGGAGACTTGGTGTTCGCTGCCACCGCCGCCGCAGATAAGCAGGGTGTTGATCATGTGTTTTTTTCCAGTTCGGCGCTCAGGGCGCGTTTAACACCTGTTGGCACTGTTGTGGCATTGGTTTGGGCTTGGGTTTTTCCGGTGTTGGCGCTGTGCCTTTCAGCATTGCGTAAAATTCATCGCTAAACCACCAGTCCAGGTCTGCGCCACAGGGCGCATTGTTAACCGGGCGTTGGGGTTTGCACGAACCGTCGCCCTCCGGGCAGGCGAGGCGTACATGGAAATGATAGTTGTGTCCCCACCAGGGGCGTACTTTGCGCAGCCATTGGTTATCGCTGCCGGCAATTGCGCACAGTTTGCGTTTGATGGTGGGGTGTACAAATATCCGTTCAACCCGGTCATCTTCCGCTGCCAGGCGCAATATACGCGGGACCTTGTCGTTCCAGTTTTTCTCGATTAGCTGATGGTTGCGCTCGTCCGCCAGGGGGATGGCGGAGATATTGTCCCGCTCCCAGGGGGTCAACGGGCGTTCGGCCGCGCGCTTGTCCTGGGAGTACCAGATATCCACGTCCAGGCCCGTCTGGTGGCTGCGGTGGCCGCTGCGGAATGGGCCGCCGCGGGCCATGGACATATCGCCAATCTGCAGTCGACCGAGACCGTTGTGTGCCACGCTGCTGGCAAATTCTTTCAGGAAGGCAACCGTGGCGGGATGGGCGTAGTGGCGATTGCGGCCGGTCCGCACCAGCTGGAAGCCCTCGCCGCGCAGTGGCATCTGCTCGGCACCGCTGAGGCAACCGTTGGTATAGGTGCCTATGCTGGCCGGGGCCAGGGGGGCCGGGTGCCCGACTGTTTCCCACGGGTTGGCGCTGGCGTTGCCGGTTAAGAGGAGGAGGCTGCTTATGAGGCTGATGGTCAAAAAAGAATGCATAACCGCTGAATAGCAAAAGTAATTCAAAAATCTGGGATCGCTCCCATTGTCCGGGCAATCCATGCGGATATTAAGTCCTGTGGCGGCTGTGCACTGCGCGTGGAGGCGAGGGCGTACGCGCAGCAGCGCAGTGCGATCATTATAGGGCCCCGGTGCCGCCAGCGTGTTTGCCGGTGATCTCCTTACAGCACTGTACCAGCGCCTGCATTTCCGTCTCTGTGCCAATGGAAATACGCAGATATTCACTGATGCGCGGTTTATTGAAGTAACGAACCAGAATATTCCGCGCGCGCAGCTCCCGGTAAAGGGCTTCGGCACTGATACCCGGTGGCCGGGCCAGAATAAAGTTGGCTTTGGACGGCACCACGTCAAAGCCCAGGGTCCGCAATGCCTCTGTGGTCCAACTGCGACTGGCAATTACCTTGTCGCAGCACGCCTTGAAGTAGGCGCTGTCGCAGATAGCCGCGGCGGCAACGCGCTGGGCTATGGCGTCCACCGGGTAGGAGTTGAACGAATTCTTGGTGCGGCTCAATCCCTCGATCAGGTGCGCTTGTCCCAGGGCGAAGCCCAGGCGCAGGCCGGCCAGGGAGTAAGACTTGGATAGAGTGCGGATCACCAGCAAATTCGGATAGCGGTCGATCAAGGTCACGGCGCTGTCACCGCCAAAGTCGATATAGGCTTCGTCGATGACGACCACCCGCTGCGGTTGCAGCTGCAGCAGCCGCTCGATGTCAGCTAGCGGCAGGCAGCGGCCGCTTGGCGCATTGGGATTGGGGAGTATGACGCCAGCCGCGGCGCCGGAATAGTCCTCTACGTCGATTCGGAAGTCCTCCCGCAACGCGGGTGTGCGCCAGTCAATACCGTACAACTGGCAGTAGACGGGATAGAAGCTGTAAGTGATATCCGGGAAGAGCAGTGGTTCATCCCGCTGAAAGAAGCTGTAGAAGCTATGCGCCAGCACTTCGTCGGAGCCATTGCCGACGAAAACCTGTTCAGACGTAAGGCCGAAGTGCGCGCCGATGACCTCGCGCAGCTCCCCCGACTCCGGGTCCGGGTAGCGGCGCAGGGCATCCGCCAGGTGCGGGTCACTCAGGACTTCCAGCGCGCGGGGGGAGGGGGGATACGGGTTTTCGTTGGTATTCAGTTTGATCAACGATTGGCCGCGGGGCTGCTCGCCGGGCACATAGGGCTCCAGTCGCGCCAGTGCCGGGCTCCAAAAAGCATTGCTCAAGAGTCTGTCTCCGTCGTGCTGCCGATGGATCTGTTCAGGGAATTTTTGTCTTCACTGTCGTCCGGCGCAGCGGTTTCTATCTGCGGGGGATTGTCTCGGTTCTTTTCGATCGGAATATCAAACAGCGCCGGGGAATCGGCGATAAACTCTTCCATCGGAACCGGTGTCCGCAGCAGTAAATCCCGGTATTTGATTTCAGTAGAAATCTCCGGTATTTCGCTAAAGCTGTCCATATCCGCTATCTTTTCTGCCAGACCGAGGCCTAGAAAACTCCAGGGCAGTAGAAGGGCGACGCCCCAGCGCCAAATACGGGGAATATTGGTGGCCAGGTAACAGGCACACCAGAGCATGGCCGGCAACAACAGTGCCAGCACGGCCAAGTCGAGTACCTGGACCAGCCTGCCGAGGGCGAAGTTGTAATTGAGCAGTGAGCTAAACCATTCCCAGCCGGTGTAGATGAGGGCACCCAGTGCGGCTATGGATAGATGTGTGAAGAAGTTGGTTTCGTGGCGCACAACCCGGCCGATAAAGGCCCAGGCGCCAGCGTAGACCAGGAGGCCGACGATGCTGCCGATGAGCAGATTGACCGCAACGGGCCACTCGTAGGTGCGCGCATAGCCGAGGTAGCTGATCAGCAGGGTGAACAGGGCTGCGGCCAGCAGGAGTCCTATGGCGCCTGCTGGCCGGGACAAACGTTCAAAAAAGCTTTCCAAGGAGTGCAGTGGTACCGCCGCAGGTACGGCCGTTTCACTGTGGGTCAGGCGCAGGTGAGTTTTTCCCAATTGCACCAAGTCGCCGGATTCGATGATGCGCTCCGTTACTGCACCGGGGCCGACGGCTTGATTGCGCCCGTTGCCCAGCAAGCGGGTACCGTTGGTGCTGCCCAGGTCGCGCAGGTAGTAGCGGCCGTCCTCGCCGAGGCGGATTTCCGCGTGGCGGGCATCTGCGTGGATATCTTCCAGAATAACGTCGTTGTCAAATCCGCGGCCGAGGGTAAAGTGTGGCCCGTCCATACGGTAGCGGGCCTGTACCCGATTGGCGCGGTTCAACTCTTCGATAATCAGTGCCATTGGATCTCGCTTGTAAACTTCTCGGTAAAGGCCGCGGCGGATTCCCGGGTGAAGCCGGACAGGGTGAAGTGGCTGACCAGGGCGCGGTTTTTCTGGTCGACGCTGAGGCTTAAAAAGAAGATGTCGTAAAGATCCGGAAAATCCTTATAGCGGCGCACGCAGTAGCTGGTCCGCGCGATGGTCGGTTCCATTTTGTTGTGAGCGGGCTTGGAGGGTGAGGCTTCTCCGTCGCGCGCCTGGCTGGTGAAGGCCTGTTTGCAGCGGAAGTTGGTGACGTCGTCTTCCCCGGCACTGTTACCCGGATAGAAGCTGCTCATCTGGGCCTCGTATTCGGCGTAAAAGCGTGATGGCAGCAACTTGTCGTCAGCCTCCAGCCAGAAAAACTCATACTCGACACGGCCGGTATTGAAGTCGTCGGCGAGGAAGACCACATCCTGGCCGGTACAGCCCTTGTCGATGCGTTTGACCGGGTTGTCGTCGTCCTCAAGTGTGTTCCCCCAGCACTGGATGGCGGGGACGATTTCGCCGACCACTTTGGCTTCCCCCAGGGAGCGCTTGCTCCATTCTGCCTTTAACACCGCATCAATGATGCGGCGTTGGTTGGCCAACAGTTGCTGATAGGTGACTTGTTTCAGGTCCAGCTTGTTGTTTTGCGTACGGAAGTGTTTCAGCAGCGCGGCCAGTTTTTCCACTGGCACCAGGAAGCTCACTTGGTTGCCGGCAGTGGCCACGTTGATGCCCACCACGCGGCCTCGGGTGTTGATTGCCGGACCGCCACTCATACCGGGGTTGATGGAGCCCGCAAAGTGAATACGGTCGTAAAAGCTGCCACTGGCGATACCGTTGTAGGTACCCGGGATCAGGGTCATCCCCAGGTCCAGGGGATTACCGAGGGATATGATGGTCTCACCCTTTTTGGGGGTGTCTTCCGCCAGCAGCAGGTGGTCTGGTCCGGGTTTGTCCTGTTGCAATAGCGCCAAATCGTTAATGACGTCGATATCCAGTAGAGTCAGTTTGCCCTTTGTACCGTCCACCGATAAATACTCGAGCTGGTATTTATCCGGATCGCGTACCGCTTCGGCCACCACGTGGTAGTTGGTGGCGATAAGGCCATCGGGAGATATCTGAAATCCAGAGCCGAGCCCGGCCTTCGAGTTGGAAGATTTTTCGATTAGCCGAATCTGGTAAAGACTGTCGCGGTAATCGCTGTAGAGCTTTTCGTAGCTCTGAGCCGAGGCCGGACTGGAAAAGGCGAAACTGCAAAAACAGTACAACAAGACGCCCAGCAGGCGCACGGGTAGGTTCAGCATTTTGTTTGATTAAATTGTGGGCAGAAAAGAACTGATATTACGGGATATATGAGAGTGCAACAAGCGGGCGGATTTCGGGGACAGTGTCGCAATCCGCTACCTCCGCCGCCGGGGATGGCCGCGGCCAACTGCTGGTGCGCGGCCGCGAGCCACTGGCGGCATGGGTCAAAGGTAGTCGGACACTTTGGGGAATGCCGCCGCCACTTTTTTGTGTGACTCGAGATAGAAGCCCGCAAACAGCGCGTCGGCTTCCTCTGGGCCCATAAATTCTTCGCTGAAGCCGGGGCAGACCGGGTCCAGGTGCAGCCGCGAGCAGCTGACCACGTGGGCGGCCAGCTGTGCCACGTTTTCGTCACCGACGGAGATGCGGATAGTCGTGGGATGAATGTCCGCCGCTTCCATTGCCTCCGGCGACAGCTCCGAATGGGAGGTGAGTGCCGGGCAGAGCACCATGGTGTTGGTTTGTCCCAGGCTTACCATCTGGCCGTAGGCCGGTTCCAGGGCGTCGAAGAAACGCTTGAAGGCATCGGTGGGCAACTGCGCAGCTTCCATATCGATACTGAACAGCGGTGTTGGCAATTGATGGCGCATCAGGGCTTGACGCAGACCGCTGTTCGGGTGCTGCTCCAACGCGTGGCTATTGACGCGTATCTTCGGATGGCTGGCAAAAAAGTGGCTCAGACACAGGGTGTTGATGCATTTGGTTAGCATGCGCATTTCCAACGTGCGCATGCCGCTTTGTACCTCCCAGGCTTTATCCGCGTCCAGAAATGCGCCTTTTATGTAGTACACGTTCCAGAACATGCTCTGGTCCCAGTTCAGCCCCTTGGCGCTTTCGCCTTTGGGTATGAACATGCGGTGATTTTCACCGATGACTACTCCAGCCGTGGCCGCGCCGCTTCCGCCAATATCTTTGGTGTAGGAATGCACTACAAAGTCCGGCCTTTCAGCGCGGTTCTTGCGACTGAGCGGCTGATAAAGGAAAGGCGTCGCCAGGGTGGAGTCAAGGCTGACCAGGATGTTTTCCCGGTGGGCGATGCGGCAGATAGCGGGCACATCCAGCATTGTGCCGTGGGGGTTGCAGGGTGACTCAATATATACGTGAATCCGCGCGCCATTTCTCACGGCTTCGGAAAAAGTTTCCTGAGTTTGTGCGAGTGCCTGCTCAAAAGCGTCTCCGGTAGTGCCGTCGAACCAGACCAGGTTGATAGCCAGTTTGTCGTCGCGTGCGTAGAAGTCGTGTAACAGTTGGTACACACCACCGTAAATATGGCGCGATACGATCAGGATATCACCCCTGCTCAGCTGATTGGAAAGCAGCGCGTCGATCGCGGCCATGCCGGAATTGAAGTTCCACGCCATATACTCGTTGGCGGCTGGCCCGCACTCCAAGTCGACGATCGCGTTGGCGAGAGAAATGGAGGTCGGATTCAACAGGCGGGAATAGATATCGTGACTCGGCTCGCGGCCGCGGAAGGCGTCGTCGACCCATTCGGTGCAGGCGTAGATATAGGTGGCGGTGCGCGCGATCACCGGCGTGGCGGAAAAAATCGCCGGGATATTATCGAACAGAGGATAGCCGCCGCGGGTGGTGCTATTGAAATCCTCCCCTTGAAGGCTCTGGAAACTGGCGCGCAAGGGATTTTGCAGCGTGTCCAGCAGTTTTGCCAGCTGGAAGCTCATAAAGCGTTTGGCGTTGAAGTAGGCAACCTTATCCGACCTGTCCAGCCGTCTCAACGTCTCAGCGCTCTGCGTCCAAAGCTGATTCAGGTTGCCTTGCGCCTGGTACAGCAACTCCGCCGTCTCCAGCAACAGTCGGCCGTGCTCGGAGTCGGCATCGATCGAGAAATGTTGCAACTGCTCCCGCGCCAGTGCCGCAATGCTCGCCGCGCGGGTGGTGTTGCGCCGGGGAGAAAGAATTTTTACGTCGGAAAGGTTAATGTCCATTTTATCCTCGCTATATGTCGTTTATTGTTATAGCTCGACTGTAGCAGCTCAGAGGGGATGAAGATACATGCGTATATGCGTAATTGGCAGGGACGCTCATCCAGAAATACTCTGGAGAGTAGTGTATGCGCCGCGCCTGGCCGGACTACAGCTCCGAACAGGATAAAAAACGACCGGCTGTGTAATAGCGTGTAATGGCGTGTGATCGACCTGTAATCGAGGAATCCGTAGAGTAGCGCACAGGGTTGAGGGGGCGCACTGGAAAGGATTCGGGTGCGATGTCTAGGGACAGCTGACCCCTTCAGCGACCGGATCCGATGGATCGGAGGTCTGCGCCCTGAGTGGCGCAGTATGGTAAGGAAGCCCTGTCAGCGCAAGCTGAGAGGTCGAGTCGGACCCGGCAGGTACAGAGTCTGATCTGCCGCGGTTTAGGGATGGGCTCGACTGGCGGCACGGATGCCACATTTCGCTCTTGATAGTGTTGTTGTAATCGTCGATGGCTGGGACCATCAATTCTGGCCGGTAGTAACCCCCGTTGCTGCCGGCTCTTTTTATTGCGGTTTATTCTGTTTTGGCGCACTTGTTTTTGTGCTCGGAGCAATAGGAGTATGTTCCGGGGTGCGCTGTATTTCATAAATTTTGTGCGACACATAATCCAAAAGGATAGGGGGTGGAATTGTGATAAGTTGCGAAGAGTTACCGGTATTGGAATGTGATGTTCCCAAAGAGGGGCTTAAGCTGGACTTGGTATTACAGCCAAGGGAGCCGGTCGACGGCAAACCTCTGTATTGGCCACTGTATAATGCGGACAATCCGGATGAGCATTTTGGGAATATGCAGTTCAATTTTAAAGGTAAGGGCGTGTTGACTCTAAAGATTACCTTAGATCAGACAGAGGTGCCTGGACGAGATTTAGAATTTGCCCGCTTTCGCCGCAGAAAATTGGACGGGATTATCGCGTTAAGTCCGGATTTTCGGCACCAGTTCAGGTCCAGGGCTAGGTCCGTTGATGGTGACTACACTAAGCTGGTGATCAAGATCAGAGATAAAGCACATATCCCAGATAATTTTTCCTTCTTGTGGATATGTGAAGATGTGGAGACTGGTATGCACTTTGTCTCTGGTGATCCTAAAGTCGCTGTGCGAACGGAAGACTAGTTAACGACAGATTTTGTCAGTGATTTTCCGGGGCGTTTCCTTTTGGGTGCAGAGCTGGGCAAATGTAGGTAAAGAAAACCAGTCTGCACTCATTCCCTGGTCCAAAAGTTGATCTATATATACTGAGGCTGAACGATACTCTCTCGCCAGCAAATATATTTGTGCTGATACATATTTAACGTTTGTATCTTCTGGGTACTCTCGGTTTAATTTGTATATAAGTGTTATCGCATCGGAGATGTTGCCCAAGTATGCGATTGAAAGTGCTCTGTAAATTTTTGCTTCAATGTTAGAGCTTCCCTCTGTTAATTGAAGAATTTTTTCATATTGGTTTTTCTGTAGTTCTTTGTTGTTTGTAATGGTATATATCTCAGCAATATTGGCTAATGTTGTCAGGTTGTCGGGAGCTATTTCTAATGCGTTTTTATAATTGACTAGTGCGGCTTCGTAATTTTTTTGAAGAAGATTTGCAACTCCCAGGTTGGAGTGGTCGTGCCAGCTGAGGGATTCCTGCGGAATTTTTGAAATTGCTGACAATGCTTGTGGGTATTCTCCCATTTCTATTAGTATAGCGCCGAGAAGCCCATAAGAGCTCCAGTGTTCTGGGTATTTCTGTATGATTCTCTCTAGTATTTTTTTGGAGTTTGGGTAATCGCCATTTCCAAAATAGTTTAAAGCAAGCAAATATAAGTTCGATTTCGAGGGATTGATTTCGGCTGCCTTGTTGGCGTAACGTATTCCTGAGTCGTATTTGCCCTGGATATATAGAGATTTTGCGTATTTCGCTATTATTTCAGCCGGCGGGAAATCGAGTGCAAGTAATTGAGGTAACAGGGCATCAAAAGCCTCTCTATTGGTGTCATATGTTCTTAGCCAGAGTTCAAGCTCTAATATTGTTCGCTCTCCAATTCCTTGCGATTTTGCTTTTGATAGCGCCTCCACCCCCATTGCTATGAGTTCAGACTTATTTGTGCTTACATAAAGAGATGTAACGGCTTTTATGTATGCTCGATACAAATTTTCATTTTTGGGATATCGTAAAAGGAGGTTGTCTAACAACTTCAAGTCAGACTCGCTGATAAGCCTTTTTTCTGAACGAGCAATTATGTCCAGGTATACTTCATAATCCTCATCGCCCATTAGTTCTGGAGTGGACGCGTGGCGAATATAGTTGGGTGAAAAGAGATAAGTCGCTGTGTTGGAAACCCGATAGCTTGATTCTTGCTTCTTATCCGTTAAGAGCACAAAGCTTGCTTGTTGTTTTATCTGGCCATCTGCCGGCCCAATCCGCTGCAATTCAATCTCGCATCGCACCCGAGCACACTCCAGCCGTGCCAGCAGGGCGTCTGTTACCCCTTTGTCCCTGAGCGCCTGCAACTGCGCATCAAAATCCTGCCCCTCCTTCGGGGTAAAACTGACCAGCGCAGAGGCCTTGAGCCGCGAGGCTGCATTCATCATTGCCTGCCGCACCATAGCTGCGGTTAGCTCTTTGGCGTTTTCTTCGCCGCGCACTTCACCGTTGATCTCCACGGGAAGTACAGCGATATATTGTGGGTCCAGGCGGGTGGCGTACTCCCAGCCGAAGTAACCGGCGATGCCCATTGCGACAAAGCCCGTGGCACCGGTGAGTGCGCGCAGAACCCGGCGGCGCCTGCTGGGAGGCTTGCGCAATAGCTGGGTTACGGTGGCGGAGAACTCCCGGGTATCGGTATCGTCCGTCTGGTGCTGGTAGAGAAAGTCCAGAGCCTCGTACACCTGTTGGGCGGACTGGGGGCGCTGTTGTGGATCCTTGTGCAGCAGCCTGTCCAGCAGTGCTGCCACTGGCTCGGGGATACCGGGCCAAGCGTGTCCCGGCGGAAGATGGGGCTCGTTGACGATGCGGTGCGCCAACGCAAGGGCACCGTTCTCGCCTTGGTCAAAAGGTTTGCGGCCGCACAGTAGCTCATAGGCGATGGTGCCGAGGCTAAAGAGATCGCTGCGCGTATCGAGGGGCTGGCCCTTCAACTGTTCCGGCGACATTGCCTCAACAGTACCCGCAACATGGTCCTCGCGGGTGATATTCTGGGCGTCCTCATTTTGGGACTTGGCGATACCGAAGTCACTGATCTTGGCGGTGCCATCGATGGTGATCAGGATATTATCGGGCTTGAGGTCGCGGTGGATGATGCCGAGTTTGTGGGCAGCGGTAAGACCCTTGCAGATCTGCATCAGCAGGCTGAGCTTGTCCCGCAGCGGGGCGGAGTGTTCGCGCATCCATTCTTTGAGAGAGGTTCCGTCGATGTATTCCATCACCAGGGCGATACCGGCGGGCTCTTCGAGCACGTCGTAGAGCTGCACGATATTGGGATGGTTAAGCTTGGCCAGCAGTTGAGCTTCGCTCTGGATTCTGGCACCAGCGGATGCACTGGTGGCGTCTTTGCGCAACTTTTTGATAGCCACTTGGCGTTGCAGGCGGGTGTCCCTGGCCAGGTAGACAATGCCCATGCCGCCAGCGCCGAGCGTGCGTTCAATCTGGTAGCGCCCCAGTTGTTCTTGTTCCGATTCGGCGATTTCCATGACTTTATTCTTGTTGGTGGTTCTCTTATTGGCTGATTCGTTTATATCCTGGTTGCCAGTTGCGCCAGCGGAGTGCCTAGTTTACTGCCAAAGTACAATGTCTACTATTTTCGCGCCAGCTTGGCCGATATTGAATGTGCTCTTCCCTTTGATCGAGGGCGTACTCTTTGGAAGCGGGGCGTTGCTTGTTGGTCTAGGGCTTCCACTTCTTGACAGAATCGCAGAAACATATTGAAAGTGTGATATTGCTCACATAATGCTGGCCTGTCCGCTGGGGGAGATGTGACAGCTGCCGGAGAAGCTATGTCACAGCCCCGCCTGGCTTATTGGCGTATCTGGGAGACTTGGGGAGAGGTAGTAGAAAAGGCCGCTTGAGCGCGCACTCTTTTCTTTGAGAGAGATACCTTCGCCATATTCCATCACCAGGGCGATACCGCGGGCCTTCGGGCACGTCGTAGGGCTGCACGATATTGGGGTGGTTAAGCTTGGCCAGCAGTTGAGCTTCGCTCTGGATTCTGGCACCAGCGGATGCACTGGTGACGTCTTTTCCCAACTTGTTGATAGCCGCTTGGCACTGCAGGTGGGTGTCCCTGGTCAAGTAGACAATGCCCATGCAGCCAGCGCCGAGCGTGCGTTCAATCTGGTGGCGCCCCAGTTGTTCTTGTTCCGATTCGGCGATTTCCATGGATTTAGTGTTGTTGGTGATTATTTACTTCAAAAACTCCAGTTGCCCCCGGTGGTTAGTTGCGGTGGCGGAGCGCATAGTTTACTGCTGCTTTGCCAAAACTACGATTTTGGCGCCATCTGAAAACATAGTGGCGGTGGTGATCTAGGGAGTCTCTGATTAATTCACCTCAGCACAGTCGTTGGTTCCGGGGCGCTCAGGTAATGGGATGGGTATTTTGAAAACGCACGAGTACTTCCCTGTAGCTCCGCCGGATACCTCCTTGCATCCGACGGTTTCGAAATATCCATCCCACCACCTGAGCTTCTCACTTGGGTGATATGTCTCTTTGTCGTGCAGGAGCCAATTAATTAGAGGCTCCCTAGGCACTGCCACAGCAGTTTGGGGGCAGTAGTGTAGGCGGGTTTACCACGAGCCAGCATCAGCAATGGCCCACAAGGGCTGTGCGAATCGGGACTCGCGGCAATTCCCGGATTGCCCGCCAGCTATAGGCCAAGAGGTGGTGTAGGCTGAAGCGCCCGGAAGGTCCAGTTATCTCTTTTTTATCCGTCAGAAGGCCGGCTTATTCCACTGAGGCGGGTTCTTGATCCATGCTTCAAGTGTGCCGTATTAACGCCTCTTGCAGATTGTTGGCGCTTACTTGCTTAAACAGAGCAGTCGGTGTATCGCAGACAAGAAGCTCACCGGTATACCTGAGCGAGATTCGGTCTTAGCACTCCTCCTATTTCATAAAGTGGGAGGACGTGAAAAATGATAATGCCGTACTCGCGGGAGAGGCATATGAGCAGTTGCCTGATGCGATTGTGGGTAGCCGGGCCCACGCCGCAAGTGGGCTTGTCCAGAATCGGCAGGTCCGGGTTGTACGCCCAGTGCGCAACACAATCCCATTTTCTGCTTCATGCCTCCAGACCGCTTGCCGGCTGGTCGCCCTCCGAAAGGCCGCAGTACTGGTCGTTTCCTGTAGACGCCGAGTCTGTCGGTGGCGCTGAGTGCCGGTGAGTCCGCACGGCCCTCTTTGTTTAATCAGGCTGTGCTTTTTCAGGCTGTGCCATGCGGGACTCCAGCTGTGCCCCTTTGTAGATTTCAAAGTGGCTGCAGCCGAGGCGGATCTCCCATGAGCGGCGTTCCACCAGGCTTGAGGTATCTATGGCATCTGGCAGTGTCTCCGCGATTTGTTTGCGAGCGCGAAAGATCTGCGTGTTGAGATGGTTGGCGGTAATACCCAGCTCGCGGGTGACCAGCTGGATGGAGACCCAACCCTGGGCGTCCGGATCGGCGCCCTGCTGTATGTCGCGGATGCGAGCTCGAGCCAAGTACAGTAGCAGGTAATTGTGCGTGCGGGCGGGCAGGTCTTTTTTCATATCTTCCCGGCGCAGCTGCAGCTGTACGTGTTCCTCGTGATGGCTGACTGTGAAGCGCAGTGCAAAGTCAGTGATAGACAGCCGTTGCAGGGATAGTTCCTTGGTTGCTCCCTGATTCTCGGCGAGGAACAGTTGCCAGCTGTGTCGGCCGCAGTCGATGCGTTCACCGTGCTTGACGACTGTAGCGCTTTCACTGCCGCTGGGTGTGCCGGTGATCTCGTAGAGCCACTGTCCGGTGAGTGGATTGAAATGCAGGCTTGCCAACGGATCGCTCTCGTCCGGAAGCAGGTGGTACTGCTCCAGCGGCAATGCTTCACCGGTGCGCAGATCAATGAGCAGGTTTTCCGGCGCGTCGAGACTTTCGACCACCCACAACGGGTTGCTGGCGCGGCCGAACGCGATTCGGTCACCCTGCTGCAGTGGGTAGTTTTTTGCGGGCACTAACTGTTGGCCGTTGACCCAGGTGCCGTTGCGGCTGAGGTCGCGAATTATCCAGTGGGTTCCCGTCCACTGGATTGCCGCGTGGATACCGGAAATCTCGCTGCTGGTGATACGTGTATCCACGGCGTCCTGACGGCGGCCGATAGTGTGGTGCGCCATCAGGTAGACGGGTTGATCCTTATCTGGATGCTGCAAGCAAGCCATGCTTTTGTCCTTTCCCCCTTATGGCCTTTTAGGGTTTTGCGCTCCAAGGCTCAAACAAGGCAGGTGGCGCAGTGGCGGGATGCTTTGCACGCAGTGGGAAAACCGATGGGGCATATTATGAGGTTTTCATTTCGCCCGGCGCAGCTATTTTGCCGCAGAAAAGCGATGCCGATCTCAATGCTTTCACATTGTGGGCCGAGCCCCTGGGGCCCGTGGCAAAGCCGCTTCTTGCAGCGCTGTTGAAATTGTTATCGCGCCCTGTCTTGAGTAAGCAAGCGCTAACCATGCGGTTGGCGACTACTTTAGTGTTGTTGCACCATTTATACCGAAGTTGCGCTCAATTGCAACGATTGAGTGCTGCGGCAAACGTATCTTACGGATATTTGTTCTGGCGCATAATTCTTTTATGAGAATTGTACCTGTTTGGCAAGAGGGTGGGGAGTGATTATTAAATTCATTGCTGGTCCCGACTGTTGGGGGCTTCTAATTAAGGGGCTCAGTTCACTTCACGCAGTAGCAGTGGTGGGGGGCGCTCAGGCCATAGGGTGGTGTTCCGAAAATTCTTGGGTGGACTTTAGTAGCTCCTGTCCCCGCATCCCCAGAAAATTTTTACTGCTGGGAAACGAATTAATCAGGGGCCCCTTAAAATTCTAGGTATGGCGTATCGGGTTTTGGAGAATTTATGCAGTGGGCTGGATGTTTCGAAACACGCGAGTAGGTCTCTGTTGTTCCGCCGATAATTCCATATATTCGACGTTTCGAGGTGCGCATTCGATCACCGGAGCTTCTCTCTGCGTCCGATGAACCTTTTAACCATCAGGTAAATAAGCCCGAGATTTCTACATGTCTCCCTCTTCTCCGGGCGGCAGTTGGCGGCTATCTTTGCGATCCAGCTCACCGACATCCAGCACCGGCGATGCATCTATATGTTCCGCATCCATCATCCGTGCTACCCGCTGTAGGGACGAGATAATCATCGACTGCTCCCAGTCGCGCAGGTCGCGAAATTGACGCACGAAGTGCTCCTGCAAAGGGGTGGGGGCGTCGCGCAGTATTTCCATGCCCTTGTCGGTTAAATAGGCGTGTACTTTGCGTTTGTCCTTTGAGGAGCGCTCCCGATACACCAGATTGCGTTTCTCCAGCCGGTCGAGAATGGTGGTCACGGTCGCCTGACTGAGGCTGATCTCCTGTGCAAGGGCACCGATGGTCAGCTGGCCCTTCTCGCGGATTGCCTGCATCAGCAGTAGCTGCGGCGCGGTGAGTCCAGCCGTCTTAACCAATTGCTTTGAGTGCAGGTCGGTGGCGCGGATCAGCCGTCGCAGGGTGATCAGTACCTCTTCGATTTTGTCCATTTTCAGCGCGTCTTGTTGCTTGTCGGGGCTCGTTTGCGGCCGACTTTAGGGCCTGTTCGTGGATTGTCAATCGCCTGTTCTTCGCTGGCGTGTGCCTCTCTCCGGCGGCTGATGCCGCTCCCGTTTGACTGGATGGTGCCCGGTTTCCCAGTAAGCCGTCCTTGCTAGTGGGTATTTATTTAGAGTACTATGGAAAAAATTATTTAGAGTCGTAAATAATTTTGAAACAAATGGGTCAAATTTGATCTGAAATACTGAAAAAATGCGTAAAATCCAGTTTTTGTGTTCAAGTTAACAGTTTGATGACTAAAGGAAATGATTGGGGCGCCACGAGCGATACAACGCCTAGTGGCAATAGCGTGCACAGGCAGGGTGAAAGCCCGCAGGACGAAACCGGCGTGTCACAGGGCGAAAAGATCCGGGCCCAGCAGGGCTCAGTGTCGAAGAAGGTTCTGTTGCGCGAACCGGTCAGTGAGGACGGTGCCGCAGTGCACCGACTGATCAGCCGCTGCCCCCCTCTGGACGAAAACTCCCTCTATTGCAATCTGCTTCAAGCCTCTCACTTCGCGAGTACCAGTGTCGCCGCGGAGGTTGACCGTGAACTGGTTGGTTTTGTCTCCGGCTATCTGATCCCGCAGCGCCCGGACACGCTGTTTGTCTGGCAAGTGGCGGTGGCGGAAGAAGTCCGCGGTCTCGGTCTGGCGGGCCGAATGGTCCGCGAAATACTGGGCCGCCCGGGCTGTGGGCAGGTTAGACATCTGGAAACCACCATTACCCCGGATAACGCTGCCTCTTGGGCTCTGTTTCGGGGGCTCGCGCGCAAGCTCGGCTCGACTTGCACGGAGGCGGTGATGTTCGACCGCGAGCGCCATTTTTTCGGCCTGCACGACAGCGAAATACTGTTGCGCATAGGTCCTTTTTCTCCGGGGGCAGTCGCAGGCTAAAACTGCAGCTTCCCCAACTGAACCGACAATTCCCGAATCCAAGGTTGCCGATATGAAAGTTTTTGATGAGATTGAATCGGAAGTGCAGAGCTATGCGCGCGCCTTTCCGCGTGTGTTCAACAAAGCCCAGGGCGAGTATCTGTACGACGAAGAGGGCAATCGCTACCTGGATTTCCTCGCCGGTGCAGGCACTCTGAACTACGGACACAATAATCCCCTGTTCAAGGAAGCGTTGATTGAGTACATCCAGCGGGACGGAATCACCCACGGGCTGGATTTACACACCAAAGCTAAGCGCGAATTTCTCGAGTCTTTCTACGACAAAATCCTCAAACCCCGCGGTCTGGATTATGTGGTGCAGTTCACTGGCCCCACCGGCACCAATGCAGTGGAAGCGGCGCTGAAAATAGCGCGCAAGTACAAGGGACGGGAAAATATCATCTCTTTCACCAATGGTTTTCATGGCTGCAGTATCGGCGCGCTTTCCGCGACCGGAAATGCTCACCACCGCGGCGCCGCCGGTGTGAGTATGGTCGGCATCACCCGTATGCCCTACGACGGTTACCTCGGTGACAATGTGGATACCACGGCTTATCTGGACAAGGTGCTGTCCGACTCATCCAGCGGTGTCGACCACCCCGCGGCTGTGCTGGTGGAGACAGTGCAAGGTGAGGGGGGCATCAATGCTGCCAGTGCCGGCTGGCTGCGCAATCTGCAAACGGTGTGCCGGAAGCATGATGTACTGCTGATCGTTGATGATATTCAGGCAGGCTGCGGTCGCACCGGCAGTTATTTCAGTTTTGAACAGGCCGGTATAACGCCGGATATTGTCACTCTGTCCAAGTCGCTGTCCGGCTATGGCCTGCCGTTTGCCGTGGTATTGATGCGCCCGGATCTGGATCAGTGGAAACCGGGCGAGCACAACGGCACATTCCGTGGCAACAACCTGGCCTTTGTCACCGCCAAGGCGGCCATCGATCACTACTGGAGTGATGAACGGTTTGCCAGGGAAGTACTGCGCAAGGGGGATTATATCGGCCAGCGTTTGGAGCAAATTGTCGAAAAATATGGTGACGGCAACATGACCACCCGCGGTCGGGGCATGTTCCGCGGGCTCAATTGTGTCAGTGGCAAACTGGCCGGGCGCATTACCCGTGAGGCGTTCAGAAACGGCCTGGTGATCGAAACCAGTGGTGCCGATGATCATGTGGTGAAGACGCTCTGCCCCCTTACCATCTCTGATGAAAACCTGAAAAGCGCTTTGGATATTGTCGAAGCGGCAGTGGGTAAGGTTCTGAAAGGCACCGAGGTGCCGGAAGCATATGACTTTTTCTCCGGCAAGAATGCGTCTGCGGAGAGAAAAGACCAGTTGGCCGGTGCCGCGTAACTTTGCCGGGAACCGGTGGAAGCGGCAGGAAATGACTTTGAGTTTCGCAGCCTATTTTATCGCATAAGCGCTTCCGGTTCCGCAGCCAATGAACTCAAAACCGAGAGGAAAGCAATGATTGTAAGAAGTCTGCAAGAAGCCAGAAAAACGGACCGCCGCGTGGTTTCCGAGGGATGGGAGAGTACGCGCCTGTTGTTGAAAAATGACAATATGGGATTCTCCTTTCATATCACTACGATTTATGAAGGGGCCGAGTTGCATCTACACTACCAGAATCATCTGGAATCTGTTTACTGTGTTTCCGGTGAGGGAGAAGTGGAAAACTTGGATGACGGTGTCGTCTATCCGATCCAACCGGGAACAATCTATATCCTGGATAAAAACGACAAACACATTCTGCGTGCTAAAACCGAAATGGAAATGGCGTGTGTGTTTAACCCACCGCTGCACGGCAAGGAAGTACACAATGCCGACGGTGCTTATGAGCTTGACGGGGAAGAGGTATCCGACAAATAAGAGGAGATTGTCGAGCGGGCTACGGAAAAGCCAGTACAAAGACCACAGGAGCCTCTGATTAATTCATTTCCTGGTGGCAGAGGTTCTTCGGGGGCGGATGTAAAGCTCAGGTGATAGGACGGATGTTTTGAAACCGTCGGATACAAGGCGGTATCCGGTGGAGCTACAGGGAAGTACTCGTGCGTTTTCGAAATATCCGCCCTATTACCTGAGCGCCCCGGAACCTACCATTGTGTTTACGCGAATTAATCAGAGGTTCCCTTACTCTCTTACCTAAAGGAAAACCATGAAAGCACACACGGTGGAAAAAATTGGCGGTACGTCCATGAGTGACTACGCTGCGGTTCGGAATAATATCATTCTTAAAAACCGCGGTTCCGCTGCACAAGGGATTTATCAGCGCATCTTTGTGGTGTCCGCTTACGGCGGTATCACCGATTTACTGTTGGAGCACAAGAAATCGGGAAAGCCCGGCATCTTCGCGCTTTTTGCCGGCTCAGAGGAAGAGCGTAGCTGGGGCGAAGCTGTGGACGGCTTGCGCCAGCGCGTTGAGGAGATCAACGCGGATCTGTTTGAAGATCCGCAAATGCGGATGCGCGCCAACGCTTTTATGGGAGAGCGGATGAAGGACACCGAGCGTTGCCTCAGTGATCTGGAGCGTCTCTGTCAGCACGGGCACTTTGCACTGGAAGTGCATCTGGATACGGTCAGTGAAATGCTGGCCAGCCTCGGAGAGGCTCACAGTGCCTGGAATACAGTGCAGCTGCTACGGCAGGAGGGCATCAATGCACGCTTCGTCGATTTGACCGGCTGGCACGATGGCGGGCAGCTTGATTTGGACGAGCGTATTGTCCGCGCTTTTGCCGATATTGATTTAAGCCGGGAGCTGCCCATAGTAACTGGCTACGCGCACACGCGGGACGACTTGATGAAAACCTTTGCCCGCGGCTACAGCGAAATGACGTTTAGCCGTATTGCCGTGCTCACTGGTGCCCGGGAGGCCATTATTCACAAGGAATATCACCTGAGCAGCGCTGATCCGCGTCTGGTGGGTGAAGTGAAGGCTGTGCCCATTGGCCGCACCAACTACGATGTGGCGGATCAATTGGCCAATCTGGGGATGGAAGCGATACATCCCCGCGCGGCGAAGAGCCTGCGGCAGCGGGAGATTCCGCTGCGGGTTATGAATACCTTTGAGCCGGAGCACTCCGGCACCCTGGTCACGGGCGATTACGTCAGTGAAACGCCCCGTGTGGAGATCATTGCCGGGCGCAAAAATATCTACGCGGTGGAATGCTTCGATCAGGACATGATGGGGCATACCACCAGTTACGATCGCGCGATCAACGATATTATCGCCCGCTTCAAAGGCAGCGTGGTCACCAAGGACATCAACGCCAACACTATCACCCACTTTCTGGCCAACAACCTGAAAACGGTTAAGCGCATTGGCAGGGTCATCAGCGAAACTTTTCCGGATTGCGATATCCAGGTGCGTAAAGTGGCGGTGGTGTCCGCCATTGGCAGTGATATGAAGGTGCCCGGCATGTTATCCAGAGCGGTGTTCGCCCTGGCTCAGTCCGGTATCAGTATTCTCGCCGTTCACCAGTCCATGCGTCAGGTGGATATGCAGTTCGTGATCGATGAATGCGACTACGAACAGGCGGTGAAGTGTCTGCATCAGGCCTTGGTGGAAGTGCACGATCACGGCGAAGCGATATGCGCCGCCTAAGGAACCTCTGATTAATTCGCGTGAACACTATGGTAGGTTCCGGGGCGCTCAGGCAATAGGCTGGCTATTTCGAAAATGCACGAGTACTTCCCTGTAGCTCCGACGGATACCGCCTTGTATCCGACGGTTTCGAAATGGCCAGCCTATCACCTGAGCTTCTCATCTGGCTCCAAAGAGTTTTTACGTCAGGAAGTGAATTAATCAGAGGTTCCCTAAGAAGCCTGACGTATTCGCACCAGCGCTGTAGTCGGTTGCGGACTCAGGCAGCGCTGCCCCATTGCCTGAGCTTTTTGTGCTGCCTTGTGATCTCTTTTGTCAGGCGGTGATTTAAGCCGCGGATCATCAGCGCAATCCAACAACAAACAATAAAGGGTGCCGCCCGTGCTCATCAGCTTTTTGTTTTTTCTCGCCGTCTTTGCTGCCATTGGTATCAGTTCCTTTTTGAAAAGCCGCGGCACCAAAAAGGACTACTATCTTGCCAGCCAGGATGTGCCGCCGTTTCTGGTGGGCCTGTCGGCAGTGGCCACTAATAACAGCGGCTATATGTTTATCGGCGTGATCGGTTATACCTACGCCACGGGGCTCGCTTCTGTGTGGCTGATGGTTGGTTGGATACTGGGAGATTTTCTCGGTTCCCTGTGGGTACACAAATCCCTGTGCCGGGCGACGCGAGCCACGGGAGAGTCCAGTTACGCGGGCGTACTCAGTCATTGGGGCGGCGCACAGTTCAAGATTTGGCAGCGCCTGGCCGGACTGCTGTCACTGCTGTTTCTGCTCGCCTATGCCAGCGCGCAACTGGTGGCGGGTGGAAAAGCACTATATGTTCTGCTGGATCTTCCGATTTGGAGTGGCGCCGTTGTCGGGGGTGTCATTGTTGCCGCCTATTGCCTCGCTGGCGGTATCCGCGCTTCGATTTGGACCGATGCGGCCCAATCAGTGGTGATGATTGTCGCTATGGGCACACTGTTGGTGGTTGCCGCAAACTCTATTGGTGGTGTGGATGCCGCTATTCGTGCCATGGGGCAGGTAGACGGGTTTCTCAATTGGTATCCGAGGGATTTGCTCCTTCCCGGAGTTGCCGGCGGTGTGATCTTTGCTTTCAGTTGGCTGTTCGCGGGCCTGTCGGTGATCGGTCAGCCGCATGTCATGGTGCGATTTATGGCACTGGACTCCCCTGACCGCATGATGCAGGCGCGCCTCTGGTATTACCTATGGTTTACCGCCTTTTACGCCATGGCCACGGGGGTCGGTATGTTGGCGCGCATAATGCTCAGCGATCCTGGTAGTTTCGACGCCGAGTTGGCGTTGCCGATGATGGCGGTGGAGCTGCTGCCGCCGGTGGCGGTGGGATTGATCCTGGCTGGCGTTTTCGCCGCCACAATGTCCACCGCTGATTCCCTTGTGCTGAGTTGTTCCGCGGCCTTGACCCATGATTTGCTGCCGCAGCGTATCGAAAAAACCTGGATGTTGAAGCTCGCCACTATGCTGATTGCCGCCGCCGCGGTAATTTGGGCACTGTTGAACAAGCAGAGTGTGTTCAGCCTGGTGGTATTGTCCTGGTCATCTCTGGCGTCGGCATTTGCGCCGCTCTTGATGGTGTTGGCGCTGGGGGCACGGCCTGGGGAGCGCTTGTGTATTGCAATGAGTATCGCGGGGCTGGCGACAGCGCTGTTATGGCGCTGGCTGGGCTGGCAGGAATATGTCTATGAGGGGATGCCGGGGATTCTCGCCGGGTTGTTGGTTTTCGGTGTGGCCAGGTGGCTGGTACGGGAGCCCGCGCTGAGGGGCGCAAATGCTTGATGCCTCTGCGAGAACAAATAAAAAGCCCGGTGTTTCACCGGGCTTTTTATTTGAGAAAGGTCCAGTCGGACGCAGTGAATAGCCGAACGCTAAACCTTCCTTACATGCGTACGCCTTCCACATCCAGGATCATTTCCACTGTCTGGGAAGCCGGGCCCAGGTTGTAGTCGATACCGAAGTCTTTCAGCGCAAACTCGGTGGTGCCGCTGAAGCCCTGACGGTAGCCGCCCCAGGGATCTTTGCCGCCGCCGATGTGCGTAACGTCAATGGTAATGGGTTTGGTGACGCCGCGCAGGGTCAGCTCGCCGGTCAGTTTCGCTTTGCCGTTCCCCAGGGGCTCAAAGGCGGTGCTTTTAAAGGTGGCTGTGGGGTACTTGGCGACATCGAGGAAATCGGCGCCGCGCAAGTGCTTGTCCCGCTCGGCGTGGTTACTGTTCAGGCTGGCCACATCGATTTTGACTTCCACGGATGATTTTTCCGGTGCGTTTTCATCGTAGGAAAAGGAACCGCTGAAGTCGTCGAAACGTCCGTAGAGCCAGCTGTAGCCCAGGTGCTTGATGCGGAACTGGATAAAGGCGTGAGCGCCTTTGGTATCAATTTGGTACTGAGCGGCCTGGGCGGTCGCGCCCAGCAAGGCCGCAAATAGGAATACGGCGAACTTTTTCATTGGAGATCTCCTTCAGTGTTATTTGTGAGTGAAACTTGTGTTTGTGGCAACGGTTTGCCCGGTTGGGGTGCAAGTCCCAGCATTCGGCGCAGTGTTCCGTCGCGGTCAATAAAATGGTGCTTGAGCGCGGCCAGTGCGTGCAGGGAGACCAGCGCCATCAACGTCCAGGCCAAAATCTTGTGGATTTGCCCGGCGATATCCTCTTGGTTGGGGATGCCCTGGATGGTGGCGGGGACTGAGAACCAGGCGAAAACCTCGATGGCGCGGCCGTCGGCGGTGGAGATCAGATAGCCGGACAGCACGATGGCGAACAAAAGCAGGTAGAGTGCGCCGTGGATCAGGCGCGCCGCGAGCGTTTGCCACGGCGCTGTATTTGCCAGTGGCGCTGGGGTCGGATTAAACAGCTTCCAAAACAGGCGAAACAGTAGCGCGCATGCAAGCAGTATACCGATACTTTTATGTAACTCCGGGCCTTGCCGGTACCAGGGATCATAATAGGACAGCTGGCGCATCCACCAGCCGAGGGCGAAGAGGCCGATTGCGGCTGGAGCCATCAGCCAGTGCAGGGTGATGCTTACCCAGCCGTATTGTGTATCACTGTTTCTGGCCGCCACCGGTAGATCTCCGCTAATCTGAGCGTCCCGCCCCCATTGGGCGGGCGCAATACAGACTGCTCATTATAAAAATTCCGTCACCAGGGAACAGTGAAATAAACCGGATAAACCGATCGAAAAATTTGCGGGGCTGGTCAATTTGCAGGCAGAGCGCTTTGAGGTCGCCGCCTCCCGTCAATGCGATGTGGCACGCGCACCTTCGCGCTCGGCGGCGGCCAGGATCCGCTCCAGGGCGGATTTATCCAGGGCACTAGAGTGCCTGGCCAGCTGCTCCGCCAGCCAGGCGGGGCCGTGGCGGCTGCCGTGCAGTGCCAGTTTTTCCAACTGCCAGATGACGGAAAGCAGAAGTTGTGGTTGAAGCTCTCCTTCCTGTCCCTGTGCTGAAAAAAGGCGCGGCTCGAGGTGTTCCAGGTCGCTGCGTTTCACCCTCAGTTCCGACAGGCTCGGATACCAGCGGCCGCTGAAGGGCTCCGGCCTCTGGCTGTTGTCGAAGGTGATGCGCAGGCGGTGGCCCTCGTCATCTTCCAGCAGAGGGGTGTCGCCCTCATAAGCGGGTAAGGCGGGGCGGTGGCGCAATATGTCGACGATCGCCTTCCAGTCGCTACGATTTTCCGCGCACAGGCGCAGCGGCGTGGTCAGTTCACAGGTTTGGTGTTTATCCAGGTAAGTGAGCATTTGGCGGGCGCGATACCAATATAGATCCAGTTGGCGCTCTTCCGCCAGGTCTGCCAAATCGGCGCTGGTGACAGATTCTTCGGCGATGGCGCTCAAGTGGTTGACCGCTTGCTGTACATTCAGCCATTGCCTGCGGTGGAAGGGTTTACTAGTCATTCGTCGCCCTCCGATACGGTGCAGTCATTCATGGTCATTGCGCGAAACATCGGAAAACCTTCGACTCAATATGCGTGGCGCTGTATTCGCTCCAAAGGCACTCAGAATATGGAGTGGCCATTGCGACATTACGCAAAAATCCAGCCGGGCAAGAGTCTGGTTGTATCGCAACGCCCGAGTCATCACCTGAGCATCGCCTGCGGTGGCAAAGGGCTGTCCGTGGAGCGGATTGAGCACAGGCGCCTCAGCTGTGTTCAGGGAATTATCAATTCGTGCTCAGGGCGTGGGAGAGTTCGGCCGGGTACCGGGATAGTCCTTCTGTTCCCGGCAGCGGTGGCCGCGGTGTCGCCCGTAAAAGAGTAGCAGCTCCGATTGCACAGGCGGGAGTAACTGGCGGATGAACGCGCCCTATAACCAGCCTTTTTTCTTGAAGTAGAGGTAGGGCGCCAAACCGGAAAGCACGATCAAGCCCAGAGAGAATGGATAGCCGAGCAGCCACTTCAGTTCGGGAATAAATTCAAAGTTCATCCCGTAGATACTGGCCACTGTGGTCGGCGGCAAAAAGACCACGGCGGCAATGGAAAACATCTTGATGACATTGGTCTGGCGGATATTGATAAACCCCTGGGTCGAGTCCATCAGGAAGTTGATTTTGTTGAACAGGAAACCAGTATGAGCGGTGAGGGTGTCAATATCCCGGATAATATCCAGCAGGCTTTCCCGCTGTTCTCCATCGATATGGATGTGGCGCTGCAAAAAGGCGATCGAGCGGCGCGTATCCATCAGGCACAAAAGCACTTTACCATTGCAGTCCTCCAGGCTGGCCAGTAAGGCGATAGCATCCTCCAGATCTGAGTCTTCATCCTCCAGTACCCGGAAGCTGGCTTCACTCAGCTTTACGTGTATATCCTCTAGTGTGTCCGCCAAGTCCTCGACTTTTTGTTCGAAAATCTGTACTACCAGATCATGGGCGCTGCGCGCTTCCACCTGGCCGCGGCGAGCGCGCATGCGCAACAGCCGAAAGTCGGCCAACTCGTGCTCCCGCATTGTGATAAGCCGCCGGGGTTGCAGAATAAAAGCCACCGTGGCCGTGTAATGGCGGCCTTCACTCTGAGTCAGAAAAAGCGAGTGAATATGGACACCGGCATCGTCGACGAAATAGCGCGCCGAGGCTTCGATTTCATCTACTTCCTCCGATTCCGGCAGCTCGGTGCGCAGCAAATGTTCAAGCAGGTTCCGTTCTTCTTCCAGTGGCTCCTGAAGATCGACCCAAACCACTTCCGCCAGATCGGGTTCGGTCACCTGGGATGAGAAGGGCCGTTCGACGATTTTGCCCCGCTTGATATCGAAAAGTCTCAGCATCGTCCATTACGTCTGGTTATATCGGGATGGCAAGTTTGTAACCGCGAGGCACAAATCAATGTCCGGCTGACTATTGCAGTTTATAACCAGCGCGGAAGCTGTGCCCGGATTTCTCCCGGCGCCTGGTTGACCAGATTTTTGCCCGTCTCTCCGGCAATGGCCGCGCGTGTGGGTGGTTTCAGCGCCTCGCGCAGGTTGCCCACCATCTGCGGTTCGGCCACGATGTAGAGTTTCTCGTAAAGTCCTTGAGTGCGGCCGCGCTCCAGAGTTTGGGCGAGCTCACGGGCAAATTTTCTGCCGCTGAGACGGTGTAGTTGTTCCGTATTGCCCATGGCGTGACGGCCCTGGCCGCCGCTGTCAAAAGTACGTCCTGGGGCGTCACTGATCAGATCCCGGCCGCTCATGCGGGACTGGGGGTAAATCATTGACTCCAATTCGTGCAGTTCACCAGAACGCTTTTCCGCTTCGAACAGCCGCGCTTCAGACTGATTGGCCACAAGGACCCATGCGTGTGCCATAAACGATACCTCACCAATTGTCATTTCTATGCTAGGGAATTCCGGGCGAATTCTGTAATGCTGTCGGTGAGAAGTATCCAGATTGTGGTAAAAGCGCAGCAGTGGTCGGCAGAGCGCCAAAAGCCCGCTACGGTATCCGCGCGAATTACCAAAGAAGTTCCCCCTACTCAGAGATGTTTTGCGTTTTTCTATAGCAAATCACGTTCAGAAATTTTTTCTATATAAAAAAATCTTTTAAAAAGAACTACCCCTGGTGCCGAAAAAAAATCCGCCTGTCGTCCTAGACTTAGTTGGACGATGTTCGGCGCGCCACTGCGAAGTGGCTCTTTTAATCCATACCTGATGGGAGGTTATTCCATGAGCTTGATTCCAAGAGGATCGTTGTTTGACCTGGACAATATGATTGAGCAGTTGATGTTGCCAAACCGTGTTCTGGGCCAGGGCACCGAGGGATTTTTTTCTCCCCGCATTGATGTCTGTGAACACAAAGACAGTTACGAGATCAGTGCCGAACTGCCAGGCGTGAGCAAAGAGCATATCAACGTGACCCTGGAAAATGGCGTGCTGACGCTGGAGGCGGAAACACACAGGGAGAACAAAGAAGAGAAGGAGGGACGTGTGATCCGCGAGGAGCGCCGCTATGGAAAATTTTTGCGCAGTTTCAATCTCGGCGAAGATGTCAGTGAGAAGGAAATTGATGCGAATTTCAAAGATGGCGTTTTGACATTGAAGGTTCCCAAGCGCGAGGAAGTTCAACCTCAGCGCAAACGTATTGAAATTCACTGAGTATCACAGCCAAAGCGCGGTTGTATCTGTTGGTAATCGCAGACGGTTTCCGCCTGTGTCGAGCATTAAACTGGAGTTGAATGATGAAAGTGAAACAGGCAATGCACGAAGGTTGCACTTGGTGTTCCTCGGACACGCCTTTGTCAGAAGTGGCGAAGCTATTGCGCGATGAGGATATCGGTGCAGTCCCCGTGGGTGAGAACGACAAGTTGATCGGTATGATCACAGACCGGGATATCGCCTGCCGAGCTGTCAGCCTGGGAGGAGATATGTCTTCCGTGACTGCCCGGGATGTGATGACAGAAGGTATCCAATGGTGCTGGGAAGATGAGGATCTGGACTCGGTCATACAAAAGATGGAAGAACATCAGCTGCGCCGGATGCCGGTCATGAACCGCGAGAAGCGCGTAGTGGGCATTCTGAGTCTGGGCGACATTTCTCATGCATCCGCTCACAGACAAACCGGTGAGTTTGCCTCGGCGGTATCCGCGCATCACTAAAATTACCGCCCCGTGCCCCGGGCTGGGAAATGGAAACTACGCCAAAAAAACCGGCAGCATCGGCTGCCGGTTTTTTTACTAAGAGGGCCCTGATTAATTCACGTGAGCACTGTAGTTAGTTCTGGGGCGCTCAGGCAATGGAAGGATATTTCGAAAACGCACGAGTAGGTGTCTGTATCCGACGGTTTCGAAGTATCCTTCCCATCACCTGAGGTTCTCATCTGGACGAGCAGTTTATTTGTCGTTAAGGAGTGAATTAATCAGAGATGCCCTAATGGGTTATACCGTTACAACAGCGACTCCAGCGGTAGCCATCCGCTGAGGCGGGAACCCATCCGTTGCAGCCAGTTTGTGTCCGGTTCTCGATGCAGTTCCGCACCGTCGGAGCGGCGCCATACGATCCGGTTGTTGCGCAGCAGTAGCTGATAGGCATTTTTGTGTACGTTTGCAATGAGGTTTTTGCTCACCATCTCCGTCAGCTGCGGAGACTTTATCATCAAGCCCAGCTCCGTGTTCAATAGAATGGAGCGCTGGTCCAAATTGAAAGAGCCCACGTAGAGCCACTGGCCGTCCACCGCGAAGAGTTTAGCGTGCAGTAGGGATCTGGACTCACCATGCCAGCTGTCCAGCTTGTACTTCAGGGCACTGGAAAGCTCATAGAGACGAACGCCGGCCTCCAATAGCGGCCGCCGATATTTACGATAGGCGCCATGGACAAAGATCACGTCACTGGATGCCAGGGAGTTGGTCAGGATATAAACCTCTACTCCGCGTTCCGCGGCGGCGATCAGTTGTTGCAAATAGTGCTCTCCGGGCAGTAGATAGGGAGAGATGATAATGAGTTGCCGGCGGGCGCCTGTGATGCGCCGCATCAGTTCGCTACCGGCGAATCCCCCCTCTGTACCCGGCGGCTGAGCCACTTTCCTCGGGGGATCGAAAAGGGCGTGGGCCGGCCCCCAGTACCACAGATTGGCGTTGTGGCTCAATGTCTTAATCACAGGTGAGTTCAGCAGGCTCCTGCCGTAATCACTGGCGAGAAACTTTTCTGCCTTGCGTAAGAGCTCCGCCGAGAATTGCCGCTGCCGCTCCGGGTCGAGCCGCTCGTGGATCACCGACTGCACAGGAAAGCTGTAGTGGCTGTTCCAGTAAATATCGAACTGGCGGGTGATTTCCGGCACGACCGCGCCTATAGCGATCAGATCCAGATCGCCGAAGTGCTCTTTGCTGTCGAACCCAAAATATTTGTTGCTCAGATTGCGCCCACCAATAAAGGTCACCCTGCCGTCTGCGGTAAAAGATTTGTTGTGCATCCGCCGGTGCAGACGTCGGAAGTCCGCGAGCAATTCCAGGGTCCGAGGGCCCCGGTGCGGAAAAGGGTTGAACAGTCGGATCTGGATATTCGGATGCCGCTGGAGAGCGAGTAGCAGTTTTCCGGCGTCGCCAGTGGTGAAATCGTCCAAAAGAAAGCGTACACGTACGCCGCGCTCAGCGGCGCGCAGCAGTTCCCGTGTAAGCAACAGGCCGGTTTCGTCGTGGCGGAAAATAAAGTACTGAATATCGATGGAACTGCGGGCTGCGCGGATGACGGCCAGGCGCACGGCCAGTGCATTGTGCGCAGAGGTCACCGGGTAGACACCGGTCTGGCCGGGATGGCCGCGGGTCAACCGGTCGCTGACGATTACCAGCGGCGCATCGGGAGGCGCCTTTGTTTGCCCGCTAGCAATTCTCTCGGGAGGTTGTGGAAAAGTCACCGGGCCGGAGCAAGCCCACAGGCACAGCAACAGTAGAACCAGGAATGGAGATTGGCGGAGGGCAGCTTCCATGCGGGCAGACTGGATTCCTTGGATGAGCCCGGACTCACAGTATAGACGTAGGCCGGGATGGCGGGGTTTGCACTGCCGAGCGCAGACGGCGGCCCGCTATGGATCGCGGCGCACCGCACTGCCGAGCCGCCACAATTCGCCATAATCCGCCCGCAGTTTGCCTTCCTTTTGTCCACCGATCGCCGGATTGCCCTCTTTTAATGGCCTTCAGAGTGCAACCTGGATGGAGGGAAACGGTGGAAAGAACCATTTTCTGTGGCCAGCGCATACCCCGCGAGCGGGTAGTGTTGCCGACCGAGGAGTATTATCGCCGCCGCAACCGCGCCAGCCGGCGCGGCCGTTGGCTCTTGTTTTTTGTCACCGCGCTGGCGGTATTTGTCGCGGCCCTGGGGACCGGTGCCGCGCGGGCGCAACAGACGGTAGCGCTGGATGATGTGGAAAGCGGTGATCTGCTGTTTACCGGCAATGAGCCGGGGAATTATGTGCCCGCGGTGCACTTGGCTAGCCGCGCGCATATCGCAATACGTGGCTTGATGGCGGAGGTGGTGCTCCAGCAGGTGTTTTCCAACCTCAGTGATGGCTGGCAGGAAGCGCTGTATGTGTTGCCATTGCCGGAGCAGGCTGCGGTCAGCGGACTGGAAATCCGCGTGGGTGAACGCCGGATTATTGGTAAGGTGCGTGAACGAGAGGAGGCGGCAAAGATCTATGCGGAAGCCCGCGCCGCTGGCAAACGGGCCGCGCTGCTGGAGCAGCAGCGCCCGAACTTGTTTACCAATAAGGTGGCGAATATCGCTCCGGGCGAGCGGATACAGGTACAAGTCACTTTCCTGCAGCCGGTTCACTACGATGGGGGCAAATTCAGTCTGCGTATGCCCACGACGCTGACACCGCGATATATCCCCGGCGAGGCTGTCACCAATACGGGAGTCGCGCTGGCGGTAAACAGGCACGGCTGGGCTATGCCAACCGACCAGGTGCCGGATGCGCACAAAATAACGCCGTTTATGTGGCCAGCTTTCGACACTGGCGTACCTTCAGGCGGCGCAACACAGTCGGACCCAGAGTCTGGCGGGTCCGGTGCAGCGCTGGCGGGCAGCCACAAAATCGCTATAGAAGTGGAATTGGACAGTGGCTTACCGCTGGCGGATATCGATAGTCCCTATCACGATATCGATGTGGAAAATAAAGCGGACGGCAGCTATGGGATAAGGTTGCGCAAGGGTGAAACGGAGATGGACAGGGATTTTGCCCTTTTCTGGAAGCCGCGTCCCTCCGCAATGCCGCGCGCGGCCCTGTTTTCTCAGCCCGCGGTTTCGGACGGAAAAGAAAGCCACTACCTGCAGTTACTGTTGTTGCCGCCCGATACGAAGCAAAGCGCGCGGCGCCTGGCGCGGGAAGTCGTTTATGTGATCGACACCTCCGGTTCCATGAGCGGCGTCTCAATTCGTCAAGCCAAGGAAAGTTTGCAGCTGGCCTTGTCGCGTCTGCGGCCAATAGACCGCTTTAATGTGATTGAATTCAATACCAGCTCCCGCGCTTTCTTCCCACGCCCCGTGGCTGCCGAGGCCGCGAATATCCGATTGGCCAGTGCTCAGATTGAGGGATTGCAGGCGAGTGGCGGTACCGAGATGGCGCAGGCTTTGCGCCTGGCCCTGAGTCAGCAGATGCCGAATGCCGACAACTTGGTGCACCAAGTGGTGTTTATCACTGATGGTGCCGTCGGCAACGAGCGCGCACTCTTCGAGTTGATACAACAGTCACTGGGCGATGCGCGCCTGTTCACCGTTGGTATCGGGTCGGCGCCGAACAACCATTTTATGCGCAAGGCGGCACAGTTCGGTCGCGGTGCTTTCGTCACCATCGGCGACTTGAGCGAGGTCCAGCAGCGGATGGAGGCCCTTTTTACTAAATTGGAGCACCCGCTGGCGACCGACCTGCAGATACAGTGGCCCCGGGGACTGGTGGTGGATGCCTATCCGAAGCGGATTCCCGACCTGTATCGCGGAGAGCCGATGCAACTGGTTGCGAAAATCGAAGGCGCACTCGCAGGAGAGCTGCAGCTGCGCGGCCGCCTTGCGGGTCGGCAATTCGTGCAAAGGCTGGCGTTGAAAGAAAACGAATCCGATGGGAGCGGCGGCCTTGGCAGTCTTTGGGCGCGGGCCAAGATAGAGTCGCTGCGCGACCGGCAGCTGCAGTTGGGGGAGCGGAGTCGGGCGGGCGAGGCGCTGCGGGATGAGATACTGCAGTTGGCCCTGGATCACCAGTTGGTAAGCCCTTACACCAGTTTTGTCGCGGTGGAGGAAAAAATCGCGCGTCCCGCGGCGGACAATTTGTCCACAAGCGCGGTTCCCAATGCGGTGGCTCGCGGCCAGTTGCTGCAGCAGCAGACTTATCCGCGCACCGCTGCCGGCCTCTACGCGCAGCTTCTCGCCGCCATGGGGCTGCTGAGTTTGGCCGCTCTGTTGCGTCGCATGCGCCAAGTGCGCTACAGCTTTTCGCGCTCCTTGCGCCGCTTGTTGAAAAAGCTGGTGCCGGATCCCCGCAGTTGCTAGGCGGGAGAGGGCACTGCTATGTTGCGCACATTGCTTAGCGCTGCCTGTTTGCTGGCCGGTTTGTGGCAACTGAGTGGCGCCGCCTGGTTGCTGATCAAGGCAGAACTGGCACAAGTGTTGATCGGCCGCGCCTGGGAGCAGCAGCTGCTGGCCGGGGAGCCGGCCAGGCCCTGGCCTTGGGCGGACACTTGGCCGGTGGCAAAGCTGCAACTGGACGGCGGGGACCCCCTGATTGTGCTGCACGGAGGCAGTGGTCAGGCGCTGGCCTTTGGGCCAGGTATGCTCGCGGGGTCTGGCGAGCCGGGACAACCGCGCACCACGGTCATCGCCGCGCACCGCGATACCCATTTCGGCGATCTGGGAAAGTTGAAGCCCGGTGCCCCTGTTCGGCTTCAGGACAGTCGCGGGCTTTGGCACAATTTCAGAGTCACTGAGACCCGGGTGGTGAACAGCCGACGGGAACGGCTGCCCATCTTCGCCGAGCCGGGTTTGCTGCTGGTGACCTGCTACCCTTTTCGCGCGGTCAACCCCGGCGGGCCGCTGCGCTATGTGGTCTATGCGGAATATCTCCACGGTGGAGTGGCGTGGGGGCTGTGACCAAAGTGCCAATTTGAGACTCGATTTTGTAATTAAATTTCTGTCATTTCCCGCAATATGTTCCGTTTATATGGCGAATCGGCAAATAATTGTTTTGCAAATTGGTTTTAGTTGTTACTAACCGTCCTATCTGGAAAAACATTTGTAGTAATACTACAATCGCCCCGCTTATAAGACCGGGGTGACTGATCAGCCGCCAGGGCGGCTGCCCGGCCCGGATTGGATTCACAACCCAAATTACCAGATCACGGCAGCAGCAAGGCCCGTTTCCCTCTCTCCGCCGCATTTGCAGATATTGCATTTCCGCCAACGAAGGTGGTGAATTGGCGGAAACATTGAAAAAAGGAAGCAATTTTCTGCCTGCGCTGTAGTTTGCCCGGTTAGCTAAAACTCAACGATAAAACACCGACGCGACGTCGATAATTCGCCGAGGAGCATTGTTTGATGCAAGACGAAACCGATATCCAGGAAACGCAGGAGTGGCTCGATGCACTGCAGGCGGTAATCCGCCACAGCGGTAAGGAACGCGCGGCGTTTCTGCTGAAGCAGTTGGCCAATCGTGCCACCGGCGCGGGTGTGCAATTGCCGGCGGCCATCACCACCCCTTACCGCAATACTATTCCCCCGAGTGCGGAAAAGCGTATGCCCGGTGACCTCTTTATGGAGCGCCGCATCCGCTCGCTGATCCGCTGGAATGCACTGGCGATGGTGGTGCGCGCAAACCAGAGCAGCGACAACCTGGGTGGCCACATCTCCAGCTTCTCCTCTGCGGCCACGCTTTACGATGTGGGCTTCAACTACTTCTTCCGGGGCGACGAGGGCGAGCAGCGCGGCGACCTGATCTTCTTCCAGGGCCACAGCTCCCCGGGCATCTATGCGCGCTCCTACCTCGAGGGCCGCTTCGATGAAGACAAGCTGGATAACTTCCGCCGCGAAGTGCACGGCAACGGTCTTTCATCTTACCCGCACCCCTGGTTGATGCCGGATTACTGGCAGTTCCCCACAGTTTCCATGGGGCTGGGGCCGATCCAGGCGATTTATCAGGCGCACATCATGCGCTACCTGTCCGCCCGCGGCCTCTCCCCCAGGGGCGACCGCAAGGTATGGGCCTTCCTCGGTGACGGCGAGTGCGACGAGCCGGAAACACTGGGCGCTATCTCTCTGGCCGGCCGTGAGCAGCTGGAAAACCTGGTCTTTGTGATCAACTGTAACTTGCAACGTCTGGATGGCCCGGTGCGCGGTAATGGAAAAATCGTGCAGGAGCTGGAAGGCGTTTTCCGCGGCGCCGGCTGGAACGTGATCAAGGTCCTTTGGGGCCGCTTGTGGGACCCGCTGTTCGAAAAGGACGAAAAGGGGTTGCTGCAGAAGGTCATGGACGAGGTGGTCGATGGCGAGATGCAGAACTTCAAAGCCAACGGCGGCGCCTATACCCGCGAGCATTTCTTTGGTCGTTATCCGGAACTGAAGGAAATGGTCAAGGATATGTCCGACGAGGAAATCATGATGCTGAACCGCGGCGGCCACGATCCTTACAAGGTTTACGCCGCCTATGCGGAGGCCATGGCCAGCAAGGGCCGGCCCACCGTCATTTTGGCGCAGACGGTCAAAGGCTATGGTCTGGGCGCTGCTGGCGAAGCGGCGATGGACACCCACTCGGTGAAAAAACTGGACCTGGATGCGCTCAAGCGCTTCCGCGACCGCTTCGGTATTCCCTTGTCCGACAAGGAACTGGAGGAGGTACCTTACTACCGCCCCGCGCCGGACAGCCCGGAAATCAAATACATGACCGAGCGCCGCAAAGCGCTGGGTGGACCGGTGCCGGCGCGTCGCACCGATTGTGAGAAACTCAAAGTGCCCGGTCTGGATGCTTTCAGTGCTCTGACCAAGGGCTCCGGCGACCGCGAGATTTCCACCACCATGGCTTTTGTGCGCGCCATCTCCGCGTTGGTGAAGGACAAGAACATGGGCAAGAACGTGGTGCCCATTGTGCCGGACGAAGCGCGTACCTTCGGCATGGAAGGCCTCTTCCGCCAGCTGGGTATCTATTCTTCCCAGGGGCAGAAATACACCCCGGTGGATCACGGCCAGATCATGTATTACAAGGAAGACAAGAAGGGCCAGATTCTGGAAGAGGGCATCAACGAGGCCGGTGCTATGTCCGCCTGGATGGCGCTGGCCACAGCCTATTCCAACCACGGCGTTGCCATGGTGCCCTTCTATATCTTCTATTCCATGTTCGGCTTCCAGCGCATTGGCGACCTGGCCTGGGCCGCGGGCGATATGCAGGCGCGTGGATTCCTCATCGGCGCCACCGCCGGGCGCACCACCCTGAATGGAGAGGGACTGCAGCACCAGGACGGTCACAGTCACGTGTTGGCCTCTACTATTCCCAACTGTAAGAGCTATGACCCCGCCTTCGGCTACGAGCTGGCGGTGATCCTGCAGCGCGGCTTGGTGGAGATGTACGAGGAACAGAAGAACGTTTACTACTACGTCACCATCGAGAACGAAAACTATGTTCAGCCGGAAATGCCCCAAGGTGTTGAAGAAGGCATCATCCGCGGTATTTACAAACTGAAGTCCAACGCTAAAAAAGGCGCCAAGGGCAAGAGTGCCAAGAAGCATGTGCAGCTGATTGGCGGCGGCACCATATTGCGCGAAGTGATCGCGGCGGCTGACATCCTTGCCAGCGAATTTGGCGTTACCTCCGATATCTGGAGTCTGACTTCAGCGGTGGAAGCTGCGCGCGAAGGGCAGGACGTGGCGCGCTGGAACATGCTGCACCCCGCTGAGAAACCGCGCAAAGCCTGGATTACCGAGCAGTTCGAGGGTAACCAGAGCCCGGTAATCGCTTCCACTGATTACATTCGCTCCTATGTGGAGCCGCTGCGCGAGTTTATCGACGGCGACCTGACAGTGTTGGGTACCGACGGCTTTGGCCGCAGCGACAGCCGCGAGCAGCTGCGCCGCTTCTTCGAGGTGGATCGCAACTATGTGGTGATCGCGGCGCTGAACGGTCTCGCCAAACAAGGCGTGATCAGTGCCGGGGAAGTGTCTGAAGCGATTAAAAAGCTCAACATCGATCCGGAAAAAGTGAACCCGCGCATCAGCTAAGAGAAGGCAAAGACAATATGGCCAAACAAGTCATCAAAGTGCCTGATCTCGGCGGTGCCGATCAGGTAGACGTAATCGAAATTACCGTTGCGGTGGGAGACACTGTCGCCGAGGAAGATTCGCTGATCGTTGTTGAGGGCGATAAGGCCTCCATGGATGTGCCGTCCCCCTGCGCCGGCAAAATCCTCAGTATCAGTGTCAAGGAAGGCGACAAGGTCTCCGAGGGCGATGTTATCGGTGAAATAGAAACCGAAACCGCCGCGGCGGAAGATACCCCGGCACCCGCCGAGCCGGCAGGCGAGGCGGTAGCGGAGCAGCCGGCTGAAGAGCAACCAGCGCAGGCAGCCAGCGCCGCTGCACCTGCCGTGCAGGAAGAGAAAGAAGAAAAGATCGCGGTCCCGGATCTGGGCGGTTCCGACTCCGTGGACGTTATCGAAGTCTGTGTACAGCCTGGAGACGAGGTCGCCGAGGGTGACTCTCTGATCGTTGTGGAAGGTGACAAAGCCTCCATGGATGTCCCCGCGCCCTTCGCCGGCACTGTGGTGTCCATCGCCGTCAGTGAAGGCGACAAGGTTTCCACCGGCGACGACCTGGGCGTTCTGAAAGTGGTCAGTGGCGGTGCCCCCGCGCAGGATAAAGTGGAGGAGGCTCCGGCCAAAGTGGAGACTGCACCGGCCGCACCCGCGTCTCAAGCCCCGGTGGAACCACCTGCGGCGCCGCAGCGAGACCATCAAGTGGAGCGCAATCTGACCGTGTCCGCAGAAGTCTACGCAGGCCCGGCAGTGCGCAAGCTGGCGCGGGAACTGGGCGTGACTCTGAGCAAGGTGAAAGCCACCGGTCCCCGTGGACGCGTTACCAAGGACGATCTGCACGCTTATATCAAAGAGCAGGTACAGAAGGCGGAGAGCGGTGCTGTAGGCGTCGGCGCTGGACTGCCGCCCCTGCCGGAAATTGATTTCAGCCAGTTCGGCCCGGTGAACGTCGAGCCGATGACCAAGATTCACAAGGTCACAGCCGCCAATATGGCGCGCAATTGGCTCAACGTGCCCCACGTCACCCAATTCGATGATGCGGATATCACCGAGTTGGAGGAGTTCCGCAAGTCAATGAAGGCGGAGGCGGAGAAGCGCGGTGTGAAACTCACCCCGGTGCCCTTCCTGCTCAAGGCCGCCGCCGCAGCGCTGCGTGCAGAGCCCAGCTTCAATGTGTCGCTGCACAATGACGGCGAGCACATAGTGCGCAAGGACTATGTGCACATCGGCATGGCCGTGGATACGCCTAAGGGGCTGATGGTGCCGGTGATCCGGGACGTGGACAAGAAAGGCCTTTACGAGCTGGCGCAAGAGGCTACGGAATTGGCCGGTAAAGCCCGCGACGGCAAACTGATGCCGAAGGATATGCAGGGCGCCTGCTTCACTATTTCCAGCCTCGGCGCCATCGGTGGCACAGGCTTTACGCCCATCGTCAACGCGCCGGAAGTGGGTATTCTCGGCGTGTCCAAACTGACGGTGAAACCGGTGTGGAACGGCAAGGAGTTTGTGCCCCGGCAGATGTTGCCTCTGGCTCTGTCCTACGACCACCGCGCCGTCAACGGCGGTGACGCCGGGCGCTTTATGACGTACCTGGTCAGCGTCCTCAGCGACGTGCGCCGTTTGTTGCTGTAAGCGGCGTTTTTAACGCGCATTTGCGAGCGCCCGGAAGCTGTTGGCCAATAGCGGGAAATCCGCAAATTTGGCCGCAGCCTCGGGCGCATTGCTTCCAGCGCGAACCTGCACAATTCTGGCAATTGCGTTTTAAGAAAACTCTGATTAATTCACGCGGACGCTGTATTGGGCTTCGGGGCGTTCGGGTAATGGGATGGGCTTTTCATCTGGCCTAAATCATTTTTCCCGTCACGAAGTAACTGAAACAGAGGTTCCTCAAGTTGAATTTCGCGCTAATTTCCTTTCCCCCGCCGCAAGCCGAATCCTCCGCCAGCTAAACTCAAATTGTACAAATATTGAGCGTGGCGCTGAAGGCGAGAGGTAATTAGAAATGAGGCGCATAGGGATATCCGCTCTACCACTGATCGCGGTACTGACTGTACCGGGATGCGTATTTTTGCCCGTTGAAAAAACAGACCGCAACGACCCCTTTTTTTTCGATCCCGACGATAGCAGTTACAGCGCTGATTTTGCCGAAGTCGGCTATTACCAGCCCAATACTCAACTGCCATTAACCGCCAGCCGCTACTGTCCGGAGGCCGGTGAAATCCGCAAGGTGGGTTCCGCCTGCTGGTTTTTTCCGGTGATACGGGTTTACTAGTGCTGAGCAGGCAGAAGAGATTCACCCGGAGGCCAATCGATGCTCAGATATTTGGCGCTCACGCGCACGCTCCTTGCCGTTACACCGCTTGTCGCATGCGGTGTTGCCGATCCCAGGGATGAGGTCGTCTATCCCTACAGCCGGCCCATTCCCCGCGCCGCCGAGTACCGGGTGCCGGAAGTGCCGCGTCCGGTGGTGCAACCCGCGGCGAGCGAGACATACCGCGATGCCTGTCCCGGTGATGCGGAGGAGCTCGCCGAGGGGTCCATTTGTCCACCAAGCGCCCAGTGCTTTGACATAGCTGGCGGACGCCGGTGTATCGTTCATGAAAAGTAAATTTCTGCCCGTTCTTCCCCTGGCACTTTTACTCGGCGGGTGCAGTGGCTTCTGGAATGATTTGTGTGGCACTCCGCAGTTTTACACCCACAGCTCTATCCCCGTCGAGTTGGCGCCAGCCTTTCCCCACGAATGTTTTACCGGTGATATGCCGGCTGCAGGTCCCGCTATGTGTATTGAGGAGGGCGTCCACTGTTACGAGCTGGATAACGGCGACTGGTGCGCTGGTCCATACTCGCCTTTTGCCCTGGAGCCTGCGTACGGGATGCGCGCGCAGGATTGGTCCAAATAACTTCCCACCCGAAATTTTTGCACGGTAGGTTTACCTGCGGCGGGAATCCGCTATGCTTGGCCCCCATTGGTTGACGGTCTGGGCAACGAGTGGAGGTGTATATGTTGTCTGCCGCAGAGGCGATACGCCGCTTACGGGAGGGCAATCGCCGTTTTGTGTCCGGGGAGCGGGATATGGGCGTCCGGTTGGATCAACACCGGCGCCGGGAGCTGCTGGAGGGACAGCCCTGCTTCGCAATTATTCTTGGCTGCTCTGACTCCCGAGTGCCGGCAGAATTAATTTTCGATCAGGGGCTGGGCGACCTTTTTGTTATCCGCGTGGCCGGCAACGTGGTGGCGCCATCACAAATTGGCAGTATTGAGTTTGCCGCAGAGCGCTTTGGCACACCGCTGGTGGTAGTGCTGGGGCATTCCCATTGCGGCGCGGTGCAAGCTACGCTGGAGGAATTGGAGCGACCGCAAGAGAGCCGTTCTCCGAACCTGCGTTCTATTGTCGATCGGATACGTCCTTCGGTGGAGCCACTGTTGGAATGTGCCGATGCCCATAATGCGGAAACTTTGGCTGAGCGCGCGGTGCGCGCCAATATTCGAGCTTCCGCCAATCAGCTTCGCCACGGTTCGCAGATACTGGAACAGTTAGTACAGGAAGGGCGGCTGGTAATTGTGGGCGCGGAGTATTCGTTGGAAACCGGCGAGGTGGATTTTTTCGATGGCCTGCCGGAGGAAAGCGATTGAGGAACCTCTGAATAACCCTCTGTCTGGCGGAAAAAAGACACCGCACCCACGCGAACTCATCGACGCTTCTAATAAAGGGAAAAACGATGCGCTGGCTCAAGGGAGTACTGATCGCCATCGACCAGTTGGGTAATGCAATCGCCGGGGGTAACCCCGACGCCACTATTTCCGCGCGCACTGGCTATTTTGCCCGGGTGGAGGAAACACCCTTGCGGCCATACTGGCGGCTGTTGGAGCGGATTATCGACTTCACCTTCCTGCCCATTGATGGCCCGGATCACTGCTATAACGCCTACTTGGCGGACAAGGACGAAAAAAATGAGGAGGGCAGTGATTTGATGCGCGGGTTACTGGGGGTGATAGTGATCCTCGTGTGCCTGCCGCTGTCACTGTTTACCCGCCTGTACGTCCTGATTATCCCCGGTGCGCGCTACAGTGCTTGAGGCGGCCCCGGTCAATGTGCGCGGATGCCGCAATGCGCTCGGGTGCTGTGCGGTTGAGCTATTGTTTTGGTTCTAACAGCCAGATAGTCTCATCTGCCTCGCATTTATTTTTCAGCCGTCCCGGGAAAGGCACGCTCTCGAGTTTGGTCAGCTGATAGCTTTCCCCATAGTGTCCCGCGATTTCCTCGCCGCCGACGGAAAAGGGTGGGCCGGCGACTAGGCGTTGGTCATACTCAAAGGTAATCAGAAGCTGCGGCACGCCCCCAGTGATGGCTTGCAGGTGCGCACTATAGCGGCGGCGCATGGGTTCCGGCAGGGCGACCAGGGCCGCTCTGTCATAGATGGCATCGACGGGGCCGAGCTGCTCGGCGGTCAGGTTGAAGATATCGCCCACAAACAGGTCGACTGCTTCCGCGCTGTAGCGGGTCAAGCCTCCCGCACTGGTTATTTCCGGCTCGACGCCCGCCTCCGCGAACAGCTGTTCCACCGCAATGCGGCTCAATTCTGCCCCAACCACCTGGTAACCGCGGGCGAGAAGCCAGGGGATATCCTGAGTCTTGCCGCACAGGGGAACAAAAAAACGTTTGCCCTGTGCGATCGAGAGGGCGGAAACATGTTTGACCAGAAGGGCATTGGGTTTACCTTCGTGGAAGGCAATCTCATTTTTTGCCCATCTTTTATGCCAAAAACCCGCTTCCATTATTGTTCCTCTTATTTTGGTTTTTACGCCCGGCCTGAGTGGGTGCGGATGCATCCGCACGGGTGTTGTCACTCGCTCCGGAAAGCTCACGGGAATTCATCATAGCTTCCCTGAAGTGGCTGAAACCGGCTGCGGCATGTCTACGGAAGTTTGACGCCCACTTCCGGTCAGTTTGCGCAGCGCCACATAGAATACCGGTGTCAACAGCAATCCAAACAGGGTCACACCGATCATACCAGTAAAGACCGTCACTCCCATCGCGTTGCGCACCTCGGCACCGGCACCAGTGGCAAGCACCAGCGGCACCACGCCCGCGATAAAGGCCACCGAAGTCATGATAATCGGACGCAGGCGCAGGCGGCAGGCCTCGAGCGCAGCACGGACTGGATCAAGCCCCTTTTCAATTTCCAGTTCGCGGGCAAACTCCACGATCAGAATGGCGTTCTTGCAGGCCAACCCCATCAGTACGACAAGTCCCACCTGCACAAACACATTGTTGTCGCCGTCGCTCAGCCAGACACCGAACAGTGCGGCGAGCAGGCACATGGGCACGATCAGTATCACCGCCAGGGGCAGTACCCAGCTTTCATAGAGGGCGGCGAGCACCAGGAACACCAGCAGCAGCGCCAGTGGAAAAACCAGCATGGAGGCGTTGCTGCGGTTGACCTGTTCGAAGCTGAGATCCGTCCAGGCGATATTCATGCGGGCGGGCAGTGTCTGTCCGGCCACCTGCTCCACCGTTTGCAGTGTCTCGCTGGAGGACAGCATCGCTGGATTTGACTGCCCCAGCAGATCCGCGGCCGGATAGCCATTGTAGCGGATCACCGGATCGGGGCCGTAACTTTGCTTGAGCTGCACCATGGTGCTGATAGGGACCATTTCGCCCCGGTTGTTACGGGTATACAAATGGTCGATATCCGCAATTTCGTCGCGGAAGGGGGCATCTGCCTGGGCCATAACGCGGTAAGTGCGGCCGAAGAGGTTGAAGTCATTGATGTACAGGGAGCCGAAATACAATTGCAGTGTCCCGAACAGATCGTCCAGTCGCACGCCCTGGGCCTTGGCCTGCAGGCGGTCTACTTCCGCGTCCAGCTGGGGCACATTGGCCTGGTAAGAACTGAATGGATAGCTGAGTCCCGGTGTTTGGCTGAGGGCGCCGGCCAGTTGATTGGTCGCGGTCTGCAAGGCGCCGTAGCCTGCGCCAGAGCGGTCCTGGATATATAGTGAATAACCGGAGCCGGCGCCGAGACCAAAGATGGGGGGAGGCATAAAACTGACTGCGAAACCCTCTTTGATCTGTGCCAGTTTGCCGTTGAGTTCCGTCGCGATTTCTTCGGCGCTGCGATCCCGCTCGTTGAAATCATCGAAGAGCACAAACACGGTACCCACATTGGGGGTGTTGGTGCGTTGCAGCGCGTTGAAGCCGACAAAGCCCGCTGCGTGGGCGATACCTTCAGTCTCCAGCGCCAGCTCGCTCACCCTGCGTGCGACGGCCTCGGTGCGGTCCAGGCTCGCGCCTTCCGGCAGGCGGATACTGCCCACCAGATAGGTTTTGTCCTGAGTGGGGATAAATCCGCCCGGGACCTGATTGAACATAAAGGCGGTGGCTGCCAGTAGAAGTGCGTAAACCGCGAACACCGCCCCGCGGCGCTTCAGGCTGCGGCCCACCAATCCCTGATAGCGCTCGGCATTTTTGCTGAAGAAGCGGTTAAACGGGCGGAACAGCCAACCGAACAGGCGGTCGATAATCCGCGCTGGCATGTCCGGTGCGGCGCCGTGGGGTTTCAGCAGTGTCGCAGCCAGTGCGGGCGACAATGTCAGTGAATTGACCGCTGAGATAACGGTGGCAATCGCGATGGCCATGGCAAACTGGCGGTAGAACTGACCGGTGATGCCGTCCAGAAATGCCATCGGCACAAAGACCGCGCAGAGCACCAGGCTGATGGCGACAATGGGGCCACTCACCTCCCGCATCGCCTGATGTGCCGCCGCCAGCGGCGGCAGGCCTTCCTCGATGTTGCGTTCGACGTTTTCCACCACCACGATCGCATCGTCAACGACAATACCTATAGCCAGCACCATACCGAACAGGGTGAGGGTGTTGATAGAAAAGCCCAGCAACAACAGCACGGCGAAGGTTCCAACGATGGATACCGGTACCGCCAGCAGTGGGATGATGGACGCGCGCCAGGTCTGCAGGAAGAGGATTACCACCAGCACCACCAGCAGTACCGCTTCCATCAGGGTTTTGATCACGGCTTTGATCGACGTGCTGACAAATACCGTTGGATCGTAGGCGATCTCCCAGGTCATGCCCTCGGGGAAGTCATCGTCCAGCTCCGCCATTTTTTCGCGCACAGCCTGGGAAACTTCTAACGAGTTGGAGCCGGGCGCCTGGAATATTGGTAGGGCCACCGCCTGACGGCCGTCCAGCAGCGTGCGCAGCGCGTCTTCTGACGAAGCCAGTTCAATGCGCGCGAGTTCGCGCAGGCGGATGAGCTCGCCGTTGTCGCCGGTTTTCAGCACGATATCTCCGAACTCATCGCTGTTGGCAAGCCGGCCCCTGGCGTTGATGGAGATCAGGAAATCGTTGTCGACGGGCATCGGCTGGGCGCCTATCTGGCCGGCGGACACCTGAATATTCTGTTCTCGCACTGCGTCGACGATATCGGAAGCAGTTACACCCAGGGCGGCGGCCTTCTGCGGGTCTACCCACAGGCGCATGGCGTAGTCGCCGGAACCGAACAGTCCCGCTTGCCCGACGCCGGGGATGCGCGCCAGCTCATCGCGGATATGCAGCACCGCATAGTTGCGAATATAGGTAGCGTCGAAGCGGTCGTCTGGCGACAGGAGGTGTACCGCCATCATCAGGTTTGGAGACTGTTTCTGCGTGGTTACTCCCTGGAGGCGGACTTCTTCCGGTAGCCGCTGTAGCGCCTGGGACACGCGGTTTTGCACCTGCACCTGAGCAAGGTCGGGATCTGTGCCGAGCTTAAAAGTGACTGTCAGTGACAAGGTGCCGTCGCTGCCGGCGACGGATTTCATGTAAATCATGTTTTCCACGCCGTTGATGGCTTCTTCCAGCGGCGTGGCGACAGTTTCGGCAATGGTTTTCGGGTTGGCCCCAGGGTAGCGCGCGGTCACGGCAACGCTCGGCGGCACCACTTCCGGATATTCACTTACCGGTAGTACCGGGATACTGATAAGGCCGACGGTAAAAATGATGATCGATAATACTGAGGCGAAGATCGGCCTGTCGACAAAAAAACGGGAAAAATTCATAGATCAGTCCGCACTGACTTCGGAGATTGCTGTTGTTACTGCCACGGCTAAGCGATGGCAGTGCGCTTGTGGGCCACCCGTCTGGGGTAGCGGTTTAATTCGCGTAAGTGCTATAGCGGATTGCGGGGTGCTTGAGGTGTTGAGCGCGAAGTCTCGTCACCTTCAGCGAGCGCAATTAGCTGAGGTCCCATAATGGCAGCGGGACTTGTTGAGGATCGCCGGACGCGGCTGGCATGGCGCGCGGCCGGAAATCCCGCACCGAGTCAGCGCTTGGCGACTTCCCGCGGGAGCTCACTTCCCCGCATTGCCACCAGCTCCGGTTGCACCGGCATGCCAGGAAAATAAATTTTCTGCAATCCGTTGATTACCACCCGCTCGCCGGGCCGCAGGCCGCTGCGGATCACAGTCAGGCCGTCCTGCTGTGGTCCGACGACAACCTCGCGGCGCTCGGTGATATTTTTGTCGTTCACCAGATACACATAGCGTCGATCCTGGTCGGTCAGTACTGCGCGGCTATTCACCAGCATGGCGTGCGCCAACTGTTCCGCGGGCATTTTTACGCGCGCGAATTGCCCGGGCTTGAAAGTACCTTGTGGGTTCGGGATCACGGCGCGGAATTGGAGGGTGCCGGTGTGGCTGTTCAACTGGTTGTCGATAAAATCCAGCTCGCCGCTGTGTGGGTAGCCGGCTTCCCCCGCGAGACCGATGCGCACCTGCGGGCGCTGCTCCGGGGTGAAAAAGGTATGGCTGTCGACAAAAGTTCGCTGGTCGCTCTCGAAGTAAACGTACATTGGGTCCACCGACACCAGTGTGGTCAACAGCGTTTGATCGGCATTGGCAAGGTTGCCGCGGGTGACGAACGCCCGTCCGACCCGCCCGCTGATCGGTGCCTCGATAACCGTGTACTGCAGATCCAGGCGGGCATTTTCCAGCGCCGCCTCGGCGGCATTGACCGCTGCGCGAGCGGAATCCCGCGCAGCCATCCGTTCGTCGTATTCCTCGCGGGAAATGGCCCGGCTGTTCAGCAGTCGCTCGGCGCGTCCCGCGCGGTTCTCGGCCAGAGTCATTTCGCTGCGCGCGCGGGCCAGATCCGCCTCGGCGGCGCGCAGTTGGGCGCGGTACGGGCGAGGGTCTATCTCGAAGAGCACATCGCCCCGTTGTACCAGTTCACCCTCATTAAATGCGACTTTTTCGATATAACCACTGACCCGGGGCCGCAGCGACACAGTTTCCGGTGCCTCCACCCGCCCGGTGAAGTCCCGCCAGACGGTTGTGGGGGCCGCTACCACTTGGGCGACATCCACCGCCGGTGCCTTCTGTTGACCGTTCTGTTCACCGCTGCCACATGCCGCCAGTGCCAGTGTCGCCAGTCCCAGCAGTGATAATTTCAGTCTTGTCATTGTGTCGTGAGCTCCTTGGATAGGGCAGAATCAAAAACGTCGGAGCGCGAACTCCGGGATGCACACCATAGTTGCGTGGGTTGACCGGACGGTATTCGGGTACTGCCAACTAATTGCCCGATTCTGCTTTAACGGAAAAATCGGAGCGGGAGAGAAACATCAATATTGTTGTCATTTTTGGTGAAAGCCGGCATTTTCGCGGCGTTTTTACTTGCAGTAGGTATCTATTGGAACGCTGCACAAGCGGAGCGGTTGCACATTACTGCAAGGTGTTTGCCTAATACTGTAAAAGTCTAAGTCACTTACCCAAATCTCCGTATACTGGCGGCATTGTTTTGCGATGGCGCCCAGACATTGGGCCGGGAGGGGAGGTATGTCGACAAAGCAAAAACTTTCGGACGTGCACAGTTGGGAACAGGAGCCTGCGCGGCAAAAACTCGCGGCGACAATTTCGCGCTGGATGCCGGCGTCGGGTATGGAAGAGACGACACTGGAAGGGGTCAGTCTGATCCGCGCGGATTCTGCGACCAGCTGTATGTCGTCAGTATACGAGCCCTCTCTCGGTTTTATCGTTCAAGGGAGCAAGACACTGCAATTTGGTGACCGGGAGATCGCCTATGGGCCCCTGAGCTATCTGGCCACCTCTGTACATTTGCCGGTGCTGGGGGAAGTCAAGGAGGCATCCCCGGAGCAACCGTTTTTCGCGGTCAAGCTGATTATCGACCCTCAGGAAGTGACCGACCTGGTGTTGGAGCTGGGGGATAAGGCACCGGAACTGAAGGCGGAGTTCAACTGTCCGGAAATTAATTGCGGTATCTGCGTGGCGCAAATGGATTCTGGCATGCTGGACGCGGTCAGTCGCTTGGTGGGGTTGCTGGACAGTCCTTCGGACGCACCCATATTGGCGCCGCTTGCGCGCAGAGAAATTATCTACCGTGCTCTGATGGGTGAGATGGGGGCACGGATGCGTAAATTTGCCGTGGTTGACAGTCAGGCCAACCGTATCTCAAGGGTTATCGCGGTGCTCAAGGACCGCTTTACCGAGCCGTTGCGCGTGCGCGATCTCGCCGAGCAGGCGAATATGAGCGAGTCTTCTCTATACCACAGTTTCAAGCAGGTCACGCGCATGTCGCCGCTGCAGTTCCAGAAAAAACTGCGCCTGCACGAGGCCCGCCGCCTGATGCTGACGGAGGGGCTGGAAGCGGCCTCTGCCAGCTACCGGGTGGGCTACGAGAGCCCGTCTCATTTCAGCCGCGAATACAGCCGTATGTTCGGCGCGCCGCCGCGCACGGACGTCAACAAGCTGCGCGGCGAGCAGCGAGTGCCCGCCTGAGGCCCACGGCACACCGGTGCTTAGGACGGTTTGGGAGCGAACAGGCTGCACCAGCCGTCCGGACTGATTTTGCCCTCAACCACCTTGCAGGCTTCCGGCGCTTCAAAGAGAATGCAATCGACACACTTTTGCCCGTTTTTCGGCGTGTCCTGATATTGCACCACTTCTTTCTTCGCCTTGGTCTGCGCCACCGCCCGGTCGGTCGCAATCAGGGCCGCCGGCAGCAGTGCCAGTGAACAGCCGGACAGTTTGAGAAACTGCCGCCGCGAAATCTTTTGGTAGCGATTGTTCATGGCTTTGCCTCGCCGCATCGAAATGGCATTGCTGACTTTCAGACTAGCAGCTCATGGAAAAAATACTGTGGTCTTTGAATAACCACAAAAGATATTCTGCATGCTGTGGAGAATTGCTCTCGCAATCACCAGCAACCCCGCCACATGCACTTTTCATTCCGTTTCGACGTTTTTTGGGCGCCTGTGAATTGGGTGGATCACCAGTTCTATGGACGGTGAAAATAGAAACAAGAATCGCTCGTTTTTTTGTGTTTGCTTTTACTCTGCGGTTTGTGTTTCGGGCCAGGGTAGCCATAGATTGATCTGGATACCGCCCCCCGCACGATTTTGCAATTGAATACGGCCGCCGTGGGCATCGATGATTTCCCGGCACAGCGTCAGTCCCAGGCCGACCCCCTGGGGCTTGGTTGAGTAGAAGGGCAGCAGAGCCTGTTGCAGAACCTTTTCACTCATGCCGTGGCCCCGGTCGCGGATTACCAGCTCCTGGCCGTGCTGATCGACTTTGATCTGCAGTTCCGTGTTCAGGGCGTCGCTGCCGGCCTCGGCGGCATTTTTAAATAAATTCAGCAGGGCCTGTTCCATCTGCACGGGATCAAAGTAACCGGGCCGATTGGGCAGCTCCCCCTTCAACGTGAAGCCGTGCAGAGGCTTCAGGCGTTCTACCAACTGTTGCCAGCGAACAGGTTCACGACTGGGCGCGGGTAGTTTCGCAAATCGCGCGTAGCCCTGAGTGAATTCCGTCAGGTGCTGGCAGCGGTCGGCGATAATATCGAACACCTTTTCCAGTGCCTCCGATTGCCCCGGTTGCCGGATCAGCAGTTTGCCGCTGTGCGCCATTGAGGAAATAGGAGCCAGGGAGTTGTTGAGTTCGTGGCTGATTAAACGGATGACTTTTTTCCATACTTGCACTTCGGCACGAGTAAGTTCGCGGGTCATTTCGCGGATTACTATCAATTGGTGCTTTTGCGCATTGAGGACAAAAGAACTGTTGCTGAGGTGTAGTGTGCGTGTTTCACCGTTCTCACTGTAACTGAGGAGACCTTCCTTTTTTTTCTCTATGGCGTCGGCGAGCTCCTGGGGGCAGTGTGGCAGTAGTCGTTTCACGGTCAGGCCCTGTATGGGTTTTCCGCGATTTAGTAGGTGGCGAGCACCGCTGTTGGAGTAGATGATATGGTCGCCCTGGTCCACCAGCAGCAGTGCTTGGGGGGAGCTCTGGATCAAAGTATCCAGTAACAATTCCTGCTGGTAGATATGGGCGCGCTCGCGGCGCAGAATTTCCGCCACTTCGTTGTAGAGTTTAGTCAGATATCCCAGTTGATCATTGCGCCGAGTTACCAGGGAAACTGAGAAGTCGCCGTCGCGGAAATTGAGCAGGCCGCCTTCGAGTGCTTTCAGCGAGTGGCTGATTGGACCTATGACGAGACGCAGTAACAACAGCACCGTTGGCAGCGCCAGCAATAGGCCTCCGGTCCAGGCCAGTGGCGTATCGATTCCCTGCTGGATGAGCACAATCGGAATACTTGCACCGATCGCAACTGCCAGTAGGGATATAGCCGCGATGCGGCCTTCGAGGGACAATTTTTTGGGCATAAGACAGTTTTTGATTTCGCCTGAACTCTGCAGTTGATCCAGGGGGTGTGAAGTATCTTGCTCGTCAGGGAGAGAATTACTCAGGGGCTCCTTAATATGGAATACCGTATTTATCCAGGCGGCGATAGAGTGCCTGCCTGCTCATACCGAGTTCGCGCGCGGCCTGGGCAATGACACCATTGCAGCTGGCCAATGTCTGCTCCAGAAGCTCGCGGCTCGGTTCGAAGCTGACCTCTACTCTGTCGGATCTATCACTGGTTGGCTGGGCGGGTAATCCGAGCGTCTGTTCGTCGATGGTATCGGTATTGCAAAGTACCGCGGCGCGCTGCATGGTGTTCTGCAGCTCGCGCACATTGCCCGGCCACCGGTAGCGCATCAGTGCCGATTGGGCCTGGCGAGATAGCTGCCTGCTTTCGCCGCTGCTTTGATCGAGGAAGCCCCGCGCCAGTGGCAATATATCTTCAGGGCGCTCACACAAAGGCGGCAGCTTCAATTCGATGACATTCAGGCGGTAGAACAGATCCTGGCGAAAATTGCCCTGGGCTATCTGCTGCGGTAGATCGCTGTTAGTGGCACTGATTACGCGGACTCTTACTTTGCGGGTTTGGCTGCTTCCCAGGCGCTGGAATTCCCCTGTCTGCAATACCCGCAGTAATTTAACTTGGCCGCTGGCGGAAAGTTCGCCGATTTCGTCCAGAAACAGGGTGCCGCCATCGGCGGCCTCGAAGCGCCCCTGGCGGGCGCGGTTTCCGGCACCTGTATAGGCTCCCGCCTCGGCGCCGAAAAGTTCCGCTTCCATCAGCTCTTCCGGCAGGGCACCTACATTGACCTTGATGTAAGGGCCATCCTTGAGAGAAGAGTTGGCTTGCACGATATCGGCAATCTTCTCTTTGCCGGCGCCGTTGGGACCAGTAATCAGAACCGGCACATCGGCTCTGGCTACTTGTGTGGCCATCTCCAGCAGTTTCTGCATGGCTTCGCTGCGGTAGATGATGCCCTGCAGGTCGAAATTCTGCCGCAGATGTTCACGCGCCTGCTGCGCCTGTTGCTGTGATTTGCGCTGCTGTTCCTGGAGTTCACTCAACTCCAGCAGGTTTTTTACCGAGGAGATCAGTTTGTTGTCGTCCCAGGGTTTGCCGATATAGTCGGCAGCTCCCGCCTTAACCAGTTCCACCGCCATTTCCAGTTGCGTCCAGGCGGTCAATAGTATTACCGGCAGATCTGGGTTTATTTCACGGATTGCGAAAAACAGCTCACGCCCCTCTTCACCGGAGGTGGTGTCCGCGGTGAAATTCATATCCTGTATCACCAGGCCGATATCTTTGTGTTCGCGCAGCAGTTGCAGTCCCGCCGGCGGTGTGGTCGCGCTGACGGTTTCAATCCGGTGCAGGGATAACAACAATTCCAGGGCAGAGATGATGCTCGGGTTGTCGTCGATAATCAGGACTTTATCCATACCTTTTATTTTCTGTATCTGTCATGTAGGTACGGGGCGACCGGAAACTGTGGCCGACTTTCGGGAAAGCCGGCTTCTAGTCGTCTCCGGGTGCGCCCGTGGCTTTTGGATGAAGCCGGGGTCAGACATTGCGTGTCGCTGTCGCCGGTGAAATATTGGCTGCCCGGAGGGCGGGTACCAGGGCGGCAGTCAAGCTGACAATAAGCAGTATTAACGCACAGGACAGCATGGTCGGCAATGGCAGCTGCGGTTGGCCGTAGGACTCCACCATCATGCGGTTGGCGATCTGTGCCGCCGCCATACCTAGGGCAATACCGGCACTGGCGATCATGCCATTTTCCAACAGAAAGTAGCGGCCGATAGCGGCGCGGGTTGCGCCGAGGGCGCGGCGGACACCGATTTGCTTGCGCCGCTGGTTGATCCAGAAAGTGGTGAGGCCGACGATGCCCAGGGCAATGATAAAGGTGAGCAGCCCTATCACCACTGACAGTACCTTGATCATGGTGTTGTCGCGGGAGTAGCTTTTGTGCAGAAAGTTTTCAATAGTGTCCATTTCAATAACCCGGTGCGGATCCCGTTGGCTCAGCTTCTCTTCCAGCTGGTTGAATACTGAGTCCCGCTGGCCGGGCTCTGTGCGCACCAGATAGCGCATAAACAGGTTGCCCTCGGCAATCAGCATTTCCGGGAAGAATACGGCGTTGCCGGCTTTAGACCAGTTCACCCAGCCGCCCAGGTTGCGCTCCACTATGCCAATAATTTCGATCGGATGGCTGCTGCGATCGCCGTAGATGTATTTGCCGAGCGCATCGCCTTCCGGGAAGAGCTTTTCCGCAAACTGCTTGGTGACAATAACTACACTGGATTCACGGTTTTCGGTGAGATCTGCGACCTGAATATCTGACGGATCAAAGTTGCGTCCGGCAATCAGTTTCATACCCATAGCCTGGATAAATTCCGCACCCACTTGGTAATAGTTGGCCACTTCGCCGCCGGTTTCCTGACTAGGCTGGTTGTAATAGGCACTGGCAGAACCGCTGCCCGACAGCGGAAAGTGATTGCTGTGAGTGGCCTCTACCACACCGGGGATGGGGCGTATTAGGTCCAGGTCAGCAGCTACCGCTGTCTGCATATCGTAATTCTGCGACACGGGCTGAAAGTTGACAGTGATAATGTCTTCCACCGCTATGCCGGTAGGGCGTGCGGTTTTTTCCTTGCGATCACTGATGATAACGCTTGCGTTGCTGACGATGGCCAAAGTTAATGCCAGCTGCAGTGCGATCAGCAGCGCGGCTATCTTATTGCGCCAGAGCGCGGACAAAATAGGTTTGATTTCCAACATGGCCAGATCCTTATTGGGTTTTCAGGTAAACGGACGGGTTGGTATTACTGATGCGCCAGGCGGGATAGATGCCGGCGAGCAGGCTTGCGAGAATCGCTAGTCCAATGGCCGCCAGCATCATTACCCAGTCCATGGAGGCGATCTGGTCGAGGCGCCCCATCTGTAATGTGCGAATCAGGCTTAGCCCCAGCAGCGTCAGCAGAATACCCATGACGCCGCCGATTAGCCCAATGCAGCCGCTTTCGATCAGGTGTTGACTGAAAATGGCTTTGCGACTGGCACCCAGGGCGCGCCTAACCCCAGCTTCGGGCGCCTTGCGCAGGAATTTTGCCAGCAGCAATGCTACCGCGTTGACCACGCAGACCAGCAGGAACGCCAGGGATAACCATCCCAATATCCGGTTGTCGTCGCTCAACACTTCGTTGACCACCAGCCATTCCGATGGGCGGGTCAGACCGAATTTCAGCGGACGCGGGAAATAGCCCTTGGTCTTTTGGGTCTCGATATAGGCGGCGAGAAAGTTTTCGTAGTCGTGTTTCTTTTTCTCGTTGTCCAACTCCACCCAGTACTGAACCCACACGTAATGACTGTTGAGGAGGTCTTCATAGTTACTTATATCCTCTGACTTCCAGCCATTAAGATTGCCCCAGGAGTAGATCTGTAGCTGGCGGTGTAGGCCGAATGGCATATAGATCTCTTCCGAATTTTTGAACGCACCGTTATTAAGGTCGTAAACCTTAGGGGTCGGGTTCCAGTGTTCGATAACGCCTACGACAGTGAAGGGTTCTCCGTTCAGGTTAATTGAACGTCCCACGCTATTTTCACCATTGAACAGTTTTTCGTTGGTTTTCTTTGACAAAACCACTTCCCGGGTTGGATTTTGGTCCGAGCTTTTGTGCCAGGTGTTGCCGTAGATAAAGGGAATATCAAACAGCGCGAAGAAGTCGCGGGTGGTTACCCGGATTTGGGCTGTAAAGGGGCGCAATTCGCTATTTTCCTGGCTCACGGTGGCGCCCCAGCGGTGCATAGCCACCTGCCGACTGGGAATGTCCGAACGGAGCAGGGCCTGAGCATCTCGATAAGTGAGCTCCCAGGGCATCTGGGTGTCGTTTTGGTAGGCTTTCTCCGGGGCCCAGCTGTCTAACTGTACAGCGTAGAGCCGGTCATCTTTATGTTGCAGGGCATTCTGCGACATCATGTAGTTGAGTGTCAGTGTGGTCATGGACGCGCCCACGCCCACCGCGATGGCGGCGACCATGAGGGCGCTCAACACCGGCGTACCGCGCAAGCTGCGCAGTGCTAGAGAAACGTAGTATCCAAACATAGTTTGTCTCCTCAGGCAGTCGCGGCTTCGTTGCCAAGCGCGTTTTGGTGCAGGTCGGATACCTGTCCGTCGACGATCTGAATATTCCGGTGTGCGCGGCGGGCCAGGTCGGGGTCGTGCGTTACCATAACGATGGTGGTGCCCCACTCGTTGATAAATTCCAGCAGCTCCATCACCTGGCGGGCCATCAGGGAGTCCAGGTTTCCGGTGGGTTCGTCGGCGAGCAGGAAGCGCGGTTCACCGGCCAGGGCGCGGGCTATGGCGACACGCTGTTGCTGTCCACCGGACAGCTGCGCCGGCAGGTGTTTTGCCCGGGCGGCGAGCCCTACCTGTTCGAGGGACTTTTCGATCCGTTTTTTGCGCTCCTTGGCGTTGAATCCGCGGTAGCGCAAGGGGACGTCGATATTGTCGAAAAGATTCAGGTCCGGGATCAGGTTGAAACCCTGGAAAATAAAGCCGATTTTTTCATTGCGCAGGCGTGAGCGCTCGCGATCATTCAGTCCGCTGACATCTTGTCCATCGAGCAGGTACTGCCCGCCGGTGGGGGTCTCCAGCAGACCGGCGATATTCAAAAAGGTGGTTTTGCCGGAGCCGCTGGGGCCGGTTACAGAGACGAATTCCCCCTCTGAAACCTCCAGGTTGAAATCGCGCAGCGCGTGGGTTTCTATGGTGTCGGTGCGGAAGCTTTTGCGGATATTGTGCATTTTCAGCATGGTAGTTTCCCTATAGTTCTGAGTGTTCGGTGCCTTGATACGGTTTCGAATATCTTTAGGCTGTTTTGGGGTGGGCAAAACTCTGCGTGCCCATACTTCGAATCTTTCTTTGCCGGAGCCAGCGGGTGGTCTCCTGCTGTTCTGCCTTTATTCCTTCAGTGCAACCAGTTGTGCGTTTTCCAGTTCATCTGCGGCGGAGATGATGATCCGGTCGCCCACATTGAGGCCGGACACGATTTCCACTTGGTTAAGGCCCAGTGCTCCTATCTGGATCGGTACCCGCTCTGCTTGCTGTTCACCGTTTAGACGGAAGGCGTAGCGGCCACCGCTTTGATCGAGGAAGCTGCCGCGCTTGACCAGCATCACGTCTTCGCGATTTTCCAGTAGGATGCGTGCGGTCAGACGCAGGTTCTGGCGCAGATTCTGGGGCTGTCCGTCGGTGAAGCGCACGCGAGCTTGAACTTGTCCATTGATGACTTCCGGGGAAATCGCGGTGATCTCGCCGGGCAGTTTTTTACCGCCGAGGTTGATTTCCACTGCCATATTCAGGCCCAGGTCATCGGCGTAGTTTTCCGGTACCGCGGCTTCCAGTTCGAAGCTGGTGAGGTCTACTACGGTGATCAGCGGAGCGTTGGCGGTTACGGCACTGCGCTGGGCTACCGCCAGGCTGCCGATGGTGCCGTCCACTGGTGACAGAATTTTCAGGTCGCGCACACGGCGCTCGAGCTCTTTCACTTGCAATTTTTGCTGCGAGACCTGTAGCTCCAGGGTGCGGGTTTCGAAAGTCAGGGCTTCTTTTTCAAGCTCGGCATTTTGTACAGCCTGTTGGTATTCAAGTTCGGCACGCGCCAGCTCATCGCGCGTTTTTTCGAAGTCCAGGCGGGCGATGATCTGCTTTTCCATGGAAATTTCCGCGCGCTTGAGTTCCCGTTCGGCGGCGGTGAGATTTACTTTGGCCAGATCTGCCTTCTGGCGGTTTTCCAGCTGCTGGCGCTTGGCCTGGATTTTTTGCCGCTCCAGCTCCACGCTCAGTTTGTTGAGCAGGGCTTTCTCCTGAGCCAGCTGATTAGACATCTCTGGGCTATCCACCTCCGCCAGCAGCTGGCCCTGGGTGACGGTATCACCGGCCTTAACCGCGAACTTGACGATACCCTGGGCCGGGCTGAACAGGGTGGGGCTGTTGGCGGCGACTACCTTGCCTTGAACAACCAGGTCGCGGATTAGGTCACCGCGCTCTACCTGGGCGATGTTGATGCGGGATAAGGCCAGGGTGCTGTCTACCGCGCCGGTTGCGAACCAGGCTCTGGCTCCCCAGGCCAGAAAGATAAGCGCGATGCCCGCGGCGGCGGTTTTCAGGACCTTGGGGTTTTTCCACGCCGGGACGGTGGCGATTTGTACGTCCTGTCCGGAGGTGTCTCTGATCATTGTGGTTTCCCGTTCCTCGGTGTTTTGTGCCGGCGCTGTGCTTTAGGCATGTGATGCGCTGGCGATCGAATTTGGATGCGGGATATCGGCCCCGCTCACAACGTGTAGGGCAAGGGCCGTGCCAGTTTTTATTTGTTTTGTAACTTATTGAAAAATAAGGAGAATTTTATTTCTTCCCGAGGATGGTCCGGCCTGAGGGTGTCCGCTTAAAGTGTCCGCTGTCCGCCAGGACGCGGCCGGACAGCGGGGGGTATTTGTGGTAGAGTGCGCGCCCTTTTTTCGCCAACTCCCTAGCTGTTGTCTATGTTGTTTCCTTCGTTGTTTACTTCGACCAAAGCCGACTGGTTCGGCAATATACGTCGCGATGTACTTGCAGGCCTAGTGGTGGCACTGGCACTCATTCCCGAGGCCATCGCCTTTTCCATTATCGCCGGGGTGGACCCGCGGGTCGGCCTCTACGCCTCATTCTGTATCGCAGTGGTCATCGCTTTCGTCGGCGGGCGCCCGGGCATGATCTCCGCGGCCACCGGCGCCATGGCCCTGCTGATGGTGACCCTGGTGAAAGAGCACGGCCTGCAGTACCTGCTGGCGGCGACACTGTTGACCGGGGTACTACAGATAATCGCCGGCTATCTTAAGCTGGGTAGCCTGATGAGCTTTGTCTCGCGAGCGGTGGTGACCGGTTTTGTGAATGCGCTGGCGATCCTTATTTTTATGGCGCAGTTGCCGGAGCTCACCGATGTAACCTGGCATGTTTACGCGATGACTGCCGCCGGCCTCGCCGTTATTTATCTGTTCCCGCGAGTTCCGGTAGTCGGCAAGATTCTGCCATCGCCGCTGGTGTGTATATTGCTGTTGACGGCGGTCTCGGTAAGCCTGGGACTGGATATTCGTACGGTCGGCGATATGGGTGAACTGCCCGATACACTGCCGGTCTTCCTCTGGCCGGATGTGCCATTGAACCTTGAGACATTGCAGATCATCTTCCCTTATTCCGCTGGCCTGGCGGTGGTGGGACTGCTGGAATCTCTGATGACGGCCACTATTGTCGATGACCTGACTGACACCCCCAGCGATAAAAACCGCGAATGTAAGGGGCAGGGCATCGCTAATATCGCCTCCGGCTTGCTGGGCGGCATGGCAGGCTGTGCGATGATCGGACAGTCGGTAATCAATGTAAAATCCGGCGGGCGTGGGCGTTTATCCACTCTGGTGGCTGGCGTTGGCCTGTTGACACTGGTGGTTTTCCTCAGTGATTGGGTGGCGGTGATCCCCATGGCCGCGCTGGTGGCAGTCATGATCATGGTATCCATCGGTACCTTTAACTGGGAGTCCATCCGCAATTTGCAGCGCCATCCGCTGTCCACCAACCTGGTTATGCTGGCGACAGTGGCTGTTGTAGTCTGGACCCATAACCTGGCCTATGGTGTATTTGTCGGCGTGCTGCTGGCTTCGCTATTCTTCGCCAACAAGGTGAGCCACTTTATGTATGTGGATAGTGAGCTGGACGAAGCGGAGAGCTGTCGCACCTACCGAGTGGTGGGGCAGGTGTTCTTCAACTCAGCCGATAAGTTTGTTGCCGCCTTTGATTTCAAAGAGGTGGTGGATAAAGTGGTGATCGACCTGAGCCGCGCGCATTTTTGGGATATCTCTGCGGTGCATGCGCTGGACAAGGTGGTGGTGAAGTTCCGCCGCGAGGGCGCCCTGGTGGAGGCTGTGGGGCTGAACGAAGCCAGCGAAACCATTGTCGACCGCTTCGGCGTACACGATAAGCCGGAAGAAATTGAACGGGTCCTGGGAGGCCACTGATGACCGTCAAATCAAACGACAATAACAATACCGAGGTCAACGGCAGTAGCCGGTCGGCCCGGGACGAGGCGGTAGTGCTCGCCTGTATCGATGGTTCCCACTACACGGGAGCGGTTTGCGACTACGCGGCTTGGATCTCGGTGGCGACCGGCGCGCCGCTGAAATTGTTGCACAATATTGAGCGCGGCAATGTACCTGCGGTGGCGGATCTCACCGGCAGCATCGGTCTCGGCAGCCAGGAGGAGCTGCTGGAAGAACTGACCGCGCTGGAGCAGCAGCGCGCGCGACTGATGGTGCAGCAGGGTAAATTGATGTTACAGGCGGCCAGCGAACGCGCCGGTCAGTATGGCGTGCAGGAGGTCACCAGCTGTCAGCGCCACGACAGCCTGAGCGAATCCCTGATTGAACTGGAAGATCACATCCGTGTACTGGTATTGGGGATTCGCGGCGAGGAGCACAGCGGCACGGAGCAGGGGCTGGGGACGCACCTGGAAACTGTAGTGCGTTCACTGCACAAGCCGATTCTGGTGGTGAATAAAGAGTTCCGCAGCCCCCGCCGCATTATGCTTGCCTACGACGGCAGCGAAGGCGCGCGCAAGGCGCTGGCGATGGTGTGCGAAAGCCCGCTATTCCGCGGGCTGTCCTGCCATTTGGTGCATGTGGGCCCGGCTGAGACCGCCGAAGGGCTTTTGGCGGAGGCCAGTATGCAGTTGGATCAGGCGGGGCTGGAGGTGAACGCCAGTCGCCTCGACGGTAGAACAGTGGCCGCGCTGACCGCATACCAGGCCGAGCACAAAATCGATCTGACGGTGATGGGTGCCTTCAGCCACAACCGGTTGCGGGATCTCCTGCTGGGCAGTATCACCGCCAAAATGCTGCTCAGCACTCAACAGCCGCTCCTTCTGCTGAGGTAATCCGTACGGAGTAATACCCAGAATCGCTGATTACGTCTTTAAGCGTGCTGTAGTTGGTTGCGGGGGTGCTCAGGCAATGGGGAGGACATTTCGAAAACGCACGAGTAGGTCCCTATAGCTCCGCCGGATACTTCCCTGTATCTGGCGGTTTCGAAATGTTCATTCCATTAACTGAGCATCTCATTTGGCCTCGCAACCTCGCTATCACCAGGAAGCGAATGAATCCGCGGCGCCCTGGCTCCATCCTAAAGGGCGATTTCCTGGGGCAGTACAAACCAGCGTAATTTCTCCACTTCCTCGGGCAGCTTCAGGGCGTACCGTTCGCCCTGCCGGTGTTCCCGGCGAAGCTCTTCTTCTGCTTCTGCGAGACAGGCCGCCAGTGCGTGTTCCACCTTGTCGCTACTGCCTTCGTCCGGGCCGAGATTAAGAAAATCCAGCTGGGAGAGGCTCGTTGTATTCGGTTGTGTATCCTGAAAACGCCAGATGCCGCGCTCGGTGTCGAAACGGTAGTAAGGCAGCAGACGCCAACCGTATTCCGCCACCAGTTCCACCGCCCGAACCAGGTACTCGAAGGTGTCCTCGTCGATAAAATAATTGAAATTCAAGCGTACCCAGCCCGGCCGTAACACCATATGACCTTGCACTAGCTGCGCTTCCAGTGCCTTGCTGTAGGCCATGTCCATGCGCAACAGATGGTGCCCGTAGGGACCCGCACAGGAGCAGCCGCCGCGGGCCTGGATACCAAAGAGGTCGTTGAGCAGCGCCGTCACAAATCCGTAGTGCAGGTCTTTGCCCCGATGCTTGAAACGCAGCGAGGCGATGGCGAGTCGGGGAGCGGTTGGATTACCCAGAATTTCGATATTGTCGCAGTGGGACCAGCGCGCCAGGGCGCGGCGGATAAAGTCTGTTTCGCGTTTTTCGATTTCGCCGGTGCCCACTTGCCGTTGCAGCTTGAAAACCAGCCCGGCGCGGATCGATTCGATAATGGCCGGGGTGCCGCCCTCCTCGCGGCGCTCGCTATCGTCCAGATAGCGGTGGTCCTGCGGCGTCACATAGAGCACTGTGCCGCCGCCGGGTAGCGCGGGAATAGTGTTTTTTAACAGTTTGTCGCGGACAATCAACAGGCCCGGCGTGCCCGGGCCGCCGATAAATTTATGCGGCGAAATAAATACCGCGTCCTTGCCGCTGTCGCCAGCGACATCCTGCTCACCGGTCATATCAATCGCCGTGTAGGGCGCCGCTGCGGCGTAGTCCCAGAAGGCGAGTGCGCCGTGGCGGTGCAGCAGCCGTGTTACCCTGTCCACATCCGTCTTTATGCCAGTGACATTGGAAGCGGCGGAGAAACTGCCGATCTTCAGCGGGCGGTCGGTGTGGGCGCGGAGCTCGGATTCCAGTGCGTCGAGATCGAGGGTGTCGTCCGGGTTCAGGGGGATGCGCACTACCTCGGCGATGCTCTCCCGCCACGGGAGCTCGTTTGAATGGTGTTCATAGGCGCCGACAAAGACCACAGGGCGCTCGCGGGGCGGTATTTGCTCGTGCAGTTTGTACTTCCGCATTAGGTCTGCCGGCAGGCGCAGGTTGAGTATATCGATCAGCTTGTGGACGGCGGCGGTAGCGCCGGCACCACAGAAGATTACCTTGTGTTCTGGTCCCGCATTGACCGCGCGCTTGATTTCCCTGCGCGCCTCTTCCCGAAGCCTTGTGGTATGTGCGCCGGTAAAGGAGGTCTCCGTGTGTGTATTGGCATAGAAGGGAAGCACCTGTGCGCGGATAAAATCCTCGATAAACCCCAGTGCGCGCCCGGAGGCGGTGTAGTCGGCATAGACAAGTGGTTTCAGGCCGAAAGGGGTCCGGATAGATGCCCGGCCGCCGATGATGGATTCACGGATGCGTTTTATCAGATGGTTCATGTTTCACTTTTCCGATTTGCCGTGCATGCGGACTCTACTCTGAAAAGGGAGGAACAATGTTTCCATCTGGTTTCATCAATGCCCTGTTTGCGATATTCCGTTTCATCTAAAATAAAAAAACGAAACGTTGGACCGATTTGTGGCCAACTTTGTGAACCTTAAGTGGAAATGGGCTATGGCGGGGCATAAATTGACCAGCTGCGATCGGCAGATTCTGGATTTGCTGCAGCGGAACGCGACGCTATCTGTCGGCGATATTGCCGAGCGGGTGGGGATTTCCAAATCCGCCTGCTGGCGGCGCATCCACAGGCTGGAAGAGGAGGGGGTGATCCGCGAGCGGGTGACGTTGCTGAACCAGGACAAAGTGAACCTGCCGTTGACGGTCTATATCGTAATCCGCACCAATCGGCACAACGATCAGTGGGCGGCGCAGTTCAATGAGGTGGTGCAGGGTATTGCGGAAATATTGGAAGTGCACCGTATGAGTGGCGATGTAGATTATCTGATTAAAGCGGTGGTGACAGACATGCCCGGTTACGACCGCCTTTATAAAGAATTGATCAAGGCGGATTTATTTGATGTGAGTTCCAGCTTTGTGATGGAAACCATGAAGCAGACCACCCGCTTGCCGCTGAACTATATCGCTTAGGGAACCTCTGATTAATTCGCGTGAACACTATGGTAGGTTCCGGGGCGCTCAGGCAATAGGCTGGCCATTTCGAAAATGCACGAGTACTTCCCTGTAGCTCCGACGGATACCTCCTTGTATCCGACGGTTTCGAAATGGCCAGCCTATCTCCTGAGCTTCTCATCTGGCTCCAAAGAGTTTATACGTCAGGAAGTGAATTAATCAGAGGTTCCTTAGGGGCTTCTTTTATGTGCGCTAGTGCGGCTTTGGAATCCATTACTTGTCAGTGATCGCGCTTGTTACGCAACCATTGGGCCAGTACCGCCTCGCCCAGTATGCGGTCGGATCCGGGTATCCGCAGACTGTTACGTATTTCGCTCCAGGCCCGGGAGTTTAGCCAGAGATTCAGTGCCAATACGATCAGCATGGCGATAATCGCTCCCATTCCCGCCAATAACATATCTTTCTGCGCGTCCCAGATATCCCCCTGGGAGCCGAGAAAAGCCAGGCCCAATTCTGGCGACACAGTATCGGCGGCCAGCCACTCAATAATTTCGTAGATGGAGGACAGCGCAAAGGTGACATCCACCGGGAAGAAATAGGCCCAGAAGCCCCGCAACCCGGCGAGGCGGATCAGTACTTCCCGCACCGGATAGGCGAGTAGAAGCCCGAAGCAGAAATGCACCAGGCGGTCGTACATATTGCGTTCCGCGCCGCTCCAGGCCCGCAGTGTCTCGCCAAAGGGCACTTCGGCATAGGTGTAGTGGGAGCCGATGACGTGCAGGCACATAAACAGCGTGATCAGGGTGTAGGAGACCTTGGACAGGCGGAAGGCGCGGGCGCTAATCAGAATTATCGGAACAAAAATAAAGACCAGATAATTTTCCAGCAGCCAGTCGTCCGGGTGTAAAGGCTCCCAGGCGGCCCAGCACCAAGTGAGCGCGAACAAACCCAAAAGAAACAGGTGGTAGCCGTTATAGCGGGGTTTTGTCATGGCCATCTCTCTTAGTGCAGTGCGGCGCGGTGTGGCAGAGCGGCGGTGATTTCCGCCTCGGCGTCGAGCAGTTGGTCGAGCCGTGAATCAACCTCGCTGCGCGGGAAATACTGCAGCGCCAGTTCTACAAACAATTCGTGATGACGGGCCTCACTCTCTGTAATGGTGCGGTAGAAAGTTTTCAATTGGCCCGAGGGGAGGGCATCCGCGACCAGACCGAAGCGTTCACATCCCCGGGCTTCGATAATACCGCCGGTCAAGAGCCGGTCCAGCAGGTAATGTTCGGGGCCGCGCCGGATGAGTTTGCGCAGGTTGTTGATATAGGGATCTTTTTCGTCCGGCGCCTGGTATATGCCGCGCTCGTGCATGATCTTGACCACCTGGCGGAAGTGGTTCATTTCCTCCAGGGCAAGATTGACCATCGACTCCACCAGCAGCGGCTTATCCGGGTAGTGGGAGAACATGGATACCGCCATGCCCGAGGCTTTTTTCTCGGCGGCGGCGTGATCCTGTAAAAAGCGGTCGAAGTCGGCCAGTACCGGCTCTGTCCAGGTGGTGGGCGTTGTGAACCTGAGTTGAAACATGGTTGGCGGCGGTTGCTTATAGAGAGATGATTATACCGCCGCCGCAATGAAGCCCAAGACATTATTATCCGAGCGCCCCGAAGCAACAGGAGCGCTTGTGCGGGGAATTCAGTGGGCGCTCAACTGGCCATCCGCTGTTCCCGCAGTTCCAGTTCGCGCTGTGTTGCCTGGTGTGCCTCTTCTAGTGTCATTCCCGCCTTCTTGTGTGGGGTGGGGTTTCCCTCTGCGTCCAGGGCTACGAAAACGATGCGTTCCACTTGCAGTATCAGGGCGCGGGTCTGTTTGTTGCGCACCTCGCAGCGTATGGTCAGAGAGGTGCGGCCTATATCCACCACTTCGAAGCCAAATTCCACCACGTCACCACAGAAGGCGGAGCTGACAAAGTCAATTTCCGACATCAGTTTGGTAACTACTATGGGGGTGCCCATCTGGCATCCGGCGAAGATGGCTGCCTCCTCATCTATCCACGCCAGTAACTGCCCGCCAAACAGTCTTTGTGCCGGGTTGAGATCACCGGGTTTTACGAAGTGACGTGAGTAGTATTTCATTGCGAACCTCGCTGTTGCCATTGGTTCCGGATTACGCCGCTTGTCCAAGCGGCCTCAACTTACAATTTGCATACAGCCAATCTGCATACAGCGTGCCAAGACGGAGTGGCCCGGCAGTGCCAATTTGGCGCCCATCGCTCCTTCCGTGCTGTACCGGGAGACCGCACTGGCCAAACCGCGCCCCCGAATAGGGCGGGGCGGAGGATCTGGCCGAGGAAATGGAGATTCTGGACAGCGCCGAGGGCCACCCGGGTGCTCGGCTATGGGACTCAACGCGCGATGCCATTAGAATGAGCGGCCAGTGTGACCGAACAACCACGATTCCCAGATCAGAGGGGGAACAGAAAGGCATGATCATTCAGCCGAAAGTACGCGGATTTATCTGTACCAACGCCCATCCGCAGGGCTGTGCCGCCAATGTGCGCGAGCAGATCGAGTATATTCAATCTCAACCGGCCATCTCCGGTGGCCCCAAGAATGTGCTGGTGGTGGGTGCCTCCACCGGTTACGGCCTGGCCTCCCGCATCACCGCGGCTTTCGGCTGCGGGGCCAAGACGCTAGGGGTTTTCTTCGAAAAACCGCCGACGGAAAAGCGCACGGCATCCGCGGGCTACTACAATGCCGCCGCTTTCGAGCAAGAGGCACACAAGGCGGGCCTCTACGCCAAGAGTATCAATGGCGACGCCTTCTCCGATGAGGTCAAGGCTCAGGCTATAGAGATGATTAAGGCCGATATGGGCCAGGTGGATCTGGTGATTTACAGTCTGGCTTCACCCCGCCGCAAGGACCCGAAAACCGGCGAGCTCTACAGCTCTGTGCTCAAGCCGATCGGCAAGCCCTACACGGCCAAGAACCTCAATACCGACAAGCTGGAAATCTCCGATATCACCTTGGAGCCCGCCAGTGAGGAAGAAACCGAGGCAACGGTTAAGGTCATGGGGGGCGAGGACTGGGAGTTGTGGATGAACGCTCTCAGCGAGGCCGGGGTGCTGGCGGATGGCTGCAAGACCGTCGCCTACACCTATATTGGCGAAAAGCTTACCTGGCCCATTTACGGTCACGCCACTATCGGCAAAGCAAAGGAAGATCTGGACCGCGCCGCCGGCGCCATTACCGCGAGCGGTGTTGCCGATGCCCATGTGGCCGTATTGAAGGCGCTGGTGACCCAATCCAGCTCCGCAATCCCCGTAATGCCCCTGTATATCTCTCTGGTATACAAGGTGATGAAGGAAGAGGGAACCCACGAGGGCTGTATTGAGCAGCTGTACCGCCTCTATACAGAAGGCCTCTACACCGACAGCCCGCGCCTGGATGAGGCAAATCGATACCGCATGGACGACAGGGAGTTGCGCCCGGAAATCCAGGCTGAGATCGAGAGGCTGTGGCCGGAGGTGACGGCGGAAAACCTGTTCGAGCTGACTGACTTCAAGGGCTACCAGGAAGACTTCCTGAAACTCTTTGGTTTCGGTATCGACGGTATTGATTACGACGCGGATATCAGCCCGATCGTCGAGGCGGATTTCCAGTAATTGAGCCGGTAAGTCCCGAGGCCCGGCGCGCAGGCCCCGCGGTTACAGGCCGCGGGGTGAAGCTGCGGGCGGGGCCGCTCAATGAGTATACTTTCCAGGAGCCTGCCAGCTTGCATGCGGTTCAGGGAGAGGGCCGCATTATCTATCCTTTGATATGCAGGAGCCTTCCATGAAGTACCGCCGGCTGGGCCAAACCGACCTCAAAGTCAGTCAGATTTGCCTGGGCACCATGACCTATGGTGAGCAGAACACCGAGGCCGAGGCATTTGAGCAACTGGATTACGCCCTGGATCAAGGGGTCAACTTTATAGACTGCGCCGAGATGTACCCGGTGCCTCCGCGCCCGGAGACCCAGGGGCGCACAGAGGAATACATCGGGAACTGGCTGGCGGCGCGGGGTAACCGCGACAAAGTCATACTGGCCACAAAAGTGGCCGGGCGGGGCGAAATCAATTCCGGTGTAAACCATATCCGGGGCGGTCCGCGTCTCAGCCGGGAACAGGTCCTCGAAGCTTGTGACGGCTCCCTAAAGCGCCTGCGCACCGATTACATCGACCTCTACCAGATACACTGGCCCGAGCGTCGCACAAATATTTTCGGCCGCCGCAGTTACGAGCACAGTTGTGACTATGGCATCGCCATTGCCGAAACCCTGGATGCCTTGGAAGCGCTGATCAAGGCGGGCAAGGTGCGCCATATCGGTATCTCCAATGAGACGCCCTGGGGCATGCATCACTATCTGTGGCTGGCAGCCCACGATGGCAAGCCGCGCATTGCCTCCATACAGAACCCGTATAATCTGCTCAACCGCATTTTTGAAATCGGCTGCGCGGAAATGGCAATACGCGAGCAGTGCGGCCTGCTCGCCTACTCACCCTTGGCGTTTGGTGTCCTCTCCGGTAAATACCTGGGCCGACGTTGGCCCGAGGGCGCGCGTTTGACGCTATTTCCGCGCTTCCAGCGCTATACCAACGAGCGCGCGCTGCAGGCTACCGAAACATATGTCAAGATAGCGCGGCAACACGGTCTGGACCCGGCCCAGATGGCTCTGGCTTTCGTTAATCAGCAGCCTTTTGTCACATCCAATATTATCGGCGCCACCACTATGGAGCAGCTGAAAAGCAACATCGCCAGTATTGACGTGCGGCTGAGTGATGATCTGCTGACGGCGATCGAGTCCGTCTATGCGATGAACCCCAACCCCGCGCCCTGACAGTGGTGACAGGTGGAGGGTATGGCTGTAATGATATTTATTGCCGCCCAAGGCGGCCCGTTCAAATCCAGGGAGTGAATATGGAAACCACTGGCTATCACAATCTAAAGGATCTTTTCGCTCAATTGGGCATGGACTCCGAGGACGCTGCCATTGAGGCTTTCCTGGAGCGCCACCGGTTGCGCGACCAGGAGCAGCTTTCCGATGCGCATTTCTGGTCGGAAGAGCAGCGACGCTTCCTGAAGGAGGCGATACTTGCTGATGCCGATTGGTGTGAGGCGGTGGACGAACTGGACACCCGCTTGCGCCGCTGAACGGCTGTTGACACCTACTCGTTGAGTCGCCCCGGTTCAAGCTTGCCTCAGATCCGGGGGTAGCGCTGCTCTGCCCGCCTATCCATAACAAGCCCCCTGCCGCTATAATGCGCCGCTTTCGACCTGCGGCGGACAGCCGCGCTCCAGAATAATCGTTCCGATGGAAAAACCCCGATTCCGCGCGGCGTTGCTGTATCCGCGCTACTGGCCCACTTGGCTATTGTTCGGCTTCTGGTTCCTCGTCGCCCAGTTACCCTACCGCTGGCAACTCGGGCTGGGGCGGGTGCTGGGGCGGCTGATGCTGCGCCTTGCCCCCGCACGCCGCACTATCGCCGAACGCAACCTGGCGCTCTGTTTGCCCGAATTGTCCGCCGCTGAGCGGGCGGACTTGTTGCGGCGCAACTTCGAGTCCAACGGTATTGCCCTGATGGAAACCGGTATGGCCTGGTTCCGCTCATCCAGGTGGCTGCGCAAGCGTTTCACTATCGAGGGATTGGAATATCTGCGCGAGCCCCAGTCCCGCGGCCAGGGAGTGGTGCTGATGGCGATGCATTTCACCACGCTGGAATTGGGTGCTGCGTTTATGGCCATGTGCCATAAAGTGGACGGTATGTACCGACCGCACAAGAACCCGGTCTACGATTATATGCAGCGCAAGGGGCGCGAGCGCCACGGAGAGGATTCCGAGGTCTATCAGCGCAAGGATGTACGCGGCATGCTGCGCGCGCTCAAACGCGGTCGCGCGGTATGGTACGCGCCGGATCAGGATTACGGTATTAAACAAGGCGTTTTCGCACCGCTGTTCGGGATTCCCGCAGCAACGGTGACGGGGACTTCGCGCTTTGCCCGTGTCGGCCGCGCCCTGGTGGTGCCCTATACGACCACACGGGTCGATGACGGCTGCGGGTACCGGGTCAAAATCTACCCGCCGATCGAGGAAATCCCCTCCGGCGACGAACTGAAGGATGCAATTCTGGTCAATCAGTTTGTCGAGGCGCGTATCCGGGAGAACCCGACGCAGTACATGTGGGTGCACCGGCGCTTCAAAACCCGCCCGGAGGGCGAGCCGAATGTTTATGAGGGTGTCCGCAAGAAGAAAAAAAAGCGCAGAAAGAATCGCCGCTGACAGGGGGCTTTACCCCATCGGCGACGCTGATCGCGGGGCGCGAATTGCCCCGCTCGAGCCAATTGAAGGGCGCTAGTGGCCGGGTGGCGAGGGCTGGTATCCACGGGGCGCCCTCAGTAACATACCGGTGTCATTTTTGGGCAGCCATCTCCCTAGGGGATGGGGATGTGAAATAAGGAGTTAGGATGTTTTCCGGCAGTATGGTGGCGTTGGCTACCCCAATGTATGCAGACGGCAGCCTGGACTGGGACAGCCTGCACAACTTGGTGGAATGGCATATTGAACAGGGCACCCGAGCCCTGGTTGCCGTGGGTACCACGGGAGAATCCGCGACCCTCGATGTGGGCGAGCACATAGAGGTGATCCGGCGCGTGGTGGATCAGGTGGCGGGACGCATCCCGGTAATTGCCGGCACCGGCGCCAACTCTACATCCGAAGCCATTGAACTCACGGAGGCGGCCGCCAAGTGCGGTGCCGATGCGTGCCTGCTGGTCACCCCCTACTACAACAAGCCCACGCAGGAGGGGCTTTTCCAACACTACAAAGCCATCGCCAAGGCGGTATCCATACCGCAAATTCTCTACAACGTGCCCGGACGCACCGCAGTGGATCTGCTGCCGGACACGGTCAGGCGCCTGGCGCCGATTGCCAATATCGTCGGCGTCAAGGAGGCGACCGGTGACCTCGAGCGGGCCCGCGAGCTACTGGATACACTGCCGATGAAATTTGCCGTCTATTCGGGGGACGATGCGACCGCGATGGAGCTGATGTTGATGGGCGGCCACGGCAATATCAGTGTTACCGCCAATGTTGCACCGGCGGCGGTGGCGCAGATGTGCGAGGCGGCAATGGCTGGCGACGCCGATACGGCCCGCGCCATCGATCAGCGTATCCGCATACTGCACGAAGTGCTGTTTTTGGAGTCCAACCCGATACCCGTGAAATGGGCGCTGCGGGAAATGGGACGAATCGATGGCGGTATCCGCCTGCCGCTTACCAGCCTCTCCCCGGAGCACCACGCGACAGTGCGCGAGGCGCTGCGCAGCGCGGGTGTTCTCTAGCCCGCGACACACAAAATCAGTTAGGAAACAGATAATGACAAGATTGACCGCCGGAGCCGTTCTCTGTATCGCCGGTTTCGCACTGACTGGCTGTGGCCTGTTCGGCAGCGAAGGGTATTTCCGCGACCGCAGTGACGACTATCAGCGCGCCGCCAGCCTGCCGCCGCTCCAACTGCCCGAGGGGGTCACAGCCAAACACCAGGAAGAGCTGTACGAGATACCACACATCGCCAGTGCCGAGCCCCTGCAGGGTGAATTCGAGGTGCCGCGTCCGCAACCCCTGTCATCCAATGTCGGCCTGGACCGGGTCAAGATACAGAAACTCGGTAACCGGCGCTGGGTACTGGTCTCGCTGCCACCTGCCGAGGTCTGGCCACAATTGCACTATTTCCTGCGCTCATCCGGCCTGCAACTTGAAGTGTCCGATGCCAGTGCCGGTATTCTGGAGACGGCCTGGCTGCAGTTCGAGAACAGTCCAGATACCAAGGACAAATACCGCTTGCAGGTGGAGTCCGGGGTACAGCCAGATACCACCGAGGTTCATGTACGCCACCTGTCGGTGCCTGCCGATGCTCCGGTTGGAGGCAGTGTCAACTGGCCTGAGCGCTCCACCAGTCCCGAGCGCGAAGGTTGGATGATCGATGAAATGTCTACCGCGCTGGCGACTGAGTCCACCGGTGCGGCCGCTTCCCTGGTGGCCCAGGCCATCGGTGGCACCACCGTCAAGGTTCAGCTCCAGGAGCCCGCCGGGCGCGAACCCTATATTTCCATGAACCTGGCCATGGACCGCGCCTGGGCGACTGTGGCCCACGCCCTCAGCTCCGGCGCCTACCGCTTGCACCAGGAGGACGCCGCCGTCGGTATCTTCTACGTTACCTACGACGAGGACCGCGAATTGTCCGATGAGGATGAAGGCGGCTGGTTTTCCTGGGGCAGCAAGGGCGAGGACAAACAGGCTGAAGCCGCAGAACAGGTGAGCCTGCAGCAGGTGCTGGCCAATATCGATCCGAACAGCGATGCCGAACCCGCACTGTTCGAGGGAATTGAAGGCCTCGGTGGCGCGCCGGCCGCCGAGTACCCCGGGTATCTTGTCGTGCTGCGGGGCGCTAATGAACAGATAGAAGTCCGGGTCCGCAATACCCGGGGGCAGCAGCTGTCCCGCGCCAAGGCGGCACAGCTGCTGATGGCCATCCGCCAGAACCTGATTTAATGAGCCTGCGTTTCGCTTCACTGGGAAGCGGCAGCAAGGGCAACGGCACCCTGGTCGCCAGTGGCGGCCACTGTCTGCTGGTGGACTGCGGCTTTACCATCAAGGAAACCGAGCGGCGCATGGCGCGGCTCGGGGTTTCTCCCGCGGACCTGTCCGCAATACTGGTGACCCACGAGCACAGCGATCATCTGTCCGGTGTGGCGCCGCTGGCGCGCAAGTATAAGTTACCCGTCTATTTGACCCCAGGAACCCTGCGTGCCCGCGATATCGGGGTGTTGCCCGAAGTACATTTGATTGAGGGCCACCAGCCGTTTGCCGTGGCAGATATCCAGGTCACTCCCGTGGCCGTTCCCCACGATGCCCGCGAGGCGGCGCAGTTTGTCTTCCGCTGCCGCGGCAGCAGTCTCGGGCTGTTGACGGACCTCGGCACTGTGACACCTCACGTCGAATCGCACTTTGGCGCCTGTGATGCCCTGGTGCTGGAAGCCAATCACGATCCCCGGATGTTGGCTCAAGGTCCCTATCCTCCATCTCTGAAGCGGCGTGTGGGCGGCGCCTATGGCCACCTGAGCAACCAACAGGCCGCCGGATTTCTTGAGCGCGTCGGCGCTGAGCAGCTGCAGTATCTGGTGGTGGCACATATCAGTGAAAAGAACAACACCTTGGAGCTGGCCCGAGAAGCCTTGGCCGAGGCTGCCGATAGCGTTGCCAACTGTCTCTTTGCTTGCCAGCAAAGGGGATTTGACTGGCTGCAGGTAGAACCGGACTGACCGGCGGCGTGGCCACCCCCTTTAATGCCCATCCGCTGCGCTTTATTACCGAAGGCCCGGTCTGGGCAACAGAAAGGAGCCCACAATGGAAACTCTATTGATCTACCTGATCGTTGGCGCCGTTGCCGGTACTATTGCCGGGCTTTTCGGCGTCGGCGGCGGTTTGATCATCGTGCCGGCACTGGTGCTCGTCTATACCGCCCTGGGAATCCCTGCTGAAATTCTCACTCATATGGCGGTGGCGACTTCACTGGCCACCATTGTTATCACCTCCCTCAGCTCCATTCGAACCCATCACCTCAAAGGCGCGGTGGACTGGCGTGTCTTTCTATCCATGACCCCGGGTATTCTCCTTGGCTCCTGGTTGGGCGGGGTGACTGCTCACTTGCTTCCAGGGGCTTGGCTTCAGCTGCTGATCGGCATTTTCGCGCTGGTGATTGCCGTCAGAATGTGGCGCGCTGGGCGGCGCCCCGCGACGCTGTTGGCAGATGGTGAAAAACTGCCGGGAGGCCCATTTCTGGCCGGTGTCGGCGGCGTGATCGGCTGGGCGTCCGCAATATTTGGTATTGGCGGCGGCTCCCTGACCGTGCCGTTCCTGACCCGCTGCCGTGTGCAGATGCAACGCGCTGTAGCCACTTCCGCCGCCTGTGGATTACCCATTGCTGTGGCCGGTGCCATCAGCTTTGCCGTACAGGGCTGGGGAGAGCCGCAACTGCCGGCCTGGAGCAGTGGCTATATCTACTGGCCCGCTTTTTTCGGCATAGTCGTTGCCAGCACTCCCTTTGCCCGCATTGGCGCTAATCTGGCGCACAGGATGTCGCCGCAACTGTTGAAGAACTGCTTCGCGGGGCTCTTGTGTGTGATTGGGGCTCGGTTTATTTGGTTGAATGCGGGCTTGGTACTCGGACATTGATCTTGTCGTCGATGGCGATGGAAAGAGGTGTGCCCGCGGTCAGGGATGGACTTGCCATTGGGGCAGGTCAGCGCCGATGAGGCCTTCTATTGCTCGTTTTCCATCATCGACTTCGGACCCGTCTTCAGCACCCTATATCGTTAGGGAACCTCTGATTAAGTCACTTTCTGGTGGCAGAGGCGCTTCGGGGGCGGATGTGAAGCTCAGGTGATAGGACGTACATTTCGAAACCGTCGGATACAGGGATGTATCCGTCGGAGCTACAGGGAAGTACTCGTGCGTTTTCGAAATGTACGTCCTATTGCCTGAGCGCCCCGGAAGCTACCAAAGTGTCCACGCGAATTAATCAGAGGTTCCTTAGTTTGATTCAAGTGTCTGCAAAGGGTAGCGCTAGAGATCAATTTCCACTTTTTTAGCCACACCGATAATACGGCAGTTATCGCTAATAGGAATTGGGGTATAGGCGGGATTCAAGGATTTTAAGTATTTGTTAGGGCCGTCGATGATCAGCTTCTTGAGCGTGGCTTCCACGGCATCGGCCAACTTGGCGACAACGATGGAGCCGTTACTATAGGAAGCGTCCGGGTCCACAATTACCACTGAGCCTTCAGGGATAGACAGGCCCGTCAGTGAGGTCATCGAGTCGCCCTGGACACACAACGCGAATGCGTGCGGGCCCACACGGGCGGTAGTGTCACGCCATTTCTCGGCATCGCCTAGCTGGAAGGTATCGGCGATCTCTTCCCATTCTCCCGCTTGGACCCAATTGATCACCGGCACTGAAGTCGAGAGGCGAGGCCTGGATTCCAGGCTGTTATTGAATTCTTCCATTACTTGCCAGGTGTGATGCGCCGAGGGATGGAATGGACGCATATTCCCTTTGCCGAGGCTGAGCCATTCAGGGTTCAAGTCAAGAGCTCGGCAAGCGCGAATCAGACTGGCATGCGAAAGCCCTTTTGATATGCCTAGTTCGACTTGGCTAATCGCAGACTTTGTCACCCCCATATGTTGGGCTAGTTGCTGCTGGGTCAGCTTCGCCTCTTTTCTCGCCAGTCTCAGGCGCTCACCAATCGTTTTCATGTTTAGGAATCTAAACTCTTTGGGGTAAACAATGCTTGATTTAAAGAGGTTTAGATTGCTAAACTCTCTGCATGGGGTTTTTAGCGAAACATCATTAAAAAAGAACTCTTGGATAGTCGTATGGAGCTCGCACCTCCTTTGTAAAGTCGCAAGAGAGCACTTTGCAGCCGCCTGACTTTGCTGTCGCCTGATAGTGGTTCGTAAAACTGCGTAGGCATGTTTTGTAATACCAGGCGTGCGCGAAATCCTTCCAGACAAGGGGGCCTGGGCTGTATGGAAAGGGGTACGCGGAGTCTGAGAAGGTTTTGGCAACAGGGGCTATGCCGGAAGAGTCATTTATCAATTCTAGTAGGGCGAGTTGGGATCGTCCGGGCCTATCCATGAATACACAATGCGGGTGCTAGATAAGCGGTACAAGCGCGTGCATTAGACACATATCTTCTCACAGGGTGATTAATGATGGCGCGCCAGTATGGGCGCCTCACTTTTTTAGGGAACCTCTGATTAATTCGCGTGAACGCTTTGGTTAGTTCCGTGGCGCTCAGGCAATAGGATGGCCATTTCGAAAACGCACGAGTACTTCCCTGTAGCTCCGACGGATACATCCCTATATCCGACGGTTTCGAAATGGCCATCCTATCACCTGAGCTTCTCATCTAGCTCCAAAGAATTTTTACCGTCAGGAAGCGAATTAATCAGAGGTTCCTTAGGCCTGGGAAACAGGTCACCATTTGGCAGAGGTGAGAGCGAAGGGTGCTGTCCGCGGCCGGGAACGGCCTGGGAATGGCGCCCCTGTTGAGCCCTAAACAAAAAGGCCGCTGTTTTCACAGCGGCCTTTGCGTTATGTGTTCGCTGTAATCAGCGGATACCGCACATGCCTTTTTTCAGCAGCGGTGACAGCAGGATCATCAGCGCGCCGACCCCAAGTCCCCACCACATCAGATACTCATACAGATTGGTGTAGGTGGCCAGAGTAGAGGCCAGGTCGCCGGTGCCATCCTGGTCGAGAGCCGCCATTTTGCCGATCCGGGTGGCCACGGTTTCCGACAGGGCGGTGGCCAGGAACCAGGTGCCCATGCTCACGCTGACCACCTTGCCGATTGACAGTTTGGTCACCGCGGACAGGCCCACCGGTGACAGACAAAGTTCCCCGGTAGTGTGCAGTAGATAGGCCAGCACCAGCCAGATCATGGCGACTTTGCCCGCCTCGGTGGGGAAGGCCGCACCGAGAACCAGAGCGCCGAAGCCCAGGCCCGCCTGGATAATACCTAGGCCGAACTTGACCGGTGTGCTGGGCTCCCAGCCGCGCTTGCCCAGCCATACCCACAAAGTGGCGAAGGGAATCGCCAGCAGCATGATAAAGCCCGCGTTGAGAGAACCGAACATGGATGCGCGGATTTCGCTATTGCCCACAGAGCGGTCCAGGACCCTGTCTGCATAAAGGGTCATGGAGCCGGCAGATTGTTCAAACAGCGCCCAGAAGACGATAGTGGAAGTAATCAGCACCATCAGCACCACAGTGCGGGAAAATTCTTCGCTGTAGTGGCGCCTGAAACCGTAGACGATAAAGGCCACCAGCCCCAGCAGCATGGCGCCCAGCCAGATGTCGACATCGGTAAACGCCCATACCAGTCCCAGCGCCGCCGTGAGTACCGCGAGGCCGATGGCGAGCATGTCTTTACCCTTGCTGTCGTTGTACAGCATGGAGTACAAGATCAGGCCAACGATCGCGACAATCAGCAGGCTGTTTTGCGCCAAGTGGACCACCGGCTCACTCTGCACCAGGAACCATACCAGTGCCAGGGAGGCAATACCGCCCAGGTAGACGGCCCACTCCTTGTTGATCGGCCCCAGGGCTTTTTGTTTCAGCACTTCCGGACGGCTCGGCTCCGCCAGGCCATTCAGATATTTCTGGCCCCAGATAAAAGTAATCAGCCCGAAAAGCATGCCGATACCCGCGAGCCCAAAGCCGTATCCCCAGCCGTAAGTCTCGCCCAGCCAACCACACAGCAGAGTAGCGACAAAGGAGCCGATATTAATGCCCATATAGAAAATGGTGAAACCCGCATCGCGGCGTGGGTCATTTTTCGCATAAAGCTGACCGACGATGGTGGAGATATTCGGCTTCAGGAAACCCACGCCTACGGTGATTAGCGCCAAAGCCATAAAGAACACTTTCAGCGCCACAACATCCTGTATGACCACATCGTTGGCAAGGGTGGTGCCAGCGGCGATTACGGTACCGTCATTTAGGGTTATGGCCTCACTGAGTACAGTCCCGGCTGCATAGGAGACCGCTTGGTGCCCCTCAACGGCCATCAGCAAATGTCCCAGGCACAGCAGTATGCCGCCGAAAAGCACCGCTTTGCGCATTCCCAAATAGCGGTCTGCCAACAGGCCACCTATGAGTGGCAGGGCGTAGACCAGGCCCGCGTAGGCACCGAGTACATCGTAGCCGGCACTGTCGGTGAACAGGTGGTACTTGGTGAGATAAAGGAGGAGCAGGTACTTCATACCGTAGAAGGAGAAGCGCTCCCACAGCTCGGTGGCAAAGCAGATATAGAGCCCTTTCGGGTGGCCGAGCAGCTCGCCCGAACCGGCAGTGGTGGCCGCCGAAGTGGCGTCCGCGACATTCGAAGACATTAGCAGACCCTCTGTCTGTAATTGTTATATGAACCTCTGGAGCAGAGTTTTCACCACAAAGCTAGCGAGTGTAACAGTTGGTCGCTAAACGTGCGAATGGTTACAGGTGAAACAGGGATAGGAGCGGGGGTGACTGCTTGCTTAACTCGGGTATCGAGAGGAGATGGCTCCGCTCGTATATTTCCTCCCTCGGTCTGCGGACGTCGCTTATTTGCGGGATGCTTTCGTATGCACGTTGTAATTGATCCCGGCGCGCTCGGCGACGGATACGGTTTACAGGACACAGCGATCGCGGTAAAAAAGTGCTTATAAAGTAAGCAGCAGGGGAGAATAATCATGAAAGCCCTGTCTTTGTTGGCGTTGGTACTACTTCTGGCCGCTTGCGCTGCCGCTCCCAGCCGTCAGCATGACCCAATCGACACCCGCGCGGCTCTGAGTGGCACAGCGATTCTCGGTGAGCCTGTGGACATCGCACAATTGCCCGAGCATGACCTATTGACGCTGGCCCCTGAGATACGCGAATACCTGGCCACCATAGCGCCCGGTGCCAGTCCGCGGCAGCGGCTCCTCGCACTGATCCAAGCCTTCGAATCTCGTGAATTTCGCGTGGAATACGATGCGGACAGTACGCTCAGTGCCACAGAGACCTATCGTCAGCAGCGCGGCAACTGCCTGGCTTTCACGCTTATGATGGTGGCCATGGCGCGGGAGCTGGGAGCAGAAGCCTACTTCAATCAGGTGGATGTGCCGCCAGTGTGGAGCCACGATGAGGCACAGACGTTCGTCGTATACCGCCATATCAATATGGTTTCGGAGAGTGCCCGCGGCCGAAGGGTGGTGGATTTCAATTTGGATGCCTACGACCCTCTCTACGACCAGCGCAAGCTGTCGGATACCGATGCCTTTGCTCAGTTTTACAGCAACCGCGGCATAGAATTGATGAAGCGGAATGAGCGCGAAGAGGCCTTCCGCTATTTGCGCAAGGCACTGCAGCTGCGCCCGGAGGACAGCAGCTTGTGGTCCAACCTGGGGGCTCTATACAGTCGTTATGGTTATTATGATGAAGCGGAACAGAGCTACCGCAAAGCGCTGGCGTTGCGCCCGAACAACCTGGTTGCCATCAGCAACCTAGAGCGCCTATACCGCCACAACGGCCGCAAGGAACTGGCTGACTATTATGCCCAGCGCGCTCGCTACCACCGTGAACACAATCCCTATTACCTTTTCTATCAGGCAAGAAATGCCTACGAACATGGAGAGTACCGCCGCGCCAAGCAACAGCTGCGTCGCGCCTTGTGGCAGTACGAAGACGACCACCGGTTTCATTTTTTGATGGGGTTGACGAACTACCGGCTGGGTGCACTTGAAGCGTCAAAAGAGAGCTTCAGGGAGGCTTTTTCTCTGGCAAATAACCCGGCAACCGTCAACGCATATGCGCGGAAGCTGGATTATCTGAGGCGTGTACAGCAGTGAAAATTGCTAATGCTTATATATGAAAAAGCAGGGGCGCTGAGGCGCCCCTGCTTATTAGTGACTTCTTACGAAGCGGCTGCTTAGAACTGGTAGCTGATACCAGCCCAGGCGTAGCGGCCCATGAAGTCGTAGGCACTGTTCCAGTAGGAAGTGCTTGTAGTTGTGGCCGGCTCGCGATCCGTCAGATTGTCCACGCCCGCGGTGAGGCTCACTGCATCGTTCAGATCCCAACCCGCCCGGAGGTTCAGGTATGTGTGAGAGGGGATCGGGCGGTAGGAGCTTTCACCTTTGCCCAGGTATTGCGCTTCGAGGCCCAGACTCCAGTCGGAACCATACCAAGTAGCGCTGGCGAGGCCCCGCCACTTGACGTACAACCCACTGTTTGTGCCGACGTAGCCAACCCAATCGCTGGTCTGTCCACTTTGCTCGTTGTACTCATCGTACTCGAGCAAGCGTGAAGCCTGCAGGCGCAGAGCCAGCTGGCCAGCATCGTAGTGCAGGTTGTTGATAATATCCAGATCGATGCCGCGGGTGCTGATTTCACCAATATTCATCTTGGCGCCTTCCAGGGCGATGATCTGGCCGCCGGCACCGCGGGTAATGGCGCTACAGGCACTGGTGATGCCCGAGCGGAAACACTCGTCCAGAATGAGTTGAAGGTCTGGAGACGTAATCGCGTTTTCAACCTGGATATCGTAGTAGTCCAAGGTAATGGACAGGTCTTCGATGAAGGCCGGAGTCCATACGATACCAAAGGTATAAGACTCGGCCTCTTCAGGTTCCAGTTCATCGTTGCCGCCAATATTCGTGGGAACTTGGCTACTGTCTTGAGTGAAACCAGGGGCAACGGTCAAGTCGCTACCGATAACGGCGGCATTTCTACAGAATTCGCCCTGCCCTTTCGTGTTTTTAGCGCTGGTGTCACAGGGGTCGATCAAATACTCCTGGCTCTGTGCGACGCCGCTAAAGAGTTCGTAGATACCTGGGGCGCGGAAAGAGGTGGAAGCACTGGCGCGGAAACGCAGATCTTCCACTGGCGCGTAAACAAAGCCGACCTTACCGGTGGTCTCACCGCCGAAGGTGTCGAAATCGGAGTAACGTACGGCTAAGTCTACGCTCAGTTCTTCTGCGTATTTGACACTAGACAAAATCGGCAGATTGAATTCGGCAAACAGTTCAGTGGCGGAGTACTCGCCCTCTGTTGCGTCCTGCGGGTTGCCGAAGGTAGTGCCGGCCTGGGTTTCAACGCTGGGGTTAAACTCACCGGACTCTTCCCGGTACTCGATACCTGTGGCAAATCCGAGCGCACCACCCTGGAACTGGATAGCTTCGATATCGCCAGTCAAGGAGAGGGCTGCGTTCAACAGCTCATACTCGTTGTCTTCGCGATCGTCGTAGCGCATGTAATTAATAACTTCGTCACTCCAACCGCCGGCGAATACCGGGTCGATTCCCGCTGAACCATCCAGGATTTGCTCTAGCTTGGACTTGCTATAGTAGTTGGTGACGACGTTTTCACCTTCGTTTTTGCTGTAGCTTACGAAGCTGTCCCAGCTCCAGCCGTTTGCCAGGTCCCCGCGCAGGCCGCCTAGAAAACGATAGGTATCGGTTTCCTGTTCATATTCACGGTTGCCGCCCGCCACTGGGCGGATATTCAGGCTGCTGAAGCCTTCAGTCCAGCTTGCTCCGGGGTAAGGGTTGACTTCGTCATCCATATTAGAACCTGCGGCGACCCAGGCATCATATGCGTCTTGCCAGGCTTGCTGCAGTTGGGATTGGATTTCCGGCTGGAGGTGCTGTGCCGGATCGAGGGTGAAGCCGATGCCAGCATATAATGGTTGTGCCGCCAGCTGTTGGTTCGTAGTTTTGTTGGTATAGGCTGCTTCGCCATAGATCTCTAAGGCATCGGTGATAGAGTAATTGCCTGACAAAGTAAGGCTGGTGCGCTCCATAGCACCCGCAAGCCACATGTACTGGCCAATATCATGGCTAGTTGCGCCTTCAGTCAGGGTGAGATCTTCACCGACTGTAAAGTCTCCGTAGGCAGTGCTGATGTTGCCGTTGGGAGTATAGGAACTGGTGAGGTGTGCCCAGTCGCGATCATTGTAAGTAATTTCATCCCGAACGCTGTGGCTGATATTGCCCACAAAGCTGCCGCGCTCGCCTTCATTGCCGAAAGTAATAGACAGCTCGCCGTTTTCACCACCGCCCTCTTCTGTTGCGCCGCCGCGAGCACTGATCTTCACGCCGTCGAAGGAATCCTTCATTACGACATTGATAACGCCGGCAACAGCGTCGGAGCCGTAAACTGCAGAGGCGCCATCGGTGAGTACTTCGATACGGTCAATCATGTCGACAGGGATATTGTTCATATCCACAGCGGAGCTGACGCCTGAGCTGGAAGACACAAAGCGTCGGCCGTTGACCAGAACCAAAGTACGTGCGGAACCCAGGTTGCGCAGGTCTACGAACGCCAGGCCGTTACCGCCATTGTTGTCGTTGGCGTTAATACCCGCGTTACCCATGGAAGGCAGTTGAAGAAGCAGTTCATCGATGGTGCCCACGCCGGAGCGTTGAATTGCCTCGGAGTCAACAATAGTGATAGGTCCTGTAGTGGACAGAGGGTCCCGGGCAATGCGAGAGCCTGTGACAATCACCTCTTCAACATCCGGCCCGGGCATAAAGTCCTGGCCCACAACACCAGAGCTGGCAATGGTGCCGAGAGCTGCGATAGCTACGCTCAATTTAGTTTTGATCATAGTGCATCCTTTTACGTACTCAAGGTACTTATCATTGGATTATTTGCTTATAGCAATTCATGCGCGAGCTGACTTTAATGTATTAAATAAAATTATGGAACTATTGTGACAATACGAAAATTATGCTCAGTTTGAGATCTGTTTAAGAAGTGGACTTTATGTAGATTTTTTGATCTTTGGTGGGTTTTTATATCTTAATAAAAAGGTTTTTTATGAAATTATTTTGCTATTTTTTAATTTTTTTTGGGATAACTTGGCAAAATGTGAGATATGTGATTGAGTCGACTAGATCGGAAATTGTTCGGTAGGTAAGGGAGCGGGATTTATCTCCTGCTCGAGATCAGCCGCTAAGCCGTTGACGGTTTGCGTATGTCCACCTGGTCTCAGTAGAGATAAGCTCTGGAGTAGTGCTTTGAGGGCCGGATCGCAATGTCGCCTTCAGAGCTAGGGGCAGACAGCAATGCGTGGCTGGCCGCCGGAATCCGCAGGGGGCCGTTGGGCCGCATAATTTCGCAGGTGTAGTCGTAACAGCCGTCCCGACAGACTCAATACGGATAAAGCGTAGACATCACTCCCGGAATCAGGCCTCGCGTGCGCAGCAGACATCCCAGCTGCGGAAGCGCTTGGCGCCCTGTTGGTGCTCGCGTGCATAGGTGCCAAAAGGCTTGCCATAGGATTTTGCGGTTTTGTAGTGATCCAGCCAGTATTTTTTGCTTTTCGGTGATTTGGCATTACTGATCCTACGTTTTACGGGATTGAAGGCGGGATGATGGGGGATTGGGGAGGTGTGGTGTTAAGCTGTGGAAGAATTACCGCTTACAATTAATCAGAGTTTCCTTAGTGTGAGCAGTTCCTAATTCGAATCGCATTTTTTGAAGTCAAAAAGCCAGCCAATAAGGTTTTCGTTTTCAAGGAAAGGTCTGCTAGATATTTTTTTTAATTTATTTCTCATAAATAAAGATTCAATTTTCTGCACTGATCCTTTTGTTAGGGTGGCCTTCAGCTGATCTTCAGTTCGCTGCATTGCACATATTAACTCTTTTGCAAACGTTATCGCAAAGTGGTTTTTCTGATCCATTCCAGACACAAGACTGTTTGCAAAGAAGTAATTTATGGATTTGCTGATAAATTCTGCAGGGGATGATTGTGGAAATTTTTCTAAAAGTTTATTGGTGCTCTCAATTAGAATTTTGAGTTTGTTGAGAGCGCTTTTTTGATTTAGTTTGAGTTCAAGTTCTGCTATGGATGTTATGGATCCGATTTCTTTGAGTGTAGATTTTACAAGGGTAGTAATGTGTAATTGATATTCAGCAAATTTATATGCTTCGAGATCTTCTTTACATTTAAGGTGCGTTTCAGACTCTGAAAAGTGGCAAATAGCTTTAAAATGCCCACCCTTTTTCAGGGATGAGGAAATTGATGTAATCGATTTCTCTATATTTGAGTATTCAAATCCGAATTGTGATGAGATTAGTTCAAAGCTATTTTTTTTGAACGGTAGTTGTTCTATTTCAACATTAGGATGAAAGGTTATTTCTGATAATATTTGGGTTAATTTTGGGTTTTTATTTGTCTTTTGGGGCGATATGCTGGCTAGATCTGCTGCGTGCACATCTACTTGTTTTTCTTGTTTTCTTGCTTCATCAGCGATGATAATTGCTATGGCGCCATTACCTGAAGCTATATCTAGTACCCTAGAATTGTCATCTAGTGATTTTGCTGTTTCTCTCCAAAATTCTTCTATAGCGCCCTTATAGCTATTAGGGAGCTCTTTGGCGAATGAAGTCGGGAAACCTTGCTGCCAAAATTGAGACCATGAGGTGTTGGAATTCATAGAAAAGGCCTCCATATAGGAGGCCTTATCGTGCCAAGTAAAAGTTGAATAATCAACCTAGTTTGACAGCTTATAGGTCGACAGAGTACTCGGCAAAGTAGACTCGACCAAAGTTGTTGTACAAGTCATAGTGATCGCGAGAGAACTCCCCATTCTTATCGAGTACGGGGTCTTCATCAAGCAGGTTGCGTACACCTACCCGGAAATTATGGTCATTATTGAAGGTATAGTTATACGCAACATTGTGCACCAGCCAGCTATCGAGCTCGCCTTCCGGCTTTAATGGCGGCAGTAGAGAGCCATCTTCATCAATAAGATTCTCTGCTGCATGAGAGCCTGTGTAGGACATATACCAGTCGACACGGTGATTGCCCTGAGTCCAATTTAGCCCCAAGGTTCCTTTCCACTCTGGGTACAGGTTCCAGCCCGCATGGTCTTGTACTTCTGCACCAAAGTAGGCTTGCTGACTGTATTCTATTAGATGGCTGAATAAAACATTGAAGCCAAATTCGCCAAACTCAGTCGCATAGGAGCCTTTCGCGCTAAAGTCGAGAGTTTGCAGCTCAAAACCTGGACCATTTACCGTGCCTGCACGGATCTCATCGATTTGACCGTTACCAAGACGTGTGACGGTATGCGACAAACCGGCCAGCTCTGCAAAAATCATGTCTTGAGCGCCGACTGTTTGGATCACGTTATCGACAGACAGATTAAAGTACTCAATGCCTAGGGTGATCATGTCATTTACGTCGTAGATCACGCCGGCAGTGTATGCCTCGGATTCCTCTGCGTCTAAGTCTGGGTTAGACCCAAAGTAGGTATCGAATTGTTCCTCAATGCAGCTATCAGAGGGGATACCGTTGGCCGCACAGTAGACGTAGTCGGTGGCGTCCTCTGCGGAGAAGGAGGTCACACCATACAAATCAGATAGAGCGGGCGCTTTGAAGCCTTGTCCCCAGGATGCCTTTAATGTCAGGTTATCCAGTGGGCGATAGTTGATTCCTACTTTAGGCGATGTTGCGCTGCCGAAATCGGAATAATCGTCGTAGCGTACAGCCAAGTTAACTTCAATGCTATCGGTTACAGGCAGCAAGAATTCAGTAAAGATAGCATCCAAGTCGCGACTGCCTTGGGCGCTATTGCCTGCGCTGCCACCAATCCAGCCTGCTTCTGATTGTGCGTCCACTAAGGAAGAGTACTCAATTTCCATATGCTCCAGGCCGATATAAGCCGAAGCTGTACCCCCAGGCATTTCCATAAAGTCGATTTGCGATCCCGCAAAAAGTTTGCGAGTGTCCATCTGCTCATCTGTTACAGTGGTCGCACGCAGGTTGGCGATAGCCTCTTCGCTATCCATGATCAGGTCACCATACCACTCATTGTTAATGGCGAGACCGCCATAGCTGAGATAGTTGCTGCCGATGCCTGTTGAAACGTATTTTCCGTACTGAGCGTAAACCTCGAGAGAAACAGCGTCGTTGATTTGACCCGTGATACCGACGGTACCATCCATCATCAGGTCTTCAATTGTGTTATCTCGCGGTCCTAAGGTATCCCAACGCCATGTTGCGTATGTATCTTCACCTGTGGGGTTGTCGGGGTGGTTTGCTGGCATTGGGTCAAAGACAGCAGCAGGTGGTGCGTAGCGGCCGAAGGACTCTACGCGAGAGAAGAGAACATCTGTATAGGCTTTCCAGTTGTCATCGATATTGAATTCTGCACTGGTAAAGCTGTTTGCGCGTTTGAGAGATGCGCGGTTGGCAGAGATGAGGGCGTGTGCATAGCCGCAGACGTTGCCGCCTTTGTATTGCGCATTAATAAAGCCTTCACCAATGCTCTCACAGTCGGCGCCTTCCCATAATTCTGTAGTAGGATTCCAAGTGCTACCCGGGGCTGCCCAGGTGTTGTGTACCGGGTCCCAGATAGCGCGAGCGTAACGGCTTACACCTACAGTTTCGGTATCGATATCAATATAACCGTCACCATTCTCATCTGCCCAGCGGGCGGCAGTGTAGTCACGGTCTGCATCGTAAATTTCGTCACGTGAGTTAAACTCTAGCGCAGATGTTACGGAAACGCGATCGCCGGTGGCTCCGAAAACAAAACTAACGCTTTCTTCATCCCCACCTTCTTGGGATGGACGTCCAACGCGGGACTTGAATGAAACCCCTTCGAAGTTCTTGCGCATAATCAGGTTAACAACACCTGCAATAGCGTCAGAACCGTAAGTAGATGAAGCTCCATCTGCAAGGATTTCGATTCGCTCGACGGCATCCATCGGAATCATGTTTAAGTTGACGGAACCACCGCCCCCCAGGGATGGAGAGCCTGTCACACGGCGTCCATTAATGAGTACCAAGGTACGATCTGAGCCTGCACCACGCAAGTTTACGGTTGCGTTCGATTGGGCTGAGCTACCCGAGCGCTCGCTAAATGAGCCTAGAGCATTTAAGGATGTTTCACGAAGCACGTCCGCGACAGACATGTTTCCAGAAATATCGATATCTGAGCGGTCAATGGTGACTGTTTGGCCTGCAGTGTTCAGTGTTTCACGTTTAATGCGTGAGCCGGTAACAACCACCTCTTCTACAAGCGCCGCATCGTCTTGTGCAAATGCAGGTGTAGTCGGAACCATTATTGCAGCCGCAGTCAGGCCCAAAGCCCCTTTTACAGCTACGGACAGGAGGTTCTTTTTCATTGTAAATCCTCTCTTGATCGTTGGATTTAAGTCTTTGCCTTGAATGGCGATAGTTGAAAGCGGCTACCCCCAAGTGGCCGCTTCCCTCCCAACACAGATAATGACGACTGGGCGCGGAAGTCCCTCAAAAAAAACACGATTTTTTCTGTTTCTTCGTAATGTCAGGTTTGGGAGGGGTGGGTATGATCAAAAAATAATCTGATTTTGGTTATAAATTGAACGATCTGTCGCCTCACACCTATTGATGCCTTGACTTTTACTTGGGGCCTTAGTGTCTCGTGTTGCCAGTCGGATTGCCTGGCTCTCAATTAAAGAGGTGTCACCTTCGTTCAGGTGCCGGGTTTGCAGGTTTCGCCGAGCAAACAAAAATGGGGCCCTTAAGGCCCCATCCCTAGCATGTGCTAGTAAGTTTTAGAAGGTGACGGTAAAGCCTGTAAATACACGACGACCGATCACGTCATACATGCCCGGCTCGGTATTGGCGTTAAAGGCGCTATGGAATCGCGGGGCGTCTTCATCAGTAACGTTGTTGATCCCAAGAGAAAAGTTGATGTTCTGCCATGTGTAACTACCAATAAGGTCGTGATAGATAATATCTTCGGCAACAGCGTCGTCGGTGATAGAGGCAGGGCGCAGAGCATCAACAGTTTCGTCAATGTAGCGCATATCCCAATCCAGGGTCCAATTATCACCAAAGATGCCTACGTTAGTGCTCCAGCGCCACTCAGGGAAAACTTCGAAGCCGTTTGCAGTACCAACCAGCTCACGGCTACCCGCCAGCGGGAACTCGCGTTCATAGCTTTCTACCAAAGTGCCAGTCCAGCTGAGCGTGTAGCCTTGAATGGGTCCTACACTCAGTTCTCCCTGGTACTTGGCTGCAAAATCGAAGCCGTCGGTGCGTAGGGTGCCCAAGTTACCAAAGGCACCAGATGCATCGTTGGGATACGGCATATAGCCCAGGGATGGATCGCTACTGTCTACTGGCACATCCAGGTATGGGTTTCCGCCAATGAACGCAGTGCAGGCGATAGAACTCAAATCTACGGAGTTCATGCACGCCGCATGTAGGTCGTTGATATCCTCAGCACCGATAACATTGTCGATTTCAATGTTCCAGTAGTCCACACTGAATGACAGGTTTTCCATAAAGGAGGGCGTGTATACAAAGCCCAAGTTGAAGGACTCAGATTCTTCTGGCTCCAGCGGTTTTTCTGGTGCCGAAGTTTCGTAATAGGATTGCCACGCGAAACCAAGTTCACCCGCATCCGTAGTGTTGATACCCAAAGCCTTACAGTTATCGTAAGCAACTTGTGAGATATCTCCGGCAGCGAGTCGGCGGTCGGCAAATTCACAGATAGGCTCTACAATTGGGAATCCACCAGATGCCCCTTGGTTTAGCTCGGAAATATTCGGTGCGCGAAAGCCTGTAGAAATGCCTGCCCTTACCCGCAGGTCATTGATAGGCTGATAGTCCATTCCCACTTTGAATGTGGTGGCTGATCCTGCGGATGTGTCGTAATCAGAGTAGCGTGTAGAGGCGTTAAAGCTCAGGTTGTCGAGAACTGGTAGAAAGATTTCTCCGTACACTTCTGAGACGGAAAAATCACCTTCTTGCGGGTCCCCGGCACCACCGGTTGTGAGACCACCAGATATGAATTCATCAGGAACATAGGATCCCTGTTCGTGACGGTGTTCTAAGCCCAATGCCCAGCCGGCGGTACCGCCAGGCATGCTGAACATATCACCACTGAAGTTAAGGGCTGCCATTTCCAGGCGGCCTTTATATACATCCTTCAAAGAGCCTGCAGTTAGATAATCCATTTGCTCTTGAGTGATACTGCGATAGTCACCAAATGGGTTTAGAACCCCGGCTTCCGCACACACAGGATCAGCTGCACATGCGTCTGGGTCTACTGCGATAGCCCAGCGATCAAAGCGACCATAATTGGTGGTTTCATCTGTAGTTTGGTTTTCAGCGAATGTATAGCTAAAATCCCAGTCAACGATGCCACCAAAATCACCTCTGATACCTGCTACCATCCTGTATGTATCCGCAGTCTGAGTAAACAGGCGACCACCGGACTCTTCGAAGCGGCGATTAACCCTCACGTCTTGTCCAGATATTCCTAAATCATTTGCAGGGTTATCGCCAAAAGGATTGTATGGGTTGCTTGCAGGTACGAAATCGTTCATTTGCTCTCCATTGTTAGGAGTTTGAACTGTCGTTACTGCAAAGGAAGCATCAGGAGCCAACCGCTGATGCGAAGTTCGACGAGTATATAAAGCTTCGAAATACCCCTCTGTTTCATCAGTTATTTCGACATTGCCAATAGCGCCAAACTGCCAGCGTTTGTTCGGAGTGATCAGGGCATTAACAGGCGCATAATTGTATACATCCTCAGTTGTGAATGGGCGTGCTTTACCAAGCTCTTCGTCGTAAATAAAGGTACCTACACCCGGTACTGTGATTTTACGGCTATTCGAAGAACCAGAACCTACCGCTTTAAATGTGCCGTCTTCTTGCAGTTGCGGATATAGAGCCTCTGTAGCCCAGGGACGCTCTGCTTGGTACATCTCATCTTGCTGAGAGTAACTTAATGACATCAGCATGTGGCCCCGGTCACTTCCCAGGCCGGCCAGCATAGAGAAGCCACTATTTTGTGCTTGGCCGTCTTCGGTGCCTTGCCCAAAGTTGCCTTTTAGCTCAAAGCCTTCGAAATCATCTTTTAATACAAAGTTGACAACGCCAGCCAGTGCATCGGATCCGTAAATGGTGGAGGCGCCATCTTTCAACACTTCTACGCGCTCTATCATGGCTTCCGGTACAGTATTGATGTCTACAGCACCATCGCCATTTACGTCGCCAATGGTACGCCGGCCATTAATCAGTACCAGGGTTCGGTTAAAACCCAGTCCGCGCATATCGATTTTTTTTTGACCTTGGTCGCTCCCATTGTTTGTGGATGTGCCCATTTGGTAGCCGGTGAAGGCCGGGTCTTCTTTCAGGAATTCATCAATACTGGCTAAACCAGCTTTATCCAAATCTTCTGAGCCATAAGTGGAAATGGGACTAGAGGAACTAAAGTCGTCTCGGGCTATGCGAGAGCCAGTAACAATAACTTCTTCTACTGTTGTCGCATTTTCTTGTGCAATGGTAGGCATAGCGGGAATCAAGACTGCAGCCGCAGTCAGGCCCAAAGCCCCTTTTACAGCTACGGACAGGAGGTTCTTTTTCATTGTAAATCCTCTTTTGATCGTTGGATTTAAGTCTTTGTCATGAATGGCAATAGTTGAAAGCGGCTACCCCCCAAGTGGCCGCTTCTCTCCCAACAAAGACGAAGACGAATAGGCGAGTATTTCCCTCAAAAGAAGCGCAATTTATTATGTTTTTTCGTATTGTCAGGTTTTGAATGTTGTTCAGGTAAAAACTAATTTTTCAATTAATAAAAAATGATTGATTTTTTGTGAATGACCTTATATATGGGAGTTATATTATGCATGAGAGTTTTGTTATATATGGGTGGTTGTTTGTAAAATATATTTTGCCAATTGGTCGCTTCGTGACTGAATTTTTTAACAGTAAGACCTTGGATCTTGTTTTTTGTATGTTGTTGCGTGACTGCTAAGGAACCTATGATTAATTCATTTCCTGGTGGCAGATGTTCTTCGGGGGCGGATGTGAAGCTCAGGTGATAGAGCGGATATTTCGAAACCGTCGGATACAAGGAGGTATCCGGCGGAGCTACAGGGAAGTACTCGTGCGTTTTCTAAATATCCGCCCTATTGCCTGAGTGCCCCGATAGCTAACATTGTGTTCACGCGAATTAATCAGAGGTTCCCTAATTTCACTGGGGAAACTAAAACGATTAGCTTTTAGTGCAGACCTATTTGCTATTACCTTGATCTGCATTGAGGGTTTCCTGTGCCATCTTAGATCTTATTTTGCTTCGTTTTTTCTAATCCGTATCAAGCTTCCTTATGAGGCATGTCCCAGACATCTCTCCCTTGGGTGCCAGCCAATAGCGGAGACGAAAAACTAACATCTTATCCGGCCCCGCTGTCGCCAGCAGGGCCGGACTCCAGCTAGCTTAGAGCCGTATTTTGTCGCGATTTTTGTCCAGAGTGGCCTGGCCGATTCCTTTGATTTCCAGCAATTGCTCCAGCGAGGTGAAAGGGCCGTGCTGGTCGCGGAACTGGATGATCAGTTCCGCTTTGCTTTGGCCGATGCCGTCCAGTTTTTCAGCGAGTTCCTCTGCCGTGGCGGTATTGATGTTGACGGAGACGACATCATGTTCATCGGCGGCGAGGGTGGCGGCGGGGGCGCAGAGCAGGTATAGGGCTGCGAAGATGGCGGTGCAGTAGGCACGGATGGTTTTCATTGTATTTCCTCCCTGTTGGTTGTTTTGCTTCCGGAACAGTCCCATTTCTCCGGAAGTGAAAACTCTACCAGCTCACCGAGATCTTGAAAGCAGTTTCCGATTACACGTTATTACACGGAGGAGAGGGCCCCACCCGGAAGGGTGGGGCTGAAGGTCAGAAGGATAGGGTGATGCTGCCGTAGAAGAAACGGCCGATAGTGTCGTAGTTCAGTGGCAGGGTATTCATATCATCGTAGTTGGTGACGTAGGGTGGCTGTTGGTTCCAGACATTGCGGATGCCGCCGGAGATTTTCACGTCTTCCCAGCAGAAGTAGGCGGCGCGGATGTCCTGGTACCAGGTGGCGTCCACCTGGGTGGCTAGGTCTGCGGTATTGGGAGATATGTCATCGACGCTTCCTTCCATTCGGACAGTGGTGCCCACGCTCCAGTAATCCGCCTCGTAGTCCGCGCTCATATAGAGCTTCCAGCGCGGGAAAGCGGCGATACGGGTGGTCACCGGGTCTGCGCCAAATTTGCCGGCGAGGTTGATTTCAGGGTCGAACGCACTGGCTTGGAACTTGTAATCGTGCAGGTAGGTGGCGAGGCCTTGCACGGCGATATTACCTTCCCAGAAATCCCAGTTGTAAAAGGCCCCCAGATCCACGCCATCTGTTTCAAAAGTGGAGATGTTTTGAGTAATGAGTGCTTGCCCGGCGATAGTGGCGTTGGCGGCGCGCCGGGGGCCAAACGCACCTGTTTGCTGGCCTACGGCTGTCGGGCCGAGGATCAGGTTGCAGAAGTCGTTGTTGGGGAAGCTGGCACTTGCGTAACAGTTGTCCACTATCTGGTCGGTGGTGAAGGTGCCAATAGCGTCTTCAACATCGATGCGCCAGTAGTCCAAGGTAAAGCTGAGGTCCTCTACAAAGGTGGGTGTCCAGACAGCGCCCAGTGTCCAACTTTCAGACGTTTCCTTGTCGAGGTCGGGGTTACCGGCGAAGAATCCGGTGGCCTGCGGGCCGCCGGAGATCTGCGGTGAATTGATGAGGGAAGGACTGTCGGCGTTGCAGTTGGCAATAACCGTTGGATCTGTCGCCTCGAAGCAGGGGTCGGAGTAGCGTTCGGCGGAGAGTTCTGCGGGGCTGAACAAGTCGTCTAGGCCGGGTGCGCGGAAGCCCTCGTTATAGCTGCCTCGGAACCGCAGTTCTTCGAAGGGGGCGTATTCGACAATTGCGGCGAAGGTGGTGTCGTCGCCGATGGTATCGTAGTCGGAGTAGCGCGCGGAGACTTCGAAAGCGAGCAGATCAGCCCAGCGCTGCCCTTCCAATACCGGGGCGCGAACTTCCACGTAGCCCTCGTCCACACTGTAGCTGCCGCTCCAGGGAGTTCCCTGGACGAAGTAAATTTGCCCCAGCTGGGCGGCGCCGTCCACAGTGACTTCGACGGACTCTGAGCGGTGCTCATACCCAGCCGCCCAGGCCCAGGCTTCACTGGTGAGTGCGAAGCCGCCGAAGTCGCCGGTTACGTTGATCTGGAAGCTGCGCAGGGTTTCCTTTTCCACCGGTGAGTTGGTGACAAGCCCGAACTCGATCATATCTTCGGTCAAGGTGTCGGGATCGAAGGGGTTCCAAATACCGCAGTTGGGGTCTTCCGGGCAGTCTGCTGAGGCGAACTCTTCACCGATGATGTTGCCTTCGTCATCGCGGATAAAGTTGACTGAAGCGAGGAGCGTGTCCATATTCGTCTGATTAGCTCTGCCCCTGTCTATCTGGGGGTCTACCCAGCGGGCATAAGTGTAGGAAATATCCCAGAGCCAGTCGTTGCACCACTCTCCGTTGAAACCGATCACACCTCGCCAGGTGCTGAGATCTTGAGTGAAGGAGCGGCCTCCCGCTTCCGTTAGGCGCCGGGTGACGAACACCGGTTCGCCGATGGGATTGAAGGGGTTGTCCGCCGCAATTCCCGGTCCCCAGAAGGTGCCCTCGGGGGCGAGTAGTTGATCGGACTGCCGGTTGGTATATAGCAGTTCCGAAAAGGCGTTGATGGTGGTCAGGTTTTTGATATCCCAAAGTTCATGTTCGCCGTAGCCGTAAATACTGAACACTTCCTGCGGAGTGATCAGGTAGCTGAACTCGGCGAAATTGAAGCCGTCCGACGCTTGGAAGGGGCGCACTTGTCCGGTGGTCGGGTCCACGATAAAACCGGGGTCGTCCGGGTTGTCAGTGAAAAATTGTGCGGGTGTCGTGGTGCCACTGCCGAAGCAGAAAACCTGTCCTCCACCTTCAGCCAGCGGGCACTGTGAAAATTTGCGATCGCCCTGAAAAATGTCGTCGCGTTTGGTGTATTCAACATTCAGCATGACATGACCTTTTTCGGTTTCGGCGCCAAAGGTCATGGAGGCGAGCCACTGTTCGCCATCGCTTTCGTCGGTAATGCCATAGTCGGCGCGGATCTGGGCACCTTCAAAATCTTTTTTGGTGATGATGTTGACGACCCCGGCGATGGCGTCGGAACCATAAATAGAGGATGCGCCGCTTTTTAAAATCTCCACTCGATCAATGATGGAGATGGGGATGGTGTTCAAATCGACAGTTCCCGTCAGAGTTCCGGCGGATACCAGTCTGCGGCCATTGAGCAGTACCAGGCTGCGCGAAGAGCCCAGGCCGCGCAGGGATACCGTCGCCAAGCCAGGGTTGCCGTTATTGACGGATGAGCCGAACTGGCCGCCCGTCATGGAGGGTAGTTCCTGTAGGAAATCTTCGAGCGTGGTTTCACCGGAGTTTTCCAGAGCCGCGGCATCGAATACGGTGATGGGAACAGTGCTGGTGGCGTCAGTTGCGCGTTGGATACGCGTACCGGTAACGACGACTTCTTCCACTTCCTGAGCAAAGGACAAAGTGGCAAAACTGGCGGATACGGTGGCGGTTGCGATAGCGCCCTTAATTGCCCGGGATAGATGGGATCTGTCCATGGTATACCTCTCCTGATACCGGATCTAAACGCCGAATATGGCAGTGCCCTCCATGACAACTGCAAACTTCTATCAACAGAGGCTTGCTAAAACACTAGAACATTTTTGTTGTAGGGGGAGTTTCCACCGAGCATTAATGCGCCGTTGGCGACTATTGTCGGTTTTTTTAGGTGTCAATGGTTTTTTTGGCTGTCAAAAAACGGAAAGTGGAGGAAAAAAGCGAGGCGTTTGATCGAAGGTTGTCCGAGTGGACTGCGGCTGCTGGCTATTGCTGGAGGAATGCCGCAACTAAAGAGAATACGCCAAAGTGGTGTACCAATAGCGGCCGCTCAGGTCGTAGGTACGTCCGTCAAAGTTATCGTTGAAGGCTGTGGCGGCGAAAGGTGGTTCCCGGTCGAACAGGTTGTCGATACCGACGGCAATGCGCAGGCCGCCGGGCAGTGCGTAGGCAACTTGCAGATCGTGTGTCGTCCAGCTGTCTATTTCGCGGGTGATACGGGTGTTGTCGAGTGTGAAAGACTCCTCCAATGCACTGACAAAATGCACGGTATAGCCACCTTCCCAGGGGCCTTTTTTCCAGTAGATTCCGGTGTTGGCCTTCCATTTTGGCAGGGAACCGGCGCCGCCACTGGCGGCATCCACGAAGGTTCCCACCAAGTCTTCGGTTGCTTCACCGGGTGCCGCCTGATTTAGGTAGCGCTGGATGTGGCTCGCGTTAAACGACCAGCGCAGCTGCCCCAGCATGTCTGAATTGTGCTCGTAGCGCATGGCTAGGTCTGCACCTCGTACTTCTCGGGCTCCGATATTGAGGCGCGTGGCGAGGATGGTAATGATTTCGCCCTGTTCATCCCGCTGCACACGGTCGGAGAAGAGGGCGTAAGAGGCGTTTTGGTCGATAAGGTATTGTGGGCTGGTATCGATGACATCGTTCTGGCGAATTTCGAAGAGGTCCAAGGTGGCGCTGAAGCCCTTTAATTTTGCCGGGGTCCACACGATCCCCAGGGACCTGTTATCAGAGGTTTCCGGCTGCAGATCCGGATTGCCGCCATACTCTGTCAAATATTGGATGCGAGCACCGTCCGCCTGGCCGCGGCAACCGGGCAGGGTGATGGCATCTCTACCGGTGCAAGGATCGAACAGGTATTCCTGGCTTTGATAACCACTCTGATTCATGTCGATTAGAGTCGGTGCTTTGAAGCCTGTGGCGTAGCTGGCGCGCAGCATCAGAGACGGAAGAGCCCGGAACCGCAGGGCGACTTTGGGGTTGGCGGTGCTGCCGAAATCGCTGTAATTGGAGTAACGCAACGCGCCGTCCAGCCAAAAACGGTCCGCAACCAAGGGGAGTGAAATCTCGCCGAAAGTTTCGCTAATTATGCGATGACCTTGTGCCGACCCGGCGGTGACCCCGCCAATATAGGAGAGGCCCATGGCGTCGTTGGAGCGAAAGTCGATGGCTTCGCGGCGGATTTCCATTCCGAATGCGGCGAGGATATCGCCGGCACCACTGGTGCCAAGTGTGCCATTGGCGATATAAGTTAAAGATGTCATTCGGGTGATTCCGTCCACCAAACTTTCGGCGCGAATGTAATCGAGCTGTTCTGCATCGATACTGCCGCTGGGTCCCAGTAAATTAATGGGGATGCAGTCGCTCTCGGAATTGCAGATATCCGGGCCTTTGAGCCCGAGCGACAGGGCAAGGGGATCAATCAGGCTGCTGAGGCTTTCCGACGCGTGCGTATAGTGTTGCGCCGCGGTCAGCTCCCACTGCCAGCTGTTCAACATTCCAGTGAGCCCCAAATTGAGGCGCCAAGTCTCTGTGTCGTTGTTTTGTACACGCGGCCCCAATTCCAATACCCGCTTGCGGACATCGGTGATTTCCTGCCCGAAAGGGTTGTAAATATTGTCCGCGGAAATTGTCAGGTCACCGTTGTCAAATCGCGTAAATACTGGTGTCGGTGCCAAAGTAGTCTCGGCCGAGGTCCTGATTCCCATAAGTTCTATAAACAGTTGGGAGTTGTCTCCCAGGTCCAGGTTACCTTCCAGGTAGGCCGATTGCCGCTCGGATGGTACCAGTGCGGTTGTGTATTCGCTGTAGTCGTAGCGGTCCTCTTGGGTCCAGGGGCGGTAGCTGCCGTCAGCGTTGGCGGTCAGGACGATGTCATCGCTCAAGGCGATATAGCTGGAAGGCGATGCGGAGGAGCGATTGTCCGTGCCTCCGCGGCTGCGGTTGTCCGCAGTGGCAGAGATTTCCCTGTCGCGGCTCATCAGCGCATCCTGGCGGTAATGGGCAAGGCTCAGCATCAAATGGCCGCGTTCGCCGTTCTTGCCCCAAGTCAGGTGATGGGATCCTGTCTGTTGATCGCCGCGCTGCGCTTCGCCGTAGTAACTGTTGACTGATAGGCCCTCGAAGTCCCGGCGCAGGATGATGTTGACCACTCCGGCAATGGCGTCGGAGCCGTAGACTGCCGATGCGCCGTCTTTGAGTATCTCTATACGGTCCACAGCGGACAGTGGAATGGTATTCAAGTCCGCCGCCTCGCCGCCGAAGCCATTATTGACGATACGCCGGCCGTTGATTAATACCAGTGTGTTGCTGGCGGGAAGGCCGCGCAAGGTGACAGTTGCAGTGCCATCGCCCCCATTAGTGACTGAGGTACTGGTGGAATTGCCGGAGACGGCGGGCAGGAATTTGAGCAGCTCGGAAACAGTCTGAGCACCTGTGATCTCCAGCTCCGGCTGGGCCAGAATGTCGATGGGCGCATAACTGTCCAACTGAGGGTGACGCAGGTGGCTACCTGTCAGCATGCGGCCGGTAACGCTGATCTCTTCGGTATGTCCCTGCGAGAGCGCGCCCTGTTCTTCCGGCTCGGGCTTCCGGGGAACTACGGCTACCGCGCTCGGGCCAAGGAGCTCGTAGGTAAAAGGCAAATCTTGCAGCAGCTGACGCAATATCGGCTCAATATCGCCGTCATTAGTATTGAGTTGCTGCTTGGGCAGGGCGTAACTGGCCGCGGATGAGGCCTGTACAAGAACGGAGACTTGGCACTGACGACCGAGGGATATCAGAGCGCGGGACAGATTGCCCGCCGGGAGAGTGACACCGGATGTAGGGCAGGCGGCGATTGCCCCTTCGCAGAGCAACAACAGGATCGCCAGCGACAGTGTGGCCCGGTGCCGTAGATTCAATGAGGTGCCCGCCTAGGTTTTGGTAGTGCTGCCCTGGCGCTGGGCCGGGCAACTTATTTTGTGGTTTTCGAGTGTTGTGGGCGGGTGAGACCGAGTTTATGCAATAAACAACCGCCCAGCGGGGTTTTATAACCTAGATATGTTGAGGGGACAAGAGAGTCAGTTTAGGGTCGCTGTCATCCTGATACAGGTCCAGTGCCGCGGCGATGGCCTTCAGCGTGTTGTCCGGGTCAGACAGCTCGAAGGTGCCGGATACCAAGCGGTCGCGCACGCGCGGATCCGCGGCAGCGGGAACTTTCAAGTAGCGGTTTAATTCTTCCAGTACCTCGGCAAGGGGGGTGTGTTCAAATACCAGCACACCGCGGGTCCAGTCCAGTGCTTCCTCCGCGGAGGTGCGGCCCACTTCGCTCAGTCCCCCGCTGGAAACGCTGATTTTCTGGTTTTTGGTCAATTTGACGGATTCGGGGTGGAGGCCTGAGCTACTTTCCGCTTCACTGACTGCCACCACGCCATCGGTTACGGATACGCGCGTATTTTCCGGGTTGCGCTCCACATTGAACTCGGTGCCGAGTACCCGGATGTTGGCCTTGCCCGCGGCCACTGTGAAGGGGCGCGCGGTCTGACGGACCACGTCGAAATAGGCCTCGCCGCGCAACAGGCGAGTGTGCCGCTCTTCCCGGCTGTAGGCCACGCGCAACTCAGTATTGGTATTGAGTTGTACCAGGGTGCCGTCGGCCAGGGTGACGGTGCGGGTCTCGCCAACCTGAGTGACATAAGTTTGTTCACGCAGGCCGCCGAAACTCCACGGGTTGCCCAGCCAAAGTGCAATCGCCAGACAGGCTGCGACCAGCCCTCCACTAATCGTCCACCGGGAAATAAAGCGTCGGCTGTCGGTGGCCGCGGTGCGGGCGTTCTTTTGCTGTTCAGAGGCGGGTTTTGGCGACGGCCGGCTTTCGGGGAACAGCTGGTCGATTGGCAGGTGGGCCAGGGCGCCCAGATCACCCCACAGCTCCGCCATCTGGTCGAAAGCACGGCGGTTTGCCGCGGACACAGAGAGCCATTTCGCGAATTCTCGGCGGTCGGTACTACTGACTTTATCGGAGCGCAGACGTGCGATCCAGGCGCATGCCTGGTCCAGCTGCTCGTCGTTTGGTGCTTCTTGTACGCTCGCTGTAGTCACCGCTCTATACCCTGTTTAGTCCGTGGTTGTCCTGTCTATTCTGTCTCTCGGTTAAATCCGTACTTCGCTCGTTTGTGGTGCATTTTATTCAAAGCTGCCGTTATGACGCGATTTTTTTCGTGCACATGACTTGCTGCGCAATTACTTTTTCTTTTTGTGCGTCAAGTTGAACTTTTATATTTTCTTTCGCCAGTTTTTTGCGCTTGGATGTCTCACCCTGATGTTAAGACGACCGGCAGTCCAAGTCCCTCAAGTAAATTTGTCGAAATATCAAAGTTGGCTTGCACAAAGCTTGTGCGCTGGCTCTCAATTCTGCAAATCCTTTGCGATAGAGCGGGGGAAAAATACGTCCAAGCAGTCAGCGTTTCACGCTGTTTGATTAGCTAATGACCAATCCGTTCCCCGGATGCCTGTCAGTTCATATCGACACGGCGGCGGCATACCTTGAGAGCCTGCAGTATGTACTTCTCCACACTGCTTACCGAGGTGTTCATTTCCTGGGCGATTTCACTGTAGGACAGGCCTCGGGTGCGGTGTAAAAGAAAGGCTTGGCGGCATTTGAGGGGGAGACTGTCCATGGCGTCGTAGATGGATTGCAATTGCTGCCGGGCCGCCAGTACCCGTTCCGGGGACTGGTGGTCGGCTTGGTCGTCGCCGGGCAGCGTTTCCTCCTCGGCGGGCAGCTGCTGGTTGATGTACTCCATATGCAGCTTGCCGCGGCGCAGCTGATCCACGGCGAGATTGTTGGCGATCTGGTAGAGGTAGGCGCGCGGATTCTCCAGTTCCTTCTCGTCACTGAGCTTCTGCAGGCGAAGGTAAGCGTGCTGGGCTATGTCTTCGGCATCGTCGGTGTTGCGGACAATGCGGACCACGAAGCGCACCAGTGCCTGGCCGTGTTCGGCAAACAGCTTTTCCAGAAGCGTTTTCCGCGCTTTATTCATTGATTGGAGGTGCCCCCTACTACGTGCGGCTTCGGCGATTATCACTTGTTGTTTTGATCGCGAGCTGGCGCACAGTTATAACACAGGCGCCGTGCGCCCGACGAGAGGTGGATGAGGCGGAGTGAATGTCCGCTGTGACTTGGCGCCTATGCCGGTATAATGGCGCCCGCGCCACCGGCGCTCGGATTGAATACAGAGAATGGCGCCGTCGGGCGCTGGAGAGTGGATGAGCTATCAAGTACTGGCGCGCAAGTGGCGGCCGCGGCTGTTTCGGGAGATGGTGGGGCAGGAGCATGTGCTCCAGGCGCTGATCAATGCTCTGGACAACGGTCGCCTGCACCACGCTTACCTGTTTGCCGGTACCCGCGGCGTAGGTAAGACCACGATCGCGCGCATCCTGGCCAAATGCCTGAACTGTGAGAGTGGTGTCAGCTCCGAGCCCTGTGGCCAGTGTCTGGCCTGTACGGAGATCGCCGAGGGGCGCTTTGTTGACCTGATCGAAGTGGACGCCGCCTCCCGCACCAAGGTGGAGGACACGCGTGAACTGCTGGAAAATGTCCAGTATGCGCCGACCAAGGGGCGCTATAAGGTCTACCTGATCGACGAAGTCCATATGCTCTCCAACAGCTCCTTCAACGCGCTGTTGAAGACCCTTGAAGAGCCGCCACCCCACGTCAAATTCCTGCTCGCCACCACCGACCCGCAAAAGCTGCCGGTCACGGTGCTTTCCCGTTGTCTTCAGTTCAATCTGAAAAACATGAGCCCGGAACGGGTGGTGGAGCACCTGCGTTTTGTGCTGGAGCAGGAAATGGTTCCCTTCGAGGAGGGAGCCCTATGGCTCCTGGGACGGGCCGCCGACGGCAGTATGCGCGATGCCATGAGCCTCACCGACCAGGCGATCGCCTTTGGCGGAGGCAAAATCAGCGAGTCGGAAGTGCGGGCCATGCTCGGCAGCATCGATACCGGATTGGTGTGGAAGCTGTTGCAGGCCTTGGCGGAGGAAAGCGCACCGGCCCTGTTTGCCGCCGTTGAGGAATTGGCGCAGCAGGCACCGGATTACAGTGCCGCACTGGCAGAACTGGCCAACAATCTGCACCGTATCGCCGTGGCTCAAGTGCTGCCGCAGTCTGCGGACAATGCTCTGGGCGACGGAGAGCGGCTTCGCGATCTGGCCGGGCGCCTGGCCCCGGAAAACGTTCAACTCTACTACCAAATGGCGCTGCTCGCGCGCCGCGACCTGCCCCTGGCGCCCGATCCGCGCAGCGGCTTTGAGATGGCGCTTCTGCGCATGCTCGCCTTCCGCCCCCAGGGGGTGGCGGATGTGCCGCGAGCACGCCTGCAGGCAGACAGCGGGGGCGAGGTGGCAGCGCGGGAAAGCGCCGCTCAGGAGATGAACTCCACAAGAGCGGAGAGTCCTGAAGGAAAAAGGCCGCAACCTGATTTGACACCGGCTGAGCCGACAGCCGAGCCTATTCCTTCTCCGGCACTGGCACCCGCACCGGTAGCGCCGCTGGAACAAGCCCCCGCGAGTGCTTCGGGACCCGCCGAGCCGCCGCAGCCAACGGGCAGCCAGCCCCCGGCCCCTGGCAGCGATGATCGACCGGCTGATCCTGTACACACTGCACCAGAGCCTGAGCCCCCCGCCCAGGCGGCGGGAGACAAGGCCGCTTTACGCGAACAGCTGCGCCGACAGGTTGCCGAGGTTGAGGCGGGCCCGGCGCCAGCGCCAGAGGCTTCGCAGCCCGACAAGAGCACCCCGTCAGCCGAGAAACCGAAGGCGCGCCTCGACGCGCTGACACCCGGCAGCTGGCCCGCGCTTTACAGCCAGCTGGGCGTCAGCGGCATACTCCATTCCATCGCCTTCCATCTGGAGCTGGTGGGAAGGCGGGACAATATACTGTCCTTTATCCTGGATGAGTCCTATAGCAGCTTGTATGACGAGGTGCACCAGCGCCGTTTGGCAGATCTGCTCGGTGACTTTTTTCAGCAACCGGTTACTGTTCATATCCAGGTGGGCCAAGTACAGGGGCAGACGCCTGCACACTTGGCCGCGGCCACCAGGGAAGAACGCCTGGCCGCCGCGCGGGAAGCCTTGTCCAGCGACCCGCTGGTGCGGGAACTGCAGCAGGAGCTGGGTGCCGAACTGCTGCCGGATTCCGTGGAATCCTTGGTGGAAACCGAATAACTAGCTATGCGGGAGCATTCGCCAAAGATTGCCGCCGCGCCGCAATTGAGACGGCAGGCGCCCGCAGCGAATCAATAGAAGAGGTTCATCATGAAAGGTTTGGGCGATTTGATGCAGCAGGCCCAGAAGATGCAGGCCGAGATGCAGGAGAAAATGCAGAAGATACAGCAGGAGCTCGACGCTCTGCGTGTCTGCGGGGAGTCCGGTGCCGGAATGGTCAAGGTCACCATGAACGGTCGCCACGATGTCACATCGGTGGAAATCGATCCGGACCTGCTCGGTGAAGACAAGGAAATGCTTGAGGACCTGCTGGCCGCCGCAGTGAATGACGCGGTGCGTCGCGTTGAAGAAAAAACACAGGCGCTGCAGAAACAGCGGCTGGGTGATCTTGCCTCCGGTATCAGCCTGCCCGAAGGCTTTAAATTCCCTTTTTGAGCCGACCGCGGCGCTGAATCCCAGAATCTATGTTTAGTCCCCTGATTGAAGATCTCATCCGCGCCCTGCGCTGTCTGCCGGGCGTGGGGCCAAAGTCCGCTCAGCGCATGGCGATGTACCTGTTGGAAAAGGACCGGGACGCGGCGAGCGCACTGGTGCGCGCTCTGGAGCAGGCGGTGGAAAAAGTCGGGCGTTGCAGCCAGTGCCGTACCCTGACGGAACAAGAGGTCTGCGCTCTGTGTAACAACCGTCATCGCGATCAGAAACTGCTGTGCGTTGTGGAGACTCCGGCGGATATTCTGGCGATAGAACAGGCGGGCAACTATCACGGCCGCTACTTTGTCCTGCACGGCCACCTGTCGCCGATCGACGGTGTGGGCCCGGCAAATCTGGGTATCGATCTGCTGGAGCAGCGCCTGGCCAGTGAACCGCTGGAGGAGCTGATTATCGCCACTAACCCCACGGTCGAGGGTGAGGCCACGGCGCAATTTATCGCCGAGCGCGCCAGGGCCCGCGGCATTGCCGTGAGCCGTATCGCCCACGGCGTTCCCATTGGCGGCGAGTTGGAATATATCGACGGGGGCACCCTGGCACACGCCTTTAACAGCCGAACCGCATTTTAAGAAAACGCATGGTGAAAGTAGATACCACCCCCATCTGGATTGACAGCGGTGAACAGCTGGCCGAACTCTGTCAGCGCTGGCGTCGTCAGCAGGCGTTGGCACTGGATACAGAGTTTATGCGCAGCCGCACCTTCTATCCCCGGCCCGCCCTGGTGCAGGTGGGCGACGGTGAGCGCTGCTATCTGATCGACAACCTGGCCATTGACAATCTCGATCCCTTGCGTGAACTGCTGCTGGACACCCGCGTTACCAAGATCATGCACAGCTGCAGTGAAGATCTGGAAACACTGGAGCGGCTGTTGGGGGCCATCCCCGAGCCGGTCTTCGATACCCAGATCGCTGCCGCCCTGACCGGTATGGGTGCGGGTCTCGGATATGCCGCAGCGGTGAAGGAGCTGCTCAATATAGAGCTGCCAAAGAGCGAGACCCGCTCCGACTGGTTGCAGCGCCCGCTTTCCGAAGCGCAGAAAAAATACGCCGCGCTGGACGTGGCTTGGTTACCGCTGATGTACGGTGTGCTGATCAAACGCCTGCGCGAGCGCGGGCGCCTGGAATGGCTGCAGGAAGACTGCGCGGCGTTGGTGTCCGCGGCCCGCAATCCGCAACCACCGGAACTTTACTACCGCAAGGTAAAAGGCGCCTGGCGCTTGCGCGGCGCGCAGCTGGCGGCGTTGCAGGACCTGTGTGCCTGGCGCGAACGGGAGGCGCGCCTGCGCGACCTGCCCCGCAACCACCTGCTGAAGGAAAATGTTTGTATGAATCTTGCCCAGCGGCTGCCAAAGCACGTGGCTGCGCTGGCACAGCCGGGGTTTGAAGGGCGAGCGTTGCGTGAATACGGCGAGACACTGCTACAGATTATCCGGCGCGCGGCCGAACGCCAGGACCCGCCGCCGCCTCTGCCCCAGCCCCTCAATCGCCGCGAGGGAGAATGGCTGAAACTACTGCGCCAGTGCGTCAGCACCGTCGCCGAGCAGGAAGGGCTGCCTGCGGAAATACTGGTGCGCAAGAAGGAGTTGGAGACATTGATACAGTCGCCCCGCCCCGAGTTGCAGGGGCGCCTGCGCGGCTGGCGTGCTCCAGTCATTGGCGAGCGGCTACTCAAAGTATTGAATGAGCTGCGCAAAGAGGAACCGAAGTGAAAAGCCTGTGCGATATTTACCGCAGTCCGCGCAAGGACGAAATGTATCTCTACGTGGACAAACGCGAAGGCACAGCCAAGGTGCCTGAAAAACTATTGCAACTGTTCGGCAAGCCGCAGCATGTAACCACACTGCTGCTGACGCCGGATAAGCGCCTGGCCCGCGCGGATGCGAACAAAGTCCTGAATGAAATCCGCGAGCACGGCTACTATTTGCAGATGCCTCCGGCAGTCGATTCAGAGATGAGCGCCATCGCCGCTAAAAACTGCAAGCTGCAGCGCTGAGCGGGCGGCCGTGATGGAAAAAAATTTCTGGCAGAGCAAATCCCTTGGGCAGATGAGTGACGCAGAGTGGGAAGCGCTCTGCGACCGCTGTGGCCGCTGCTGTCTACACCGGCTGGAGGATGAGGAAAGCGGTGAGATCTACAGCACCAACGTCGCCTGCCGGCTGCTGGACACTCACTCCTGCCGCTGTCGCGATTACGCCCAGCGCAAAAGAGAAGTGCCGGACTGCATTCAGTTGCGTGCGGTAAGCGGCGGGGGCTTCAGCTGGCTGCCGGCGACATGCGCCTACCGGACCCTGGCCGAGGGGCGCCAGCTGGCGGCGTGGCATCCATTGGTTTCGGGCCGCGCGGAATCAGTGCACGAGGCGGGCATCTCGGTGCGCGGCCGTGTGATTAGTGAAGAACTGGTGCATCCGGACGACTTTGAGGAGCATATCGTCCGCTGGGTAAGTGGCGAATGCTAAATCTGTTTACAGGGCGGGTACTATGTCCGTCCTTGTTGGAAGTAAAGAAATACCATGGCTGAAGAATACCGCATTGCCTGGACCATCTACACCGCTGCCACCCTGGTGCTGTTACTGGCTGGCTGGTGGTTCACGCGCACCTGGAGCTGGGCTTGGCTGCGCCGTCTGCTGCTGATCACCTTTGCCGCGGTGCTGCTGATGCCCGCGCGCCCTATGGCGCCCGATGCGGTGGCGGTCCCCGTGTTGCCCTTGTTTGTTTACCAGATGCTGTTTGAGGAGGAGGGCGCAGCGCCGGAAGTGACCGCCAACTTGGTGTTTGCCGCTGGCGGCGCCTTGACGCTGATGGCCCTGTGGGGGCTCGCCGTCCTCTACCTGGGCTACCGCCGCGAAAAGCGCCAGCGCTTCCAGGAAGATCCCTATTTCGACGAGCAGTGACGGAGCATCCGATCAAAGGCGCCTTTTTCTCCCTCCTCCTCCACCGCAGGGGGCCGCAACTGCTATATCTATAAGGCTGGCCCTGCCATCGACGTGGATTCAAACAGAAAAATACCGGCGCTTCCTTGCCGGCAGAGGGACAGGGATGCTCGACCATCTACTAATCCTGACGGCCGTAATGCTGGTCTCGGGTATTCTCGGCGGCCTGGTGAACTACTACCAGATGCTGTTTACCGAGGAGGACCCGGCGGGTCTGGCGCGTTGCCTGATTATGGGGCTGTGCGGCGCGCTGATGGTGCCGATTTTCCTCAAATTCACCCAGAGCGATCTGTTGATAGAGATTCAGGGGGACCCCTCGCGTCTGCTGATCTTCACCGGCTATTGCCTGCTCGCCGCCATCGCCTCGCGCATGTTCGTATTCAACGCCGCACGCCGGCAACTGCGCGACGCCAGCATCGCCCGCGCCCGGGTGGAGCACTTGGAGCAAGAGCTGCGCGCAATGCAGTTAGAGATGCTGCCCTTGCTGGAGCACGAGATAGAGGGCGACCCGGAACAGGGGCCGACGCTGGACTTCAACCAGATCCGCAAGCTGGACGACAATGCACTGCAGGTGCTCAAACTGCTCAACAACAGCGACTGTGTCTTCCGAGCTCTGTCAGGCATGGTGCAGGAGGCGGGAATGGAAACCAACTCTGTCGCTCGCGCGCTGAACAACCTGCTGGTACTGGAGATGGTGGGCAAGATCCACAGCCATCTGGGCATCCGCTGGTATATCACCGACAAGGGCCGCCAAGTGGTCCACCGCCGGAGCACTCAGGCCGCCTGAGCCGGTTCGCCGGTCGGGTACGCCTGTAGCTCACAAGTCGTCAATGACATTGAGCACTCCCGTCTTCCATCCCTTTTGGCCGATCAATTAATATGCGCTTCTCACAGTAACCTGCGCGGAACCTGAGTGGAGCGACAATGAAATTTACCGGCACTGAAAGCTATGTAGCCAGCGAAGACCTGCAGATGGCGGTGAACGCGGCGGTCACCCTGCAGCGGCCGTTGCTGATCAAGGGTGAGCCGGGCACAGGCAAGACACTGCTGGCCGAAGAGGTGGCCCGCAGCCTGGGTCTCCGCTTGATACAGTGGCATATCAAATCCACCACCAAGGCGCAGCAGGGGCTGTACGAATACGATGCCGTATCCCGCCTGCGGGATTCCCAGTTGGGGGTGGACAAGGTCCACGATATCCGCAATTACATCAAGCGGGGTAAGCTGTGGGAGGCTTTTGAGTCCGAGGAGCGGGTGGTGCTCCTGATTGATGAAATCGACAAGGCGGATATCGAGTTTCCCAACGATTTGCTGGTAGAGCTCGACCGCATGGAATTCTTCGTCTACGAAACCGGCGAGACGGTCAAGGCCAAACAGCGCCCCATTGTTATCATCACTTCCAACAATGAGAAGGAGCTGCCGGACGCTTTTTTGCGCCGCTGTTTCTTCCACTACATCAGTTTTCCGGATCGGGAGACGATGCACAAAATCGTCGAAGTGCACTTCCCCGGTATCAAGCGCCAATTAGTGGCGGAGGCAATGGATATTTTCTTCCAGCTGCGCGAAGTGCCGGGTTTGAAGAAAAAGCCTTCCACTTCCGAATTAATCGATTGGTTGAAACTCCTGCTGGCGGACGATATTCCCGAGGAGGTACTGAGAAGCCGTGACAGCAGCAGTGCGATTCCGCCTTTGTACGGCGCTCTGCTGAAAAACGAGCAGGACGTGCATATGCTCGAGCGGTTGGCCTTTATGGCTCGCCGGGAAAAGCGTTAGCCACTGTCGGCGACCCGGCTTTCACCCCGCGATAGAGGCGCAATATGCTGATCGGTTTTTTCCTGAGTCTGCGCCGGCATAAACTGCCGGTTTCCATTACTGAGCTGTTGTCTCTGCTGGAAGCCCTGCAGCAGCACTTGGTTTTTGCAGATATGGAAGCCTTTTATTTTCTCGCCCGCACCTGCCTGGTCAAGGATGAAAAGCATTTCGACAAGTTCGACCGGGCATTCGAGGCTTATTTTAAAGATTTGCAAACACTGGACGACATTCTCGAACAGTTGATTCCCGAGGACTGGCTGCGCTCTGAATTCATCAGGCAGCTCTCGGAAGAGGAAAAAGCCAAAATCGACAGCCTCGGCGGCCTTGAAAAGCTGCTGGAAGAATTCCAAAAGCGCCTGCAGGAGCAGAAAAAGCGCCACAGCGGCGGCAATCGTTGGATAGGCACCGGTGGCACAAGTCCCTTCGGCAACAGCGGCTATCACCCGGAAGGCATCCGCGTGGGGGGGAGCAGCCGCAACCGTTCTGCAGTCAAGGTGTGGCAGAAGCGGCAGTTCCGCAACCTGGACGACAGTGTCGCACTGGGCACACGCAATATTCAGATGGCGCTGCGCAAACTGCGCAAATTCGCCCGCGCCGGCGCTGCCGAGGAACTGGACTTGGACGGCACCATTGCATCGACAGCGCGCAACGCCGGCCTGCTGGATATCAAAATGGTGCCGGAGCGACACAATGCAGTAAAAGTGCTGATTTTCTTCGATGTGGGCGGTTCCATGGACATGCATGTGCGTGTGTGTGAAGAACTCTTCTCCGCCTGCCGCTCGGAGTTTAAGCACCTGGAATATTTTTATTTCCACAACTGCGTTTACGAACATGTGTGGAAGGACAACCAGCGCCGCTATGGGGAAACCACTCCCTTGCTGGAAGTGCTGCGCACCTATGGCAAAGACTACAAAATCATATTCGTAGGCGATGCCTCCATGGCGCCTTACGAGATCACCAGCCGCTACGGTAGTGTCGAGCATATGAACGAAGAGCCGGGGGCAATGTGGTTGCAGCGGGTAGTGGATAACTACGACAGCCTGGTGTGGCTGAACCCGGTCGACGAAGCTCACTGGCAATACACATCCAGCATCGGCCTGATTGAACGCCTGGTTGGTGGGCATATGTATCCCATGACCTTGGAGGGACTGGACCGGGCCATTGCCTACCTGGTGAAGGGGCGCTGACCGAGTATCCGGAGGTTTCGAAATATCCATCCCATCGTCTGAGTGCCTCATCCAGCTTCGAGGAAGCTTTACCGTCAAGAGGTGAATGCATCAGTGGTGCCCTAGTTGCCACGAAGCAAGCTCATCCGAGTTTCCTCGAGCACAGATTCCCAAGCGCTTTTACTGCGGCGCCGCTGACTGTGCCGATGCGGAGAGACGGGTATAATTGCCGGTTTGCAGTGGCAAAGCGAACCCATGAAACACCCTGAGACCGCAACCTCCCCCACCGCTGTGGAAAGCCGCATCGCCCAGTGTATGGGGCGCGATCGCTACCGCCTGCGTAAGTCTCTCAGTAACGCGCGCAGGCGAATCAAGGCGGGCAAACCGGCCGACCGCATGCTTGCGCAAATCAAGGAACAGCTCGAGACGTCTCTGGCACTGGTGGAGGCGCGCCGGCAGAAAGTGCCGGAAATACGCTGGCCGGAAGGGCTTCCAGTGGTGGCCCGGCGCGATGAAATCGCCGAGCTGATCGCCAAACACCAAGTGGTTGTTGTCGCCGGGGAAACCGGATCGGGAAAAACTACCCAGTTGCCGAAAATCTGCCTGCAACTTGGCCGCGGTATCACCGGCCAGATCGGCCATACCCAGCCGCGCCGTATCGCCGCGCGCACCGTTGCCAATCGCATTGCCGAGGAGTTGGGGCAGCCGTTGGGGGAATCCGTCGGCTACCAGGTGCGCTTTACCGACCACAGCAGCGAGCACACCCATATCAAGTTGATGACCGACGGCATACTGCTGGCGGAAATCCAGCGCGATCCGTTGCTGAATCAATACGACACTCTGATTGTGGACGAAGCCCATGAGCGCAGTCTGAATATCGATTTCCTGCTGGGCTATTTGAAAACCCTGCTGCCGAAGCGTCCGGATCTTAAACTGATCATCACATCAGCTACCATCGACCTGGAAAAATTTTCCCAGCACTTCGACGGTGCACCGATCATTGAGGTCTCCGGGCGCACCTACCCGGTAGAGATCCGCTATCGCCCGCCGCTCGACAGTGACCAGGATTTGAACGAGCAGGTTGTCGCCGCGGTGGAGGAGCTTCTGGAGGGGGAAAAATCCAGCGGCAGGCGCGGCGGCGATATCCTGGTATTTATGAGTGGTGAGCGCGAAATCCGCGAATGTCACAAAGCGCTGCGCGATGCGCAGTTGGCGAATATTGAGATACTCCCGCTCTATGCGCGCCTCAGTCTGGCGGAGCAGGCCAAGGTTTTTCACGGTCACAAGGGCCGCAGGATAGTCCTCGCCACTAACGTGGCGGAGACCTCGATTACCGTGCCCGGGATTCGCTATGTGATCGATCCCGGCACAGCGCGAATCAGCCGCTACAGTTACCGCAGCAAAATTCAACGGCTGCCGGTGGAACCCATTTCCCAGGCCAGCGCCAATCAGCGCGCCGGCCGCTGTGGCCGCGTCAGTGCCGGTATCTGTGTGCGGCTCTACGACGAAAAGGACTTCGAGCAGCGGGCACAATTTACCGATGCGGAGATACTGCGCACCAATCTGGCTGCGGTTATTCTGCAAATGTTGCAGCTCAGAATTGGTGATATCCGCGACTTTCCGTTTGTTGATCCGCCGGACCAACGCCTGATTAACGACGGTTACAAATTGTTACAGGAATTGCAGGCGCTGGACGCGCGCGGCAAGGTGACGCCGCTCGGGCGCACTCTGTCGCGCCTGCCACTGGACCCGCGTCTCGGTCGTATGCTGGCGGCCGCCGCGGCGCGCGGCAGCCTGCGGGAAATACTGATTATTGTCAGTGCGCTTGCGGTGCAAGACCCACGCGAGCGCCCGGCGGAAAAGCGGCAGGCAGCGGATGAAAAGCACAGGCAGTGGCAGCACCAGGAATCGGATTTTCTCTCCTATGTGCAGCTGTGGGAGGCTTTTGAAGCACAGCGCCAGGCCCTGAGCCAGAACCAGCTGCGCAAATGGTGTCAGAGAAACTTTCTGTCCTGGTTGCGTATGCGCGAGTGGCGGGATATACACCACCAACTGCGCCTGGCCTGTCGTGAGTTGAAACTGAAGGAAAATGCTGAGGCGGCGGATTACGCTGCGGTGCACGCGGCCATTGTGCCCGGCTTGCTGGGCAATATCGGTGTGCGGGATGAAAATAAAGAATTTCTCGGTTGTCGCAACCGGCGTTTCCATATTTTTCCCGGATCAGGCCAATTCAAAAAACCTCCGCGTTGGGTTGTCGCCGCGCAGTTGCTGGAAACCAGCCGGCTATTCGCGCACACCGTGGCAAAAATCGAGCCGGACTGGGTGCTTGCGGCGGCGGAGCACCTCGTCAAGCGCAACTATTCCGAACCCCACTACGATACCCGTTCCGGCCGGGTGATGGCGTTTGAAAAAATCTCCCTCTACGGTCTGGTGCTGGTGGAAAAACGCCGCGTCCACTTTGGAAAACTGGACCCGAAAATATCCCGTGAGGTCTTTATTCGCCAGGCACTGGTGGAGCAGCGCTACCGGGGCAAGGGCGGATTTTTCGAACACTACCGGGAGCTGCTGGCGGAATTGGAGGATTTGGAGGCCAAGTCCCGCCGCCGCGATATCCTGGTAGATGACGAAGTGATTTTCCGCTTTTTCGACGAGCGAGTGCCTGGGGACATCATAAACCTGGCCGGTTTTGAGCACTGGCGCAAGCGGGCGGAGGAAAAGGAGCCGCATCTGCTCTACGTCCCCCGTGAACTTTTGATGCAGCACACCGCATCCAATATCGGTGAGGCTCAATTCCCCGATGAACTGTCCACCGGCGGCATGGTGTTTCCGCTCGCCTACCACTTCGAGCCTGGAGCGGAAGATGACGGTGTCAGTGTTCAGGTGCCCGTGGGCGCACTGCACCAAGTCCCTGCGGCGCGGCTTACCTGGCTGGTACCAGGGCTGTTGCGCGACAAATGCATAGCGCTGATCAAGGCACTGCCCAAACAATGGCGCAAATATTTTGTGCCTGTGCCCGCGGCGGTGGACAAGGCGTTGCCCCGCCTACAGCCGGACCAGTTGCCCTTGTGGCAGGCGTTGGCGCAGGAACTCAAACGTCAAACCGCGCAGGAAGTGCCGGATTCCGCCTGGGAAGCGGCGGAAGCATCTCTCGAAGATTTTTACCGTTTCAATATCCAGGTGCTGGACGAGGAGGGTGAACTGCTCGATCAGGGGCGGAATCTGCCTGAGTTGCAGGCGCGCTACAAGGACCGGGTACAAAAGGAACTGGCCACTGCCGGCGATGACTTCGAGCGCGAAGGGATCACCCACTGGGATTTCGGCGATCTGCCCGAAATCCACATATTGCAACAGGGTGCCTTGAAAGTACGCGCCTATCCAACCTTGATAGAGGCGCAAGACAGCGTTTCCCTCAAGCTGTTGGATAATCCCTATGAAGCGCAACGGCAGAGTCGCGCGGGTATCTGTCGTCTGGCGCTACTCCACCTGCCCGAGCCGGTCAAATACCTGCGCAAAGAGTTGTTGCGCGGCAAGGAATTGGGGCTTTCCGCTGCGGACCTGGGTAAGCGGGAAGACGTGGCGGACGACATTCTGCTGGCCGCCGCACGCGAGCTTTTCTGGCCGGACGAACAATGGCCGCGCACTGAGGCGGATTTTCTCTCCGCATTGGAAAAGAGTGGGGAACTGGTATCGGTGGCTCAGGAGATCGCCGACCTGCTGGTAAAAGCGCTGGCTCAGTTGGTACCACTGCGCAAGCTGATCAAACAGCAGAAAAATCTGGCCCTGGCCATGGCGGTGGGGGATATCCAGCAGCAACTGGCGGGACTCTTTTACCGCGGCTTTTTGTTCGATACTCCACTGGAGTGGCTGCGCCAATACAGCCGTTATCTTAAAGGGATCTCTCTGCGTCTGGAAAAGGCGGCTCTGGACCCAAACCGCGACCGCCGTTTGCAGGCAGAGCTTCACGGGACCGCAGAACCTTATCTCGCCTTGGCGGAGCGCCATACCCCGAGATCGCTGGCCGCGGATACTCAGCTGGCACAGTACCGTTGGATGTTGGAAGAATTCCGCGTCTCACTCTTTGCCCAGACTTTAAAAACTCTGAGGCCGGTATCCGCCAAGCGCCTGCGCAAGCTGTGGGAGGAAATAGAACCCGCCGTTTGCCGTTTCTGAAAAAATCCCGCCGTAGGTGTAATAAACCCCGCCAAACAGCGACCAACCATTCGAGAACGGGGTCACGGTTTGGACATTATTCCGCTGGAGAGTGGAAATTTCGTTCTTCGATCCTGTCTCAGTGCGCGACTGTTTTGCAGTTGGTGGCACTATACTCCTCCTGGAAAACTGTCGCGCTGTGGCGTTTGTTTTCCATTACTCAGGATTTTTATCAGGAGATCCGTTATGTCCAAGAAGAATCTTTCCCCGGTAGCAGCTGCGGTTGGCGCGGCTTTTCTGGCCTCTGCGGCGATAAATGTTTCCGCGTCTGTCGGCAATGCCAATCCCTTTGCCGCCGAGGAGCTCTCCTCCGGCTATAACCTTGCCATGCAGCAGGGAGAGGACAAGAAAAAGGAAGGCAAATGCGGCGAGGGTAAATGCGGCGAAGGCAAGAAGAAAGAAGGCAAGTGCGGCGAGGGTAAATGCGGAGAAGGTAAGAAAAAGGAAGGTAAATGCGGCGAGGGTAAATGCGGCGGATAATTCGCTATTTCCCTCGCGGGAATCGGCCCTGTCGTTTTTGCATGGAACCGCTGCCAGGGCCGATATCCGCAAAAGTCAAGAAGCCGTGGGGACACGGATGCATTCCCCCTGAGCGCAGAAAGGTTCCAGGTGCGCTCGAGATCCGTCATCCGCTGGTTTCGAAATCCTTCAGCTCATCAATTGCGCTTCCCGTCTATAGTGGCACATTTCTATAAGCCCGGGAGCGGGTGATACAGAGGTTTCTCACAGAATGCAGGAAGATACCTTTTATCCGGTTAACGGTGCCGGCCTGGGGTTGCGGCGCTCTATGATGGGGGAGGAACTTCCCGATGAGTCTGTGGATTTTCTCGAAGTGGCGCCGGAAAACTGGATAGGTGTTGGCGGGCGCTTCGGGCGTTGGTTCCGCAGCTATACTGAAAGGTTTCCCTTCGTTACCCACGGCCTGTCCCTGTCGATCGGTTCGCCCGCTCCCCTGGATCTGGAACTGGTCAAATCCATCAAAAAGTTTATTCGCGATCACGAAATCCGCTGTTATAGCGAGCATCTGAGCTACTGTTCCGACCACGGCCACCTCTACGACCTGTTGCCGATCCCCTTCACCGCTGAAGCGGTCACCTACGTGGCGGGGCGGATACGCACAGTGCAGGATATTCTCGAACAGCGAATCGCCATGGAAAATGTGTCTTACTATGCCGCGCCGGGCCAGGAGATGACGGAGCTGGAATTCCTCAATGCGGTGCTCGAAGAGGCGGACTGTGACCTGCTGCTGGACGTGAACAACGTCTACGTCAATTCCGTAAACCACAATTACGATCCGCTGCACTTTCTGCAGGGGCTGCCCAACACACGCATCCGCTACGTCCATGTGGCCGGGCACTACGATGAGGCCGAGGACTTAAAAGTGGATACGCACGGCGCGCCGGTAATCGACCCGGTATGGCAGTTGCTGGAACGGGCTTATGAAATTCACGGCAGAATGCCGACCTTACTGGAGCGGGACTTCAATATACCGCCGCTGCCCGAATTGTTGTGCGAGGTGGCGCGGATCAGATCTATCCAGGCCGCTTACACAGCGGGGGAGGTGCATCATGCCTTCAGTCACGGGTAACCCCAGGCACTTTCAAAGTCTGCAGCGGGCATTTGCCGCACATTTGCGCGCGCCAGACGCCTGTGTGGCGCCCGAAGGGATTGAAGATCGCCGTATGGGCATCTACCGGGATCTGATTTACAGCAATATCGAGTCTTTTATTGCCGATGGCTTTCCGGTGTTGCGCAGTGTATACCGCGAAGGTGGCGGCGCTGTGGGAGACGAGCACTGGCACGCCATGGTGCGCGATTTTGTCCGGCATCACGCGTCCCGCAGCCCGTACTTTTTACAAATCAGCGAGGAGTTTTTGCACTATCTGCAGCACGAGCGGGGACTGCGCGCCGACGATCCGCCTTTCCTGCTGGAGCTGGCCCACTATGAATGGGTGGAATTGGCCTTGGACGTCAATGAGGCGGAGTTTCCGCAGGCGTTGATGCAAACAGGGGATGTGCTGGTGCAGGTGCCGGTGGTTTCTCCCCTGGTGTGGTCCCTCAATTACCGCTATCCGGTGCATCGGATCGGACCGGCCTACCAGCCGCAGGAGCCGCCGCCGGAACCGACGTTCCTTCTGGTCTATCGCGACCGCAGTGACCGGGTTCGCTTTATGGAAATCAATGCAGTGACTGCGCGCTTGCTACAGTTGCTACAAGAGGGAGAGCGGAACGGGGGGCAGGTGTTGGAAATTCTGGCAGAGGAAATTGGGCAGGTGGACCAGAAGTCAATGTTGGTATTCGGGCGCGAGCTGTTGGAAAAACTGCTGCGCATCGGTGTCATCGCCGGGCTAAAGCCCTGACACTTGCCGGAATCTCTTCAATTCTTGACTAAAACCGCCCAGTCCCCAGCTGCTATGCTGCCCAGGGTGGTTTACCTACTGTGGGGGCGTTAAAATCCTCGCAATTGTAACTATGACGAAGAGGAGCAGGGTTTTGCTGGGACGCAGTTTCATTTCCCCCTGGATGTTTGCAACCATGCTTTGCGCCGCTTCTGCGCTGGCACAGGAGCCTTTTGCAGAGCCGGAACAAGAGGTCGTTGCGCCCCAGACAACATCCGGCGAGCAAGACATACAGCCTTCTGCAGAGAGCGAAGACCCCTTTGCCGCAGATGGAAACGATGCTGAAAGCGAGGCTGAGGCCTCGACGCTGGAAGATGAATACGGTTTCGATCCGGCGGAGGAGTTCGCCAGCGAGGAGGAACCGGCTCAGCGTGACCCCTGGGAGGGCTTCAACCGCGCCGTATTCCGCTTTAACGATACCGCTGACCGATGGGTGCTGAAGCCGGTTGCCACCAGTTACCGCCAGATCACCCCAATATTTATGCAAACCGGTATCAGCAACTTTTTCGGGAACTTGCGCGAGATCACAAACTCCTTCAACAGCCTTTTGCAGGGAAAGTGGGGGCAGGCGGGTAACGACGCAGGGCGCTTCCTGGTTAATAGTACCGTAGGCGTGGCAGGCCTTTTTGATGTGGCCAAGCACGTGGGCCTGGAATCCGGTGAAGGGGAAGACTTCGGCCAGACGCTGGCGGTTTGGGGCATGCCCTCCGGGCCCTATGTGGTGCTGCCCTTTATGGGACCCTCCACCCTGCGGGATGCCCCCGGAGGGGTGGTAGACTGGTATACCAACCCGCTTACCTACATCAATCACGATCAGACCAGCTATGCATTTAAGTTCACCGATTTGGTTCAGACACGTGCCGGTCTGCTGCAGGCGGAAACCCTGTTGCACGGTGACCGCTATATCCTATTGCGGGATGCCTATCTGCAGCGGCGCGACTATCTGATTCGAGACGGTGAATTGGAGGATGATTTCGGCAGCGATTCCGATGAAGAGTTTGACTTCTGATTGTTCCCCAGCCGCCGCCGGGTGTCGGCGAGTCGCGCCATGGCTGACCGCAGAAATGTACTGCTGATCGAAAGTGAGCTGCGTTCCCGCGACTATGTGCGCGGCGCATTGTCGCGTCTCGGCTACGAGGTCGTGGTGGCGGAGAGTGGCGTCGAGGGCATCGGTCGCTTCACCCCGCGGATTTTCCATTTGGTGATTGTCGACCTCAATTTGCCGGACATGGATGGCCTGGAGGTGCTGCGCAAGATCAAGCGCTTGTCCTCGGAAACCGCAGTGATTGTGCTCTCGTCTAATAGCGACGTCGGCGACGCAGTGAAGGCGCTGCGCCTCGGTGCTGCAGACTACCTGCTCAAACCCCTCGAAGATACGGCGGTCATTGACCACGCCATCTGCCGCATTGCCAATGCCGAAACTCTGGAGACCCAAAACCGCGAGTACCGCGAAGAACTGGAGCGGCGCAACCGCGAATTGCGCGATCACGTGGAACTCTTGCAGCAGGACCACCAGGCCGGGCGCCTGTTGCAGCAGCACCTGTTGCCCCGTACCCCCTATCGCTACCCCGGCGGTATAGAAGCCGCTTACCGCCTGGTTCCCTCCCTTTACCTCAGTGGCGACTTTGTCGACTATGGCCTATTCGGAGGGCGCTTTGTCGCCTTCTATCTGACGGATGTGTCCGGGCACGGTGTCTCCTCGGCGCTGGTGACGGCGCTGATCAAGAACAGCATCATGCACGAATTGCGCGAGCGGTCGCTGTTTGTGCAGCAGGAGAGGCTGGGCACTGATCTGCTCGATATTCTCAGCATGATCAATCGGGAGCTGCTTTCCACACGCCTGGAAAAGCATGCCAGTATGTTCGTCGGGGTGGTGGATACCAAAACGGACCAGCTGCACTATGCCGTTGCGGGGCAGGTGCCCATGCCGGCACTGCTGACTGACGAGGGCGCCGAATGGCTGCCCGGTAAGGGACGGCCTCTGGGGCTCTTTGAGCAGGGGGACTGGTCGGTGCTGTGTGCCAAATTGCCGGCTAAATGGTGTCTGGTCACTTGCTCCGACGGTGTGCTGGAGCTTTTGCGGGGAGACCTGTTAAAGCGGGAAGAGCAGCTACTGCAGGCAATCCAACGCAGCTGCGGTGACCTGGATGCCCTCTGTGCCGAGCTGCATGTGGACACGTCCGACGCGTTGCCGGACGACGTCACTATACTCACATTGAGGCAGGGCTGATATAACCGGCATAGCGGTTTGCCGGTAGCTCGGCGCTAGGCGTGGGTGGCGGTTGCCGGCCTGACCCAACAAAGGTGGATACCGGTCTGGGATGGACTTTTCGCCGCTTGGCATACTGGAATAATGCCAGCAATGACCGGAGAGTCCATTCGATCGATTTTGGTACCCTTGCCACTGCCGGTGCGCAGGAGTAAGCTCCGCCCACTTTACGCACAAACCGCTTGATCTGCGCTATCTGACAATCAACGGTTGTGCTCTCTGTAAGTGAACTATCGCCATCTGCCCGCGCGCAATAGCTGCCGCAGCGTGGATGTGCCAGGGGTTGTTATGCAGTCCGGGCAAATTATGGTTGGAGCCCACGAGGGTGTGTACGTCATCAAAATGGTGGGTGATGTGCGCCTCAATTTGTGTGCTTCCTTCGATGACTTTATCGACAGCATGTTTAAGCGCGATGATTTCACCGACGTAGTATTCGACCTGCACGGCGCTGAATGTGTGGACAGTACCACTTTGGGGTTGATGGCTAAGATTGCCATTCGCGCCCTGGAGCGGGGCCGCCCAAAACCGCTCGCCCTGTCCGCTGATGAGGGTATCCGCCACTTGCTGGATGCGATGGGTTTTGAGTCGCTCATCGAAGTCAGCGATGAGCGCCGCGACTTGGCCGAGACCGAGGCCCTCAAGTGCGAGTCTCCGGATGAATACGCGGCGCGGGAGAAGGTGCTGGAGGCCCACCGCGTGTTAATGAGCATGAATGCGCGCAACGAGGAGGCCTTCCGCGATCTGGTTCACTCCCTGGAGCTGGAGTGCGATCCAATTGGCAAGCCTTCCGCGCGGATGCACTGATGATGCATACGCGCTTTGCGGCTTTGCCGTGTTAGCCGGCAAGGCTATCTTTCCTTTCCCATTCCTTTGGGGTCATCCCTTTGCTCCCGTTGGCGCAGCTCTCTCGCCTCTGCCCGAGCTCGCGTAAAGCGTCCGTGGGGCAGGTGGATCAGCTCCGCCACCCGACGGATCAGGTGCTCTTCGAAGGGTTCTATGACATTGTCGGAAAAAGCCACCTGCCACATCTGTAACACCAGCGCGTATTTTTCCCTGTCGCTGAACTGTGCATTCACCGTCTGGGTGAATTCGTACAGGGATGTGGCCCGGTCGCGGTGAGCCAGGGCTTCAGTGACCAGCGTCTCTGCGGCGCTGGAATCCAGCTGGTAGTGGCTTTGCAGCAGGCGGGTCAGGGTGGCTCGCTCGCGCTGGTCCAGCTTCTGATCGACGGTGGCGACTTCCGCCAGCAAAGCGGCACTGATCATACGCACGTCTTTGTCAACGCTGACTTCGACATCGGCGCCGCGGCCTATTTGCTCGAACAGCTTACGGATTTGTTGCAGCATTTGTTTCCGTGCGCCCTATCAAATGTGTCTGCAGAAGAAGCTCCAGCCGCTCCTGATCCTGTACAAAATTGCGGATACCCTCGGCCAGCTTTTCAGTGGCCATAGCATCACTGTTAAGTTGGTAACGGAACTCGGCTTCGCCCAGAGCTCGGTTTGGGCGCGCCAGGGGTTCCGTTTGCTCGGGCAGCCCCCCGGTCAGGTTGCCGTCATCCTCCTCCAGGGCTTGCAATAGCTGTGGGCTGATGGTCAGGCGGTCACAGCCGGCCAGGGCTTCAATTTCACCAGTGTTGCGAAAACTGGCGGCCATAACCACCGTGTCGTAACCGCGGGACTTGTAGTAATGGTAGATGTTGCGCACCGACAGTACGCCGGGATCCTCCTCGGCGGTAAAATCTTCGCGGCCGCTGTGTGCTTTATGCCAGTCGAGAATGCGGCCCACAAAAGGGGAAATCAGCGTAACGCCCGCTTCGGCGCAGGCCACTGCCTGGCAGAAGCTGAACAGCAGCGTCAGATTGCAGTGGATGCCCTCCCGCTCGAGGACCGATGCCGCCGTTATCCCTTCCCAGGTGGAAGCGATCTTGATCAGCACCCGTTCCCGCGGCACGCCAGCCTGTTCGTAGAGCGAGATCAGACGGCGCGCGTAGTCGATGGTGGCGCGGGTGTCGAAGGAGAGGCGCGCGTCCACCTCGGTAGAGACCACGCCCGGTACCAACTGCAGTATCTCCGCACCTATGGCCACGGCCAGTTTGATCGCCGCCTGCCCGGGGATGGACGCATCGTCGTGGCAATGGCGCTTAGCCCAATCCAGGGACTCGCCGATCAGTGCCTGGTACTGAGGCAACTGCGCGGCCTTGAACAGTAGTGACGGGTTGGTGGTGGCGTCCTGGGGGTGATAGCGTTGAATCGCCGCTATGTCTCCGGTGTCCGCAACCACCTGGCTGCGCGCCTTTAATTGTTCGAGCTTGTTCATTTCAGTCCCTCGATTTACTGAATTGGTTCTTGAGTAGCGCATGCCCGCCCCAGTAGCCGAGCGCTCTTGGATCGGAATCGCGCCCGGGAGGCTGCACCCCTAGGCGGCTTGAGTCACTTGCGCCAAGGCTTGCTCAACCACTTCCGGACCGGCCCCATCGCGGTGCGCATTTTCGCTCAAGTGGCGGCGGAAGCGGCGCGCACCCGGAAGCCCTTGAAAGAGCCCCAGCATATGGCGGGTAATATGGTTCAGGCGTGCCCCCAGTGCCAGCTGGCGCTCGATGTAGGGCAGCATCTGTTCAACCACCCGGGCGGCGCCGGGTCCCGGTTCACCGCTGAACAGTTCACTGTCCACTTGCGCGAGCAGCGCCGGGGTCTGGTAGGCGGCGCGACCGAGCATAACGCCGTCCACATGGCGCAGATGTCGCCGACAGGCCTCGATGGAGTCGATACCACCGTTGATGACAATCTCCAGCTGCGGATAGTCCCTTTTCAACTGGTAGACCATATCGTAGTTGAGTGGTGGAATTTCGCGGTTTTCCTTCGGACTGAGTCCCTTTAGCCAGGCCTTGCGCGCGTGCACGATAAAGGTGCTGACACCCGCGGCGGCCTGGTGTTCCACAAAGCGGGTGAGGCCGGGATAGTCTTCCATATCGTCGATGCCGATGCGGTGCTTGACGGTGACCGGGATGGAAACGGCCGCACGCATGGCCGCCAACCCCTCAGCCACCAATTCTGGCTCCGCCATCAGACAGGCGCCGAAGCGGCCCGATTGCACCCGGTCACTGGGACAGCCGCAGTTCAGGTTGATTTCGTCGTAGCCCCAGTCTTCGGCGATACGGGCGCACTCAGCCAGCTCGCGCGGGTCGCTGCCCCCGATCTGCAGCGCAACGGGGTGCTCAGCGGCGTCGAACTGTAAGTATCGCTTTCTGTCACCGTGCAAAATCGCACCGGTTGTCACCATCTCTGAGTAGAGCATTGCGCGCTTACTCAGCAGGCGCCACATATAGCGGCAGTGCCTGTCGCTCCAGTCCAGCAGGGGGGCAGTACAGAATCGGTGTGGGGAGTGATTGGGCATGTCTCAACTATCGGTTGTGGCGGCCGCGGGGCGCGCAGGTCCACCATTGCGAACGGGGGACATATTATCCCCATCGGGCTGGCGAAAGCACTATGGCGCTTTGGATTAATTTACTAGGGAACCTCTGATTAATTCACTTCCTGACGTAAAAACGCTTTGGAGCCAGATGAGAAGCTCAGGTGATAGGAGGGGTATTTCCAAACCGTCGGATGCAGGGATGTATCCGTCGGAGCTACAGGGAAGTACTCGTGCGTTTTCGAAATGGCCAGCCTATTGCCTGAGCGCCCCGGAAGCGACCATAGTGTTGACGCGAACTAATCAGAGGTCCCCTAGTACTTCCCTGTCGCTTCCCTCGCTCTAGAAATACCCACAGCTGCACCTGGGCTTCTTATCTGGAGCCGGGTGCATTGCGCTGCATGGAGCGGGTAGCGCAATGAGCGAAGCAGGATTTTAGCGCCGAATTTGTGAACGGTTGATTGTTTTAAATAAACGCAGCTTTTTACACTGTTTTCCTTCTGGATTTCCATGGAAAAGGACTATGAAGACTCAGATGAAATTGACCGGATCGGTCGGCTTTCGGGCCCAAAACTTCCGCGATGACGTGCGGCTGGTGCAGGAGCTGCTGAACAGAGCTACCCGCGTTCCCTGGACATTGCTTGCCGTGGATGGCTTGGCTGGCCCGAACACCATCAACCGCATCAAGGATTTTCAGAGAAATGTAGTCGGTTTCTCCAAGCCCGATGGCCGGGTGGATGTGGGCGGCAGAACCTGGCGCAGTCTGGCGCGCTATGCGGAGGAAACGCCGGCACATTTCCGCGGTACCTTCTCGGTGCACCCGACGGAAACCGGTGTGCGCGCTGCGGAACCTGCCGCCCGCCCGGCGACCGACGCGATTGCCTGGGGCGCCAAGGTATCTCCCGCGTTCAAGCGCCGGGTCAGGGAGGTCGCCGCTAACCTCGGTATATCACCAGACTTCCTCATGTCCTGCATGGCTTTTGAAACTGGCGAAACCTTCAGTCCTTCAATTAAGAATGCCGCTGGCAGTGGCGCCACGGGGTTGATCCAGTTTATGCCGCGGACTGCCAAGGGACTGGGTACAACCACCGAAGCCCTGGCCAAAATGACCGCAGAAAAACAGCTGGATTACGTCGAAAAATATTTCCTGCCCTACAAAGGCAAGTTGAAGACATTGGAGGATATCTATATGGCGATTCTGTATCCGGCTGCGATCGGTATGGACCCCGCCGCCGCATTGTTCCGCCAGGGGAGTAAAACCTACGAGCAGAACTCGGGCTTTGACAAGAATAGGGACGGCGTCATTACGCCAGCCGAGATTTCGGTCAAAGTGCGGCAGAAATACGAAAAGGGACTGCAAAAGGGGTATCTGGGATGAGCACTACAATGGCTATGATAAAAAAGTTCTCGATCACGGCGTTTTGCGCCTTACTGTTCGCCCTCGCCGCTTGCCAGTCCCGTGCGGACTGGGAGGGGGTCTATCTGTTCAGCGAATCCCTGGGAGAGGACCCCGGCGGGGCGGTTATGCTGGTGGAGTATCGTCTGGAGCTTGGGGATGACCGCTGCCTGCTGGCGATCAGCGGCTACCAGTCAGACTCCCGTATTCGCTGTACGCTCGATGCCGGTGCTGAATCGGCGACAGTGCGCTTTCGCTCCTACGGCAATGGCGAAGTGAAAAATATCTACGGGGTGCAGGTCTATCAAGTGGACGAGCCGCTGTTCACGTTGCGTCACACACGTGATTCTGGGGTTCTGATTACCGAATGGGGCGCCCTGACGCCGGACTCGGTAGAGGAAAAAACGGGTAACTATTTCGTCCGTCAGTGATTGTGATGCCACGGGGGCATTAAAGGTTGCGCTCCTTTTCCGAAAGGCCAGTGGGAGAGGTGTGCGCCGCCTTCCCGCCGTCCCCGGTATCGTCCTCCTCCAGTGTTAGACGCAATTTTTTCACAACCTTGCGCGCCGTTGCCCGGTAGCTGGTGAGCTTTCCGCCAGCCACCGCCACTACCCGGGGCCGTTTTTCATTGTCGCTACAGATAAGTGTTTCCCGCGGCCGGGAAAAGGGGTTTTTTTCCATTTTCGGCAGTACCCGCAATCCGGTAAAACTATTGCAAATATCTTGTGTCTGCAGCGCGCGGGTCTGGGGAAAGTAGCGTTGCACCGTGCTCAGCAGGTAGCGTTCCTCCTCAATGGTGGGGGCCACGTCCCGCGGATCCCCGGAATAGTTGCGCTCAGTGGTGCCCACCAGCGTTCCGCCCCGCCAGGGCATAACGAACACCGCGCGTCCGTCCTCGGCTTCCACATAGAAGATCTGTTCACCCAGGGATAGGGGGAGCTCTATATGGGTGCCGGCCACCAGCTCGATTGCCGGCAGTCGTGCCTCCGGCGAGCAGAGCGCGTTGGTGCTTTCCACCCAGGGGCCGGAGCAGTTGACCAGAGCGCGGGTGCGCAGTGTGTTGAGCTGACCTTCAGAAAAGTAATCGACGCGCAAGCCGTTGCCGGACAGTTCGGCGCCGATCAGGCTGCCGGGGCAGATAAGCCGGGCGCCGAGTGCGACTGCTGAGTCCACCACATTGCGTGTGAGGGCGGCGTCATCGGTTTGCGCGTCGTAGTAGCTGAAGACCGCAACCAGTCCCTCGCGGTCGAGACCGGCGAGCCCATCCCATTCAGATTGCGGCACGGTGCGGAAGCGGGAATAGGCACCGGTCGCGCCGGTCAGCAGAGAGTAGAGGGTTAATCCCAGGCGCAGCACCCACGCAGACCTTTTACTGTGGCGGTACACGGGAATATAGAAGGGCACCATGCGCACCAGCTGCGGTTTGTGGTCGAGCAACCAGCGCCGCTCGCGCAGACATTCATAGACCAACTGGAACTGACCGCTTTCCAGATAGCGCAGACCGCCGTGGATGAGTTTGGAGGAACGGGAAGAGGTGGCCGCGGCTACGCCTACCTGCTCGAGGATCGCTACCCGATAACCGGCCTTTGCCAGCGCTTCTGCGGCACCGGCGCCCTGTATGCCCGCCCCCACCACCAGGACATCAAAATTCATAGACATCGCTGGCTTCCCGGGATCGCATCAGCAACGGCAGGTTGCCGGTGAGAATATGGTGGGCGCCGCGGGTGCGCCAGTGCACGGCTTCCTCGGCGGAGTTGATCTCATAGACCACCCACTGCCAGGGGCCCGGTGGCAACTTAGCCGTTTCTACACGCTTGTCGCGGATCAAAAGGTAGTCCGGCGCCAGAGTGACCACCTCGGGAGACAGGCAGCGTGCCACACGGTCCACTTTCAGTGCCACCCGGTGCCAGTTGCGGCTGCGCGCCAAGCGCAGGCAGTGGTGGTTTCCGGTTAGCAGAGCAAAGGAGTCTCTCTCGGCCCGCAGCAGTTCCATCAGTGTCTCCACGACCCGCGCAGTACCTAATCGCGTAAGGCAAGTGGCGCTCACTTCGATAAACCAGTCCAGGTGCCGGTGGCAGCTGGCCCAGTCGACCACTTGAATAAGGGGATTTAACGGTAGCTGGCGCAATTCCCGGTCGTGCAGCTGATGAAAGGCGCGCGTGCTGCTGTGGCCGGGCAGCTGAACTTGGTCGTCGTGGAAGCACCAGGGCGTTCCATCGGCACTGAAGCGGACATCTATTTGAATGGCGCAGGTGCCCAGGCCGTGAGCGGCCTCGAAGGCGGCGATGGTGTTTGCCGGTTGGCGGACTTTGTCGCCTCGGTGCGCAATCAGCATAAACGTCAGGTCCGGATAGCGGGTGTTATTGTCTTCTCGGCGCGAGTGGCAGAGAAATCGCAGGTCCATCTAGGGAAGCTCTGATTCGGTCGCCTCGCGATGGTAAAGATACTTTGAGGCTGGATGAGACACCCATCCTGTTGCCTGAGTGCCCCGAAGCCCATGACAGCTCCTGTGGGAATAAATCAGAGGTTCCCCAAAACGGCTTGGCGGTGGCCGCCGGCCTTACTGGAAAAATAGCTGGTGGTGGTGATGTTGCAAGCAGGGGTGGGCCCCGTTTGCAACGCCTGGACAGTCTGTGCCGCCGCGCAGCGAGCATGCGCGCGACTTTTTCTGCCGCCGACCCTCAAGCCCGCCGCCCGTCCGCCGATAGACAGGCTAAAGGCAGTGTATGCAGTCAGCGGAGGGATGCCGGTTGTGTTGATAGTTCTCGGATTTCTTATTGTCGCCCTCTCGGTATTCGGGGGCTTTTCTCTGTCCGGCGGGCACCTTGGGCCGCTGTATCAACCGATGGAAATTCTGATCATCGTTGGTGCGGCGCTGGGGTCCTTTATTGCGGGCAACAATGGCAAAGCCATCAAGGCCACTTTGCGTACCCTTTCGCGCATGAGGCGTACAGGCAAGTACGACAAAGACACTTATATGGACCTGATGGCGTTGCAGTACAAACTGCTCACCAAGATGCGCCGCGACGGTGTTATCGGTATCGAAAACGATATCGAAAACCCGCGAGACAGTGCGCTGTTTGCTGAGCACCCGCGCATTCTGAATGATCCTCTGATCATGGGATTTATTACCGATTATCTGCGCTTGATGGTGAGCGGCAGCATGGATCCTCTGGAGCTCGACGAATTGATGATGCACGAAATAGAGGCTTTCGAGCACGAAGCGCGGATTCCCGCCGATGCGCTGTTTAAAGTGGGTGATGGTCTGCCCGCCTTTGGCATTATCGCCGCGGTCCTGGGGGTGGTGAATGCTCTGGGGGCGGCGGATTCCGGCGTCGCCCAGATCGGGGTCATGGTGGCCCACGCTCTGGTGGGTACCTTTATGGGGATTTTGCTCGCCTATGGCTTTGTCAATCCCACGGCCAGCCGTATCGAGCGTCAGACGCGGGAGCTGGTGAAAATGCTGCAGTGCATTCGCGTCACGCTGCTGGCCAGCCTCAATGGCTATGCGCCGCAGCTGGCTGTGGAATTCGGTCGTAAAACTTTGGATACCGCCGAGAGACCTACCTTCGATGAGTTGGAGGGGTATGTGCGGTCCGGTCTGGTCAGTGCGTGATTGCCGTGGACAAGGTGGAACGCCGCATCGTTATCCGCCGCCCGCGCAAAGGGGAAGAGGCGTATCACGGTGGGAGCTGGAAAATCGCGCTCGCGGATCTGATGACGGCATTAATGTCGCTCTTCCTGGTGCTGTGGATTATCTCCGCTGCTTCTCCTCAGCAACTTGCGGGGCTGGCGGAATATTTCCGTACCCCCCTGGCGGTCGCGCTCAGCAAAGGTGATCGCGACAGCGCCAGCACCAGTGTAATCCCCGGAGGCGGTACGGATCCGGCCCATGTGGACGGTGAACGGGCGCGTGTGGATATGCGTACCCAACGACTGCCCACGGATGTGCGTCGCAGTCTGCTCGAACTGCGCCACCGCATAGAAACGGTGATGGAGGCCAAGGCAGAGCTGCGCGATTTACGCGAACAGACCCGCTTCGAAATGACCCCCGAGGGCATGCGTATCCAGCTGCTGGATACCGAGAGTCGCCCCATGTTCCGCCTCGGCAGTGATCGGGTGGAGCCCTATATGCGGGACTTGCTGCGCACCATGGCGCCGCTGCTCAATGAGCTGCCCAACCAATTGGCGATCAGTGGCCATACCGACAGTCTCACCTATGCCGCGGGCGATATTGGGTACAGCAACTGGGAATTGTCCGCAGACAGGGCCAACGCCTCGCGCAGGGAGCTGGTGGCTGGCGGTCTGGACAGCGCCAAATTGTTGCGTGTCACCGGTATGGGCGACCGTGTGCCCATACCGGGCAGTGCTCCCGGCGATCCTGTAAACCGGCGTATCAGCATCATGGTACTCAGCGATCAGGCAGCGGCGCGGATATTGGCCGGGCACTGGTCCGCTCCCCTCCAAGTGCGTAAGTAAAGATGGATATAACAGAATTTTACGACACCTTTTTCGAGGAGGCCGGTGAACTCCTGGCGGAGATGGAAACCCATCTGCTGGAGCTGGATGTGGACGCTCCCGACCCGGAACAGCTGAATGCCATCTTCCGCGCTGCCCATTCGATCAAGGGCGGTGCGGGCACCTTCGGTTTCGAGGCGCTGCAACGCACCACACACCTGCTGGAGAACCTGCTCGACTACACCCGCCGCGGCGAGCTGGCCCTGCGCCGCGACATAGTGGATACCTTTTTGGAAGCCAAAGACATGCTGAACGACCAACTGGAAGCCTATCGCAGCGGCTCCGAGCCGGACCCGGAGGCGTTGGAGCGGATATGTCAGACGCTGCAGCAGCTGGCTCTGGAGGAAATCGGTGAAGTTGCGGATGTGAACGGTGCTGCGCCGAAGCCTGCAGCTGTAGAAGCAGTGCCGAAGCCCGCAGCTGGAGAAGCTGGGCAGCCGCAGTCCGACGGTGCCGGTGGAGGCTACCGAGTGGTGTTCCTCAATGTGGCCGAAAAGGACCGTCAGCTGCTGATCGAAGAGTTGGGCAACCTGGGGGATATCAAGGGTCAGTCCGGCGGCGCCGAGCGCTACGAGGTGACCCTGTCCACCTCTCTGAGTGCGGATGATATTGAAGCGGTAATGTGTTTTATCGCCGAGCCGGAGCAGTTGGAGATCAGCCCCTTGGCGCAGGCCGGAGCCGCCGCGGATACCGGTAACGCCGGGCAAGCGACTGCGGGCACCGCCGAGGAAAAATCCTCTGAGAAAGTTGAAGAGAAAAAGGCGGCGTCCCCAAAGACATCGAAGCCGGGGCGGAGCGCTGCGGCGAAGGGCGCCGGAGGCGGCGAGTCCACCTCCATCCGCGTGCCGGTAACCAAAGTGGACCAGATCATCAACTTGGTGGGCGAGCTGATCATTACCCAGTCGATGCTCAACCAGGTGGCGTCGGAAGCCGGCGATCAGGTCCACGGGAAGCTGGAACACGGCCTCAATCTGCTAGCCCGCACTGCCCGCGACCTGCAGGAGGCGGTGATGTCGGTGCGCATGGTCCCCATGGACTATGTGTTCAGCCGCTTTCCGCGCCTGGTGCGCGATCTGGCCGGCAAGCTCGACAAAGAAGTGGAGCTGGTCACCGAGGGAAGATCCACCGAACTCGACAAGGGGCTCACCGAGCGCATTATCGACCCGCTCACGCACCTGGTGCGCAACAGCCTGGACCACGGCATCGAGTCGCCGGAGCGCCGCGAAGCCGCCGGCAAACCGCGTTGTGGCCGCCTGACCCTGTCCGCCACCCACCAGGGCGGCAACATTTTGATCGAAGTGAGCGACGACGGCGCAGGGTTGAACCGCGACAAAATACTCGCCAAAGCGCGCAGCAACGGTCTTCCGGTAACCGACAATATGCCCGACGACGAAGTGTGGCAGCTGATTTTCGCCCCCGGGTTCTCCACCGCCGAGGAGGTCAGCGATGTGTCGGGACGGGGCGTGGGCATGGACGTGGTCAAGCGCAATATCCAGTCCATGGGCGGTCACGTGGATATCCTCTCCCAGCCGGGGCAGGGCACCACCATCCGTATTGTGTTGCCGCTGACCCTGGCGATCCTCGACGGCATGTTGATCCGTGTGGGCGATGAAACCTTCATTCTGCCGATCAGCGGTGTCATTGAATCCCTGCAGCCACAAAAGGAAGACCTCTACCCCAGAACCGGTGGCGACCTGCTGCTCAAGGTGCGGGAAGACTACCTGCCGGTGGTGGCGGTGCACCGGGTTATGGATGTGCGCGGCGCCGTCGAAGACCCCACCGCCGCCATCGCGGTAATCGTGCAGGGCAAAGGGCGTCGCTACGCCCTGCAGGTGGATGAGCTGGTCGGCCAGCAGCAGGTAGTGGTCAAGAACCTGGAAACCAATTACCGCCGGGTCCCTGGCGTGTCCGCCGCGACCATTCTCGGCGACGGCAGCGTGGCTCTGATTCTCGACATCGCCGATCTGCACCGCCTCAGCCAGAGCATAAAAGAAAATCCCATCTTCGGGGCGCACGAAGCGGCCCGGAGCCGACAGGAGGCAGAAACAGTATGACCAACACCAGCGCACAGGAGATCGCCGCCGCTGAGAGCGGCAACCGGGAGTTTCTGGTTTTCTCCCTAGGGGATGAGGAATACGCCATCGATATCCTCAAGGTGCAGGAAATCCGCGGCTACGACAACGTCACCCGCATTGCCAATGCCCCGGACTTTATCAAGGGTGTGGCCAATCTGCGCGGTGTGATCGTTCCGATTGTGGATTTGCGCATCAAGTTCCGCCTGTCCAGCGCCGAGTATGACGCGCAGACCGTGGTGATCGTCGTCAACATCGCCGAGCGGGTGGTGGGCATGGTGGTGGACCGTGTCTCCGACGTGATGACGCTGAGTGGCGAGCAAATCAAGGCGGCGCCGGAATTCGGTGTCGGCCTGCCATTGGCTTATATCGAGGGGCTGGGCAATCTGGGTGAGCGCATGCTGGTGCTGGTGGATATAGAAAAGTTGCTCACCAGCGAGGAAATGGCGCTGGTGGATAAGGCCGAGGAGAATCAACAATGAGAAACAATCAGCCGGTCACCCAGCGAGAATACCTACTCAGGGATGACGACATTCTGATTTCCCGCACCGACTTGCGCGGCAAGATCACATACGCCAACCCCGCCTTCGTGGAAGTCAGCGGATACAGTCGCGAAGAGCTGATCGGTGCTCCTCACAATCTGATCCGCCATCCGGATATGCCACCGGAGGCATTCAAGAACTTGTGGGAGACCATCGAGCGTGGGGAGCCGTGGATCGGTCTGGTTAAAAACCGGCGCAAAAACGGCGACCACTACTGGGTCCGGGCCCACGTTACTCCGGTGATCGAAGAGGGGCGCATTGTGAGCTATGTGTCAGTGCGCACCAAGATCGACCGCGACACCTCCGCGCGGGCGGAGGAGCAGTACCGCGCATTGCGCGAAGGCCGCGGCGGCCATCTGGCACTGGACCGGGGGAAGGTGGTACCGCGCGGTCCGCGCGGTTGGTTGCGCCATCTCAGCCTTGCTTCCTTAAAGGTCCGCGTGGCGGCGTTGATAGCGGCGGCGGTATTGCTGCTAGGTGGCAGCGTCGTCCTCGGATGGCACGCGCTGGGGGCGACAGCCGAAGAGACCGCCAAGCTGATATTCGGCGGCCAGCTGGCGCTGTTGCTCCTCGGGGTGCCTCTGCTGGGATTGCAGGCGTTCTTTATCGGGCGCGGCGTGTTGCAGCCGATGCAGGAGGCGGAGACCTTCGCCTTTCATATCGCCGCTGGCAACCTGGACATGTGCCCGCCCAAGGCCGCTCGCGGCGAAGTGGGCCGTCTGGTGAGTGCGCAGGACATTATGCGGCGCAGCCTTGCCAATATCGTAAAAGAGGTCAACAAGAGTGTCGCCGTGGTATCTCCGGCCGCGCGGGATATCGCCATGAGTAATGAAGACCTGTCCCACCGCTCCGAACAACAGGCGGCCTCTCTACAGCAGACCGCATCGAGTATGGAGGAAATGACCGCCACTGTGGGCCAGAACGCGGACAATGCGCGCCAGGCCAGTGACCTGGCTGTGGATGCGTCACAGATGGTACGGGAGAGTGGCACCGCCATGGGCCAGGTTGTGGAGACCATGGGGCGGATCACTGCCAGTTCGGAAAAAATGGCGGCCATTATTGAGACCATCGACAGCATCGCCTTCCAGACCAATATCCTCGCTCTGAACGCCTCGGTGGAGGCGGCCCGGGCCGGCGAGCATGGGCGCGGTTTTGCGGTGGTGGCCCAGGAAGTGCGCAGCCTGGCCGGCCGTTCTGCCGACGCGGCGCAGGAAATCCGCAGCCTGATCGACAGCTCCGCACGGGAGATCGACAGTGGTGCCAGCCTGGTGCGGCGCGCGGAATCCTCAATCGCGGCGGTGGTGGAGTCCGTCACCCGGGTGAGCGATATCATGCAGGAAATTTCCACCGCCTCCTCCGAACAGAGTACCGGAATTAACCAGATCAACCAGGCGGTGGCGCAGATGGATGACATGACTCAGAAGAACGCCGAGCACGTCCAGTCCTCGGCGCGCACAGCCACCGCTCTGCAGTCCCGTGTCGAACAGCTCGCCCAGGCCATATCCGTCTTCCGCATGCCGGAGTTCAATGCAGCGGCAGCACCGCGGCGCGACTTTCCGGCCGATCGTTTGTCGGAGCAGACTGCCACGGAGTAATCGCGTTGACTGCCATTTTATCCGCAACCGCCCCACAGCTTGGGGCGGATGTTCCTGTTGAGCGGGACCTGATACTCACTGACACAGACTTTGCCCGCATTCGCGATCTGATCGCTCAGCGCGCAGGTATTGTGCTCACAGAGCACAAGCGTGACATGGTGTACAGCCGCATTGGGCGGAGAGTGCGTCAGCGTGGTCTGACGCACTTTGCCGACTATTTGGCAGAGCTGGAGCGGTACCCTGATGGCCCGGAGTGGGAATCCTTTGTCAACGCGCTTACCACCAACCTGACCGGATTCTTCCGCGAGGCGCACCATTTCCACCTACTGGCGGAGCACTTCCGCGGCCGCCGCGGACCTGTGCGGGTATGGAGCGCCGGTGCTTCCACCGGAGAGGAGCCCTATTCCATCGCCATGACGCTGGTAGAGACACTGGGGGATAGCGCCGATATCCGCATCCTGGGAACGGATATTGATACCGATGCGCTCGCCCGGGCGCGGGCAGCCGTCTACCCGGAAAAGCAGGTGCGCATGCAGGTGTCCAGCGCGCGGATACAGCGTTTTTTTCTCAAGGGAACAGGGGATCGCGCCGGCTTGGTGCGGGTGCGCCCACAGTTGGCCGGGCGGGTGCGCTTCGAAAAGCTCAATTTGGTTCAGGGCAGCTGGCCGATCAAGGGCAGTCTGGACGCTATTTTCTGCCGCAACGTGATGATTTATTTCGATAAGGCTGCCCAGGCGCGGATGCTGGAGCGTTTTGCCCCTTTGCTCAAACCTGACGGCCTGTTGTTTGTCGGGCACTCGGAGAATTTTACTCAGCTCAGCAAACACTTTCGTCTACGAGGGCAGACGGTATACACCCTGGCGTGAAGATGATCATCTGTGAGGCGGTTGAAGCGAGTTATTGAAAAGCCGGCTAAAGAGGTACGCCACACGGCCGATGAATAACAACGTGGTGCAGTGCCGATAAGGGCCGCGAGGAGAGAATTGATTTGCCCAAGGAAAAAATCAAGGTCCTGTGTGTGGACGATTCGGCACTGATCCGTGGCTTGATGAGCGAAATCATCAACAGCCAGCCGGATATGGAGGTAGTGGCGGTGGCGCCGGACCCCTTGGTGGCACGGGATCTGATCAAGCGCCATAACCCGGATGTACTGACGCTGGACGTGGAAATGCCGCGCATGGACGGCCTGGATTTTCTGGAGCGCTTGATGCGGCTGCGGCCAATGCCGGTACTGATGGTGTCCTCACTGACCCGGTCCGGGTCCGAAATCACTCTGAGAGCGCTCGAACTGGGCGCGGTGGATTTTGTGCAGAAGCCGGAAATGGGCATCCGCAGCGGCATGCTGGAGTACAGCGAACTGATCGCCGACAAGCTGCGCGCCGCCGCCCGTGTACAGCCGCGCCGTGTCGAGGCCCGGCGCCCGGCGCCGGAAGCGCTCAAACCGGTGATGGTATCGAGCGAGAAACTGGTGATTCTGGGGGCTTCCACCGGCGGTCCGGAAGCGATTCGGCGGGTGCTGGAACCGCTGCCAGCCAACTGTCCGGCAATTTTGATTGCCCAGCATATGCCGCCCGGTTTTACGCGCTCATTCGCGGAGCGGCTCAACCGGCTCTGTCGCGTGGGCGTCAAGGAGGCCGAAGACGGAGAGCGGGTGCTGCCGGGACATGTGTATATCGCCCCGGGCGACCACCATCTGCTGCTGGACCGCAGTGGTGCCAATTACCAGGTACGGCTGGATTCGGGGCCGCCGGTCAACCGTCACCGCCCGTCTGTGGATGTGCTCTTTCACTCCGCAGCGGAACTGGCGGGCCGCAACGCCATCGGTGTGCTCTTGACCGGAATGGGCAAGGACGGCGCCGCGGGATTGTTGGCAATGCGCGACGCCGGTGCCCCGACCTTGGCCCAGGACGAAGAAACATCACTGGTTTACGGCATGCCGCGCGAGGCCGCAGCCCTGGGCGCCGCTTCGGAAATCGTCTCCCTGGAGACAGTGGCCCCGCGCATTCTGACACTGGCCGCGGCCTCCGGGCGCGCGCAACGGGTATAGAGAACGAGAACTCTGGAGGACGGACGAGGAGGATACGCCGCCCATGAAGAACCTGATCCGCAATCTCAATATCAACGCGATAGTGGCGGGGGTGCTGGTGTGTTGCACTCTGCTGATGGCGGCCCAGGCCGCACTCCGCGTCGCCACCAATCAAATTGGCGAGGAATCCATTCGCTCCCTGCACCGGATCAACGTGGAGGAACTTCACGAAATATTCCGCGCTATTACGCAGCTTAATCAGGGCCGAATAGAGATGAACCTGGGCGCCGATGAGCTGTCTGCCGGGCGCAAGTTGAGCGCCGGGACCTATCTGGAAGAGGCCGGCCCCCTGCTCAATAGCGCCGGTGAGAAGTTTGCCGCTGTCAGCAAAGCGCACACAGAAAAAGGGACGTCGGATGAATTTGAGCAACTGGCCGCTGCCTTCCCGGAACTGCTCGGCGAGGTGCAGGCCCAGTACGACATGCTGAGTCAGGACAAGCCGGATTTGGACGGCTTCCGGGAAGTGCAAGAGGATGTGAGCTTCCTATACGACGATCTCAACTCGGCGTTAATCGACTATCTGGAAAAGGCGGGAGAGAACAGCGCCGCCATTATGGCGGTCTATCAGGATACGAGCGAAAGCTACGGCATCATCGGCACCGCAGTACTGGCTGCGGTGGTTGTGATTTTGGCACTTATCTACCTGCTGCTGCGCAACGCTGTGGTCAAGCCCCTGGATGAAGCAGTGGATAACCTGCAGTGCATCGCCCAGGCAGACTTGTCTCATCCTATCAGTGACCACGGTCGCAACGAGATCGGCAAGTTGTTCAATGCCATGCGCGAGGTGCAGGACAGCCTTGGCGACATCGTCGTGCAGGTGCGCGCGGGCAGCAACTCCATCTACACCGGCTCCGGGGAAATCGCCCGCGGCAACGCCGACTTGTCCGTGCGCACCGAGCAGCAGGCGGCTTCTCTGGAAGAAACTGCCGCCAGCATGGAGCAACTCACCGCCACGGTGAAGCAGAATGCCGACAATGCGCGTCAGGCCAGCGGTTTGGCCAATGACGCCTCCGGCACCGCGAGTCGCGGTGGCGAGGTGATGCAGCAGGTCTCCAGCAAAATGCAGGGTATCACCGAGAGTTCGCGCAAGGTGGCGGAGATCACCGGCATGATCGACTCCATTGCCTTCCAGACCAATATTCTCGCTCTCAATGCCTCTGTTGAGGCGGCTCGTGCGGGCGAACAGGGCCGCGGTTTTGCCGTGGTGGCGGGGGAAGTCCGCAATCTGGCAGGCAACAGCGCCGACGCCGCGCGGCAAATCAAGGCGCTGATCGAGCGCTCCGTCAGTGAAGTCGAAGAGGGGTCCTTCCTGGTGGCGCAGGCCGGTGAAACCATGCAGGAAGTGGTGGCCGCGGTGAAAAGGGTCACCGACATAATGGACGAGATTTCCGCCGCCTCTCAGGAACAGAGCAGTGGTATCGAGCAGGTCAGTCGCGCTGTCAGCCAGATGGAAGAAACCACTCAGCAGAACTCGGCACTGGTGGAAGAAGCGTCTGCCGCTGCGGCCTCTTTGGAGGAGCAGGCGCGGCGTTTGGAAGAGGCAGTTGCTGTGTTCCGTCTGTCCGCCGAGCATGAGTTCAGTGCTCCGGCCCGAAATGATACCGACGAACCGCAACTGTCGGTGAGCCGTGATGCCGGCCAGGCGCTTGCGGAAAGTAACGGTCAGGATACTGCGGTGCGCCGTGAATCCAAGGCCGCCACACCGGTGGAGAGTTCGCGGCGGGAAACCGTAGCCGCGACGGATGACGAATGGGAAGAGTTTTAATCGACGACCGAGTGAGAAGTACAAATGGATAAGGGTATGAGAATTTTGGTGGTGGACGACTTCCCCACCATGCGCCGGATCATCCGCAGCCTCTTGAAGGAATTGGGCTTTACCAATGTGGAGGAGGCAGAGGATGGCCAAGAGGCATTGTCCAAACTCGCCGCTGGCGGCTTCGAGTTTGTGGTATCGGACTGGAACATGCCCAACCTCAACGGCCTCGATATGCTCAAGCAGATCCGCGCTGATGAGGCCACCAAATCGCTGCCGGTACTGATGGTTACCGCCGAGGCGAAGAAAGACAACATAGTGGCGGCCGCCCAGGCCGGTGCCAACGGTTACATTGTCAAGCCGTTCACCGCCGCCACCCTGGAAGAGAAACTCAGCAAGATTTTTGAGAAGTTGGGAAAATAGCGCCCACCTTACCCTGAGGAGACGTGATTATGAGTGGTGAGGCTCGGCAACCGGCGGCCCCTGAAAACGCGCAGAGCGACGACCTGGTCCAGCGTATCGGCCAACTTACCCGTATGCTGCGGGACAGCATGCGCGAGCTGGGCTTGGATAAGGAAGTGGAAAAGGCCGCCCAGGCCATCCCCGATGCCCGCGACCGGCTCAATTATGTGGCCGCGATGACAGAGCAGGCGGCGGACCGGGCCCTCAATGCGGTGGACCGGGCGCAGCCGCTGCAAAACGAAATCGAATCCCGCGCCGAGGCCCTGGACAAGCGGTGGCAGGACTGGTTTGAAAACCCGAAAGAGTTGGATGAAGCCCGGGAACTGGTCAAGGAGACCCGCGCCTATCTGCAAGCGGTGCCGGCCATGGCTCGCGAGACCAGTAAGGAACTGCTGGAAATCATGATGGCCCAGGACTTTCAGGATCTGACCGGCCAGGTGATCAAAAAAATGATGGAAGTCATCCAGGAAGTGGAGCGCCAGTTGCTGCAGGTGCTGCTGGAAAGCGTGCCCGAGGGTGAGGAGCGAGAGGCTCTGAGGCAACGCCTGGAGAAAAACGCCGCAGAGAGCCGCAAGCGCGAGGAGGATACACTGGTGAACGGCCCTCAGATCCACAGCGATGGCGAGGACATTGTCAGTAACCAGAATCAGGTGGATGATCTGCTCAATGAACTGGGCTTCTAGGGAACCTCTGCTTAATTCGCGTGAACACAATGGTAGGTTCTGGGGCGCTCAGGCAGTAGGACGGATATTTCGAAAGCGCACGAGTACTTCCCTGTAGCTCCGCCGGATACCGCCTTGTATCCGACGGGTTCGAAATATCCGTCCTATCATCTGAGCTTCACATCCGCCCCCGAAGAACCTCTGCCACCAGGAAATGAATTAATCAGAGGCTCCCTAGTAATGCACTGATGCATGCTCAGGTGTGTTTTGCGTGTCTCCGGGGGCGAGACAGCGGGAAAGTCGTTCGAAAACGTACAAATTTCTCTCTGTAGTGCACGCCCCCGGACTCAACGGATTATTCCCCCATACGATGTTGTACTTCTAAACCGCGACGCCAACGCACCCTCCCTTCCCGAATAAGCGCCCGCAAACCCCCGCTTATCGTGCCTTTGCCCGCGGCTGCCATGCCCGACAATGGCCGTCACCCGAGCAATCCCCCCGATGCCCAATGGCCGACGAGACGGAAGACCAGGAAAAAACAGAAGCGGCCACGCCCCGACGCCTGCAAAAAGCCCGCGAGGAAGGGCAGGTGGCCCGCTCGCGTGAATTGGCCACAGTGATGCTGCTGGCCGCCGGTGTCGGTGGACTCTGGGCCCTTGGGCCTCACCTGTTTAGCCGGGTGGGCCTGGTTATGGAACAGTCGTTTCTATTCGAGCGCCGGGAAGCTTTCGACAGTACCGCTATGATCGCCAGCGCCGCCGATTTGGGGGCGCGCATGCTCACCGGACTGTTGCCCTTGTTCGTGTTGCTGGCTGCCGTCGCCTTGGCGGCTCCCAACCTGCTGGGTGGATTTCTCATTTCCGCCAAATCCCTAAAGCCGCAGTTTTCGAAACTGAATCCGATCAAAGGTCTTAAGCGGCAGTTCTCCTCCCAGGCGCTGGCGGAACTGGCCAAGGCAATCGCCAAGTCGCTCTTGGTGGGCAGTGTGGTCGCCGCCTTTCTGATGACCCGCCGCGGCGAGTTTATGGCGCTTATGGACATGCCGAGGGAGCAGGCCTTGGCTGCCGCGCTGCGGCTTGCGGCCCAGGCCTGCGGCCTGATGGTGTTGTCGCTGATCGTGGTGATACTGATCGACGTGCCCTACCAACTGTGGAGCCACGCCAAAAAGCTGCGTATGAGCAAGGAGGAAATCCGCCGGGAGCACAAGGAAACCGAGGGGGACCCGCAGCTCAAGGCCCGCATCCGCCAGCAACAGCAGGCCATGGCCCGCAGCCGAATGATGAGCAAGGTGCCGGAAGCGGATGTGATTGTCACCAACCCGACCCACTACGCCGTCGCGCTGCGTTACGACGAAACCCGCATGGCGGCACCGCGGGTGGTGGCCAAGGGGGTGGACGCGGTGGCCGCGCGCATTCGCGAACTGGGGGCGGAACACGATGTGCCCTTGCTCGAGGCTCCGCCACTGGCGCGTGCCCTTTACCGCCATGTGGACCTGGACCGGGAAATTCCCGGTCAGCTCTATACCGCTGTCGCGGAAGTATTGGTGTGGGCTATACGCCTGCGCCGCGCCCGCAACGGTGATGGTGAATTCCCCGAGACGCCGGCCGATTTGCCGGTTCCTGAAGAGATGGAGGTTACCCCGTGAATCCGATGAGCCGGTATCTGGGTATGGAGGGGCTTGGCAGCCCCGGCGGCAAACTGCTGGCGGGGCCGGTGCTGATCCTGTTGATCATGGCAATGCTGATACTGCCGTTGCCACCCTTTGCCCTGGACCTGTTCTTCACTTTCAATATCGCGCTGTCACTGATGGTGCTGCTGGTGAGCATGTTTACACTGCGGGCGCTGGACTTTGCCGCCTTCCCGGCAGTGCTGCTGTTTACCACCCTGTTGCGTCTGGCCCTGAACGTCGCCTCCACCCGTGTCGTTTTGATGGAAGGACACCAGGGGGGCGCCGCTGCGGGCAAGGTGATCGAAGCCTTCGGCCAGTTCCTTGTGGGGGGCAACTTCGCCGTGGGGCTGGTGGTCTTCCTGATTCTGGTAGTCATCAATTTCATGGTGATTACCAAGGGGGCCGGCCGCATCGCCGAGGTGGGGGCGCGCTTTATGCTCGACGCCATGCCCGGTAAGCAGATGGCGATAGACGCCGACCTCAACGCGGGTCTGATCGGTGAGGAAGAAGCCCGCGCGCGCCGCGCCGAGGTGGCGCGGGAAGCGGATTTCTACGGTTCCATGGACGGCGCCAGTAAATTCGTGCGCGGCGACGCTGTCGCGGGTCTGGTGATCATGGCCGTGAACATTATCGGTGGCTTGCTGATCGGCACCATGCAGCACGATATGTCATTTGCCGATGCCGCGCGCACCTATACCCTGCTGACGATCGGCGACGGTCTGGTGGCACAGATTCCGGCCCTGGTGATCTCCACCGCCGCTGGTGTCACCGTGTCCCGCGTCAATACCGACCAGGACGTGGGGCAGCAGATGATCGACCAGCTGCTCACCAATCCCAAAGTACTTTTTCTTGCCGCTGGTGTCATGGGGCTGTTGGGACTGGTGCCGGGCATGCCGAATTTTGTTTTCCTGCTGTTCACCGTCTTGCTTGCCGGCATGGCATGGATGATTGGCCGCAGGCGGGACGACCGCCTGGCGGAAGAGCAGATGCAGGCGGAAGCGCCGCAGCAGCAGGAGCCTCCCGAGGCGAGCTGGGACGACGTGGAACTGATCGATACCCTGGGCCTGGAAGTGGGGCACCGCCTGATTCCCCTGGTGGACCAGCGCCAGAAAGGCGAGCTGCTGGGACGGATTAAAAGCGTGCGCAAGAAATTCGCCCGCGAGGTGGGCTTCCTGCCGCCGGTTGTGCATATCCGCGACAACCTGGAACTGGGACCCAACACCTATGTGGTTACCCTCAAGGGGGCCGAAGTGGGCCGCGGGGAGTCTTTCCCCGGGAAGTGGCTAGCCATCAACCCCGGCCAGGTTACCGGCGAGCTGGCGGGCACCCCTACCGAAGACCCGGCGTTTGGCCTGCCGGCGGTGTGGATCGACGACGATCAGCGCGAGCACGCCCAGGTATATGGCTACACAGTGGTGGACGCCGGCACCGTGGTGGCGACCCATTTCAATCACTTGCTGCACCGCCACGCTGCCGAGATGCTCGGCCGACAGGAGGTGCAGCAACTGCTCGACAAGCTCGCGGGCGAAAACAAGAGTCTGGTGGAGGAAGTGGTGCCCAAGGTGGTGTCCCTGACAGTTCTGCAGCGCATCTTGCAGAACTTGTTGGACGAGGATGTCCCCATCCGCGATCTGCGCAGCATCCTCGATACCTTGGCGGATTGCGAGGGGCAGCAGCAGGACCCCATGGGTCTCACCGCACGGGTCCGCCTGGCCTTGGGGCGGGCCATTATCCACCACTGGTTCCCGGGGCGGGATGAGCTGCGGGTGATCGGCCTGGACAGTCGCCTGGAGCAGGTACTGACCCAGGCACTAGAAGGAGGCGGTGCCCTGGAACCGGGACTGGCGGATACCCTGATGGCACAGGCCGCGGCGGCGCTGGAGCGCCAGGAGACCGCCGGCGAGCCGCCGGTGTTGGTGGTGCCCCACGGGCTGCGCCCGCTGCTGGCGCATTTCCTGCGCCGGCGCCTGCGCCACCTGACGGTGATATCCCAGGCGGAGATCCCCGACGACCGCCACCTGCGCGTGACCAACCTGATTGGCGGCGCGGCCTAAGATGCCGCGCCCTCCCGCGCTTCGCCCCGCGGCAAGGTTGAGATCTCCACTGTGGGCGAGAGTGACCGCCAGCGGGTGAACTTTCAAATAGCCAGCAACAATTCCCTCTATTCCCCGCATAGAAATTGTCACCGACTGCAAATAATGGTTCCTCTCCCGCCTGTTTCAGCCGGGCGCAGAGGCAGTTAGAGGAGACAGTAGCACAAGCCGGGGAATCGCATGTATACGGCACAGGGAAAAATAAAACGAGACACATTGCTGGAAGAACACCTGCCCATGATCCGGCGCCAGGCGTTGGCCTTGCAGGTAAAACTGCCCTCGGGGATAGATCTGGATGACCTGATCCAGGCTGGTACCCTGGGCTTGCTCGACGCGCTGCAGCGTTTCGATCCCAGTGCCGGAGCCAGCTTCTCCACTTTCGCCAGCCAGCGCGTCCGCGGCGCGATGATCGACGAACTCCGTACCCGAGATTGGTTGCCGCGCAGTGTGCGCCGCAATGCTCGGGCAGTCGAGCAACAGTTGTACAAACTCGAGCAGCGTCTTGGCCGCCCCGCCAGCGAGCGGGAGATTGCCGCGGAAATGGGTATGAGCCTGCAGGAGTATCGCCAGTTGCTCAGCGATACCAACAACGGTCATTTGCTCCCCTATGAGGAGTTGGTGGCGGAGAACGGTGAACCGGAAGCCGGTCCGGAAGGGCCCATGTCTCCCTTTGCTGCTCTGCTGGACAGGGAGCAGCGCGAGCTTCTGATAACTGCGATAGATGCGCTGCCTGAGCGGGAAAAGCTGCTGATGGCCCTCTACTACCAGGAAGAATTGAATTTGAAGGAAATTGGCGCCATTCTCGGTGTCACTGAATCCCGTGTCTGCCAGTTGCACAGTCAGGCAATCAAACGTTTGCGCGCTCGGCTGGCAGCCTTGTAGGGCGGTGACGGGCGGTCTGCCCGTCCCGGCTAGATCCTCTCACAGGATGGAAGGAGGAAGGACGGCCGCTGCGCGGGTCATGCTCTACCGTGCAGCGACCGCTCCAATCCCCTGTTTTTGATTACAGATCCACCCCGAACTCCAGTGCCGCACCCAGGGTATCGTCCGAAGACTTGATTGCGGCCAGATGCAGATGTAGCACGTCGAAGGGGGAAAAGCCGATGCCGGCGCTGATGGTATCGTCGACTGTACCCTCCAGGTCGTGGCGATAGCCCAGGCGCAGTTGCGCCCAGTCCGCCATATCCAGTTCGACCCCCGCTCGAGCGAACCGGGCCTCCTCGCCTCCGGGCAGTCGGCTGGCGGTGAAGTCCAGATCAAACAGAGCGGTCAGGATGTCGCCGTTGTAACCGATGCCGCCGCTGACCAGGGTTTCCAGCGGGACAGGATTGCCGCCGACAGTTTCGTAGTCCTTCTCCACCAGATTGCGCGCTGAGAGGCCGAAGCGTGTTTTGCGCCAGGTCAGGGTAGCGCCCAGGTCCAGGTTTAAGTCGCTGTCCTCGGTGGTATAGGTGTCCGCATCCAGCTCATCGATATCGTAGTCCGCGGCCGTGGCCGTGTACTCGATAGTCTCTATTGTCTGGTGCTTGGGGGTTATTCCCAGGGACAACTGCCAGTCGGGGTTGCCGATGGGAATGGTGCGCGCCAGGACAAGCCCCAGTTCGCGAACCGCATAGCCGCTGGCGGTGGCGGATGATGTCAGGTTGTCCTCCAGAAAGGGCTCAAGCTGCAGGTTATCTAGGTAATTGCGGTCCTCGTCGCTGTAGTCAAAAGTGGCGGAGAGCAGCAGGTTCTGCCGCGCGTAGAGCACGGCGCTGACCAGCTCGTTGGGGATCGCCACACTGAATTGCGCGCCGAATTCGCCGCTGAGCGCGCCTTCTGACAATTCGGAGAGCAGCGCTGAAACACCCTGTGCGTCTTCGACAGTCACCAAAGCGCCATCCAACTGATCGAGACGCTCCTGCAGTTCATCGCCCACATCCAGAAAGTCATTGCGCTCGTCGGCGATGGCGCCAAAGTTCAGAAAAGTGCCGAAGTCGTCGCCGTCGCGGAAATGGATCGCGTTGGCCGGATTGAGGATAGCGCTGGTAGTGTAGTCACCCCCAGCTACGCCGGCACCACCCATGGCGCTGGCGCGGCCGCTGAAGATCTCGGCACTGGCGGTGCCCGATACAAGAAACAGGGCACCGGACAGTGTGGCCAGTTTTTTTGTCATCATTTCCTCGCTCCGATCAGCTGGAAAGTTTGAAGTTGATGGGTACGACAAACTCATAGCTGTCGATTCCCAGCTCAGCCGGGATGGCAGGGTAAGGGTTGGCGCTCTCAACACTGCGCAAGGCCGCCCGGTTCAGGCTGGAGTAGTTGGATTCTTTTAGTACCTGGATGTTTTGCACCTGACCTTGGGCGTCGATAGTGACCTGCAGCTGTACCACGCCCTCCCATTTGCGCTCCTGCGCGCGCCGGGGATAACGGACGTGCTGGGCGGTGTGCTTCTTCAATTGGGTTGCGTATTGGTTGAGCGCGTCGTTGGCGCTTGCAGTGTTCGATGCCGCGGCGGTTACTGCCAGGACAAATAGGAGTTTGAGCAGTTTCATGGCTTGATTCCCCGGTGAAAGTGTTTCGGACTTGAGTCTTAGGAGATGTGAAATTGCGGCGCCAAGCGACGCCGGTGGGCCGAAACGGTCCACACTTTCACTATCGGCGGAATAAAAGCGGGCTTTAGTAGAGAATTGGGGCGCAGCCGATAATTCGCTTAGGGAACCTCTGATTAATTCGCGCGAACACTATGGTAGCTTCCGGGGCGCTCAGGCAATAGGATAGCCATTTCGAGAACGCATGAGTACTTTCCTGAGGCTCCGACGGATACATCCCTGTATCCGACGGTTTCGAAATGGCCAGCCTACACCTGAGCTTCTCTTCTGGCTTCAAAGAGTTTTTACCGTCAGGAAGTGAATTAATCAGAGGTTCTTTAGGGAAGTCAAAACACTGCGCCCTGAACCTGTCTGGAACCGTCAGAGCGCTCGTGGGCTCCGCAGTGGCTGCTCACCGGGGCGGAGCCGGGAGGCTATGTGTCAGTCCGCGGAGCTCATCGCTTTCTGAACCTGTTGCGCCCAGCCAATGGCGTGGCGGTAGGCGGCCTCGTAGAACCGGGTATCTTTCAGCAGGGTGAGTTCATCGAAGAGGCCCTGCTCGTAGCGTTCCACCTCACCGAGGACTTCACCCAAGCTGCCGCCGCGCGCCAACAGGGCGCTTTTGACTTCTTTGCTCAGGGGTACCTGCTCCATCAGTTCCGGCATGGAAATATCCATCAGTGCATCCAGCTGCGACAGCAGGCCGACAATAAAATAGTTAACAGTGTCGCTGTGCCCGGCAATTTCCGCCAGAACCTCGCACATGCGGCCGCGCACCAGCATACTGCGGGTGAGTGCTTCCGGCTTGTTGTGCTCACCGGATACCAGGAATAAGTTGGCCCAGCGCTTGATCTCTTCAAGGCCTACAAGTGCGATGGCATGGGATAAGGAGCGTACTTCACGGCGCAGACCCATGGCGGCGGAGTTGACGACCTTCAATATGCGGTAGGTGAGGTTGGCGTCCTTGAGCGCGATTTGCTCCAGACGCATTGGCGATGCTTCCGGGCTGTGTAGCTCTGACAACAGTTGCAGTAGCAGTACCTTGTTACCGCTGATCTTCTTGCCCTTGATTGGGGTGGGGGCGCTGAGAAAATTGCCTTGGTAGTAGTCGAACCCCAGATCCGCACAGCGCTCGAACTGCTCGCGGTTGTCGACCTTGTCCGCCAGAATCTTTACGCCATTTGCCCGCAGTTTGCGTACCGCCCGGTCGAGGGCAGCGTCGTTTAATTGCCGGGTGTCCACCTTGACGATATGCACTAGCTCCACCAGTACATCCAGTTCGACGTCGTCGGGGTCGTAACCCGCCATTGCGAGGCGGTAACCGCGCTGAGCCAGGAGTTTAAGCTGTTCTACACGCTCGGAAGTGAGCAGCATACCTTCCGGCACTTCCAGAATATATTGATCCTTGGGCAGGTCCGGAAGCTCGGGGGCCAGGATCACTTCATCGGTGACTTTGAGGAAGCCGGGTACCCGTTGCATGCGGCCGTCCTGGAACAGCTGGGTATAGGTGCCGAGAATGACTGCACTGCTGGCTTCTATATCCGATAGCGTCGCCCCGAGGGATGGCTGCTCTCCCTGCACCAGCAGGTCAAGGGCGACAACCTCCTGGCCGCGGTTATACACGGGTCGGCAGGCCAGACTCACTTCCAGCAGATCATCATCAATAACATCTGGTAATCGTGTCACGCTGTCGACTCTCCTGGCGCTGACATAAAGAGTAAATCGGGGAAGGGGGCCAAGCCGGCCTTATGCCCGCGAGTTGATGCGCCCGGATTGGGCCTGGGCCCGGCCGTCCGGGCCGTAGAGATCTTTACCCGCTGCTGCCTGAAGGAAATCCAGCAGGCGGCGGTTGTGTTCCGCTCGAAGATCGATCAGGGCGCCGTTGCCCCGGTTGAGTTCCGCCACCTCGGCGGCGCATTCGCAAATGGCGCGCCATAGCGGCAGGCAGCCGGCGTCGTTGGCGGCGCGCTCGTCCCCCTCGCGATTGTCGCTGTAACCCAGGCGGAGCAGAGCCTGGCGGCGATGGCGTTCAAAATCTTCCACTGCCCCGAGCTGCGCCTGCTTTCGCTCCGCCAGCTGTGACAGCCTAGTGCCGTCCACTCGGCCTTCCAGCAGCACGCCGCGCTCTTCCCGCAACAGTTCCAACAGCTGTTGCAAGCGGGTCATCTGTTGTTCCAGGTGGTCCGCCAGTGCCATGGCGTCACGTTTCCACCAGTTCGCGAAGGCTTTGAATCAGGCCGTCGGCAATCTTGTCCGCGCGGATTTCCAGGCGTCCTTCGGCAATGGCCTGGCGCAACTCTTCCACCCGCACGGTGTCGATATCTTGACTGTTGTCGGCGCTCGCCTGACGCAGGCGGCTGACATCGGCGGAGGCTTCCGCCGCTTCGGTTTTGGGCGCCGGTGCTGTTTCGTTGCGTCCGCCCTCGTGCGGAGCCTTGGCGGCGGTCAACTGGGCGATATTGTCGATTTTCAAGGGGGAATCTCCATCATGTTTCGTTGGCTATATCGGCCCGTTTTAACGCTTCTTTAACTGACAGCTGTGGCGTTTGTCGCAAATCCGGCGTGATCTGGCGCTAAAAATTGACCTGTGCCTGCCCCGGGCCACTTACCACTGCAAATATTTGTCTTCTGTCCGCCAGACGCACCCGTATTTTTTCACCGAGTGCACCCTCCTCCAGGGCGATCCCTTCGCGGGCGATGCGGAATCCCTGGCCGCGCGCCTCGACGGTTACCGGTTGGCGCCGCAGCACCAGGGGAACAGGCTTTAGCTGCTGTTCTTGCAGCACCGTACCGGCATTCAATGGACGGCTCGCGATTTGCCCGACTATCTGCTCCCGCTCCAGCACTGCGCCCCGGGGCAGGTTGCTCAGATCACCTCTGGTTCTGCGCAGCATGTCCGCGTCGATCCGGGTGCCGGCCTCTATCCGCCGGGCGCTCACCCAGTAGTCACCGATGATCGATATCTTTGCCTGCAGGTAGCGGACTCTGCCGTCGGCGCCGCAGCGCACGCCGACGGTGACCAGGCCGCGTAGCTGTTGCCCCTTGCCAGGCAGGAAAGGCCTTGGATTTTCACAGTGCGGCAGTCGCGCGGGTGCCGGTTGTACTTCAATCCGCACTTCCCGGCCCGGTTGTGTGGCCTGCCGGCTGAGAAATTTGCGCACGGCATCTGTCGCCGGGTCCGTTGTCGCGGCGGCACAGAGGGACTGCGCGAACAATAGCAGTGCGATCAGCGGACCGCGGAGTTCGTTCATCTAATTGGCTGCTTATCAGTTTGGGCAGATTGTAAGTGGCGGAGGCTGGGATGAAGAGCGGAAATGGGGGCAAAACCCCGGCTTGTTTTTCCCTTTGGCTTTGCTTTCTCGGCGGTAGCCTCGAATGTGACCAAGTAAGACTCTGGGAGTTACGGCATGATCGATCGACTCGCCGCCACCCTGAATTTCGATCGGGAGGCGCTCAATCTGCGCCACGAGCGCCAGAAGGTGCTGGCCGGCAATATCGCCAACGCGGATACGCCCACCTACAAGGCCCGGGATTTTGATTTTTCCCGGGAGCTGGCGCGCGCTGTAGAGCGGGGAGGCGCGGAAGGGGGCCTGACGGCGCGTACCACCTCGCCGCGACATCTGTCCGCAAGCGCATCATCGACGACATCCCTGGATTTGCTGTACCGGGTTCCCGATCAACCGAGCCTCGATGGCAACACGGTCAATATGGATGTGGAGCGGAGCTACTTTGCGGACAACTCGGTCCGTTATCAGGCCGCGCTGACCATCCTCAACGGCCGTATCCAGGGGCTGAAGTCCGCCATGCAGTCGGAATAAAAGGGGTAGGAGAGGCCAATGTCAATGTTTTCGATTTTTGAGATTTCCGGTTCGGCCATGACCGCCCAGGCCCAACGCATGAATGTGACCGCCAGTAACCTGGCCAATGCGGACAGCGTGGCCGGTCCGGATGGCCAGCCCTACCGCGCCAAACAATTGATATTTGAAGCGCGCGGCCGCGAAGGTATGGGTGGCGTGTCGGTGCGTGGCCTGGTTGAGGATCCGTCGCCGCTGCGGCTCGAATACCGCCCGGACCACCCGTTGGCAGACGACGATGGCTATGTGCAAATGCCGAATGTGGATCCGGTTGGCGAGATGGTCAACATGATTTCCGCTTCCCGTTCATACCAGGCCAACGTGGAGGTAATGAACACCAGTAAGCAATTGATGCTGAAAACCCTGACCCTGGGAGAAAACTGATGGCTGTCACTAATGTGATCGACAGCGCGGTGCGCGACGCGCTCAACACCACCGCAGGCGCTTCGACCCAAAACGCCGGGCTGGAGCTGCAGGAGAGTTTTATGACGTTGCTGGTGGCCCAGCTGCAAAACCAGGATCCGATGAATCCGATGGAAAACGCGGAGATGACCTCCCAGCTGGCGCAGATCAATACCGTCACTGGTATCCAGAATTTGAACGACACGCTGGAGGGCATCACCGGGCAGCTGGATGCCAGCCAGTTGATGCAGGCCACCAGCCTGATCGGCAAAGGCGTACTGGTACCCGGTGACCGGGTGTTGGTGGGAGAGGAGGGTGTTACCACGCCCTTCGGTATAGAGCTGCCGGCAGGCGCCGATGATGTGCGTATCACCATCCGCGACGGCAACGGGGAGGTGGTGCGCAGTTTCGAACCCTTCTCCCTTTCTGCCGGTACCGAATCCTTTACCTGGGATGGTACTACCGATGAGGGCACCCTTGTCGCGGAGGGCGCCTATACGGTTTCCGTGCAAGCCTACGCCAATGGTGAGCCGGTGGATGCAACTGTACTCAACTATGCCCTGGTCAATGGCGTCAGCCTGGACGACCAGGGCGCGCCGCTGCTGGATCTGGGCGGTGTTTCCGAACCTGTCGATCTGAGCGACATACGTCAAATTCTCTGATAAACATTTCAAGGAGCAAACCATGGGATTTTCGCAGGCGCTGAGCGGCCTTAACGCCGCCGCCACCAACCTGGATGTGGTGGGAAACAATATCGCCAACTCGGCAACGGTCGGCTTTAAGAGCTCCAGTGTGCAATTCGCCGATGTCTACACCGGCGCCCTTGCCGGGCAGGGCACCCGGGTTTCCGCGGTGTTGCAGGACTTCTCTAACGGCACCTTGGAATCCACGGGTCGTAACCTGGATCTGGGGATCAACGGTAGTGGCTTCTTCCGCTTCACTCAGGGTGGAGAGGTGCTCTATTCGCGCAACGGCCAGCTGATTCTGACCAGCGACGGTTATCTGGAAAATGCCCAGGGGGCGCGCCTGACCGGCTTCCCCGCAGGCGTTGGCACTGGCGGCCAGCCGGAAGAGCTGCAAGTCCCCGCGGGGGCAATGCCGGCTTCAGCCACAACGGAGGTGGAGGCATCGTTTAACCTCGACGCGACCGTCAGCATTATCGATCGCGCAATCACCCCATTTAGTGTGGCGGACGCTGACAGTTACTCCTACGCCAACACCGGGACCGCCTATGACTCACTGGGTGTGCAACACACCATGACAACCTATTTCACCAAGACGGCGGACAATACCTGGGAAGTGCGCGTGGCGGTGGACGGTGTCGATGATACCGTCAACGTGGGGCAGCTGATTTTCACCAGTAACGGTACCCTGGATGTCGCTTCGAGCACCTTCCCCACATACAGCTTCACCCCGGCTGGTGGCGCTGATCCACTTAATTTCACCATCGCCTTCGATGGCACCACGCAGTTTGGCAACGATTTCTCCCTGGATTCCCTGAGTCAGAACGGCTACACGTCCGGCGCTCTGGTGGGCATCAGCTTCGATGAAGACGGCAATATCATCGGTAACTACGCCAACGAGCAGAGTCAGGTGCTGGGTACCGTGGCGCTGGCCAATTTCCGCAACGAAGAGGGGTTGACCCCGGCAGGCGACAACGTCTGGGTGGAATCCGGCAGCTCCGGTCAGCCGCTCTTGGGGCTGGCCGGAACCGGGCAGTTCGGCACCCTGGAGCCGGGAACGGTGGAAGTGTCCAACGTGGACCTCACCCGGGAGTTGGTGGACCTGATCGTGGCCCAGCGCAATTACCAGGCCAATACCCAGACCATCAAGATACAGGACGAGGTGCTGCAGAGCGCGGTGAACCTGCGCTAACGGCAGTTCGTTCTGGTGCCCGGGCCGATGCAGTAACGCGAATCGGCCCGGGCGCAATTGCCTGAAAGAACGAGAGCACAGTTATGGATCGCATTCTCTACACCGCCATGAGCGGCGCCCGTCAGAGCATGGAACAACAGGCGGTGGTCAGCAACAACCTGGCCAATGTTTCCACCTCGGGCTTTCGCGCCCAGCTGCACGCGCTGCGCGCCGTACCGGTGCAGGGGGATGGCCAACTGCCCACGCGAGTTTCGGTTATGGCCTCCACTCCCGGCGCCGACTTCAGCGCCGGACCGGTGAACGCCACTGGCCGCGACCTGGACGTTGCCCTGCAGGGCAATGCCTGGCTGGCGGTGCAGGCTGCCGACGGCAGTGAGGCCTATACCCGCCGCGGCGACCTGCAAGTGGACGCCAACGGCATGCTCACCACTGCCGGCCGCCCGGTGATCGGGCAGGGCGGGCCCATCGTAGTGCCCTTGGGTGCGTCTCTGTCCATGGGTGCGGACGGCACCCTGAGCGCGATTGGCGCCGGTGAGGACCCCGAGGCTCTGGCGCAAGTGGGCCGCCTCAAGTTGGTCGATCCGGGCGAGACGCGCCTAGTGCGCGGCGAGGACGGCCTCTTCCGCGCTCCCCCGGATGCCGCCGACAACAGTGCTCCGCTGCCCGCGGATGAAAACGCGCGCCTGATCAGCGGCGCGCTCGAGGGCAGTAACGTCAACGCGGTGGAATCTATGGTCGCCATGATCGACAACGCCCGGCGCTACGAAATGCAAATCAAAGTGATCGAGAGCGCTGACGAAAATGCCCGGCGGGCGGACAACCTTTTATCCATTGAATAAACAACCAAGGGGAAGGCTGCCCGGCCAAAGCCTGTGGCCGCCTGCTGCCGGTGGGTGCCTTGCGGACACGCCGTGAATATGTCCATGTCGGCTTGCCTGCGAGCCCCCTCTCGCAGACAGTCCCGCAAGGCAACCACCGGCAGCATTCTTCGCATCGTTTTGTGGCGCCAACCCGCCCTGAGAGGAAAAGAAAATGATCAAATCACTGTGGACAGCCAAGACCGGCCTCGAGTCACAGCAAGTAAAAATGGATGTGATTGCCAACAACCTGGCCAACGTCAGCACCAACGGCTTCAAGAAATCCCGCGCTGTATTCGAGGACCTTCTTTACCAGAACCTGCGCCAGCCCGGTGCGCAAAACGATATGCAGAACACCCTGCCATCGGGCATGCAGGTGGGCAGTGGTGTGCGCCCGGTGGCCACCGAGCGGCTCCACACCCAGGGCGGCCTGGAGCAAACCGGCAACTCCCGCGACCTGGCCATCAACGGCAAGGGATTCTTTCAGGTACTTCTGCCTGACGGCACCACCGCCTATACCCGTGACGGCAGCTTCCAGCTGGACGAGAACGGCCAGATGGTGACTTCCAGCGGTTACCCCCTGGAACCGGCGGTGATTATTCCGGAAAACGCCCTGTCAGTGACCATCGGCAAGGATGGCGTGGTATCGGTAACCGAGCCGGGTTCCAGTGAGAGTGTGGAAGTGGGCCAGATTACTCTATCCACTTTCGTCAATCCGGGGGGCCTGCAAAGCATCGGTGAAAACCTCTACCTGGAAACTTCCGCCTCCGGTATGCGCACCGAAAGCATGCCCGGCTTGAACGGCGCTGGCAGCCTCTACCAGTCCTACGTGGAGACCTCCAACGTCAACGTGGTGGAAGAGATGGTCAGTATGATCCAGACCCAGCGCGCCTACGAGATCAACAGCAAGGCGGTGCAGGCATCCGATGAAATGCTCTCCCGCCTGGCCCAGTTATAAGCGGATCGGGACCATGCTGTCTGTAGTTAAGAAGATCACCGTCGCGGCCCTGATCATGCTCAACGCTGGTTGTGCGTATCTGCCGCGTTCCTCGGTGGTGAGTCAGGAAGAGTGGGTGTCGGTGCCCGTGCCGCCACCGGCGAAACCCAACGGTGCGATTTATCAGGCGGACCGGGGCTACCGGCCGCTGTTCGAGGACCGCCGCCCGCGCATGGCGGGAGACCTGCTTACCGTGGTGTTCAACGAACAAGTGAGTGCCTCCAAGAGCGCGGAGAGCAACGCCAACCGGTCCGGCACTGGATCGCTCACTTCGACGGTGGTTCCGGATGGCCTCGAAAGCCTGACGGATTACGGCTTTGATATCGAGGGCAGCAACGACTTTGAAGGCGGTGGTGGCGCAAGCGCGGAAAACACCTTCACCGGCACCATGGCGGTGACCGTGCTGGAGGTGCTTCCCAACGGCAACCTGCGCGTACGCGGTGAAAAGCAGATAGTGATCAACCAGGGCACTGAGTACATCCGGTTTTCCGGCATTATCGATCCGCGTGAGATTTCCAGCGCCAACACCGTGCTCTCCACCCAGGTGGCCGAAGCGCGCATTGAATACGTCGGCGACGGCTATATCGACGAAGCGCAGCACATGGGCTGGCTGCAGCGTCTGTTCCTGAACCTCTCCCCCTTCTGACGGCAGCGACGATGAGATTCCCATTCCCGAACTGGATACTGTTGTCACTGGCGCTCGCCGCTGTCGCGGCGCGCGCTGAACCTTTGCGTGAACTGGCGGATTTCGCCGGTGTGCGCGACAACCACTTGGTGGGCTACGGCCTGGTAGTGGGGCTGGACGGCACCGGCGACCAGACGATGCAGACGCCCTTTACCACACAGAGCCTGATCAACATGTTCTCGCAGCTGGGAATTACCATTCCCGAGGGCACCAATATGCAGTTGCGCAATGTGGCCGGGGTGATGGTCACCGCGGAGCTGCCGCCATTCGCGCGGCCCGGCCAGCGCGTCGATGTGGTGGTGTCATCCATCGGTAATGCCCGCAGCCTACGCGGGGGAACGCTGCTGATGACCCCTCTGAAGGGGGTGGACGGCCTCACCTATGCCGTTGCCCAGGGCAACCTTCTGGTGGGCGGGGCCGGTGCCGAGTCCGGTGGTTCCAGCGTACAGATCAACCAGCAGGCGGGCGGCCGTATCGCAGGTGGTGCCCTGGTGGAGCGCGAAGTGTCCCTGGATCTGGGGGCCAGCGCGTTGGAGCTGCATCTGCGCGAGGCGGACTTCGGCACGGCGCAGCGCGCGGTGCGCGCCATCAACGCCGAATTCGGTCGCCCGGTGGCGGAGGCGGTGGATGCCCGCGTTATCCGCCTGCAAGGCCCCGGGCGCCCCAATGAGCGGGTCAACTTTATGGCGCGGGTAGAAAGTGTCCAAGTTATGCCGGTGGAGCCGCCAGCGCGGGTGGTGCTCAATGCCCGCAGTGGCTCGGTGGTATTGAACGGCCGCGTCACCCTGGGCCCCGCCGCCGTGGCCCACGGCAACCTGTCGGTGGTAATCAACACCGATTTCGGCGTCAGTCAGCCAGCGCCCTTCGGAGAGGGGCAGACGACGGTCGTGCCGAGCAGCGATATCACTGTCCGCCAGCAGATGGGCTCCCTGCAGTTTGTCGAGGGCGCGGATCTGATGGAAGTGGTGGATGCGCTCAATGCCCTCGGCGCCACGCCCCAGGATCTGATGTCGATTTTGGAAGCCCTCAAGGCGGCGGGTTCGCTGCGCGCGGAACTGGAGATTATCTGATGGATAACGCGTTGGTGAGCGGACACTTCGCTCTGGATGTACAGGGGCTGGAACGGCTGAAAAACGAAGCGGCGGAGGACCCGCAGAAAAACCTGCGGGCGGCCGCGGAACAGTTCGAGGCGCTCTTCCTGCAGCAGTTGATGAAGAGCATGCGCGAGGCCACCCCCCGCTCCGGGCTGATCGACAACACCGGCATCCGGTTTTACGAATCCCTGTACGACCAGCAGCTGTCCCAGCACTTGGCCGGACGGGGCCTTGGATTGGCCGAGCAGCTGGTCGAGCAGTTGTCCAGCCGCACAGGCAGCGGTGGCAAATAAAAGTAGTGGCCAAGACTCAAGCCGGGGCGCTTACCGGCCGATAACTGATATAGGTCTTGTGATTATTAAAGCCGGCACGGGCGTATGCCCCAGCTGCTGCTTTCCCCTCTCCGCGGCAGCTGTGCCTTCGCGGAGCAGCTGAAAAGGAAAGACTAACAATGAGTATGTTTTCGATTGGCTTGAGCGGCCTCAACGCCGCCCAGATCGCACTCAACACCACCAGCAACAACATCAGCAATGTCTATACCGAGGGCTACAACCGGGAACTCACTCTGCTCGGCGAGCGCAGTGGCGGCCTCGGTGTGCAGGTCAACGACGTGCAGCGCCAATTCGACGACTTCGTGGCCAACCAGCTCAATGGAGTTAGCAGTACGGCAAGTGCGCTGGCCAGTTACGAAGTGCAAGTGTCCCAGATCGACGATCTACTCGCCGATAGCGATGCGGGCCTGGCCCCTCTGATACAGAATTTCTTCTCCTCAATCGAAGATCTTACAGCCGCCCCCTCCGACCCGGCTGCACGCCAGGGAGTAATCGGAGCGGCGGATACGCTGAGCGCCCAGTTCCGCGCCTTTGACGACTACCTGCAGGATATGCGCGAGGGCGTCAACGATCAGATTGCCGATGAGATCACCCAGATCAACAACACTGCCGAGCAGATTGCCAGCCTCAACCGCGAGATAGCTCTGGCCAAGGCCAAACACGGAGAGGCGCCCAACAGCCTGCTCAACCAGCGCGATCAGCTGGTGGCGGATCTTAGCGAACGCATTGATGTGCAGCTGACGGTGCAGGAAAGCGGCACCTACAACCTGTCCATCGGCAATGGGCAGCCCATAGTGGCGGGGTCCCAGACCTTTAGCCTGGAGGCGATAGACTCCGCCGCTGACCCCAGCCGTACAGTGGTCGGCTACCACGACTCCGCCGGCAACCTGATCGAACTCAAGGAAGGCATGATTTCCGGCGGTTCCCTGGGCGGATTGTTGACCTTCCGCAGCGAAACGCTGGACAAAACCCAGAATCAGCTCGGTCAGCTGGCTGTCTCCCTCGCACTGGGCGTGAACCAGCAACACAACGCTGGGGTGGACCAGTACGGCAATCCGGGCACGGATATGTTCGCTATCGGCCAGCCGCGCACTTTCAGCAATGCGGACAACAGCGGCACCGCCACGATCAGTGCGGTTTTTGACGATATTACACAGCTCACCGCCAGCGATTTTGAACTCACAGTGACCGATGCCGCCACCGGTCAGTTCGAGATCACCCGCCTGGATACTGGTGACACCTTCACCGCCACCCTCGATGCCAGCGACCAGCTGACCTTCGGTGGCGTAGTCGTCACTGTCACTGGCGCAGCGAGCCTGGTGGACGGCGACAGTTTCCAATTACAGCCGGTGCGCAATGTCGCCAGCGGTATGGAAAATCTGATCCAGGACGGGGCGGAAATTGCCGCGGGGCTCGGCGGCGGCAGTGGTGACAACGAAAACGCACTCGCACTACAACAGCTGCAGAACGCACAGTTGGTTGGCGGCTCGGCCACCCTGAACGGCGCTTATGCGGCCATGGTCAGTGATGTGGGTAACCGCACCAATATCGTCCAGGTAAACCTGGAGGCACAGGAGGGGCTCACTGAGCAGTTGCGCGCGCTGCAGTTATCGGACTCCGGCGTGAATCTGGATGAAGAGGCCGCCAACCTGATTCGTTATCAGCAGTATTACCAGGCCAATGCCCAAGTGATCCAGACGGCTGCGACCGTGATGGACGCCATCCTGGGCCTGAGATAAGGAGATTCGGACGCCATGCGTATCAGCACTGTTACCGTTTATGAACAGAGTATGAGCTCCATGAACCGCCAGCAGGGCGAGTTCCTCAAGGTGGGGCAGCAGATCGCCTCGGGCCGCCGTGTGGTCAACCCTTCCGACGACCCCCAGGCCGCCTCGCAAGCCGTACAGGTGTCCCAGTCCCTGGCGATCACCGAGCAGTACACCGACGCCCGTGTCAGCGCCCGCAATGCACTTTCCCAGGAAGAGAGCATTCTCAATGGCGTCAGCGATGCCATCGCCAGTGCCAAGACCCTGATCGTGCAGGCGGCCAGCGACACTTTGAGTGACGAGGACCGCGTTTCGGTAGCGAGCGAACTGCGGGGTATCTACGAGACACTGATCGGCCAGGCCAACGCCACCGACGGCAATGGCCGCTACCTTTTTGGCGGCTATCAGGATGATAGCGCGCCTTTTGTCCGCAGCGGCACGGGGAACGTAATTTACGTCGCCGATAACAATAGCCGCGAAGTACGCATCGACGCCTCCCGTTTAATGCCGGTGGCGGACAATGGTATCGAGGTATTCCAAAGTGTAACCGCCAGCGCCGGCTATGTGGCCGAGGCGGATTCCGCCAATACCGGCAGTGTCACCTTCAAAGGGCCCAATGTGGTGGACGAGACGGACCCCGGCTACGGCGGTGCCTTCGATATCACCTTCTCTGTGGTGTCCGGAACCGCTACCTACTCCATTAACGGCGGTGCGCCGCAACCCTACGCGTCGGGGCAGGCACTCAGCTTTGGCGGCCTGACCATGATTCTTGAAGGCGAGCCCGCCGACGGTGACCGAATTACTGTCGACCTGGCGCAAAACATGAACACGGATCTGTTCGCCACTTTCGAAAAGGCTCTGTCAATTCTGGAACAGCCGGCCAGCACAGACAGCGAAAAGGCCGCGCGCGCGAATACCTTGAACACCGTGATGCGGGAGTTCGACAACAGCCTCGATAATGTGCTCACCGTCCGCGCCTCTGTTGGGGCCCGCTTGAATGAGCTGGATGTAGTGGACTCGGTGGCAGCAAACCGGACCCTCAACTACCAGCAGGAATTGTCGGATCTGGTGGACCTGGACTACGTGGAGGCCATTGCTGAATACAGTCTGCGCCAGGTCGGCCTGCAGGCAGCACAACAGGCTTTTGTCGATATCAAAAGTTTGAGCCTGTTCGACCGTCTCTGATTGCCTTCCGCTCGCTGGGCGGCGGGAAGCCGCCCAGATCAACCTCGCCACCTCCTTAACAAACCACCTGGGAATTGACTTCTGGACTGTGAAAAGACTCTGGAAGCCAGGCCCGCTACAGCGGTGCCAGCGTCTCCACCAGCTGCTGCAGAAAAAGCAGTCCGCCACCAAACAAGTGTTGTAGAAAGCGGCCGAAGTCGGTCATCAATACGGTCAGTAACAAGAGTCCCAGTGTCAGAGAGGTGGGGAAACCCACGGAAAAGACCGTCAGCTGTGGCGCCGAGCGGTTGAGAATACCGAGGGACAGGTTAATGATCAGCAGCGCGGCCACCAGGGGCAGTGCCAGCAGCAGGCCAGAGGCAAAGATAGTGCCGCCGTAGCGCACCAGAAGTTCCATACCGCCGGGATTGAGGCCGGTATAGCCGATGGGCAGGGTGTGGAAGCTGGAGGCGAGGATGTCGATAACAATCAGGTGGCCGTTTACCGCCAAAAACATCATCAAGGTGATGGTGTTGAAAATGCGCGACAGCACCACTGTGTTGACCCCATCTGGAGTGAGGAAGGTGGCGAACGCCAACCCCATCTGCAGGCCGATATATTCCCCCGCCGCTTGCACCACGCTGAACATGACCCGCAGTGCGAGTCCCATGGCCGCGCCTATCAGCGTTTGTTCAACAATGATGCCGAGCCCCGCCCAGGACCACACCGGCGCCTCGGGCATGGGGGGGAGACCGGGTGCCACGGCCGCGGCGAGCAAGGCCGACAACCCAACTTTCACCCGCGCAGGCACCGCCGAGTGGCCGAGCAGCGGCGCGGCCATCAGGAATGCGGAAATACGCATAAATGGCCACAGAAAGGCCACCAGCCAGGCGTGCAGTTGCGCGTAGGTGAGCTCAACCACTCAGGAGACCAGAAAAGGGATACTTTGGAAAAGTGTGCGGGTGTAGTCGGTAATCAACGAGAGCAGCCAGGGGCCGGCGATTACCAGCACCGCGAACACCGCCAGAATTTTTGGAATGAATGACAGGGTCATTTCGTTAATCTGAGTCGCCGCCTGGAAAAGGCTGACCAGCAGCCCCACTAGCAGGGCGGTAAGCAGCATGGGCGCGCCCATATAGAGCGTGGTCATCATCGCCTTGTAGGCGATGCTCATAACAGTTTCCGGACTCATACGAAGAAGCTCTGCGCCAGTGAGCCAATCAATAGTTGCCAGCCGTCCACCAATACAAACAGCATCAGCTTGAAGGGTAGGGAGATGGTGGCGGGGGGCACCATCATCATCCCCAGGGACATCAGCACGCTGGCCACCACCAGGTCGATAATCAAAAAGGGAATAAATATCGTAAAGCCGATTTGGAAGGCGGTTTTCAGTTCGCTGGTGACAAACGCCGGGAGCAGTACCCGCAGTGGGGTATCTTCCGGGCTCTGCAGCGGCCCGGCTTCGGCCAGGCGCGCGAACAGGGCGATATCCGGTTCGCGGGTCTGGGCCAGCATAAACTGTCGCAGTGGCTGAATGCCGCGCTCCAGTGCCTGTTCGAAACTGATTTCATCGGCGCTGAGCGGCTGCCAGGCCACGGTGTAGATTTCCTGCAGCACCGGCGACATCACGAAGAAAGTCAGAAAGAGCGCCAGACCCAGAAGCACCTGGTTGGGCGGAGTTGCCTGGGTACCCATGGCAGTACGCAACAGTCCCAGCACGATGATGATGCGGGTAAAACAGGTCATCATCAGCAACACCGCCGGGATAAAGGCCAGACTGGTGAGCAGCAGCAGTGTTTGCAGTTTGATGGACCACTGCTGACCGCCGTCCGCTGTGGGTTGACTGGTAATGCCGGGCAGGCCGGTCTGCGCCCAGGCGCCGTCGGCGAAGGCGAGACTGGCCAGCAATGGCAGCGCCAGCAAAAACACTTTCAGTACCGGCTTCACGGTTTGCTCCTCCGCCCGTTGAGGTTTTGGCCCAGGGCACGGGCGAAGCGCTGGGCAAAGCCCTCGCCGTCTTCCTGTGTGCCCCGAGGGGCTTGCGGCGGTGCCGGTAGCTGGTGCAGTTTGCTGACGCTGCCGCCACCGACGCCCAGTACGAGCCAGGTGTCCTCTATTTCCACTACTACAACCCGCTCGCGCGGGCCTACCGGGCGGCTGGCGATAATGTTAAGGGCTGGATTGGCGCCGCTTTGGCCTGTGGTTCCGAGTCGTCGCAACAGCCAGCCGCACAGAACGATCAGACCGATCAGCGCGACCAGCACCAGGGCGGTTTTGCCCAAGAGGGCCATACCGCTGACGGCCTCGCCGGCGTTGGCGCTCGCGGGGTTCATCGGTTCAGTTTCTGCACGCGTTCCTGTGGGGTAATGATCTCGGTGATTCGGATACCGTATTTGTCATCCACTACCACCACTTCGCCCTGGGCGATCAGGTAGCCATTGATCAGTATGTCCATGGGTTCGCCCGCCAGGCCGTCTAACTCGATGACCGAACCCTGGGCCAGTTCCAACAGTTGTTTGATGGTGATGCGGGTTCGGCCCAGCTCCACACTGAGTTTCACCGGTATGTCCATCACCATTTCCAGATCGCGGGCAGCGGTGCTGCCATCGCCCTGTTCCAGCGGCTTGAAAATCTGCTCGCCCACACTGCGCGCGGCGGTGTCGGCGCTCGCTGCGGAGGCCCCCTGTTCGGCCAGGGCTTCAGACCAGGGGTCGGCATCGCTCAGCTGTTCAGTCATGGCTGCAGCCCAGCTGTCTTCGGTGGTGTTTTCTTTTACGGTTATTTCTTCAGCGTTGTTCTCTGCGGTTTTTTCGGCGTCGCTCATTGCTCGCTCTCCTCGCTCTTGGGCATTGCCCCTTCAATGAAATTGCCGGCACCGAGCAGCGTCCGTCCGCCGCTGCGCTCTATCAGCCGGGTGACGCGCAGGGCACGCTGGCCGTTACGGCAGCCGTATTCACATTCCAGTACAGGTACACCGTCCACCCGCGCGGTCACGGTTTCCGGCAGCTCCAGTGGCAGGATGTCACCCTGCTGCAGTTTCATGACCGCGCCGATACGGCTCGGCAGGCTGGCGAATTCCGCCACCAGTTCAATTTTTGACTGGCGTATTTCACCTGCCATGCGCTGGTTCCAGCTTTTATCGCGCGCGCTGCGCGCATCCAAAACGGGATTAGTCAGCAGATCGCGCAGTGGCTCGATCATCGAATAGGGCATACAGATCTGGAAACGGTCGGACAGATTGCCCACATCCAGATTAAAGGTGGTGTTGACGATGACTTCGTTGGGTGAATTGGTGATATTGGCGAAGCGCGCCTGCAACTCCGAACGCAGGTAGCTGATATCCAGTTCGTACACGGACTGCCAGGAGTCTTGATAGGCGCCGATGGCCAGGCGCAGTATGCGCTGGATTACCCGCTGTTCCGTATTGGTGAATTCGCGACCCTCCAGGCGGGTTAGGAAACGTCCGTCACCACCGAACAGACTGTCCACCACCATAAACACCATGCTGGGCGGAAAGACCATCAGGCCGGTGCCGCGCAGGGGCTTCATGGAAATCAGGTTCAGATTGGTGGGCACCGGCAGGTTGCGGGCGAAGTCCTTGAAGCTCTGGTAACGGACCGATTCCACGGTGATATCGGCGCTGCGCCGTATCAGGTTAAACAGGCTGACGCGGAAATGCCGCGCGAAGCGCTCATTGATGATGTCCATCCCGTGCAGCCGCTCCCGGATCACCCGCTGCTGGGTGGCGGGATCGTAGGGTCGCATATGGGGGACATCGCTGTTGCTGTCGGCACTGTCGGTATCGCCGGGGCCGTGCAGCAGGGCGTCGATTTCTTCCTGGGAGAGTAGGTCGTCCTGAGCCATGGTCCGACCTCCGTTATTGCACGATGAATTCGGTGAAAAGTACGTCGTCGATGTGCAGCTGCGGCTGGGACTCGGCCATAGGCTCGGCCAGCGCGGCGAGAATAGCGGCGGTTAATTCGCGCTTGCCCTCGGCCGTGGCCAGTTTCTGTGGGTTCTGGGCTGAATGCAAAACCAGCAGGCGGCTGCGCACCTGGGGCATGTGTTTGAGGAGGAACTCCTCGGTATCTTTATCAGCCACTTGCAATGACAGGCCCACATACAGCAGGCGACCGTAGAAATCGTCCTGCAGGTTTACAGTGAAGGGGTCTATTTTGACGAAAATCGGGTCGGATGGACGCTTGGCTTTCGTAAGCGTTACAGCGGAGGTGGGTTTGCCGCCGCTCTCGATTTTCATCAGCAGTACCACGTTTATCGCTACTACCGCGGCGAGCAGTACTGCTGCTATTACCGCCAGCCACACCAAACCGCGGGATTTGCCAGATGTATCAGCCATTCACTTGCGCCTTATAACGAAAACTTCCCAATGGATGCCAAAGGAGTATGCCGGTGGCACAGATTTGGGAATTTGAAGAAAAGGGCGGCGTATTGGGCTTATCTCGGCGTTTAGGGAATTTCTGATTCATTCACTGCCTGCCCGTGCGGATACTGCGCGCCCAGGTAATGGAATTGATATATCGACACCGCCGGACACAGGGAGGTAACCGGAGGGACGAAAGGGAAAGTTTTTGCGTCTGCGAAGGGGCGCTCCCATTATCTGCGGGCCCTGAGGTCACGCATATAAATCCACGCCTCCGGTGCGGCTGGTGGGTACCTTGATGTCTGCAGCCGCGGACGCGATTTCGGGTGCAGTTTCACTGCCGCCAATGTCACCTTCCCGGTAATTGCGTTCCGGGGATTGCTGTTGGTTCTGTTGTTGTTCGCCTACCGTGGCTTCTCCCAGTGCGATGCCCTGTTGCGCCAGGGCATCCCGCAGTTGCGGAATCGCCTGTTCCACCGCAGTGCGCACCGAAGCCTGGGCGGCGAGGAACTGCACCTTGGCGCCTTGGTCGTCCAGGGTCAGGTTGACCGACAGCGGGCCCAACTCGCGCGGGTTCAACTGCAGCTCAATCGTCTTGTCGCCCCGCTGAGCGATTCCTACGAGCTGCTGTTCCAGCTCGCGCCCCCAGGCATCGCTCGCCAGGGGGGATTGCAAAGTCAGGGGTGCACTGCTTGGACCGACTTGTGCCGCAGCCGGTGAATTGGTGGTTAAGGCCGGGGCTGCGGCTGGATGAGTGGCATTGCCCGCGTCCGCCGCGGACATCAGCCCCGACACCGCACTCTCCGAGGATGCCAGCACGGATGGAACCGCTCTTTCCTGTACTGTATCGGCGCCGGCAGTGGTTACTTGCGCAGGGGGGGCATTTGTGGGTTGTGTGCCGGCGCTGACTGCAGCCATAGCCGCGGCTGTATCTGACGGGCCAGCCGCGGAGGAAATTTGGGCGGAGACTTCTTGTATTGCCGCACTTGTGGCTGGATGTTGGCCGGGTTGCAGACCACTTATAGTCGGCGTTGCGGCGGCGTTCTGCATGATTGCCGAGGGGGCCTTCCCGGTGTCTGTGGCCGGGGCAGTGGAGGCCGTCTTCGCGTCGGGCGCCGCAGTGGAGGACACAGTGAGGGGCGCGGCCAGCGCGGAAGCCAGGAGTTCGTCATCTGCGACCTCTTGTGCGACTGTTTCCGCATCAGTTTTCAGCGCGGCGCTTGCCGTTGCGGAATCCAGTGTGAGCGCCGTGAATTTTTCCCGCGCCGGGGCTGGAAGGATTTCGGACAACAGTTCTGCGCTTACGCCTTCCGGTTCGCGGACAGCTGCCGCAAGTGCCTGGGCGAAGGAAGCACCATCTTCGCCGCCGGCGGTACTCGCAAAACCCTTGTCGGTATTGGCGGACAGCGCGGTGAGTAGTGCGGTGATATCCATTTTCTCTCTCCTAGACGAGGCTGGGCTCTTCCGCGGACTGGCGCCGCGCGAGGATATTCTGGGTGATTTCGTCGGACTGCAGGCGTTCGCGCCGCTGCTCCTGTTGGCGCTCCCGCTCGGTGCGGCGCGCTGCCAGTGTGTTGTAGGACGATAACTGCCGCTGGCGTTGGCGCCAGTGATCGCGGCTGGCGGCAATCCTTTCCTGCTGCTGATCCAGGGCCGCCTGGGCGCGGGCGATGGCGCCGTCGAGCGAGCGGATAAAGCGGTTGTAATCGTCCAGGGCGGCGGAGCTGATACCGCGCGCCATCGCCTCCTGTAAACGCTGGCAGTATTCCCGGCGGTACTCTTGCAGAGTCTTCAGCTGGGCAGCGGTGGTTTCGCCGCCGCGCTGCTCTTCTGCCAGCAGGCGCCCTGCGGCGTCGCGGGCCTTGCGGCTCTGATCGATCAGTGTGTTCAGTGGATCGGATGCCTTCATGGTTCACCCCCTATTGAGTGTCACCGAGTAAAGCGGTCATGGCCTGCCGGGCGTCGTCGATATTCGCGCGCTCGCCGATGCTTTGGCGCAGGAAAGATTCCATACGCGGATATAACTGCACGGCTTCATCCAACAGGGGATCCTGACCGGGGCTGTAGGCGCCGACACTGATCAGGTCCCGGTTGCGCTGGTAACAGGAGAACAGCTGCTTGAAGCGCTGTGCATTGCGCTGCTGGCCGGTGTCGGTAATCGCGGTCATGGCGCGGCTGATAGAAGCCTCGATATCGATGGCCGGGTAGTGGCCGGCTTCCGCCAGGGTGCGCGACAGCACGATATGGCCGTCGAGGATGGCGCGCGCTGCGTCGGCGATGGGATCCTGCTGGTCGTCACCTTCCGTCAGCACCGTGTAAAAAGCGGTGATAGAGCCGCCGTTCTCGCCGTTACCGGCCCGTTCCACCAGTCCGGGCAGCTTGGCGAATACCGAAGGTGGATAGCCCTTGGTGGCCGGTGGCTCGCCGATGGCGAGGGCGATTTCGCGCTGGGCCATGGCGTAGCGGGTCAGTGAATCCATGATCAGTAGTACGCTCTTGCCCTGGTCGCGGAAGTACTCCGCCACGCGGGTGGCGTAGGCGGCCCCCTGCAGACGTTGCAGCGCCGTGGTGTCCGCCGGGGCTGCCACCACGACCGAGCGGCGCAGGCCCTCTTCACCGAGGATATTGTCGATAAAGTCTTTGACCTCGCGGCCGCGCTCGCCGATCAAACCCACCACGATGACGTCGGCGCGGGTGTATCGGGCCATCATGCCGAGCAGCACGGATTTACCCACGCCGGAGCCGGCGAAGAGCCCCAGGCGCTGGCCCCGGCCCACGCACAGGAGGCTGTTGATCGCGCGTATGCCCACATCGATCTGTTCGTGGATGGGCGTGCGCGCCAGGGGGTTCAGGGGCGCGGCGGAGAGGGTATCGAGTTGGTCTTCCGGCAGCGGAAGGCCACCGTCGAGGGGGTGGCCGCTGCCGTCCACAATCCGGCCCAGCAGGGCATCGCCCAGGGGAAAACGGCGCGCGCCACTGCCACCCAAAGTAAACACACGGGCACCGGGAGTGAGGCCGCCAATCTCTTCCAGCGGCATTAAAAACACTCTGTCACCGGCGAAGCCCACCACTTCCGCTTCGGCGAAAGCGGCTTCCGCCCCAGCCGCCCGCGGGCACAGTTCGATGCGGCAACCACTGCCCAGGGGGACCTGCAGCCCCACGGCTTCCAGCACCAATCCCGTTGCGCGCACGATCCGGCCACTGGCCCGGTAGGTGGAAAACTGCTCCACCCGCTCGGTGCAGTCGCCTAGGGCGCGGCGCCAGCGCTCGCTGTGGGGATTGGCGACCGCGGTCATTGCGGTGTTTCTCCGCGATCGGCGGTGCCGCGCAGGCGCTTGTATACCCCTTCCTGCAGCTGTTGCCAGCGGGTTTCGAGGCTGGCGTCCAGCTCACCGGAGGGGCCAGTCACCCGGCAGCCGCCACGGCTCAGGCGCGGGTCGGGCCGCGTTTGCCAGCCACTGGCGGCGAGTTCGCGTTCCAGCTCCGCCTCCACCAACGGCAGGTCTTGCGGATGTAGCCACAGGCGTGAGCCGCCGTTGAACAGCGGTTCCTCGCGCATCAGATGGCGCACCACTTCGACCACTTGCTGCGGGCGGGCCTCCAGTGCTTCGCCGGCCAGCTGCCGTCCCACGGCAAGGGCCATTGCCGCCAGATCAGCCGCAATCTCCTCGTCGTGGCGGGCCAGGGCATCGCTAAACGCCTGCGCCAGTCCGGCGAGAGGTTGCAGTAGTTCCCTGCGCTGGCGTTCGCTCTCCGCTTCGCCGGCGCGGCGGCCTTCCTCCAGCCCTTTGGCCAGCCCTTCCTTGTGCCCGGCGTCGAATCCGGCCTGCCAGCCTTCGCGGCGGGCCTGCTCGCGCGCCGTCTCCAGCCGTGCACGCAGTTCGGCGCGGCGCTCGGCGGCACGGCGCCGCTCGGCCTCGCCGTCGAGTTCGCCCATGCGCCAGGCGCGCCAGGAGAGGGCATCAGACATAGACTTCGTCCCCGCTGGTCAAAACAATTTCGCCGCTGTCGGCGAGGCGTCGCACCACCTGCAAAATAGTTTTCTGCTCCCGCTCCACCTGGGAGCGGCGCATGGGGCCTGCGGTCTCCATTTCTTCGCGCAGCAATGTGCCGGCGCGGCTGGACATATTGCGCAGGAATTTCTCCAGCAGGTCGTCGTCGGCGCCCTTAAGGGCGACAACCAAGGATTTGGTGTCGATTTCCTTGAGCAGCAGTTGTATCGAGCGGTCGTCGAGTTCGATAAGGTTTTCGAACAGGAACATCTCGTCGATGATCTTCTGCGCCAGGTCCTCGCTGTGGGCGCGTACACGCTCTATGACGGTTTCCTCGGCGCTGGAGCTCATCAGGTTGAGGATTTCCGCAGCAGTGCGCACGCCGCCCATCTTGGCGCGTTTGAGATTCTGCCCATCGAGCATACTGGTCAGCACTTCGGTGAGCTCTTGCAGTGCCGCCGGTTGCACGCCATTGAAAGTGGCGATACGCAGTACCACGTCATTGCGCAGCCGGTCGTCGAACTGTTCCAGGACGGCGGCGGCCTGACGTCGCTCCAGATGCACCAGAATGGTGGCGATAATCTGTGGGTGCTCGTCGCGGATCATTTCCGCCACCGTGTTGGCCTCCATCAGATTCAGCGCGTCTATACCGGTTTCGGCAGCGTGCTGCTCGAAGATATCCTCAAGCAGGCTGGAGGCGCGCTCATCCCCCAGAGCCTTGGTCAGCACCGCGCGGATGCGGTCGCTGGAATAGAGGTTCAGGGCGCTGTACTCTTCGGTCTCGTCGTAAAAGTCCTGCAACACCTGGCGCATTTCCTCGTGGGAAACGGTGGTTAGTGAGGCCATTTCCTGGCTGAGTTCTTGCACTTCACGCGTGGAGAGGTGTTTGAACACCTCGGCGGCGCTATCTTCGTCCAGGGCCAGCAGCAATATGGCACTGCGGCGCAGGTTGCTCATTGTGCTTTGATCAGTCATTCCGGTTCATCCAGCTGCGCACGATCATGGCTACCATCGCGGGGTCTTCTTTGGCCATTTCCTGCAGCTCTTTCAGGTTCTGCTCGTAGGCTGAGGAGCGGCGCTTGCGGCGCGGCGGTGGGATCTCTTCCTCAGCTTCAGCTTCTTCAGGTCGTTCAGCGTTATTGGTGTTCTGCACGGTGGCGCTCTGGGGTACAGCCGTCGGAGCGGGTGGTGCAATTGCTTCGGCGTTCAGTCGTGCGTACCTGTCTACCAAGGGACGCAGCACCAAGCGGTACACCATCAGGACTGCCAGTGCCGCAAGCAGATAGCGGGCCAGGCTGAGCAGTGCTCTTTGCCAGAAGGGATCCTTGTACCAGGGAATATCCTCCGGCAGCGCTTCTCCAACTGGTGCGAAGGGACTGTTGACGATCTGCAGACTGTCGCCGCGGTCTTCGGAGTAGCCCATGGCTTGGCGCACCAGGTTTTCCACGCGCTCCAATTCGGCATCGGAAAGTGGAACCTGCTCAGTAGCGCCCTCTTCTGTGACAGCCTCGCGATAATTGACAACGACTGCCGCTGACAAGCGCAGTATCCGTCCTCGCTGTCGTTGAATATGGGTGATATTGCGGTCCAGCTCGTAGTTGACCAGCTGCTCTCTGCGCAGGCGGCCTCTGTTGTTTTCTTCGCTGTCTGTCTGTTCGGCTTCGTCGTTATTGTTGTCTCCGTTTAAATCAATCGGAGACGCGGCGGCCCCGGGCGGGGTGTTGGTGAGTGCGCCGGGAATACCGCCGATGGCTTCCGGGTCGCCGTCGAAGTCTGTATTGCGGTGTTCACTGCGCACGGCCGCGGGGAGGCCGTCCTGGTTGGGGGTGTAGCGTTCGCTGGTTTCCTCGCGCTGGTCAAAATCGATTTCCGCCGCCACCTGCGCGCGGATATTGCCATTGCCGAATATAGGAGCGAGGATATTTTCGATTCGTTGGCGGTAGTGTTGTTCTATATCGCGCACGTATTCCAGTCGGCTGCCATCCAGGCCGAGGTTGCCGCCGGGACGGGACAACAGGCGGCCGTTCTGATCCACCACGGTGACATTTTCCATCGTGAGGTCCGGCACGCTGCTGGACACCAGGTGCACTATGGCATTGACCTGCCCGTCGCCGAGACTGCGACCCGGTGCCAGAGTGAGTACTACCGAGGCTTTGGCTGGTTCGCGTTCGCGGATAAATACCGAGGGCTTGGCCATGGACAGGTGCACCCGCGCCCGGGATACAGGGCCCAGGGATTCGATGGAACTGGCCAGCTCACCTTGCAGACCGCGCTGGAAATTCACCTGCTCGGCAAACTGGCTGACACCGAAGGCCTGGTTGTCCATGATTTCGAAGCCGGCGTTGGCCCCTTGGGGTAGCCCCTGCTCGGCCAGCTGCAGGCGCAGCTTGTAAACTTGGTCGCCGGGTACCAGCAGGGTGCGGCCGCCCTGTGTGAATTCATAGGGCACAGCACGGCTCTCCAGTTCGCTGATAATGCGGCCGCCGTCCTCTTCACTGAGATTGCTGTAGAGCACCCGGTATTCTGGTGCGCCTGCCCACATCCACAGCGCGACCAACAGGGCCACGGCAGCGCTGCCTGCAACGAGCAGCGGTATCAGGGGATTGGTAAAGAGCCGGGCGGACAACTGGCTGAGTGCCGGTGTCGCGGAACCGGGGTTGGTTTGGATTGCGCCGCTCATACCACTTCCCTCCGGGGCTGGATACGGCTGGGCGCGGGGTTTAATGGTGACAAAATAGAAGGCATTGCTGCTCTAGTCGATCCTGGCGGCTAATAACTCCTCGCTGATTATGGCGGGGGGCATCGCGGACAAAGGAAAGAAAAGCCCGTTTTTTTGCCCCTAATTGGCCGCTTGGTACCGGGCGGCACGCTGTTACCTTTGCCCTGAAAGGTAAATGAGATAGCCATAATGACCAGCCCAGTAATCGACGGCGTATTGGAGCAGATGCGTGGCCTCGCTGCAGAGGCCCGGGGTGGCAGCGAACGAATCGACCTCAAAGTGGGCGGCGGCTTCGCCGATGCTCTGCACGACAGTTTGAAGAAAATCAACCGGTTGCAGAACGCCAGCGGTGAGATAAGTCGCGCCTTTCAGTCCGGTGAACCCGGTGTGGCTCTGCATGACGTAATGATTGCCAGCCAGAAAGCGAGTATCGCCTTTGAAATGGGGGTGCAAGTGCGAAATCGGCTGGTGACTGCATACAAAGACATCATGAATATGCAAATCTGACCGGCTGGTGCGGTTGTAGCGGATTTACCCTCAAGCGTGCCGGCAGTCTATCTTGGCCAGCGTACCGTATCAGACTTGAAGGCTCAGTAGGCGCCCTCGCACTTCCTCTAAACGCTGGGCGGCATTGAGCGCCTCTTCCGTTGGAATCTGCCGAATTACTTCCCCGCTTTCCCGGTCCACCAAACGGATAATGATGCGGTCACTGTCCTCGCTGGCCTCGAATTCCACACCATAGCTTCTTAATACTTCGTTAACTTGTTGCACCGCTTTGACTAACTCTTGCTCTGAAACCGCGTAAGAGTCCGATGTGCTTTTCTCTCCATCCGGCGCCGCAGAAAATTGTGCGAGAACCTTTTCCACCCGCTGGCGGGCGGCCAGATAGGAAAGTTGAGCGGGAGTATTATTGTCTACAGGAGAGGGCATGGTAATAATCCTTCCGTTTTACTGATGATACTTTGTACAGGTTATCGACAGAAGGATAAGAAACTTTATTTAGCGCTGGTGTTCACAGCAGGTAAAAAAAAGCCCCCGGGAGGGGGCGAAGCACGGTCCGAATTTGGGGGAGTATGGAGAGGGAACCGCGCAGTGAAAGAAGGCCCAGGGTTAGCCAACTTTCAGTATCTTGACTTCCTGCTAACAAGTATCGGCAGTGATCGCGGTAACTTTAGAGGGGTGGTGATAAATTTTATTGGGGAACCTCTGATTAATTCGCGAGAACACTACGGTAGCTTCCGGGGCGTTCAGGCAATAGGACGGATATTCGAAAACGCACGAATACATCCCTGTATCCGACGGTTTCGAATATCCGTCCTATCACCTGAGTTTCACATCCGCTCCCGAAGAACCTCTGCCACCAGAAAGTGAATTAATCAGGGGTTACTTAGTATTTTAGATTGATCAGAGCGTGGGCAAGAGAAAAAATCTGCGTAAATGGGTGCTTACACATCCGTGTGCTGCAGTTCGAAACTTCCGCCTTTTCGACTGAGTGCTTTTTTAGGGCTGGATCAGTACCTTTCAAGAGCGAATTGGAAAGTCGTTCTTCATCCCTGGAACGAATTAATCAGGAATGTGAGTTCCATGAAGTGAATTCAGTTTTTTGTCGATCAGGATTGTCAGATAAATGCGTTTTTAGTTTCTTCCTCGATAAAGGGTGATGCGATGGCTCTGTCAACAAATAAGGGGTCAAAAAATGCCACCCTATTTAGGACGTCGGCTTCTTCATCCTGGAATGCAATGGATTCGCTATTGCGCACCCGAGATTTGTTCGGGTTATGATGCACGGAAATAATTTCATGATGTTGTTTTATGGCGCGATCTTTGTCGGAAATATTCAGGCCAAAGAAATTGCCAATATCAACAACTTTATCGAAATCTTGAAAGTCTTTGGTTGTCACCCAATAGAATTTCCCGTTTTCATTTTTATAGATGCTTTCCGCTTGCATCTGCCTGGCGTAGGAGTCCAGGACGCCCCAATAACAAAGTTGGTAGTCCGTCAAACTCTCAGGCTCGTGGATCGGTAGGCTGCCAGGGACGCGGGGATCGGCGGAATAGTGAATGCCTCTCTGTGTTCGCATTGGGGTGCTTCCCCGTTCGTAAAGGCTCGATGCGGTTTTTCTGAAGTTTCTATTCAAAAACAGTAGTCCAGGCATTACTCCCAGTCGAAGCAGTGGAATTAAAAATCCTTTGCCAAAAACATTGCTCGTTTCCACATAATTCTTTTCCGGGTATTCGTTGATAACGGCGATTTTGCTTTGCAGGAAAGCAATGGCCTTCTCCGGTGTTTGTTTGACGGTAGGAAATAGATTGGCGTAGTTCGGTTCCGGCTCGTGCAGAGACCGTATGTCATCGAATATCTTAAATACTTCTGTCAAAAAGGTGGTGCCAGTTCTTCCATGAGTTACAGTGAAAATCAGATTTTTGTTAGTTGAAATCATAGCGGCTCCCCGGTGATTTTCTTAACGGGTTTGGCCGGGTGGCCGGCGACAATCGTATTGGCAGGGACATCGCCGATAACCAAGCTTCCTGCTGCAATAACGGCGTTTTCACCGATGACGGCCGGTCCCAAAACGGTGACGCCAGATCCCATCCATACTCCCTTTTTGACATGGATATCACGGCCGCTATCTGGCACTGCCGTGAGGCGTTCATGGCCTGTCTTTTTGTAGTCATGAGTTCCGGTAAGCAACATGCACCGGTGGCCAAAAAAACAATCCTCCTCGATGGTCACCTGTCCGGAGCGGGTGTTGATTAATAAGTCGTTGACGGAAATTGTCGCTCTATTCAGGTTAACCCTGTTCTTGTCGCCCCAGACCCGTATTTGTCTCAATTCGTAGTCCGCAATATAGGGCATCAAGAGTTGCGCAAGAACAGCAAGCTCTTTCTTCTTTACTGTTCTGAGAAGTTTGAGAAACTCACTGTCTTCACTGCTCGATGTATTGGTGTTGTTTTTCGGTGGCAGGCTGCGTTTGACCTTTTCGGTTTTGGTGTCGATGACAGGTATCATGATCCGTGCTCAAAGTCTGTTATTAGTGAATATTCATCAACCGGTCGATATCCTGGCTGATTGTGTCTTCCGTGTTATCTGCCGGTGGAGCCAGATTGTGAGGGGTTTGTTTTTCCAATGATTCGCCCATTGAGGCCTTGGTTGGAACCATACCTTCGGCGATCAGATATAGTTCCGCTTTTTCGGGGTCCACATCTGCCAATAGGGAATAAGTGAGGTCTTGCACGCCGTAAACGGTGTGCAGTAGAAATGCCAGCTTTATTTTTTGCCCGGCACTCAGCTGCGCCATGCGTTTGTGACTGGGCAGGAAAAGCGCGTCGGCACTTTCCAGCTCAGTTGCCTGGTGTTGCAGCCAGTCATCCCTGTCTGGCAGGTGGCTCTTGTGGTGGAAATCGTTTAAGCGGTAGAAGCGGAAGCCGTTCCGGCACATCCAGTGGCTGATCTCGCTGAGATTGGGCTGCCGTTCGTGGGTTGGATGGAAAGCAACCCGCACCTGCACCATCAGTGTATCCCGCAGCGCTTTTTCACCGTGTTCCAGAATTTTGGTGGCATCGCTGAGATCGTCCAGAATCAGCCAGTCCAGACTTTGCAGTCCTTGGATGCTGTCGAGCGCAATGGTATTGATGGGGAGCGAGGTCAGCACTTGTGCCCCCTGACGTCTTTCCGCAGGGAGTTGCTCCGGTGGTAATGGTTTCAGGGTGCTGCTCATCTCCGGAGCCAGGCATGCGTGGAGGGTTGCTGGTTGGCCATCGCCAAGCAGGGCGTGGGGGAAAAGCTGCAAGTTTTCGTGGTCTTTGAATTGTTCCGGATTTTTCACACGGCTGCCGGGATCAAAGGCGATGACAGCAAAGGTGTTGAGATCCAGCAGTTTTTCGAAACCGGTTTCCCGCACGAGCTTGGTGGTGTTGTCGATGGCAATAATTTTCCCCTGGAGTTGCCAGTCGAAGTCAACGGCGGCTTTGGCGGCGGCGGATTGCGGCTGTGATTCGGTGGATGCAATTTTCGGAATCTTGACATTGACAGGCTCGCTTTCCCCTTCGAACCAAGCCCGCCCGTCTTTGTTAAATGTCAGTGCCGCAGGCATTTTGTCTTCACAATACCTCTGCCAGATGGCGCGTAGGGCGATACCAAGATGCTTGGCAAATCGCTTGTAGTCACACACGGGCGAACGCTTGATTTGCCTGCGCAGGCTGCGCCGGATAGTGGTCAGGCTGGCGGGATCGGAAGCCAGTTCTACGGCCAGTGCCTCATAGCGCTCCCAGCTGTCGACGACCAGCTCGGGCAGACCGGCGTTGGTCAGGTGGGTGGCGGAATGGCGCCCGGCAAAGCTGGGGCCCGGCAGTGTAATCACCGGCACTCCCATCAGCAGTGCCTCGCAAGTGGTGAGACCGCCGGAGTAGGGCCAGGGGTCCAGTGCGATATCTACCCGATTATAGGCTTGCAACAACTCGCGGTGTTTCGAGTGGCCCTCCAGAATCAGGCGGTGGCGTTCTATACCCAGCCGCTCCATCGTTTGACAAGTCCGCTCGGCAAACTCATCGCTGTCAAATTGCATTCCCTTGAGGAATAGACGGCTGTCCGGAACCCGGTGCAGTATCGATGCCCATTTGCCGAGGATAACTTCGTTCAATTTGGATGGATTATTAAAACAGCCAAAGGTGACGTAGCCGTTATCCAGAGCAGGCAGCGCCGACGGTTCAGGTGCATCCCCGCGGGGCATATAACAGATATAGTCGTCCGGAAGGCGGATCAGTTTTTCCGTATACAGGTGATCCACGCCGGGAGGCGTCTCCACCGCATCGGATATCAGGTAGTCCATGGCCTGCAGGCCGGTGGTATTGATCAGCCCACCCACCCATTTCACCTGTAATGGCGCGGGTTCGAGGGCTACGGCCCGGAGCCGGTTTCCCTCCGTGTGGCCACAGAGATCCAGCAAGATATCGATACGGTCGCTGCGTAGTTTGTCGGCTAGTTGAGGTTCAGTGAGATGAGTGACAGACATCCAGTGATCCGCCCGCTGTTGCATGCGCTTAGTCAGGGGATCGACCATGTCGTTCATGGTATAAGCGAATATTTCAAAGTCTTCCCGCGGTAATGCCTCGAGCGCGGAGGTGATCATTTGCCCCACTGGATGAATGCGGAAGCCCGCTGAAATCATGCCGATGCGCAGGCGGCGGTCACTGGACAGATCGGCCGGGCGGGGTCGGGGCTTGCGTTCTTTCGGTTGGAAGCGGGTATCCCACTCGAGGTGCGCTTTAAACAGGTCCTCCGCGGAATATGCTGGGTTGTAATGCATCGACATCAGGAGATTGGAAAAGGTTTTGTCCTGATCGGGTGCCAGTTCCAGGGCTTTGCGATAGTAGGCTTCCGCTTCTTCAAAGCGCCCGACATTGCGGTAGGCACTGGCCAGATTGGACAGGTGGGCGGGATCGTCGGGATATTTGGCCACAATTGTTTCGTGGATGCGGATTCCCTCGCCAAAGCGGGTCAGCTGGATCAAGGCATGTGCTTTGCGGGAAAGTAGGGTGTCATCGTCGGCAAAATCGCGCTCTGCAATTGCGATGTGCTCCAACGCTTTTTCAAATTCCCCGGCGTCGTTGTGCAATTTGATCAACATCAATCTCGCCTGTTTGAAGGCGGGCTTGATCTCCAGCGCTTTTTCAAGGTGGGCGACAGCCTCGCTGGCATGCCCCAGACGGTACATGGCCTGGGCCATGGTGTTGTGAAGTTCCGGGTCATCCGGGGCCAGAGTCAATGCCTTTTCCAAGACGTCGAGGGAAGAATGCCGCTGTCCCGATTCCAGCAGTACCGAGCCCAGGGATTTCCAGGCGAAAGGATCGAAGGGGTGCTTGCTGGTCATTTCACGGGCCAGTGCTTCTGCCTTATCCCATTGCCTTGCCTGGTAGAGCGCGATGAGTTTTTGTTGCTGTTTTGGTGCCACGGCATGACGGGTTTGATGCCGTGTCTGGCTGATGCGTGCGTGCTGGCGAATTTTGCTCATGGGCGAGATTGTCCGACTGCTAGAGAGTGCTAGAGAATCTGGGTAAAGGACAGGATGCCCGAAGCAAAACAGGCAATAACCAAAGAAAAGGGGGCCCGAAGGCCCCCTTTTCTCTGTATCGGACCGGAGGAATTCCGGTCACTCTGTTGGCAATTAGCCCAGCAGGGACAGCACGTTCTGCGGTACCTGGTTGGCTTGAGCCAGAACGGAAGTGCCGGCTTGCTGCAGGATCTGCGCGCGGGTCATGTTGGAGACTTCGACAGCGTAGTCGGCGTCTTCAATACGTGAGCGGGCAGCGGAGAGGTTAGTCTCGTTGGTCTGCAGGTTAGTGATGGCGGACTCGAAGCGGTTCTGGATAGCACCCAGGTCAGAGCGCAGCTCGTCGACGGTTTCCAGGGCGCTGTCCAGGGCAGCCAGACCGTTGGAAGTGCGGCCGGTGGTCAGGTCGGACAGGCTGATGCTGGCGGTGTCGATGCTGAACGCGGCAGTTGTCGGGCTGGTGGTAACGTCGGCGTCGCTCGGTTCCAGCGCAATGTAGAAAGTTCCGCTGGCACCGTTGTCCAGGTCGAAGCCCAGTGCTTTCAGGGAGTTGGACTCGGCAGTTGAGTTGGCAGTGATGGTGACTTCGGCGTACCAGTTGCCGGCTTCATCGGTCTGTGCAGTGCCAGTGAATACAACGCTACCGGCAGTGACACCCAGGCGAGCGGCCAGGTCGCCGGCATTGCTTTCGCTAATGCTGGAGTCGGCGATCATGGTGGTGGTGCCAAAGGCATCCTTCATCGCAGCGGTGGTGCCGCCAGATTGAGCAGTCATTGCGCCTTGCGGGCCGTTGACGTTGAAGCTTGCGAGCCCCAGGGTGCTGGCGGTGATTTCCTTCAAGCTGATGCTGATGGTCTCGCCGTCGTTGGCGCCAACTTGGATGGAGAGAGTTTGGTCGTCGGCCAGTACTTTAACGCCGTTGAAGTCGGTCTGTTCAGAGATGCGGTTGATCTCGGTCAGGCGCTGATCGATTTCCGCTTGGATAGATTTCAGGTCGTCGGGAGAGTTGGTGCCGTTTTGAGATTGAACGGTCAGCTCGCGGATACGCTGCAGGTTTTCGTTTACCTGGTTCAATGCACCTTCCGCAGTCTGGGCCACGGAGATGCCGTCGTTGGCATTGCGCTGAGCCTGGGACAGGCCAGTGATCTGAGCGCTCATACGGTTGGCGATGGCTTGGCCGGCGGCGTCGTCTTTGGCGCTGTTGATGCGCAGACCGGAAGACAGGCGCTCCATAGAAGTTTGCAGGGCGCTTTGAGATTTGGAGAGGTTTTGTTGGCCAATCAAAGCCGTAATGTTTGTATTGATTACTGACATATCGATGTCCTTTGGTGTTTCACCGTTTGGTTTTCTAAAGCAACGGCGCAGGCCGTTACTCCGTTTTTCGGCAGCAGCGCGTCACGCTTTAGGGTGAGATGAAAAAAACTCCGCGCTTATTAAGGAAGAGGGTAAGGGTTCTGGCCGCTTCGAGTGGTTAAAGTCCCTGTTGCCGGTGCCGATATTGAACGGTAGCGGAAAAGCACAGAGGAATAATGATGGCCACTATTTCATCTTTGGGTATAGGTTCGGGGCTCGATTTGAACGGGCTGCTTGAGCAACTCGAATCCGCGGAGCGGCAGCAGCTGACTCCGATCGTGGCACAACAGCAGAGTTACCAGGCGAAGATTTCTGCGTTTGGTCAGCTGGAAAGTGCTCTGGATAGCTTGCGTCAGGCCGCCACGGAATTGAGCGAGGTGGACGGTTTCGCCGACGTAAAAAGCAGTCTGAGTGGGGATGGGCTCTCGGCAACTGTCGGTGATGAGGCCGTGGTGGGCAGCTACGAGATAGACATCACTCAACGAGCCAGAAGTTACAGCATCGCTACATTGGGCGTAGCCGACAAGGAGGGGACCCTCGGAGCGGGAACCATCTCTTTTACCCTCGGCAACGGCGACAGCTTTAGTGTCGCGGTGACGGAGAACGAAAGCTCCCTGGAAGGCATTCGTGATGCAATCAATGCGGCCGATAACGGCGTGGTGGCTTCCATCGTCAACGACGGCAGCGCTCAGCCCTACCGGCTGGTATTGTCCTCGGCGGAGACGGGAACTGAGGCGGCGATCGCGTCTGTGGATTTCGGTACGGGCGGCCTGGGGGATCACCTTTCACTCGATGCGGCTACTGAAGTTTCGGCCCAAAACGCCCAGTTGACTGTCAACGGTATTGATATCACGAGCCAGGGCAATCGTGTGGAGGATGCGATCCAAGGGGTAACCCTGGATCTGGAGGAAACCGGAAGCGTATCGCTGGAAATCACCCGCGATACCTCCGCCATCGAGGGGAAAATCAAAGGCTTTGTTTCCGCCTACAACAACTTGCAGAACACCATATCCAGTCTGACCAGCTACGACCAGGAGAGCGGCACTGCGGGGGTGTTAATTGGCAATTACACAGTGCAAAGCGTGGAGTCGCGTCTGCGGAGTACCTTGACGGATGTGCTGACCAGCAGCGGTGCTTTCAAGTCCCTTTCCGACCTGGGGATTACCCTGGAAGTGGAGGGCACCTTGTCGCTGGACGAAGACGCGCTTGGTGATCTGGTGGCGGAACAGCTGGACGATTTGACGGATTTCTTCGCTGGGGTTGCCGATGAGGACGGTTTGGCGGACCGTCTCGATACAGTGCTTGGCGCTATGCTCGATGACGACGGTACCTTGGATAGCGTCACCTCCGGGCTGGAGAGCAGCATCGAAATGTTGCAGGAACGCTATGAAGATACAGAAGCGCGGATCGACAGCACTATCGAGCGCTACCGCACCCAGTTCGCCGAGCTCGACAGTCTGATCGCGCAGATGAATTCAACCAGTACTTATTTGACACAACAGTTCGAGGCACTCAGCGCGCAGCTAGGCCAGTCGGACTAGAAGAGGAGGGGATCTATGTATCCTAACCGCGCCGGCGGCGCCGCCGCCTATGCCCGGGTCGGAGTGGAAAGCGATGTGCTCTCCGCCAGCCCTCACCGCCTGATCACACTCCTGTTCGAGGGGGCGGACAAGGCTATCCGGTCAGCCGGGGTACATATGCGCGATGGTAACAAAGCGGAAAAAGGCAAGGCGATTTCCAAGGCGCTGGATATTGTCAATCGGGGCCTTCTGGCCGCGCTGGATCGCGAGCGCGGAGGCGAGTTGGCCGAACGCATGGCATTGCTCTATGACTATATCGCCCGCCTGTTGCTCAAAGCCAACCTCCACGATGATGCTGCAGCGCTGGAAGAGGCCCGGCATTTGCTCGGTGAGTTGGGCTCCGCGTGGCGTGAAATCGACACCGATGGTAAATAGGAGGTGTGATGACGGCGCTCAAACCCTTTGCGGGAAGCTCCCTGAATTCCCCTCAGCGGCTGTTGGCTGCCTATGAGAGCTTGTTGGCACGCTCCACCCGCATGCTCGCCTGCGTGCGCGAGCACAATTGGTTTGAATTGGTGGAGGAGCAGTCCTGTTATGTTGTCGAGGTGGAACTTATCTCCAAGGCAGAGAGCGCAATAAAGCTCAGCGAGGCGGAAAAGGAACACAAGGCCAAGTTACTGGAAAAAATACTAGAGCAGGATATGGAAATCCGCCAAAGGCTGATTGAGCGACGGAACCAGCTTCAGAAACAGATGGGCACGGCGCAGCGACGCCGCGATCTCGCACGTTCTTACGGTGTTCGCAAAGGTTTTGATCAAGGGGCTTCGTGAGCGGCATCACCTCGATACTGGATACTCTTTTGCACCAAGTTCTGGGCAAACGGGTGGATACGGCAACGCCGCGGCCGCTGACCGAACCGGTGCGGCCGGCTGTTCCTGCGCAGGCGGTGCAGGCGCTGCGCAGTGAATCCGATCCGCAATCCCGGGCGCCATTGACGGAGCAAGCGCAAGCTGCCGGGCGGAGCCGGGAGAAAGCCAGCGCTTTGCCGGTAAAGGCGAACACCGCTGCGAGTACCTCCGCGCGCACCAGTTTTAGTGTTGCAGCCCGGACCATTGCCGATCTGCTGATGCGTTACCCAGCCCCCCCGTCCGCGATTCGCCCGCCGGCGCCACTACTTCCAGTGAGTAAAGGCGGAGAACCGGAGCCGCTGGCGACACAGCTGCGCGCCAGCGTCGAGCGCAGCGGGCTTTTTTACGAATCGCACCTGGGGCGCTGGTTCCGAGGCGGGGAAAGCGGTGAGCAGCTATCTAGGGAGCCGCAGATGCGCCTTACCCGAGTCTTACCGCAGGTTGCGTCCAGATCGGCGGGCGCCACGCCGCAAGGCACTGTCTCTGCCAATACTTCACTGGGGGCTTCCACACCCGCCGGTGCTGGGGTTGTTACCGCTTCTTCCGTTGGCCTTCCACCCCTGGGGGCTTCAGTGGTGGACGCTACTTCAGATCCCGCGGCCCCTGCGCCTGCAAAAGCCCCCGTGGCGAATTCAGCGGGCAATACCGGCAAGGTGGAAGAGGGTGCTTCAAGTGTCCGGATGCCCGTGGACCGGGCCGCTGCGGACGCCCTACAGGGCTTGCTGCGCCACCAATTGGAAATGCTGGCCGCTCCGGTGCTGCGCTGGGAAGGGGAAGTGTGGCCGGGTGTGGCAATGGCATTTGTATTGCTGCCACCGGAACAGGTGCTGCAAGAGGACGGCGATGACGGCAGAGATGGCGATCAAGGCGATGACGAAGACGCTTGGCAGTCCCGTCTGACATTGAGACTGCCGGAGCTCGGGGAAATTGACGTGCGCCTGGCGCTCTGCGGTGAGCGGCTCAAGTTGGCACTGAGTTCCGCTTCGGAGAAGGCGGCGAAACGTCTCAGGAGCGCCAGTGAGGCGTTGCGCGAGCGGTTCGTCGCGCTCGGCTTCGAAGACATTGTGTTAACGGTGGAATTGCTGCGTGAAGGAAAGTGAAGAGCGCCGCCGTGCGGTGGCTCTGGCCTACCGGGACGGCGATGTATCACCCAGGGTGGTGGCGCGAGGGTACGGTGAATTGGCGGAGCGCATCGTGGCCGAAGCCCGCCGCCAGGGAATCTATGTGCACGACGCTCCGGAGTTGGTGGCACTGCTGATGCAGCTGGATATCGATGAGCGCATCCCTCCGCGTCTCTACCAAGTGATCGCGGAATTGTTGGTATGGGTACGCGGATTGTCCTCGGAGGAATTGCAACGAGAACCATAATTTGTGATTTTGATCACAAATCTGTATTTTGACATAAATCACACGCACAGAATGCCAAAAAAGTTCCAGATTCTTGTGGTAGATTGTGCCAAAAAGGTGATGCAGGTCACTGAAGTTATTTTTTAAAAGTGGTATGGCCTGGGGTTCCGGATCGCAATGCCGGGGCAACGGGAAATATGAGGCGCTGCGCTTTTTGTTGGCTCATTGCGTGATAGGCGGAGATGTTTCGCTACGCGAGGGCGCGCTTGAGAGGTGCGGCTCGCGGTTGTATTGCGATCGGCTTTGTTTTTTGGGGCGCTAGCGGGATTGCAGCGAAGTGGAATGCGCAGGAATTTTTGCTGTAGGGGGGCACTGCTTTTTTTGCAGGTATGGATGGGTGTCACTCTGTGCAAGGTGCAGAGGCAAAAATTTTTCTCAGCATCCCTGGGTGGTAGTTTGTTATACCATCAAAAAACTCGCCATATCATAAATTATTCGCTATGTCTGTGTAGTAGTTGTATAAATTATCTGATACGTTTTGTTTATGACGACAACTATCAAGGCGATTTAATCGCACCACAAAATATGCGGGAAAGGAAATCCGGCAGGCGCAATTGCCAATTTCTGCGCTAAGGAGGTAGGGGAAGGGAATCTCTGAATAACAACAATATATATAAGGCACGATGTGACTCCGGGAGCACCTGGTGAGCCCGACTTAGACCGCAGGCAGTTTTGCGGCAGGGTTTCAGGTAATTAGGGCGCGCCCGGCGGCAGCGCCGCTGGGCCTTTGGATACGTTTCGAGTTAGTACGCGGGTCGAGTGATCGACCAGTGTGAAGTACGGGCGTTATTTCTAAATGGGGGGGTGCCCCCAGGGTAAGGTCACCGAAGGAGAAACATAAAATGAAGTTGGATAGTGCCATCGACGAGATTCAGGAAATCAACCTTAGCTACCTGCTGTTGGCCCAGCGTCTACTCAAGGAGGATTACGCTACAGCCCTTTTCAGGCTGAAAATCAAGGAATCGCTGGCCCAGGTTTTGGTTTCTCTGACTGCGAAGCAGCTGACACAGCTTGCGCGGACCAATCAACTGTTGTTTCGGTTGCATTTTGACGACGCGGAGCAGCTCGTCAAGCTTACCAGCAACAAGCGCGCCCAAGGGTTGGGCCATATTCATGCCGCTCTGTTGATGTCCTCCAGCGCGAATTAAGGGCTGAGCCATGTCGGAGAAAAGCTTGGTCAATGAAATGCAGCAGGTACAGCTCGCCATAGAGCTGATCGAGCTGAATGCTCGGCTGCAGGTGCTGGAGTCTGAGACCGATCTCAGCCGGGGGCGTTTGATCCGGCTTTACAAAGAAGTGCGGGGCATGTCCCCGCCCAAGGGGATGCTGCCCTTTTCCACGGACTGGTTTACCACTTGGTTACCCAATATCCACTCGTCACTCTTTTACGGGATTTACCGACGCCTGACTGAGGAGCAGGGGTGTGAGCGCATGGAGGGTTTGGTTAAAGCCTACCGGCTTTATCTCGAGCAGGTGGATCTGGATGGTGAAGAGCCGGTTCTCGGCCTGACCCGGGCATGGACCCTGGTGCGCTTTTTCGAGAGTGGGATGTTCGAGCTCTTCGAGTGCACCAGTTGCCACGGTCAGTTTGTCAATCACGCGCATACACCCTGTCACGATTTTGTCTGTGGTATCTGCCAGCCTCCATCCCGCGCAGGCAAAACCCGCAAGCGAAAATCCGCGCCCGTGGATACTGGCCGGGAGCCGATTAAAGTCAAGGCCTGAGAAATCAACCCGGCAACGGACGAGGTTGCCGGGTTGATGACACTTTTCTTTCATTACCACTCTAAATCCCCCTGTTTGCCCGCCGATAACCAATATGTAAGCACGAGAGGTGTGGGCTATTCGCGACCGCAACGGAAACATCCCGCGCCAATAATTCACGAGGGCCATCAAAAAACCACCGCATTGATAGACTGAAAGAAAGCGGGTGGAAAACCATGGAAGGGTGGTGGCTGAGAGGGAATCAGGGAGCATGCGCCATGAGATTCGGGAAGCTTTCAGTCGGTGTGCTGCTTGCGCTGCTTGCCACCTTTCCTGTTACTACCGGTGGTGCCGATAACGGTGCCACTGCGACGGCATCGGCACGAATTACCCTCCATATCCTTCCCCGGGTGCAGCTGCGCCAGATGGGTGTTCTCGGTACCGACCAACTGTGTCTCAATCGCGTGCCCGCCAATCGTTACTATTTATCCATTCGCGATCTGGGAAGTGAGGCTCGGGAAGAGATGCGCTTGGCTGGTAGGCCGGGCAACTACTGCGTCCCGATGGCTGCCTCTGTTGAGGGGAAAATGGTGGTGATTGTTGCCGAATAGCGGTTTTCCGACCCCGTCGGCAAGGCTAGAATGTGGCTTTCGACGATAAGCCACAGCTGTTTGCCATGAAAAACCTATTCGCCGTCATCCTCCTGTTTTTGTCCCAGCAGGCGCTGGCCGCAATGTCTCTGGACAAGATTATTGTTTACCTGGATGACTCCCCCAATGCCCGCGACGATATCGTGGTGGCCAACCCGGATAAAGAGACGCTTTACCTGCAGACGGAGATCTACCGGGTTGACAACCCCGGGTTGCCCGACGAAAAGCGCGTGCGCGTTGTCGACCCAAAAGATTTCAAGTTATTGGTGAGCCCCTCGAAGGCGGTGCTGGCCCCCGGTGAGCAAAAGCGCTTCCGTATTATGTCCCTGGAGAGAAAGCTGGCGCAGGAAAAAGTTTATAGGGTGACATTTAAGCCGGTGGTGGGGGAAATCAAAGCTGACCGCACGGCCCTCAAGATTCTTGTAGCCTACCAGGCGCTGATTTTTGTGCAGCCGCAGGAGGGGAGCTACAAGCTGACCGTTGGAAAACAGGGTGGAAAGTGGGTGCTGAAAAACAGTGGCAATATAAATGTCGAAATTGCAGAAGTGCAGCATTGTCTGAGTGAGCTGGACTGCCGCCCGCTGGCACTCAAGGGGCGCCTCTATGCCGGCACCAGTTTGTCGATCGAAGAAAATATCGCAGGAGGTAGTCTGGTTGTGCTGGCCAGGGGGCGAGGGACAGAGAGAGTTCAGCTGCCACTGCTGTAGTGCCTCGAAACAAGCGCCCGCTCACCAAACCGGGGCATCAGCAGGAAACTCATTCAATCTCCACCGTAAGTGTCAGGGTGTCGCTGTACTGACTGTCAGCGGGGTCTACCAGTCCATTGGCGGGAATATGCACATTCAGTAACATATTCTCCCCGTCGGCGCAGTTTTCCCGATTGCTGCCATGCCATAGCCCTCCAGTAGCTGTAACCCCTTCCTGAAGCCAGGTGGTTGCTAGGGGCGGGCTCAGACTTTGCACCTGTACTTCATAGTTGATTGTATCGATGCCTGCTTGTCCACGCAGAACGAAATTTCCGTTTCCGTGCGCGCTTTCCGCGCGAAGATTGAAGCCAACACCACCGGACGTATAGACGCAGAAGCTTTGCTCGGCGTCTATGTTACTGCTGGTGTTGGAGGTGATTATCATATCTTCAAGCCCGCTAATTTGGATCTGCGCCTCTGCACCTATTTGAATGGTAAAAGAAATCGGCGGGTACAGCTCAGTTCTCTCGCTGGCATTATTGCTATCTTTGCATTGAATTGGGTTCCATGGATTGTTCGGATCGCCCCACGGATTGCACTGGTAGAGATAAAAATCAAAAGTTCCCTGATATGTCCCGACCTGTAGCTGGATGTCTTCGGGGATGGTCACCAGAAATTCTACAGGTGTTTGAACGCCGTTGGCTGCTCCTTCAAAGCGTGTGCTCTCGGTACTGGGACGTAGAGGAACGGCGCCGCTGGTCGGGTGGCGGAAACTAAATTGCACCGGAATATTTCCGCCAGGGCCAGACAGAAAAAAATAGTCCCCGCTGCCGCTCCCGCGGACTTCTATTGTGTAGCTGCGCGTGTGACGGCAGTATGCTGTAACCCATTCGTTTCCCGTCCAATCTGCCCAGCAGCTGCGTATGCTAAAAGGGATGATTTTGCCCGCATCTGCGGGCAGGTTGTGTACCTGGGTATCGAGATTGCAGATCCCGATGGCTTTTTCGTGTACCGGCATTATGCCGGAGCCGTCCCCACAGGGATGGCTGTTGCTGGATTGCGCATATGCGTTGTTTAGGAAGATAAGCAGCGTCAGATACTTCAGAAGCTTCACTTTGTCACCACTAATGTGGAGGGGGTTGTTGGGGAAACAGCATTGGCAAGTTTGGGGTCACTCGAGTTCCACTGTTAGGGTCAAAGTATCGGTATAGCTGTTGCCTATGGCGCTCTCGAGTTGTTCTTGAGGTACACGAATGGTGATGCGCATATTCTCGTCACTGTAGTTTGCACAGCTTAAATCCCCATGCCCACGCCAACGCGTATTGGACGGCGTGCCTTCCCGTAGATTTTCTGAGAACCCGTCGTCCACGCTGGCTATTTCAATTTCATATTCAAGATCGTTTATTCCGCGCAGGATAAAAGAGCCGTTGCCATTTTGGCTATCGGCGGTCACGCGGAATAGAGATGAGTCATATGTCCAGGTCCACCACAGGAAGGTTTCAAGTGGTGTTCCGTAGACGCAGAACTCCTGGCTTGCCTCTACCGTTCCAAGGCTGCTAGTAGTGGCATCCAGCAGCATATCCTCCAGGCCGGATATTCGTATTTCTGCCTCTTGCCATATTTCTATAGAGAAGTGAATTTCGGCAAGGGTTGTTACAGGGTAATTGCCGTTGCATGGGGGTGGACCACTGTTGTCATTTGAACCGCACTGATCGATAGATAAGGCAAATTCACCGGAATAATACTGCCCGGAGTATGATGCCCCCGGTGCGAGCGAAATCTCGATTGCAGCCGGAGCCAGTTGTCCATTTGCAGAGCTAGGAAATAGATGTGAGCTGCTGCTGAATTGCCCGGGGAGTAGCTCTTCACTCACGCCCAAACTGGTGTACCTAAGGCTAATGGGGAGCCGCTGAGTGCCGAACCAGCTTGATCTTTCCAGTACGAACTGGTTATTTTGGCTGGGTCCAGAGACTCGTACAGAGTAGGGGGCAGCGTGGTCACAGGTTGCGCTGCCAGCGTTTGGTGAGCAGCTTCTAACCCCAAAAGTAATTACCCCTTGTTCAATTGTACTGGGTTTATATTCGATGCGGTTTGATGTGTCGTCCAAATGACAGATGCCGATTAATCGCTCGTCATACCCTGGAGCGGTAGCGTTGTCTGGTGGTCCGGCACCGGTATCACAAGGGCGTGCGTTTGTGGAATTTGCGGAAGCCTGTATCGCTGTACTCAGAATTAAGAATCCTAAGCCAGCGGCCAACATCTTTTTAATACTGTATGTAATGCTTGTGCTCATCGGGGCAAATCCCGTTAGCAAGTTCAATGTCTCCCAAGTTGACCCAATGCTGCCCTGCACTTTGCTCCGGTAGAGGAACCTTACAATCTCCCCAGATTACCGGAGGTACCTGCAGTTTGCGTGGGTTTCCGTACATCTCCAGTTGGAATACCCCGAATTCATCAGTAATCGCAGCGTATTCGCCGATGGTGATTTTTTTATGGGGCACGGGCTTTCCATTATGCATCAAGCGTCCCAACACCAGTATCAGCTGCTTAATTTGATAGCTGGCGCTGGCGACATTGCCCGGGTAAAGGGTGATCTTATCTTGCAGCTCGCGGTAATCGTAAAAGCCTTCGGCCAATGGCCGCAGGGAGATTTCATAGGTCTGGAAGGCCGGAAGGCTGATGGCGGAGCGCTCTCCACCTTTTGCATAGCCCCGCCGTGCACCATTTACCAAAATTTCAAAATCCTGATCTGGACTGCCTTCAATATCTACCAACAGGGCGCTGTCCGCGGTTTTTTCCCCTCCCCAGGCAAAGTGATTGCCATCTGTCATCAGGGTGGTGTTGAAGTTGCCCAGATAGTTGAAGGCGCGTTGGCCGGTTGTGTCTTGCACTCGGTAGTCCAGGGTGGAGCTGATCGCTCCCCGACGTCCGGCCAAGCGGGTGTTGCTGGCCAGGTAGTGGTTGCTCTCCGACACTTCTCCTGAAAATTGTTGTGACAGGTCAAGCGGCAGGCGGTCGCCGTCCTGCCAGCTGGAGTTGAAGCCGAGGCGTGTGCCGCCGTATTCCGAGGGATTGCTGTCACCGCGCAGAGTGGCGCTGTGGCTCCAGTTGTCGCCTCGGTAGTAAAAGCGGAAGCTGGCGGCGGTAAGCCGTTCACCGTCCGCATCACTGTGGGAAAGTGTCATCTCCCCCAGCCAGCGGCGGCTACGGAATAAGTCGCGGCGGAATTCAAGTGTCGTCAGACGGGTAGCGGCGGAAATCTCCGGCGCGGTGGGGAGGTCCAACGATGAGACATAGATGCCGCTATCCTGTTTTGAGTAGCGGAGCGAAACCTGTCCGCCGAACAGTGCAGTATTTAGGCTTGCGTCGCGGCTGGAATAGCCTGTTCCAAGTAGTGCGTAATTGTCCGAGTCTCCGTTGGTGGCGTTTTTCGGTGTCAGTTGGGTGTCGCTGGCACTGAGGGTGAAGTATGGTGTCTTAAGCAGCGCGTGTATTCGATGCCCATTGGTGCCGTCACGGGATTTGAGCACAGAAGGGGATAGTTCCAGGTATTCGCTAATCCAGCGGGCGCCCAGTTCAAGCACTAGCTCTTTTTGAGTTGTCGCGGTGGTGACAAATAGGCCGGTATCTTCAAAGAGTCGGCGAGAGACGCCCGCTTGTAGGAAGTAGTCATCCCCTTGCTCCGGCAGCAGATCGGCCTCCACCAGCTGCGCAGGCTGACCTGCCTGCAATGTCCAGCGCCACTCCCCGGGAGCCGGCAGTAATGAGTCTTTGACGAAGAAGCGCCGTTGTTCCGCCAGGGATCTGCCGTTTTCGTCAAAGGTGCGGATTTCCAGTTCATAGGCGCCGCCGGGCAGAGTAGAGGTGTCCAGAAGCTGGTTGCCGGCTTCGAGCATCTGACTGAACAGCAGGCGCCCATCCCGGTGAATTTCAACCCGGCCCCGTACCGGCATATTGATCTCAAGCGATGTGCCCTGCTGGTAACGATTGTCTGTGCGGCTGTTGTTAGAGCTGCGGTATTCCAGTCCGTAAAGGTAGGGGGAGGCCAGAAAATTACTGAAACTGCCTTGGGGTTGTATCAGTCCGACAGACCAGGCGTGGCCGCGATAGTCGCGTGTCCAATTCAGTTGATAGATTTTCCCATTACTCTCGTCGTTGGCCGACCACTGGCTGTGTAAACCGCTCTCGCCGAAGCTGAGCATAGAGATGCCATACAGAGAAGCACTGTTGCTGTCCGGGCCATTATTCGACTCGACGCCGGACCAGCTTCCGCTAAGGCTCTGCATAAAGGAAACGTCACTGCTGGATTCCGGCAGGTAAGGGTCGTTAATCGCTGCTTGTTGTAGCAAAAGGTCCGCGGCAAAAAACAGATCAATGCGGAAGCGGCTTTCATCGTAGATCAGTGCGAAGTCTTCCGGCAGCAGGTAGCCGCAGTTCCGCTGCTGTCTGCTGCGGCAGAGCCTGTGGCTGTTGCGGGGCTGGGGCTTGCGCAGCAGCGTGAGTACCGCCTCCGCGTCTACCGCGGGCGGCAACAGTTCGAGCACTGCCTCGGGATTTTCGAAGCGTACACTCGTGGGGTCGACGGTTACCTGCGCGGCGCCGAGCGGACGGCTGCCGTAGTAGATATCCGCAACTATTTGTTGTGGCTCTGTGAGTTCGGCAAAACCGTCCGGCGCCCCGGTATGGAGTGTGAATGCCGCACTGGCGGCGAGTCCACTGGTAACCGGAGCGCACAGTATCAGCGCGAGCGTGGCCCTCGCTACTATGCGATTCATGAAGGAAAAGCCGGGCCGGGGGCCCGGTTACCGATCGATCAGATCGCTTTCACCATCACAGTCAATGTGTCGGTGAACGCAGTACCTTCGACATCCTGCCAGTCAGCGGCATTAATGCCCACGAACAGAGTGGCGTTCTCAGCACTGCTCAGGCAGCTGGCTGCGGTGGCACCTGCCGCGCGTGCAAAGTTTGTGCTGAGAGAGCCGTCGGTGCTGGTTTCATCCGCGGTACCGGCTGAGGCGGTGTTGGCAAAGCCGACGGAGTAGGGGATGGTTTCAGAAGTGGAGGAGTCCAGTAGCAAAAAAGGATTGCTGGAGTTGGGAGTGTTCACGTCAGCATTGCCATTCAAGCTGCCGAAGGAAACATTGAAGCTGGAAAAGCCGAAGCCGCCAATGCAGATATTGTCTGTCTGCGTTACGTCAGCAGCGGAGGCATTGATGGTCATATCCTCAAGGCCGGTGACGATAATGTGCGGTGTCAGATTGAGAGTGATTGTCAAATCCCCCTGTGACGAGCTGGCACTGGCTGCAGAGGGGTTGGTGGCTGCGGCTGCACTCAAGGAAGCGGCAGCCAGGGATGTGGCGATCAGACTGCGAAAAGCTGTCATTCTCATTGTAAATATTCCGTGGACCGTAGAAAGTGTTGTTTATTTGTAATTAGTAGGTGTGCAGGGACAGCAACCCCTTTAAAACTTGCTTGGGGCTCCATGCAGGGTCGCAAATTATATCTTTTTTCATGATGTGCGTCACAATTTTTTTGTGACTTCTGATGATATTTGGGGAAGATATACCAAAAAGTCAGGTTGTGGCCTCTTGCTGTGCCCGGCGCTCCGCCAGCGCTATAATCCCGCGCCTCAAAGCCTTCATCATTTATTAATCTTCAATCAGGTTTGTCATGACCGTAAGAACCCGAATCGCACCGTCCCCCACCGGTGATCCCCATGTGGGCACAGCCTATATCGCCCTCTTTAACCTGTGCTTTGCCCGAGCCCAGGGCGGACAATTTGTGCTGCGTATTGAGGACACCGACCGGACCCGCAGTACCCCCGAATCCGAAAAGGCCATCCTCGACAGCCTGCGCTGGCTGGGGCTGGATTGGGACGAAGGCCCGGACGTGGGCGGTCCCCACGGCCCCTACCGCCAGAGCGAGCGCGGCGACATCTATAAGAAGTACTGTGACGAATTGGTGGAGAAGGGCTATGCCTTCCATTGCTACCGCACCGCGGAAGAACTGGAGCAGCTGCGGGAACAGTTGCGCGAGGCGGGTCGCACTGCGCTGAAACCCAGTGACCTGGCACTGCCGGAAGACGAAGTGGAGCGCCGCCGCAACGCGGGTCAGCCCTACGTGGTGCGTATGAAGGTGCCGGAGAGCGGAACCTGCGTGGTGGACGACCTGTTGCGCGGCCCCATCGAGATCGACTGGGCCCAAGTGGACGCACAAATACTGCTCAAGTCCGACGGCATGCCCACCTACCACCTGGCCAATGTGGTGGACGACCACCTGATGCAGATCACCCATGTTCTGCGCGGCGAGGAATGGATTAACTCAGCGCCCAAGCACAAGCTGCTGTACGAGTACTTCGGCTGGGAAATGCCAGTGCTCTGTCACCTGCCGCTGCTGCGCAACCCGGACAAAACCAAGCTGTCCAAGCGCAAGAACCCTACCTCCATCCTTTATTACCAGCGCGCCGGCTTTATGCCCGAAGCGCTGCTGAACTACCTGGGCCGCATGGGCTGGTCCATGCCTGACGAGCGAGAGAAGTTCTCCCTGGAGGAAATGCTGGAGCACTTCGATATCAAGCGGGTATCCCTCGGTGGCCCCGTGTTTGACGTAGAGAAGCTGTCCTGGCTGAACGGCCTGTGGATTCGCGAGCTGGACAATGAGTCGCTGGCGGACCGCCTGGTTGATTGGCTGTTTAATCGGGAGAATCTGCTCAAAGTCTTACCCCACGCCCGCGAGCGCATGGAAACCTTCGGCGATTTTGCTCCCCTGGTGGGCTTTCTGGCCGCTGGCAAGCTGCCGCTCACGGAGGCGAGCTTCGGCGCCAACAAGCTGGACCTGGATACGCAGAAAAAGGTACTGCAGTTTACTCTGTGGCGTCTGGAAACCCTGCGCAGCTGGGAACGCGACAATATCTTCCAGGCAGTCAAAGCCCTGTCTACCGCTATGGAGATCAAGCTGAAGGACTTCAACGCTCCGCTGTTTGTCGCCATCAGCGGTACTACCGCGTCATTCTCGGTAATGGACGCCATGGTCTTGCTGGGTTCGGATCTCAGCCGCGCCCGCCTGCGCCAGGCCATCGAAGTACTCGGTGGCGCCGGAAAGAAGGTGCTGAAGCGTTGGGAGAAGGAGTACGCGGCTCTGGGTCAGTGAGCCCCGCAGAAACCTGGGCAAGCCGCTCTGTTGTCCGGCTTGCCCGGGCGGTGGACCAAGTTAGACGCCCCAGTCGCTAACTAATTGATTAAAAAGTTATTTTTCTTGTTGACAGACGCCGGGGCGCTGTTAAAATGCGCCCCGCTTTCGACAGAAAGCACTCCAATTTGGGGCTATAGCTCAGCTGGGAGAGCGCGACACTGGCAGTGTCGAGGTCAGCGGTTCGATCCCGCTTAGCTCCACCAATTTCCGAGAGGGCCGTGTTCACGTGAACACGGCCCTTTTTTGTACCGATAGATGAATCATTCTGGGCCCGCGTTCATGGGTTCATGTAATAGCGTGTAATCGTAAATAGGTGAATGCGTCGCCCGCCTTGGATAGAGCCCACTCACTTTGCGCATATACCAGAATGGGCCATCTGTCAAGAATTTACCGGCACGTAATGTAAAATGTAACGCAGTTGGTATAAGTGTCATTTTAATTTGCGGGTCTATGGTTGAGCTTGGATGTTTGCCGAAAGACTTGGCAATCCCAGCCACGCTAAATTTAGCAAGTGCTCAAATGTACATGGAAGTGAAAAGCGGGATTGGCATGGACGTTTCGATTCAACGCACAGCCTAGCAGATGCAGCGGGACGTGATTCATGCACTGCTGGTGTGTGAACTGAAAACCCGCTTCGGCAAGTGGCAGCTGAGCTACGGCTGGATGCTACTGGAGCCGGGATGTATATCCTACAGCTAGAGCTTGTTCACACTAATTATTGTGTAATCGCGTAGTGGAACTCACAGCGCAATAATTCAAAACTATCGAACATTTGCTGCTGGTCCCTCGTGGTAATGTGAAAATATCTAACCTGCGGGTCATAAGTGTCATTCTCTACGTGGCTGAGTATGGCTGTAAGTGGCTAAACAGTTCGGTCGCTGGCATAGTATCTACGTGCGAGAGAATTGATGGCTGAGCAGGATGCACTAAGGCAATAAATAGAGCGTAAACTCAATACGCTTCATCGCAAGATAAAAACTAAGAGCGGGTCTTAAAGTAATAAAAATATTTTCGCTAAGACTTTCGATAATCCCTTTAATGTTTAAATATCCAAATCGTAAAAAGCAAAAAACAATTACTATACCGAAGCAAAAAAATTTGATAGTTTAAAAATGATCGATACGCGCCAATCTTAATAAATTTATCAAAAGTATTTTGTACTGCCGTACCGATCATACATCGTTAAGCTTCACTTGCAATCTCAAATCTGTACAAATATGAGGAATGACATGAAGGGAAATATATTGTCACGTACATTTTTGGCGGCCATTTTATTTTTCATCTTTTCCAAAAGTGCTATTTCGGCAGAAATTTATTTGTCAGAAAATAGCGAAACCGATAAATATGTCGTAGTACTAAAGGATAAAAAAAATGGCAATCGTGAGCTAATATCAAAATATGCTGGTCTGAAGCATTCAGAGAAGGCTGCCTTGATGGCATATGAAAATAGGCTCAACATAAGAAGGGTCTACAATGAAGTTATTAACGGATTTGTTGTTGAAGGAGATTTAGATTCAGTTAAGGAATTGAGCAAAAATCCAGAAGTTGAATATATAGAGCAAGTTGGAAAGGTCTCAATCTCTGCTACGCAATATGAAGCGGTATGGAATCTTGATAGAATAGATCAGAGAAATAAAAATTATGATGGAAAATATACCTATGATAGAACCGGTAGTGGCGTAAATGCATACATCATCGATACTGGAATCCGCATCAGTCATAGTGAATTTGAGGGAAGAGCTAAAGCCGGATGGGACTTTGTTCTCAATCAAGTGGGTGACGGCACCGACTGTCATGGCCATGGTACTCATGTAGCGGGTATTGTCGGTGGGAAAACTTACGGCGTGGCCAAAGCTGTAACTCTAACCGCCCTTCGCGTCTTGGCTTGCGATGGGTATGGAAGTAATGACGATGTTATTGCAGCGCTCGAATGGGTTATACAGAATGGCAAAAAGCCGGGCGTGATCAACATGAGCCTAGGAAGTGGCGCCTCATTAGCTGTAGATACTGCTGTTAAAAATGCAATTAATGCAGGCTTTGCTGTAGTCGCGGCCGCAGGAAATGAAGCCCAAGACGCTTGTAACCGGAGTCCTGCAAGAGCGAAGGAAGTCATCACGGTTGGAGCAACGGATCGAAATGACCGCGTTGCCTGGTTCTCAAATTATGGGCAATGTCTCGATGTGTGGGCACCTGGTGTAGATATCATCTCCGCCGATTCCTCCAGTGATAAGGCCTCTATACTCCGAGATGGAACTTCCATGGCCGCTCCACATGTTACCGGTATTGCCGCCTTATATCTTCAAGGCTCACCCAATGCGTCGGCCAATTCTGTTATTAATAATATCATGGGTAAGGTAACTTACGGAAAGCTAGTAAATATTCCTCCTGAGCGTGAGTGCCCAAACCTGCTCGCCTACTCTAAAGGCACATCAAATACCTATACTGCCATTCACAGATACTATAACGGCGAAGTTAAAAATCACTTCTATACAAAAAACTGGTCTGAGTTACAATCTGCTCCGACTCCGACATGGAGATATGAAGGCGTTATCGGCTACGCGTATAGAAAAAATACTGAAAATACCAAGCCTTTCTACCGTTACTATCATTCAGGTGTGAAAGATCATTTTTACACTACAAATTATGGTGAATTAGGCTCAGGACATTCCGGTTGGGTCTACGAAGGTATTGCCGCATACCTACCAACAAGTGGTAACACAAAAGATATTTACCGATATTACAACAGTATGGTAAAAGACCATTTTTACACTACAAGTTGGGGTGAACTTGAAGGTGGAAATTCGAATTGGAAGTATGAGGGTATAGCTGGAAAGATTTTTGCCGGCCCCCAAGACTAAATGGAACTATAGAGATTTTTATAGGAAAAACCCAAAATAGCGCCCATCCTTCATAGATGGTCGTTCGAGCCAGTCTTAAATAAGACTGGCTTTTTACTAGGGGATGTTCACGCCTATTGCGTGTGATCGCGTAATGAGACTACGGTGTAACTAAGCTAGTTTTCAATGCTGCTGTCGGTATCTTTTTAAATTGATCGCGCCAGACATGTAACACCGTGTCAAGACCACGGGAGAAGGCATGTTGGCGCAGGGGGAGCTCAAGGCATGTGAAGGCCGAGGTTGTATCGGCTTAATAAAGGTAGCTTCAGTCCATTCAGGGCAATTCCAGGCTTGACAGGAGGTCAACTTTCCCAAAATATATGCACGAATGCGCATATGTGCATGTATTGAGGTTAAACAGGAGATGACTTAATGCAAACGGAGCTCTGGGCGCAGGCCCTGCAGGAATTTATTCATATTGGCGGCTGGTTGTTGCTGATCATTGCGGTGGTGTCGGTACTGACCGGTGTGGTGCGGCACTATATTCCACAGGAAAAGCTGCAAAGCAAACTGCAGCAGCACGAGAGCCGGGGGCCGATCATTGGTGGTTTTATGGGCATACTGACGCCTTTCTGCAGTGCCGCCATGATTCCGGTCATGATCGGTATGGTGCAGATGGGTGTGGCGACCGGAACCGTATTCAGCTTTCTGATTTCCGCCCCTCTGACCAACTTTGTCGTGGTTGGGTTGATTATGGCGACCTTCGGCTTCAAAGTTGCGGCAATCTACTTTGTGCTGACGCTGGGCGGCGCCATTGCTGCGGGCTACATCATTGGTGGGACCAGCCTACGCCACGACGTTAAGCGTGATCTCATCAAATCAGAGGCGCCTGCCTGTGCCGCTGCTGCGGAAAATCCGGCGAAAAACCACGAAGTGCAATACATTATGGAGGAGGAAGATCGGGAGCTGGGTGTGGAGACTTCGGGCTGTTCTGCTGCAGCAACAGCCACCGCAACCTGTAGCGGTCCCGCCCTGGCAGCGGTCTCAGTATCTCATCAGGAGCGCCTGCAACGGGCTCTTCAGTTTGCCTGGGCCTTATTCAAAAAGATCACCCCTTATGTGTTAATCGGTGCCGCTATCAGCGCCGTATCCGCCATCTTTCTGCCCGCTGATATCGTGGAAAAATATGTGGGCAATGACAATTGGTTCGCGATCCCCGTGGCTGCGGTAATCAGCGTCCCGCTCTATCTGCGTATCGAAATGGCCTTGCCATTGTTGGATGTGCTGATCTCCAAGGGGATGGGTATGGGCGCTGCTATGTCACTGCTCATCGGCGGTACTGGGGCGAGCTTGCCGGAGATTGCGATTGTATCTACGGTGCTGAAGCCCAGGGCGGTTGTGGCTTTTGTTTCCATAGTACTTTGTATGGCCATCGCTGGGGGCGTAATATTTAGCTTCGTATTATGAAGCATGACAGCCGTGATCGGCCCGGAGCAGGTCGCGGCTGCCTCCCCGACTATCGGAACAATAGGAAAGCGATGCTGACAACCTATGTTGATACCCTCAAGGCCCTGGCGGACCCCAACCGACTGCGATTGTTCTGGCTGCTGACGCAGATTGACCAGCGCGTCTGCGTGGCCGAGGCTATGGACGTTCTGGGCGATTCTCATTACAACGTGTCGCGCAATCTGAAGACGCTACTGAAAGCAAATCTCCTAACGGCGAGCCGGGAGGGAAAGTGGGTGTTTTACACGCTCAACAATGACGGCTCCGCGTTCAACCAACAGATACTGGCCGCAGTGCGAGAGATCCCGGCGGAGCGTTTCCAAAAGGAAATCAAACGCTGTCAGCTCCGCCTTGCCATGCGGAAAAACGGCCAATGTGTGGTTGGGCCTAACAGTGAGGAGTGGGAAGCCGCGCTGGCTGCGAGCGATTAGTGCCCCAAGACACGAATTTCACCTTTTGTCTTTAATTCTTTGATGCAAAGGGTTCATGAGCCGCAGGATAACGGCGGGGAATCTTCTTTCCGACACCTTAGGATGTTGACGTCCCGCAATACTGCGAAATGGTAATTTAATGCTTGCGGTAGTGCTTCCTGTGGCCTTTCGTATCTGCCTCTCGACCTTCTGTCTTTCGTCACTATAGTGGTGAGGGCGAGCAGGGCGATTTGGCCTTAGCGGGAGGCTGCTTTTGATTCGCCGGTTTGTTTTATCGGTATCCTGAAATGTCGAGCATCCGCTTGTTCGTTATTCTGCCGATGGTATCCTCGAGTTAAGATGCTGGGCATGACCAGTATCATTATTGAATTGATATTCTCAGAACTTGACCACTGACTAATGAACCCCAAGATTAATCATTCATGGAATCTCACAGAGCTGCAAGCACGCCACTTACAACAAGAACTGGCTGCTAAAGTAACAAGAGAAGATCAGTTCGAGGAGATACAACGTGTCGCAGGTGTCGATGTGGCTTATGACAAGCACAGCGATCAACTAGTGGCAGCAGTGGTTGTTCTGGATGCGAATACGTTAGAGATTGTCGAAACGGTAACTGCCGATGACCATGCCCAGTTTCCCTACATTCCTGGTTTGTTTTCCTTTCGTGAACTACCTCCTCTTATCAAAGCGTTTGCCAAACTCAATCATTCACCGGATTTAATTGTATGCGACGGACAGGGCTATGCGCACCCGCGCCGGTTTGGTTTGGCCTGCCATTTAGGCGTGCTATTTGATATCCCGACAATCGGCTGTGGTAAGACAAAATTGCTTGGTGAGTATCAGGCGCCGGATACAAAAAGAGGCGCAACAGCACCTCTTATCGACAACGGTGAAGTGATTGGTAATGCACTGAGAACACAAACCGGCATTAATCCGATTTATGTCTCTATCGGCCATCGCATTTCATTGGAAACTGCGTGTAAATGGATTTTGAATCTCTCGCCTAAATACCGCTTGCCGGAGACAACGCGGCAAGCAGATCACTTGGTACGAATCGCATCGAAATCGCATTTTATAGATGCCCGGTAAAGAGCGAGAATCTAACACCGCCTTTTCTTAAGAGGTGGTGTGAGCGTTTACTGTGAACAGTATGTATAGCAATCTAAACTCTATGTCTTTATTTCGTTACAGAGAATTAACTGTCCTTTGTTCTATTTAGTGCTTGGAGCCTGGCAACTCGTAACTTTGGTATCGGCCCACTAAATTTCTCCTCTTTTCTGGAGTTTCTGGATATAAGCCAGGAGAGGTATGCGTAATTAAGCTGTTTGATTTATTGCTCTTACTGCTTGAAACCAAGTTTCTTGAAACTAAGATACGTTTTACTACGGTCTGCAATTTCTGCTCCCAGCTGCGTAGTTGCCCATTCCGGCCGATTCTATCTCCTCAAAAGAAGCCCACCCTGATTCACCTCCACTAACGGAGAGTTTTGAGTCAGGAAGCAGAAATTCAGGCGCCTCTGGGTATATAGGGTTCTGCTCTTGTACTTCATCCGGAGCTAACCAAACAGAGTTACACTCATCACACATTATGACAACTTTCTTTCCGTCACTACACCTGAGGAAACCAAGTATTCCATCACCACATATAGGGCAATTTTTTTTAAGGTAATACATACGTTCTCCTATGGTATAACCGGGAAGGAACTAACAACATTGTTACCATTATCTATAACAAGTCTCAGGTGCGTAGCCCGTGGCGGACCATGTGCATTGCGCCACTGCCCACCTACATAACTAACCCTTTGATTTATGGGGAAAAATAAACGTCACTTGCCAGAACTCTTCCTCTGTCTGGATTGACCGTGTGTATGACAATTGAGTCTCCACTGAGAATTTCCGTCCAAGCCTCATCGGTTAATTGCAGAGCTCCTGTCGACCATCAAATTACACCATCATCGGCCTAAACATGGAAGGAAAGAAAGAGCTATTGGACTCAAATTGTCTGCCCAGGAATGTGCACCCCACTGGCTAAGCGGCCTATATCAATGCTGACTGCGAGCATATTTATGTCTGGACTTCTATCTATCAAATTTGTCGATGTGCATGAAACTAGAATCCCATGAAATTATTCATGAATCTTTTAGTAAAACTATTAACAAAATTAAATCATTTTAATGGGCCTGGATTCAGGTCACATGTTTGGCCAAGGGCTGATGTTGGGAACTTATCACCCAATTATAGATGTTATGAGTGAGCACGAACTTACAAGGATTTATCACCAGTATTCTCCGTCTGGTATGCGATACAGTGGCGAATTTTTATCGCCATATGGAATTTATTGAGCACTACCGCAGCTCAAAATCGGAGACAATGTGACGAGGTAGACGATTTCGGTTTCTTGTTTTGCACCATGTTTGAAGATCCCCCAAAGTGGGACGACATCGGCCGCCCGACTGCCTAGCTTCAAACTCGAGGTGAACTGATACGAGCGTGACGCGCTCGCGCTCAAATATTAACAATTGTGCTGAAGCGAGACTCGACCATGCGTCTATTCACGAAAATACGTGACACTATTCCCGTTTCCGAAATTTCTTTGCTAACTTGTGCTGCCGTTGCTGTGGCTCTCGTGCTGCCCCAGAGCGTTCTGGCGCAGCAAACCAACTTGGCAACGGGGGCAAGTGTTTCTGCCAGTACTGAAGCTCTCCCCGCGAGTAACGCCATTGATGGAGATACCGGGACACGCTGGGCGTCCTTCGGGCAGACAGACCCTTCCTGGATTGCACTGGACCTAGGCCAGCCCTATGACCTCGACCGGGTCGAAATATTCTGGGAGGCTGCCAACCCGGAAACTTATGAAATCTGGGGTTCCAATAACGGCGTGGACTGGGACACATTAAGCGTACAGACAGGTGGTGAGTTTGGACATCGAACCGACATTGTCGATGTCGATGGTGTGTACCAACATGTACGTATTCAGGGGATTAGCCGCAGTGTCGGAAATTATTGGGGTTACTCCATCTGGGAGCTCGGTGTATTTGGCAGCTCGACGAATTGCGATTCAGGCTGTGTGGTAGAGCTGAATGAGAGCACCTTTCAAGCGCGGGTGACTGGTGGTGATATTGTAGATATACACTATTCAATAAACGGCGGCGGGCAGAGAAATGTGCGCATGACCGAAGAAGACGGTCTTTGGACCTACAATATTACCGGGTTGAGCACCGGGGATGTGGTAAATATTTCCTTTACAAAAATTACCGGTGGCGTGGGTGAAAATATCCCAGCCAAACAGTATATATTTTCCGGTCAAGGTGACTCATCTTCATCCTCTTCTTCGTCCTCATCTTCATCTTCTTCGTCTGGCGGCAGCTCCGGTAGCTCTGGTAGCAGCAGCTCCAGCAGCTCTTCGGGAAGCTCGTCTTCCGGCAGCTCTTCTTCCAGTGGCTCCTCCTCTGGTGGCTCCTCCCCTGGTGTAGATCTAGGAACTATCGTTCCGCTCTACGACAGTAACACTGTATTGGAGCCGGCCATTACTTTTGAAACACCGACGGCGCTGGTTACCCGTTTTTCGGATCGCGCGCGGGATCGCCATGCTAGGGAGGATATGTTTCAGGCTTACGATCATTATCTGAGTTTTTACTGGGAGCATCGTACTATATCCGTCGAAATTATTGATGAGGTCGCCAAGGGCGGTGATTCGGTACGTATGAACGTGCGCACCCAGTTCAAACTGAGTGATACCGAAGCAGAAAACCGTTGGTTTTATCGCGGTGTTGGAACGGTTGCTGAGTACTGCGACAACGGTGTGATGGTGGTGGTCGATCAGTACAACTATTACAAAGAGCGGACGTATAACTGCCGTGAGGGCCGCAATATTCAGGTAGGAGACAAACTGGAATTTGAAATCAGCCAGTTCCTGGACCCCAGCGTACCCAACGGACGCGCCAATTATTACGGGACTACCTTTTTGTACATTGTGGGTGAAGGATTAGTGCCTTGGGATGTGGGTGGCACAACTCCATTGGGCGGAATCAAAGACTCAGTCAAGATCCCTGAAAGTGCCTGGCTCGGTGGTGACACCACGATACACGCAATGACATCAGGGGAGACAGATAACCACTATATGCAGATGGCCACTAATATCGGCTATGACAATGCGCAGCCGTTTATGCGAGGGCGTCGTATTGTGCACAGTTCCGCCGTAGATGGTGTGCACGATGAAAACCCGGTGGCTAACCCGCCCTTTACGCCGATGATGGGGCTCGCCGGTCCGCACTATATCAACGATAGTTGCGCCAGCTGTCACGAACGCAACGGTCGAGCGGTACCGGCCGCCGTGGGCGAGCCACTGGATAAATGGACATTCAAGGTGGCCGCTGCCGATGGCAGTCCCGATCCGTATCTCGGCTCCACTTTACAGCCAGAAGCCATTAATGGTGCAGCCAGTGAGGGGCAGGTATCAATTGCCAGCTGGAGTGAAGAGAATGGGCTCCGCTCACCGAATTTTGCGTTCACCGGAGTGGTACCGGAGCGATTTTCTGCGCGCATTGCACCGGCGATCGTAGGTATGGGATTGCTGGAGGCTATTGATGAAAGCACAGTAGTTGCGCTGGCGGATCCTGATGATAGTAATGGTGATGGCATTTCCGGGCGCGTAAATCGCGTAATTGACCCGGAAACTGGAGAGACAAGATTGGGTCGCTTCGGCTGGAAGGCCGGTGTGGCCAGTATCCGCCACCAGATAGCTCGTGCACTTAACACCGACATGGGGGTAATGACGTCAGTATACCCTCAGCCTGATTGCGGCAGCAGCCAGACTGACTGCGGTGCGACAGGCGCGGAACTTGATGATAGCCACTTGCAGGATCTGACCAAATACATTGCGCTACTGGGCGTGCGCCCGCAACGGAATTATGATGATCCGTCGGTATTGAATGGCCAACAACTGTTTACTGATATCGGTTGCGCCAGTTGCCATACCCCGACACATCAAACCGGTGAATACCACCCGTTTGCAGAATTGCGCAACCAGACCATCCACCCCTATACAGATCTTTTGTTACACGATATGGGACCGGGTCTTGCGGATAATCTGGGTGAAGGAGAGGCCAGCGGTGCCGAATGGCGGACAGCTCCACTTTGGGGGCTGGGGCTGTCGGCCTGTGTTACCGGTGGGGTGATAAACCCTGAGGGTGGACAGGGCAATGAAGTGTGCTCGCCACAACACGGGTATCTGCATGACGGTCGTGCGCGTACTATCGAAGAAGCGATTCTCTGGCACGGCGGTGAGGGTCAGGCAGCCAACGATGCTTATCAGAGCTTGAATAGCTCACAAAAGCAGGACCTCCTGAACTTCCTGACATCGCTCTAACTTTTTTCATCGTCCACGAAAATTCAATTCAAAGCGCGGAATTTATTCCGCGCTTTTTTGTTGCTGGGTTTCTGTTTTGCTGTGTCCAGGTTGGGGCTCTGCGAAATGTGAGCAACGGATTTTAATTTTTGCGTTAAAAAGGTGGCGCTTCTTACGGAGTGCAAGTGATAAGAATAAACACATTATGAGGAGTCAGCGATGTCTAGATCTCTATTTCTCTGCACCGGGCTTGTAGTGGTCATGGCTGCAACGCAGCCTTGAACGGAACGCTGCGGAACTGTTTAAGCCGGAAGACGAAATTGCCGGGTGTCCAGTTTTTAGCAAAATTTTGTTCGTTCGTATGGTTTCGCGCAGCAGTACATTGCCGTCCCAAAAATGTCGATGCGTTTATTACCATCGATTTTGTATTGAATAGCCAGTCTGATGAGAATGCACAAGGGGCAAGCCTTATTCTATGCGTATCTGTGTGATTGTTTTTCTGGTGCAAATTTTTTGGACGCATTTTAAACATTTAATTAAATAAAAAGCGTATTAGGCTGCAAATTGTATTGAAATAACTTACAGTTCTATTTCCTCGCTTTTACCATGCTCTGGTCTTGTTTTTATAAAATTCATCCAAGAGATAAGAGCGATTCTAAGCTGTTCTAATGTAATTTCTTCAAAATAATCCTCTTCAAATAAAGAATAGATTTTTGCACCATTAATAGTTATCAATGCTCCCCAAGCCTCCCTGTCCCAACTAGCAGATTTAGCCTTACCATTAACGACTGAGTCTATTTTTTCAATACCCTTCTGAATCCAAGGAATAGATTGGATATAAGGGATTCCTCCGTCGTCCATTAGAAGGCAAGATAAAATACTTATATCATCTTTATTAAGATTGTCCGATGTACAATATGGAAAAACAAACTCTTCCGATATTTTCCATGAAAACATAATCTTCATGTTTTAATCCTAAAAATCAGTTTATGGACGCCCTTAAAACAAAAAAGCTTTAGATGCCAGCCATATTGCAACATTTTTTTATTTACAGAAATACTGTTTATCCATACAGAAAATTGAATGGCCAAAATAGGAGGCCTGCACAAATCCCTGATTTCTCGCGAAGCTAATCCTTACTACCATTGCGTATCCCGCTGCGTGCGCCACGCTTTCCTGTGTGACCGAGGTGAGCGACTGCCGCCGATTCTAGAACGGCTGCAGATCGACCCCAGGCACTGGCTCTACCTGAACCGTAACGTCGAAAGCCGCTTCAAGCCTCTGATTGGTGCTACTTACTCAGTGCGCAACGTCTGCAAGCGATTTGCAAAGCTCTGGGTTCACGGTATCCGTGATTGCACACGCTATTTCTCTTCTCCACTTATTACTTGAAACCAAGACTATTTCTAAATAAGGATCTTCAGTGTAGTTGTTATATTCCCTTATCGGGGGCGGTGACGGCGTGGCTGTAGGCGTAGCGGGTGGTGGGGACTTTTCGATTACAGTTTTATGGGGGCCCGAAATGTACACCTTTGCCGTCCTGGTCCCAGTCGAATTGGTAGCTGTAGGTGGGCTGGCTGTCGATGGGGGCGCCCCATTGGCGCAGGCAGCGGGCGCTGGGGCTTTTCGATTACATTTTATGGGTGTCCCGAAATGCGTTCAGTTGCCGAAGGCGTCGTAGTGGTGGGTGATTTTGGCCTGGCCTTGCCGGTCGGCGATGAGGCTAAGGAGGGTATTCTATTTTATGGGTGTCCAGAAATACTGCAGCTGGCGATCCACTTCCCCGAGCGCTTGGAGAAATACATCAGTCTGTGAGGCTATTTGGCTGACACAGAATTTTGAACACCCTCACACCCTCACACCCTCACACCCTCACACCCTCACACCCTCACACCCTCACACCCTCGCTTAATTTTTAATTCTTGATAATTTGTCCCTTAGGCATATGGGGCAAACCGGTTTTAGTTCTAGAGATAGCTCAAATGCTTTTTCTTCGGAAGTTATTACTTGTCTAAGGTCGAAATCTATATGCTGTTGTACTTCATTAATAAAGTCATCATCTACGTAAAAGTGATAGAATTTTCCAGTTTTGTCTTGGTAAGTTATTTTTTTTATATTAATTTCTTTTTCTTTTCCTAAAACAAAGTCTAATACTTTTTCAGAGACTAGGCTGGCTATATTGCCTCCGTGAGTGGAACATTTTATGTACGCCATTTAAAAACCTGCTTTTTTCAAAAATTTAAGCTCTCCAAGAGCGGAATTTGGGACATCTATTCCTCCCTTTCTTAAGACCTCACAAACATGTGTTACACAGCTGTTCTGCTTTCGGTCGTATTCGCCAAGCTCCTTCCATTCTATATTCTGTTGGTACTCTTGGGCTTTCATTGCGTTGGGTAATTCGAATATATTCGAATGTGCGATTGGTTGAGAAGGGGGGTAATCGTTCACGCTAACAATTGTTGTGGTGCTGTGATCTTCTGCCGTTATAACTTGGTGTGTGTGTAATACTTTCCCATTATGAGATACTTCTACACTATAGTGTCCGAAAGGGTTCTCTTCTGTTGGAGTATATTTGTATATTGTTGCCTTTCCTTTTGGGCAATCTCCTGGTTTTGCAGTCAGGCCCCAAGGGTCGATCCACTTCAACGGGTTGGGTACATATAAATAGCAATTATGTCCTCCCAGTAACCCAATCGGGTCCTGCTGCGTAAAGGCCCCAACCTCCGGATCATAATACCTGAACCGGTTGTAGTGCAGCCCCGTTTCTTCGTCGTAGTACTGTCCCTGGAACCGGATCGGTTGTTCGATGCGGTTGCAGTGTTT
>NZ_FOKT01000009.1 GCF_900112305.1 Microbulbifer thermotolerans
TGTTTTCTGACGGAAGCTTTGCTTCAGCAAAAAAAGGGGCCCAGAGGTCGGAAAAACCAAGCGCGGCAAGGGTTCAAAGTGGATGGTGGTGGTCGATGGCGAAGGTGTTCCACTTGGAAGCACCATTACCTCGGCCTCACCAGCAGAAGTCAAACTGATTGAACCTTTGCTTGAAGTTACGTATGGGAAGACAAAGATACAACGCTTGGTGTATGACAAGGCGGCCGACTCAGATCTTCTGCAGGACCGTTTGGCTAAGCAAGGGATAGACTTGATCTGCCCACATAGAAGCAATCGAAAGAAGCCCGCTAAGCAGGATGGTCGAAAGCTTCGACGATACACGCGCCGCTGGAAGGTTGAGCGAACGTTTGCTTGGCTTGGTAACTTCCGCCGACTTGTTGTTCGCTGGGAAAGGCATGTAACCATCTACAGGGCCTTCTTCTATATTGCGTGCATGCTGATCGCGCTTAGGAAGTTATGAAATAGCTTCTAGTTGATTATGACATGGGGGTTGCACTAAGGCTAAATTCTTCAGTTGAAGAATTATTACAGCAGTTTGAGGCAGACCTAAGTAATTATAAATACAGTCTTCAGGAGGACGCATTGGAAGATGGTGTGCACTGGTTAAAGCCAAGCAAAGAAATTGACCCAGTAAATTGGTTTAACTCACCACGCTGGCAGTATGTTAACACTGCTCTAAAAAATAGCTAAACAAAATGTGAAATCCATCAATTGAAAAAATGATGGAAAGTCTACTGCATATTCAGTTCGCTGTTGCTGGAGCTTGCTATACGGATAAGTAGACCCGGAGTCCGGTGTGGATACAGCTTTATTGGGGTGTGACAGCACTATTAGGAAGCCCGCGACGGTATTTTTCAAAGATAGGAAAAATTTAGGAAGTGACCGGGAGGGGATGGGTAGATGAATCACCCCGGGTCTATCGTAGGCCAACGCTCTTGATAGAGTTAGCCAATGAACAAGAAATATGGATATTGTCCAAAGTGCGGGAATACCGAAATTGGAAGGTAAAAAACTGCTGGAATCAAGTCTGGTGAATTATCTGGGAAGGTATGCCGAAACAGATAGTAAGGCAGTGGATATTCAGAAGAGGTAATTTAGGATTTCCAGATTGTAGTTTCGGCTGTGCTGTTGAGTGTGTCTTATCCGATTAAAAAAGGCCGCGCAGGGCGGCCAATCTTTGGGGGGTATTTTACAATTCGATGTTGATAATGTCGTAGGGCGCCAGTTCAGGAATGGCACTGTGGAGTGTGTTCTCGAGTTGATCGATGGTTTGTAGTTGTCCGCATAGCCGCTCTGCTCTCAGTTCCAGTTGTTTGCCCCGCTGTTCCACTTTTTCTCCCGCTTCTTCCGCAGCCGCTTCGGCTTGTTGTTCGATACTGCGACCGCCGGTGAATACGGCTTTCAGTGCCTGCCAGGCGATGGTGCCGGCGGAGTCCGCGGCCAGCGCTGCGATTTTGGGCTCTAGCTCTTCTTCCACTGTTTGCTCAATTAATGCATCGATATCCGGATCTCCCAAGGTGTAGATTTCCCCCTCTTCGTTGAGCCGGGCTTCAACCCGGCGCAGGAGGTCGTCGGATGCCTGTTGCAGTTCGGCATTGTTTGGGTGGTCAGGCCCGGCGAGTGCGGTGAGGGCGACCGATATGCCGTTTAAGGCCAGGTCGACCGCTTCCAGGGAGACCAGCAATATTTCCCGTCCCGAGCCGTGCAGTTGGCTGTGGTATTCCCGCATCAGCTGCTGCTGGCGGTCGTCGAGTTGTATAGCCTGGCCCTCGATTACCAGTTGGGTCGGTGTTTGGAAGCGTACCGGGATGTCCGCATTCTCACTGTCTTCACGGATTTCCAGGAAGTCGGGGCCGACGCGCACAGTCCGGTTCAGGTCCGCGTTACAGTTGTCGCCCTCACCGGTTGAGAGGTGGATGCCCCCGGCCATGGCGGTGCCCGGCAGAAGTATAGCGGCGGATAGTGCGAGTGGTTTCCACATGGGGTTGGTCTCCGGTTTTCGTCTATTGTCTGTAAGACGGCTTAACCCTGCGTTTGGATGCAGTGGATGAAAAAATTTCTGCGCAGGTGCAGCGGTGTCCGGGCGCGAGTGGAGGGCCTGATGGCAAAGGGGGGGATCAAGGTAAAGGGCTGAGCCCCGTTTGCGGGCTCAGCTGCGGATAAACTGGGACTTTTTCACCCAGTGGCTGCCGCGGTATTTGCGCGTTGGACGAGTGTCTTTCTTGGCCCAGAAGAAGTGGCGATTGAACTGGAATTCGGGCTCGTAGCCTTCTGTCAGCGCCGCCAGCGGCAGTGCCTGCCAGTTGGACAGTCGGCGCTTGCTGGTGGCTTCCAGCAGGTACTCTTTGTTATCGACAATCGCCACCACCCAGGCGTGGCCCTCGCCGTTGTGGGTACCGAGTACCACCCGGGCGTCCACACCCAGCTCAATCAGCCAGTCCGCCAGCAATATGGCGTGGTCTTCGCAGTCGCCCCGTTTTTGGTAGAAGGCCTGGCGGGAGGTCTGCCAGATATCTGTAAGGCCCGCGTACTGTAAGTGGTCGTACTGGTATTCCTTGCGGATGGCGAGGGTATACAGCGGCACCCACAGCTGTTTGGTGTTGAAGGGGCGGAAGCCGACCAGATAGCTGTTGGCGAAGTGGTGTTTGTTGTCCAGGCCGCGGGCCGAGGCGGTGACCTGGGGGATGCCCTGCCAGTTCCACACCGATACATAGGCGCTCTGCTCGCGGCTGCGCCGGGCGACAATCTGTTGAATCGTCTCTTCCGGCAGGGGACGGCTGGTGCCGACAACCCTGACCACACCGTACTGGCGATCCCGCTGGACACTGCCCGGTGCATTGATATTGAGCCGCTGATCGAGCGCTTCTTCCAGTTGCCGTCCGGTAGTTGCCGCTTCCCGCCGCTGTGTCAGTTTCACGGCCAGGTCCGGCAGTGTGAGCAGGGTGCCGAGGCAAGCGATAAAGAGCCAGCCACGCATACCACTTAACCCTTGAGCCCGAAGGATATGATCAGAGCGACGAAGATCAGTATGGTCGAGGCAAAGATGGCCACGGCAATATTGCCGTTTTTCAATTCGCCCTCGATATCCACATGCTTGAGCAGCTTCTTGTCGATTGCGATCAGAGCCGCCATACCGATCAGCAGAGCTAGTAGGGTATAGAGCAGGTTGATCCCCAGGTTAAATAGGGTTGCGGTGATAAATTCCAGTTCCATAAGCTTCTCTGATTGATGAATTACCGGGATACGCTGGCGCAGGCCAAAGGGAAATCACTTGTGCCCCTGTGGCGGCTGACATATCTTATCCTATTTGAAAATTAAAAAAGATATACGGAGATTTTGTATGCGATCAGTATGGGTCTGGATTCTTGTTGTTGTTGCGCTGGGACTCTCCGCCTGCGGAGATCGGGTGGAAGTTCCGCCGGCCCACGTGGGGAAAATACTGACCAAGAATGGCTATAAACCCGAGACGGTGCCACCGTCCAAGTTCCGTCTGGATATGTGTTTCTACTACTGTGACAAGCTGATTACTCTTGCCACAGCCGATTTTGGGCACAGAGAACAATTCCAGTTGTTTATGCCCAAAGATCAACTGAATATGAGTTTCGACGTGCGGATGACGGGCGCTGTCAATAACGAGATGATCGATAATATCTTTGATCGCATTCCTCCGACCAACAACAATATATCGGTCAATCATATATACGGTACCTACGCGCAGCCGGTTATTCGTGATGTTGTGCGCCGGGTGGTTGCCAAGTATTCCATCAATGAGATCGCGTCCAGCCGTGAAGCGCTGAGCCAGGAGTTGTTTTCCGAAGTTAAGGAGGCTCTCAAGGGCACACCGATCGTGATTAAGCGCCTGGGGCTTGCCGATGTACAGTTTCCGAAGGTTATAACCGAAGCCAAAGAGCGCGCTGCCGAGCGCCGCGAGCTGATCGAGCAGGAAAAAGCCCAGTTCGAAATTCAGAAAATTCAAATGGAGCGGGATCTGGAACGGGAGAAGATGAATCGCGCTATCGCCAGGGAAAAAGCTCTGGGACAGAAAGAGGTGAATGATCTGCTGGCGAAATCGGTCACCGACAAGTACTTGGCCTACCGTACCCTGGAGGTGCTCGAAGCCATGGCGGAGTCCGACAACAAGGTGTTTGTGCCGGTGGAAGCGCTGGGTACTATTGGCCTGCAGCAGGCTGTTTTCAGTAATGAAGTCAAGCATGTTGCGAAGAAACGCCAGTAAAGGGGCGCTGTGATGGATTTCAATTCGCAAATTTCCAACTGGCTGGTCGCCGTGCTCGGCGGCCTGGCTTCCTGGGTGGTGATTGCCGCCTGCGCGCTATTGGCCATCAATGTCTTTTTCCGTGTGCGGCTGCTCCACGCACGGGGAGATGGGATGCACTGGTTGCTCGACCGCAGTCTGGTGATCCGCTTTTTATGTCTGTTGTTTTTTATCTGGGTGTTGATCGGTTTCAACAGTAATGCGCCTAAACTGACACTGGCGCCGGATTACAGTGCTGAGCAGCAGGCGATAAAAAACGCGTTGAGCGAGAAAACTGGCGGTGTGCGAGATTTGTCGCCGCGCCGGGAAACAGCCGCTGAAACCAGTGAGCGTTTACAGTCTTTGCGTGAGGCGCAGAAAGAAGAGACTGTCGGAGAGGAATAGGAGCCGTTTGGACGGGGCTTGGATACTGAGCGCTCCGATACCAGTGAAAGCACCCGGAATCATCAAGAGTGCCTCGGGGCGCTCAGGCAGTAGGTGGACAGCGCAAATATGCCGGATACAGAAGATACGTGCCTTATTTGTGCCGTCCATTTTCTGATCGGGCCCCTGAGTCAGCAGCACTGTTGCTGATGACTCAGAGGTGACTTCTCAGTTCGCGGCCAGGGACGGCATCCGGTTGCCGTCGGCATCCAGCTCCGCAATGGGGCCGATATTCAGGCTGCGGATCTTTTTCTCGATCTTTTTCTTATCCCCCACAATCACCCAGGTGAACTGATCCGGTTTGATGATCTGCCGCGCCAGGTCGTGAATGGTCTCCAGATCGGTGTTGCGGATCAGTTCGGCGTAGCCGTTCATGTAGTTCAGTGGCCGCTCATAGGTAACCATGCTCGCAACCGCACCGGAGACTGCTTGTATGGTTTCAAAGCGCCCTGGTAGTTCATTGATGCGCTTGGCTTTTACCTTGCTGAGTTCTTCCTCGGTGGCTGGCGCATTGCCGATATAGGAGCGCAGTTCCTTTTGCAGTTCTGTCAGGGATTCCGCGGTTTTATCGGTCTGCACTGGTGCGTAGACCAAAAGCGGCTGTTGGCTCTTGGCGCCGGTGAAGAAAGAGTAGGCTCCATAGGCCCAGTGTTTCTCCTCGCGCAGATTCATATTGATGCGCGCAGTGAAGGTACCGCCGAGGATGTCGTTCATCATGTGCAGGGCTTCGCGCTCGGGGGTTTTTTCCGAGGGCGCCAGAAGGCCGCCGATAATGATGGACTGTTCGGAGCCGGGTTTGTCAATTAGGAAGACACTGGCTTTTTCCGGGTGCGCCACTTCCGCTAGGTTTTTCTGTGGCAGAGGAACGTCCGGTGCGCGCCAGTCGGCAAAGTGGTTTTCCAGTTTTTGTACCAGCGTGTCCAGGGTGATATCGCCCACGGCAACCAAGGTGGCGTTGTCCGGACGCATCCAGGTGCGGTGGTAGTCGACCAGGTCTCCGCGGGTCAGGGATGCGATGGATTCCTCGGTACCGGAGCCGGTGAGAGGCACGCCGTAGGCGTGGTCTTTGCCGTAGAGCAGCGGCGGCAGACTGCGCAATGCCATGTCCATTGGCCGGGTTTTTTCCTGCTGTATGGCGGCGATCCAGCGGCTGCGCTTGCGTTCGATTTCCTCGTCGGAGAAGGCCGGGTTTAGCACTATATCGGCGAAGAGTGCCAGAGAATCGTCCAGGTTGACGGTGAGGGCATTCAGGCGCACTTCTGAGGTATCGATAGCCGCGAAGGCCGAGATGCGCGCGCCCAGCATTTCCTCGCGGGCGGAGATTTCCAGTGCGCTCAAGTCTGAGGTGCCTTCTTTCAACATGGACATGGCGTAGCTGGAGGAGCCCAGTTTTTTGCCCTGGTCGGCGGCATAACCGGCGTCAAAGATCAGGCGCAGGTCCACGATTGGTACAGTGTTGCGTTCTGCCAGTACGACTTTCAGTCCGTTGGACAATTCCGCCGTTTGCAGTTCCGGGAAGGGCACGGAAGGGAATTCGCCGGTATCCGGCAGCTTGGATCTGTCGGCGCCGCTGTCGGCCACTTTGTATTCCGGGAAGGGGTGTACTTCCAGGTTGTAGTCGCCGCTTGAGAGCCATTTCTGAGCCGCGGCCTGCACTTGCTGCGGCGACAGTTTCTGTTTCTCGGCCAGGGCCTCCATGTAGGCGGTGGGGTTGTTCAGATAGAGTTCGCCCCGGGCGAGTATTACGCCTTTGCCGTTCCAGCCGCCGACCTGTTCCAGGTTGCGCGCGTAAGTGGCGTACTCGCTCATATTGACTCGTGCCAGCTCCTCCGCGGTTGGCCCCTCTTCCAGGAAGCGCTGCAACTCCTCTTCAATCGCTGATTCCACTTGGGACAGCTCGACGCCGGGTTTGGCATCGGCGACTACCCGGAAAATCGAGGCCAGCTCGAATTCGTCAACGGTGGCGTACACTCGGGTGGCGATCTGGTCCTGATAAACCAAGCGCTTGTAGAGGCGCGAGTTCTTGCCGTCACCGAGCACCGCTGCGGCCAGGGCCATAGCGCCGGCATCTTCGTGTCCCAGGTTGGGGGTGTTCCACACCTTGTACAGGCGCGACTGCGCCACCCGGTCGTACATTTGCTCGCGCTTGGTTTCGTCTCGCTTGGCGATCCAGGCCTTCTTCTTGATTAGCGGCGGCCCGGCGGGAATGTCGCCGAAGTATTTACTCACTTTCTCCCTGGCCGTTTCTACGTCGATATCACCAGCCAGAACCAACACTGTATTGGCGGCACCGTAGTAGGTTTTGAACCACTGGTGCACATCGTCCAGGCTGGCTGCGTTCAGGTCCTCCATGCTGCCGATGGTGGTCCAGGAGTAGGGGTGGCCTGCGGGGAATATGGCGGCTTGCATCTTTTCCCAGACCTTGCCGTAGGGCTGGTTCTGGCGCTGGCGTTTCTCGTTCTGGACCACGCCGCGCTGCTCGTCCAGCTTCTCCTGGGTGATGGCGCCGAGCAGGTGGCCCATGCGGTCCGACTCCATCCACAGCGCCATGTCCAGTGCGTTGCTGGGGACGGTTTCAAAGTAGTTGGTGCGGTCCAGCCAGGTGGTGCCGTTCATACCGGTGGCCCCGGCCTGCTCGAAGGGTTTGAAGTATTCGTCGTTGTAGTTTTCCGAACCGTTGAACATCAGGTGTTCAAACAGGTGGGCGAAACCGGTGCGGCCGGGCTTTTCATCCTTGGAACCCACGTGGTACCAGACCCCCACAGATACGATCGGTGCCTTGCGGTCTTCGTGCACGATGACCCGCAGCCCGTTGGGCAGGGTGAACTTTTCGTAGGGGATGTTCAGTGCCTCGGTGGCGGCCTGGGTGGTGCTCAACTGTGTCTGGGGAGCGGGCGTTGAGGAGTCGGCGGATGCGTCGGGCTTCGGCGCCTCGCCGCAGGCGCACAGGGCCAGTGACAGCGCCAGAGGAGCCCAGCGCAAATTTGCGGTCTTCATAGCGGTTTCCTTGCTTGTAGTTGTTGTCCCGAAACTGCCATACCGGCGCTTCGGGAGACCGCCGGCGACAGGGGCCGGTTTCAGCCCCTGTCGCTGTGCACCGGCATCCAACCGGCTGCGGCATCCCTGCGCGCTGTAGGAAATGATGGGGTGGCAGTTTCCGTTCGGATTTTATACCGGCCCTGTGCGGGGCTGGCAAACCGCTACCGGACGCAGGGTGACCGCTGTGCGTCTCAGTAGGCTCCGCGAATGATCTCGATGCCCGGTTGAATCGCTCTGCGCCAGGCGGATTCAACGGTGTCGGAGAACTCCGGGTCGTGCCGGCGCAGTGTTTTCATCAGCGCTTCCAGCCACAGGTGATAGAAGTCCGGGCGAACATTGTAACCCCTGCGGGAGTGACTCTCGCCGAGAGCGCGCAGCTTGGTGTCGGGCAGGCCGCGGGCGTGCAGCACCAGCTGCATAATGCCGTTGCGCAGCAAGTGGCGCTGCTGTTTCATGTCGGTTTCAGTGAACATAGCGCGGACTTCTTCGGAGCTGCTCATAAAGAAGTCGTAGAAGTCGACAAAAAACTGTTCGTTGTTGCAGCATCGTCCGTAGCTTTGAAAAACGATATCGCTATCGGCTGGGTCCATTGCGGATACTCCCTGTGATGATTACGCATGGTTTTTGTAGGGTTATGCCGCGCGGATTCTAGCGGCGGGGGGGACGGGCGCAAGGACTTTTTTTGCCGCTGCCATTGTGCAATTCGCTGCGCGGTCCTCCTGGGCGCGCGGATGTGGGTGGATTTAACCCCGTTCCCCGGACAGATAGGGCTCGGCCCAGGCGGCCAAAGTGTTGGCCAGGTAGTCCGCGTCCGCGCGCCGGGTCAGCAGGTGGTCGGCCCGGTCCAGGCTGATAAAGCTCTTTGGGTGCCTGGCACGGTTGTAGATTTCCGCTGCCTCATCGATGGACACCGTTCTGTCCACAGGCGAGTGATAGATCAGCAAAGGCCGGCCGAGATCGCCGATATAGTCTGCCTTGTGTTTGTCCAGATCATCGAGAAATTGTTTTTTGATGACAAAGGGACGCCCGGCCAGTTCCACCTCGGCTTGACCCTGGTGGCGGATAGTGTCCAGGGTGCAGGCGAACTGCTTGACCACGTGATCCGGGCTTGCTGGCGCGGCGATGGTGACAATGGCCCTGGCTTCCGGGATATCCCCCGCGGCGGCTAGTACCGCGGCGCCGCCGAGGCTGTGGCCGATCAACAGGTCCACCGGCCGGTGGACCTTGCGCAGAAAGCCCGCGGCGCATAGCAGGTCTTCTACATTGGAAGAAAAATTGGTATCGGCGAAACTGCCTTGGCTTTCGCCCAGGCCTGTGAAGTCGAAGCGCAGTACCGCGATGCCGAGATCCGCCAAGCGGCGCGCGACGCGCGAGGCGGAGAGCACGTCTTTACCACAAGTGAAGCAGTGGGCGAAGAGTGCATAGGCCCGCGGTTCGCGCCCTTCCGGCATTTCCAGTATGCCCGCCAGGCGGGCGCCGTTGCCGCCGGGAAACTCGACCTTGTGCCGCTTTGACATACACACCTCTTCTTTACCGGGACGCTTTCCACAGTGCCCATTGTATTACGCCGATGCGTGGACGCTATGGCAAAGTCTTCAGTCCGCGGCTTGTGGCTGGTCGTAATTCAACTACACAGGGGCTTGGTATACTCGGCGCCGGTGGGCGGTAAGCGCGCATCGGCTTATAATCCGCGCCCACTTTTCAGTTACTCACAGTCACAGCAAGGGGATTGGCGAATGGCGGTTAAATTGATGAAGGATCTGGATTTGGCGGGCAAGCGCCTATTGATCCGTGAAGATCTCAACGTTCCAATCAAGGATGGAGCGGTCACATCCGACACCCGTATCCGAGCGGCACTGCCCACCATTGAGGCCGCCATCAATGCCGGTGCCAAGGTGCTGTTGATGTCTCACCTGGGGCGACCCACTGAGGGCGAGTATGACGAGGCGTTTTCCATGCGGCCAGTGGCTGACCACTTGAGTACACTGCTCGGCCGCGAAGTGAAGCTGGTCAAGGAGTGGCGGAACGGCGTCGAATTGGCGGATGGCGAAGTGGCGTTGCTGGAAAACGTGCGCTTTAACCCCGGTGAAAAGAAAGACGACGAGGCCCTGGCCAAAGCCTACGCCAGTCTGTGCGACATCTTCGTGATGGACGCTTTCGGAACCGCCCACCGCGCTCAGGCATCCACCCACGGTGTGGCCAAATTCGCGCCCGTCGCCTGTGCTGGCCCGCTGCTGGCTGCCGAGCTCGATGCTTTGGAAAAGGCGCTGGCAAATCCGGCGCGCCCCATGGTGGCCATCGTCGGCGGCTCCAAGGTCTCCACTAAACTGACAGTGCTGGAGAGCCTGGCCGACAAGGTGGACCAGCTGATTGTGGGCGGGGGCATCGCCAATACCTTCCTCGCCGCCAGCGGCAAGCCAGTGGGCAAATCTCTGTGTGAACACGACTTGGTGGACACCGCCAAGGCTCTGATGGACAAGTGCGATATTCCGCTGCCGGAGGATGTGGTGACCGGCAAGGAGTTCAGCGAATCCGCCGCCGCCGAGACCAAGTCCGCCGCCGATGTGGCTGAAGACGATATGATTTTCGATATAGGCCCGCAGTCTTCCGACAAGCTGGATGAGATTTTGAAAGAGGCCAAAACCATTATCTGGAACGGCCCGGTGGGGGTGTTTGAGTTCGATCAGTTTGGCGGCGGTACCGAGCGCCTGGCTCAGGCCATCGCCGATAGCGATGCTTTCTCCATCGCCGGCGGCGGCGACACCCTGGCCGCGGTGGACAAATACGGTATTGCGGACAAAGTCTCCTATATATCCACCGGCGGCGGCGCCTTCCTGGAATATGTGGAAGGTAAAAAACTACCGGCCGTGGCAGTACTCGAAAGCCGCGCCGCCGATTAATAATTGGCCAATTCAATCATCTGAATACCCCCTCCCGGGGCGAGGTATCTTCTGGCCCCGGGAGCGAATTCACTAAAAGCGCTTTAGCGACTAAAAAATAATTATTTCAATACCTACAGACGACGAGAAAGGAAGATTCCATGGCCCTAATCAGCTTGCGCCAGTTGCTGGACCACGCCGCCGAACACGGCTACGGCGTGCCCGCGTTCAATGTCAATAACATGGAACAGATGCGCGCGATCATGGAGTCCGCGCAGCAGACGGACTCCCCGGTGATCGTGCAGGCTTCCGCCGGTGCGCGCAAATACGCTGGTGCCCCGTTCCTGCGGCACCTGGTGCTCGCCGCGATTGAGGAGTTCCCGCATATCCCGGTGGTGATGCACCAGGATCACGGCACCAGTCCGGCCGTGTGCCAGCGCTCTATCCAGCTGGGTTTCAGTTCGGTGATGATGGACGGTTCCCTGCTGGAGGACGGCAAGACACCAGCCTCCTATGAATACAATGTGGACGTCACCCGCCGCGCGGTGGAGATGGCTCACGCCTGCGGTGTATCCGTCGAAGGCGAGCTGGGCTGCTTGGGCTCCCTGGAAACCGGTATGGCCGGCGAAGAGGACGGTGTCGGCGCAGAGGGCAAACTGTCCCATGAGCAATTGCTGACCGATCCGGAAGAGGCCGCGGATTTTGTCCAGAAGACCAAGGTGGATGCTCTGGCCATCGCCTGCGGTACCAGCCACGGCGCCTATAAATTTACCCGTCCGCCCACTGGGGATATCCTCGCTATCGACCGCATCAAGGAAATCCACGCACGCATCCCCGACACCCACCTGGTGATGCACGGTTCTTCCTCAGTGCCACAAGAATGGCTGAAGGTCATCAACGATTTCGGTGGAGAAATTCCGGAAACCTACGGTGTGCCGGTGGAGCAAATTTGCGAGGGCATCAAGCACGGCGTGCGCAAGGTCAACATCGACACCGACCTGCGCCTCGCCTCCACTGGCGCGGTGCGCCGCTTCCTGGCTCAGAACCCTTCGGAGTTCGACCCGCGCAAATTCCTCAAGGAGAGCGTCAAGGCGATGAAGGAAATCTGCGTGGCCCGCTACGAGGCGTTTGGCACCGCCGGTAATGCCAGCAAGATTCGCCCGGTCAGCCTGGAGGCGATGAGTCAGCGCTACGAATCCGGCGAACTGGAACCGCAGATCAAGTAGAACGCCGCGGGCGTTTGCCGCAGGGGTGGCCGCCACCCCTGCTTCCTCCCTGCCGCCTTGCAAAATGCAGTACCATTGCGTCAATGGATCTTCTGCAAGATATCACCACCGTTGAACACAGCCCGGTCATTCGGCGCCCGGACTACTCGGCCCTTCGCGATCAGTTGCCGGAGCTGGACTTCAGCAGTGCCGATGAAGGCCCCCTGCTGCCGGCACTGCAGGAGTACCGCAATTTCTATAATCTGCACTTTCCGCAGGCGTCCAGGACCGGTGTTGGCACCTTTGCGGCCGCGGGGTTCGAGCTGGTGGCCCAGTACTGGCTGGTGGAAAAGCCCCGCGGAACCCTTTTTATCTGCCACGGGTATTTCGACCACACCGGAGTCTACGGCCCGGCGGTGCGCTTTGGGCTCGAGCGCGATTTGAACGTGGTGATCTTCGATTTTCCCGGTCACGGCCTGTCCAGTGGGGAGCCCGTGGCGATAGACACCTTTCTGCAATACCGTCAGGTTTTGCAGGTGTTACTGCAAAAAGCCCGGGATAAATTATCCGGCCCCTGGCACGCCATGGGGCAAAGTACCGGTGGCGCTGCGCTGCTGGCATACCTGCAGTACAGCCGCTGGCAGCCATTCGATAAAATTTTTCTGCTGGCGCCACTGGTGCGCCCGGCGCGCTGGCATGTGCGCAAGTGGATGTACTACCTGGGCCGCTTTTTCCTGGTGGCGCCCGACCGGGGTTTCAATATCAACACTCACGACGCCGAGTTCGCGCGCCGTCAGGCACATCGGGACCCCTTGCAGTCGCGGGTGATCTCCATGCGCTGGCTCGGTGCCATGGTGGACTGGCTGAAGACCTTTCCCGCCACGGCGAAAAATCCCAAGCCCATTCTGGTGGTGCAAGGCACCGGCGATGAGACAGTGTCCTGGCGCTACAACATGCGCGCAATACGCGACCGCTTCCCCAATAGCCGCCGCGTGATTATACGCGGTGCCCGCCATCAAATGATTAACGAGACCCAGCCCTATCGGCACCAGATTCTCAAGGCGCTGGACGACTGGCTTAATCGCTAACGGGGCGGGGCAGCCGCGTCGGTGAATCAGACCAACGCCTTTTTCTGCTGCCGCATCTTCCGGCGTTGTGCCAGGGCGTCCGCAGTATAGAGCAGCAGCCCCGACCACACGCAGGCGAAGGTAATCACCTTGCCTTCGCCAAAGGGCTCGTGGAACACCAGCGTTGCGAGCAGCAGCATCAGGGTTGGCCCCAGGTACTGCAGAAAGCCGAGGGTGGAAAGATTCAGCCGACGCGCGGCGATATTGAACAACAGCAGCGGCGTCAGAGTAATGGGGCCGGCCAGTAGCAAGAGGCCGTTGGTCCGCCAGTCGTTGGCGAGCAAGTTGCTGCTGGGGCTGTCGGACCACAAAAGGTAAGCCAAGGCTGGCAGCAACATATACAGGGTCTCTATGGTGAGGCCGGTCAGGCTGTCCACCGGTGCGCGCTTGCGCACCAAACCGTAAAAGCCGAATGACAATGCCAGCAGTAGAGCCACCACTGGCACCCTGCCAAATTGCCAAAGCTCGTGAGCGATACCTATCACCGCCAGCACAACGGCCAGCCACTGCAGGCGCCGCAGCCTTTCCCCAAGAATCAGCACGCCGAGTAGGACGTTAACAATCGGATTGATGTAATAGCCGAGGCTGGCATCCAGCAGATGGGCGTTGGTGATGGCCCAGATAAACACCAGCCAGTTGCTACCGATCAAGAGGGTGGACAGGGCCAGAATGCGCATTTTCTTGCCGTCGCGCAGGGTTGCGGAGACATCGGAGAGGCGGCCGATCAGGACGAGAACCCCCACGGCCAGCACCAGTGACCAGATGCTGCGATGGGCGAGAATTTCCACAGCGGGAATCCCGTCTAATAGATTGAAGTACAGCGGCGCCAGCCCCCAGATAAGGAAGGCGGCAACGCCGGCGAGCAAGCCGGTTGCGGCGGAGTCGTGATTACGCAAAGAGGTACACCTGATTATGGAAGGGCGGCGGCGCCGCCGGAGCGAAGAGGCGCTATTTTAGGAGGGAGCGGACGTCACCATCAATCCTCCTTGAGAGCGCAGCAGAAGGTCCCGTGCACTCACTGGGTGCTCAAAAAACGCCGGCTCCGGATGAGGAACCCGTGCGAATGCATCGGAGCTTCCCCACCGGAGCCGTTTTGTTTCCCGAAGTGCGTTTTGCCTAGGCGTCTTAGAAGAGTACGCGGCAGCGCAGCGTGCCGGGAATATTTTTCAGCTTCTCCAGCGCCAGATCTGAGTATTCCGCGTCTACATCGATTACCACGTAACCGAGGGTTTCGTTGGTCTGCAGGAACTGCGCAGAGATATTGATGTTGTTCTCCGAGAACACCTGGTTGATGGCGCTGAGCACTCCGGGAACATTGCGGTGGATGTGCAGCAGGCGATGCGCGCCCACATGACCCGGCAGCGCCACTTCCGGGAAGTTGACTGAACTGGTGGTGGTGCCATTGTCGGAGTAGTAGGCCAGCTTCTCCGCCACTTCTATGCCGATATTTTCCTGCGCTTCCATGGTGGAACCACCGATGTGGGGTGTGAGCAGGGCATTATCGATTCCGCGCAGCGGCGATACGAACTCGTCGTCATTGCTGCGCGGCTCCACCGGAAATACGTCGATGGCCGCACCGGCCAGGTGGCCACTCTTCAGCGCTTCCGCAAGGGCCTCTATGTCCACCACGGTGCCGCGGGAGGCGTTTAGCAATATCGCACCGGGCTTCATGCGGGCGATTTGCTTGGGCCCCATCATCATCTTGGTGGAAGGCAGTTCCGGTACGTGCAGCGACACAACGTCCGCCTCGCCCAGCAGTTCATCCAGCGAGCTGATTTGTACTGCGTTGCCCAGCGGCAGTTTGGTGACCACATCGTAGAAGATCACGCGCATGCCCAGGGCTTCCGCTAGCACCGAAACCTGAGAGCCGATGGCGCCGTAGCCGATAATGCCCAGGGTCTTGCCGCGGGCTTCGAAGGCACCGGCGGCGGATTTCATCCAGCCGCCGCGGTGGCAGGCGGTGTTTTTGGCCGGGATACCGCGCAGAGTCAATATGGTTTCGGCAATAATCAATTCCGCCACACTGCGGGTGTTGGAGTAGGGCGCATTGAAAACGGCGATGCCCAGCTCTGTGGCCGCCTTGAGATCCACCTGGTTGGTGCCGATGCAGAAACAGCCGATGGCGACCAGTTTGCGCGCACTTTCCAGAACCTTGCGGGTCAGCTGGGTGCGGGAACGAATGCCGATAAAGTGGACATTGGATATTTTCTCAATCAGCTGGTCTTCCGGCAGCGAGGTCTTGAGGTACTCCACATTGGTATAGCCACGGGACGCAAGCAGATCGACGGCGGACTGGTGTACGCCCTCAAGCAGCAAAATGCGAATCTTGTCTTTTTGCAAAGAAGTTTGTGGAGTCATATACACTCTCTTGACTGATGGCGAGGGAACAAGCGGTAAAATTTTCGACTGCCGGGGGCCCGGCGAAGGCGCGATCATACCACAAGCGCCCTGGAGCGCTTTATTCGAAATGCCTATCACAACTATCTAATTTTATGATGTACAGACACCATTACACCTGCGGCACTCAAATGCCGCTCAGTCCGGGCAAGATCGTCTGTGTGGGCCGTAATTATGCCGCCCACGCCGCCGAGCTCGGCAACCCGGTTCCAGAGGAGCCGCTGCTGTTTATTAAGCCGGCCACCGCAGCGGTGCCCATGGCCGAGCCGATTCGCCTCCCCGCGGGGCGGGGCAGCTGTCACTTTGAGGGGGAGTTGGCACTGCTGATCGGCGAGCGGCTCACGGGAGCCACTCCCTCGGAAGTGCCGGCCGCCATCGCCGGTTTGGGGCTGGCGCTGGACCTCACTTTGCGCCAGCTGCAGTCCCAGCTGAAAAAAGACGGCCATCCCTGGGAAAAGGCCAAGGGCTTCGACGGCGCCTGTCCTCTGTCGCCTTTCGTGAAATTGGGCTCTATTCCAGACTGGGGTGACCTCACCTATTCCCTGTGGTTGAACGGCGAACTGCGCCAACGCGGAGAGACGGCGCTGATGCTGACACCCATCCCCGAGCTGGTGGCCTATATCAGCGCTTATTTCACGCTGATGCCCGGCGATGTGGTGCTCACCGGCACACCGGCCGGTGTGGGCGAACTGCAGAGTGGTGACCGCATTGCGATGCAGCTGGAGGACGACTGGTTGCGGGTGGAAACCCGAGTGGATTGAGCGGCCTGCAGGGACTCCCATTTGTGGGGTTACTGATATGCTTTGATTTGTGATCACATTTTGGTATAAGCCGAACAATGATTCAGGTCTGACAAGAGGTGTGCCATGGCAGCGCAACAACCGATCCCCCAAACCCTGCAGGAGTGGCAGGCTCTGGCCGCCGCTTTGGAAATTGAAAGCCGCGCGTTTATCAATGGCGAATATGTGGATGCCCTCGGCGGCCGGACCCGGCCGACCGTCAACCCGGCGGATGGCAGTGAACTGGCACAGGTGGCCAGCTGCGGTCCCGAAGACGCCAAAGTCGCGGTGGAGGTTGCCCGCCGTACTTTCGAGTCTGGGGTCTGGTCTGCAATGCCGCCCATGGAGCGCAAAAAGATCCTGGTGCGTTTTGCCGAGCTGATCGAGCGGGACAAAATCGAAATCGCGCTGTTGGAAAGCCTGGATGCGGGCAAGCCGATCAGCGACACGGTAAACGTAGATGTCCCCGGTGCGATCACCACAATCCGCTGGAGTGGTGAGGCCATCGACAAGATTTACGACGAAGTGGCGCCCACCGGACCGGACGAACTGGCCCTGGTGCAGCGCATGCCTCTGGGGGTGGTTGCGGCCATAGTGCCCTGGAACTTTCCTCTCTCCACCACCGCCTGGAAGCTGGGGCCGGCGCTCGCCACCGGCAACAGTGTGATCTTAAAACCCGCTTCCAATACGCCGCTGACGGCGATCAAGCTGGCGGGGCTGGCCAAGGAGGCGGGTCTGCCGGACGGTGTGTTGAACGTTCTGCCGGGCCCCGGTTCCACCCTCGGCAAAGCCCTGGGCCTGCACATGGACATCGACTGCCTCACCTTCACCGGCTCCACCGCCGTGGGCAAAACCCTGACGGAGTATGCCGGCCAGTCCAACCTGAAACGCACATTTCTAGAGCTGGGGGGCAAGAGTCCCAATATTGTTTTCGCCGACGCGGACCTGGACAAGGCCGCCGAGGCCGCCGCTCTGGCGATCTTCTACAACCAGGGCGAGACCTGCACCGCAGGCTCGCGTCTGCTGGTGGAAAAGTCCATCGCCGACGAATTTATCCGCAAGGTGGCCGCAGCCGCGGAGCGTTTCCAACCGGGCCATCCACAGGACCCCAACACGGTGATGGGGGCCCTGATTGATCAGAGCCAGTTCGATACCGTTGAGTTCTACGTGGCCAAAGGTCTGGAACAGGGGGCGCAGCTGGTGTGCGGCGGCAAGCCGGCGGATGTGGTGGCCGGTGGTTACTACTATCAACCGACCATCTTCCGCGGTGTCAGTGGCGATATGACCATCGCGCGCGAGGAAATTTTCGGCCCGGTGTTGTCAGTGATCGAATTCGAGACAGAGGCGGAGGCGCTGCGCATCGCCAATGACTCCATTTACGGCCTGGCCGCCGGTGTCTGGACTCACAATCTCGGCCGCGCGCACCGCATGGCCCGCGGTCTCCGCGCCGGCTCCGTATGGGTGAACAACTATTTCGGCGGTGATATCACCGTGCCTTTCGGTGGCTTCAAGCAGTCCGGCAATGGCCGCGACAAGTCTTTGCATGCGCTGGATAAATACTGCGAGTTGAAGTCCACCTGGATCGATTTGGGTTAATTGTACTGTTACTTACAAAGGCCGCGGCAGCGGCCTTTTTTATGGCGTAGATTGGCTGGCGTTTGCGAACCCCGATACTCTAGTGAGGATTATGGACCCGCTGCGAATCGCAGTGCACGCTTGAAAGGAGAACACCATGGAGTTTCTGATTAATATCGATGTTGATGACCTGCCCCGTGCCATTGATTTTTATCAGAGCGCCTTCGGTCTGCGCCCGGGGCGCAGTTTCGGAGCTTCTGGAATGGAGATGCTCGGCGGCAACGCGCCCCTCTATCTTTTGGCGAAGGCGCCTGGCTCCCAAGCCAGCGAGGGCCAGCGGAGGAATTACCGGCGCCACTGGACACCGGTGCACCTGGACATGGTGGTAGACGATGTGGAAGCCGCCGTTGACCGGGCGGTGGCTGCCGGCGCAAAACTGGAAGGAGAAATTCGGGTAAACAGCTGGGGGGCGATTGCCACACTGTCCGATCCCTTCGGCCACGGTTTTTGCCTGTTGGAATTTCGCGGCCGCGGTTACGATGCACTGGCTCAGGAGCCTTCTGGCCAAGGAACCTCTGATTAATTCGCGTGAACACTATGGTAGCTTCCGGGGCGCTCAGGCAATAGGACGGATATTTCGAAAACGCACGAGTACTTCCCTGTAGCTCCGACGGATACATCCCTGTATCCGACGGTTTCGAAATATCCGTCCTATCACCTGAGCTTCATATCCGTCCCTGAAGAATTTCTGCCACCAGAAAGTGATTTAATCAGAGGTTCCCTAAGGCGCCTTTGACTCTGCGCTCCTCCAAGGATTTGTACAATTTCGGAGAACAAAAATGAATACACGAAATACTGTGCCTGCACTGCTGCTCGGTGTTGGCGTACTATTGGGATTCGCCGCCCTCGGTTTCCTTTTCGGCAACGCTGTGGAAAAGTTCAAGAGTTACGAGCGCACTGTTACCGTTAAAGGTTTGGCGGAGCGGGAGGTGCCGGCGGATATTGTGATTTGGCCCATCCAGTTCACGGCGGCGAGTAACGATTTACCTTCCCTCTACCAGAATATTGCCGCCAGCAGTGCGCGCATCGAACGATTTCTGAACGATCAGGGGATTGATCCGGATGAGGTCACCGTATCTCTGCCGGCCATCACTGATAAGCTGGCCCAGCAGTACGGCGGACAGCGAGCGGAGTTCCGCTATTCCGCACTGCAGACGGTCACTGTTTACTCGGATCAGGTGGACAAGGTACGCGAGGCCATGCAAAAACTCGCGGACCTCGGCAAGGAGGGGATCGCCTTTTCCCAGGGCAATTACCAGGGGCAGATCGAGTACATCTATACCGGTCTGAACGATATCAAACCGGAGATGGTTGAGCAGGCCACTCTCGAAGCACGGTTGGTCGCGCAGAAGTTTGCCGAGGACTCGGACAGTGTCCTCGGCAAGATCAAGCGTGCCTCCCAGGGCCAGTTCAGTATTCGGGACAGGGATAAAAACAACCCTCACATTAAAAAAGTGCGTGTGGTATCGACGGTAGAGTATTACTTGTCAGACTGAGAGTGGTGAGGGGCCGCCGAAAATGGGCCATTGTCACTGTACCGAACGGTTTCGGAATGTCGCTCCCATCACCTGAATTCCTTATCTTGAGGCAAAGCCACTCTACAGCCGGGAAGCGAATGAATCAGAGTTCGCCAAACAAAAATCACTCGGGCTGCAGGGAAGCGCGTGAGGGAATAAAATAGCCTCTTCAAATAAACTCCCTTTGTAAAAAAAGGAAATTTCCTATGTTTGAATGGGTGGCTAACCCCGAGGCCTGGATTGCGCTGGTGACACTGGCGGCGCTTGAGATAGTTCTCGGCATTGACAATATTATCTTTATTTCCATCCTCGTCGGCCGCCTGCCGGAAAAGCAGCGCGAGCCGGCGCGTTATATCGGCTTGACCCTGGCCATGGTCACACGCTTACTCCTTTTGTTTTCCATTGTTTGGGTGATGGGATTGGTGGAGCCCTGGTTTACTGTGTTAGGGCAGGAGATCTCTGGACGGGATCTGATTCTGATTGGGGGCGGCCTCTTCTTGTTGGCCAAGGCTACCCACGAAATTCACAACAGCTTGGAAGGTGTCGATGGCGGCGGTGGTGAGGTGGCTACCGCCGGTTTTGGTATGGTACTGGTGCAGATTGCGATTCTGGATATCGTTTTCTCACTGGATTCGGTGATTACCGCAGTGGGCTTGGTGGACGAGATCTCCATTATGGCGGTGGCCATTGTGCTGGCGGTGATAGTGATGCTGGTAGCGGCTAAATCTATCGGCGATTTTGTCGACCGGCATCCGACGGTGAAGATGCTGGCGTTGTCTTTTCTGATCATGGTTGGTTTAACTCTGATTGTGGAAGGCTTCGATGTACATGTGCCCAAGGGGTATATCTACTTTGCCATGGCCTTTTCGGTGGCGGTGGAAATGCTCAACCTGCGTCTGCGCAAGCGGCAGCAAGCGCGCCCCGTGGCGCTGCACAGCCCTTACCGTGAGGAGAGCACGAAAATAGCAGAAGGCAATTCCGATTAATTCGCTCGGAAGGCCCGGAGAGACCTTGCGGCTGGCTGAGTTGTGGATAGATGAAAAGGACCTTCCGGCGCCGTCGGATACAGGCCGTATCCGGCGGTGCGGAAATATCAATCAGCCTATTGGCACAGGCTGCGTATCTTGTGTGCCTCCTGCACTGCTTCCAGCCAATAGTAGGTGTCGTTATCGCTGAAATAGTAGTAGATACTGTTATTGGGCAGCAGTACCACGGTAATGCCGCCGAATCCGGATAGGAAGGGAATCCACAGATCGCCGCTGCAACCGCTCAGCTTCCCCGCCACATTGTGTGCCCAAAATCCATTGTTGTAGCGATAGTTCGCCATGGGCACTGTACCTGTATCAGTTGCCGAGCGCTGCAACGCCGCATCCAGTTGGTTTGCGTCCAGCACCTGCTCTCCATTGATTTTTCCCCTGTCGATACCGATAAAACTGGCAATTTTGACGATGTCGTCCGGCAGCCAGATCAGTCCCCAACCGGTGAAAGGCTGTCGCACCGAATCGTAGGTGCGGCGCGTGTAGCGGCCGGTGGCACTTACGCCGATGGGTTTCCACAGATCCTCGACGATAATATCCGTGAACAGGTCCGCATCACTGCCGCGCCGACTGCGCAAATAGGCGTTCATCAAGGTGCCGGCGATATAGGTATCCGATGTGTGGTAGACCCACTGGGTGCCGGGTGGCGCCTTGCGTGAATAGCGGGTACAACTGTAGTGGATCTTGTTGGCGTGGGTTTCCGGTAGAAAAAAATAATCCGTGTGTTTCGCGTCTTCATCCTGCATGTAAGTGCTGCTGCTGTAATTGCCGGAGGCCATGTCCAGCAAGTTATCCAGTGTCACATCATTCCAGTTGCCGTTCTTGTCACAGTCGGGCACATAGCTGCCTACAAGGCTGTTACGTACACCGGGATACAAGTACTCCAGTCGCATCATGGCGACGCCAGCGACCAGTGATTTGGCGGCGGAGTAGGAGGGGACGACCAAGGATTCGCAGAAAGGGTAGTCGCCACGGCGAGTGGTGCAGTCAGCGCGATAGTGGATACCGTCAATCACAAAGCCGGCGGTGCTTACATGAGTGGGATCTGTATCATTTGGCGCTGCAAAGGCGCTGGTATTGATACCTGGATAATCGTCTGCCAGTGTGGAAAGTGGTTTCACCGGCAGACGCGCAGCGATTTCCTCCTGGTACTCGCGGATCAGCCGGGCTTTATCGGCAATGTCCTGCGGTGTGTATGTGGCACTAAGCAGCCCCCACCAGTCCGCTTTGAAATAGAGGCAGGTTTCACTGCTGATTTGATAGGCCACCTTGGAAATCGCGCCATTTTCCTTGAACAGAAAAGACATTACGCCGTTGTGCACACAGTTGGCGTTGCGTTCCTGCAGGGCAAAGGGAATCGATACGCGCGTGTAACCCTTGTCACCGTTTTCCCGCCAAACCCTACCCGGTGCCAGCACATATTCCCAGTCTGGGTGGGCGCTGGGAATAGAGCCGCGTTGCAGTGGGAAAATATGGCTGCCAGTCTGCACAAACTGAAAATCGAATTCCGGTAAATGTTTGCGCGGACTGTCGCTGTTGTCGGTGTAGTTGTAGGTGTCCACCTGCTCGAAAAAACCTCCACCGCTGGCTTCCCCGTGAAGTGTCAGTCTGCCAGCAAAAAGGTGTTGCGGATGGGCGGCTTCGGGCGGAAGTGCGTAGCCGGATAAGTCGATGCGCGAACCGGGATCGGAGCCGTTCATCAAAGTGTCGTAGCTGAGCAGGGTCCGTTCCACATTGCCGCTACCGTTTAGCGTTCCATAGGCGTTGTGGTTATTGTTGTGATCATTGAAAGGGTGAGGAATACTGGCGGGCCGACCGTCAGTGCTGCCATCCTGAAAGTCGCCGGATACAACGGTATTCGTTTTCAATGAGGATGAGGTGCAGGCGGAGATTAATGCAGCAAAAGTTAAATATTTAAGAGCGTTCATTGTTGTAATTTTTTTCATTGTTAGGCTCAGATTCTCTAATCCCGGGGGCGATCCTACAAGTACTGTCCTTTATCTCCAATGGATACAGGGATGTATCCGTCGGAGCTACAGGAAAGTACTCGTGTGTTTTCGAAATGTCCGTCCTATTTCCTGAGCGCCCCGGAAGCTACCATAGTGTTCACGCGAATTAATCAGAGGTACCTTAGCAATATTCGTGTCACAGAAAAGAGTGACTTCGCTTTGTAGTAGCCTAACGCCCTTGATAGCCGGTGCCGTACCGCGCTGTCCGGCCTGGGTAAAATACAACGGCGTTACGGAACGGGCAGTGGATAGTAAGCTCTGTTCCGCAATGCCGCCGTGATAGAAACCTTCTGTCGCCTCAGATGACTTAAGCCGCACGGTTGAAACGCCGGCGCGGTGAGGATGGGCGGCTGGGGAAATTCGGCCCGGTGGGCGTGGATTGCCGTTGCAGATAGTCCTGGATAACCTCCCGTAGTTTGGCATCGCCGCCCTCTATACCCTGGTTACCAAAAAGCCGGTTGAATTCGAGCACGTAGGGGTGCCCGCCGACCATGGCGATATCGAAGCCAGCGTGGTTGATATCCAGCGTTCGGGCCAGGTGAAGCGCAAGGGCGACAGCGGCTTCGGGCACCGGGCTTCGCTCAATAAGACCGCCCTTGGAGACATTGTTGTAGAACCCCTGTGCCGCCTGCAGACGCCAGTACGCGGTGATGACCTGATCGCCGATAACAACGATGCGGATATCCCTGTCAATTGGCAGTTGCTCCTGTACGTAGAGTACATCGCTTTTGCTCAGGTAGTCGCGCCAGTCCTGCAGTGACTCGATCAGCCAAACGCCATTGCCTTGGGAGGATTTGGGCAGTTTGGCCACAAAGGGTTGGTCCATTTCATTCCAGAGGTGTTCGGCATTTTCCGGAGTATTGGCAAGAATACGCGTGTAAGGCGTGTTAGCCGGAGCGACTAACTCGAAGGCGCGCGTCATTTCTATTTTGTTGTGGCCCAGGCGGTAACTGGCTTCGCTGGGAAACACCCGCGCCTGCAGGCCATAGATGAGTGCGTTTAGTTGCCAGTACTCGGGGAAAAGCACCCATTCTGCCATGCTGATCTCCTCTCGGTATTTGAACACATCTTCCGGCTTCAACTGTAGGGTATCCGGGAACCCCAAAGTGCGAAAAATATTGAACGAGACCCAGGACATCGTTTTGCTTGAGGATGCTCTGATTAAATCGCGCTAATGCTGCCAATGGTTAAGAGGCGCTCAGACATTGTGCATTCGCTCACCTGCATCTTTGCGGATGGTTGTCTGCAGGCTTGCCAAAATGCATCCGGCCTTTTTAAGCCAGCTTTGGGTTTGGGTCAATATGTGATGTGCAGCGGCGAATGCTGGGGCTGGTCATGAACTGGACACGTTGAACAGATTTGCGGGTGGGCCGGATAAACCGTCCCGCAGGATTATGCCAGTGCCGAGCGGAGCTCCCTGTTGACCAGGTCGATAACCCGAGCGTCTGATGGCATCCACCGGTGCAGCTTAACCGGTACTTCGTAAGATGTTCCGATCGGCAACAGGGCGCTGGAATGGGGCAGGATGGTGATGTCGTATTTGGTCCAGATAGACACCGGCGCGGTACAGGATAGTGATTCCATATCGTTGTTAAGCTGCTCCAGAAACTGACTGCCAATACGCAGCTGCCGGCCGCCCTTGTACGGCAGGAAGTTGGCCCAAAAGCTGCCGAAATGGGGGCTGGATATGGCGATGAACTTGTATACCCGTTCAAGTCCACCCATTGACTGGAGGTAATATCTTGCGACTATACCGCCCATGCTGAAGCCGACCAGGGCACAGGTGTGCCCTTTGTCCGCGAGCGTCTCTACGCTGCGCTGCAACTGTTCCGATAGATGCTCCAAGCCGTGCCAGCCGGAATTGTATTTCAGGTGGATATAGTGGGCGGAAAAACCGGCTTCATTCAGCATTTGTTCCATGCGCCGCATCGACCAACCGTAATCGAAAATACCGGGTATCAGAAGAACGGTGCGACTTTTAGGAGTCATGGATAAAACCTTCTCCAGTTGTGCCACCCTCAGTTGAAAGCATTGTTTGAGGGCGGCGCAGTAAACTGTAGTCAGCCGTTGATGATAATCCTATTCAATAGGAGACGCTTATCTTTCGTAATCCCCGGCGCGCTCCGGTTGATAGAGAACCTCAATAATTTTCACTTTAATAAAGCCTCCACCCGGCTTTGGCCATTCGATTTCATCCCCTTGGGATAGGCCGAGCAGCGCACTTCCTACCGGGGCCAGAATCGATATGGTCTTTCCACTCGTGTCGACATCATCCGGATAGACTAGAGTCAGCTCGAATTCACTTTGGGTGGACTCTACGAAAAAGCGTACCGTTGAGTTCATTGTCACTATGTTGGGCGGCATTTCCGTAGGTTTGACGATATTGGCCCTGGCAAGCTCGGTTTCCAAATCGCTTAGGCCCGCAATGCTGTTTGATGGCAGGGCGTCAATCAATTTATACAAACGATCTAAGTCTAGTGATGAGATTGTAATTTCTGGTCTCTTGCTCATTTTTCCTCCTTGACGATAAGAAAATATTTCAACGGTTATACCTGAGATTCATTTCATTGTTTCAAACAAATAACATGGTGCTGAAATGGTAAGCCCTATCTAGGGGACCTCTGATTAATATACTCAGTGTTGACAAAATGCTTTGATTCTCAAGAATCACCCACATTGCACACGAGAATTCATCAGGGATCTCTTAACAAGTTTAATCCTTGCAAAAATACTTGACTCGCGAATATGCCTCGGCTAGCCCATTGGATTTCCAAGTGTAACGTGCCGTGGACCATTGGTGCAGTGGAATCCTTAAGGCGCCTGCCTTGGACTGTAATAGCTGGCGCTCAATTTCCGGTGTTACGGTAAATCCGTAAGCATCAAATCTTTTGTTGTCTGATGTTAAATGAAAGTCACCATCCAGTTTGAATTCCACATTGTACGGAAAGTAAAGATGTACGTCTTCCGTTTTCGGCAAATACCACGGATAGTCCCATTTTATGGTCATAGCAATTTGATTTTGTGCGGTGCAGGAAAAACTGATTCCATAATCTAAATTCGTGTGTTTGTAGTTATCCTTAATAAAAAAATTTGTGGCGACTTGTTTTGCGATTACCTTTCCTCGGGAGTCAAACGTAGAAAGAAATACCTTCACTGGTTCATAGGTTCCATCGAAGCGTTTTTCGAGAGGAACCAGGTTGCCATGAAGGATATCATCTTTATCGTTATGAACAGCTGTGTCGTTCACCGTCAATGATATGGAATCAAAACGGCTGTCAATTAAACCTAGGTCTCTCATTGTATATTTTTTATTGAAGACTCTATTGCCGCCATCGTCCAGAATATAAAACCTGAAGATGTCAAACTCCGGGTGTGCTTCAACCTCTGATAAAGTGACTTCCTGTCCGTCGTTAAGCTTTTCCATAGTTTCCAGTGCCGCCATCTGTTTGAAAACGCGGTACTTTTGTCCTTCGAGCTCTTTGGCTAAAACGCCATTGATTGCTCTGTCAGAATTTGCGTATGCGCTGCTAATAGCAAAAATACCCAATAGAAAATACGCAAATTTCATACTGTCTCCGCTGGTGTTGTGTAAAGTTTTGCACGAGTTTAGGTCGCGTGCATGTAATCGAATGCTGCCACCTTAAAATACGATCGCGATTCTAATTGGCCCGCTGGTAGATTTTAGAAGCGTTGGCCACTGGGCATCCTGGCGAGAATACAGCAGTTGCGCGCCCCCTGAAATCCCTAACCGGCAAAAGCCCCGATTACCGACTGTTTTGCTCATTATTTGGTCAGATTGGCCCGCCGGTGAGTGACGAATAGCCCCCGACATAGAGAATCATGAATCAGAGATGATTGCGCTCGGAAAGCAGATCCTGGGGTGAAATTTAGATAACCTGGATCTATTCAGATCAAGGTGAAGAGAGTTTTTATAGGTGCAGCAATAACAGGGGGTTGGCGGGTGATCGGACGAGTGGTGCGAAATTTGGGGTAGCCTGACGTTAACAGTGCCGGGAAAACGATAGTAAACTAGATAATAAATAGGATAAGAGCGAAAAACGAAGCAGCGGATAATCTGGTTTTTTGGATTGTCAGTCAGCTCGGGGTAATCATGATGTAATAATTTCTATAGGCTGTAATACAGGAAATATTAATACGCTGGATGAAATGTACAGATATTCACCGCCTTTTTGTGTTTAATGTGTGTGTTAATCTTCACTATTGATTCTAATAATAGTGTTTTAGCATATTAAAACTGCCTGTATTTATGCGGTTTTAACTTTCATTGGTTTTTTCTGAAATAAAGTATCGTTTCTTTCGTCGCGTTATTGCGGTTTTTGATTTGGCATCTTCGCCCGGGATGTCAAATAGAGTCAGTCGGGCAATAGGAGTTAAAATGAAAATTAAACTTTTTTCCGCGTTTCTCGCGAGTTCACTGCTTTTTGGTTGTGCTTCTCAAACATTCACCATTAACGGTGAAGGAGGGGAAGTGCCAACCTCGCAAAAAACGCAGCACTTTTTTGTCAGTGGTATTGGGCAGGAAAAAATTACTAATGCGGCGGAAATCTGCGGAGGTGCGGAAAATATCGTAAAAGTTGAGGCTCAGCATACCTTCATGAATGGCTTCCTGAGCTTTATCACGTACGGGATTTACACGCCCCGTGATGCCAAGGTTTACTGCAAGTCAGAATAAATAGATTGAACAAAGGGCGACTTAATTGGGGCCTTTCTCAAGCATTGCATAACTCATTATGAGTGCTTTCCTTGAAATAATTGTGATAAAAGGAGATTGGCCGGAAGGGCTCCGCGGGCAGTATCTCAAGGTGCTTTCCGTGGGCCCGCAAACTGCGCGCCTCTTCGCTGTAAATGATGGTTATGGTTGGGGATATATGACGTTTGTATTACCTTGAAGGAGCTGTTTGATAAAAGCTTCGCTCGTGTTTTTGATCGTGAGTAATCCGCAGATATATATGAGGAGCTTTTATCAGATTATCTGAGCTAAGGAACCTCTGATTAATTCGCGTGAACACTATGGTAGCTTCCGGGACGCCCAGGCAATAGGACGGATATTTCGAAAACGCACGAGTACTTCCCTGTAGCTCCGACGGATACATCCCTGTATCCGTCGGTTTCGAAATGTCCGTCCTATCACCTGAGCTTCACATCCGCCCCGAAGCGCCTCGGCCACCAGAAAGTGACTTAATCAGAGGTTCCCTAACATGGGCGGTAAAGTAATCGCTAGAGACTTGTTAGAGAGAATTTCGGCTAGATAAAAAATTTCTTGACTCTCATTGTTTCTCATATCAGAAGGGTAATCCCTGACCTTGAGTGCTAATGTACCTTCTCTCCCCTTAAAGTGGATATTTCAATAAGTAAGCGCAGTGTACAATTATTTATTGATTTCTAATGACTCCAAAAACAGCCGCACCGCCGGGTGTTCTGCGGCACTTCGCTTGAAGGTCGCCGCGTTCTCGATCCGGTAGCGGAACCGCTCCGGCCGCAGGGCCATCAGTTGTCCGCGCTGCACGTAGTCCTCCGCCAGGTACTCAGGCAAAAAGCCCACAAACTGCCCCGACAATATCATCGCCAGTCGCGCCGCCATATGGTTGGCGGTGGATTTGCGCGGAAACAGGCGGTAAAGGTGCGCTGCGCCGGATAGGACGGCGTGGCTGGGGGCCGCCAATTCTTGCTTTGTTAGTGACTCCTCGCTTACTTCTTCTGCAGCGGCCAGCGGATGCTGCTGGCTGCAGTAAAGTAGTGACTGGTGGTGGAACAGGGGGCGGTACTGAAGGCCGGGGCGGTGGGAGTGAAGCGGGTTGATACCCACATCGGCACGGCCGGCGAGGATTTCAAGTTCCAGCTCCTGCGGGTCGGCCAGCTGCAGGTCCAACTGCAGCTCCGGGGCCTGCTGGCGGATACGGGCCAGGGTCGCGGGCAGGTCCAGCTGGGGGATTTCCAGTACATCGTCTGGCAGCACGATGCGCAGGCTGCCAGTCAGGCTCGACTGGATGGCATTGACTTGGCTTCTGAAGGCATCCAGGTGGCTGTCCAGTTCAATAATGGCCCGGTAGACCGCTTCGCCTTCCGGGGTGAGCTTGAAGTCGGCACGGCCCCGGGATCTCAAGCACAGCGGCATGCCCAGACGCGATTCCAGGTCGGAGAGGTGTACGCTGATGGTGGAGCGGCTGATGTTCAGTGCCACTTCGGCGGCGGCCAGGCCGCCAGCGCGGACGACTTCGCGGAATACGCGCAGCAGACGCAGGTCCATGTCGCTCAGGCGGCCGCCGAGGGCGCTTTTGCTGGTTTTTTTGGCCTTGCTCATCCGTTTTACCCGTGTGCTTGCTGATGGATTGCCTGCGGGAGCTTGGGGCACCGCTGATTAAGCCCCTTGACGACAAAATACTTGAAGCCGCATGAGAATCTCAGGTGATGGGATGGGCGCCCCAGAATCGACTACAGCGCTCAAGCATATGAATTGGGATTCCTAGGGAACCTTTGATTAATCCGCGTGAATACTATGGTAGGTTTTGGGGCGCTCAGCCAATAGGACGGATATTTCGGAAACGCACGAGTACTTCCCTGTAGCTCCGACGGATACCTCCCTGTATCCGTCGGTTTCGAAATATCCATCCTATCACCTGAGCTTCTCATCTGCCCACGAAGAATCTCTGCCACCAGCAAGTGAATTAATCAGAAGTTCCCTAGCTTAGGAGAAAGTTTGATAAAGGTAAATTTTTGTTGGAAAGATACTACTATTCGCCGCCTGTACTCCGCGCCAGAATCCTTGCAAGAGCATTGAAAAGCAATAATTGCAAGGAGATTTGCGGTGCAACTGGCCAATAATGATTTGTTGAAACTGCACAACTATATCGGTGGTGAGTGGTGTGCGGGAGCCGGCACTGTCGAAGTGCGGGACCCGGCTAACGGCGATTTGTTGGCGGAGGTAGCGGATGGCAGCGCCGCCGATGCCGAAAGAGCGGTGGCCGCCGCCAGCGCGGCTTTTCCGGCGTGGAAGTCGAAAACTGCCGCCGAACGCGCCGCGGTATTGAAGCGCTGGTATCAGCTGATTATGGACAATGTCGATGACCTGGCGCGCATCCTGACTCTGGAACAGGGTAAACCCCTGGCGGAGGCCAAGGGCGAGATTGTCTACGGCGCTTCCTTTATCGAATGGTTTGCGGAGGAATGCCGGCGGGCCTACGGCCAGACAATTCCCACTCACAACCCGGCCATGCGCCTGAACACCATCCGCCAGCCGGTGGGCGTGGTCACCTGTATCACCCCCTGGAACTTCCCCAATGCGATGATCACGCGCAAGGCGGCGCCTGCACTCGCGGCCGGTTGTACCGTGGTGATCAAGCCCGCGGTGGAGACGCCGCTGTCCGCCCTGGCCCTGTGCCAGCTGGCGGAGGAAGCAGGTTTGCCGAAGGGCACCATCAATATGATCGTGGGATCGGATGCCCCCGCCATCGGCAAGGTACTGACCCAGGACCCGCGGGTGGCGAAGTTCACTTTTACCGGCTCCACCGCGGTGGGCAAGTTGCTGATGGCTCAGTGTGCCAGCACCGTGAAGAAAATGTCTATGGAACTAGGTGGCAACGCGCCTTTTATTGTTTTCGACGACGCCGATCTGGACACCGCGGTCAGTGCCTGTGTAGCGACTAAATTCCGCAACGCTGGCCAGACTTGTGTATCCACCAACCGCATTTATGTGCACGAAACGGTGCACGATGCCTTTGTCGATAAATTGCGTGCGGCGATGGGAGAGCTGAAAGTCGGGCACGGTTGCGATGAAGGGGTGACCGTCGGCCCGCTGATCCACCGCCGCGCCGCCGAGCGGGTAGGCACTCTGGTACGGGATGCGGTGGAAATGGGTGCGAAAGTCGAGCTGGGCGGCGATTACCGGCCCATCGGCGAAAACTACTTTGCACCTACACTGTTAACCGGCGTTAGCGACGAAATGCGCATTGCCCGGGAGGAGATCTTCGGGCCGCTGGCACCAGTGCAGAAATTCGCCGACGAGGAGGATGTGATCCGCCGGGCCAACGATACACCCTACGGTCTTGCGGCCTACGTAATGAGCGAAAACATCCGCCGCGCCAACCGCGTGGTAGAGGCGCTGGAATACGGCATGGTGGCCTGTAACGCCGGTGTCTTTTCCACAACCGTTGCGCCATTCGGTGGCTGCAAGGAATCCGGCATTGGCCGCGAAGGCGGTGTCGAGGGAATGGCGGAATTTTACGAGACCAAGTACTGCTGTTTCGGCGCGTGAAGAAACCGCCTACTGGTCGCAACCGATGTTGAATCTACTGGTAATTCGCGGAGCGAGAAACCATGTCTGAACTGAAAACCGACGCTTTCTGGATGCCCTTTACTCCCAACCGCCGTTTTAAATCCGCGCCGCGGATTGTGGAACGCGCGGAGGGAATTTACCTCACCGAAAAAGGCGGTCGCCAAATAATCGACGCCACAGCCGGTCTCTGGTGTTCCAATGCCGGTCACGGCCGTACGGAGATTGCCGAGGCCATTTACCAGCAGGCCAAAAAGCTGGATTACAGCTCTATTTTTAATTTCGGACACGAATTGAGTTTTGAATATTCCGAGCGCCTGGTAAAGCACACACCCGACGGCCTCAACCATGTATTCTTTGGCAACTCGGGTTCCGAAGCGGTGGAAAGCGCACTGAAAATCGCCCTGCAATATCAGCGTGCGCGTGGCAAGGGAACCCGCACCATGTTTATCGGCCGCGAGAAGGGCTACCACGGGGTAAACTTCGGCGGTATCTCCGTGGGCGGAATTGCGCCCAATTACCAGACGTTCGGCCAGCCGGTGAAGGCCAATCACATGCGCCACACGCTGGATATTGAACGCAATGCCTTCAGCCGCGGCCTGCCGGAACAAGGTGTGGAGCTGGCGGAAGACCTGGAGCGCCTGGTGGCCTTCCACGGTGCGGATCAGATTGCCGCGGTGATTGTTGAGCCCTTCTCCGGTGCCGGCGGTGTGATACTGCCGCCGAAAGGCTATCTTCAGCGCCTGCGCGAGATCTGCGACAAGCATGATCTGCTGCTGATTTTCGACGAGGTCATCTCCGGCTGGGGCCGTACGGGTTCCGCCTTTGCTGCCATTGAGTGGGGGGTGACGCCGGATATGATCACTTCCGCCAAGGGAATTACCAACGCAACAGTGCCGCTGAGCGCCGTATTTGTAAAAGATGAAATTTACCAAACGGTAATGGACGCCGCGCCGGAAGGTGCAGTGGAGTTTTTCCACGGCTACACCTACTCTGCCCACCCTGTGGCCTGCGCCGCGGGCATGGCGACACTGGACATCTACGAACGCGAGGGCTTGCTCACCCGCGCCAGCGGCGACATCGGCAAGCACTGGGAAGCGGCCTTGCACAGTCTGGCCGAACTCGACAATGTGATCGATGTGCGCAACTATGGCCTGGTTGGCGCGGTCGAGCTGCGCGCGCCGGAAAATCTGAAGGGCAAGTTCGGCGGCAAGGTGTCCGGCATGGCCTGGGATGCCGGGGTAATGGCGCGCGGTATCGGCGATGCCCTGTGCATGTCTCCGCCGCTGATTATTGAAACGCACGAGATCGATGCCATCGTCGACAAGCTGCGCGGTGTGATTACTTCACTGGCCTGATGCGGCTGGGAAAGCGGAGGAGTGCCGTGGGTTTTTTCCGCTTTCCCTGGGCCTTTTGTTACCGCATCGGCGCAATTCAAAGCACAGTTTTTCGAAAAACTTGGATTTTGAGGGCGGTGACCTTTTAATGGTTTATCGCCAGCGCAGACAGGGGCCGAAGCGATGCGCAACCATCCCGTATCCGATCCCGACTTGGAACCCTCTCTGGCGACAAGGCCGATATTGCGGGTGTTGTCGGAAAACTGGTGGCTATTGCTGCTGCGCGGTATTGCCGGCGTAACCTTCGGGGTATTGTGTTTTATCTGGCCGGGCTTGTCGCTGCTTACCCTGGTGTTGCTGTTCGGAATTTATGTTCTGTTGGACGGCTTCTTCACCTTGATTGCCGCGGTTCTCGGGCGGCATAGAGCTATGCCATTGTGGTGGCTGGTCCTCGCTGGGTTGGTCAGTGTTGCGGCGGGTATATTTACTTTTATCTACCCCCAACTCACCGCGCTGGTGCTGGTGATTTGTATCGGTGCCTGGGCCTTGGTGCGCGGGGCGTTTGAGATCATCGGTGCTTTTCTTCTGCGCAGGGAGATCCACAACGAGTGGCTGTTAATGGCGATAGGTCTTTTGTCGATGATTTTCGGTTTGGCAATTCTAGTCAATCCATCGGCCGGTGCCTTGGCGCTGGTGTGGCTGATCGGCCTCTACGCCATACTGTTCGGCCTGCCAATGATATGGCTGGGACTTCGCCTGCGGAAACAACAGCAGGTTCATTAACTATTTTCGCGAAGTCGGCGCTGCCCTACCGCTTGATTTGCCATTATTGCCGGGGGCATTATTCTCGCCGTACGATAACAAACCGCTGCCGGATGGCAGTGTAAAATAACGGCGGCACAAATGGCGGAACCATTGATCGTATTGGACCCGCAGGCGCAAAAGAGCCTGCAGGCGCAAATACGGGAAAAAGTCATTCAGGGTATTATTTCCGGTAGCATTCCCCCCGGCCATAAGATGCCGTCCTCGCGCCGTATGGCGGAGCAGCTGGGGGTTGCCCGCAACACGGTGGTACTCGCCTATCAACAGCTGGTAGATGACGGCTTCCTGCTTACGCGGGAACGCAGCGGTTTCTACGTCAACGAAGCGATACAGCAGCAGGGGCTGATCAGCCACACCGGTTCCGTCGAGGCGACTGCCGGCAGTGACGATGATCGCGATTTTTGGCGCAGTCACTGCAACGCTGTGTCCGTCAGTCGTCGCGCCCTGCAGCCGCGTCCCGCCAACTGGCTGCAGTATCCCTTTCCATTTGTCAGCAACGAGTATGATCCGCGTCTTTACCCGGGCGCCGAGTGGCGCGAGTGCACACGGGATATTTATAGCGCGCGAGAAGTGGCCCAGTGGGCGCCCCTTGGGGCCAATGAAGATGACCGCCAGCTGCTCGAGCAGATTTGCACACGGCTACTGCCGAGGCGGGGTATCTATGTGGAACCGGGGCAGATCCTGTTGACCAGCGGATTACAGCAGGCCTGCTACTTGCTCGGCCAGCTGCTGCTGGGGGAAAAGCGTTCTCTCGGTATGGTGTTGCCCGCCTGTGCGGAAACCGAGGAGATCTTCCGCCGCACCGGAGCGCGAATAGAGGCGCTGCCACAGGACGGTGACGGCCCGCTGATCGGAGAGGAGCTGCAAAACAGCGACTGCTGGTTTTTGCAGCCCAATGCCCACAATCCCACAGCGGTCACCACCACGCTGGAACGCCGTCGTGCACTGCTGCGGGCGGCGGCGGTGCGCGGCGCGGTGATTATTGAAAATGACTGCGAACATGAATTCTGTTACCACGGCAGCCCGTTGCCACCGCTGAAAAGCATGAGTGGGGGCCGTTCGGTCATCTACTTGTATCAGTTCCCCAAGATTATTGATCCCGGTATGCAGCTGACGTTTATTGTCGGCCCCAAACCGGTGATCCAGCGGTTGCGTGCGCTGCGCTATACCCTGCGGGAGCGCATGCCGCCGATCAATCAGCGGTTGCTTGCGAAGTTTGTTGCCTCCGGGCATCTGGATGCGGCCACTTTCCGCATCACGCAGCAGCTGCGCGAGCGCTGGGTGGCGCTTGGCGAGGCGCTGTTGTATTACCTCCCGAAGCTGAAGGTACGCCGCGCCAGTTGCGGCACCGCATGTTGGCTGCAGCTGCCCGAGGCCGTGGATGCCGATCAGCTGCAACAACGCGCCGAGCAGGAGGGGTTATTGGTGGAAACCGTGCAGGGCAGCAATACGTTGCGCATTGGCTTTTCCTCCATTGAAGCGGAAAAAATCGAAGCCGGTGTCCGGCTGTTAGCACAGCTGATCAATGGCGAAGTCTCCGCTACTGAAGAAACATTGGAAACGGCCACAGGCCGCCGACTCAGCGCCGACGATCTGCGCGCGGAATTTCCCGGTGCGGTTCTGCTCGGCACCAACACTCTGGGAGAGTCATATCGCATTGAATTAATGCCCGACGGCACTATGCTCGGCTATTCCCGTAACGATGTGGACGTGGATGAAACCGATACCGGGAGGTGGTGGCTGGAGGGTGACCTCTGGGTGCGCCAGTGGCGCAACTGGTCCTATGGGCGCAAGGCAAGTTTCTATGTGGTTGCGGAAGAACACCGTATTAAATGGTTTAATGCAGCGGGCAAACTGATCGACACCGCTATCCTTGTGCACGAATAAATCAGTAAACGCGCGATAGTTTTCGTCAGTCCGCCGGTGCTATAGCGCGCGGGAAGTCAGCCTGCGGCCCGATCGAGCCGCGACGCGGCCGGCAGCGCCGCGAGGCACACCACCAGGATGCCGCAAGTAATCGCGATTAATTGCGTATAGCTGCCGCCGGCGGAAATAAAATAGCCGGCCGCCAGCGGGCCGCAGGCCAGTCCCGTTTTCGAGGCAAAGCCGCCGAAGGCTCCCATTTGTCCCGCCGCATCAAACCTGGACGCCATGGTCAGAAAGTAGGGTACACAGAAAGCCCAGGTAATTCCTGTGATTATATTGGCGGCGACAAACACCGGTTTCAGGTCGCTGAAAATAAACATTGCCAAGCCCACCAGCGTCACGAGCAGCGCGATGGCCAGCGGCGGAGCCAGGGCAAAGCGCTGGCCCGTATAGGCGGCCAGGGCAGCGCCGCCGATGGCAACCAAGTTGGCCCAAAAGAGTGTCTGGCTGATAAAGGTAAGTGGCAGCCCGAAGGATTTGCCCAGATCAAAAATAAACGCGAACAGGGCCATATTGGAAAGTTGAAAGCAAAACAGCGCTACCAGCGTAATCAGCATGGGGGCCAGCGCCACTTTTGCATTGAATACAGCCTTTTTTTGTTCTTCTATCGATGGCAAGGGATAGTCGGCCAGGAAAGGCAACATCGCCAGCGTTACCAAACTGAAAGTAATCAGCGCGAAAAAGGGCACATAGGTGCCGTATAGCGCGACCAGCTCCGGCAGGAAACGCAAGCCCAGCGCGCCGCCAATATACTGCACCAGCAGCACCATACTGTAGGTGCGGCCCGCAATGCCGCTGCGCGCGATGACCGCAAAACCCAATCCCACCAGTGCGCCCCCGAGCATCCCGTGTACCAGCCTCAGAGGGATCAGCAGTTCCAGGTTGGCGAGCACAATGGTTAACAGATCCATGCCGATGGAGCAGAGCAGCAGGACAAAGGCGGCCAGTTTCCACTGCGGAATTTTCTTTACCAGAATTGATATTAAAAAGGCACCGATAACTGCACCCATGGTGTTGGCAAAAGTTATTTCTCCCGCCTGGGCCGCGGAAAGTCCGGCTCCGGTCATCAGAGAATTGACGATGACGGGAAAAATATTGACGTAATAGAGACCGGCGGAGGAAAGGAAGGCGAGTAACAGGCTGGCGATCCAGCCCTGGGGGGCGGCGTGCGGAAAATTCTCAATCGCCTTTTGTGGGGTTGTACCGGCATCGTTGGCCAGGCTTTCTGCGTTGTTGCTCATGGTGACTCCTGGTGTATTTATTATTGGGACATGGGTTCCGAGCGGCAGGCCCTGGCATTTCCAGGGAACCGTTGAGCGATGCGTTCCGGGCAAAAAATTCAAGTGATGGATTCATCATTTCGAACGGTAGTACCAAAGGAAAGTATTGGTACATTTTTGATCGCACCGCTCACTCGAATAAATCAGGGGTTCCCTAACTGATTGTCAAAGAGAATATAGTGCCAGATGCACCCAGTCCATAGCATCAAGCTCGGAAAAAAAACAGAAGCCAATTCGCTTTGGCCTCATGCGGGCAGAGCAACTGGCCCTATTGTCGGACGTTTCTATCCTCCAAGATACCGACCGTTAAAAAATGTTAAGGGATCTCTGTTTATTCGTTTTTTGACGATAAAGACTCGTCGGTCGCAGGTAATGGGGACATTTCGAAACTGCCGGGTAGAGGAGCATATCCGGTGGAGCAACAGGCAGTGCTGTTGCCAAAGCTCGTCCCGTTGTCTGAGCGCCTGATATTGCTAAAGCGTTCATGCGAATGAATCAGAGGTTCCCTATCCGACAAGTGGGAACTGTTGGTAATGAGCGAAGTGAATAAATATTTTGGTATTGCCGCGCTGCAGCTGAACCTGGCGGATGCGGATAACCTGGAAAGGCTGCTGGAGCGTATTCAGAAAACCAAACTGCGCTTTCCCTGGGTGCAGATGATTGTGTTGAGCGAATTGGCCCTGCGCGGCGTCGGTGTCCACCATGCCCGTGAATTGCCCTCGGACGAGGAGCGCGCTTTCTGCCGCGTCGCCCGAGAGTTGGGCATCTGGTTGGTGCCCGGTTCCATGTATGAAAAGTGTGGCAGTACTGTTTTCAATACCGCGCCGGTGATCAACCCACAAGGGGAAGTGGTGGGCCGTTACCGCAAGATTTATCCCTTCCTGCCCTACGAAAAGGGTGTGACTGGCGGCGATCAATTTTTGGTTTTCGATATTCCTGAGGTGGGGCGCTTTGGGGTTTCCATCTGCTATGACATCTGGTTTCCGGAAACCACCCGCGCGCTTACCTGGATGGGGGCGGAGGTGATTATTCACCCGACCAAGACGGACACCATCGACCGCGCGGAGGAGTTAGCCATTGTGCGCGCCAGTGCGGTTACCAATCAGTGCTACATCGTGGACGTCAACTCTGCGGGGAACCAGGGCGTCGGCCGCTCCATTATCGTGGGGCCGGAGGGAGAGGTGATTTACGAGGCCTCCGTAGCGGAAGAGGTCATCACTTTCGAGGTGGATTTGGCCAAGGTCAGGCAAGTGCGCGAGCACGGGGTGAAAGGACTTGGGCAGACACTGAAGAGCTTCCGCGATGGGAAGGTGCGCTACCCGCAATATGAACCCGGTGCCTTCTCGCCCGCGTACGAGGCCCTGGGTCCATTAAAGGCGCGAGATTAAACCTCAGGCTCATCTGGACCATGCGTTCCCGGTAAACTGGCGCTAGGTTTCCGCTCCCGTCTGTGTAGCATCAGCATAACAACCAGAGGGAGCGGTTGGGTAAAACGATAAAAAGCAGAGGGAACCATGAAGCAGCAGAGCAATCTGGGGTTTTGTAAGAAAACACTGGCGAGCGCGGTCGCCGCAGTGTCCGCCGGCACGCTGTTTTCTGTACCACAACATACGGTTGCGCAGGAATCGGCTCTGGAAGAGGTTATCGTCACTGCCACCCGCCGCGCCGAAAGTATTCAAGATGTCCCCTATAACATTACCGCCGTATCGGGAGAGGACCTGGAGAAAGCCAATATCAAGGAAGTCTCCGAATTGATGCGGACCCTTCCCGGCGTGCAGTACATAGACCGCGACTGGCGCTCCGGCGGGGTGGTGAACGGTATTTTGATGCGCGGCGTCAACATTGATGCGGGCGCCCAGGGGGATGTACAGCTGAGCGCAGCGCCACCAGTTGCCACCTACCTGAATAATACGCCACTGTTTGTAGGCCTTTCCCTGCGGGATATTGAGCGGGTGGAGGTGCTGCGCGGCCCCCAGGGAACCCTGTACGGTTCCGGCGCCCTGGGCGGTGCGGTGCGCTATATCCAGCGCGCGCCGCAAATGGGGAAATTTGAGGGCAATGTATCGGGCTACTACAGCCAGAGCGAGGGCTCCGAAGGCTGGAATCACGGCGTGGACGGTATTATTAACCTGCCCATGGGGGAAATCGCCGCGGCCCGTATATCTTACGGCACGCTCAAGCGCGCGGGCATTATCGACTACGCCAATGCTTATGTGGTGGACGCAAGCGGCGTACCTGTGCCCGCGGACGCTGCGGATATTGTCAACAGCCCCGCGCTCTATCAAAACATTGAGGACGCGGACGAAGTCAATGTGGACTACGCCCGTGCGAGTTTTCGCATAGAGCCCAGCGATCGCTTTTCCGCGCAACTGGATTATTTCACCCAGGAGGGTGATGCCGGCGGCCGCCGGCAGCAGACCGAGAGCATGGACGACTACGAATTCGGTGGTTTGATCCTGGAACCCTCCGAGCGCGAAGTGGATCTTGTGAGCCTGGAGGTCGAGGTGGACCTGGGTTTTGCCACCCTGACCTCGAGCACGTCCGACTACGATAATCAGGCCATGGCGGTCACCGACAACACCGGCTTTTATGCCAATGCGGGCTTCGGCTTCTACTATGCCGGTACGCCCCGTCCGCTGAATAAGGCTACCCGCACTTTCGAGGACAGCGCGTTGGTGCAGGAAATCCGCCTGGTCTCCAACACTGATGGTGCGGTGGACTGGATTGTCGGGGCTTACTATCAGGATCAGGATTACGGCATGACCCAGCTTTCGGAAACACCCGGGCTGCACGATTGGGTCGTCGCCTCCCTGGCCGAGGGTATTCCCCCATGGGAAGCCGGACCCTGGCTTCCGGAGACCGGTGCCGACTGGTACGCCTACTGGTGGGGTATGGATACCGAGGGCGATGTGGACTGGCGTTACAGCCGCCAGATGAATTATGTGGAAACCGCCTTCTTCGGCGAAGTCACCTTCCACCTATCCGATCGCTGGCAGATTACCGCCGGCGCGCGCCGCTTCGAGGTGGACTCCGATATCGACAGCCTCGCCGATCTGCCGTTCTGGGGCACCGTTGACAAATTCGATCAGTCCTTCTCGGATTCCGATACCATTTTCAAATTCAATACCGCTGTCGACCTGACGGAGAGTGACATGCTCTACGCCACTTGGTCGCAGGGCTATCGGCGCGGCGGCGCCAACGCCGTTTCCACCACCGGGCCCTTTCCGGAAGATCCGGGGCTGCTGAGTTACGAAGCGGATACTGTGGACAACTTCGAACTGGGCGCGAAGGGGACACTGGCCAGCCGCCTTCAGTACAACGCCGCCCTGTTCCGGGTGAACTGGGATAATGTGCAGTTGAATACATCGGGCCCGGTATCTGGCTACTTCGTGGTGGTCAACGGGGATGAAGCGGTGAGCCAGGGCGTGGAGCTGTCCCTGAGCGGTCAGTTCACCGACGCACTGGACGGCGGCATCAGCTATACCTATGTCGATGCGGAGCTGACTGAGGATCTGGTTTTCCCCGGTGCCACATTCACCACCCGCGAAGCCGGCGCGCGCCTGCCCGGTATTCCCGAACACGCCATGACGGCGCGGCTGGGCTATCTGCACTCTTTGCGCAATGGCCTGTCGCTTTACTACCAGCTGAGCAGCTATTACCAGTCTGAGACTGAGAACAGTGCCTCCAGTAGTCCGCGGGAGGCGGCAACGCTTGATGGATTCACTCTGGTCAATGCCTCGGTCTCTCTCTCCGCCGACCAGTGGAACGTGGATCTGTATGCGAAAAACCTGACCAATGAAGAAGGTATTACCGGGGCTAGAACCTTTGCCACCTGGGGGCCGAACTATGCCGGTAATCAGTCGCAGTGGTTCAACTACAACTATGAGAATGACGCCTCCAGTAGTTTCATCACAATGCCGAGAACAGTGGGCCTGTCCGCCTCGTACAGGTTCTAAAGTCCCGGAGTTGTGGGTTTTATCACCCCAACTTTTGCCGGCTCCGAGGCCGGCTTTTTTTTACCCGTAGCAACGCAATCTGTTAAGGTCAGGCCAATCGGAGCTTGCGGGCAGTCAATGTGAACAAAAGCGATTTGTATCCATCGGCGGTAGCCTATTTCCGCGCGGGAGAACTCGACAAGGCGCTGCGGGCCGCGGAGGAAGTTCTGCGTGTAGATAGCGGTGCGATCAAAGCGCGCCGCCTGTTGGCGGATATCCACGTTGCCAAGGGGAATTTCCCGCGGGCCTTGCATTTCCTTGAGCAGGCGCTGGCGCTGTTGCCGGGTGACAGCACCGGTTACTTCCGTGTCGCCGTGCACCGGGCGGGTGTATTGCTGCGCGCGGGGGATCTGGCCGGTGCCGCTGCAGCGCTCGACAACTGCGATTTGAGCCGCACGCAAGACATCGACCTGCTGACACAGGCGGGTTATATCTACACGCTTTGCGCCCGCTATGACCATGCCCGCAAAAACTACGAACGGGCGCTTTCCTTAGCACCGGAGAACCCGCAGATAATTTTTAACTGTGCTGCCGCCAACCGCGCCATGGGAGATCTGGAGCGCGCGGAAAGGCTTTACGACCGCGCCATCGCCCTGGTGCCGGAGGACTGGGAAGCCTATAAAAACCGCAGCGATCTGCGCAGGCAGACGGAAAAAAACAATCATATTGCACAGCTGCGCCAGCTGCTGGCGCGGCCGGGGTTGCCGCAGCGGGCCCAGGTGCAATTGAATTTCGCCTTGGCGAAAGAACTGGAAGATCTGGCTTTGTACCCGGAGAGTTTCGCGGCACTGGAACGCGGCTGCGCAGCGCGCCGCGCCGGGATTCGCTACAACCTGCAGCGGGATTTAGCGGTAATGGCCGAGATAGCGTCCACCTACGGTGCCGCTCTGATGGATGGTCAGAGCTGTGACAATACACAGGGAGAGGGCATTCTTTTTATTCTCGGTATGCCGAGAACCGGGACGACCCTGGTGGACAGAATATTGACCGCGGTGCCCGGTGTTGTTTCGGCAGGGGAGCCGGATACCTTCGCGCGTTTGCTCGGCCATCAGGTGGCCCAGCAATTTCCGGGTATCGGTGCGGACAAATTGGCGTTTGTGCGTAACTCCGCCGCCATCGACTTCGGCGCGCTCGGAAAACACTATGCAGATCAGCTGCGACAGAGGGCGCGGCAGCTGGGCGGCGGAATCATAATCGACAAAAACCCTATGAATTTTCTCTACGTGGGGCTTATCCGCAAGGCCCTGCCGGCGGCAAAAATCATTCACGTGCGGCGCGATCCCATGGACAGCTGTTACGCCATCTATAAAACGCTGTTTAAAACCGCCTATCCATTTTCCTATGATCAGCGGGAACTGGGTGCTTATTACCTTGCCTATCAATCGCTGATGGACCACTGGACGAAACTGGTATCGGAGAACTTTTACGCGTTGGAATACGAAAAACTGGTGGGTGACCTGGAAGGGGAAGCCCGCGCCCTGCTGCAATTCTGTGGTCTGCCGTGGGATAGTCGCTGCCTGGAATTCCACCGCGCCAGTGCCTCCGGTACCGCTACTGCCAGTGCCGCACAGGTGCGCCAGCCGGTTTACCGCTCCTCTATCGGCAAGTGGAAGCATTACCGGGAGCAATTGCGCCCGCTGGCGGAAATTTTGCGCGAGGGAGGAACCCCGGTGGATGTAAGCTAGGGCGCCGCTGATTAATTGCGCCTTGACGACAAAATACCTTGAATTCGGATGAGGCGCTCAGGCGAATTAACCAGAGGTTTCTCGGCAGGATGCAGTGATCGCGGCCGAAACCGCGACCACCTGTAAGGTTTTTAGTTGGCGGCCAAAGGCAGCGCCTCAAACAGTGCCTCTCCTTTTTCTTTCAATGCCATGCACAACTGAATTTGCTCTTCGGTTTGCGCCAGGCTGCGTTGGTGCCCGGGAGCCAGTTGACCATGCTGCGCAAACAGTTGGCGAACCTCGGCCAGCTTGCCTTTGTCACAGAAGGCGCGGGCGAAGGCCGGCGTTTGGCGACGCCACTGTGCGGGCACCTTGTTTACCACCTCGGTAAAGTGCTGTTGCAGCCACTGCCAGTTCGCCTCCCGCACTGCCGGCTCCGACAGAGCCTGCTGGATCAGTCCGAAGGCTTCGCGGGCGCCCATGTCGCCGCTCAACGCCAGCTGCTGGATTTTATCCAGCTGTTTGGGGTTGCGGTTGCGGCCGATGGCGTTGGCACTGGCGCTTTCAAAACGCGGGTCGTCCAGTTGCGCACGCATTGCGATCAAGTGGTCCAGGAAGCCGTCCGTATCCTGTACGGCCACGGTCAGCGCAGCTTCGTAGAGATCGGAGTCCAGCGCTTCAGCATCGCGCTTCCGCTTGTAACCGGTAAAGGCGATGGCCTTGTCCGCTAGCGTTTTGCGCGCGTCGCCATCGCCGGCAGTCAGTGCCATAAAGCTGAGCAACGCACTGTGGAGCAGCTGCTCTTCGCTGTCCGCACTGCCGGCGGTTCTCTCCAGTATCGGCAGATACAGGTTCTGGGTGAAATTGAGAAACGCGGATTTTTGTTCTTCGCCCAAGTAGCTGCCGCGGTATTTCTGCAGATAGCGCAGCGGGGCGACAATCACCTGCCGCTGGTCCGCATGGGCGGACTGCCGCACTACCGCCAGCAGCTGGGCCTGCGGCAATTGTCCGGCCTCAAAGGCGGCGAAGGCGCTGTCGATAATGGACAACTGTTCGCTGGGCGAGAAGTCGGTAAAGTGCTCCGCCAGTGCCTGCCACTGTGCCGGCGCCAGGGTCCAGCGGTAATAGCCACTGCCCTCAGCGTTGGGCATTACCCACTGGGGGCAGCTTCCGCCGGGAATATCCACCTGTTGTTCGGTTTTCGTCAGCATCAGGCACTGCTGTGTCTCAGTATCGCTGCTAAAGCAGAAGGGGATGTTCCAGCGCTGATCCGTGTCGGCAATGGGGGAGCCGAGCGGGCGGTAGCGGCGCTGTGCGATTTGCAATTTTGCTGCCCCCGGCTTGTTGCAATCCAAGGCGATATCCAGCAGCGGGACACCTTTTTGCTCCACAAAAGTGCGGAAGGTTTCGGTCAGCGCGGGGCTGTCGGTTTCCTCGCCGATCACGCGGTAGAAGTCCGGTGCGTCGGCCACGCCGTCGGCGTGGCTCTCAATATAGCGGCCCAGTGCCGGGCGGAATTTATCTGCCCCGAAGTAGTTGTCCACCATGTGGATTACGCCCAGGCTCTTGGCGTAGGTGATGGCGTCGTAGGCGTTGCGGACATTGTTGTTGTCTGCGATCGGTTCGCGGATGGCGCGGGTACTGGCCAAGGAGTCCAGTTGCATGGCGCTGATGGCGCGCACCGCGGCGTTGAGATCGTGACCGCCATTGGGTTCAAAGATGGTCAGCGCCAGAGGTGTGCCCCAGGTCGCGAAGCCCTCCTTCAGCCACAGGTCGTCCCACCAGGGCGGGGTGACCAGGTTGCCGAACCACATATGGGCGATTTCGTGGGCGTGCACACCCAGCAGGCTCAGGCGCGCGCCGGGGGCCGGGGTATCGCCGACCAGTATGCGTTGCTCGCGGTAGGTGATGGCCGCGGAGAGTTCGGTGGCGCCGCTGGGCCACTGAGGCGCGGCGACGATATCCAGTTTTTCAAACGGGTAGGGGCGCTCAAGCTCCGTCTCGAAGATTTCCACCAGGCGCGGGGTGACATCGAGAATGTATTTCATATCGCCGCCGCGGCCCTTGCGCGCGAAGCCGCGCAGGGGGATAGGCTTGTCCCGGTATTGGTTCGCCGGAATCGCCGGCCTCTCCACCACATCGAAGGGACCCACGGACAGGGAAAGCAGATAGGTGGACATTGGGCGCGTGGTGGCGAAGGTCACCTTTTCCAGTCCCTGGCCCGCCGGTTCCCGCTTCAGTTCGGCGCCGTTACTGATAGCGGCGTAGCCCTCGGGCACCGTAAGGCGAATATCGAAGGGCGCTTTCAGGCCCGGTTCGTCGAAGCCCGGCAGGTACTTGCGCGCCTGAATGGATTCGGATTTCGCCAGTACATAGGCGTCCCCCTGCTCTTCCACTTTGAAGAGTCCTGCCAGGTTGCGGTCGTAATCGGCGCTGTAGTTCATGCGCAGAGTGAATGTGCCCGCGGGAATGTCTTCACCAAAGCGGACCGCGGCGACGCCGCTGTCCAGCATTTCTTGGTATTGCGCCGGTATTTGTTTGCCGCCGGGGAGCAATGCGGTCGCTTCTGATACGCGGATGTTTTTTCCGTGCAGCCAGATGTGATCGGCTGCGTTGGCCATGTGAATATCGATTTCCACCTGCCCGGTAAAGCCGTCGCGTCGCGGGTCCAGAAGCAGGTCGAGGCGGTAGGCGGTGGGGCGCACGCCCTCGGGCAGCTTGCCCGTCGGCGCTTCGCCGAGGCCGGCGGCTGCTTCGGCGGCGGGTTTCTGGTCTGTTTTATTTCCGTCCACTTTCTCGGATGGGCCACAGGCCACCAGTGCCAGCAGCGGGATTGCCAGCAGACTGCGCAGGATAATTTTATTCATGGTCTCTCGCGGTTTTGGCAAAACACGCATTGTACCGGTTCGGGAATGGATTGCCGAAGATGGGGACAATTTAGTCCCGGACGGGAAGAAACTCCGTGTCCGGGACGGGGAATCACAGTTGCGGTATCGCCAGTTTGGATACCCGGTCACTGCGATAGGGCACGGTAATTTCGTAATCGGTATCCGCGGGCTTTTGGTAGATAAGCCCTTCGGTGTCTATGGCCAGCGTCACCCTGTGCCCCGCAGGCACATCGTAGCTGGTAGTGAAAAACTCTACGTCAATTTTCTGTTCCCGGCCCACCTGGGCGTTGCGCAGTGTGACGGGGGCGTGGGTAATCAAGCGGCCCATGCCGAGGGGGCCGGTGTCATACAGGTGCAGATGCAGTTGCACTTCCGGTTTGCTCGGTGTGATCCACATCTCCAGTGTCGGCGTGCCGCGGATTTTCATCCCGTTCCACAGCAGGGGAGATTGGTACTCAATGGCATAGTAACCGTTGATGGCCGGCATAAAGGTGTAAACGGGAATGCCCAGCCCTTCCAGCGCATCGGACACCAGCGGGATGCCGGTTCCCGCCGCGGTGTCGGCGCCACCGTGAAATTGGTTGCTCCAGCGCCAGCCGCTGTAGGGGTTGCTTTTCAACTGGCCGTTGCCGAAATAGGTCAGCCGCGGGTGCAGGTACCAGTGGCTTTGCTTGCCGGTTACGGGGAAGTCGTCAAACTGCTCCAGGCGATTGCTGATGCGCACTGTCATGTCCACCTTGGGCTCGCGGTCGATACCGTTGTTTTCTCCTTTTAGATAGCGGTCGAACCAGCGGAAGCTGGTGGTCCAGATATGGCCGCCGTTACCGCCGAGGGTCTCGGTCACCGCGTGGGTTCCCGGGTTAAGCAGCAACTTTTTCGGTCCTTCCAGCAGGGTGTAGAGGTCGATGGTGCTGTTGGGTTTGAACAGGTAGTCGGCGAAATTGTTCGACAGCAGCACTGCGGTACCATTGGCATTGAGCGCGTCCACATAACTGAGCGCCGAACGGCTTGCGCTGAATGTAAACACATCGGAAAGGTTGTGTCCGTTGCGCAGATTACTCCAGATCTGATCCACAATCGGCTCGCGCTTGAAGGCGGTGTTTACCAGCAGGGTGCCCCAAACCAGGTTCACGGTGTTGTTCGGATACAGCCCCTCGACAACGTCGGACCAGCCGGACAGGGCCGCGACCGCGTCCACTCGCGAGTCCGCCGCCGCGGTGAGCAGTGAAATTCCGGCGCCGTAAGAAATACCGGCCATCCCCAGTTTGCCGACCGGGTAATTGGCTTCCAGCCAGTCGATCAGTACCCGGGTATCCGCGAGGGTATTGTCCCCGGCCACATCCACTAGGCCGCCGGATTTTCCGAAGCCGCGGGTGGAGTAACTCATCACCAGGTAGCCCTTCTCCGCCAGGGCCTTGGCTTGCAGCAGGTACTGGTGTTTATCCAGGGCCCAGCTGTTGGTGAAGAGCACCGTTGGATAGCCGCCGTCGGGTGGGGGGGTATCGGGCACGAACAGGTTGGCGTCCAGTTCCGTGCCGTCGAAGCTGATGATATCCAGGTTGGAAATAAAGCGCGGCGCCGCCCAGCTGTGCGCCGCCAGCAGGGCGCCGCAGAGCAGCGCCAGTAGCGGTGAGACTTTCATCGTTTTCTCTCTTTTGTCGATTATTATTTTCTGACCAATAAACGTCGAATGGTCATGGGGAAATATAGAAGCCGGTGAATCGTGGTTTTATCGACAAAAAGAAAACTGAGAGCTGAGTCTCACTGATTGGCGCGAATGCCAACTCTGGGTGGCACAGGCGAATCCATCAGCAGTGCCATCAGCGACCGGTCTGAATTCGAAAAAAACCGACGGAATTGATTGAGTGGTCTAAAATTGTTCTTTTTTTGTACAGTAAAAACCGGTAGTGTGTGGGCTTTGCAGTTCCGCCACGGAGGGCTTCAGAAGAATCAACTCGGTGGTAAGAACTATGTTCTCACGCTCATTCGCGCTGTTGGTATTTTGTTGCGTTTTTGCCCTCACTGCCTGTGCCGGCCCCCGGACTCTGGGGGAGGAAACCTGGTATCAGGTGGACAGCGATCACTTCCGTATTGTCACCAACGGTGATCCCGCCGCAGTAAAGACTTTGGTTGCGGATCTGGAGCGCTACCGTGCCGTTGCCCTGAGTCTGTTTGGAGAGGAATCCACGGCGGGCGAGAAGAAGTTGACTATCTATGCTACTGCCGACCGCCAGAGCTATGCGCAGCTGGTGGGGGCGGAGCTGGCGGAGGTGACCAACGGTCTCTACGACACCACGGCCGATGGCAGTTATGCGCTGGTAAACCTCGACGGTCGTACCGGCGAGCGGCAGCTGAAAGCGCGGGAGTTTCTCTTCCACGAGTACACCCATTTCCTCACCTACAGCGGCAATACCACGCACTACCCCTACTGGTACAGCGAGGGTTTTGCCGAATTCATGTCCACCATGACATTTACCGCGGACGGGCGCTACCGCCTGGGAGCTGTTCCCCGCGAGCGCGCCATGACGCTGCTGTTCACCAGCCCCATGCCCTTGGAGCAATTGTTGCGGGCGACGGTTTACAACACCTCGGAAGAGGACAAACCAAGAGTTTATGCCAGTGGCTGGATGCTGGCGCACTGGGTGCTGATGGAAAGTGGCAAGACCGACGAATTTAAGGAATTTGTGAAGGCGTACAACAGTGGTGCCGATCCGGTGGAAGCACTGGAACAGTCTCTCGGAATGACACTGGCGGATATCGACAAGCAGTACCAGGCGATGTTTGAAAGCGGCCATTTCGATATGGTCAGCGGCCGGATTCCAACGGATTTTCAAGAGGCCAGTCCCGTGGCTACAAGACTGCCGCAACCGCGCGCTGTGGCGGAGATCGCTAACTTTATAGTGCAGTCCGGCTACAACCTCGAAAGCTTATACGGACTGGTGCAATACGCTCGGGTCCGGGGTGTGAACAGCGCCGAGCTAACTGCCATCCAGGCGGAAGCGGAAAGCCGTATTGGCAATTATCAACGCGCCGAGCAATTACTCGCCCAGGTACCTTCGTCCCAGCGCGATACCCTTTGGTACAAAAAGGTAGACGCCTGGCTCAGCCTGAATGGTCAGGTGATGCTTCCGAATAATTCACGCGATCGCAAGCAATTGCAGAAAGCACGGAAACAATTTGTCTTTCTGGTCAACAATGATGCTGAAACCGCATCCCACTGGTTTGGCCTTGCTATGACGATGGAAATGCTCGGCTACCCGCGGGAGAAATACGTGGAGATGCTGGAACAGGCCTACCTGCGCGCGCCGCGCCAGGTACATATTGCCCAGTGGCTGGCGCGCGAACTGTACATGCAAAAGGATGCCGAATATTTCACCCAGGTCGCCCAGCCGCTGCTGCTCGAAATGGGGAGCGAGGAAGAATACAAGGAGATAAAAATGATGCTGGCAGAGTTGCAGCCCAAGTCCCAGGCGAAGGGAAAAGTACACAGTGGGCATGCGCATACGGGCGGCTAATCACCCTGTGTGCCCCAGCCTCCGGGCCGGGGCATACGCCACTGCAAGGTAACGAATTATGTGCTGGAATCTATGATTAATTCGCATTAACGCTATCGTTGATTTTTGCACAGACAGTGGGATAAACCTTTAAAAAAGGCACGAGTAGATTCCCATACCCTCTCGGATACTTCTTTTTATCCGGCGGATTCGAACTGTTTATCCTATCACCGTACTTCCCATCGGCCCCCGATAGATCTATACCGCCAGGAAGTGAACACATTATAGGTTCCCCAGGCGCATTCTCTCCCGCACGTTGATAAAGCGTGCCTGCAATGGCGCAGTGCATTTGTACCGGGAAAGGTGCATTTGCGCCGATCGTGGCATAATCCAAGTGCAGGTCAAAGAAAAAGAAAGAAGGGAAGATACGTGCACTGTCAGTCTGTTCCGGTTTTGGCTTTTATATTGTCCATATTCCTGGCTGTGTCCGGTTGTGAGAGAGACTCCCGGCAGGGCGAAATCGAAGCAGCGCCGGTGGCGGAGCAAGTGGCACAGGAGCTGCCTCCGGCAGAGCCCGAACCACCGGCTTTTCAAAATTACACAGAACTCGGAGACTTGCCGGCAATCCGCGAGCGCGGGCTTTTGCGTCTGCTGGCGCCGCGCGGCCCTCAAGACGACGCTCTGCCGCGGGAGGGACTGCCGAGCAGCGAGTGGCGGCAGCTGGCAGAAAAATTTGCCCGCAGCCGTGGTCTGGAACCACAGTGGGTGTATGTGGAGAGCTTTGCCGATCTGATTCCCGCTCTGGTACAGGGCCGTGGCGATGTGATCGCCACCAATTTTTCCCGCACGGAAGCGCGGGCTGAACAGGTGGCCTTTACCCGGGCCCTGCAATATGTGCGCGAGCTCTTGGTAACCCGCAGCAATGTGCGTTCGGAGGATACTACAGCCCCCCTGCAGGTTGCGGTGCGCCGCGGCAGTGCATTCGCGCAGACGCTGTCTGCCGAGGAGCGCAGAGATCGCTATGTCGTCACTTTTCTGGATGAGCCGATAGAGCACGAGGAACTGTTGTCCGCGGTGGCGGAGGGCGATTACCAGGCCACAGTTATCGATAGCAACCTCGCCGATGCATTGCTTCCTTCGTATCCCGATCTGGTGGCGAGTACAGAACTAGAATCTCAGCGCGCCATTGCCTGGGCGGTGCGCCGGGATGCCGTGGAACTGGAGCGCGCCCTGAACGAATTCTTTACCGCCGAACACCTGCTCGCCAGCCAGCAACAGCGGCGGCTTCTTCGTGACTGGGAAGAGATTAAACAGCGCCGTACCCTGCGGGTTCTGACTCGTAACCACCCCGCCTCATACTTTATCTGGCGCGGTGAACTGATGGGCTTTGATTACGATCTGCTCAAGCAGTTTGCCCGCGAAAACGACCTGCGCTTGAGCATGGTGGTGCCCGGCCCCGATGTGGATCTGGCTGAGGCTCTCAAGGCGGGTATGGGCGATATGGTCGCGGCTTCCTTGACAGTGACGGAATCCCGCCGTCGGCAGGGCATGGTATTTACCCGCCCATACCTGAAAGTGACCGAACAGGTGATCGCCGCAAAATCACAAGAACAAGAAGAGCATAGCGGAGATACCGCAATTACCGAGCTGCTCGCGGGGCAGAAGGTGGCTGTGAATCCCCTCAGCAGTTTTTACGCCCACCTCAACGCTTTGGCGATGGAGCAGGCAGAACCTATGGAAGTGCTGGCGGTGCCAGGTGCCACCACCGAACAATTGATAGAGGCTGTGGTGCGGGGGCAGTATCCCTATACCGTAGCCGATTCCCACTTGGTGGCCATAGAACACACTTACCGGGACGACTTTACCGTGGTGGGTGAACTGCCCGGTGAGCGGGATATCGCCTGGGCCGTGCGCAGGGACCAGCCGGAACTGCTGCAACAGCTAAACAGTTTTCTCGATGAGCACTACCGGGGTTTGTTTTTCAACGTCACCTATAACAAATATTTCAAAAACGCCAAGCGTATCCGCCGGCAGCAGGCGGAGCGGCTGCGCAGCGGCGACCAGTTATCCCCCTACGATCCAATTGTGCGCAAATACGCCGACCAGGCCGATCGCGACTGGCGTATGGTGGTGGCGCAGATGTATCAGGAGAGTCAGTTCGATCCCCGCGCCGAATCTTTCGCCGGTGCTCAGGGGTTGATGCAGGTATTGCCGCGCACTGCACAACAGATGGGGATCACCAATTTATTCGAACCGGAAAACGGAATTCGCGCCGGAGTTTCCTACCTGGACTGGCTGGAACAGCGCTTTCCCCGCGAGTTGCCCTTGGACCAAAAAATTTATTTCACCCTCGCCGCCTACAATGCCGGTCACGGCCATGTCAGGGATGCGCGCGAACTGGCCGCGCGCCTGGGCAAGGACCCCAACCGCTGGTTCGGCAGTGTGGAGGAAGCGATGCTGATGCTATCCAAACCGGAGTACTACCGTCAGGCGCGCTTTGGCTATGTGCGTGGGCGGGAACCGGTGAATTATGTACGGGAGATTCGAGAGCGCTATCTGGGATATCTGGCGGTGGCCAGGCAGGAGAGAAGTGTCCGCGAGCAGCTTTAAAGAACTTCTAATTTCTGCCACTGTGCGCTCTACTTTGACTGCTTTTCTATTGCATGAGCACCGCAGCACCAACTGCAGTGCTTATGCAAATTAAACAGCGGTTCTCTGCGCGTTTATCCAGTTACTTGCGGTTTCTTCTTCACGATGCTCAGAGCCAGATAGAGTACGGCAAAGACCGCAGCCAATACTCCCGCCACTGCAAACACCTGATCGCTGCTTCCAGGCAGGAATTCCAGAAATGAAGTGAGAAACTGCCCGAGAAAGATGGCCATAGTCAGGTAGGCAAGATTGCGTCCCCGCACCTGCGCGTGACTGCGCTCAACGGTCATATGGTTCAGTAGAGGGATGGAAAAACCGAAGCCGAATCCGGCAAAGGTTCCGCCAAGTATCAACATGGCGGTAGCTGCAGAGGCCGAGAAAGCAGCGTGGCAAACCGAGAAAAGGCAGAAGGCTACCACCAGCGTTTTCATCTCCCCGGTACGACGCGCGAGGTAAGGCATGGCCATTGCGGCGATAACGGCGATCAGAGAAATATAGGACAGCAGGTAGCCGGTTTGTGCTTCACTGTATCCCAATTCATTCAATCGTATGGGCAATGACACAATAGCGGAGAAGAACACCATCATCGCCACCGCAGCAGCCAGATAGACGGTGGTCAAGGCTGATGAGATCCGCCCTGACGATGCTTCCTGCGGGCTGCTTTCTCGGTGTGTCGAGTTAGCGGGTACCCACTTAAGCAGCATTGCCCAGACCAGCCAGGACACCAGATAGAGGGCAAAGGGCCATTGCCACCCCTGAGAAGCCAGCAGCCCGCCAATAAACAGAAACACCACCCCGCCGAGCTCAATGGCCATGCCCTGTTTGGCAATCATATGCAGCCGGGCGTGGCCCTGATACCAGTGCGAGATCAGGGTTGTGCCGCCGGCCATAACGATGGCGGTTATGCCACCGAGAACCAGGCGATTCAGGAATACTGGAACCAGGCCTTCGAGAAGCGCGCCGCTGGCGCCAATCAGGCCGTAGAGCAGCAGGCCGATTGTGAGGCAGCGATAGGCGCCGTAGCGGTCGATCAGACGGCCGGCGAGCGGCGCGAAAATTACGGCGCCCAGGGATGGCAGAGTGATCAGCCAGCTGGCCAAGCCACTGACTTGCAGGTTTTGGGCGATCACAGGCAAACCGGGGGCGACGACGGCACCCACCATGATGGTCAGAGTGGCGACACTGAGCAGTGCAAAAGCACCGGTTTTTGGCAGGGAAGACATATCGGGCCTCGCTTGGGAAAGGTTGGAAGAGGGCTGGCACCCCTTTAGCCGGAGGAGCGGCTACTCTAAGCAATCCCGTCAGATAACAAAAATGTTATGATTTTCTATCAGTAATAGTAAAAATGTATTAATTGAAGAGTAAGGCGCTATGGATTTACGGCGTTTGCGCACCTTTGTCCGGGTTGCCAAACTGCGCAGCTTTTCGAAAGCTGCCAGTGAACTGAATACAGTGCAGCCGGCCATCAGCCGTCAGATTGCGGCTCTGGAGGAAGAGCTGGGAACCCCCTTGTTGTGGCGCAATACCCGCCAGGTTCAGGTTACTCCGGCGGGAGAGGCTCTGTTGGAGCAGGCCTCGGTTATGCTGGCACTGGAGTCCGGGATCAAGCGGCGGGTACTGAGCGCCGCACAGGGGGAAACCGGGGAGCTGCGTATCGGCTATATCAGCTCTGCGTGTGCGGATTTTTTGCCCGGTCTGATGCGCCGCTACCGGGAACACTACCCGGATGTGCATATCGTCCTCACGGATATGACTGCACAGCAACAGCGGGAGGCCTTTCAAGTGGGGCGGATTGACGTGGGGATGTCGCGCCCGCTGCTGGTGGCGGGGGAGCTGGGACTGACTGCGGAATTGGTTTACGAAGATGCCCTGCTGGCGGTATTGCCGGAATCTCATCCCCTGGCAAAACAGTCGAGGTTAAACCTCTCCCACCTGGCCGAGGAACCTTTTATCCTGTTTCAGCGCGGCGAAGCCATAGGTTTGTTTGACCAGATACTGAGTGCCTGCCACCAAGCGGGATTTTCACCGCGTGTGATCAGCGAACCTGCCAGTATGCAGACATTGCTGACCTCGGTCGGCTGCGGGCTGGGGGTGTCGGTGGTGCCGGGGTGTATCCGGGGGCTGAATACTGTCGGTTGTATTTTCCGGCCTTTAAAAGATCTGCTCGCCCCGGTCAGGCTGGAGCTTCACTATGACAAACAGCGGCTAAAACCGACGGTGGCGGGTTTTGTGGAAGAAGTCCACAACACACTGCCGGAGATCCGCGCCCGTATGGGCGCGGATGGCAATTGGGGTGATTGATTTTAACAGAGCCCCATTATTTCTATATGGTCGACAATTAATCCGGCTGTTCTTGCTGTTTATTCATCGCTGCACGCCACAAGCTTTGCTGCCGGCGGTTCTTTAATACTCGCTTCAGTGCCGGCATCAGTGGCTTGTTTTGTTGCAATATTCGGCTGTATTGAGCGATACCCGCCTCGCCGCATACCACCGGGAACAGCATCGCATAGGCCTTGTTGTACAGGGTGTCCTTTGTGTCGCTGACTTGTGGCACGGCCTGGAATAGCTGTGCGCTGATCGCAAAATTTTGCGAGCGTTTCTTGAGGCATATCGAAGCGGTGCATATAGGCACTGGCGGTTTCCAGGTGGCTACCGATCAGGCGGATCACATTAATATTGCTTTCATCTGCGGCGTTGTGCAGGGCAAAGTCGACCCGCTCGGATAAAGACATCTTTGCGTCGGTGACGCTGCCGAACAGACTCTGCCAAAGCATCAGGCGAGTGAACGCGCTTTCAATGGCATTGATATATTGCGCTGCCTGGGCGACGGAGTTCTTGTCCAGACGGGTTTTTACATAGCCCCAGTCTTCGTCATTCAGAATAAGAATTTGCGGGCAAGGCTGGCCTTGCGCCTCTTTGACTTCAGTCTCAGCGCCACTGTAGGTGATTGGAGCCGCCGCCACCCGGCTCATGGTATCTTCCTGCGTGCGGTAAATCCCCAGCTGAATTTTCTGCTCGCGCAGTACCGGGTGTGCCTTCGGCGCCGCCTGGTACAGTGTCAGTTGGGTAATCTTGTCATCAGAGCACTGGTAGTCCGCGTAGATAGTGTTGACGCCCTGACGGAATGCTTCTTTGCCGAGGAGATGTGGTAGCTACTCCAGTACCGAACCGCCCTTACCGTAGGTGATACTGTCGAAGTTGGAGAAGGCCTCGGCAGTGTTGGGTACCTTCACTTCTATGGGGTGGGTTGTGGGCAGTTGATCCGCTAGATAAGCGGACTGCTTGGAGCGCAGGTAGAAGTTTTCCCACACGTCTTCGAATTCGCTGTTGGTGGCCAGTGCCAGGCTGGCCATATAGGTGGCAAAGCTCTCTTTCAGCCAGAGGCCGTTCCACCACTTCATTGTTACCAAAACTCCGAACCACATATGTGCCATTTCGTGAGCGATCACATTGGCGAGCCGCTGCTGCTGTGCCTGTGTTTTTTCGCCCCGGGGAAACATAGGTTTCGTTGAAGGTTACCACGGCGACATTTTCCATCGCGCCAATGGTGAAATCCGGCAAGATTAATTGGCCGTATTTATCGAACGGATAGTCGATACCGTAGTACTTTTGGTAAAACTCGAAGGGTTGCTGGGTAAAGGTGAACCAGTCCTGGGGTTTGACATCCGGCGCCAGGGTTTTGAGGGCCATAAGTCGCAGTGGAATATCTCCGGCGCGACTCTCCCAGACCACAAAGGGACCTGCGTGCAGAGGAAAGATATAAGCGGCGAATTTCTTGCTGACACGGGAAGTGCCGGTGCCTGCGCCCGTTCGCCAGCGTTTCGATTTTTTTCCCTCATGTAGCGGTTACTACTGCCCAGTCCCCCTGCGCCCTGATATCAACGGTATAACTCGCCTTCAGATCCGGCTGGTCGAACAGCGGTGCAACGTAATTGGCCTTGTAGGGTTCTAAGTGGGTATACAGATAAACGCTGCTGTCTTCTTTTTTTTGTCGTGGATTGTAGCCGATATGTTTCAGGGAAACGGTAGACTGCAGAGAATCTTTAAGTGAAAGAATATTCTTTTGTGGGAGTCTCCAGCCACTTTGTGTGTATGCTCTGATCGGTTCTGGGCGCTTAGGTATGATAAACTGGATTTTTCTGGAAGCTGCGGGTACTTTGCTGTAGCATGCGCGTTTTAGGCTTTCGGAATATCCCAATGGCCTGAATCTGTTATTTGATTTTTTGAAGAATCTTTAACGCCGGATGCATCAGAGGGTATTCGGGCGGTAAAGCGATCTGGACTCTTCTAAAAATTATAGGGCGCAACAGCTGTGGTTTGGAATGCGTTCATTGTTCTGTCCTGGAAAGAGGATGCCGGGGATTAGAACAGATGTAAAAAATTACCCAGGTCATAAAAAATAATTTATTTCAACTGGTGGGAGATTTTTTTGGTCTTGAAGACTGCTTTTTCACTTCTGTAAATCTGTCTGTCGAGAGAGAAACCACTGCTGAGTATCAGCAAGGGAGTTCTCTATAAGCGAATAGCTATATTTTTTATACAGCTTGGGAGAAATAAGAGTGACAGTGATAAAGAAAGCTGCTTTGGGGTTATCTATTGTTGTACTGGCTGCTTGTGGGGGAGGCGGCGGATCGGGCGGCACTAGCGCGCCGAATCCCACGGGTGGCGGCGATACGGGGGCGGATCCTTATCCGGCAGGTGTAAATCTTGACGGTGTGGTTGCCAAGGGCATTGTCAGCGGCGCCCTGGTGGAGGCCTATGGGAGCGATGGTGAGCTGATCGGCACCGCAACTACAGATTCTGAGGGGCGTTACAGTATTACTGTCGGGACCTATACGGGCGCGGTAAAGTTGGTACTCAAGCCACAGGAGGGCGCACTGGTAACCTGTGACATAGCCGAATGCCGTACAGCCTCCGGCGGAGATGAAGACGCGGATGGTGACGGGAAAATAGAGTTTGGTGAACGCTATGCACTGGATTATCAGCTGACTTCAGTTGTCTTCGTAGATGAAACGGCAACAGAGGTAAACAGTCATATTACGCCCCTGACTACTCTGGTAGCGGAAAAGGCAGGTATTACTCTCAACCAGACGTCCATCTCTACAGCCAACACCTATGTGAAGAACATGCTGGGCTTAGATGCGAACCCCAGTGAAATTGAGCCGGTAGACCTCACTAAAGCAAGCAGTGTTTCCGAGCAGCAATTGCGCTTTGCCCTGTTGAACGCAGCTCTTGAAGAAGTGGCGGAAAACGGAAATGTGGCCGGTGTCCTGGATAATTTATCAGCCGCTTTCACCCTTAATATAATTGAAACTGGAGCTCTGGACTCTCTCTCCGAAGGGATCAGCCTTGTAGCTGCGGCTGTAAAACAGGGGAATCAAAATCTCACTGGTATCGAGGACGCCGCAGAAGCTTCCCAGAGCAAACTGGACGATGTGATCGCACAGGTCTGTGGTACGGGAACCTCGTGTTCTCTGAAAATTGATCTCACCCCGGAGCTGAATTCCAACCTGGAAAAAGCCAAGCAACTGGTTTCCACTGTACGCAGAGTTACGATTGAAACTGTTGATACAGTGAATTCCAAGTTGCGGGAAGATTCCGATGGCTACGATTCTGAAAATGTTCTGACGCAGTTGGACGCCGCCGAAGAGATAATGGATGAAGAAGGCCGCGATACCGTAATGGCATTTAGTGAAATCGCCGTTGTTCTAGCAAGCCAGGTGGTCGCGGTCCAGTATGAAGGACAAAGTCTGATAAGTGATATCCCCTCTGTCGCAGAAGCCCTCTACGATTCCAAAAACAGTGAAGATAACTGTGCCTGGATAACCTGGGACAAGGCGACCCAGGATGCCTGCTATGCCGAGAAGCAAGCAGATAGAGACGCATATCTGTCCAGGTTCGTTCAGGGAACTATTGAGAATTCCGGCGGAAACTGGAAGGTCCGCAATGCGGTTATCGATCTGGACGGAGATTCCTCCACAGGGTCGGATGAGGTAAAAATCAGTCTGAATCTCGCCCTGCCTCAGTTCACCGGTGATTCCTCCACGGGGATGGGACTGCCAGATGGGGTTAACGAGCTGGCGGTGAATGGTACAGCCGGTTTGGGATCCACTGAATTTACGGTTGAGGACGGATCCAAGTTGCAGCTGGAACTAGATAGTGCATTTAATGAAGAGGATGAAAATGGCCCCGATATCACCAGCATTGGTCTGCAACTGCAGGTGAGACTGGAAAACGCGACCCGGAGTTTTTCTGGAGACATGGAGCTCGGTGCACGCAAGTCTGTAAAGCTTGAAGAGATGGGATTAAATAAAGAAATACTGTATCTGAATCCGGAAAAACTGGCGCTGAGGGGATCTTTTTCTGAAAAGACGACGGGTAACTCATTAGAGGCATCTGTCGTTTTCACCGTAGATAATGCCGCGGAATTCGGGTATTTCCCCGCCGACTATGAGCGTAGTGATCTTACCAGCTACAGTTACAATGAGGCGGATAATACGCTGACTTTGGTTCACGGTGAGGGCGAAAATAAAGCTACAGTCAGATATTCACTAGAGGAAGGCGAATACGGCTGGTCTTATTTTATCAGGATAGAATGCTTGGAAGTTATCGGCAGTGCGAATTGTCCAGTAATGGGAGGAGTTGATTTCTGGGGAATTGTTCGGTCTGTTTCAGGTATCAGCCAAGAGGATTGCTGGTCTAATTACAGTGGATACTGGAGAAGTAATGGTACATGCGTATATCTGGAAGGGCCAAACTTGGATAAGGATATTCGTCTTGTATTTTCTCCAGTTTATACAGATTACTTGTTGGGTGAGCTGCAAGCCTTTGTCCCCGGTGAGGGGTGGTATGCGGCCACTCCCGACAATTACTGGGAAGAATACGGCTTTTATGAGTCGATGATTCCAACCACCGAAACCAGTGGTTTCATTACGTCAGAATTGGTGCAGCAGGACTTGAATTTCAATGCCGAAGGGCGCTATGTGAAGTTCACGGTGCGCATGGCGACCAGCGGTAGGCTTTCGGCCGATCTGCCTGAAATGGATCTAGAGCTTGTCGTGCGCCGTACAGGCTATGAGTCAGGCGATGCCGCTCTGGATGTGTCCTGGGGTGATGACAGGTTGAGAGTTGAGTATCCCTACACCGGAGAGGACAGCAGCCGTGTGGTACTGACAGATGGCGAGGGTACAAAGATGGAACTGGAACTCGCCGAAGTGAGTTCCAATGTCAAAGGTGCCATCGTGAAGGACGGTACCACCTACGGTGTCATTGCCGAAGAAAATGACGTTTACATAGTCAACTGGATCGACAATACCATTGAAACACTGTACTGATAACCACTATCTGTTGAGAAAGAGCCGCCATCGGTGGCTCTTTCTTTTTAGTTGTTTATCTGTCTTCTGCCTGCACTTTTTTCCGCAGATATCAAAAGCCGGAGAGCTGGAGCTTCAGTTTTCCAGCCGTACTGTCAGTGAAGCCATGTCTGTCGACAGTATTCTTCACGACTGGAATGGAAGACTGTACTCCGGTGAGCTCGCCTGGAGCAGAAATCGCTTTGAACTCTCCTACCGGGACCAAGTCTGGTCGCTGGCCTATGTGCAGCGTTATGACTATCAACTGCACTTTAACGATGCTACGGCAGACTTGTATTACAGAGAAGAAAACGACCTGCCGCTACCCGGTGGCGCAGTGCGGGTTAAACTGGATGTATGGCATTTGTATGCGGATGGCGTAAAGTTCGCTTATCGGTGGGCCTGGGAAAACGGCTTATTAATAGAACCTGCCGTTACCCTATTACGGCCACTGGATTTTCAGGACGGCTCTCTGCGGGGCGAACTGCAGCCAGGCAGTGGCCTGCTTTCGGGAACTGCTGATTTGAATTACCGCTATACTGAAGACCGCTTGCTGGAACACAGATTTGAGCAGCCCAGTGGAACCGGAGCCACCCTAGACCTGACTTTGAGCTGGAAATCTGAAGTCAGGGAGTTGAAGCTGCAGCTTCAGGATCTCTATGGTCGAGTCGACTGGAAGGATGCGCCTTATACACTTGGATCAATCAATACAGTAGATCGGGGAAAACCTGCAAAGGTAGAGCTGGAGCCGGCGTTTTCCGGCGTCCGCGGAGAAGAAAATTACCGGCAAAAGATGCCCGTTTATGCCAGGGCATTCTTTACTGAGACCCGGGAAGGGTTCTGTTGGCTGGTGGATGTGGACTACCTATTCGGTGAATTTTGGCTGCGTCCGGGGTTACGGTGGGATGGATTGCCCGGCAACCCTTACGTCGGATATGAAGCGCGCGATGGTCAGTGGCTGCTGGGCCTTAGTGATGACAGTAGTGCTTGGTTTCTGCAGTTAGGCAGTGACAGAAGTAATCTGCATAAAGCACGCAGTCTGACAGTAGCAGCGGGATTTCAAGTTTTTCTGTAAAACAAATAACTTTGGACTGCCGTCTTTGGATAGAATAAAACCACTCTCATTTCTCTGTGGCTTTAAAGCCAGCTGGCTCGTGTACTTTGTAAAGCTTTGTTGTATGTAGCCACAGTTTTCCATAAAAAGGCCCGCTCAGAAGGGTAAGCGGGCCGTGAAAGCATGAGGAGCCAGGGATCGGGACCCGCACTCCTATCCTGGCACTGTTTAACCCGCGCAGCGCCGGGGGCGCCGTGTTTCAGACTTTGCGATTGCCGTTCAGCAGTGCCGCCATATTCGGTCAGCGATTGTTTTCGTAGCGACGGTTCTTAAGCGCCTTTTCCAACAGCGGATTCAGTTGTTTGCCACTGTTGAGAATTTCGCTTAGCTACTGCACGCCTTTCTCGCTGCGGTTGAGCGGGAAAAACCTTGCGTAGATGTCGATAAATTCCGGGGCGATGACGCTGAGTTGGGAATGGTCGGAATTGTCTTTCGCTAGTTTCCGGGTTATCGCTTGCTTGTAATCGCCGTACAGATGCTGGTTCTGTAGTGCGATCAGGCTCCAGCGCATATTCGGGTCACGGGATAGGTCGTCGATGGTCATTTCCCACTCCAGCAATTGTTTGGCATTGACCAGGCACATGCGCTGGGACTGATTTTTTTCACCTCAGGCCACAAAGGGACCTGCGCGCAGAGGAAAGATATAAGTGGAGAATTTCTTGCTGGCCGGGAAGTGCCAGTGCCTGCGCCCATCTGCCAGCGTCTCAACTTTTTCTTCGCGTGTGGCGGTTACTACCCGCCAGTCCGCCGGAGTTTTGACGTCCACGGTGTAACTGGCTTTCAGATCTGGTTGGTAGAACAGCGGCGCAAAGCGGTTGGCTTTGTAGGGTTCGAAATGGGTGTACAGGTAAACGGCGCCGTCCTGTGGGTCTTTAAAACGGTGCAGACCGGAGCCATCGGTGGAATAGGGATGTGTGTACTCGATGGCGATACTATTGGGCCCCGGCTTTAACTTGTCCGCGTCTATGGTGATGAAATAGCCGTTGTATTGAACGGGAATTGTCTGGCCGTTGATGCTGACTGACTGCACCTCACCACCGGTGAAGTCCACGGTAAGTGGTTGTTGCAGCGGCCGGGCGATTTCGGTTTCGGCGATCACACGGCCGGAGAAGTGGTTGGATTTATCGTCCAGGGTTACCGAAATTCGGTAGTCCACATTGGCAATTTGCGCTCTGCGCAGGGCTGCCTGTGCGGCGGTCAGACCTGGTGCCGCGCGGCGGGCAACACGAGGGTCCGGTTTTGCTTCCGCAGCGGGTGCGCGGTTGTGTTCAGAGGTCTGTGGAGCATTTGTCACCTTTTCGCCACAGCTGGCGATCAGTAATGTGCAAAATAAGGCGCTGGTGAATTGTTTTTTTGTCTTCATAGCATTCTCCGACTGCCGGCGAGGCAATATGTCAGTGCCCGTGGTGTTTTCTAGTTTGTGTTATATCACGACCTGGAGCGTGTGATGAGTTGCTCCTGCGCTTAATGCGGTTTCCCGGCGAAGCCGAGCGTAAAGTATGGTTATTTGCAAATGGTGTGCCGGCCACTGAATAGTGAGGCACAAAAAAAGGCCCCGAAGGGCCTTGCTACAAAGTGTGATTAGTCTGCGGTTGCCCTGCTTGGCGGCATTCTTCCACGCAGTAATCCCAACAGGTGGCCGCGGGTGCGACCAGTGAGCGAGACAATATCCACACCGATGGCGTAGAGTGCGGGTACTAACAGCAGTGTCACAAAGAAGGCCATGAAGACGCCAAATGCCAGGGCCACTACGATGGGTTGCAGGAAGGCCGCCTGGATACTGCGCTCCAACATCATTGGTATAAGCCCGATAATGGTGGTGGTGGTTGTGAGCAGAATTGGGCGGAAGCGCGCCACGCCGGCTTCCACAATGGCTTGCAGTGGTTGCATGCCTTTATCCCGCAGTCGATTGCAGCAATCCATTAATACCAGGTTGTCGTTCACCACTACTCCGGCTGCTGCGGCGATACCGAAGTAGCTGAAAATCGCCATGGTCATGTTCAATAGGCTGTGGCCGAAGATAGCGCCGACAATTGCAAAGGGGATGGCGATTAGGATAAGTATCGGTTGGAAGTAGCTGCGGAAGGCGACTGCCAACAGGCTGTACATGGCGAAAAAGGCCATAGTGTAGAGCCCGATCACTTCGCGGATAAAACGCTGTTCGCCTTCCGCCTGTCCCACGGCACCGCGGATAATACCTGGGTAGCGTTTTTCCCATTGAGGGAAAAAGTTCTCGTCCAGATCCTTCATGATGTCGCCGCGCACATCGGCTTTCAGGTCCGCCATGACCCGCGCCGCGCGGTTGCCATTCCAGCGCTGGATGCGTTTGATACCCGGCGCGTATTCCAGTTCGGCCACCGCCAGCAGGGGCACTTCACGGCCGTCACTGGTGCGCACGCGGAAGTCTTTGAGGCTTTCAATGGAACGGCGCGAGGCGAGGGGGTAGCGCACCATGACTTTTACATCCTGGCCGGCCCTTGGCAGCCGCTGTACTTCTTCGCCGAAATAGGCTTGGCGCACTTGGCGGTTTACTTCCGCGAGCGTCAATCCCAGTTTGGCGGCGCCGGGTTTGAGGGTAATTCGGATTTCTTCTGAGGCACCCTCCAGGTTATTGCGCACATCATAGAGGCTCTCGTATGTGCGTAGCTGTGCTTCCAGGTCGGCGGTGGCCGCCCGCAATAGGTTCAAGTCGGGGTGACGGATGGATAGTTCGAAGCCGGGGCTGTCGTCTCCGCGTGTATAGCGCACGGAAACTTCTTTGGCGTCCGGCACATCGCCCATCAATTCGCGCAGGCGAACCGCGGCTTCTTTGGCGGACATATCGCGCACTTCTGGCGGGGCCAGTTTGACGATGGCCAAAACGCTATCGCGGCGCGAACGGGTATACCAGTTTTCGATCAGCGCGCCTTCACCGCCGGTGCGTTGGTTTACCTCTTCTTCAAGTGCTTTTTCCGCATCCTGTAACTGTGCCAGTACTTCCAGGGCGCGGCTGTAGGGGGCGCCTTCGGGCATAACCACATTGACAATGATCTCGTCGGATTCGATTTCCGGCATAAAGCTCTTTTTCACCCAGCCACTACTGAACATGCCGAAACCAATCATCAATACCGCGATAAAAATGCTCAGTGTCAGATAGCGGCGCTCCACTGCCCAACTGCCGATGCGGCGGTAGTGGTGCTGCGCAAAATACACGATGCCGTCGGCGATGCGTTTTTGCATGCGTCCAAAGCGCCCCAGTTTTTTCCGTGGTTTCAGGTTGCTGAGGTGTGCCGGCAGTATCAACAGGGATTCAATCAGTGAGAACAGCAGGGCCAGTATCACCACCCAGGTGATATGGCGGGTGAACTCGCTGGTGGAGCCGGAGAGGAACAGCCATGGCAGGAAGGCGAAAATAGTGGTGACCACAGCGAAAATCACCGGCTTGGCCACCAGTTGCGTGCCCAGGACCGCGGCACTGAGTCCGCCACCGCTCTTATGGGACTCGGTGTGAATACTCTCGCCGACGACGATGGCGTCGTCCACCACAATACCCAGTACCAGCAGGAAGGCGAAGGTGGAGAGCATATTCAGGGATACGCCCACACTGGGTAGCAGTACGAAGGCGCCGGCATATGCAGTGGCGATGCCCATCGCCACCCAGAAAGCCACCTTGGGGCGCAGCGTGAACAGCAGTACCAGCAGTACCAGAATCAGACCCTGCACTGCGGAGTTGCCGATGGTATTTAGGCGTCCTTTGAAGTCTTCGGCGTTGTCGGTCCAGAGGGTGAGATTGGCACCGGCGGGCAGCGTCTTGCGGCGCTCGGCAATCCAATTGCGGATCGACTCCGAGGCTGTGACGATGTCCATGGTTTCGGTGGTCATCACCTGAATCAGTACCGCTGGTTCGCCGTTGAGAGTAGCGAGTATCTCGTTGTCCTCGAAGCCATCGACTACGGTGGCCACATCGCCCACGCGGATGGTGCCGCCGTCCGCAGTTTGACGCACGATAATGTCCGCAAATTCCTGCTCGGTGTCCGCCTGGTTGCGTACTTTGAGTTGATAACTGCCCACTTCTGTGCGCACTGTGCCGGCGGATTGATTGAGGGAATTGGCTCGAATGGCGTCGGCCACGTCTTGAAAACTGAGGCCGTAGCGGCGCATAGCCGATTCGCTGACTTCAATGGATACCTCTTCCGGGCGGATACCGAAGAGTTCCACCACAGAAATGGCCGGCAGACTCGCGGCTTCACGCCGCAGTTGTTCCGCCAGGCGTTTAAGTTTGCGCTCCCCCAAATCGCCGTGTACCGCCACGCGGATAAATTCGTTGCGGTTGACCCACTGTTGCACCCGAGGGGGTTCTATATCCCGCGGCAGAGAGGAAATACTGTCCACACGGATCTTCACGTCGTTCATAAAGCGGGAAAAATCGACGCTCTGCTCTGCGAGGATATACACCTCGCCGACCCCTTCCGCCGACATGGAGCGGACCCATTCGATATTGTCCAGATCGCTGACTGCCTCCTCGATACGGGAGACTATCTGTTCTTCCACTTCCTGGGGGGCGGCGCCGGGCCAGGAAACCACTATTTGCAGACCGGGAAAGCGCACCTGGGGGTCCATTTCCCGCTCCATGGCAGCAAAGCCAAAGAGGCCGGCCACAAAAATCCCCACCATGGCGAGGTTGGCGGCAACGCTGTTGCGGGCCCACCATTCGATTAGTCTGTTCATCGGTGCGCTCCGCTATTTCCGGGCCAATTGGGCAATGGGTTGAACTTCCATACCGTCCACAGCATTGGCAATGGCTGAGGTCACTACCCGCTCACCGTCTGTCAGTCCGGAGGCGATCACCACTCGGTCTTTAGAGGTGGACAGCACTTCCACGGTGCGGATATTCAGGCGATTGCTTTCGTCCACTACATAAACCTTGTCGGCGCTGCGCAGCGCTTCTCTCGGTAGCACCAGGGCGGGGCGCTCACGTACACCCTGCGCCTCGGCGGAAACAAAGAGCCCCACCGCCAGGGGTACACCGTTGCTGGCGCCAGCTCCATAAGGATCGGCAACCTCGGCCACGGCGTAGATCAGTCGGGTTTGCTGATCCACAGCGGCCTGGGTGCGCACTATGCGCCCCTGCCACTGGTGCGCATCCCGCCCCACCTGGGCCGACAGAGTCACCGGTGGGCCGGGGTTTCTCTCTGTGGCTACAAAGCCCATAGGCAGATCCAACTCTTGCAGTTGAGCATCGGTGAGGGGCAAGCGCACCTCGACGCGGTCGGTGGCAAAAACCCGGCCCAGGACTGTACCGGCGGTGACATACTGGCCCACGCCTATATCTCTGCGAATAACGCGACCGCGGAAAGGGAGTTTGATTTGTGTGCGCGCCAGGTTCAGCTGCGCGTCCGCGAGTTCTGCTTTGGCGGAGCGCAGCTGGGCCTCTGCCTCAGCTACCTGGGGCTGATTAACTTGTAGTGGTGTGGGTTCGCGCCCGGGGTTGGCCGTCTCCCACTGCTGGCGTTTAATGGCAGCGGTTGCCCGCGCCTGCAACAGCACCACTTCGGCGGCGGCAACGCCAGCCTCGGCGCGGGCCAGGGCCAGGCGGTAATCGGCGTCGTCCAATTGGACCAGAGTTTCGCCGGGAGTAAACCCGGCGCCTTCGGCGAAGTTTTCAGAGATAGCGATAATACGCCCGGATACCTGTGGTGTAAGATCGATCTCAGTGTGTGGTCGCACCTCCCCCTGGGTGGCTACTGTTAGGCGCACGGCCTGTTCCCGCGCTTCGTCGTAGACCAGCGATATCGGGCGAGGGCTCTCCTCTTTCTTTTCCGGTGCCGGCTTGGCGGCACTCATCAGTTGTACCACCCCATACCCCAATGCCAGCACCAGGATGGGGGCGGTGGCTTTAAAATATTTTTTCTTCATCTTTCTATGCTTTGTGGAATGCGACTCTCGCCAGGGCGGTCCACTGGCGCCTATTGAGATTTATAAAATCACGAAGCCCGGGAATTGCTCATGGTCCGGTAGCTAGACAGAGCGAATTCAGCGGTGAATCTCCAAATTGACGACGTGGGGATAGAGATTAGATGCAGGTGGATAAAAAAAAGGCCCCGCGGGGCCTTGGGAGTATGGTGTGACCACCCCGGTGGAGCTGGGGTGGTCACTGGGCTGGTTTAGCCTTCGTGGCCGTTGCTCAGCATCGCAGCCATATTCAGGCAGCGCTGATTCTCATAGCGGCGGTTCTTCAGTGCTTTTTCCAACAGCGGATTCAGTTGCTTGCCGCTGTGCAAAATTTCACTCAGTTGCTGCACCCCTTTCTCGCTGCAATTCAGCGGGAAGAGTCTTGCGTAGGTGCCGACGAATTCCGGGGCGTCGCTGCGGTTCACTTCGTCCAAGGCGGCGACGATACGCTCCACATTGGCTTCGAAGAATTCGCTCTGCTCGGAGGGGAACAGGGAATAGGCCGCGTATTTCAGCTGGCTCAGCTTGAAGTTATCGCGGTGTTGCAGGATGTTCTCCAGCCACTTGGTTTTGCTCTCTGCCTGAGGCCGCACGGCTTCTGCAGCGATGGCGTTGAGCTGGGAGCGGTCGGAGTTATCTTTGGCCAGTTCCCGGGTTATTGCTTGCTCGTAATCACCGTACAGGTACTGGTTCTGCAGTGTAATCAGGCTCCAGCGCATATCCGGGTCCAGGGGCAGACCTTCGATGGTCATTTCTCCCTGCAGCAATTGCTTGGCATGGGCCAGGGCCGCATCGGTGTGTGCCACTGCGGTGAAGGTGGAGAACCAAGTCTTCTGCGCGTCGCTGCCGGGGGCCGCCTGCTGGAGTTGCGTCCAGGCAAAATTTTCGATCGCCAGCTGCAGTTCATCCCGTTTGGCGTTGTCGATAGCGACCTGGTTCAGGTAGCTGTAGGCGCGGCCCAAATGGCTGGAAACCAGGCGCACTACATTGATATCGCGCTCGCTGCCAGCGTTGGAAAGAGCAAAGCTGATGTACTCATCCAGTGGCAGTTTGGCATCGTAGACACTGTCGTAAAGGCTTTGCCACAGCATCAGACGGGTAAAGGGCTTCTCGATATCGTTGATGTGCTTGGACATATTCTCAACGGATACCGGGTCCAGATTGACCTTGGCGAAGGCCCAATCCCCCTCGTTGGGGTAAACAATCTGCGGGCAGGGTAGGCCGACGGCGTCGGTCACTTGGGTTTTCTCACCCTTATACAGCACCGGGATTGCCTTGTTCAGCACCATGCTGCCGTTTTTCATATTGTAGAAACCGATCTGCGTGCGTTGCTCGCGTAGTGTCGGATATTCTTCCGGCGCAGACTGGGTCAGAGTCAGGCTGGTGACCTTGTTGTTCTCACACTGGAAACTGGCTTGAATGGTGTTAAGACCCGCCTGGTAGAGCCACTGCTGTTGCCACTGGTCCAGGTTCTTGCCGGCAGCTTTGCCCAGGTGCCCCATAAAATCACTCAGGGTGGAGTTTTGGTAGGACAAGTCCTTCAGATAATTACTTACCCCTTTGCGGAACTCTTCCTTACCCAGATAGTAGGGCAGCTGCTTGAGAATGGAGCCGCCCTTACCGTAGGTGATGCCATCGAAGTTGGCGAAGGCTTCATCGGTATTTTTTACCGGCAGCTGGATGGCGTGAGTGGTGGGCAGCTGGTCGGAATGGTAGGCCCATTGCTTGGTACCCAGATAAAAGTTTTCCCAGGCGTTGTCGAATTCACTGTTCTCCGCCAGGGAGAGGTTGGCCATATAAGTGGCGAAACTCTCGTTCAGCCACAGATCGTCCCACCAGTTCATGGTTACCAGATCGCCGAACCACATATGGGCCATTTCGTGGGCGATCACGTTGGCCAGGCGCATGCGCTGGGCCTGAGTTTTTTTACCCCGGGAGACATATGTCTCGTTAAAGGTAACCGCGGCCACATTTTCCATGGCGCCGGCATTAAAGTCCGGCACGATCACTTGGTCGTACTTTTTGAACGGATAGTCAATTTCAAAATAAGGCTGGAAGAAGGCGAAGGACTGCTTGGTAAAGGTGAACCAGTCTTCCGGCTTCACATATTGCGCCAGTGTCTTGCGGGCCATCAGGCGCAGGGGGATGCCATCGGCGTCATCTTCCCACACATGGAAGGGGCCGGCGTGCAGGGAGAAAATATAGGAGGAGAATTTGGCTGATTGCGGGAAGTGCCAGTGGTTCACCGCGCCGTCCTTCTCGATTTTGTTCTCGCGCACAGAGCTGACGACGATCCAATCCTGCGGCGCGGTCACATTCAGCGTGTAGTGGGCCTTCAGGTTCGGCTGGTCGAAGTGGGGAAAGAGTCGGTTGGCATCGTAGGGTTCGAAGTCGGTGTACATATAGACGTTGCCGTCTTCCGGATCTTCGAAGCGGTGCAGGCCGGAGCCATCAGTGGAATAGGGGTGTTGATAGTTCACCGCAATGGCGTGCTCGCCGCCTTGCAGGTGCTCAGGCTGAATGGTGATGAAGTGGCCATTGTATTTAAATGGTACCTCTGCACCATCCACGCTCACGGATTCCACACTGCCACCGGCAAAATCGATCGTCAGCGGTTGCTTCAGCGCACCGTTAAACTTGGTATTGGCGACGACTAGCCCGGAAAACTGCTTGCCGTTCTTGTCGAGGGTGACTGACAGCTCATAGTCCACCGCGGCAATTTGCTGCTTGCGAAGCTTGGCGTAGGCCTCGGATAATCCCGGCGCATCGGCACGGCTAATGGCCACCGCCGCGGCAGACGACTCGGTGACTGGCTGGTTACTGGACTCCTGACTACAGGCCGTAAGAATGGCGCTGCAAAGCAGCGCCGCGGCGAATTTTCCGGTTTTGATCATGCTTACCCCGCAGGATTGCTAGCTAAAAGATTCGGCGTTAGCCGGGATGAGTTGTGGAAAAATCAATCGTCCCTTATACCACGATGGAAGGGCAGTAGTGGGCGCTTTATCGCACCTGGAAGTCAGGTTATCGAGAACTAGTTGACACTGCTGAAATATAAGGAAAGAAAAAAATTTTTAACTGCTTGTCTTTGCTTGTATGGATACGGATGTTGTTTGTGCTGACGGTATGCGAGACGAAAATTTTCACCGGCCGATGTACTTCTACCATATCGAGCGTAAGTGGGCCCTGATTAATGCACATGAGCGCTGCAGTTGGTTTCGAGGCACTCGGACAATGGGGTGAACATTACGAAAACACACGAGTTTTTCCATAACCCGCCGGATAACTCCCTGTATCTGACGATTTCTAAATATTCATCCCATCATCTGAGTTTCTCATCTGGCCTCGAAGCTTCTTTGCTGACAGGCGGTTAATTAGTGGATGCTTACTAATCTCTAGGTCGGCTGTTGTGCCAGCTTTAACAGCTCGCCTGGGGGATAGCTGTTTGGCAGCGGACGGGGTTTGATTCGCTCTTCAATAAAGGCCGCTACATCCTCGGGGTTTGCGCGGTGGTCGTCGTCCCTGCTTTTACCCGGTTCCTCATATCCGCGTCCGCTCCACATATAGAGCACATGCTTGGCCTCTTCCACCTGCTCAGGTGTACAGGTCAATATGGGTTTATCACTGGCGCCCGGCTGGGCCTGGACCTGGGCGCGGCGTGCCGCGGCCTTCGGGTTCAGATCCAGAGTCAGGGAGTCCATAATTTTGTGCATTAGTGCTAGGAAGTTATCTCTTGGTACGCGTTGTTCGATTCTGTAGGGATTGCCTGCATTTCTTGCCGAGCGAGATATGACAAAACTACAGCTCAAATAGTAGTTGTCATCGATGGCAGTGTGCCATGTGACTGTCTCACTATCACTAATTAGAGGCTGATCTTCAAAATAGAGCCAGTCTCGTTTGTTTTTGGCCAACCATTGACTGTTTATTGGCCCCAAATAAGTGGGCCATCGGTAAGGAGTAAAATCTAAAGGATCATCGGAATGTCCTCTATGTAAATCATTTAATTTGACAAATTCAAACGTACGATATGCCTCCTTTGCCAGTACTCGATTATCGAAAAGGCTCTCATTGATTGGCAAATCTTCCACTTTGACAATATCTATGAGGAAAATTATATGACCGCAGTAGCCTTGTAATATAGGGAGGCCGCGGAATTCCCATATATTGGAATAGGCTCGAGCTACATGGTGAGACGCAAATGTGCGTTTTTCTCCTGTCTTGTCACAAGTTTCTAATGTTTCGAATAAATTAGAATCGTAGATATCCAGGAAGTCAGATTCTTTTTCCCAATTTTTTAAGCTAGAGAATGGATCTTTGGTCTTTGGAGCGACAAAAAGTAATTTTGTCTCCGATAAATTTTTTTCAATAATTCTGCCCATTTTAATTTTAGGGCCTTTGGGTTTTTTTTCTGTTCCAATCAACACAAGTTTGTCCTATTCTTCAAGAACTGACTTTTTTAATTAGCTGTTTAAGTGGTTCAGTCGAGCTCTTGTGGTAACCCTCATTTAAACTTGGCACACTTGCTAAAATTGTTGATCCCAAGGCTTTAACCAAGGCAGAGGCAAATGCAGCGCTTAGTCCATATGTCGACGCTAATGTAATAGCAATACTTCCAGTTGATACAGCTTTTTTATACGATTCTTTTCCTTTCGCAATTATATCGATAATTTTTTCTATTCGTTGATCGCTTGGTGTATGGTGGATTAGTTCATTTATTGAGCATTTTAATTCTGCACTTCCAAATGCTTTTCCGGCTATTAATTGAGCAGCGCCAGGTGTAGCATTGTGCCACTTGGCATCACTAGTATTCATCTCTACTGCGCGACGTGCAATATCTGCATCAAAATGGCTAGAAGTATGATCACTCAAAAAGATCTTTTGTCTCCCTCCAAGTTTGACTTGACGTTGTGCAAGTAGCTTCATAGCCTGAGTCAGAACTTTAGAGCCACCGCGATGACTTGTCCATTCTACATAGAGGCCTTGTTCGTGAGCCTCTTTCATATGATGGGCAAGTATCCGGGCTGCCTCTAAATTATTGGGAGAAATCGAGCGTCCTAGGTCACGTATGAAGCTCCAGCCCGCTTTGATATTGGAACCACTTTGAGGTACGTAGAACAAATGATAACCAGTATCTTTAAGCTCGGTTAGAGTAGAATTATTTCCTCGAGAGATATGTATTGGCAGCATATTGGCCGCGTGCTCCAACTTATCGCAGTGTCCATTGATTCCTACTTTTATTGGCTTATCCGCATTGCCAGGAATTTTAGAGCTGGGGGCCAATACCGACTCAGGCTGTTCTTTGGTCCGCCAATCCCCAGCTTTAGTAGCATTGACTTGCCAAAGAGCTGCCCGCCGCTCGTCTTTGGCCCTATCATTGGTAAGGCGGATATCAACAATCACTACGTCGGTTTGCGGGCCCCCGTAATAACTGCCTGTTTCGTATTCAATCTCAAACCCTGAGAAGACAATGCAATGGCGATTGGGTTTGCCGTTTTTTATAAAGGAATTTACTGGCGCGGTACATCCCCGCAAGCTTTCAACAGCTTTAGTAATTGACTGGGCGTAATAGCCTTCACTGCTTGGAATTTCACTTATTTTTTTAAACCCATCAAGCAGCTGGCGGTGCTGTGCGGTGACAAGTAGTGTTCGCCCGGTTCCGGTTTGCCCGTATGGTTTTAGGCCGGAATATGTGATGGCTGCAGGTGCATTATTCATTGACTACTCCTTATCAAAACCCATAACACAGGTGCTGTGAATTAATGGTCACTGTACAAGGCCTTTATTTAAAGGGCCGGGAATTTATATAGGCATCCGTTAATCAAATAAAATCGACTTTTTAGTCAAATAGGTATGCCTATGTAAGTGAAAATTTCTTTAAATTTCAAGCAGTGAAAAAATCGGGTCAGAATACATTTTTGTATCGCAGTAAGGCCGTAGAAAAATGATGTTCTGTGCAACAATCATATTCCCCGAATATCGACTTCTGGATGGTTTTGGTGAGGTTGCGTTAATGAGGAGACTTAAAGTGGAGGCGGGGCTAGTGGGTGAGTGTTGTTATTCGGGGGCAATCTGAATTGCCCCCAGCGTGGCAGGAGGTCAGACCGCGGTCGCAATTCGGTCCAGATAGGGTTCAAGCTCGGGCTTGTGTTCGAGGATTTCTTCGCGCGACAGGCCGTCGATCTCGTGCGGAAATACCAGCCACTTATCCGTTATGTGGATGAAATAATCCGGTTCGCGATCGGTTTTGTTGTTGGCGGGTTTATAGTAGGGCGTCGCCACACGGATCTCCGGTGTGTTTTTTTTGCAGGCCGCGCGCAGATCCTTGATTGTTTGGTCGATACTGAGGCCGGAGTCGTGCACGTCATCGACGATCAGTAGACTGTCGTGGGATTCCAGGCGTTTAATCAGATATGTCAGGCCGTGTACGCGCACGTGTTTGTCGCGTTCACCGATACCCGTGTATGAGGAGGTGCGAATCGCGATATGGTCGGCGTCAACGCCCATTACATGTAGTAATTCCTGCACCGCGATACCCACCGGTGCGCCGCCCCGCCAGACACCGACGATATAGTTGGGGCGGAAACCGCTTTGAAAAACTTTCTCTGCAAGCGCATAGGAGTCGGTTAGAAGCTGCTGTGCACTGATAAAGTGTTTTTTCACGAATGTACCTCTAGAAGAAAACAAACTTGGCGGCGAACATGGCGGCCAGCAGATACACGCTGACGCTGACATCCCGGCGGCGCCCGCTCAGTGTTTTGATTACTGCATACGAGATAAAGCCGAGCGCAATGCCGTTGGCGATGGAAAAGGAAAGCGGCATCATAACCGCCGCGATTACTGCCGGAGCGGCTTCGGTAATGTCATCCCAGTCGATGGATGAAAGCCCGGAAGTCATCAGCACTGCCACATAGAGCAATGCGCCGGCAGTGGCGCAGGCGGGAATCATACTCACCAGTGGCGAGAAGAACAGCGCCAGCAGGAAGAGTCCGGCGCATGTTACTGCGGTCAAGCCGGTGCGGCCACCGGCGGCGACACCCGCCGTACTCTCCACGTAGGTAGTGGTGGTCGAGGACCCCAGTAGAGAACCGAGCGCGGATGCCGAGCTGTCGGCCATCAGCGCTTTGCCCATACCGGACAGCTTGCCGTTTTTGTCCAGCAGTTTCGCGCGGTCCGCGGTGCTGAGCAGGGTACCGGCGGTGTCGAACAGGTCCACGAACAGAAAGGCGAAGATCACGCTGACCATACCCACTTCATAAGCGCCGGCAATATCCAGCTGCAGAAGTGTGGGGGCCAGGTTCGGCGGCGCGGAGACGAGACCGCTGTACGACACTTTGCCCATCAGCAGCGCGATTGCGGTGACGGCGAGAATGCCGATCATCACCGCGCCCAGCACCTGTCGGAAAGCCAGTGCCGCGATTAGGAAAAAGCCCGATGCGGCGAGGACCGCGTCGCTGGATGTGAGGTCGCCGAGGGTTACCAGTGTGGCCGGACTGGCGGTCACAATTCCCGCACTCTTCAGCGCTATGATCGCAAGGAACAGGCCCACGCCCGCGCCCAGCGCCTGGCGCAGTGATAGGGGAATACTGTCGATAATCCACTCGCGCACGCGGAAAATACTGAGCAGTAAAAACAGCATTCCGGAGATAAACACCGCCCCCAGGGCAATCTGCCAGCTGTAACCCATTTCTCCGACGACCACATAGCTGAAAAAGGCATTCAGCCCCATTCCCGGCGCCAATGCGAAAGGGTAATTGGCGTAGAGCCCCATAATCAGACAACCGGCAGCCGCCGACAGACAGGTTGCCGTGAACACTGCGCCCTTATCCATGCCCGCGGCGGCCATCACGTTCGGGTTGACGAAGATGATGTAGGCCATGGCCAGGAAGGTGGTTACTCCGGCGATCAATTCCCGGCGTACAGTGGTATCGCGCTGCGAAAGCTTAAACAGTCGCTCCAACAGTGGAGGGTACCGAACTTCTACGGCGGTGGCGGTAGTGGAAGGCGAGTTTTCGGTCATGAGGGCCCCGTACAGGCAGCGAGTAAATGAGTTGTCAGCGGTTAAAAAATGAGCGCGAATGTACCGGATTGGCCGATGGTTTTCCACTGTTGCACTGGCGGTGGCCGCCCGTTGTGAAATTTTGATGCGCCAAGGGATGTAATTTTGAAAAAAATGGCTCTTGCGCCGTGACGGGCTGGGGAGGCGAAGCCGCATGTCTATGATTCGAAAGAGCGCACTTTGACCCGTGGGTGCTGTTATCCGGATGTGGAGTCCCGGAAGCTATAGTTGCTTTTTGTAGCGGTTGGATGCCCCGGTATTCAGCTTTTTCCGGCCGACCGATGCTCGATTGAATTCGCGGAATAGATGGGAGGTTAATGTGAGGCTTTGCAACTGGTTCCTGCTTCCTCTGGTCGCGATGACTGTGTCAACAAGTCCGAGTGCGGAGGAAATCAAAGGTAAAGAAGGCTATCTCGTCAATATCGAAGAGCGGACCGTATCGAACTCCAACTTTCGGGAAGTACTGTTCACAGGCCCCCGCAGCCAGCTTGTGGTGATGTCCCTGAAGCCGGGCGAGGAAATAGGGGAAGAAGTCCACGATCACATCGACCAGTTCATTCGTTTTGAGGCGGGCGAAGCGAAATTGATTCTCAATGGCAGGGAGCACAGCATCAAGGCCGACGACGCAGTGGTGATACCGGCGGGTGTGCGGCACAACATAATCAATACTTCCGCGAGCCGGGATTTGAAACTCTACACTATTTACAGTCCGCCGGAACACAAGGATGGAACCATTCACAAGACCAGGGCGGAGGGGATGGCAGACCATCACGAATAATCAGCGACAAAGGCTGCAATCGGGAGGCAGAAAATGTTGGACTATAAGCTGTATTATTGGGATCTGCCCTTTCGGGGTAACTTTATTCAGCTCTTCCTTGAGGAAGTGGGAGCCAGGTACGAAAGGTGTGAAGCTGGTGACTTATATCCTAAGCAGCGCTTAACAATCAGAAATCCCGGCATGGCCCCGCCCTACCTGTACGAGTGTAAAAGTAAAACCTATTACGCCCAAATGCCGGCGATACTAATGCACTTGGCCAGGGAGTACGACTATCTGCCTCAAAAGGCGGAAACGCATACCTTGGCCCTTAAAAGCATTCTCGACTGTAACGATGTGCTGATGGAAATTACCAATTTCTACGGCATGACAATGTGGGATAGGGAAAGTTGGAAACAGTTCCGCAGCTCCCGACTGGCGGATTGGATGCAGATCTTCGAAAAAACCGGATCGAAGCACGGCCTAAAAGGTGACAGCGGTTTTCTGCTCGGAGATACCATTTCTGTGGCGGATATTGCCGTCACCGCACTTTTTGGCACGCTGACACACGCCTTCCCCACATTGGGCCGCGACCTGCGGACGCATGCTCCACAGGTCGCCGGCCTCTGCCAGCGTGTGGAGTCGCGCAAGTCGATAAAGGCTTTTCTAGACAAGCAGAGAAGTACACTGGGAAATACTTATTGCGGAGGGCAGATAGAGGCGTCGCTAAGACAGATGATGGATTAGATAGCCTGGCTAGATAATACCTGAATAGACCGACTGTCAATAGCAGTACACCTCTTCAGCAATCTAGATGTTCCGTAGCTCCCTGTGCAAGGGTCGGCTGTCAAGCAGATAGAAATTGAAATGGTTCCGCTGCGACAAACCTACCGCTGACATCACCAACTAAATTGTCTTGAGAGAGATCAAGTTTTTGACACTGATGTAAGTTAACCCTGTCCAGGTGAATCCAGACGATATCCGGGCTAAATGAAGATTCAAACGCGTATATCCGTCGCTGAAGGTCGATGAGTGTCCGCCATATTGTCATTGAAATATTGGGTCGCGCCGGATCAGCGGTACCAAAAGGCTGGGCGGCATTGCGCATAACGCTCAGCAGTGCGGCATAGGCGATTTTTGGTGAATCTACCGGAGGCAATTTGGACAGGTAATAGCTTGCCCGTACGAAGCGGTCGGCGGCATCTGTGGTTCCCGGTAGTGGGAGTTGGCCGCCGAAACCTTGATATTGGGAGAGATGTTTTAGCTGTTCGTCGAATGGGGGCGAATTGGTCATTACAGTGTATTGCCGACCGTGGTGGATATGGGCTTTTCCGTCAATGTATTCGATCACTGCGGAATTTCCCGAAGCATCACTGAGGGCCAGGTGTACAGTGGACCAACGGCCGGATACGGGGTCATTTTGTGGGCAGATCTGAATCTGGTTCGCATGAGAGAAATTTACACATTCTTCTACACTGGAAAATTGATCGAGGTAAAACTGCGCCCACATAGATACTGACAGGCCGGGCATAGCGGGGTCTCGGGTTCCGTAGTCAGACTCGGCCAGCCAAAGAAGGTGTGCAGCCAAACCATTTGCATTGATGCCATCCACAGTGGCGAGATCATAGGCGGTGGCGACCAGGCTGGCATACTTCGACTTCCACTTTAACGGATTCTTATCGTTGTCGATTCCCTTCCGTTCGATGCCTGCAGGGATGACCCAGAGATTGGTATTGAGGCTCTGTGCCCAATCCATATTACGTCCCGCGATGACACCTTGGCCGCTGTTTAGCCATAGCGCTCTAGTACACATAGGCTCTGCTCGTAAGTTAGTAGTATGTTGAATTCCGGTGAGCTTGTACTGATGAAGTCACACTTAATATTAGGGGATATCCGATTTATTCGCTTCCTGGTGGTAAAGAAACTTTGCGCTATATGAGCCATGATGCTAATGGGGTCGAAGATGCGCCCACCGGAAATAAAGGCGGGCGTTGTGAAGAAAGACTCGCGCGATTTCTTAATGTCCGCTCCATTGCCTGAGGTTCTGTAATCAGCTATCGCGAGGAATTCAGAGAGTGTGAAATATTCCGCGCCCGATCGTGAGTATGGAAGTAAGCCTGTTTAGGTTTCTTTCATCGTGACATAGGGGCTTAGATGGAATGTAAAATCCGCCCTGCCAATGGGTGCACCGAGCTTGCGCAGAATCGCGTAGGCCACGGTGATGTGAAAGTACAGATTGGGAATTAGGAAGTCGTTTACATACCGGTGGGCCGGTAATTCACAGTAAGTGTCAGGCCCCAGATTGATGCACTTGATATCGTCGAGGCGGCTATCGTCCGCGGTAATACTGGCAACAAGATCGCAGGTTTGTGTAATCAGTGCGCGGGCTTTATCCGGCGAGTCCACATCGGTATTGAGATTTTCTATGGGATCGCCCGCGCACCACTGGGCAAAGCCGCGGGGTTGGTTGCAGGCAAGTGCGATCTGGGCACCGAATGGGAACATATCCTCCGCGAGGCGCTCGTGCATAATCGCCCTCATGTCGGAAAAATGCGCCTCTCCTACGGAAAGAATGTGCTCGAGCACTTTGATCCTGGAGGTGAAGATGCGTTTGACTTCACAGATCTCACTGCCGGCCATTACGGTGTATCTCCTTGTCGTTGAACCCCAAGCGCTCAGATAGCGGGTTGGGGTGCTCATCTGGGCGTGAAAAGCCTTTGCCGTCAGGTGGCGGATTCACCAGAACTTTTCGGGCCATCAATGCCTGCTCTCGGTTTACTGTAAAAGTTCCCGTGAAATGATTAATTTCATGATCTCGTTGGTTCCAGCGTAAATGCGTTGCACGCGCGCGTCTGCCCAGGCGCGGGCAATGGGATATTCCCACATGTAGCCGTAGCCGCCGTGCAATTGCACACACTCGTCCAGCAGCTTGCACTGAAAGTCGGTGGCGAGCAGTTTGGCCTTGGCTGCGGTGGCGACGTCGAGCTTATGCGCATAGTGTAGTTCCAGGCAGCGGTCGACAAAGACGCGCATCGCTGCAAGTTCAGCGGCGAGCTCCGCCAGTTTAAACTGGGTGTTCTGGAAGGCGGAGACGGGCTTACCGAAGGCCTTGCGTTCGCGCACATAGTCGACGGTCCACGAGAGGGCGGCTTCGGCGTTGGCGGTCGCACCGATGGCGACGCTGAGGCGCTCTTGGGGCAGTTCTTGCATCAGGTAGATAAAGCCCTGCCCCTCGGCGCCCAGCAGGTTTTCCGCCGGCACTTTGACATCGTCAAAAAATAATTCGGAAGTGTCTTGGGCCTTCATGCCAACTTTTTCCAGGTTGGTGCCCTTTTTGAATCCCGGACTGTCCGCCTCCACCAGCAACAGGCTGACACCGGAGGCGCCTTCGCCCGGATTGGTTTTGGCAACCACTATCACCAAGTTGGCGTGCTGGCCGTTGGTGATAAAGGTTTTGGAGCCGTTCAGTACATAATGGTCGCCGTTTTTGATTGCGGTGGTGCGCACGCCCTGCAAATCGGAGCCGGCACCCGGTTCGGTCATTGCGATGGCGGTAACCATGTCGCCGCTGATGCATTGGGGCAGATATTTGCGCTTCTGTGCCTCACTGCCGTAGTTGATAATGTAGGGAACGGCGATAGCGGAATGCAGGCCCCAACCGATGCCGGTGAGATTGAAGCGGGATATTTCTTCATCGATAACGGCGTTGTAACCAAAATCCAGGTTCAGGCCACCATACTCTTCCGGTACCTGTGGGCAAAGGAAGCCCATTTCTCCGGCTTTTTTCCACAGGCCCCGATCCAGCTGACCGTCCTTTTCCCACTGGGCGTGGAAGGGTAGGGCTTCTTTCTCCAGAAATTTACGTACCGTATCGCGGAACTGTTCGTGCTCTTCGTTGAAGACCGTTCTGGGAATCATGGTTGCTCTCCTGTGTTTTTATTGGACGATATCGAGGTGCTTGCTAGTGCCCCGTGGTGAGCGGACACTGCAATCCGATGGAAGCATTGACGGGCGCCTTGTGGTTGTGAGGCTATAAACATAGTTGTACCAGCGGGGGGTGCAATGATGGGAGCGATGTGGATGATGGATCCAGTGACAGTGCTGGACCATAAATACAGCGAATTTAACCCGCCGCCATTTATTCGGAAACAAACTAATCTGCCGGTTTGACTGCCATACACTCAGTGGAGATGTGCAGTGGTATTTAAGGTTTTGTTATGGCGGACAATTTACTGAAAATGGCGCTAGACCATATGGGAGGCGATGGCGTAGGCGCCTTGAGCAATGCGCTCGGTATCCCGGAAGAGAAAGGTGAGTCCGCCGTCGAGACCGGATTGGCCACTGTGATTGCGGGCATGCTTAATAAGGGCAGTAACAAAACGGGGATGGCCGGTCTGTTCAATATGGTGACGGACAGCGCCGGGTTGGATCTTTCCTCCATCACTCGTGTCATCGGTGATCCGGAGCAGATGGAAAGCCTGCAGAAGCGCGGTGGCAATATGCTGGCGGGGCTGTTCGGTGGCAAGGTGGATGAAGTCAGTGACCTGATGTCATCGGCACTGGGCGCCTCCGGCAAGGGAGGCAGCCTGTTGAAGATCGCAGCGCCGGTGATGATGGCATTGCTCGCGCGTCTGGAGAAAAGCAAAGGGTTGGATATTTCCGGGATGGCCGCGTTGCTGGCGGGACAGCGGCAGTTTATCAAGGGCAAGTTGCCCAGTGGCTTGCTGCAGGCGTTGAACTTGGGCAGTTTCGACGAGCTGGGAGAGGCACTGGAGACCCGCGGTCACGCGCAGCCGCAAGAGGCGCGTGCACAGGCGGTACACTCTGCCGGGAAAAAACGCGCTGGCATGGCCAAGTGGTTCTGGCCGCTGTTGATTGCGCTGGCCGCCCTCTATGCGCTGAATATGTGTGCGAAGCGGGAGAAGATGGACGATCAACCCGGCGAAGTAATACTCGACGAGGAGTCGGTATTGATCGAGGAGACGCCGGATGCGACAGCGGTGCCGCCAAGCGGCCAGCCAATGGATTTCGCCGCCAGCTTCCGCGCTTATCTCGCCAGTGCCGGTCGCGATCCCAACCGAGAGTTTCCTCTGGATATTCAATTTGCCAAGGGCAGTGCTCAGGTGACCAGTCGGGCACTGCCCGATTTGGAAGCGCTGGTGAGCATTATGCGGGAAAACCCGGGGCTGACTATCGCCATTGAAGGGCACACATCCGGCGAGGGAGACGAAGCCACCAATCAGCAGCTCTCCCAGGAGCGAGCCGATGTGGTGACGCAGATGCTGGTGGCCCGGGGCATTGATGCCAACCGGGTTACCGCCACCGGTATGGGGTCGGCCAAGCCACTTGCCGGCGAGGACACTGAAAAGGGTAAGCAGCAGAACCGCCGCATCAGTGTGCGGGTGGTGACTTTTGAGTGAAGACTTAATGCGAGGAGCGGGCTGTCGCAACGACAGCCCCCAAAGGCATCAGTGGACGCTGTGATCCACGGCGCTAGCCCCGATATTTTTCCCGGTAGGCCCCCGGCGCCAGGCCGGTCCACTTCTTGAACGCGCGGTTGAAGGCGCTCGGCTCGGAAAAGCCAAGGCGCTCCGCGATCTCCGCCACCGCCGTCTCGTGCTTTTTCAGCTGGTAGACCGCGATGTCCCGTCGCACCGAATCTTTGATGTCCTGCCAACTGTTACCCTCTTCCTTCAGGCGTCTCCGCAGTGTCTGTGGCGAGGTGTACAGGCGTGCGGCAACATCATCCAGAGAGAGATTCTCAATACCGTTTTGACCGGCGAGCATCCGGCGCACACGACCGGTGTAACTGTTGTCGGATTTGTATTGGGTCAGCAGGCACTCGGGGGCGCGGGCGAGGAATTCGGCCAGCTGTTGTTCATCGCGTACCAGCGGCATTTGCAGGTAGCGGGTGCTAAATACCAGGCAGGTCTCGCGCTGGTGAAAATAGTGCCGGCAGGGAAACATATCGCTGTAATCTTCGTTGTAGTCCGGGGGCGGGAAGGCGAGGTGTACCCGCTCGAGAAGAATGGTGCGGTCGATCAGCCAGCTGAAAAAACGCAGCCAGATGACGGCCAGTGACTCCACGAAGATCTGGTTCGGCAGCTGCTTGAGATTGCCGTGATGGATCAGCAAACGCGCCTCCTCACCGTCTTCCACCAGCTTGATTTGCAGGTCGTCACTGACGATGGACACAAAGCGGCTGGAGCGCAGCAGTGCGCGGCGCAGGTTGGGACAACTCAGGCAGGCGTGGCCCATCATGGCGAAAGTGCCGGGTATCCAGGGGCGGGACAGGAAACCGCCGGACTCATCGCCGAGCAGGTCCCACTCGCGGCGCAGCAGCTTCGCCACCTGTTCACGGCCGACACGGCTGTCGGGAATGTCCAATAGTGTGGGGTCAATGCCGCTGTCTAGTAATAGTTGGTCGCAGTCCAGTCCCGCGGCGCGGGCACCGGCCAGCTGGGCCCGCACCGCGGCGGCGAGCAGGCCTGGATCTGTGTCGAGGAACTCCACGGTTCTGTGTTCCTGGCCGGTTTCCAGATTGTCGCTTTGCACTGTCTCGGCCCTCTGTGTATCCGGAGTTCGGCACTTGAACGGAGCGCCATGGGGTTTGCATCGCGCGCTTATCCCCGCGCACGCCAATGGCGGCGCGCGGCCCGTTCTGCCGTCTGTGTGCCGTCATCGAAAGACTCCATTGCGGAAATCGTGGCGCCTCGATCTGCGCCGGTCTGTTTCCGCTGGTGTGAATACGGGATTATGCGGCGGAATCAGCAGTCTGTGCAAAGCTGCCGCGACAGTCAGATCTGGAGGCGTGGGGTGAGCGGCGCGGCGGCTTGTGGTAAAAGGGGGCAACGGGAGAGAGAAGAGTTCAATGACATCGACGCTAGAACAGCAACTGAATCACACCGTGTGCAGGCGGATGTTGATCGCCTACCTAATGGAAACCATGCCCAAACCCAACAACCCCGCTCTGGAAGCGGTCACCGGCTGGCCGCGGCGCACGGTGCAGGACATCATTGCCAAGGGGCTACCGGGCCACGGTGTGCGGGTGGAGTTTGTGCAGGAGGGGGTGCGCAACAACGACGGCTATTACCGTTTGCTGGACTGGGGCTCCTTTGACCGCGCCTGGGTGCGTCAGCACCTGGAGGCAATTTGCACGGTACTCGAGGTTCCCCTGTCGGGCCTGCCGCAGCCTTAGGGGACCCCGATACATCCTCCCCGTTTGCAAACAAGTACTTCGGGACTTGGCAAGAAGCCCAAAGAATTAGATGGCCACTGCCTGACCGCCGAAGCGACAGCAGCGCCTGCGCGATTGAACCAGAGGGGGCTGGCCCGGCAGCGGCCTCTGCGCTATCGCTGATCTTTTTGCAGCATTTTGTTGACCTTCTCCACCAGTGCCGGGTCAGACTTGAGACTGCCCGCTATCTGCTGATATTCCTCCTTGGTCAGCCCCGCGCTTCTGATCGCTTCGATCATCTTTCCCTGGGCTTCCCGGTTGATCGCCTCGGCTTCCTCGATATCCGCCGCGGCCTTGAGCTTGGGCGCGTACTCGCGACTGAGCTCAACGATGGCGCGATAGGCATTGGCAAACTGCTGCAGCTTGGGTTCGCTGTAAGAAACTTCCCGGGCAGCCGGTTGAGCGGTATCGGTTTGCGCCTGTGCCAGCGGCAGGGACAGCAACAGAGCGAGGATTGAGAGACAAATGGCTAGTGTTTTCATCGAGCACCTCGATAGATCGGGGGACGCTTTCGCTTCGGTGGAGGAGGATCCAGCGTCGCATTGGGGCGGTCCGGATTGTGACAAATACCGGGGCTACAACTTCTGACTTTCAGCGCTGCAAAAGTGAGGGGTTGTCCGCTCAGCGTAGACGTTTTGAGCGGCGTGTTGTGTGAATGCACGCCACCCTGTGAATTTTTCCGGTCGTCAAAACAGGCCGAGAAACTTCCTGCGCCTTTTCAGTGAGCTTTCGCAGCTGGCCAGCTGCCGCCGGTAGGTCTGCGCGCGGGCGGAGACCTTGTGTGATACCGACTTGAGCCAGCCTTTGCTGCGAAACGTCCGCCGGTTAAATCCGCCGTGGCCTTCGTGGTAGGCGAGATACAAGTGGTAAGTGTCGTCGGGCCGTATGCTGCACTGGCGGGCACTGGTGTTGTTGTACCAGCCGACGAAGTCGATGGCATCGCCGAAGTCGTCCCGGTCGGCGCCGTAGTTGAAGGTGGCGCGTTGGTAGGTGCGCCAGGTTGAGTTCAGCGCCTGCGGATAGCCGTAGGCGTCGGAGGGGCGGGGGCCGGGAATAAAACCAAGAATCTTGGTGCGCGGCGGCCGGGCGTCGTGCACGAAGCGGGATTCCTGGTACAGGATCGCCATCATCGTGGGCACTGGAGAGTTCCACTTCTCCTCGGCCTCTTTGGCTTCGCGATACCAGCTCTTCTTCTCGCGGAAGATGGAGCAGATATCGTCGGGATTGCTGGGCGGGCTGGTGGCACAACCCGCGGCCAGTAGTGCGTGGAAAGTCAGCACAAGTAACGAGGTGCGTTTGTTATTGATTTTTCCCATGGCGGTACTTAGTCGGCGGTAAACGTTTTGACTCCGGAAGCGGTGCCGAGCAGAAGCCTATCGGCGGGGCGCAGGGCGAAGATACCGTTGGTGACAACGCCGGTAATATTGTTAATCGCCTCTTCCAGGGCCTTGGGCTCGGTGATCTGCAGATTGTGCACATCGAGGATCACATTGCCATTGTCGGTGGTGACGCCCTGTCGGTAGACGGGATCTCCGCCGAGCTTGACCAGCTCCCGGGCCACCAGAGAGCGCGCCATGGGAATGACCTCCACCGGCAGCGGGAAGTTGCCGAGCACCGGCACCCATTTGCTTTCGTCGGCGATGCAGATGAACTCGTCGGCGCAGGTGGCGACGATTTTTTCCCGCGTCAGCGCCGCACCGCCGCCCTTGATCAGTTGCAGGGCGGGGTTGGTCTCGTCCGCGCCGTCCACATAGAACTGGATTGCATCGACACTGTTGAGATCGTAGACCGGAATACCGTGAGACTTGAGGCGTTCCGCGGAGGCCTCGGAGCTGGCCACGGTGCCGTCGAAGCGGCCGGCGATTTCCGCCAGATAGTCGATAAAAAAGTTGGCTGTGGAGCCGGTGCCCACGCCGACGATGGCGTCGGCCTCCAGTTTGGGGGCGATGTAGTCGATGGCGGCGCGGGCCGTGGCTTTCTTCAGTTCGTCCTGAGTCATGCTGTGGGAAGTTTCCTGTGCAATTTTTTGTTTTCTGCCGCCGTATCGGCGAGAAAATTTCGCGCAAAAACGGCTTTTGGGTGGTAAATATGTTGGCGTAGGATTAGACTTGCGTGCCAGTGTAGCGCGTATCCCAGCCTTGCAATAAGTGCATACTGAAAGCTGCCCGCGCACAGAAATTATGTTCCGCTACTGCCGCCGCTATGCCCAAGTCCTATATCAAGCGCATTTTAGACGCGCGTATTTACGATGTCGCCACCGAGACGCCTCTGGAGCAGATGCGCCAGCTGTCCTACCGCTTCAACAACCGCATCTTGTTGAAGCGCGAGGACCTGCAGCCGGTGTTCTCCTTCAAAGTGCGCGGCGCCTACAACAAGCTGTTGCAGCTGCCCGGTGAGCAGCGCGCCCGCGGTGTTATCGCCGCTTCCGCCGGCAACCACGCCCAGGGGCTGGCACTGGGCGCGGCGCAGCTCGGCGTGCGGGCAACCATCGTAATGCCGAAAACCACACCGCAGATCAAGGTGAACGCTGTGCGCATGCGCGGTGCCGAGGTGGTACTGTACGGCGATACCTTCGATGAAGCGGCGGCTCACGCGAAAATCCTGGTGGAGGAGCGGGGCCTGACCTTTGTGCACCCTTATGATGACCCAGATGTCATTGCCGGTCAGGGCACTGTGGCGATGGAATTGCTGCGCCAGCATCCGGGCAATCTGGATGCGGTGTTCATCCCCGTAGGCGGCGGTGGCCTGGCCGCCGGCATGGCTGCCTACATCAAATATGTGCGGCCCGAGGTGAAAGTCTACGCAGTGGAGCCGGAAGATGCCGCCTGCCTGAATGCGGCGCTGGAAGCGGGCCAGCGGGTGCGCTTGCCGCAGGTAGGGCTGTTTGCGGACGGTGTCGCTGTGGCACAGATCGGCGAGGAAACTTTTCGCGTGCTGCGAGAGACGGTGGACGGTGTCATTACCGTGACCACTGACGAAATATGCGCGGCCATTAAGGATATCTTTGAGGATACCCGCTCCATCGCCGAGCCCGCCGGTGCCGTGGGTTTGGCGGGGCTGAAAAAGTACGCCGAGGAGACCGGCAGCCGCAATGCCGCGCTGGCAACGGTGTGCAGCGGCGCCAATACCAATTTCGACCGCCTGCGCTATATCAGTGAGCGCACGGAGATCGGTGAAAAGCGCGAGGCGGTGCTGGCGGTAACGATTCCCGAGCGCCCCGGTAGCTATTTGCAGTTCTGCCGCGACCTGGGTGACCGCGCCATTACCGAATTCAATTACCGCTACGCCAACAGCGGTGAGGCGCATATCTTTGTCGGCCTCCAGGTGGCCACCGACACCGATCGGCACCAGCTGGTGGAGCGCTTGCAGGCCAGTGGCTACCGCGTGTCAGACCTGACCGAAAACGAGATGGCCAAATTGCATATTCGCCATTTGGTAGGGGGCCGCGCCCCAGGGTTGACCGACGAGGTGGTCTATCGCTTCGAATTTCCCGAGCGGCCCGGTGCCCTGCGCAAGTTCCTGGAACAGCTGGCCGGGCGCTGGAACATCACGCTCTTCCACTACCGCAACCACGGTGCCGCCTACGGGCGTGTGCTGGCTGGAATGCAGGTGGCGCCGGAGGAGCGCGGGCAGCTGATGGCGCTTCTGAACCAGTTGCAGTTCCCCTTTTGGGACGAGACCGATAACCCCGCCTACCGGTTTTTCCTGGCGAGCTGAAGTGTCCGCGATTGTGGGGCCGGGGCAGGCCGGACCCACTGCGGAGTTCTTGTCTAACTATTTCGCGTGGAAATGCGATACACCTCACAAAAAGTGCCCCGAGGCCGTTTACTATTTCGCCGGTACTCGAGTATCTTCAATTCCCGTTGAACTTTTGCGCCGAGCTGAGTCTAATCCGGGGCAGAACGCTTAAAACAAGGTTCAAAACAAAAACAAGTGATCGTACAGGATGGTTCCCATGAAATCCGATGCACTGACAATCGCCGTGATTGTCTTTGTTGCGGGCGTGTTGCTGAGTAGCACCGGTTTGACCGAGGTTTTCGCCTCGGATCCGGAGCCGCCAGCAGCACTGCAGCAGGGGGTGGTGACTCGCTGAGTGCTCCGCTTCCACGCAAATGAAAAAGGCCGAACGCTTCCGCGTCCGGCCTTTTTCATTTGCGTGTCTTGTTAACGACAGCGGTAAATACGCTTTTCTGTCACCACCGCATCCAGAGGAATATCCCAGCTATCCGTGGGCAGGTCGGGTATACACTGCAGCTGGTGCGCCGCTCCGACCAGTACCGGCCCCGCACCGCGCAGCAGATGTTTGAAGGCAAATGTGCGGTCGTAGAAACCGGCCCCCATGCCGAGCCGGGCGCCGCCGGGGCTGAAGGCCACCAGGGGAACCAACACCAGGTCGAGCCGCCGGGGCGACAGGCTGTGTCCGCGCAGAGGCTCAGGAATGCGGTAGCGGTTGCGGAAGCTCAGGGGGCCGCCGTGCCAACGGCGGAAGCGCAAATGCGGATGTGGTTCCGCGGGTAACACCGGCAGATAGAAATATTTGTGCGGGAAGCGCTCCTGGAGCCAGCGGATATCCAGCTCTCCGTCCATGGGCCAGTAAATACCGATATGCCGGGCACATTGCAGCAAGGGGCTGCGGATCAGCCGGTTGACTGCCGCGCGACCGTGCAGGCGCTGCTGGTAAGGGGAGAGGCTGCGTCTGGCGCTGCGCATGTGGCGGCGCAGCTCGGCCTTTTCAGATCGGGCTTGATTCTCGGACATCTTTGGGAAGTGGAGAAAATAGGGAACCCCGAGTGTGCGGCTGAAGACGTGGCCTTGAACCGTGAAGTTCAAGGTGGTGGTGTCCGGGATACATTAGGCTTTCCGCTACGTGGCGGACCTGCACACCAGCATCCGCTGGAAACCACCTGGGCAAGATTATCGGCTCGAGGACATAGTCAACTGGCCAACACCCCAGGGCAAGGAAATTATAACGCGGCGGGACAGAAAAGGCTAAAGAACCTCTGATGAGATGAGTTCCTGCCAGTAAAAGTACTTTGAGGTCTGAAGAGCGGCTCGCGGGATGGAAATTTGAAACCGTTGGATAGCGGGATGTGTCCGCGGAGATACAGCACTGATACGGAGGCATCCGAGCAATGGCGGGGTGACTGTCACGTTACAGCGCGGTCTTCCCGCCCGCTACCGAAGCTTCATTTGGCCCCGGTAGCAGGTTGATCGTTGATAGGCGGTTTATTAACGCGTGAACTGGTATTGGCGATTGGGGGGTGTCAGGAGTCGGTAGTATCCAGTTCGCCCAGTGCCGACTGCACTTTTTCCTGGAGCCGGTCCAGCATTTCCTGCTCCAGCGGCACCCGGGTGAGTTCGGCTTTGGCCTGGATAAGCTCGTGGGCAATATTAAGCGCGGCCATCACGGCGATGCGCTCGAGGCCGATCACCGAGCCGCTGGCGCGAATACGCGCCATGCGTTCGTGCAGGAGGCGTGCGGAAGCCTGCAGCTCCGCGCGTTCCTCTTCGCGGCAGGAAACTCGGTACTCTTTATCGAGTATGGAGACGGTGACCGTTTCGGCGGTCGCAGCTGAATCACCCATCAGGAATCTTGCGCTAGCCCCTTGAGCCGGTTGATCATGGCCTCAACCCGTGAGCGGGCGGCCTCGTTGTTTTTTATCAGACGCTGGCGCTCGCGCTGCCAGTCGGCTTCCTGCCGACGCAGCTCGCGGTTGTCCTTCGCCAGCTGCTGGCAGCGGGCGATCAGGGAATCCACGGTGCTTTCTAATGCTTGCAGCTTGTTCATAATTCCTTGTGTAAACGGCGGCTGGCATCGTTACGGACTGCGTAAGCCGGGCTATTCCGCTACTATATTGCCGGCGTTTGGACGGGTCAATTGTCCCGTCCGGGCAGCGAATCACAAATTTTGTCCCTCCGAATTTCGCTGGGCAAAGTCTGACCACATTGAAACGATATTGAGCGGTAATTATGACGCGTGCAGCGATAGAATTTGAAACCCTCGCCAATGCCATACTCGCCGCCGGCGGCGAAGCCGACCCCAGCGAACTGCACGGATTTGTCTGCGGTGTTCTGGCCGCCGGCACAACACCGGATAAAAGCCGCTGGCAAAAGGAATTGGGCGCGTTGCTCGAACTGGATGCGGTACCCGCCGACTTGAACCGGGATTTCCTGCAGTTAGCGCAGGAGAGTGAGTTGCGGCTGCAGGACAGTGATTTCGATTTTCAATTGCTGCTCAGCGAGGACGAAGACATCGGCGCCCGAACTCTGGCTCTGGGTCACTGGTGTCAGGGCTTCCTGCACGGATTCGGTGTGGGCGCACACCGAGGCGAGCTGCAGCCCACCAGCAAGGAAGCGCTGCGGGACATCGGCGCCATCGCACAGGTGGACGCCGAGGGCGCCGAGCAGACCGAGGAGGCGGAAAACCAGTTGCTGGAACTGCAGGAATATGTGCGCGTGGCGGTATTGAATATATTCACCGAGGTGCGCGGAAAAAAAACCGGTCCCACAGTGCACTGATGACCGGTGCCAAACACGCTCCATCAGGTATTACCAGGGCGGAATATGCCCGTCGCCGCGCGCGCCTGGTCGCCGGCATGGCACCGGGCAGTCTGGCGATAGTGCCGGCCGCGCGCGAGCAATTGCGCTCGCGGGATACCTATTTCCCTTTCCGACAGGATAGCGATTTTCTCTATTTGACCGGTTTTAACGAACCGGAGGCGCTGCTGGTTTTGGTCCCTGGCCGCCCTCAGGGAGAGTCCCTGCTCTTCTGCCGCGAGCGCGACGCGGAAAAGGAAATGTGGGACGGCCCGCGCCTGGGGCCCGAGCGCGCAGCCGAGCAGTGCGGCCTTTGCGACGCCTTTCCGATCGGAGACCTGGACGACATACTGCCGGGATTACTGGAGGGCCGCAGCCGCATTTACTACAGCATGGGCCGTTTTCCTCAACTGGATCGCCGTTTGCAGCAATACTTGCAGGTCATAGACGCCGCACCGGGCAACGCGGGCAGCCCGGAAATGGTCAACCTGGACTACCTGTTGCACGACCTGCGCCTTTCAAAGAGCGCCGCCGAGCTGCGCATTATGGCGCGCGCGGCCGAGATCAGCGCCGAGGCGCACCGCCGCGCTATGGCCTGCTGTCGACCCGGGTTGTACGAGTATCATTTGGAAGCGGAAATACTGCACGCCTTTGTCGCCGCTGGAGCCCGTGAGCCGGCCTACCCGACCATCGTTGGCGGCGGCGCCAATGCACTGGTGATGCACTACTGCAGCAACAGTGCGCCACTCAAAAATGGCGACTTGGTGTTGGTGGACGCCGGTTGCGAGTACCGCGACTATGCCGCCGATATCACCCGGACTTATCCGGTCAGCGGCCGATTCAGCGGGGCTCAGAAGGCGCTGTACGAAATCGTGCTGGCGGCACAGTTGGAAGCCATAGAGCAGATCCGCGAGGGCAATCACTGGGATCAACCCCATGCCGCCAGTGTCGAGGTGATTACCCAGGGGCTGATCGATCTGGGATTGCTGCACGGCGATCTCGGAGGGCTGATCGAGTCGGGCGCCTACCGCCGTTTTTACATGCATCGCGTCGGCCACTGGCTGGGAATGGATGTGCACGACGCTGGTGACTACCGGGTGCACGGCCAGTGGCGCCAGCTGGAGGCGGGGATGGTAATGACGGTGGAACCGGGTATCTATATCGCGGCGGATGACGAAGCAGTGCCGGAGAAATTCCGCGGCATCGGCATCCGCATTGAAGATGACGTGGCGCTGACGAAACAAGGTCCGATCGTGTTGTCGGCAGCGGCACCGAAGACGGTTGCGGAAATCGAATACACCATGCGCCAGGGACAAGGCCTGGTACAGGAGGAGCTGTGGTGACCGGAGTGAATAAACAAAAGGTCGATGTGGCTATCGTCGGCGGCGGCATGGCCGGTGCCAGCCTGGCCTTGATGCTGGCCCACTTCTGCCCGCACCTTTCGGTAGCGCTATTGGAGCAGCGCGCGCTGCCCGATGCGGACGCCAGCGTGCGGCTGCCCAGCTTCGACACCCGCGCTACGGCGATCGCCGCCGGCAGCCTGCAACTTTTCTCCGAGTTGGGTTTATGGAATCAGTTGCGGGACTACTGCGCGCCGATCGAGAGAATACAGGTCAGTGACCGCGGCCGCCCCTGTGGCATGTCGATGCGCGCGGCGCAGCAGCCGCGGGCCAGCTTTGCAGGTATGCTCGGCGCGGTGGTCGAAAATGCCGCCCTGGGACCGGTATTGCACCGTGCACTGGCACAGACACAAACGCAGGTGTTGGCCCCTGCGCGGGTTAACAGGGTGCAGATGGTGGCGGACGGGGCCCAGCTGGACTGGAGTGCGGGAGCGGGTTGCCCCGATACCCAGTTGCAGGCGGGGCTTCTGGTGGTGGCGGACGGTGCTGACTCGCCGCTGTGCCGCGGGCTCGGTATCGTCACTGAACGGATTGAGTACCGTCAGCGCGCGCTGGTCACTACCCTGGGGGTGCAAAGGGACCACCGCGGTACGGCTTATGAACGCTTCACCGATGCTGGACCAATGGCTCTGTTGCCGCTGCCGCGGAGGGATGGCAGTCATCGCATGGCGCTGGTTTGGACCTGCTCAGAGGAGGATGCGGCAATTCTGCGCGAACTGCCGGAGCATGAATTCATCGCGCGGTTACAGAAAAGGTTTGGCTGGCGCGCCGGGCGTATTGAGCGTGCGGGCAGGGTGAGCGACTACCCCTTAAGCCTGTCTCTAGCGCGGGAGCAGTGGCGCCGGAATCTGGTATTGCTGGGGAATTGCGCACACTTTTTGCACCCTGTGGCGGGCCAGGGTTTCAATCTGACGCTGCGGGATTGCTACGGTCTGGCGCGTGCCTTGGCGGGTGCTGATTTGGCGCAAAATTCAACTGTAGGTCTAGAATTATTGGAGGCCTATGGACGGGATCGTCGCCTGGACCAGCAATTGACGATCGGATTCAGTGACCGAATACCGCCGCTCTTCGCTTCCCCCGGGCTCTTCGCACGGGGACTGCGCCAAGCCGGCCTGCTGGCGCTGGCGCTGACACCACCCCTGCGCGCCGGCTTTGTCGGCCAGGCCGCGGGATTTGGGCTTTAATTGTCAGCCGGGACTAATAAGCGGGGCAGATACCCTATGAACCGAAAACGTCAGGATATCACGATTGTCGGCGGCGGCATGGTGGGCATGGCACAGGCTGCGCTGCTCGCGGTGCGCCACCCGCAGTTACAGTTGTCCGTGCTGGAGGCGGCCACCGAAGCGCCGCAGGTGCCGGATGAGCACTACGATGCGCGTGTGGTCGCCCTGACACAGGCATCCCGGGATTTGCTGGAAGAGGCCGGTGCCTGGGGAGAGATAGGCCTGCGGGCCTGTCCCTACACGGAGATGCGTGTGTGGGACGCGGAAGGCACTGGCTCCGTCTGTTTCAACAGCAGGGATGTGCAGTTGCCGAATTTGGGTCATATCGTCGAAAACGGTGTTGTGGCGGCGGCGCTGCGCGCGCGCCTGGAGGCGCTGCCCAATGTGGAATTGGTCAGTGGCTTCCGCCTGGAGAGCTGGTGGCGAGACTGCGGCCACTGGCATCTGCAGCCGCGCAGTGGTCGCACCGATATGCCTGAGGGGCTGGAGGAGCGCGCAGAAGTCGTGCGCACTCGCCTGCTGATCGGCGCCGACGGCGCCCGCTCCAAAGTGCGGGACCTGTTGCGTATTCGCTGTCAGGATACCGACTACCACCAGACGGCGCTGGTGTGCGTAGTCCGCTGTGCAAAGCCACACCGCCACACTGCCTGGCAGCGCTTCCTGAAGACCGGCCCTCTGGCTTTTCTGCCGCTCGCCGGACTCGGCGACGACAATCACTGTGCGGTCGTTTGGTCCGCGGACGAGGAGTTGGCGCGGGAATTGGTCATGTTGGATGATGCCGCTTTCGCGTTGAGCCTGGAGAAGGCCTTCGAAAGTGCGCTCGGCAAGGTGGAGTTTGTCGGCGATCGGCTGTCGTTTCCACTGCGTGCGCGCCATGCGGAGTCCTACTTTGGCCCCGGCGCAGTGTTGGTTGGCGATGCCGCCCACAACATTCACCCCCTGGCGGGACAGGGGGTGAATTTGGGGTTGCAGGATGTGCGTGTCCTGAGTGATGAAATAGGCCGCGCCCTGAAACGTGGACTGGAGCTGGCGGACCCTTCGGTGCTGGCCCGTTACCAACGTCGCCGCCGCGGCGACAACGCCATCACCCTAAAGGCCATGAGCACCTTCAAGTCTCTCTTTGGCGCCGGCGATCTGCACTGGCGCTGGTTGCGCAATACGGGCTTGAGTATGGTGGACGCAAGCCCCATGTTGAAAAAGCGAATTATCCTGCGCGCCATGGCTGTGTGACGCACCGGGGAGCTTATCCTGCGATCTCTTCGCACAAAGGGGGAGCGCAGGATTGGGGTGGCGTTTGCAGAAACGCTACCCGTTGGGGCTGACAGCCCTAGAAGCTGAGTCCAATATAGGTATGGGCCCGGATAACTGCCGCTGGCGCGCTATCAATAAAAGATCATAACCTTGAGCCACTGGATACCGATTTACCAATTTCCCCTCGACAGAGACCTTGCCGATCTGGCGCACTTTATCCGCCGCCACCGGTTGCCCCTGCGTATAACCGAGGAAAACAATTGCCAGGTTTTAAGCGGGCCTGACTCGCAGTTGGCTGAACTCCTGTTGCCGCTGTTGCGGCGTTGGGATGCCGGTGAGATTGATCTCGCCACAGTGCGTCTGGAACCGATCGACACACGAGATGCGGAGGCGTCCGGCGCAGTGTCTCGTGAAGTAGAGGAGCAGGATAGTGGGGAACTCGGGGAGCTTCCCCTGGCCGGCTGGCCGTTGCGAAAAACGCCACTGAGCCTGGTTTTGATCGCCGTTTGTTTTATCGGCTGGTTACTTCGGCACTACGGTTTGGTGGATGGGCTGTTGATTTATCCAGACCCTCGTGCTGATTTCCAGTTGGCTAGTTCGAGCCTTGCCTGGCACTGGGCGCAGGGTGAGTATTGGCGTCTGTGGACGCCGGCGGTCGTACACCTTTCTCTGCCCCATGCGCTTTTCAATGCCTTGGGTATCTGGATCCTGGGCCGCCCCTTGGAGGCGCGTGCCGGCACTTTGCTGTTTGCGCTGTTGGTGTTTGTCAGCGCGGCAGTCGCGAATTTGGCGCAGTATTGCTGGTCTCCGGAGATTCAGTTTGGCGGTATGTCCGGTGTGGTATACGCCCTGGTGGGCGCTGTATTCCTGTTGCAGCGCTGGGTACCCGGCTGGCGGGAGCTGCCCGCGGGGCTGGTTCCCCTGGCACTGGGCTGGCTGTTGTTGTGCGCCAGTGGCCTGGTGACTTATGTTATTGGCACGGGTATCGCTAACGCCGCGCATATCGGCGGCTTTATCTGCGGTTTGTTGCTGGCTTTGATTTACTGTCTTGCCGGTGGCGCACACCAATTTATCGGTAAGCCGGCTTCCGGCTGATTTTTATGATTCTACTGATCACCTATATTCTCATCGCACTCGGCTTCTCCTTTTTGTGTTCCATTGCCGAGTCGGTCATCCTCAGCGTGACCACGCCCTACGTCAGCCTGCTTGAACGCGAGGGGCACAGGGCTGGACGCATACTGCGCAAGTTGAAAGAAGACATCAATGCGCCCTTGTCGGCGATACTGACTTTGAACACCATTGCCCACACTGCCGGTGCCGCCGGTGCTGGCGCCCAGGCAGCGGCGGTTTTCGGCAGTCAGTACCTGGGCCTGGCGTCGGCGATTCTGACGCTGCTGATTCTGATATTTTCCGAAATCATACCGAAAACCCTGGGGGCCTTTTACTGGCGGCAACTGGCTCCGCTGACCGCCTATGCCTTGCGCGGGCTTGTGTGGATACTCTACCCCTTTGTGAAAATGTCTGAGTGGTTGACCCGCGGGCTGTCTCACGGCCCGATGCTGACCGGATTCAGCCGTGAAGAATTCGCGGTGATGGCGGAGCTGGGTGAAGCGGAAGGGCAATTGGAGCAGCGCGAGTCGAGCATTCTGCGCAACCTGTTTTTTACCCTGCGCGATCACTCGGTGCGCGAAGTGATGACGCCGCGCACCGTTGTTTATTCCCTTTCCCAGGACGATACGGTGGGCGAGGCCTATGAGGATGTTGAAAAGAGCCGCTTTTCCCGTATCCCTGTATACGAGCGCGGCACGCCCGAGTGCGTGGTGGGTTTCGTGCTCAAGCAGGATCTTTTGCTGGCCTATGCCAAGGGCGAGCAGGATAAAAAACTGGCGGAGTACCGTCGCGATATGTTGATGTTGCCGGAGACGGCAACCATCTACCAGGCTTTCCAGAAAATGTTGGCCCGCCGGGTGCAAATCAGTGCGGTGCTGGATGAATACGGCGGTCTCGAAGGTCTGGTGACACTGGAGGATATTCTCGAGACTCTGCTCGGCGAAGAAATTGTTGACGAGGCGGACAAAACCCCGGACCGCCAGGCGCTGGCCAGGCGCTTGTGGCGTTTGCGTTCAAAGCGTCACGGTCTGCGGGTGGATAAGGCGGCCGAGGCAGAAGAGGGAGCAAAGGCCTTGGATGAAGAGAGCAGTGGGGAACAGCATCGCCCCGGTGGTTGAAATCGCGGAACCCCGCCCCGATAGATGTGTCCCAGGTTTAGATAGTTTTCTGGAATCGCCATAGTGCATACTGGGATCTGCATATTCATACTTCAATCTTTGCTGCTATGTGCGGTAGCGCAGGCCGATCCCGGTGCGAATGTTTTCCAGGCCGACGATTCCGCTGTTATCCAGCTTGCGGACAGCGGTATCGATTCTTCGGCGGGTGAAGGGGGCGGCAACGAGGATTTACACAAAGCTGTCGACCCGGCGGCCTTGCCGTGTGCGGCTCTAACAACCCGTGACCTTTCTACCCGGCGTGCGCCGCGAATTCCCTATCGCGCATGTCCCGCCATACGCGCTCCTCCCGTTCCGGCATAACTCCATTTATTTCCCAATTTTTATTGCTGCGCTGCCAAAGCGCATTCGATTTCTGGCATGTCTGTTGGATGTGCCTCACAGAGAGTTATTGCCATGAAAAAACTGAACGTTTCTCAACTGCAGGATCGCGACAGGTTGGTTTTCCCCGAAGAGTTTACAGAGCTTACCCTGGACTCCCCCGCACTGTGTTTTGTCACCGATTTCAAAAGTCATCACCCGGCCCTGGTGACGCCATCGGTATCTGCCATGCAGGCCGCTCAGATGATGGACGCGGGACGTTTGAACGCACTGCTTGTTCTCGACAGAGACGGTGCGTTTGCCGGCCTGCTCACCGCGGAGGATCTCAGCTATCAAAAGGTGATGCAGTGGGTGGCTGCCGGTGTGCCGCGCCACGAACTGACGGTCGGTGATTTCATGCGCCCCCGCAGTGAACTGAAAATACTGAGTTATCCACAGGTGGAAAAAAGCAGTATCCGCGACGTGCTGGAGACGATGCGCCAGCACGGCCAGCGGCACTGTCTGCTGGTGGATCAGCACAATCACCATGTGCGCGGACTGATCAGTGTCGCGGAAGTGGGCAGGCGCCTGCAGGTCGAGATTGATATCGACAGGGTGCCGACCTTCGCGGAAATCCAGCGTGCGGTGGCACGGGCACACTGATGGAACCGGCGATGGCCGCTAGCGGCCATCGCCGGTATGCAGCGCGATTCCAGTCCAGTGCGGGATAACGGGATGGGTAGCCGCGCTGGCGGTGTGCGAGAGATCAATATTTCATATTGTTATATTTATTCGCTCTAATATGCATTTATGGAATTTACTGGGCCGCGCGGAATCTTTGGCGGCAAGCGCGGCCGAAAGCAGTTTATAGTCCCGGTGCCTGCTAGGCTTGCAGCATAGCGCCGTCTGGTATCACTGGCGGTGGGGCCGGTAGAATACGCGGCTTTCTAGGCTTGCAGATTGAGAGCATCAGATGGGTAACAAAACGCCATTGTACGACACGCATGTCGCCATGGGCGGCAAGATGGTGGATTTCGGCGGATGGGACATGCCGCTGCATTACGGATCGCAGCTGGAAGAGCACGAAAAGGTGCGCACTGACGCGGGCATGTTTGATGTGTCCCACATGACAGTGGTCGATATCGATGGCGACGGCGCCCGCGATTATCTGCGTTATCTGCTGGCCAACGATGTGGCAAAACTGGATGGGGTGACGGGCAAGGCACTCTATACCGGTATGCTGAATGAAAAAGGTGGCGTGATCGACGATCTGATCGTCTACCTCAAGGAGTCTGGCTATCGGGTGGTGGTCAACTGCGCGACTCGGGAAAAGGATCTGGAGTGGATGTCCAGGCAGGCTGAGGCCTTCGATGTCTCCCTGAGCGAGCGTCCCGAGCTGGCCATGGTGGCCATTCAAGGTCCCAACGCGATTGACAAAGTCAAGCAAGTGATGGGCATCGAGTGGGTTTCCGCCATCGACAATCTCAAGGTGTTCCAGAGCGTGGCCCGCGGTGACTGGTTTGTCGCCCGCACCGGTTATACCGGTGAAGACGGCCTGGAGATTATGTTGTCCGGTGAGGATGCGCCCGGATTTTGGCGCGCCCTGGCAGATGCGGGTGTGGCACCCTGTGGCCTGGGAGCCCGGGATACCCTGCGCCTGGAAGCGGGAATGAACCTGTACGGTCACGAGATGGATGAAGATACCTCGCCGCTGGTGGCGAATATGGGTTGGACTATCGCCTGGCAGCCGGAGGACCGCGACTTTATCGGCCGGACTGCGCTGGAGGAAGAAAAAGCCCAGGGTGTTAAAGAAAAACTGGTTGGCCTCGTTTTGAAAGAGCGCGGTGTGCTGCGCGCCGGGCAACCGGTAGTGGTGGACGGCAGTGAAGAGCGCGGTATTATCACCAGCGGCACCTTTTCCCCGACTCTGGGCTACTCTATTGCGTTGGCGAGGGTACCGGTTTCTGTGGGAGACACGGCGCAAGTGGAAATGCGCAAGAAACTGGTGTCCGTGAAGGTGGTGAAACCCTGTTTCGTACGCAACGGCAAATCGGTGATTTGACGGGCCGTCTTGAACTGAACTTCGAAGTCTGAATTATAAAATTACTTAATCGAGGGATCACAGAATGAGTGAGATTCGCAGTGAACTGAAATACCTGTCCAGCCACGAGTGGGCGCGGCTGGAAGAGGATGGCACTGTCACCGTGGGTATCAGCGACCACGCCCAGGACGCCCTCGGGGATGTGGTTTATGTGGAAACGCCGGAAGTGGGAACCACTCTGGCGGCTGGTGACGAAGCCGGCGTTGTGGAGTCCGTCAAGGCGGCCAGTGATATCTACTCACCGGTGTCCGGTGAAGTGATTGAAGTCAACGAGGCTTTGGAGGACGCACCGGAAACCGTCAACTCCTCTCCCTACGACGACGGCTGGTTTTTCCGCGTCAAGCCCAGCGATCCGAGCGAGTTGGATAATTTGCTCGATGCCGACGCCTACCAAAGCGAGTGCGAAGAGGGCTGACCCCCGCGCGGAACACGCATGCTGTCAGCAGGTGTTCCGCCTTGCCCGCGCCCGGTCTGTCCGGGCGAGGGTACTGCCCGTTTGTATCCTTTACTCTTTCCGCACAGCTTTTCCGCTATGGTTGCCGTCCTCTGTCGGCTGTAATAGCGCTTTGAGCCCCACCTGCTTCATATAGGCCTGCACGCTTTTTTCGATTTCTTCCGGACTTTCCATGACCATCACTTGCTTTAGCAGCTCGTCGGTGTCTGCCTTGTTCACCGCGCGGAGGGCTGATTTCACCCGCGGCAGGTTGGTCGCATTCATCGACAGCATGTCATAGCCCATAGCCATCAACAGCAGGGCACCACCGGGTTCGCCGGCTAACTCTCCGCAAATTCCCACCTTTGTTCCGGCAGCGTGTCCCGCCTCCACTACTTGGTGCAGGGCGCGCAATACCGCCGGGTGCAGCGGGTGGTAGAAACTGGCTACGCGGCTGTTGTTGCGGTCCACGGCCAGCAGGTATTGGGTCAAATCGTTGCTGCCCACAGAGATAAAGTCCGCGCGTTCGGCCAGCTCGCGGGCCTGGTAGACCGCCGAGGGTACCTCGATCATGATGCCGAGCGGCGGCATGGCGATGTCGTAGCCTTCCTCCTGCAGTTCCCGGTGGGCGCGCTTAACCAATTTGCGGGCCGCTTCCAGTTCGCCGATGCCGGTGACCATGGGGAGCATGATGCGCAGGTTGTCGAGGCCAAGACTGGCCTTCATCATTGCGCGCACCTGGGCGAGGAATATCTCCGGGTGATCCAGGGTCACGCGGATGCCGCGCCAGCCGAGAAAGGGGTTGGTTTCATCGATAGGAAAGTAAACCAACGCTTTGTCACCGCCAATATCCAGGGTGCGCATGGTCACGGTGCGCGGGGCGAAGGCCAGCAACTGCTCGCGGTAGATTTCCCGCTGCTCTTCCTCCGACGGAAAACGATCCCGCAGCAGGAAGGGGACCTCAGTGCGGTAGAGCCCGACCCCTTCGGCACCGCGCTCCAGGGAGCGCACCACATCCGCCATTAAACCGGTATTGACCATCAGGCGCACCCGGTGGCCGTCGGCGGTTTCGGCGGGCTGAGAGGCCAGGTGATCGAGGTTGCGCGCCAGTTCACGCTCTTCCTCGACGATGTTGTCGTAGCGGCGGCGCAGCTCAGCGCCGGGGTGCACATAAAGCTCTCCCCGGTAGCCGTCCACCACTATATCGGCGCCGTCTATCTGTTCGTAGGGCAGGTCCTGCACGCCCATTACGGAAGGCAGCCCCATGGCCCGGGCGATAATGGCCACGTGGCTGTTGGAGGACCCTTTGACAGAGACCAGACCGGCGAGTTTTTCCTGTGGCACCTCCGCCAATACTGCGGCGGTGACCTCTTCGCCGACCAGTATGGTGTTGTCACTGAACTCCCGCCGACTCTGCTGCTCGCTGCGCAGGTGCATCAGGACTCGCGCGCCCAGATCACGCACGTCAGCGGCGCGATCGCGGAAATAGGAGTCGGACATGGCTTCAAAACGGCGCACATGCTCCAGCATCACCTCGGCCCAGGCGCGCGGCGCGCTGATTTGCTGGCGTATGCGGTCGCACACTTCCGCCGTCAGAGAGTTGTCGTCCAGCATGCTGATATAAGCGTCGAACAGGGCGCGCTCCTCACGGCTCAGCTGATCCTTCAGGCGCTCGCCCACGTCGCGGATCTCTTCGCGGGCACTGGCCAGGGCCGTGTGAAAGAGTGCCAGCTCGGCATCCACGTCGATACAGCAGGAGTAGGGGACAGATGCCAGGTTGGTTGGCGGCGCGACAATATGCACCCGGCCGATAGCGACCCCGGGGGAGGCGGCGATACCGCTGAATTTTGCTTCGCGTCGCTGCTGGCCGATGGCGGCAAGGGCGCCGGTGGCCTCTGCGTGGGCGATGACGCCCGCCAGCTGGGCGGCCAGAGTGACCAGGAAGGCCTCTTCCCCCTCGTCGAAGCGACGCATTTCCGCCTGCTGTACCACCAGTACGCCGAGTACTTCGCGGTGGTGAATAATGGGGGTGCCGAGGAAAGCGGAAAAGCGCTCTTCACCGGTGGCGGGGAAATACTGATAGGCGGGGTGAGCTTCGGCCTGTTCCAGGTTGATCGGCTCTTCGCGGGTGACCACATTGCCCACCAGACCCTCGCCGGGCGCCAGGTGCACTTGGCCGACGGCGTCCGGGTTCAGGCCACGGGTGGCCATGAGGACATAGTCGCCGGACTGCTTATCGCGCAGATACACGGAGCAGACGCGGGTCCGCATCACCTCGCGCACCCGGCGCACGATGATATCGAGCACCGCGGACAGGTCCCGGGCCGCGTTGACTTCCTGAACGATACTGCGCAGAGATCCGAGCAAAGGCCTATCCTCGTCGTCTGGTGGATTTGTAGTTTAGCTGCCGTCTGTTCGGCAGAGGACTCACCGGTCGCGACGATATTACTCGTGCTCTCGCAGCCAGCGTCTCTCCAATTGTATTTGCTGCGGGGCCAATTCGGTCAGCGCGCGCCGGTATACTTCGCGTTTGAAGCTCACCACTTTGCTGAGGGGGTGCCAGTAACTGACCCAGCGCCAGTGGTCGAATTCCGGCTTACAGCCGTTGTCGAAGCCGATGGCGCTGTCCGGCGCCTCCAGCTTGAGCAGGAACCACTTCTGCTTCTGGCCAATGCACAGAGGTTCGGAGCGCTTGCGCTGCAGCCGCTTCGGCAAGCGGTAGCGCAGCCATCCGCGCGTGCAGGCGATGAGGCTGACCTGGTCGCGGGTCAGCCCCACCTCCTCGTAGAGTTCCCGATACAGCGCCTGCTCGGGAGATTCTCCCGGGTTGATTCCGCCCTGGGGGAATTGCCAGGCGTCTTTGCCACCCACCCGCCGTGCCCACAGCACCTGGCCGCGGGTATTGAGCACAATAATGCCGACATTGGGGCGGAAGCCCTCGGCGTCGATATTGTTGCTGCCGTCGCTGCCGCTTCCCCGGCCTTTCCTGTGGTTGCCGGAGTTCTCGATGCGGTTGGACTGCTTGGCGGTTCTGCGGCGGTGATTTCGCCCGGCTTGCGCCGGTTTGCCGTCGCCCAAAATACCGTCCTCAAATTTATTGTGCGCGGTCGTTTGCCGCGCAAGCTTGTTCCACATTGTTCCACAGCGGGAGGGGTTACGGCAATTCGGTGAACTGTGCCGTGTGAAGTGCGGGCCGGCGGGGTAAAATTGCCCGCCGGCCTGGCGCCGGAATATCTATAGTGGAAGAGGGAGTGCGCGGTGCACTTGGCGATTTTCGATCTCGACAACACCTTGATCGGCGGCGATAGCGATCATGCCTGGGGTGAATTCCTGGTGGAGCGGAGACATGTGGACGGTGAGCGCTACCGTGCTCTGAACGATAACTTTTACCGGGACTACCAGCGCGGTGAGCTGGATATCTTCGCCTATCTGGAATTCGCTCTGGAGCCGCTGGCCCAGCTGTCCCGCGGTCAGCTCAACAACTTGCAGCGGGAGTTTATGGAGGAGGTGGTCAGCGAGATCTGGCTACCGCAGGCGGAGGATTTGATTTCCCGTCACCGCCGCCGGGGCCACCACATTATGATTATCACCGCAACCAACCGTTTCGTGGTGGAACCGATCGCCGAGCGCCTGGGAGTGGACACGCTGCTGGCCACTGAGCCCGAGGAAGTGGAGGGCCGCTTTACCGGGCGCGTGGTTGGTGAACCCTGCTACCAGGGCGGCAAGGTTGTGCGGCTGCATCAGTGGTTGGCGCACAATCCGGGGTTCTCCGCCGCAGAAAAGTGGTTTTATAGCGACTCCATCAATGATCTTCCACTGTTGCAGGAAGTCGATCATCCAGTGGCGGTGGACCCGGACGCGCGCCTGAGTGCGGAGGCCGAGCGCCGCGGCTGGCCGATTATCAGTCTCCGCTCTGGTGGATAAAGAGGAGAATCGATGTGCCGCGCAGGGAAATTTTGGGGAATTTTATGGGCGGAAAAATGACAGGGCGTGGAAAATGGGTGTTGTTATTGGCGCTGCTGACGGGACTTTCGGCCTGTGAGTCCCGCCGTGAGGTGCCGGAGCCGGAGATAAGCACGCCGGCTCCGCGGGTGGTTAATGAGCAGGCGGCGCAAGAACTGTCCCGAGCCTTCTGGGAGGCAGGCGAGGCCGCGGTGAGCGACGCTCAGGGCGCGCTGGAATCGCTGGAACGCGCCGTGGTTACGTTGCTCGACAGCCCCAGCGAGGATCATTTGGAAGCGGCTAAACTGGCTTGGCTGGAGGCGCATCGGGGATTTGCCGCCGCGTTGCCATACATGCGCGTGGCTTTCGCGCCGGCACCGCTTCAGAGCGAGGGGCGGGCGTTGCAGCTGGCGCTGGACAGTTGGCCGGTTCAGCCCGGTTATCTGGACACTGTCCCCGGTTATTCGGACAGCGGTATCGTCAATGACACGGCGATTGACTTGACCCTGGCTAACCTGCGTAAACAACACCGGTTGACCGCGCACGAGGAAGCAAGCACCGGCTTTCACGCGATGGAAGTCATGCTCTGGGGGCCCACCGGCGAGCGCACCGCGGGCGAATTCAAGGCCGTCAGCGAGGGGGAGAAGCCCGAGGCTCTGGCGGTCAACCGCCGGCGTGAGCTGACCCGCCTGATCGGCCGCGCCATGGCCGAGGATATGGATGGGCTAGCGCGCCGTTGGCCTGCCACCGCCAACGATCTATCGCGCCACTACCTGGCACTGAGGCCGGCCGAGCGCCTGCAACAGGTCCGTTCCGCCCATATTGCCGTCGTCGACGAGGAATTGCTGCGCCGCCTGCCGGAGAGCTCCGAAAGCGATGTGGAGAGTCCCCGTGCGGCGGATTCCAAACAAGCGATGTTGGCGATGCTGGCTGTGCTCCGGGATAACTGGGTACCCGCCGAAGGTGGGGGATTGGCAGAATTGCTGCTGGACCGCCACCAGGCTGCTGCTCTGACACAGACATTCGCTCAGCTGGAGGCGTTGATGCTGAAAATGGAGGACCCGGTGGAGCTGGCGGAACTGCGACAGCTTGCCCAGGCGCGCCAGCTGATGGAGCAGCTCGCCGGGTTGATGTCGGGCTCGGCCAGTGTGCCGGCGGACGACGATGAGATGACTCCGGTGAGTCTTCCACCCGAAGACTGAAGACTGGGGCCGGATGAATTCGCGCGAGCGCTTCACTGCGCTGTGGGCGCTCAGATAGTGGTGTGAACAGTTCGCAAGTGACGCGCACTTCCCTGTAGCGCCCGGCCCGATACCCAGGGCCGGCAATGCCCGCTCCAACCTCTGAGCCTCTTATCTGTCCGCAGAGTTTCTGTACGTTACGGGAGCTTCCTTGCCGATAGACTGGCTCGGAGGCCCGCCTCGATACCGGTGCCACAGGCGCCGCAGCTGGCGGGCGGACTCATAACCTACCGCCTCCGCCACCTGGTCCACAGTCATGCCGCCCTCGCGCAATAACTGTTCCGCATAAGCCAGCCGAACCTGCTGCAGGTAGCTTTTTGGCGATAGCCCCAACTGTTCCTTGAATAGGCGTGACAGGTGTCTCGGGCTCAAGTGTGACTCCTCCGCCAGTGCCTGCACCGTCCAGGGATAACCTGGGTTCTGCAGTATTCGGTCTTGAAGTTGGTGCAGGCGCTGATTGACGTGATTGCGGTGTTGCAGCCTGATATCCAATTGCGGATCGCCACCACTGCGGCGGTGGTAGAGGACCAGGTCTCGGGCTACTGTATTGGCCGCCTCATAACCCCAGTACATGGCTACCAAGTGCAGGCACAGGTCCATACCGGATGCGATGCCGGCGCTGGTCCAGAGGTTGCCGGAATGGGTAAATAGGCAGTTCTCTTTGACCTGTGCATGCGGAGCCATCGCGCGCAGTTCAGTCAGCAGTTGGTGGTGGGTTGTACAACTGCGGCCATCGAGCAAGCCGGCCTGCGCGGCCAGCAGGGCACCGGAACAGATGCAGGCGGTCAGGTCGGATTGGGCCGCTGCCCTCGCCAGCCATTGGGCCAGCCTCCTCCCGTTCGCGCTGCGCAGTAGCTCGGACGATTTTTGACAGCCGATGACTAACAGCCAACTTCGGGGAGGCAGTATCCGGGGCAGCGGCTCCAACTGATACAGCGCCAGCCCCTGGGCCGCGCAGAGCTCTTTCGAACTTCCGATGAAGTGGGGCTGCACGCCTCCGAGCCGCTGATGTGTCAGTACCTGTGCTGGCCCGGCCAGGTCCAGCAGGTGGACGCCGGGCGGTAGCAAAAACCAAAGGTGTTCAGGTCGCGGTCGCGGTGAAGTCTGCCACTCGGGCGATTCGGGCAAATCGGTTCTCCAGTACCAGTTCGGTTTTCAGTTTGATTTCTTCGGCGCCGAAGAGTACACCGCTGCTTGTGTGGCGCATCGGGAAGGTGTGAGTGGCATCGGTGACAAATACCACCTCAAAACCCAGGTCGCTGGCCACCCTGGCGGTGGCCTCGCAGCACTGTTCGGTGCGCAGGCCGGCAATCAACAGCCGGTTTATGTCCCGCTCCTCCAACCATTGGTGCAGCCCGCTGTCCGTCAGTGCGTTGTGTACCCGCTTGCGGAATTCGGTATCGCCCTTGCGCCTGTCTACGCCGTTCATGGATCTGACCAGTGGTCCGGTCGGATCGAAGGGGCTGCCGCTACGTTCGTGGAGTATATGAACCACCTGCCAGCCCTGGTTGCGGGCGTGGCGGATCAGCCGGTTCAGGCGCTCCAGGTAGATGTCGAAGCCTGTGTCGTCCCAGTAGGGCATGTGGCGGAAGGAATCCTGGACATCGATGACCAGAAGGGCCGTTTTTGCCATTGCTGTTCTCCTGTGTCAATTGAGGACATGATCCTACGCGGTCGCAATGGTCGTGAGGCTGGTCGTTAAGGGCTTTCAGCGGGCGGTTTCGGACATTTCGGGGCGCAGCCGTGCAATGAAAAAAGCCGCCGGGTTGCCCGGCGGCTCTGAGGGGTGAGGTGGGATTACCAGCGGCGAACCGGGCCGGTATCCACGTGTACAAAGTTGCTCTTCGGGTAGTAACCCACGCCACCCGCTTTCAGGTCCAGTGCGGCCCTGCGGAGCTTGGACAGCGGCACACCGGGCATGCGGATGTCCAGTGCCATGCCGCGGGTATGATAACTCCGGCGGGCAACCCCGCGCCCCATGGCGCGCAGTTTCTCATTGGTGGCGGGAGACCGGTAACCGGAAATGATTTCGATCTCGCCGTTAAAGTTCAGCTTTTCCTTCAGCTTGTAGACAATGTCAAACAGCTTCGGGTCCATGCGCGTCACCTCATTGGCGCGGTGGTCGCGCAGCAAACGGTTGAATTTCTTCAGGCCGCTGCTCAAGTAGCCACCATCTGCCCAATAGGCTGTGCTCAGCCTCTCTCCGGTGTGCAGGTTGCGCATTTTCAATGTGCGGGATTTACCCACTTTTGCAAAAGTCGGCCCGGCACTGACCGCCGCAACTGTTGCGCAGGTTGCTGCCAGGAATCGACGTCTGGATGGATTTTTCATACCGGTTTCCGCCTCGTCGTGGATCTCTTTTATGGGGTTCCCTTGGCGCGCGTTGCGGCTCTGGGTACGGCGAAAATGTACAAAAAATAACCTGTGGTTACAAACTGATCAGTGCTAATTCGCAAACAGTCCTAGGAAAGTCTTGGGATTTTGTTTCCTCTCAGACTAAGTGGGTTCTTGGGAAATCTGGGTATTTTCGGTGGCTGGAATCCAGAAATGGAGACAGCGTTGTCATTTATTGCGATTGCATTGAAAAAAAATTTTTTTGTGACTGATCAGTGCTAAACCGTGCCCTGCAGTCGTTTTTCGGGGGCTGTGGCATACCCGCCCCAAGGCTTGCTCCACAACCGCTGGAGTTCCCGCGCCGTGGGGGTTGTTGGTGGGCTACGGGGTGTCCAAATGGTAAATATCGCGACGAAACTGCGGGCGTCCTTCGTTATCCACCCAGGCGGTGAGATAGGTGATAAAGAGTCGTGGAGGCTTGTCGACTCTGACGTTGAGTGTCTCGTTGCCGGTGGCGGTCTGGGCGATACGGGTTCTGTCCCACCCCTGAGAATTCAGCAGTGCGTAGGCCAACTCTTCCGGTTTTTCCAGGCGTACGCAGCCGTGACTGAAGGCGCGCTCTTGCATTGCGAACTGGCTGTGGGCCAGGGTGTCGTGCAGAAATATGGCCTGGTTGTTGGGGATCACAAATTTCACTTTTCCCAGGGCATTGTCTGGGCCGCTCAGCTGGCGCAACGTGGCACCTCCCTCCGCGGCGCGGGCGATGCTGGCGTCGGAGATGGGGGCAATATCGCCGCCGCGATAGTTGATTACCCGGTAACCGCGTTTGTGCATGGCCTCGGGATTATTGCGCGCCTTGGGTAGCAGCTCTGTGAGCAGTATATTGCGCGGCACAGTCCAAGTGGGGTTGAAAACCACGTTGGTGATGCGGCTCTTCAGTTCGGGGGTGCGGCTGCTGGTTTTGCCGACCACGATTTTCATACTGAGGGCCACCCGGCCCTTGTCGATCAGCTGCAGCCGGTAGTCCGGCACATTGACCAATACATAGCGTCCGTCGGCTGGCAGAGAAAGCTTGTCCCAGCGTGATGCGTTTAGCTCCAGGCGGCGTGCGCGTTCCTTCGGCGGCACTGCAAGCGCCGCTAGTGTGGCGGGCCCGGCGACACCGGTGACCGCCAGACCGTGGCGCATTTGGTAGTTCTCCACTGCCCGTTGCAGGGCGCTGTCGAAGCGCTGGCGATCCGCTACCCATTCCGGTAGGGGGCCAGGTGTGCCTTTGTAGTCTCCATAGAGTTCGAGCAAGTGGCGCAGTTGAGTTACTCTCTCCCCCCTATCCCCCGGGGCGAGTGGCATTTCTCCGGACAGTGGCCGCCACTGTTGTTGTAACTGGCGGTAGCGATCCGCGGTGCGGCGCAGTGCCGCGCTGACATCGGCGGGAACCAGTGCCGGCGCCCCCTGCGCTGGTGTGTATGCAAGCAGAGGCGTGGCGGTCGCCGCCAGAATAAGCAGGGTTGCCAGCCAGTGGCCCGGTCGGAAACGGGCTTGTCTCTGTGTCATGGCTTACTCCGGCTGTCGATTTTCCTTGCGCCCTGGATCGTCATCGGCAGTTTCCTCCTTGTCGAGGCCGTAGATATCGGGGCGAAATTGCAGCAGACCTTCCCGGTCAACCCACGCGGTCCAGTAGGCGATGTAAACCGGTATCGGCTTTTCCAGCGCCACTCCCCGCGTGCGATTGCTCAAGAGGATGCGGTCGATGCGCGCATCGCTCCAGCCGTTTTGTTGCGCCAGTATCAGGCGTGCAAATTCGAGCGGCTTTTCCAGGCGGATACAGCCGTGACTAAAAGCGCGCAGGCTGTGTTTGAACAGGTGTTTGCTGTTGGTGTCGTGGAGAAAAATGGCTTCGCGGTTGGGAATGACAAATTTAACCCGCCCCAGGGCGTTCCCAGGCCCGCCCCGCTGCTGCAGCATCACCTTGCCTTTGCGGATCGCGGCGATATTGCCCCTAGAGAAGGGGAGCGTCCGCCCTCGCTGATTCACCAGCTGGTAACCACTGGCAGAGAGGCTGGCGCCGCCTTTTGGCAATAGTTCGCGCAGGGCGATTTCTCGCGGCACCCGCCAGGTGGGGTTGACCTCCAGCCGCGTCATGCGTGTGGCCAGTTGCGGTGTTTTGTGCTCGGGTTTGCCCACCACCACGCGTATGCGGAACTCTTCCTGTCCGCCGTCGATTAGCCGCAAGCTGAAGTCGGGAATGTTGATCAGGATATAGCGCGGCCCCAATTCCTTGGGCAGCTCCCTCCAGCGTTTTAGGTTGGCGGCCAATATCCTCGCCACTTTTGCGGGGGGGACATTCAGGCGCGCGCGGGTGCGCTTGTCCACCAGGGCATCGGCTTTGAGCCCGTGGCGGCGCTGGAATCGGCGCACGGCTGCCCGCAGTCGTTCGTCGTATTCGTCTGCGGCGTGGCTGTCGCCGGTGTGATCGTTAAGCGGGTAGTCTCCGTACTGCATCAGCAGGCTGCGCAGCTGCTTCACTCGCGGATCGCGCATGCCGGGCGCCAAGGGTTGTCCTGCGTCCAGGGGGACCCAGATTTCGCTATCGGCAAGTGCCAGGTAGCGCGCCAGTGCTTCGCGCAACAGCATGTGCTGGCGGCCGTAGGGTGTAAAGGGGTTGCTGGCACCGCTCTCGGTGGAAGCTGTGGCCTCGGCCGCGTGGACTTGTCCCGGGCCGGGAAGTAGCCACAGCGTAAGGATTGCGGCGATAAAACTGCCGCGTGTGATCAGGTTTTGGAGGAAATGGAGTCGCTTGCCAACACCCATGGGTTACCCCTGTCAACAGGATGCCTTGCCTGCTCACATTGGTAACCTGCGGCGGGAATGGGGCGAAATACCTTTAGGGAATATCGGTGGCGGGTGGTTAGCGGCCGGTGCTCGGAGTCACCGGCCGCCGATCTCACCACTGATTTGCGGAGAGGCCGTCTTTGCCGTAGATGTCGTCGCGGAAGTTGAGATGGCCCCGGCCATCCACCCATGCGGTCCAGTAGGTGATATATACGGGCACCCGCTGCTTCAGTTCGACCTCGGTGGTTTCGTCACCGGTGGTGAGCTGGTCGATGCGCCACTGGTCCCAGTTCCCTTCTGGCCGCAGCAGGGCTTCGGCCAGGTGGCGGGGTTTTTCCAGGCGTATGCAGCCGTGGCTGTAATCGCGGTCGGTTTTGGCGAAGAGGCTGCGGGCCCGGGTGTCGTGCAGATAAATATCGTGCCGGTTGGGGATTTCGAACTTCACCCGCCCGAGGATATTGTCCTCGCCCCCCTTCTGGCGCAACAGGTAGGAGCCTGCGCCGGCCGCGGATAGGTTTTTCGGTGTCAGCGGCAGATATTCACCGCTGCCGCTGACTACCCGGTAACCCATGTTTTCCATGCCCGTGGGGTTGGCGCGGGCCTTGGGGAGTATCTCGTTGACCAGAATGCTGCGCGGCACTGTCCAGGTGGGGTTGAAGATCACTTTGCTGACCCGGGTGGTCATCTCCGGGGTCGCGTGTTTCTTTTTGCCCACCACCACATTCATCGACAGCCTGATGCGATCGTCTTCCACATAGTGCAACTTGTATTCCGGAACATTGACCTGAACGAAGCGGTTGCCAAGGTGTGCAGGCAGCTGTTCGCGGCGGCGGATATTGATTTCCACAATTTGTGCGCGTGCGGCCGGCGACAGATTCAGGCGTTTTCGGGTTTCTCGCCCGACAATGCCATCGGGTTTGAGGCCGTGGCGTTCCTGAAAGCGCAGTACCGCTTCGTGCAGTCGCTGGTCAAATCTGTCGCTGTTGGGCTCGCCGCCGTAGCTGTAATAGTCACCGTAGAGTGCGAGCATATTGCGCAGCAGGGCCACATGAGGGTGGCGCGCGCCAAGAGTCATAGCTGGTCCGGGAGGCAGGGGGCGCCAGCGGCCACTGGCGGAAAGGCCGCGGAGTCGCGCCAGCTCGTTGCGCAGGGCGGCCACATCCCCACCGTAGGGGGTGTTTTCCTCTATGTAGGGACCTTCACTGTTTCCAGACAATGGCTCGGAGGTCGCCAGATTACCAGCCTCTTGCCGGGATTCTTGATAGGGGTAGTTGCGGGCACTGGCACTGTAGTTGCGGGTACTGTAACTGCGGCTGCCCCAGGTGGAATAGTGACGGAAGCGGGTTATGCCGCGCCCGCGATTGTAGTAGTAGCGTTCACGGCTGCGGTCGCGCGCGTAGTTGCCGGGGGGGCTCACGTCGCTGACGGTGCGATAGCCGCTGTCGGTGGCATTGTTCTGGCGTGATGTGTTGAGCTGCGCTAATTGAAATCCGCCCGCCTGGTGATAGACGGGGGTGACGCCTTTCGGTGGGCGGCTTTTCGGTGTGAGCTTGTCTAGCTGAGTATCCCGCGCGTAGGAGACGAACGCATCGGTCAGCAATACGTCCAATACCGCCGCCATCTGCAGGCGTTGGGGTGTGTCGCGGAGAGTGCGGTCGAAGTAGCCCAGGTGGTAGCGGTAGTCCACCATGCTGCTGGGGTTGCCGGAGCTGGCTGCGGTGAGCTGCTTTAACAGATCGTTGGCCGTATCGCTGAGGTTGTAGTTGTCGAACCACAGCAGCCGGTAGTCGGTGCGCCGGTAGATGCGGCGCACCGCAGCCGGATTAAAAATGGGGTCCTGTGCCGGCCAGGCGTCGGGATTTTCCTCCAGCCAGAGCACCAGGTGCGGGCGCACAGCATTGTCCGGTAGCACCGGTTCTGTCTGTTGATTGGCGGCAAATGCGTAGTAGAGGGCAAAGACGCACAGGCTGCCCAGAGTCAGCAACGGCAGAAGCGATTTACGTGTGCGGCGTTTGGGGGTGAAATACGACATGGTACCTCAGCAATACTGCGGGGTCCGGTTTGCTGTCAGCGAGCCGGATGCCAGATCGTTAATACCTTCCCAACCTGCGGTGGACCAATCCCGTTGTTCGTCGATGTATCGACAGCCCACCTTTGTCATGCATCCCGCGCGACCTTCCTTTATATAGGCCGTGGTCCGGGTCACTTTGCGCGTAACTCAACCAAACCTGGCCTGTGCAACTAAGTATGGCAACAAATCCGGGATTTGCTTGGCGTGGGCTTCATTTCGCGTTAATGACAATCTTGGCTGCTGAGCCGAAAATGACGGACTGGTCCGCAGGGTTCGCCGTTGTCGTAATTCTGCTCCCACAACTGGGTGGCGCCGCTGTCGTCGACGGCGACCAATGTACTGGCGCGGGTCCCGTAATCACCAGCCCCGTCCGCGACGGGGTTGCCGTCGCGCTCTTTGATTTGAACGAAGATCGGAGATAGGGCCATTTCCAGCTCCGGGCCAACACCCGTGTTGGGCAGTGTCTCCGGGTGTGCCCGGGATCTGTCTTGTAGCAGGGTCAGCGCCGGGCGCACGAAATTGTTGTCGGTGATCTCGCCGCTGATGCCATCCAGCAGCTCCCGCAGCTCAGCCCGGCCTTTTTCGACTTTGGGCCATGGGGCATCCGGTGTGCCGTTGGAAATACCGTGGACTCCACGGGAAAAATTAAAAGGCTTGTGCCGGTTTCCGGCGCAGACCAGCTCCGCCTCGGCACCGAACTGGAACAGCAGGGCGTTGAAACCGCGGTAAGTCCGATTTGCCAGGCCGGCGGCAAATTCACTGGGAGTGGCATGACTGTGCAGGAAGTCTCTCGGTATATCGCCGCGGGACAGAACCGCTTCCGGCTCTGCGCGTCGGGGTTCTCTGATATTGGTCACTGCCGCTACGCGCCCGCGGGCGATGCCGGCCCAGGTGCCGCCCGCTTGTAGATCGCGCCCGGCCACCACGCCTTCTCCCTGCCAGGGCGCTGCCGGTGCCGCGGGCCTGTCGTAGAACTCGTCGCGATTGGCGAGAAGCAGCAGTGGGTATCGGGGGTGGCAGCGATAGGCGAATAGCAGCAGACACATAGTGGTGGCGTGAAAGTGGGACGAACCGGCAGCATAGCCGATTTGCTCAGACCGGGGATGAATTTCGGCTGCAGGCCACTGGGTGTGTGCCGGATGGTCATAAAGGCCGACTACTGGTGAAGATAAAATCGTGATTCATCATTCCTCATCCTTCCTTCATAATGTCGTCCGTTTCGAAAGGTTGTGAACATCGATGATTCCATATCCCGAAATTGATCCGGTGGCCATTGCGATTGGCCCGCTCAAGGTGCACTGGTACGGACTGATGTACCTGGTCGGCTTTATCGCCGCTTGGTTGCTGGCATTGAAGCGCTCCGCCAAACCCTGGTCGCCAGTGATTAAGTCGGAGGTGGAGGATTTGATTCTCTACTGTGCCATTGGCGTGGTCGCCGGAGGGCGACTCGGGTATATGGTTTTCTATAACTTGGGGGAGCTGGTAGAGCATCCCCTGTCCCTGTTTAAAGTGTGGGAGGGGGGCATGAGTTTTCACGGCGGCCTCTTGGGGGTGATTGTGGCCGCGACCCTGTATGCCCGCAAAATTGGTACAACTTTCCCAGCCTTGATCGACTTTGTGGCGCCGCTGGTGCCCATTGGCCTGGGGCTCGGCCGTATCGGAAATTTTATCGGTCAGGAACTCTGGGGGCGACCCACCGATGTGCCCTGGGGAATGGTGTTTCCGCGGGATCCCGAACTGTTGGTACGCCATCCGTCACAGCTTTATCAAGCGCTCCTCGAGGGCGCGGTCCTGTTCGCAATACTTTGGTGGTTTTCCAGTAAGCCGCGCCCGCGTTTGGCGGTTGGCGGTCTCTTCCTGACCCTGTACGGCATCTTCCGCTTCCTCGTGGAGTTCGTGCGCGAACCGGACGCCCATATCGGCTACGAGTGGTTCGGCTGGATGACTCGCGGCCAGGAATTGTGCCTGCCGATGATTGCGATCGGTATAGCGCTGTTGGTGTGGAGCTACCGCACCCAGCCGCTGCCGGAGTCGCGCAGCGATAAGAAAAACGTTGCCCAGGCGAAAGAGGGGGCCTGATCGATGAAGCAGTATCTGGATTTGATGCGCCATGTGCGTGAAAAGGGCACCCGCAAGAGCGATCGCACTGGAACTGGCACTCTGAGTGTGTTCGGCTATCAGATGCGCTTTGATTTGTCCGCGGGTTTTCCGCTGGTCACCACCAAGAAATGCCACCTGCGCTCGATTATTCACGAGTTGCTGTGGTTTTTGCGCGGCGATACCAATATCTCTTATTTGAAAGAACACGGTGTGCGCATCTGGGATGAATGGGCTGCGGATAACGGTGATCTGGGGCCTGTTTATGGCCGTCAGTGGCGTAGCTGGCCGGCCCCGGATGGCCGTTATATTGATCAGATGGCTCAGTTGCTCGAGCAGTTGAAAGCCCGTCCGGATTCCCGTCGCTTGATCGTCAGTGCCTGGAACCCCGCCGACCTTCCGGACGAGGGCGTGCCGCCGAAGGCGAATGTCGCTGAGGGGCGCATGGCGCTGGCCCCCTGCCACGCGTTCTTCCAGTTTTATGTGGCCGACGGCCGCCTGTCTTGCCAGCTGTACCAGCGCAGTGCCGATATCTTTCTCGGTGTGCCGTTCAATATCGCTTCCTACAGCTTGCTGACACTGATGATTGCGCAGGTGTGTGGCCTGAAGCCGGGTGAATTCATCCATACCTTCGGCGATGCCCACCTGTACTTGAATCACCTGGAACAAGTGGAAGAGCAGCTTGCTCGCGAGCCGTTACCGCTGCCGCAGATGCACCTGAATCCCGAGGTGAGCGATCTTTTCGCCTTTTGTTACGAGGATTTTGAGTTGCGCGGCTACCGGGCGCATCCGCATATCCCGGCGCCGGTGGCGGTATAGGTTCCCGGCGATGAGAGATATCCCCGTAGCCTTAATCGCCGCAGTGGCGCGCAATGGTGCCATAGGCCGTGCAAACCAGTTGCCCTGGCGTTTGTCCGGTGATTTGCAGTTCTTCAAGCGCGCCACACTCGGCAAACCGGTGGTGATGGGGCGCAAGACGTTTGAGTCTATCGGCCGGCCGCTACCGGGCCGCGAAAATATTGTGATCAGCAGCAATCCGGAATGGTCCGCTGCAGGAGTAAAATGTGCTCCATCCGTGGAGCAGGGGCTCGAGTTGGCCCGCCGGTCGGCTTTGGAGTCGGGCGCCGCGGAGATTATGGTGATCGGCGGCGGGCAAATTTACCGGCAGGCCATGCCCCGGGCCGTGCGCCTCTACATCACTCATGTGGACGCAGAGGTGGAAGGGGATGCTTTTTTTCCAGCGCTGGGTGACTGCTGGAAGGAGATCAGTCGCGAGTGTTACCCCGCGTCTGACAGGGACGAATATAGCTACTGCTTAGTTCAGTACGACAGGTTAAAATAAAATCATATTGATCAAAAAGCTATCATTCTGGTAGCTTTTGTTACTATCCGCACAGGTCAGATTGCCACAAGTGTGTGCATATCTCCCGGGTTTGTTACCTGGTTGTTACCTTGCTACACACATGGGGCAATACTGTCAATCGGCATTTGAATAATCAATTCTGCTGTTTACAATGTGCGGCTCTTAGCTGTCTTGACACTACTGTTTTTAAAACAAAAGGACACCGCGTTGTGGCAGCTAACTCATCGCGACCATGTTGTGAAATATTGAACCCACTGGGGGGTCTAATGAAAACCAAGCGATTCATGGCTGTGGCGCTGACCACTGCGCTCTCTGCCGGCGCGCTCTACGGCAGCGTAGCCAATGCGGATACTCTCGATAATGTGCTCGCCGTCGGTCAACAGAAGACCGCAGCGGCCCAGGCCTCACAAAAGCGCATCGACAAGATTGCCGAAGAGACCAGCAGCCTGCTGCAGGATTTCAAGGTGGTCAACAAGGAAATCGACGGTCTGCGAGTCTACAACCGCCAGCTTGAGAAGCAGCTGGCCAACCAGCTGGAAGTCATTAAAGAGCTGGACGAATCCATTGAAAACGTTACCGTGATCGAGCGCCAGATCCAGCCGCTGATTCTGCGTATGCTGGAAGGTCTGGAGCAGTTCATCGAGTTGGATATGCCCTTCAAGCTGGATGAGCGCCTCGCCAACCTTGAAGGTGTCAAGAACAACATGGACCGCTCGGATATCACTGTCGCGGAGAAATTCCGCCAGGTTCTGGAGCTGTACAACTTCGAAGCCGAATACGCGCGCAAGATCGACAGCTATAGCGATACCTTGAATGTGGCTGGCCAAGATCGCGAAGTAAAAGTGCTGCAGATCGGCCGCATCGCCCTGTTGGCTCAGACTACCGATTCCAAAATCTCTCTGGCCTACGACAAAGACCAGAAGGCCTGGGTTGAGATCGACTCCGGCGAATACCGCCGTGCAGTCATGAACGGCCTGAAGATCGCCAAGAAACAGGCCACTATCGATATTATGACCATGCCGATCCCGGCTCCGGAGGCAGCGCAATGAAAACCTCTATCGCCAAACGCGTAATAGTAGCAGCAGCGGCTGGCCTGATCAGTTTCTCCGCCGTTGCCCAGGATAAAGCCACTTCCCTGGATCAGCTGTTGAAGATGGTTCAGCAATCAAAAATTGCCGAATCCAAAGAACACAAGCAGCGTGAAGCCGAATTCCGTCGCCAGAAAGCCAATCAACAGGCCCTGTTGACGAAAGCCAAGAACACCCGAGCTGCCGAAGAGGCCCGTTCCGAGCGCTTGGAACAGAAGTACCAGGAGCAGGAAGTGATGGTTCAGCAGAAGCGTCAGCAGCTGGACGAACGCCTCGGTTCTCTGAAAGAACTTTTCGGCCACCTGACCTCCACCGCCGGCGACCTGCGCGCCAACCTCGACAACTCCATCGTATCCGCTCAATACCCCGGCCGCACCGAGTTCATCGATACGCTGATCGACAAAATGAACTCCGCTACCAAGCTGCCGACTATCGAGGAAATCGAGCGCCTGTGGTACGAGCTGCAGCGTGAGACTGTTGAGTCCGGCAAAGTGGTCAAGTTTACAGCCACCGTTATCAAGCCCGACGGTGAGCAGGTTGAACAGGAAGTTGTACGTGTTGGTAACTTCAACCTGGTCTCCAACGGTAAATATCTGGAAATGCTGGAAGGCTACAAGCTGGCCGAGCTGGTGCGCCAGCCCGATGGCAAGTACCTGAGCATGGCTCAGAACCTGCAAAACGCTTCCGCTGGCTTTACCGCTTTTGGCGTTGACCCGACCGGTCCTACTGGCGGTTCCTACCTGAAAGCCATGATCAACAGCCCGAGCCTGGTTGAACGTTGGCATCAGGGCGGCATTGTTGGCTACATCATCACCGGCGTCGGTGCGGTTGCGATGCTGCTGGCGATCTGGCGCCTGATCGTACTGTCCGGTGTCAGTGCCCGGGTTAATGCACAGCTGCGTTCTTCCTCCGCCAATACCAACAACCCCTTGGGTCGTGTACTGGCCGTAGCGGAAGAGAACAAGGGCGTGGACGGCGAAACTCTGGAACTGAAGATGGAAGAGGCGGTGCTGAAAGAGCGCCCGGCCATCGAGTCCGGTCTGAACCTGTTGAAGATCATCGCCATGGTGGCGCCGCTGCTGGGTCTGCTGGGTACCGTAACCGGTATGATCATCACCTTCCAGGCGATCACCATCTTCGGCGCTGGCGATCCGAAAGCTATGGCCGGCGGTATCTCCTCTGCGCTGGTAACCACCGTGCTGGGTCTGTGTGTTGCTATCCCGACAGTACTGATGCACACCATCGTAAACGGCCGGGCCAAGCGCATCCTGCACATCCTTGAAGAGCAGAGTGCAGGCATCGTGGCGGAAAACGCCGAGCGTAACTAAGAGGAGGCGGCAACATGCACGCATTGTCTGACGCATGGGCCGCCGTCAACGCCTTTATGGCGTCGGGCGGGCCAGTACTGTTTCTGATCGCCGGCCTGACCTTCTTTATGTGGACGCTGATTTTTGAGCGCGTCTTCTACTTCCACAAATCGTTGAAGGAAGACGTAAAGGGAGCGGTGGAGCAGTGGGAAGAGCGCGCTGAGCGCAAGTCCTGGAATGCCCATCGCATTCGTGAAGCGCTGATATCCCGGGTATCCGAGAAAATTCAAGACAACATGGACATGATCCAGACCTGTGTGGCTCTGGCCCCTCTGTTTGGGCTGCTGGGCACCGTTTGGGGCATGATCAATGTGTTTGAGGTTCTCGCGATCACCGGTGGCGGTGATGCCAAGCAGATGGCCAGTGGTGTTTCCATGGCAACTATCCCGACAATGGCGGGGATGGTTGCGGCACTGTCAGGCGTATTTGCCAACACCTACATCACCCGCAAGGCGGAGCGCGAAACCCAGCTTCTGGAAGATCATCTGACGATGGATCACTAAGGCGCCACAGGCGGCAGATACAGCCCGGCTTTATTTGCCGTGAAGGTTTAGCCAAGCCAGAAACTTTCGCCGGGGCATCTCTTATTGTGGAGAGCCCCGCCGAGAAAGTTTGCTAAGAGAGTTGCTATGAGCAGAAATCAAAATACGGCAGAAGAAGAAGCAGGCGCGATTGACCTCACTCCCATGCTGGACGTGGTGTTCATCATGCTGATCTTCTTTATCGTCACCGCTACCTTTATCAAGGAGCCGGGTGTCGATGTGTTGAAGCCGGAAGCGACACAGGCTGAACTCAAAGCCACCTCGATTTTGGTAGCGATCAAAGATAACGACGAAATCTGGATTGCCAAGGAAAAAGTAGACGAGCGCCAAGTGAAACTTACTCTGGAGCGCCTCTATGCGGAAAACCCGAAAGGGTGGTTGGTAATTCAGCCCGATAAAAAAGCGAGTATCGAGAAGATAGCCCTGATTGCAGACGCCGCCAGGAAAATCGGTATCGAGAAAGTTTCGGTCGCGACAGAAAAGAGTTAACAGCTATGAATCCGGTAAGACTATTAGGGGCGGGTGTACTGGCGGTTGCCACCACCTTTGCCCTGATCTTCACCATGCACGCGCTGATCGAGGCAAACCTCGGTGCTCCCAAAGAGGAGCAACAGATCAAGGTTGCCGATGTGGTGATGCCTGAGCAGAAGATCGAAACCCAGTACGATACCAGCAAGCCGGACAAGCCCGACGAGCCGGAAACGCCGCCGCCGGAAATGCCGGAGCCTGAGTTTGATCAGCCCGACCTGGATGACTCCATCAGCATGTCCGCACCGCGTGCGCAGGCTGACTTAAAGATCGGTGGTCTCGGCGGCGCATTCAGTGAGGGGGATTACCTGCCGATCGTGAAGGTGCAGCCGCAGTATCCCCGCCGGGCGTTGCAGCGGGGCATTGAAGGCTGGGTGATTGTGGAATATACGGTGACCAAAAATGGTTCCGTGCGCGATCCGCATGTGGTGGAGGCTTATACCGTAGACGGCAATCCCACTACCATCTTCAATCGGGCTGCGATCAAATCCGCGCTGAAGTACAAATATAAGCCGCGGGTAGTCGATGGAGAGCCGGTCGAAGTCCCTGGTGTACAAACCAAGATCAGCTTTAACCTGGCCAAGAACTAAAGGGGAAGCATATGAAGTTGACGACAGTGACGAGAGCTTTCACTAGGCTCGCCCTGCACACGTCGGTAGCGCTGCCCCTCGTACTGGCTCCGGCGGTGAGTGTCACCGTGCTGGAAAGCGCGGGTATGAAAGTCTCTTTTGCTCAGGCTCAGGCCCAGCAGAAGACACGCAAAGTGCCCGCGATGCGCGAGAATGTGTTTAAGAAGCTGGGTAAGGTGCAGGAAGCGGCCGATGCTGAGGACTGGAATGCGGCCTTGGCTGCATTGAAAGAGATGGAAGCCGGGAAGGCGAAGTACAATGCGTACGAAATCGCGCAGATGTACTATTTCTACGGCTACGTCTACTACAGTATGGAGCGCTTCAATGAAGCGATCACCTACTACAAGAAGGTGTTGGCGCAGGGGGCTGAAAACCTGCCTGTGGCACTGGAAGTGGGTACTCTGCTGACTATTGCCCAGCTGTATTTCGCAACAGAGAACTACGATCAGGCTCTGAATTACCTGAACAAGTGGTTTGCTGTAGCCGAGAAAGATCAGATTACTGCGGATTCCTATGCCCTGCGCGGCCAGGCCTATTACCAAAAAGGCGATAATGGTAAAGCGCTGTCGGATATCAATACTGCTGTGTCGATGTACGAAAAAGAGGGCAAGGTGCCGAAGGAGAGCTGGTTTGGCTTACAGCGCTTCCTCTATTACGAGAAAAATGATTACAAGAAAGTAACCTCGATTCTCGAGAAACTGGTCAAGCACTATCCGAAAGCCGAGTACTACAAGCAGCTTGCAGGTATGTACGGAGAGCTGAAGCGGGATAAGGATCAGCTGCATATGATGGAGGCGGCCTATATCGCTGGCGCTCTGCAGAAAGAGAAAGAGCTATTGAATATGGCCTATCTCTTTATGGGGAACGAGATGCCCTACAAAGGGGCCAAGGTCATCAAAAAAGGGCTCGCGGAGAAAAAGATCAAGCGCACTTCGAAGAATCTGGAAACCCTTGCACAGGCTTACCAGATGGCGCAGGAGTTGCAAAAATCTATCCCCGAGCTGGAGGCCGCGGCTCAGCTGTCCGACAAGGGTGACATTTATTCGCGTCTGGCCGGTATCTATCTGGATCTGGACAAGAATCAGAAAGCCGTTGAAATGGGTGCCAAAGCGCTCAAGAAAGGGGGCATCAAGCGCCCGGACCAGCTGTACATCGTTCTGGGTATGGCCAATGCCAACCTTAAAAAGTATGACACTGCATTGAAGCATTTGAAGGAAGCGAAAAAATACGATCGCTCCAAAAAATTTGCCGAGCAGTGGATTGCCTTTGTTGAGAGCGAGAAGAAACGCGAGGAGCAACTGGCGATCTGATTGCCATACACTCTTCCCATTGAAAAGGCCGCGCAGTGATGCGCGGCCTTTTTTTGTGGTGTTTGTTTTACAAGCGGTTGAAAAATGCACAGTTAATTGCGAATTATTTACAAATGCATGTAAATCGGCTATTAAATAACAGTAGCTGATCAGCTCCTTCCAACACTGGTGATGTTTACCGATTTAACACCCAAATAATAAAAGGAGAGGTGTTATGGGTAGAGCTTATCTGCTAATTTCCAATCTCCCGCTTGTTTCCCACCAACTGGCCCACTACGGGCGAAGTTTCGCAATGGCAGCTGTAGCCACCACGCTGCTAGTCGTGGCGATGAGTCGGTTGATTGCCACAGATTTTTCGGAGCCGCCTGCTGAAGAATATTCACCAATAAAGTCGGTTCATATGCCGGAAATGAAAGTGACAACGATCAGGGAGGAGCCGCCTCAACCGCCACAGCCGGTGCCCTCGCAGCCTACCTTTGATCCGCCAGCAGTGGACCCGACCATACCGAAAATCCCCACCGTAATGGCGCCGCCTACTGTCAGTAATGAGGCTAATCAGATAGTAGTTTCCAGGGATCCGGTACCGGTATTCAAACCCTCGCCCCGCTATCCCAGCGCCGCGTTGCGTAAAGGCATAGAGGGCTATGTTGTGGTGGAATTTACAATCACCAAGACGGGTAGCGTAAAGGATGTACGTGTAGTAGCGGGCTATGACAGCGCCGGCAATCCGACGAATGTTTTTAACCGCTCAGCGATCGCAGCTGCGGCGAGATTTAAATATCAGCCGCAGCTGAGGGATGGAGTGCCAGTGGAGCAATACGGTGTACGTAACCGTATCCGCTACAAGCTGGGGGATTAAAACAGGTGCAGGCGCGGCCTCAGGCCGCGCTTGTGGACTCGTTCAGTCTATTTCACGCACTGCACCCCTGTCTGCGCTGGTAGCCAGCAATGCATAGGCTTTCAGTGCTTTGCTTACTTTGCGCGGGCGCACCTCGGTAGGCTTCCAGGCATTCGCGCCTTTGGCTTCCATCGCGGAGCGCCTGCGCTCTAGTTCTTCATCACTGATCAGTATTTCAATACTGCGCGCCGGGATATCGATACGGATAGTGTCCCCATTTTCCACCAGTCCAATAGCGCCACCAGAGGCAGCCTCGGGTGATACGTGGCCGATGGAAAGTCCGGAGGTGCCGCCGGAGAAACGGCCGTCGGTAATCAATGCGCAAGATTTGCCCAGCCCCTTGGATTTCAAATAGCTGGTGGGATAGAGCATTTCCTGCATGCCGGGTCCGCCCTTGGGCCCCTCGTAACGCACAATGACAGCCTCGCCGGCCTCAACTTTGCCGCCGAGTATGTGCTCCACCGCAGCTTCTTGGCTTTCGACGATATGTGCTGGGCCCTCGAACCGCCACAGCGCCTCGTCAACGCCGGAGGTTTTCACCACACAGCCATTTGGGGCCAGGTTACCGAACAGCACCGCCAAACCACCCTCTGAGGTGTAGGCGTGTTGCACCGAGCGGATACAGCCGTTCTGCCGGTCATCGTCCAGACTGGGCCAGCGGGTGTCCTGGTGGAAGGCCGTCTGCGTGGGGATACCCGCCGGGCCGGCGCGGTAGAAACTGTGTACCGATGGGTCGTCGGTACGGCGTATGTCCCACTGTTCCAGGGCCTCAAGCAGTGTACGGCTGTGTACGGTGGGTAGGGATGTATCAAGCAGTCCCTCTGCCTCCAATTCGCCGAGAATGGCCATAACGCCACCGGCGCGGTGTACGTCCTCAATATGGTATTTCTGGGTGTTGGGCGCCACTTTGCATAATTGTGGAATATGTCGGGACAGGCGGTCGATGTCCGCCAGATTAAAGTCGATACCCCCCTCTTGGGCGGCGGCCAGAAGGTGCAGGATGGTGTTGGTGGAGCCCCCCATGGCGATGTCCAAGGCCATGGCATTTTCGAAAGCGGCGCGACAGGCGATGTTGCGCGGTAGGGCGCTTTCGTCGTCATTCTCGTAGTAGCGCTTGGCCAGGGAGACGATCTCACGACCGGCGCGGAGGAATAGCTGCTTGCGGTCGGCGTGTGTCGCCAGCAGGGTGCCGTTGCCTGGGAGGGCCAGGCCCAGGGCTTCGGTCAAACAGTTCATCGAGTTGGCGGTGAACATACCCGAGCAGGAGCCACAGGTGGGGCAGGCGGACCGCTCATATTCGGCTACCGTCTCTTCGGAGGCGGTGTCGGTGGCCGCGATCACCATTGCGTCGACGAGGTCCAGTTTGTGCTCGGCAAGCTTGGTCTTGCCGGCCTCCATAGGGCCGCCAGAAACAAATATGGTGGGAATATTCAGCCGCAGCGCGGCCATCAACATTCCGGGAGTGATCTTGTCGCAGTTGGAAATACAGACTAATGCGTCGGCACAGTGGGCATTGACCATGTACTCAACCGAGTCGGCGATAATCTCGCGGCTGGGCAGGCTGTAGAGCATACCGTCGTGCCCCATGGCGATGCCGTCGTCCACCGCGATGGTATTGAATTCTTTGGCCACGCCGCCGGCACGTTCTATTTCTTCCGCCACCAATTGGCCCATATCCTTTAAGTGCACGTGTCCGGGTACGAACTGGGTAAAGGAGTTGGCGATGGCGATGATCGGCTTTTGAAAATCGCCGTCTTTCATACCGGTCGCTCGCCACAGGGCGCGGGCGCCGGCCATATTGCGACCGGCGGTGGAAGTTCGGGAGCGGTATTGGGGCATAGAGAATTCCGGATAGATTCACTCAGTTGTGGTTTTGCACCGCCCCTAGCCGGACGGTACGACGTAGAAGGCGAAGGTTACCAAAATTGTGAAAATTTTGCGCGCTGTGAGGCTGTTATGCCCTAAGGGGAGATTTGCATCCCAATTTTTGGGGATGCAAAGGGTTATAGTCCTTTTAAATCCCGGTGTTATGGATGCAGCCGCTTTCGCAAAACACGCGAATTGCGCTGTATGTTGTACAGGGATTGGCGCGAAGCCGGCAGGTCTTTTGCTGTCGCCGGGTTAAAGCCCTGCTCGATAAACCAGTGTTCAGTCTGCGTGGTCAGTACAAAGAGTTCATTAATCCCGAGCACACCCGCCTGACGTTCCAGGTGACGCAATAGCTTGGCGCCGCGACCGCTGCCGCGGAAATCCGGGTGTATAGCTACACAGGCAAGTTCCGCCGCGACAACCTGACCCTGTTCATCGTGAATCGGATACAGCGCGGCGCAGGCGACCGGAGTGCCGTCCACTTCTACCAACGTGAAGTGGTCGATTTCCGCTTCCAGCTTTTCCCGCGGGCGTCGCACCAGTATGCCCTGTGTCTCCAAGGGGCGAATCAGGCCGAGAATGCCTCCCACATCGGTGATACGTGCGCGGCGGATCACTTCGTAGCTGTCGCGGTAAATCATGGTGCCGGCGCCCTCGCGGCGAAACAGCTCCTGTATCAGCGCTCCGTTCTGCGCGTAGCTCAGCAGATGTGTGCGCGGCGTGCCGGCATTGCAGGCGGCGATAGCGCAGCGCAAAGCTGCGCTGTCCACCCGCGAGGTGATTTGTTCCGCCTGCACGATACTGAGCTCCGTGACACGTTCGCCGTCAATCGAGAGTTGTGGTGCTTCGCGAAACAACACCAGTTTTTCTGCCTGCAAGGCACGCGCGGCTTCCGAGGCTAAATCGAGATAATTGAGGTTGAACAGTTCGCCGGTCAGCGACGTGCCCAGCGGAGACAGCAGTACCAACGCGCCCTGCTCCAGAGCGTGCTGAATGGTTTTTACCTCCATGCGGCGTACAGTACCGGTCCAGCGCAGGTCCACACCGTCGAGCACGCCGATAGGGCGCGCGGTAATGAAATTGCCCGACACGACCTTCAGTGCCGAACGCGCCATTGGTGAGTCCGGCAAGCCCTGGGAAAAAGCGGCTTCCAGTTCGAAGCGGAGTTTGCCTACCGCGGCCTTGATTACCTCCAGTGTTTCGCGGTCGGTAACGCGGGTGTTGCCGTGAAATTGATTCGCGATACCGCGCTCGGCCAGGGCCCGATTTATCTGCGCGCGCGCACCGTGGACAACCACCAGACGTGCTCCCAGGCTGACCAGCAGCGTGAGGTCATGCACCAGGTTGCGGAAATTTGCGTGTTCCAGTGCATCGCCGGGAAGGCCGATCACCAGGGTACGGCCGCGCAGGTCGTTGATATAAGGTGCGGCGTGGCGAAACCAGTTTAGGGAGGCGTTGTCATCGCTCACTAATTTGTACCCCGTTTGTTTTGCAGCCCTGGCGAATATACAGCAATTTTACCTTTCCCCTATAGCTGCAGTTGACGAACCGGTGTTACCTTCAGAGGGGGTTTCATCCGGGTGCGAGCGAAGTGGGATTGCCACCTAAAAAGACTCATGAGTACTTTTTCCTGCTGCATCAAAGGCAAAATCTTGCGATCAGTCCGCGCAGTATCGATACCATTGGTTCGATACGCTCCAGCCCGAGAAACTCATCTGGCTGGTGGGCTTGATTGATGTCGCCCGGCCCCAGAACGATGGTGTCCATCCCCATACTTTTCAAATAGGGGGCCTCGGTGGCGAAGGCCACGCTTTCGGCGCTGTTGCCGGTGAGCTTTTCGGCGGTTTTTACCAACTCTGAGTGGATATCCTGTTCGAAGGCCTCGGTGCCCGCAAACAGCGGCGCATAGTCGAGTTTGATTTTTTCGTCCTCGATACATGCGTGCAGGCGTTGTTGCAGTTCCGCGCGCAGGTCAGTCAGCGCCATGCCTGGCAGGGGGCGAATATCAAACTGCAATTCCACATGGCCACAGATCCGGTTCGGATTGTCTCCACCGTGGATGCAGCCCAGATTCATTGTTGGAACCGGTACGGCAAAACCGGGGTTGTGGTAACGCTGCTGCCACTCTCCGCGCAATTTCAACAATTCGCCGATAGCAGTGTGCATCGCTTCCAGAGCATTGGCGCCCAAGGCCGGGTTGGAGGAGTGGCCGGACTGGCCGGTAATACGTACCGCCTCCATCATGGCGCCTTTATGCGTGTAAACGGGTTTGAGCCCGGTGGGCTCGCCCACTACGGCATAGCGGGCCTTGGGCCGGCCGGCTTTAACCAAGGCGCGGGCGCCGGCCATCGAAGTTTCTTCATCAGCGGTGGCAAGCACGATCAATGGCTGCCGCAGCGGTTTGTCACTAAAAGTTTTTGCAGCCTCTATAGCGATCGGGAAAAAGCCTTTCATATCAGTGGCTCCCAGGCCGTAGAGGCGGTTGTCCCGCTCCACCAACTGAAAGGGGTCAGTTTGCCATCGGCCCTCGTCGAAGGGCACTGTGTCTGTGTGCCCGGCCAACACGAGGCCGCCGTCACCCCGGCCGAGGGTAGCGATCATATTGACCTTTTGCGGCTGGTTTGCGATTGGCATCAGCTCGACATTAAAGCCCAGGGTTTCCAGCCAGACCGCCAGAAGCTCAACGACTCCGCGGTTGCCCATGTCGAGAGCGGGGTCGGTGGCGCTGATGCTGGGGCTGGCGACCAGTTGCCGCAGTTGCTGCTTCAGATCCGGAAGCGGTTTGACCATGGTGGTTTCCTTTTGTTGGCCCTTTCCTCTTTTTAGTATCGGACCGCGGGTGTCGCATGGGCGGCTGTGCGCAAAGTGCGGGAATCTCTATTCCCGTGCATAAAAAAAGGAGGCGCTTTGCGCCTCCTTTTTATCAAAGTGCTTGGGGTGGAACCAGCTGTTTCTAGCCGAATACGCCCTTGAAGAAAAAGAAGAACAGGATTGCGATACCGGCACCTGCGGGCAAAGTAACCACCCAGGATACGGCAATGGTGCTGACCATACGCAAGTTGAGCGCACCGATACCCCGGGCCAGTCCTACCCCCAGTACCGCTCCGACCAGTGTGTGGGTGGTGGATACCGGCAGGCCGGTACCGGAGGCCAGCACTACAGTGGACGCAGCGGCGAGCTCTGCGGCAAAGCCGCGGCTGGGCGTCAGTTCGGTGATCTTTTTGCCGATGGTGGCCATTACCTTAAAACCGTAAGTGGCCAGCCCGACAATGATTCCCACTCCCCCCAGCAGCAAAATCCATGACGGCATGGTTGCCTTGGCCAATACCGCGCCACTCTGCACCGTGCTGACTACCGCGGCCAGAGGTCCCACGGCGTTGGCCACGTCGTTGGAGCCGTGGGCAAAGGCCATGGCACAGGCGGTGAAAATCATCAGGATTGCGAAGAGACGCTCGACACTGGCGAAGCGGTTGCTCTGCTCCTCAGCCGGGTTGCGTTTGATGCGCTTCAACATGGCGATGCCGACGGACATCACCAGCAAGCCCACCAGTGCGGCGATGCCGGCGTCTTGCAAGAAGCTCAGCTTTATATCCAAATCCTTAAACAGGTGTTTGAGCCCTTTGGTGAGGGTGACCATGGACACCATCCAGCCCGCCGCGAACATATACATGGGGATATAGCGCTTGGCGTTGGCAAAGGGGTCGGCGGTATCGAGAATAAGGCGTTGGACACTGCGGAACAGCAGAAAGGAAATGGTGCCGGCCAACAGCGGTGATACCACCCAGCTGGCGACGATGGATACCACCTTGCCCCAGGCCACCGCTTCGATGGATATCCCCACGGCCGAGAAGCCGACAATGGCACCGACAATGGAGTGCGTGGTGGATACCGGCCAGCCGAGCAGGCTGGCAATCAGCAGCCACGTACCCGCCGCCAGTAGTGCCGACAGCATTCCGTAGACGAGCAGCTCCGGTTGATCCGTGAACACTTGGGCATCGATGATGCCCTTGCGGATGGTGGCGGTCACTTCGCCGCCAGCCAAATAGGCTCCGGCAAACTCGAACACCATGGCGATGACGATTGCCTGTCTGACGGTCAGGGCGCGAGAGCCTACAGAGGTGCCCATGGCGTTGGCCACGTCGTTGGCGCCTACTCCCCAGGCCATAAAAAAGCCGAATACACAGGCGAGAATCAGCAGGATATTCCCGTATTGACTCAGAATTTCCACTGTCGATCCCCCGTTAACGCGCCAGCAGTAACTGCAAGCGGTTGCCCACGCTGAGGGCGCGATCGGCCAGATCGCCGACCCACTCGATAATCCGGTAGAGGAATATCACATCCACCGGCGGCAGGTCTTTCTCGATGGCAAACAGGGCTGCACGAATTTCCACTTCCAGCTTGTCGGATTTGCGCTCCAGTTCGTCCAGTTCTTCGATCATACGCCGGACGATATCCACTTCGCGGCCGGCGAAACCGCTTTCCAGCAGCTCATCCAATTCGTTGATCGCGCGCAGGGCTTGCGCGGAAGTGGCGACGGCGCTGTCGACGAAGGTCTTCATCAGCGGCTGGAGAGGGGCGGGAATCTGCATCTTGCGGCCGATCGCCAAGCCGGCGATATCCTGGGCGGTGTTGGCCACCTCGTCCTGAGCGTGCAGCAGCACTAGCAGGTCGGACCGGGATACCGGCATAAACAGACTGTCAGGCAAGTGTAAGCGCAGGTCTTTTTTGATGTCGTCGGCGCGGTTCTCCGCGGCGGAGATGCGTTGCTGCACAATTTCCGCCTCGGTGAGGTCTCCGCGCATCAGTGCCTCGAAAAAGGGAACCAGATCCGCCGAGGCCTCGTGGGCCGTGGCCATGTGCTTTTCGATCGGTTTTATCGGCGAGCGGCCAAACAGGTTGGCGATATTGGACAGGGGCATGGTGAGCTCCTTTGTAGAACATCTGGGAACCACTGAGTGCCCCCGCAGTGCCACTGCGGTGAGTTTCAGGGAACCCTCGGGTGCGAAATGGCCGGCATGGTACCCCAAGTTGCCGCAAAATCGGTAACCTAGCGGTCACAGCGCACTGTTGCAGGGTGCGGATAAAGCTACAATGCGCGGTTGGCAGCAAAAGGATAGACGGGGGTTTTCCCTATGACAGTGAGCAAAGCGGTGAACCGGATTCTGGATTTACCCGGGTTGCTGGACGACTTAGTAGCCCAGGGCTATGTGAGCCGCCAGGACGCCAATCGCCTGATCGGCACTCCGCGCACCGCCGAGCAGGCGCAGATGCACCCGCTCAGCTATATCGCCAGCTGTGAGCTGCAAAATCAGAGGCGCCCTGGCAAGGTATTGGACGCGGCTACCTTGACCCAGTGGCTGGCGGATACCTCGTCGCACGGCCTCTACCATATAGACCCGCTGAAGGTGAATGTGGGCGCTGTGACCGAGGTAATGAGTTTTCAGTTCGCCAAGCGCCACCAGATTCTCTGTGTCGAAGCGACGAAGGAGATGCTACTGGTCGCCACCGCGCAGCCCTACGCCAGCGGCTGGGAGGAGCAGCTGGAACACACCAGCGGTCGCACCGTACAGCGGGTGGTGGCCGATCCGGCGGATATCCAGCGCTACTGCGTCGAGTTCTATTCCCTCGCCAACTCAATCTCCGGTGCCAGTGGTCTCAAAGGCAGTTCATCTGCCGGGAATTTTGAACAGCTTCTGGAGCTGGGCAAGCTGAACGAGCCGGACGCCGACGATCAGCACATTGTCAATATCGTCGACTGGCTGTTACAACACGCATTTGATCAGCGCGCCAGTGATATTCATATAGAGCCGCGTCGAGGGGTGGGCCGTATCCGCTTCCGCATTGACGGTGTCTTGCATCCAATTCACGAGTTACCGGACGCGGTCAATGCGGCAGTGACCAGCCGCCTGAAAATTCTCGGGCGAATGAACGTTGCCGAAAAGCGCAAGCCCCAGGACGGTCGCATCAAAACCAAGCGCCAGGACGGCAGCGAGGTGGAGCTGCGTCTTTCTACACTGCCTACCGCCTTTGGCGAGAAGCTGGTGATGCGTATTTTCGATCCCGAGGTCTTGGCGCGCTCATACGCGGACCTGGGCCTCGGCGGCGAGGATTTGGCGCGCTGGCAGAAGATGTTGTCACGCCCCAACGGCATTGTACTGGTTACCGGTCCCACTGGCTCCGGCAAGACCACGACCCTCTACACTGGCCTCAAACAGCTGGCCACCAGTGAAGTGAATGTGTCCACCATCGAGGACCCGATCGAGATGGTGGAGGAGAGCTTTAATCAGACTCAGGTGCAGCACAGCATCGGCCTGGACTTTGCCGCGGGTATCCGCACGCTAATGCGCCAGGACCCGGACATTATCATGGTGGGTGAGATCCGCGATCTGGAAACTGCCGAGATGGCGGTGCAGGCGGCACTTACCGGGCATTTGGTGATATCCACTCTCCACACCAACGACGCCCCCACCGCGGTGACTCGTCTGCTGGATCTGGGACTGCCGCACTATTTGTTGAAATCAACGGTGATCGGGGTTATGGCGCAGCGGCTGGTGCGTACTCTGTGTCCGGCCTGCAAGCGCAAAGGCACTATCAGTGAAGAGGACTGGCAAACGCTGGTGCGCCCGTGGAAGGCGCCGCTGCCGGAAACCACATATCGGCCGGAGGGCTGTCTGGAATGCCGCAACACCGGCTACCTCGGCCGCCAGGGAATCTACGAGATACTGCCGTTCACCGAATCCATCCAGGCGCTGGTGACTGCGGACTGCGATTTGCAGGCGCTGCGGCACCAGGCGATGCGCGAGGGAATGAACAGTTTGCGGTTATCCGGTGCCCGCAAGGTGGCGGCGGGTATCACTACTGTTGCAGAGGTGCTGCGGGTCGCGCCGCCGCCGGATATTGCGTTTTAGGGTGGACTTCCTTGTCCGAAAACGGCCAGACTGCTCAGAAGTTGACGCCAAACTGCATTGCCGCGCCGTAGGTGTCGTTATCTCCGTAGAGTGCCGAGATATCCATATTGATAACACCGAAGGGCGTGAGCCCCAGGCCCAGGGAGACGGTGTCATCCATTGCCGATTTTAAATCGGTCTTGTACCCGAGGCGCAGCTGGGCCCAGCCCCAGGCATTCATTTCCAGGCCAATCCGCGCGAACTGAGTGTCTGCACCCAGACCGGGGATTTCCGCCGCGTTGGCATCTATGTCAAATGCCGCGGTCAGCCAGCCGTTGCGGTAACCGCCTCCGAGCGTTAGACGCGGCTCCAGTGTCACCTTCTCCCCGGAGATGGTTTTGTAATCTTTGGCGATCAGGTTGCTGAGGGTGGCGCCTACCTGCCAATTGCCGAACGCTTGCTGATAGCCCAGATCCAGGTTGAAGCCGGAATCTTCGCTGCGGTATTCGTCTGCGTCGAACTCCTCGTCATCGAAGTCCGCCACGGTCGTCAGGTATTCGAAGGTCTCCACCTGTTGCAGTTTCGGTGCTATGCCGAAGGACATATCGCCAAACTGCCGCGCTATGGTTACCCCGCCTTCGGTGATTAGGGCACCCTGTAAGAGAACGGCGCTGTTCAGGCTGTCCGAGTCGAAAACTGCATTCAGGTCTCGGGCATTTTCGATCAGGGTCACGTCGCCGTCATCCACCAGCGTGGTGCCCGCCAGCATCAGGTTAGTGCGGGCGAAGAGGCTGGTGGAGTAATCGCCGATGGGGAGACTCAGGGATAGGCCGCCGCCGCCTTGTAACCAGATCTGACTGTCGTCGATGGCTTCCAGCTGGTTGATCAGCGTATCTGCGGTGGTTTCGCCTATCAGCATCTGATCCACTTCGTCGAGGGTATCGCTGAGTTCCTCAGCGTTATCCAGCAGTTCGTCTTTGTCGGATGCTTGCAGGCCCAGATCCAGGTGCAGGTTGTGACTGTTGTCCCTATCGTAACCGGCCATGGCGGCCGGGTTGAGGCTGGCCGCTCGGCTGTAGTCGGCGGTGGCGACACCTGCACTGGACATGCCCATGGCGCGGGCGTCAAAACTGTCCGCATGGACTGCCGCGGAGACGCCGAGGGTTGCGGTGACCCATAGTGAAATGTGTCTGGGTAAGGGCTTCATGAATAGTCCTGTTTACTTCTTGTTGGTTTTAAAGGTCGTTGGGATGAGGCGCTACAGCAGTTCTCCGCCCAGTACATCAGTACAGGCTGCCGCATTTTCTTCATAGGTGATGAAGTTGTCGTCCGCGCAGCGATAGGGGGTCCGGTATTGTTGCGGGCACTGGCCCTCACCCGCTGAAATCAGGCTCGGGTCAACTTCGGGGTAATAGGAGACAGATCCGTTGATCGTCTCTACGAGTGTTTGCCAGGAACCAGAAGCATCGGATTCCATCACCACTTCATTATCTTCGACCCAACGAATTTCTTCGCAATAGGTTTCCTCGGTATCACCGCCCCAGATGAGGTGTAAGAGAATACCGTCGTCATTGCTTGTCTGGCTGTTGTCAGTATCGGTATCGTTACCGGAGGAAATTCCTGCCGGGCCGGCCCCAAGGCGATTGAAGATGACCTGTTCTTCACTGGTCTCAAAGGTCATTAAGTTGCCATTGACGAACATTTTCAGGTCTGCGGTGCCGACAAAATCGGAGAGACCGTATTCATTAGTGTCAACAAAAATGTTGCTGATGGTCACTACGCCGGTTTCCGCATCGTAGCTGTAGTTGCCCACCTCGGCGCCGTCGTCCTCAGCTTCTACATAGGTGCCGTTTTCCAGGAAAGCGATCATCACTAGATCCCCTTCCTCAAGGGCATCGGAGGATTCGGTGTCGGCAACCCAGACACCCTGCAGACCGTTGGCTACTACCCGGTAGGTGGGGATGCTTTCTGCTAACTGGTCTTCCTCGCCGTTTTCCGCAGACTCAAAAATACTGAGGGTGGCGTCGTTGCCGTCGACCTCGAAAGTAATATATTCACCATCCTCTTGGTTGAAGTCGCCGTCTTCCGGGTCGTGTAGACCGATACCTCCATTTTGGTCAGAAATCATTTCGGTGGCTTTCAGTACTTTGTCCGAGCCCAGACTGTAGAAGCCCCATTCCAATCCCTCTTCGGTTTCGTCTGGGAACTCCTTTTCCTCCACATGGAGGTAAGTGCCGTTGGTCTCATCGAAAGCCAGGAAAATAAAGTGGTTGGTACCATTTCCGGTTTCATCGCTGGTATCCAGCACCCAGCCTCCGGTCAATGAGTATTCGTTGGTATAGCCCAGCTGCTCTTCCTCAAGTGTGCTCTCCAGGTGGGCTTGGGCCTCTTCCATGCTGACCAGCTCAGTGACGACTTGATCCTGCCCGCCATTCTCAATCAGAGACTGGACTACTGAAGATGTGGCGAAATCTTCAGGCGATTGAGCGAAGAATTCCTCAGTGGACAAATTGGGGTCCTTGCTGCCCACTGCCGTGTCGCTGATAGTGATGTTGTTGCTCGGGTCTCCATCCGTATCCAGAGATTGCAGCAGGCGTGCCATGTTGATTACGGTGTTATCGGAGGTATCGGTAGTGCCGGCAATATCCAGTGGGGTCACTTTTCCCATGGCGGCCGCCGGAGGAAACTCCAGGCTACCAATAAAGAAAATCACTGTGTCACCTGGCTCGTAGTCGTATTCACCATTGGCGTTGGTGACCCCTTCGTGGGTTGTATTGCCGTCGCTATCTACTGTGCGATAACCGATATTGACCACTGGGCTGTCGATAAAAACACCAGTTTCGGTTTCGACTGGATCTTTTGGATCAGTCGTTTTTACCGGTGGAGAAGTTGGGTTGTCTTGTTTGTCGTTATTGCTGCTGCCACCGCATGCAGACAAAGTGCTGATCAGTAGTGCGGTGGTGGATAAACGTAAGATTTTATTTAGGGATGGTGACATGACGTTGGCCCTTTCTATTGTTAGCGGCTTGGGAGTCCGAGCCCCGGTCCCGTGTCTGAATGGCGCCGGGCTGAAGAGGAGGCATTCGGAGTACTTCTTTGTCAGAGTGATGAGTTAAGAAAGGTTAAGTGGCACTGCTTAAGGGAGTCTTTCCTATGGCTGAAAGGATGTGATCAGCGGTGAAAAGTTGTGACGAGATATGACTGGAGGAAGAATTAAGGCGTTTCTGATTAATTTGTATCCTGGCGGCAAAGATACTTCGAGGCTTGAGCAGCCCGGAGCCAACCACAAGCGCACGTAAATTCATCGCGGCCGTTTAGCCTGTTTCCTCACCTGGCGGTCGCTGGCCGCAGGGTGAGCAGGACATATCAAGATGAAGGCGTTATAGGGCGTGGGCGGGTTGGTTATTGCTGTGCTCGAAGAGCGGCAGGATCAGGTCATAAAGGTCTTGTGGGGTGGCGGCGACGCCTTGGCCGCCGAGTTCGGCGAGCAGCTCGCGCTGCGCATTACTGGGTAGAATGGTGTAGAGGAAAAAAGGGGTATTGTCTTCCCTTCTGCGCAGCTCTTCTACAAGCCTGAAGCCTGCCAGAGGCTTTTCTCCGCGGCCGAGATCCGAGATCACCGCGGTATAGCTGTCATACATTGACAGTATTCTGAGGGCATCGACACTATTGGTGACTTGGTACACCGCGATCCCCTGGCTCTCCAGGTAGCGGGCTTCCGCCACATTGTTTTCCGGGTGATCATCCACCCACAGCACGCGACCGATGGTGTTTGGCGGTTCTCCGATACGCAATTCCTGTGTTTCGTCCTCGCGCCGGAGCTCCAGTCCCAGCCAGGTAGCCGCTACCGTGGCCGCCAGCGCTGCGCCAGCCCAGGGGCGCCAATGCGCGATCCGGCGAGATGGTTTGGTGGGGCGTCCGGGGGAGGGGGCGATAGCCGCGTCGGCGCTGATGAAGCATTGCGCCGTGATACGGTAGCCAAAGCCATGCACTGTTTTCAGGGCTTGCCCATCGGTGCCTAGGCTCTTGCGTAGGCGCCCGATCAGTTTGGCAAGGGAGTTTTCCTGCACTACCTTGCCTGGCCAGGCTATCTCCAGTAGATCCTGCTTGCTGACCGGCTCACCGTTATTGCGCAGAAGCGCAATTAGAACGCTGTAGCAACTCCAGTCGAGATTGACGGGGTTTTCGCAAATATGAATAGTGCTGTTGCCTTCTTCGACCAAGGTATTTCCGAATTTCCATGACTTCGGCTGCTTTAAGCCTTTTACTGATTCGGAATCCGGTTTCGAGGCTAATTCTTGTTTCATCTGTAACGGTGAGAGAGGCGAAGGTGGATTACATAGTAAAGTTTGGCGCCAATTTCCCGCACATGATACGTCGTGTGGTCATAGTGTGCCAGGAGATGCTCTTGCTCTTCTCGAGAAGGGGGAGAAGATTAGCAGGATAACCCAGAGCCGAGATAACATTACGCGACTGCGATAGGAAGTCGGAAATGCCACTACGAATTGAATCTTGCCCGTCACAATTTCAACACCAACTCAATGAGCGGTGGACTCAATGGCGGGAATCCGCAGGAGAAGATGTCGTCGGGAATACAGACACTTTGTTGGAGGATGTATCCCTGCAGCGGGCTGTGGCGCGTAGCTTCGTCGGCTCTGACTTCTTCTATCGGCAGTGCTGCCGCAGTCCTGAGTTACTGCCCGAACTGCTGCAAAATGACGATTTGGGTCTCGCTTCTATTGATATTGAGCAGTTTGGCGATGACGAAAGCCTCGACCGTGAATTGCGCAAACTGAGAAACCGCGTTACAGCCGAAGTAATTTATCGGGATTTCGCAGATCAGTGGGATATTGCGCGGGTTTGCCAGCGCCTGACTGAGCTGGCTGAAACCTGTATACAGGCTGCACTCGCCTGGCATTACCGGCAACTGGTCAACCGCTACGGTGAACCGCGCGATAGAGAGGGGAATACCCAGTCCCTGATCGTGCTGGGCATGGGCAAACTGGGAGCCCGCGAGTTGAACCTGTCCTCGGATATCGATCTGATCTTCGCCTACCCCGAGCCGGGCGAGACAAGCGGCGAAAACAGTGTCGACAACCAAAAATTTTTCCAGCGTCTGGGCCAACGCCTGATTAAGTCCCTGGATGCGATCACCGCGGACGGCTTCGTCTTTCGCGTCGATATGCGCCTGCGGCCCTATGGCGACAGCGGCCCGCTGGTGAGCCACTTTGCGGCGCTGGAGGATTACTACCAGACACAGGGCCGCGAATGGGAGCGCTACGCAATGGTAAAGGCGCGCCCTGTCGCCGGTGACGCTAATGCCGCTGCCGAGCTGATGGAGCTGCTGCGGCCTTTTACTTACCGCCGCTATATCGACTTCAGTGCCATAGACGCATTGCGCGAGATGAAAACCCTGATCCAGCGCCAGGTGCGCGCCCGGGGCCTCGGCGATAACGTCAAGCTGGGCCGCGGCGGAATCCGCGAAGTGGAATTTATCGTTCAGGCTTTTCAGCTGATCCGCGGCGGCCGAGAACCCGCCCTGCGCGAGCGCAATCTGTTGCAGCTTCTTCCCCTGCTGGAGAGTGGTGGTCACCTGGAGCCCGGTATCGCGCAAAAACTGGCAGACGCATACCAGTTGTTGCGGCGGGTAGAGCACGCCCTGCAGGCAGAGCGCGATCAACAGACTCAGACTCTGCCGGCGGAAGAGGAGCGTCGGCAAAAACTGGCCTTCGCTCTCGGTCGAGACAGCTGGGAGCAATTGTGGGGTGAGCTGACCGAGGCGCGCGCGGTGATAGAGCGGGAATTCGACGCGGTGATTGCCCCGCCGGAGGACATTGCCCCGCCGAGTGCCGCGGAAGAGTGGGAAGCGCTCTGGGCCAGCTGTGACAGTGAGCCTGCCGCCAGCGAAGCGCTGAGAACTTTGGAGTCCGCCGGTGTGGAGCCTGCGCATGAGGCGCTGGATTTATTGGCGGAGCTGAGGGTGTCGCCCGTGGTGGCGACGCTGCCGAGTGCCTCACGAGAACGCCTGGACCAGTTTATGCCGCTGCTGCTGGCGGCCGCAGCGCGGGAGCAACAGCCATTGTTGGCATTGACCAGGGTGCTGCCGCTGGTGCGCGCGGTACTGCGCCGCAGTGCTTATCTGGTGCTGATTAACGAAAACCCGCCAGTATTGAAACAGCTGCTGCGTCTCTGTGCCGCCTCCCCGTGGATCGCTGAGCGACTGGCCAGGCACCCGATACTGTTGGACGAGTTATTGGACCCGAGGCGCCTTTTGGCGCCTGCGAAGGCCTCCGATATTTCCGACGAGCTGCGCCGTGAACTGCTCAGAGTTGATCCCCAGGATCTCGAAGTGCAAATGGAGGCGCTGCGCCACTTCAAGCAGAGCCAGAGCCTGCGCATTGCCGCCCAGGAAGTCAGCGGCGCACTGCCACTGATGAAGGTCAGCGATTCCCTGACCTGGCTGGCGGAGGCGATATTGCAGCAGTCGCTGCAGTTGGCCTGGACTCAGCTCGAGGAAAAACACGGCGCGCCCGCGGGTGCGTCCCGGGAGGACATGCGCTTTGCGATCATTGCCTACGGCAAGCTCGGCGGCCTTGAATTGGGGCACGGATCAGACCTGGATCTTGTCTTTGTGCACGATGCCGATCCGATGCAGTACACCGGCGGAGAGGCTTCCATCGACAACCTGCGTTTCTATACCCGCCTGGCTCAGCGCCTGATCCATATATTGCAAACGCGCACACTGAGTGGCCCCCTGTATGAGGTGGATACGCGCTTGCGCCCTTCCGGTAACTCTGGCCTGCTGGTGACATCCCTCGCCGCTTTTGAGAAATACCAGCGCGAAAATGCCTGGACCTGGGAGCACCAGGCACTGGTGCGCGCGCGCCCGGTGGCGGGCAGCCGGCGGCTGTGCGGGGCCTTTGAGCAGCTGCGACTGGAATTGCTTTGCCAGCCGCAAGATGAAAAAAAACTGCGCGAAGAAGTGGTCGTCATGCGCGACAAAATGCGCGCGCACCTGGATAAGAGCAACGATCAATCCTTCGACTTAAAGCAGGGGCGGGGCGGTATTGTCGATATCGAATTTATGGTTCAATATGCAGCTCTGGCCTGGGCGCACAAAGCGCCATCGATAGTGCGTTATACCGACAATATTCGCATTCTCGAGAGTCTGAGGGACGCGGGCCTGATGCCGGCCCACCAAGCCGGGCATCTGATCGACGCCTACAAAGCCTACCGATCTGAAGGTCATCGCCTGGCATTACAACAATTGCCAGGGGTTGTTAGCGGTGACCAATTCACAGCGGAAAGAAAGACCGTTCAAACAAACTGGCGGCAACTGCTCGGCTGAATAACTGCCGGAGTCTCTGCAGCCTACACTGTTTTTATCGGATTTCCTGCACCCGCAGGAGCGCCCGCCGGCGGCTCCTGCGCGCGGTGCAGACAGCGAATTTTGTAGGAGTTTCCCCATGTCTTTTGCCGACCGCGACGGCGTAATCTGGTTTGATGGCGAATTGATTCCCTGGCGTGACGCGCGGGTCCACGTGCTCACCCACACGCTGCACTACGGAATGGGCGTCTTCGAGGGGGTGAGGGCTTATCAAACGGAATCCGGCACCAGCATCTTCCGGCTGCAGGATCACACCCGGCGGCTGTTCCGCTCAGCCAAAATCATGAATATGGCCATGCCCTTCGACGCCGAACAGTTGAACGAAGCGCAGAAACTGGTGGTGCGCGAGAACAATCTGAGCGAGGCCTATCTGCGGCCGATGGTGTTCTACGGCTCCGAGGGCATGGGCCTGCGCGCGGATGCGCTGAGGACACACGTGATTGTCGCCGCCTGGGAGTGGCCCAGCTACATGAGCCCGGAAGCGCGGGAGCTGGGAATCAAGGTGAACACCTCTTCCTATACCCGTCACCACGTCAATATCACCATGTGCAAGGCCAAGGCCAACGGCAATTACATCAACTCGATGCTGGCCCTGCAGGAAGCGATCCGCAACGGTTGTGAGGAGGCGCTGCTGCTCGATCCGGAAGGCTATGTGGCCGAGGGCAGTGGCGAAAATATTTTTATCGTCGCCAACGGTATTCTTTACACGCCGGAACTCACCTCCTGCCTGGATGGCATCACCCGCAACTCGGTGATCGAGCTGGCGCGGGAGTGCGGCTATCAGGTGGTGGAAAAGCGTATTACCCGCGACGAGGTTTATATCGCCGACGAGGCTTTTTTTACCGGTACTGCCGCCGAAGTACTGCCGATCCGCATGCTGGACGGTCGCACTATCGGCGCCGGGCGCCGCGGTCCTATTACCAAGCGTTTGCAGCAGCTGTACTTCGATGTGGTGCAGGGGCGCAGTCAGGCTCATCTGGGCTGGCTCACCGATGTCGCTGAAGTGGGACTGGGTGAGACAGGCCGCCTGGCCGCGGTCTAGCAGCTGTGAAACTGTTCTCGCTGACGGCCTGTTGATTTGTAGAGCCGTCAAGCGACTTCCCGTAAAATAGCCGCCCTCCGCTGCCGGCCTTCCGCTGGCGGGGGCGGCTATTTTTATCTCTGTTGCCGCCAGCCGCTTGCCATATAGATCACCGGTGCATCAACGTACTTTGGGAGCGGCTTTTGATTCTTCCAGACGGTATTTCCGAAAGGCTGAGCAGCGCCGGGGGGACACTCTGGCAGCGCAACCACCTCTTGGATATTCCTCCTTTCATGCAGTTATTCGGTGGCCTGGTCGTACTTTTTAGTGCGATTGCCTGGCCCCTGGCGGAACCCTTGTCGGGGCCCACGGCCATTCTGCTGGTGTTGATCACGGGCTGGGCGGTGTTCCGCCACGGCCGGCATTTGCTCCGTTCTCCGGTCGCCTGGCTGTTCGCCGCCGCACTCGCGGTGCAAATCGCTTCCTGGATTTCGGTGCAATTGTCGCATCCGGAGTGGGCCGAATCCTCGCCAAAGATGCACAGACTGGGACACTGGTTTGCCTTTGCCGCTATCGCTTGCTGGCTCGGTGGCAGCACACGCAACGCGCTGGCCTTGTGGACGGTGGCGCTGGTCTCCCTGCTGCTGACCCCCTGGGTGACCGGCGGTGGTTTCGCCGAGTGGACGGCGGGCGCCGCCGGTAAACGCGTCGACTTCGGTATTCGCAATGCCCAGCATACCGCCATGTTGTTTGGCACTGCACTGATCGGCCTTCTGGTGTTGGCGCCGCGCCTGTTTCGCTGGGCTCGCCGTTCCGCCTATACCCTGTTGCCGGTGGGCCTGTTGTGGTTGGCGGCTGTGATTGCCTGTTCTTTGGCTGTGCTCTACACCCAGACCCGCGCGGTGTGGCTGGGGTTGGCGCTGGCCGTGCTGTTTCTCCTGACGGCGGTCCTGTGGGCGCAATTTGCCGGGTTTGGCCGCCGCCGCTTGCGTCGGCTAGTGGTGATGTCGACGTTGATTCTCGCGCTGTTGGTCGCTTTGGGGGGCAAGTTCGGCGGTATAGTGGCCGAGCGACTGGAGTATGAACACCATGCGATAGGCCTGGTCCTTGCGGGGGATATCGATTCGGTGCCCTATACCAGTACCGGTATCCGCGTACATACCTGGGTGGACGCGCTGCCGTGGATTCAGGAGCGTCCCCTGTTGGGCTGGGGCGGCAAGGGGCGCCGCTTGGTGATAGAGCATTCCGAGACTATGCCCCGGCAGTTGAAAGACACCATGGGGCATTTGCACAACAGTTATTTGGATCTGCAGGTGAACAACGGCTTGCTGGGCAGCCTGCTGTTGCTTGCTCTGATCGGTTGGCTATTGCTGGCGAGCCTGCGGGCCTGGCGGCAGGGTGTGTTGCCGGGAGATCTGTTGCTGTTTTTCCTCGGCTTTATGCTCTACTGGCTGTGGATCAACTGTTTCGAGTCCTATCTATTTTTCGGTAGCGGCGGTTATGTGTTCGGCCTGGTTTGCGCCGGTGTGGTGACGCACGTCTTGCGGGCGGGGTATTCAGTGAAAGGCGCTGAGAGTGCTCTGAAGGGAGCGTGAGCTGCAGGTTCGGTTCACAGTCGGGGCGCTGCGCGCCCCTTCTTTTAGCGGTTAGCGCGCCGCCGGTATCCGCGGGCGCCCCACGCAATAGTAGTCGATGCCGGAGCGGGCCAGCTGTTTGGGGTCGTAGAGGTTGCGGCCGTCGAAGATCACCGGGTTTTTGAGACCGGAGGTCACGGCTTCGACATCGATGGCTTTGAACTGCTGCCACTCGGTGGCGATGATCAGAGCATCGGCCCCGGCCAGTGCACTCTCCTTGGTACCGCAAAGTTGCAGGCCATCGCGCACACCGTAGATGCGCTGGCATTCTTCCATCGCCTGCGGGTCGAAGGCCTGCACTCTGGCGCCTCGCTGCCAGAGTTGCTCCATCAGCACACGGCTCGGCGCTTCGCGCATATCGTCGGTATTGGGTTTGAAGGCCAGGCCCCACAGCGCAAAGGTTTTGCCGCTCAGGTCGTCGCCGAAGTGCGCGCAAATTTTTTCCAGCAGGTAGCGCTTCTGGCGCTCATTTCTCTGTTCCACGGAAGCCAGGATTTCCGGGGTTACGTCCAGTTTACCGGCGGTGGTGATCAGTGCCTTGACGTCCTTTGGGAAACAGGAGCCGCCGTAGCCGATGCCGGCGTAGATAAAGTGGTAGCCGATGCGCGGGTCCGAGCCTATCCCCTGGCGCACCTGCTCTATATCCGCGCCGACGCGATCGGCGATTTCCGCCATTTCGTTCATAAAGCTGATCTTGGTGGCCAGCATGCAGTTGGCGGCGTACTTGGCCAGTTCGGCACTCTTGATGTCCATGGCCATGATTTTTTCGTGATTGCGGTTAAAGGGCGCATACAGCTCGCGCAGGGCCTCCTCCGCTTCCTTGCTGTCGGTGCCGATAATAATGCGGTCCGGGCGCATGCAGTCCGCGACCGCGGAGCCCTCCTTGAGGAATTCGGGGTTCGAGACCACGTCGAAAGCCAGATCTCCCGCGCCGCGCTTGTCCAGTTCGGATTTTATAGCCTCGCGCACCTTATCGGCGGTACCCACCGGCACAGTGGACTTGTTGACGACGATTTTGGATTCTCCCATGTGTTCGGCGATAGTCCGAGCCACGGTCAGCACATGGCGCAGGTCGGCGGAACCGTCTTCGTCCGGCGGAGTGCCCACGGCGATAAAGATAATCTCGCCGTGGTCCACACCGGTTTTGGCATCGGTGGTGAACTGCAGGGTACGGCTGGACAAGTTGCGTTCCACAAGGGGGGCCAGACCCGGCTCGTAGATGGGTACCTGGCCCTTGTTCAAGGACGCTATCTTGTTTTCATCGATATCGATACAGATAACCTTGTGCCCGGCTTCCGCCAGCACCGCCGCTTGAACCAAGCCCACATAGCCGGTCCCAAATACAGTTACATTCATTCGCTTGTCTCAACTTCCGTCGATCTCAGGGTAAACAGCCGATGCTGGCGTTCAATGCGGCAATTGTACCTGAGTTCGCGTGGATACCCGAACGGGATCCCACCGGAGAATCGCCCTCGCGAGCTTGTCTTTGTATGGGTGCGGCTTGCCTCGACGCAGGGTTTCGCTTGGAAGCGGTGGATGGGCTATGCTTTACGCCCATTTTTTTGCTGGTTTGAGGCGGTTTCTTTGCAACTGACGGTCTGGCGTTTCCTGGACGGCAACCGCGCGCACGAAAAACAGAGTGCGGCACTGGTGGCTGGTCTGCGGGCCTCTTTTGGTGGAGAGGGTGGAGTGGCGAGTTTCGATATTCCCTGTCCGCCTTCGTTCTTTTCGCGCGTGTTTTCCGATCCCGCGCAATCGCGCGGACTGCCAAAGCCGGATTTTATTATCGGCACCGGCAGCGGCAGCCGCTGGCCCATGCTGGCCGCCCGCCGGCATCACGGTGGCCGTGCGGTGGCGATCAATTTGCCGCTTCTGCCGTATCGCTGGTTTGATTTCGCCATAGTGCCGGAGCACGATCGGCCGCCGCCGCTGCCCAATATAATTCTGAGTCAGGGGGCGCTGACCGAGCCGCTGCCGAACTCCAGTATTCAGTCCGGGCGCGGCTTGATACTTGTGGGAGGCCCGAGCAAACACTTCACCTGGGATCTGCAGTCGTTGCGGCAGCAGCTTGAGCGCTTGCTGGCACACCCACTCGACTGGCGGCTGTCCGACAGCCGCCGCACACCGGATGGAAGCCTGGAATCCGTCACGGGGGCCAAGCTTGTACACTGGCGGGAGTGTCCGCCGGGCTGGCTGCAAGAACAACTGGCCACGGCGGAGCAGATCTGGGTGACCGAAGACAGCATCTCCATGGTGTTTGAATCCTTGCAGAGCCGCGCGCGAGTGGGAGTTTTGCGGGTGCCCAGTAAGAAAAAGGCCAACAAGGTGCGCGCCACAGTGCAGCGCCTGGTGGATCAGGGAATGGTGACCGACCGTCTGGAGGACGTGTCCGCGCCGTTTGCGCCGGTCCGCGAGCCCCTCAATCAGTACCTGGTGTGCGCGCGGGCGCTACTGCGCCGCTGCGGCTTACCGGTTGCGGACACCTGAGAGGGTGCGCTTGCCCGAGTATAGGGGAGCCCCTATGTCACAGACGCTTCCTCAACGTTTGAGACCGCGCGCCTCGAATTTGCGCCAGGGCAGGCTTTTATCGGACAGTTCCCACTCAGTGCGCAGCCACATGCGCGCAATGCGCCGCTCGATATAGCTGTCGGCGAAATAGTCGAAATGCGCCGGCAGAGGTAAAAAGGCCGCGCTGCCGAGACCGTCGATCAGGTACAGCTCCAGTTGCCCTTTCTCTTCTCGCACCACTAAATTGTGGGGGATCAGGTTTTTGGTCAGTACCCGGTGGTGCCGCAGCCAGTCGCAAAAGCGTTCCATCGCCGGGTGGATACGATCGTCCAGGCCTTGGCTGTTTAGGTATTGGCGCAGTGTCGGCGCCGGCTCTCCCCGTGCATCCAGGATCATATCGGTAACCGCGCCCGGCCCCAGGCTGGTCTCGCGGATGCCATACCAGCGCGGCAGATGTCGCCACAGCGCATCGTCGCCTTGGCGCAGAGCGCGCTGGGCATAGCCCTGTTGCTCGCGCAGGTTGTCGTCGAAGTAACTCTCACCGCGCCAGCGCTTGTACCAGGGCGCGCGGGCGACAAGTTCCGCACAGCGGCCCGGGCGCATTACCTTGACGCATAGTGCCGGGTCTTGCGGGTGGCGGAAGCAGAGGCGGTTGCCGCCGCTGGCGAAAGGCGTGCTGTCGCTCAAGTCAATCACGGTGCAGCTCCCGCTCTTCCAGTAGCGATTGATAGATTTCGATGGTGTGTTGCGCCTGGGCTTGCAGGGTAAACTCCGGCGCTAGATGTGCCCGTTCCGCCGGCGTGTCGAGCAGTTCACAAGCTTTGCGGTACAGGGCGTGGGGATCGGATTTTTGCACCAACCCGCGGGGGAAGCAGGCGCGCAGGGACTCCGCCGGGCCGCCGATATCGTAACCGATGATTGGTGTACCCACCGCCGCCGCTTCGATGACGGTGCGGCCGAAAGGCTCGGGGCGTTGCGACAGGTTGAACACCAGCGCGGACTGCTTGTACCAGTAACGGATATCTCCGCGGTGGCCGACGAAGGTCACCCGGTCTTCAATGGCGAGACTGCGCACCCGTTCTTTCAGTTCTTCCTCGTAGTGGGTTTTGTTTGGCTCGCTGCCGCCGAGAATAACGCCGTGAATATCCGCGTGCTTCTCCGCAAGGCGCGCCATCAATTCGATAAAATCCTCCTGCCCCTTCCAGCGAGTCAGGCGCCCCGGTAACAACAGCCAGCGCTTGCCGCGCAGCTCGGGAAATTCACCACAAATGTTTTCCAGCCAGTTATCCGGCAGTTGCAGTGTCGGGAAAAATTCATTGGTATCCACACCGCGGTAAACGAGCGCGGGCGTTCGCTGCAGATATTTGCCGTAGTTTTCCTGCAGGTAGTCGAGCACGCAGCTGGATATCGCGATTACCTGCTCGCTTCTCGCCATGATGGCGCTATAGCGGTTGATCGAATAGAGACCGTGGGCGGTACTGACCAAGCGGGGCCGGGAGGCTTGCGGCATTTTCTTCCAGGCCAGGTAAGTCAGCCAGGCGGGAATGCGGGAGCGCACGTGCAGAATATCCGCCTGCAACTCCGTGAGCAGTTCGCGCAGTGGGCGCACCTGCCACAGGCTGGAGAGGGACTTCTTGTGGATCGGCATGGCGATATGCCGCGAGCCTTCGCGCTCGAGCTGCTCGACCATGCGGCCGCCGTTGGAGATCACAATGGATTCATGCCCGGCTTCGACCAGGGCGCGGGCGAAATCCACGGTGCCGCGCTCAACGCCGCCCGAGTTTAAGGCGGGCAGCAGTTGCACTACTTTCAAAGGCTCAACTCCGATTACAGACGTGGTAGGTATCCGCTCGATGGTATGATGGCGGCCTCCCGGAAAGGGTGGCAATTATAGGCAGCGGGGCTGTATCGCGTACAGCGGAGGGCCCGCGGCCAGGAATTTTTTCGGTTCTTTTCTTAGATGCGCAATCTTTACACTTGGTTATTTCGTGCCGCTGTCCCTTTGATTCTGTTACGTCTGTGGTGGCGCGGGCGGCGGGAGCCGGCGTACCGGCAACGGCTGCGGGAGCGCCTGGGGCGGGTACCGGTGCGCGCCAGCCGTGCGCCCCTGATCTGGGTGCACTCGGTTTCTGTGGGGGAGACCCTGGCGGCGGTCCCGGTGATCGAACAGTTGGCGGCGCGCCACCCCCACTGGCAGTGGCTGGTGACCACCACCACCCCCACCGGCTCGGAGCGGGTGGGCGCGGCACTCAAACCGCTGCTCGGCGGGCGGCTGCTGCACTATTACCTGCCATACGATCTGCCCGAATGTCTGCGTCCCTTTCTCGACGCTCTGCGGCCGAACCTGTTGGTGATTATCGAGACGGAATTGTGGCCCAACCTGCTCGCGCTCTGCGCGGAGCGCGGAATGCCCACCTTGCTCGCCAATGCACGCCTGAGCGAGAAATCCGCCCGTGGCTATGGGCGTTTCCCGCGCTTGACCCGAGCTATGCTCAACAACTTGACCCGGGTGGTGGCTCAGTACCCGGCCGATGCCGGGCGCTTTGTCGAGTTGGGACTGCCTCAAGAGCGCGTGGTGGTCAGTGGCAATATCAAATTCGATCTGGATATCGACTTGGGCATGGTCAGCGAGGCCCAGGCGCTGGCGCACCAGTGGCGCGGTCGCGACCACCGGCGGGTGTGGCTGGCAGCCAGCACCCATGCGGGCGAGGAAGAAGTGGTGCTCGATGCCTTCGCCCGGCTGCGGTGCGGGCACAAGTCGTTTGAAGACCTGCTATTGGTGCTGGTTCCACGCCATCCGCAGCGTTTTGATGATGTTGCGCGTCTGTGCCGCGATCGAGGTTTTCGGCTGCTGCGCCGCAGTGACGGCGGCCCTCCCGGGCCGGAGCATCAGGTTTTGCTCGGCGACACTATGGGTGAACTGCTCAAGTTCTACGGTGCCTGCGAGCTGGCCTTCGTCGGCGGCAGTCTGGTACCGGTGGGCGGGCACAATATGATCGAGCCCGCCGCCTGGGGTGTGCCGGTGATTTGCGGCCCGCATCTGCATAACTTCGCCGCAGTGGCCGAACTCTTGTCCCGGGTTGGCGCCTTGGCGGTGGTGGAAGATGCAGAGAATCTGGCGCAGCAGGTGCGGAAGTGGCTCGAGGATGACAGGGCCAGACGCAGTGCGGGCGCCCGGGGCAGAGATGTGGCACAGGAGAACAGCGGCGCACTGCTGCGGCTGCTGGAAGAAATCGAGAAACTGCAAGAGAGCGCTTTCCGGGGAGTCGCTGATTGACGCGTTTGAGCGCTGTCAGTGATTCCGGCGTTCAGGCAGCGGGACAGCTGCTTCACATCAGTGCAGGCGACTGCCAAACACGCCCTGTATCCAGGGTCTTCGGAATCTTCCCCTCAGCGTTGGGGCCTTATCCAGCGTTGGTCTTCCCACATGCGCATGAGCAAATCAATTAGAAGCGGGCGGACAATGTCCGCCCGCTAGCGATTTATTTAACTGCCGGCACGGCGCTGGTTTCCGCAACGCGGTTGACAGGTTGGGCCGGGTTGAGCCTGGCTTCCAATTGCTGCAGGTCGTCCGGTGCCAGAAGGCCCGCCACCCGCTTCAAACTCAGGGTGTTGATAATGTAATCGTAGAGGGCATTGGCGTAATCGGTCTGTGCCTGGAACAAAGTGCGTTGTGCCAGCAAGACGTCGACGATATTGCGCGTGCCCACCTCGTAACCGGCCTGGGTCGCATCCAGGGCGCTTTTAGCGGAGACAACCGCCTGTTCGCGGGCCTTCACCCGGGAGACATCCGTTACTACCGCGCGGTGCAGCGTGCGCGTGTTCTGCACCGTGTTGCGCTGGGTCAGGTTGCGCAGGTCTTCCGCCTGGAAGGCCAGATTGCGCGCCTCGCGGCGGCTGGCACTGAGGCCGCCGCCGGTGTAAATGGGGACGCTCAGTGTGAGCGCTGCGTACTTGGTTTCAGTGGTGGTATCGATGGGTAGCCTGATGTCGTCTGCGTCCGGGACAGACGTGTCTGCATGGCCGTCCTGATAGTACTTCTGATAGGTCAGGGAGCCGGTCAGGGTCGGCAGGTGTTCGCTGGCGGCGGCGCGGGCGCCGTAGCGCGCGGCGTCCGCGGCCAGGCGCGCGGCTTTGAGGTCAAAGTTATTGGCCAGGGCGAAATCCACCCAGGCGGCGCGCTCGATCGGCTCCGGCGGCGCCACCTGGAAATCCCCCCGCAGAGGGGCGACTGTGTCGTGGTGCGAACCGGTAAGTACCGAAAGTGCGTCGAAATTGCTCAGTAGGTCGTCTTGGGCGGTGAGGCGGCGGGCCACGGAACTGTCGTAGGCGGCCTGAGAGTCGTATACATCGGTGATCGCCGTCAGACCCACTTCAAAGCGTTGCTGGGTTTGCTCCAGCTGCTTGGCCAGGGCCTCTTCCTCGGCAAGGGCCGCTTCCAGTACATCGTGGGCGCGCAGTACATTGAAGTAGGCGGTGGCGACGCGCAGCATCATTTCCTGCTGGTTGGCACTGAACTCCGCCGCGGCCTGTTCGCTGGCCATGGCGCCCTGCTTATAGCCGAACCAGGCCGGCAGATCGAAGATGGCCTGGCTCAGGGTCGCGGAGTAGGTGCGCTCGTCCGTGTCCGAGTCAGTGGTGTTGGGTACCGGCAGAACGCCCTGATCGAGGAAGGTATAGTTAAACTGGGTTGAATTGTTGCGGGTCCGGCTGGCTTCGGCCGAGGCGCTGATCTGTGGCAGCAGCGCCGAGCGCCCCAGGTTTTTGGCCTCGAGGCCCGCGTGGTAGGCGGCGCGGTCGGCGGCCAGTTGCGGGTCGTTTTCCAGAGCCTGCAGGTATACCTCCCACAGCGTGTCCGCCTGTGCCTGCATGGCGCCGAAGCCGAGCAGTGCGGCGGCGAGCGGTGCTTTCAGGGCGGCGAAAATCTGGTTTTTGAGCGGGCGCAAATGGCTGCCCCGCGTTTTGTTGCGTTCACTTCTTTTCATCGGTATCGACTTCCTGTGACGGGTGCGGTCTTACAAGCGGGCAATGCTGCCAGTCTCCCCAAATCTGTCGCGTGAGTGTACCCGTGGGCCGCGGGGGCGTCGAGGCGACGCCCGGGGCTTTTTGGTATATCTTCGTTAAACCGAAGCGGCTGTGCGGCAACCGGTAAACACTGGTGGCGCTGGGGAATAGCCGCGGTTCCCTGATTGGGGCGTCGCGCGACAATTCAATAGACGCGACAAAGCCGGTTTTGGATGCGGCAAATATTATGCAGAAAAAGGCAAGGATTTCCGGCAGATGCAAAGAGGGGCAGATGTGATGCAGCGCCGCTGGCAGCGCGCCTGCCACGAGTGCGATCTGCTGATAACCGATGCCCTGGCACCGCCTGGGCAAAAGCTGGTGTGTCCGCGGTGCAATGCCGTGTTGCACCGCAACCCAAAAAACAGCATCCGCTACACTGCGGCGCTCAGCCTCACCGGACTGCTGCTTTTTATTCCCGCCGCGACTTTGCCGCTCATGCACTTTTCCATCTTTGCCTTCAGTGGGGAAAGCACGCTGCTAAATGGTGTCGCCGCGCTGTTTAATGCCGGTTATGTATGGCTATCCGCTTTGGTACTTTTCTGCAGCGTGTTGGCCCCGCTGGTCAAATTTCTGTTGCTGGCTTTTATTTGCTGGGGCAGTGCCTGGGCTTTTCTCGACGGTCCGGTAGCCGTCGCGGTGCGCTGGTACCGGCACCTGAAGGAGTGGGGCATGTTGGACGTGTACATGCTCGGGGTATTGGTGGCGCTGATCAAGATGCGTGATCTGGGCAAAATGGAAGTGGATGTCGGCCTCTATTGTTTTGTTGCCATGATGCTGGTGGCCAATCTGACCACGTTAAGCTTCGACCCCCATGTGGTCTGGGCACGCATGGAGCGTCGCCGGCGGCGCGCGAGGGCGGCCGTTGCGGGGGGCACGCAGTGAGGCTTCCGCAGAAGGCCCTGTCGCACGGGCTCACCAGCTGCCTTTCCTGCCACCAGCTGGTGCGGTTGCCCGCGTCTGGCTCCTGTACCTGCCCCCGCTGTGGAGGTCGGGTGCACGGGCGTATCGAAGGCAGTCTAATGCTGACCTGGGCGCTCGCCATCACCGGTGCACTGCTTTTGCTGCCGGCCAATATTTTGCCGGTGATGACGGTGATTTATCTAGGCTCCGGCGAGCCGAGCACGATTATCAGCGGTGTGATGCAGCTTTATAACGCCGGTCTCTGGGGGATTGCGTTGGTGGTGTTTGTGGCCAGTATCGCGGTGCCGGCGATGAAGCTGATGGGACTGTTCCTGTTGCTGATCCAAGTTCAATTGCGTCTGCCGCTGCTGCCGCTACAGTCAATGAGACTCTACCGTGTGGTGTCCGGAATCGGCCGCTGGTCTCTGCTGGATCTGTTTATGATTTCCATACTGGTGGCGCTGGTGGATATGGGGGTCATAGCGCAAGTGGTTGCAGGCCCGGGCAGTACCGCCTTTGCCACCGTGGTGGTAGTCACCATGTTGGCGGCGCGCAGCTTTGATCCGCGCCTGATCTGGGACGTTTACGACCAGCGCTGTTTCGACAACGAGAACCCGGGGGCGGGGAATGAGTGACGATGATTCGCCAAAAAAACTGCCGCCGGGCAGCGGGGATTACAGCGACGGCCCACAGCAGGGGCTGGTTAGGCGCAGTCGCGGTCTGCCGTTGGTGTGGTTGTTGCCGCTGACCGCGGCGCTGATCGCGCTGTGGTTGCTGTACAAAAATTTCACCCAGGGAGATATCCACGCGACCATTCTCTTCCGTTCCGGCGACGGCTTGGTGAAAGGCAAGACACCGGTGAAATACTCCGGTGTGGATATCGGGGTGGTGACGGATTTCAAGCTAGTACCGGACGCACCGGAGCTGGGCGGTGAAGACGGTGTACTGGCGGAGGTGGATTTCAGCCGCAGCGCCGAGCACCTGCTGGTGGAGGGCTCCGATTTCTGGCTGGTCAGACCCGAGTTCACCATTACCGGGGTCCGCGGTCTGGAGACGTTGCTGTCCGGCAACTATATCGCCGTGGAGCCGGGCAGCGGCGCGCGCAAGCGCAAATTTGTGGCTCTGGATCGACCGCCGGCCTTTGTGCGCGGAGACGGCCTGCGGGTGGTGCTCAAGGCGCCGCGGCTGGGTTCTTTGAACCGCAGCTCTCCGGTCTACTACCGACAGCTGAATGTGGGGCAGGTGGAGGACTTCCGCTTGAGCGAAGACGGCAACGGTGTAGAGATCAACCTCTTTATCCGCCGCGAATTCGCCCACCTGGTGCACCGGGGCAGCCGCTTCTGGAACAGCTCTGGTCTCAGTATTGAAGGTGGCATCAGTGGAATCACCATCAATCTGGAATCCCTGGCCGCTCTGGTAGCCGGCGGGGTCAGCTTCCACACCCCGGAGGAGCAGCGCCACTCCCCCCTTGCGGTCAACGGCAGCCAGTTTGAACTCTACGACAGCTTTGCCGCTGCCGATGCCGGCATTCCGGTGACCTTGAATTTCGATCGTGGCGTCAGTGTCAGCCCCGGCACTCAGGTGGTTTACCAGGGTATAAAGGTGGGGGAGGTGAGCGAGGTCAAAGCCAACCGCCAGCTCAATGGCATGGAGGTCAAGGTGTTAATGGACCCCATTACCGATGACCTGCTGACCGAAAACACCCGTTTCTGGACCGCGCCGCCGACGCTGGACATCGCCGGAGGGCTGGACAACCTGCTCAAGGGGACCCGTATTGAAGTGGATCTGCGCCACGGCAGCTATTCCCGCCGGGCCTTCGACGCCCGCGCCGGGGCGCCACCGCGGGACCCGCGAGTGCCGGGGCTGCACCTGCGCCTGACCGCGCGCAACCCCGGCTCCCTGCAGCGCGGCGCCTCAGTCTATTACCGCCGCATCGAAGTGGGGCGTGTTCAGGGAATGGAGTTGCGCGAGGATGGCAGCGGTGTGGAAGTGTACGCGGTGATCGAGCCGCGCTACGCGCACCTGGTAAATCGGGAGACCCGCTTTTGGAATATCAGTGGTCTGCGCGCCAGTGCCAGTTTGAGCGGCATTGAAGTGGAAGCGGATTCACTCTTGTCGTTACTGCGCGGCGGTATTGCATTCGGCAGTCCGCCATGGGCACATAAGACGGCTGCGCCAGCTCAGAGTGGCGACAGCTTTCCCCTCTACAGCAGCCGCGAAGCGGCGCTTGAGGAAGGGGTCACTATTCACATCATCCTGCCCGATGCCGAGGGCCTGCGGGAGGGGGCGCCGGTGCGCTACAAGGGGATACAGGTGGGCGAAATCACACGCCTGCGCCTGGAACAGGATCTGGGCGCTGTGCGGGCACGGGCCAAACTCTATCGGCGCGGAGAGGATTTCGCCCGCGAGGGTACCCGAATTTGGGTGGTGTCACCGCAAATCGGTATCGGTAAGCTGGCCAACCTCGATACCTTGGTTACCGGCCGCTACCTGGCGCTGGAGCCCGGTGACGGTGGCGAGCAGACCGAGTTTGTCGCCAGCCTGCAGCCGCCGCGGGACCCGCTGGCGGAGGCCATGAGCCGCCCGGGCCTGACCCTGATTCTCGACGCCGCTCGGCGGGGGTCTCTGGTGGCCGGCAGCCCCGTCTATTATCGCCAGGTGCAGGTGGGTGAAGTGACCGGCTTTGACCTGGGGGAACTGGCGGATCGGGTCTACATCTATGTACATATTGCGCCCCGCTACCGTACTCTGGTGCGCGAAAACACGGTATTCTGGAACGCCAGTGGCGTGGAAGTGAACTTCGGCTTGAAAACCGGACTCACCGTCCATACTGAATCCACACAGGCGCTGCTCACAGGCGGCGTCGCCTTTGCCACGCCGGAGGCGCCGAAAATGGGGCGTGAGGTGGAATCCGGCAGCCACTTTCCCTTGTATTCGGAGCCGAAACCCGAGTGGTTCCGCTGGAGCCCCAAGATAGAACTGTATCTTGCCGACGAGCCGGCCAAGTAGAAAACGAAAGGAGTTGTTATGAGAACTGTAATTGTTGGTCTGCTCGGGCTGTTGCTCGCAGCGTGCCAGGACGTTCAAGTGCAGAGAATCGAGCCCGCGGCGGCACCGGTGGCTTTTTCCACTTATGCCTGGAGTCAGGCGGCGCTTTCCGATGTCCCAGAGGCATCGGCACAACTGGTGGAGCTGGATCAGGAAATGCGCGCGGCGGTGACCGCGGAACTGCAGATGCGCGGCTATCGACAAGTGGAAGATACCGGAAGCGCGGATATGCTGGTGGACTACCAGGTGGCGGTGGTGGAAGAGACGTTTTCCGGCGACCCCACCGATCCCAGCTGGGATGCCCAGTTTGACAGTAACGCCCCCGCTGGCGTGGTGGAACTGCCGGCTCGCACTGGCGCGCCGCGGGTCACCCTGACGCTCGGTATCGGCCGTGCCGACAGCGTGCCGATATGGGGAGGCAGTGCGACAAAATTGCTGACGCGCCCGGAGAGCGCCGAAGAGCGCCAGCGCGTGATTGGTAACACGGTACGCGAGCTGCTAAAAGATCTGCCGGCGGCCTATTGAGGACAGCTCACAGTAGAGCAAAGCGACTTCCGGGCGTTCTTTGTGGGGCGGTTAGCCGCTCCGCTCCCGGAGGAAAAGCGCAAATGATGGAATAGCGATAGTGACGCCGCCACATAAAGCGATGTTCACGTGTGAATCAATCGGCGGTTGTCACATGTGAAAAAACAAACAATAAGGAATAATTTTTTCGGTACGGATGCCGATTCTTCAGCAATCTTGTATTTGGAGGCAGGCATGAGTGCCATTCTGCGGTCCACCTTTTTGTTGCGCTCGGGAATTCTGGCCCTGGTGGTGTTGTTGGCGAGCTGTGCGTCCGCGCCGCCAGTGGCGGTGGACTACGATCCCCAGGCAGATTTTTCCAATCTGCACAGTTACTACCTGCTCGATCCCCTTGCCACTGGCCCTGTGTCGCCGCTGGAAATTAAGCGCATGAAGCGGGCGGCGGACGACATACTGCGGCAGCGCTATATGGCGGCCGACAACGCCGAAAGTGCGGATTTTTTGGTGCGGGTGCAGCTGCACTCCGTGGATAAGGTCGCAGTTTATGACGACACCCTGGCATTTTACGGTGGTTACCGGTACTGGGGCTTCGGTTGGCGCGCGCCGCTGCATGTGCGCGAGTACCGGGAAAATACCTTGGTGATGGATGTCCTCTCCCCAGACAATTCACCGCTCTGGAGTGGCAGCCTGCGCTCCACCGCCGCCCGCTATGACGACCCAGTGCAGCGGCAACAGCAGTTGCGGGAAGAAATGGCGCAGCTGCTGGGCCGTTTCCCGCCCAACTGATCCGACATCCCCTTCACAAGCGCTCCGCCGCCTCAGCAGGCACTGCCAAACGGGGCGCGGAGCCTAGGGAACCTCTGATTCATTCACTTCCCGGCGTAAAACTCTTTGGAGCCAGATGAGAAGCTCAGGTGATAGGCTGGCCATTTCGAAACCGTCGGATACAAGGATGTATCCGGCGGAGCTACAGGGAAGTACTCGTGCGTTTTCGAAATGGCCAGCCTATTGCCTGAGCGCCCCGGAAGCTACCATAGTATTCACGCGAATTAATCAGAGGTTCCCTAGCTGCAAAGTGCTTTTGTAAAACGCCGTTTACCGCCCCTTTTCCAGCAGATGCTGGTATAGCTCCGTGTAGGCGGCGACAATATGCTGCTTTGAATAGCCCTTCGCGTACACCTCCGCGGCACTTTCCACCAGCTGTTCGCGCAATCCGGGGTTTTCCAGCACTGACTTGATGGCCGCAGCCAGTGCGTCGGCGTCGTCGATGGGGGTGAGCAATCCGCTCAGTCCATCGGTGATAACCTCGCCCGGCCCCTGAGACTTGGTGGCAACGATTGGACAGCGGTGGGCCCAGGACTCCATTACGATGGAACCCAAACCCTCATGCCGCGACGGGCATACAAAAAGGTCTGCTGTACGCATCAGCGCCGTGACATCGGTGCGCCAGCCGAGAAAACGCACCCGGGTGTCGAGCCCCAGCTTGTGACACAGCGCTTTGAGCTTGGCCTCTTCCGGGCCGGAGCCCGCCAGCCACAGCATTGCATCGGGAATCTGCGTTAGGGCGTGCAGCAGTACGTCAAAGCCCTTGTTTATGTGCAGGCGGCCGGCCGCCAGTATCAGCGGCCTGTCGGCCGGGGTGTCAAAACTGTCCCGTGCCAGCGGCTCCACCGGTGTTTCGTCGGCGAAATTGGGGATGTGGAAAATCCGTTCCTTGGGCAGCCCGCCGTCCACCATATGCTGGCAGATGCCCTTGCTGATACCGATCCAGTAATCCGCGTGGCGGTAATACTTGAGGTTGTAGTAGTGTCCCAGTCGGTTGACCAGCAGATAATCCGGGGAGGATTTGGTTGTGATGCTGGCCCGGCCCATCCAGGTCATAACGATATCCGGGCGGTAGTTTTTCAGCGCGCGCCGGTAGGCCGACTTGCCGATCACATCAAGCGGGCCGCCAAAGCTGAAACCTTCGGTTTCCACGCCGTTGTGGCGCAGCGACTGCACGCGATGCGCGTGGTTGCGGATAAATGCCTTTTGCGCAAGTTCCGGGCGTTCGTTGAGGCCGCTGACCAGACGCACGAAAAAATTTTCCGCTCCACCCCGTTCGGCGCCGGCCAGCACCTGGGCTACTCGTATTGGCTTGTTGCTCATAAATAAAAAACTTCGTGAGTTGCGCCGACGTTATTTCAGTGTGCCGTCCAGCTTGATATCGCGTGCCCAAACATAATCGTGGCTGAAAGGCTGAAGGGTAGATGCCTCGACAATGTATTGGGCATAGAGTTTCGAATTCATCTCTGTGTGGAAAAAATTCCGTGCACGTGCGGCCCAGGCACGGCGCTTGGCGTCGTCGCCGTGGAATTCACGGATCTTTGCCAACAGGTCGTCTTCGTTGCTGAAGTAGACTACGCTTTCCGGTGGCAGCAGTTCGTCGAAGTGCAATTTATCACTGGTGAATTGCAATATGCCGTTGCCCGCCAGCTGTGCCATGCGCGCGGAAGCGTACCAGTAGTGGGTATCCTGGCGGTTGAAGTTGAGGCCCATTTTGGTTTGTGCCAAAGCCCGGTCGTAATCCCGCCCCCACACCGGCGGTTCGCCGAAACTGCCGTAGGTTTTGAAATTCAGCTCGTCGCCGAGCTGGTCTTTGAGGTATTTCACCATCTGCAGGCGCTTGGTGAAATTGTTGCTGTTGCTGCAGAAAAGCAGGTCGATGGGGAGATCGGTGCGCTGCGAGTTGTCCAAATTCTCAATTGCCGGTTCCACCGGGTTCGGCATGTGGTAGACGCGTGCTCCGATACCCTCGAACATTTTCAATTCGCGGCGGCCGGTGGAGACAAAAATCGCATCGGTCACTTCGGCGCGGTGCTTGATCCGCTCCACATTGCTGGGTACGAAGAGCGGGTCGTTGTTGCAGTGGGCGATAATGCAGTTCGGTTGTTGCCGTTTGATCGCTTTGAGTGTGTCGTTGCTGATCATGTCGCAATGGCCTGCGATCACCAAATCCGGATCGAAGGCCTCCACTGTCTCCAACAGGCGGCGGTTGGCTTTGCCCACCCCCAGATCGCGGATGCCTAGCGGCGCCTCGAAGGCGGCTACATCGCGGTCGCTGAAAACCTGGGTATAGTGATCGTTCTTGATAAGACCAAAGGTCAGCTTCTGCGCCCAGCTGACCCGGGTCTTGCCGTAGCGGCGCAGTTGCTGGTAGGCGATGTTGAGCACTCTCATAAGGTGCGTTCTCTGTACTGCCAGGGGAAAGTGAGGCGGAAAAATTTCTGGCCGCGTGGTCACGGATTTTTCCAGGCGGCAAAGTATAACAGCTGGCCGGAGGCGAGATAGCCCGCCAGCGCGGTTCACGGAGTGCAATAATGAAAATGAAAGACAGAAATGAGGACTTGTCCCCGGAGTTTGATCGCAGCTCAGTAGAAATTATTTCCCGCAAGCCCGTTTTTCAGGGATTTTTCACCATGCTGCGCCTGCGTTTGCGCCACCGTTTGTTTCGCGGCGGCTGGAGCGCTGAGTTCGACCGCGAATTGTTCGTGCGCGATCCGGCGGTGGGGGTGCTGCTATACGATCCCGTGCACGAACTGGTGGGGCTTACCGAACAGTTTCGCGTTGGCGCGCTGGAGCGCCCCGGGGGGCCCTGGTGTCTGGAGGTGGTCGCGGGTATGGTGGAAGAAGGCGAGTCCTTCGAAGATGTGGCCAGACGAGAGGTCTACGAAGAGGCGGGCCTGCAAGTGGAGCGTCTGAACTTTATTCGCAGCTATATGCCGAGCCCGGGCGGCAGCTCCGAGCGACTGCACCTTTACTGTGCGCTCGTGGACCTGCAAGGCGCAGGGGGAAATTTCGGTCTGCCACAGGAAAACGAAGATATCCGTCTGCGGATATTTCCGCTGCAAGCGGTGTTGGATGCGATGGAGCAGCGGGAGCCGGGAGCCCATTGCCCGATCGACAACGCGGCTACCGTTATCTGTATGCAGTGGCTGCAGCTCAATTACCGGCAACTTGCTATGCAAACGATTTCGGAATGACTGGTCAGCGTAAATTTTGTTCGTCTGCCCGTGAGGGTGTGCAAACTGAGATCTGAATCACAGCGATATTAGAATTGGAGTGTCAATAATGGCCCTACTGACCGAGACCGGGACGGTTGCCGAGCAAAAGGCAAAGCTGTCGCTAAAGGGCAAGAAAAAACCGGCATATCGCGTAAATCTGCCGGCCTATCACGCTGACTGCGATGCCAATTATCTGCGTCTGTGCAAACTGCTGCCGGAGCTGGACAGCAGGGAGCGCTGGCGTTACCGCATGCCCCATGGGACTGTTGAACTGCTCGTGCTGGAGCGCTCCAGGTATACCACGGAAGTGTGCCTGAGTGCCGAGGCTGTTGCCGGCGACCGCCGTTGGATAGCGCCGCCGAACATTACCGTGCGCCTCTATCACGACGCGCGCATGGCGGAGGTAATCGCAATTGATGGACACGGGCCCGTGGGCGGCACTGGTGTCGATCACGTTTATCCCAATCCGCGGATGCAGAGGGCAGATGAGCGGCAGCAAGTTAATCGTTTTCTCGGAGAATGGCTCGGCCACTGCCTCGCCAATGGTCGCGCAGAATTTGAATTAGTGCTGGATGGCCGGCGATTCTAGTATTTCCGGCCCGCACAAATCGGTATGACATGGATGTCAACAATAGGTGAGTAAGTGAGTTGCGAGCACAGAGAATCGAGTGGGCCGTCACATCGCCTAGTTCAGTTTACTGACCCCCATATTGGCGGTCGGCCCGACTATCAGTTGTTGGGACTGGACACCGGGCGCACCTTGGACGAAGTGTTGCGCGCCATCGCCCGCGACCAGGCGAAGGCCGAACTAATGGTGGCCACCGGAGACATCAGCGCCAATGGTAGTGAGGCCGCATACCGCCGCTTTCTGCAGAAAATGCAGTCGGTGCGTACGCCCTGGCGCTGGCTGCCCGGTAATCACGACGACCCTGCGCGCATGCGGCAGCTGGCCCCGCGCCGCTCGGCGGAGGTGGCCAACTTGGGCAACTGGCGCCTGTTGCTGCTGGACACCAGCGTGGAGAATCAAATCTGCGGCGGTCTCAGTGAGGAGCAGCTGCGGCGATTGCAGCAGCTACTCGAGGAATCCCGCGAGCACCCGGTGATGATTCTGATGCATCACCAGCCGGTGCCTGTGGGCAGTGACTGGATCGATGGCCATATGCTGCGCGAGGGCTGTGAACAGTTCCTGCGCCTGGTCCGCGCGGCACCCCACGTTAAGGCCCTGGTATGGGGGCATGTGCACCAGCAGTTCGATGGCAATTTGGACCATATTGGCCTGCATGCGACCCCTTCCACTTCGGTGCAGTTCACTCCCGGCAGCGGCCCCTTCTCGGTGGACGATGAAATGCCGGGCTACCGCTGGTTCGACCTAAAGGAGGACGGTACCTATACCACCGGTGTAGAGCGGGTCACCGTATCCGAATACAGTGTCGACCTGGCCTCCGCCGGTTACTGAGGCGTCCCTTTACGGTTCTTGGCTGTTATTGCCGGCTGCCAGTTTTACAATGGGGCGTCTCCAGGGAAAGTGATGAGGTCGGATATGAGAAGAATTTTCCAGCCACTGGTCTTTATCTCCCTTCTGTTTATTGGCGCCTGCGCCCAGCAGTCTGCACTGGAGGAGCGGGCGCAAAATGCTGATGCGGACGGTTTGCTGCCGCGCGAGAGCGGTCTGGATGAGGTGGCCGCGGTGTTCGCATTGGATTTAAGTGGTGCTGCCGTCTATGTAGAGCCCGTTGAGATCGAATATACAAAACGCTTCAAAACCGGCCCCGGAACCGCCCGTGCGCGCGATTACGAACTGGATGAAGGCGATCGACAGAAACTGAATGAACTGCTGGCGCAGACCTTCAGTGAGAAATTCCTCGCTCCCCGTGGAAGCCGCTTGGTGGACGACCCCGCCGAGGCGGATTACCGGCTGCAACTGCGCCTGGAAAACTTCTCCCTCGCCGCGCCTCTGGACCCCACTGCCACTTGGGTTTGGCGTGTCTACACCGACCAGAGCGCCTACGGTGTATTGGTGGGTAGCCTTTACGATAGCGACGGCAATCCGGTGATGCGCTTTCGCGACCGCCGCGATATCGGCGATAACTTTGTCGCCGGCCCCGGGCGCTTCGAGCGCTTTAACAGCGTGACCTTCTGGGGCGATATGAGAATTGATATGCGCCGCGCATTCGCCAGTTTGGATAAATCCCTCTGAGGAATTTCTCGAAAAAGCGCAGCGGTGTCTTTGGCTCCGTTGCGCTTCAGCCTCTGCTCTGCAGCGCGAGAGCGCTATAATCTCCCCCCATGTCTTACTCAGAACAAGCAAAGCGGCCGCTGCTGATCTATCTGCACGGCTTTCTGTCCTCGCCGCAGTCCTTTAAATGCCGGCTGATGCGCGATTGCCTGATCGCGGACTATCCGCGGATTATCTTCTGTGCGCCGCAGATATCCCCCTATCCCGAAACCGCCAGACAGGCACTGGTGAGCCTGCTGGAAAACTTTCGCAGCGATGACAGCTGTGGGCCGATCGGCCTGGTAGGCAGCTCCTTGGGTGGCTTCTGGGCCACCTACCTTGCGGAACACTACCGGTTGCCGGCGGCACTGGTGAATCCGGCGGTGAACCCCGCGCGGCGCATGCCGGAATACGTCGGGCAAACACTCAGACCTTACGGTGGTGGAACAGAGGAGTATCGCCTTACCCCGGCAGACGTTGATACCATGCATCGCCTGGAAGCCGGGTTGCAGCACCCGCTGCGCGGCCGCTATTGGTTACTGGCTCAGCGCGGCGATGAGACACTGGACTACCGCGAGGCAGTGGACTTCTACCGCGGTCAGCGCCAGACCGTCGAAGATGGCGGAGATCACGGATTCCAGGGCTTCGCGCGCTACTGCAAGCCGATTGTAGAATTTTTATTTAATCCATAAGAGCACCAGCTTCTGTTGGATAAAAACCGCATTTGTTAACGAGCAGTCAATAAATATATGGCCAATTATTCCGCCGAAGATATCGAGGTACTCACGGGGCTGGACCCGGTGCGCAAACGCCCCGGCATGTACACGGATACAGCGCGCCCCAACCACCTGGCGCAGGAAGTGATCGACAACAGTGTCGACGAAGCCCTCGCCGGCCACGCGAAGAAAATCGAAGTGGTACTGCACAAGGACCACTCCCTGTCGGTCAGTGACGACGGTCGGGGAATGCCGGTGGACATACACCCGGAGCAGGGTCGCCCCGGGGTTGAAGTCATCCTCTCTACCCTGCACGCCGGCGGCAAGTTCTCCAATAAGAACTACCAATTCTCCGGCGGTCTGCACGGCGTGGGGGTATCAGTGGTTAACGCCCTCTCCAAAGTGCTGGAAGTCACCATCCAACGGGAGGGAAAAATTCATCGCATCGGCTTCCAAAACGGCGAAAAAGCCTCGGACCTGGAAGTGATCGGAGACTGCCCCAAGCGCACCACAGGGACCAGCGTGCGCTTTCTGCCAGACCCGAAATACTTCGACTCCGCCAAATTTTCCGTGCCGCGCCTGCGCCACCTGCTGCGTGCCAAGGCGGTACTCTGCCCAGGCCTGAGCGTCACCTTTATCAATGAGCAGGACGGCGAATCCGATCAGTGGTATTACGAAGACGGCCTCAAAGACTATCTATCCGACGCCAACCGGGGCTGGGAAGTGCTGCCCGAGGAGCCCTTTATCGGTAGTTTCAGCGCACAGACCGAGGCCGCCGACTGGGCAGTGCAGTGGCTGCCCGAGGGCGGTGAAATTACCGCTGAATCCTATGTGAACCTGATCCCCACCGCCCAGGGCGGTACCCATGTGAACGGTTTGCGCTCGGGCCTGCTGGAAGCCATGCGCGAGTACTGTGAGATCCGCAACCTGGTACCGCGGGGTATTAAACTGGGGCCGGAAGACATATGGAGCCAATGCTCCTACGTGCTCTCCGCCAAACTCGCCGACCCACAGTTTTCCGGCCAGACCAAAGAGCGTTTGTCCTCCCGCGAGGCCACAGCGTTTATTTCCGGTGTGGCCAAGGACGCCTTCAGCCTGTGGCTGAACCAGCACACAGAAGAGGGCGACCGCCTTGCCGAACTCTGTATCAGCAATGCGCAAAAACGTGTGCGCTCGGCGAAAAAAGTTGCGCGCAAAAAAGTCACCCAGGGACCGGCCCTGCCGGGCAAACTGGCAGACTGCTCCAGCGGCGACCCGGCCAGAAGCGAACTCTTTCTGGTGGAAGGCGACTCCGCCGGCGGCTCCGCCAAACAGGCCCGCGACCGAGAATTCCAGGCCATCATGCCCCTGCGCGGAAAAATCCTGAATACCTGGGAAGTGGACTCCACGGAAATTCTCGCCAGCCAGGAAGTGCACGATATCGCCGTGGCTCTGGGGGTGGACCCGGGCAGCGATAACCTGGAAGGCCTGCGCTACAACAAAATCTGCATCCTCGCCGACGCCGACTCCGACGGCCTGCATATCGCCACCCTGCTGTGCGCCCTTTTTCTGCGCCACTTCCGCCCCCTGGTCACCGGCGGCCACGTTTACGTCGCCATGCCGCCGCTGTTCCGCATCGATGTGGGCAAGGACGTCTACTACGCGCTGGATGAAGCGGAAAAACAGGGCATTCTCGATCGTATCAATGCGGAAAACAAAAAAGGCAAAATTCAGGTCACCCGCTTTAAAGGCCTGGGCGAAATGAACCCCCTGCAACTGCGCGAAACAACCATGGACCCGGACACCCGCCGGCTGGTCCAGCTCTATGTGGATGCCGGAGATGACAGCAACCAACTGCTGGATATGCTACTGGCGAAGAAAAGGGCTGGGGATCGCAGGCAGTGGCTGGAGAGTAAGGGGAATTTGGCTGAGGTGAGTTGATTTTTAAATTAACAGTTTGAATAAAAGCCCCAACAACTTCACTTGTTGGGGCTTTTTTGTTGGAATAACGTGGCTGTTTTTGCTTTCGGCTACTAAAAGATAATGAATCTATTTCAGTATTTTGTAAGAATGTTGTCGCTTATTTCAAGCTGCTTACCTGAATCTGGTTAAGCTTTCATTCGGGTTTGACTCGAATTTATGGGCGCACTGCCGGCCAACTGCACCTGATCTTGTGTGAAATTATCGGGCTGGCCTCAGGTTATCGAAGATCACTTCAAACGCTTCCTGCATGCCTATTCAGCACTCACAGTAAAGCCGGTTTGGTTTCTGAGTCTGATGAAAAACTACACCTCCCAGCACGGTTCTATCATGACCGAAAAGCTGTATGAGGCTCGATTTCCCTCTGTCCCACACGAGACAATTGATGATGCGTTTATGGCCAACGATATAAACGAACTGGTAGCCGCGTTTAAGACTTTCTTACGGGAAGGGGGGGAAGAGGGGACTAAAGGTGTACCAAGGTGTGGTTAACATATACCAATAAGTGAATTATATTGGCTGATTATTGGTACAAAGGCGTGAGTCATGCTCATTCTTAGGGGGCTCCTGCGGGCTAAATCACAGGAAAATGCGCTGGTGTACTTAATGTCGCGCGGCGAGGGTTATGCTCGTGCAATTGCCGGTTTTTACGGTATGCCAGTTAACCCCATGCAAAAGCAACTGGCTCGGTTGGAAGAGGATGGCGTGGTCGTCAGCGAGCTAATTGGTCGGGTGCGTAACTACCGCTTAAATCCGCGCTACCCATATATCGAGCCACTTACCGCGTTGTTAAAAGCCGCCGTAGCCGCTTATCCCGTCGAGCTGAAAAACCGCCTCCTAGTGCAGCGCACCCGACCACGTAAGGCGGGTAAGCCGTTAGTGGCTGCGCGAGGCGAGGGCAAATAATGGACTTTAGCAATACCAGCATGACCGATTTGGCGGCCATTATTGTCCGCCACTTGGCAGAGCTCGGCATAGAAGTAGTGCTGGTGGGTGGCCTGGCTGTGGAAATTTACAGCAGCAACCTATACCTCACCAAAGATATTGACTTGGTCAATACCAGCTATGCTCCGGCTAAAATGTTGCACCGCGCAATGGCCGAACTGGGTTATTACAAGTAAGGTCGCGTGTACGTGAATAACACCACCGAAGTGACGGTTGATTTCCCATCCGTGCCTTTATCGGTAGGTGATGAGTTGATTACGCAAACGACCAGGGTGCCCACAGCAAATGGTGACATACCCATCTTAAAAGTAGAGGACGTGGTGAAAGACCGCTTAGCCGCGTATATCCACTGGAAAGATACCCAGTCTCTGGTGCAAGCCGTCGCTGTAATGCTGAAGCACGAGCTAACCCCCAATGTATTTCGGGCCTTTATTGAACGCGAAGGCTCCGGACAAGACTACGCCTTACTGCAATCGCTATTTTCCGCAGGCAGGCAGGGCGAGGTCACCATGACCGCGCTGGAAACCTATTTGGCAGATATTTTGCTACAACAGCCTTAATAAGAGAGATGGCTTCAGGAAGAGATAGCACAGGCGAGAGCCAACTTGCACCTTGCGGGCATTGGCATTCAAGATCCACGAAACGGCATTTACCTGCCTATAACCAAGGCGCACAAGGGACACTGGTCCGCTCCTAAAGCTCCGGCTCACACAGAGATACACAGGTTTAACTACGAGACATGGATTTATACCAAGTTTTCGCGACCATTGCCGACTTTAGCTTTTGAGGCTGTGCTTTTGGTGGTAAAGACCCAGCTTAAGAACGGCGAGCACCCGAAAAAGATCTTAGAGCTGTAGTGGCATAGTGGGTCTGGCCATTTTCAGCGCAAGCTCTAAAACTTCCTTAGACCGGAGTATTGTCAAGCTAATCAAGCTTTGGAGCTAGCGGTAGAACCTCTTTTTCTGGATACCGATATGTAGCGCTGCATTTATTAGGGCGTCTCTGATTAATTCGCGTGAGCGCTGTAGTAGATCCCTGCGTGCATCGTTAACAAGTGAATTAATTATAGATCCCTTGGGTTTTATTTCAGTTGAATCGTCATATTCGGATGCTCCGCCTGTTCAATATCCGAATCAAACCAGCGCGCAGTCACTGTCTTGGTTTCGGTATAGAAGCGCACGGCCTGCTTGCCGTAGGCGTGTTGGTCGCCGTAGAAGGAGGCGCGCCAGCCGGTGAAGCTGAAGAATGGCAGGGGGACGGGTATGGGCACGTTGATGCCCACCTGGCCCACCAGAATTTCGTGCTGGTATTTGCGCGCGGCGGCGCCGCTGGCGGTGAAGATGGCGGTGCCGTTGCCGTAGGGGCAATCGTTGACTAGGCGTATGGCGTCGTCGAGGCTGTCCGCATTGACCAGACAGAGCACCGGGCCGAAGATCTCGTCGGTGTAGATGGACATTTCTGGGGTGACATCGGCAAACAGTGTCGGCCCTACCCAGTTGCCGCTGGGGTAGCCATCGACCTTTACGTCCGAGCCGTCCAGCAGACAGCGGGCTCCTTCCGCCTTGCCTTTGGCGATATAGTCCAGTACCCGTTTGCGCGCTGCGGGTGAAATCAGTGGGCCGAAGTCTGCGTTGGGGTCTTTCCAGTGGCCGGGTTTGGCCTTGGCCATAGCGTCGCGGATGTCGGTGATCCATTGCTGTGCCTCGCCCACCAGTACGGCGACAGAAATGGCCATACAGCGTTGGCCAGCGGCGCCTGCGGAGGCGCCGATTAGGTTGTTGACCACTACCTGTTTGTTGGCGTCCGGCATAATTACCATATGGTTTTTGGCTCCGGCGAAGGCCTGCACTCTTTTCAGATGATCGGTGGCGGTGCGATAGATATGTTGGCCTACAGGGACAGAGCCGACAAAAGAGACAGCCTTGATATCCGGGTGTTTGAGCAGGAAGTCCACCTGCTGGCCGCCGCCGTGCACGACTTGCAATAAGCCCTCGGGGGCGCCGGCTTCTGTAAAAAGTTCCGCCAGTTTACAGGCAGTGACCGGGTCTTGTTCCGAAGGCTTCAGCACGAAGGTATTGCCGCAGGCGATGGCCATGGGGAACATCCACAGTGGAATCATGGCCGGGAAGTTGAACGGGGTGATACCGGCGCAGACTCCCAGGGGCTGGGTGTAGGAGTAGCAGTCGATGGCGGCGGCGACATTCTCTACCGTTTCCCCCATCATCAGCGCGGCGATATTGGCCGCCTGTTCCACCACTTCTATGCCGCGCCAGATATCCCCTTTGGCATCCTCGTAGGTTTTTCCGTTCTCCTCGCAGAGAATTTCCGCCAGTTTTTCCTGGTGCTGTTTGAGCAGCTCCTGGTATCTGAGCATTAAGCGGGCGCGCGTGGGAACCGGGGTTTCTCGCCAGCTGTGGAAGGCGGTTTTGGCTGCCTCTACAGCCCGCTGCAGTTCCGGTTCTGTAGTGCAGGGCACCTGGGTCAGTGTCTCGCCGGTAGCGGGATTGGTTACATCGATCCAGTCGCGGCTTTGGGAAAGGACCGGGCTGCCATGGATATAGAGCGGGAGTTTGGGGGGAATGGTTTTGTCCATGGGGCGCTACCTGATGTCGTCATCGGGGCGGAAGTGCATGGACAGTTTAGGCCTAAGTGCGGGAGGAGAAGGAAAGCGGCGCGCCGCTTTCCCATGTGCCGGACGCTAGCGGGCGTAGGCAGGCTGGCGTTCGGTGTTGTATTGCTTTTCGACCGGTATTTGCTGCAGGTGCAGAGTATAGGTCAGCAGTGTGTAGTCGCGTGGGTCCGCTTTGCATTCGAAGCCCATTTCGCCAGCGAAACGTTTTACGCGCATGTTGTCGGCAGATTCGATGGAGTAAATCCGCTCCAGGCCGTATTCGCGTGCCTTGTCGATCAGGCGTTGTAGCATCAGTCTGCCGAGTCCCAGTCCCTGCCAGTCGTCGCTGACCACTACTGCGCACTCGGCGGCGCGGCCGTCTTCATCCAGTGCATAATGAGATACCGCGATGGCTCTCTCTTTCCCATTTTGGGTAACAATGGCGATAAAAGCCTCGTGCCGTTGATCGTTGTCGGTCAGTAGTTCAATCAATTTGGCACTGGCTTTGCAGCTGCCGCCGATAAAGCGGTCGCGGCGCGTCTCTGGAGACAAGCCCTCGATTAGGTCCTTCTCCAGCTGGCCGTCACTTCTGCATATCGGTCTGATCAGCACTTGGCGCCCATTGCCCAGAGTTACATATTCTCCCGGCTCGCATTTTTCCGACGTATCGTAAGTAGACGCCATCAGTCACTCCTCACCGCAATGCAATTTCAATCCTCGGTCGCGTTTGCAACCGTCAGCAAATACTATGATAGCCACCCTGTGGTCCCAAGGGTTACTGGCGTATCGGTCTAAACAAGTGGTGGACTACAACCACCGGGTATTTGCGAAAATAAAACTATGCGGTCGCTGTGAGTGTGCTATAGTGGCGCGCCAAAGCATTGCGTTATCCGCAGGCCGTCGGGCCTGCCGGCATTTCCCCCGGAATTTTTTTCCACCCCCCTGGAATCCATCTGGTTTATGAGGCGCAAGTGGTGGCTGATGGCGGTCGCCGTGTGCTGGTGTGCAATGTGCGGGGAGAGGTGGTACCTGGTTCACGCGCAGTTCTGCGCTCGGTTTTTCGGTATAACGCTGCGGCGGGCTTCCGCCGGCGATTTGGGAACCCGAATTATTCACAGCGTCCGCAAGTGGGCGTAACGGTTTGCGATTGCGTTGGAACGCAACTCGAGGTTGATTTTTATATGCTATTTGAAGATCTGGGCTTGGTGCGGGAAATTGCCCGCGCTGTCACAGAGAAAGGTTATACGGAGCCGACTCCGATTCAGGCTCAGGCAATTCCCGCGGTGATGGCCGGCGGGGATATTATGGCGGCGGCGCAGACAGGTACCGGCAAGACAGCCGGATTTACTCTGCCGCTGTTGCATCGGTTAAGCCAGGGAGAGCGCGCGCGCAATGGCCGCGTCCGCACCCTGGTGCTCACCCCCACCCGCGAGCTGGCGGCGCAGGTGTTCGACAACGTGCAGGATTACAGCAAATACCTGCCGCTGCGCCATGCAGTGGTTTTCGGCGGGGTGAAAATCAATCCGCAGATCGCGCGCCTGCGCGGTGGCGCTGATATTCTCGTGGCCACTCCGGGCCGCCTGTTGGATCTGCACGGCCAGGGGGCTGTGCATTTTGACAAGCTGGAGGCCCTGGTGCTGGATGAGGCCGATCGCATGTTGGACATGGGCTTTATTCACGACATCAAGCGCATCCTGAAACTTCTGCCCGCCAAGCGTCAGAACCTGCTCTTCTCCGCGACCTTTTCACCGGAAATCCGCAATCTTGCCAAGGGATTGGTGAAAGATCCGCTGGAGATTGACGTCAGCCCGCGCAACACCACCACAGAGACGGTGCAACAGAAGTTGTACCCGGTGGACAAGGGGCGCAAACAGAAGCTGTTGAGCCATTTGATCCGCGAGAACAACTGGTATCAGGCTCTGGTGTTCAGCCGCACCAAGCACGGCGCCAACCGACTGGTGAAACAATTACAGGCGGACGATATCACCGCTGCCGCCATTCACGGCAACAAGAGCCAGAATGCGCGCACTAAGGCGCTGGCGGATTTTAAGAGCGGAAAGGTGCAAATACTGGTGGCCACGGATATCGCTGCCCGCGGTATCGATATCGACCAGCTGCCCCAAGTGGTGAATTTCGATCTGCCCAATGTGCCGGAGGATTATGTGCACCGCATAGGCCGCACCGGTCGCGCCGGTGCCCGCGGCCAGGCGGTATCCCTGGTGAGCGCGGATGAGATCAAACAGCTGCGGGATATCGAGCGGCTGATCAAGATGGCGCTGCCGCGGGAAGAGGTCGCGGGATTTGAACCGAGCCAGCCACTGCCGGAGTCGGGCGGCCCGGCGAAGGGGGGCAGGCGCCGCAGCGGCGGCAAGAGGCCTAGTGATGGCGGTCGCGGCAACGGACAGGGACGGCGCCGCAACGACAGTAGCCAGACTCCGCGCGGTGACGCCCAGCGTCCCCGCCGCCGCCGGCGCCCGGCGCGCAGCAGCGAAAGCGCATCAGGGTAGTGCCGGGACTGGGGCTTATTGCCCGCGGGCGGCGGACAAATAGTTCAGCGTCAGCCGGGTAATGGCCTCAGTACCGGTTTTCAGCGCCGTTTCATCCACGTAAAAACGCGGTGAGTGATTACTCGCTGCGGTGGCGGGGTCTGTGCCCGCGGGCGTTACGCCGAGGAAGTAATAGAAGCCCGGCACTTCCAGGGCAAAGAAGGAGAAGTCTTCGGCCCCGGTGATTTTGGGAATTTCCATAACGTTTTTATCCCCGGCAACCGCTTTCAGCACGGGTACCGCTTGCTCGGTTAATGCGGGATTGTTGACGGTTACCGGATAGCCCTCGAGTATTTCCACTTCGGCTTCGGCGCCGCTGCTCTCCGCAATCCGTTCCGCGGTGGTTTTCAGCTTCTTGAAAATCTGCTGGCGGTTGTCCATATCGAAGTTGCGAATGGTGCCGTTCAGGAAGACGCTGTCCGGGATGATGTTGTTGCGCACACCACCTGCGATTTTGCCGAAGGAGACCACCGCCGGTTCCTTACTGATATCGATCTGACGGCTGACGATGGTCTGGGTGCCCATGACGATCTGCGCTGCTGCGGTGATCGGGTCAACACCACCCCAGGGGCGGGAGCCGTGGGTCTGGCGGCCTTTGACGGTGATGCGGAACTCGTCCGAACTCGCCATCAGGGGACCGGATCTGTAGCCGATCACGCCGCTTGGGAGGGTGGAGGTCACGTGCTGGCCGAAGGCCACTTGCGGCTTGTATTTCTCAAATAGCCCCTCTTTCAGCATCAGCTCGGCGCCACCCTCTTCGCCGTCCGGCGCACCCTCTTCCGCAGGTTGGAAAACAAACAGCACATTGCCATTCAGTTCATCGCGCATAGCAGCCAGGACTTCCGCCGCGCCCATCAGCATGGCCACATGGGTGTCGTGACCGCAGGCATGCATGACACCCACTTGTTCGCCGTTGTACTCGGTTTTTTCCTTTGATGCGAAAGGAATATCCACTTGTTCGGCCACCGGCAGTGCATCCATATCCGCGCGCAGTGCCACTGTGGGACCTGGGTTGCCGCCCTTGAGTAGAGCGACCACGCCGGTGTGCGCTACGCCGGTCTCCACTTCCATGCCGAGGGATCTCAGGTGTTTCTCAATATATTTGGCCGTTTTGAACTCTCGGTTGCCGAGCTCCGGGTACTGGTGGAGGTGGCGGCGCCACTCGATCACCTTGGACTCTGTTTGCTTCAGCAGTTGTTGCGGGTCTGTGGCGGTGGCCGGGTTGCTGCTCAGTAGTGCCGTGCCCAGGGCGAGCGGCAGGAATAGACGTTTCACGGTGGCCTTCCTTATCTATGGGTAATTTGTGACCGGTGTCACGACGCCTCTTATGTACTGGCGCGGAGACACTCGGACAATGTCCATCCGATCATTTTCTTCTCACTGCCGGGTGCAGCGCGGTGTAGAAGCGCGTGCCAGATAGCGAGGGCAGTGATCAGTCAACGGTAGAAATATACGACAAATTGCACAAGATCCAGTGTTTTGTGATTGGTTGCTTACCATCCCAAACGTCTCCTGTATACCCTGCCGAAGAGGGCATTTACTGAGACGTGTTTTTAACTTATTGATTTATAGAGATTTTTTGATTCCCACTGAGCGCTGGGAAAAATGGGATAGCTCATCTTCTCCGCTCCGGCCCAAACTGGGACGACACCTATTGCCGATTCGCCGAGGATTCTCCCGCCTCGATGACTCCGTTGGCGCTAGGCAGTAGCGGCGATCATCTGAGCAGATAAAAAAATAACGACATCACGATGGTGGAGAGAACTCCATGAGCAATCAATTTGGGTTTAGGAAAAAATCCATGGCCGCGGCTATCGCGGCAATGACCATGAGCAGTGTGACAATCGCTCAGAGTCAAGAAACCCCGGCACTGGAAGAAGTGACGGTGCTGGGGGTGCGCGGCGCTCAGGAGAGTGCCGTCAATCTCAAGCGTGACTCCTTGTCCATGGTGGACGGTATTGTCGCTGAAGATATCGGCAAGTTGCCGGACGTGACTGTTGTGGACTCCTTGCAGCGTATATCTGGTGTTCAGATTAAGCGCGATGCGGGCGAGGGGGCGACAGCCAACATCCGCGGCCTGCCACAGGTGATGACCCTGCTAAACGGCGAGCAGTATCTGACTGCCGGTAATCTGGGCGGTGCCCAACCGACCCTTACAGACATCCCCTCCCAGCTGATGGGCGGAGTGAATGTTTACAAATCTGCTGACCTAAGCAATGCCTTGAATGGCATCACCGGCACATTGGACTTGCGCACCCTCCGCCCCATGGGGCTCGACGAGGGTTTTACCAGCACCGTTGCCGCCGAAATGGCCCAGGGCGATTACACTGGCGAGACCGATCCTTCCGTTAATGGGTTGGTGAGCTGGCGCAATGAAACGATGGGCGTTTTATTCTCCGCCAGTAAGAGTGAAGCGAATCTGGGCAACAACTACTCCGGTATTTCCGGTGGCGTCTTCGGCAATAACGATTGGGGCGGCGACGGCAAGAACTTCAACGCGCCCCACGGCTACGACAGCTTCAACCGAGTGGTGGAACGCAACCGCACAGGTATGAATCTGGCCTTTGAGGCGGATCTCGGCAATGGCTTCAATGTTGTCGCGGAGGGCTTCTACACCGAGCTGGAAGAGCACAATCGTGCGGTGGGCCTGAACATTTCCAACCGCTGGCAGACACTGGATTGGCTGACGCCCACTGATTACACGGATACTGGGATTGCCGGTAACAACGGCGAGAGCTGGCTTTCCGTGGATGAGTACGATGTGCACGCCCAGTGGGTCAACTCCTTTACAGTAAACCGTACCAATACGTCCGATTCCAAGAACATTAACCTTGAACTGAATTACGACAACGGCGGCAATTTCCGCGGCGGCCTGCGCGCCATTCACGGCGATGCCAACCGTCTGTCCATGAACGGCCAGGCCCAGGGGGACCTGTCCAACTGGCGCGACGATACGCCCAAGCAACTATTGCCTTTCTATCCCGCCGATATCGCCGCCCTGTACGACGAAGACCGCTATGTGGGCGATGTGGGGGAGAATGGCGGCCGCTTTATCGATCCCAACCCGCTGGGTTACGGGGAGACTCCGGAGCTGCATTACGATATCAGCGGCAGTCATCCGCGCTGGAGTGGTTTCGATAACCCGATTTCCGGCGGTCTGGGGGCAGGCGCCACCATGCGCGATTACATGGCTAACCTGGACAGCTACGCGGTGGCCGCCTTCTCTTCCGAGGGCAATAACGAGTCTGACGCTACCCTGGATGTCTTCTCGGCCAAGGGCAGTTACGACTTTGACCAAGCCGTGGGCGGATTTATTACCAAAGTGGATTTCGGCCTGCGCCGCAGCGACCGGCAGGTAGAAATTGAACAGTTCCACCTTTTCTCCCGCTTCTACGCCGGCAACGGCGCCACAGATCCCGCCGGCTGCGAGGCCCAGTGGAAAGCGATCGATGTGGTGATGGATCAGGACCAGTGTCAGGCGGGCGAACTGGTCAACGGAGAATTCCAAGGGTACACGGTCAACCGCCCCACCAAACTATACGACTACAACAACGTAATTTTTGTGGATGACTATGGCTCAGTCACCTCTGGCCTGCCCGGTGTCTGGGCTATTGACCCCAAAGACTTTGACGATGTGGAAGCCTTCCAGAAACGTGTATTTGGCGATGCCTATCGCGTAATCGTGCCCGGCGAGAGTTACGATGTCGGGCTGGTGGAGAACAGCTTCACTCTGAGTGCGGATTTCGAATATGGCATAGTGACCGGTAATCTGGGCCTGCGCGTGATCGATACCGAGATCAGTGTTCGCCAGAATGTCACTGGCGATATCAAGAATTACGGTGATACCAATATCGATGCCGGTGATGTCTTCTCCAAAAACAGCTACACCGATGTCTTGCCAGCGCTCAATTTGACTGCAGCACCCTATGATGAGTTGTTGCTTCGATTCGCCGCCAGTCAAAACATGATGCCGTTGGACCTGGGGTGGTACGGCGGCGGCCTGGACATTAATACTTCTGACTGCCCCGAGTATGGATACGGCACACGCTGTGTTACCAGTGCCAATGCCGGCGGCAACCCCGAACTGGATCCCTGGCGCTCTACCAATTTTGATGTAGCGGTGGAGTATTACTTCGGTGGCGCCTCCATGGCCAATCTGGCGCTGTTCCATGTGGATATCGACAGCTTCGTGGTCGGCGGTACCGTTGAAATGCGGGAATTCGCCGACTCAGACGGTGTGGTGCGCCGCTCGGTACCCGTAACCGGCCCCGTAGAAGGGGAGGGGGGCAAAGTTCAAGGTGTGGAACTTGGAGCCAAGCTGGCATTTGGGGACTTTACCGACGGCCTGTTAGGCAACTTTGGTATCGACACCAACTACACCTATTCGCCCAGTAGCAGTAACGACGTCGACAAGAAAGGCAATGAGCTGCCCTTCTACGATACCAGTGAACATCAATTCAATTTTGTTGCCTGGTATCAAGATGAAAAACTGCAAGCGCGAATTGCCTACAACTACCGAAGTGATCGGCTGCAGGATGGCAACGTCGGTGGAACTGGCTTCCAGGTGTATCAGGAGGCCACCAACTATGTGGATGCTCAGGTCAGCTACGATGTCACGGACGAGGTCACCGTATTCCTGAACGGCTCTAATATCACCGGAGAAATCGAAAATTACTATATCGATTACGCCGGTGAGGCGGAGCAGTATCACTCCCAGAACGAGTTCGAACCCCGTTATACACTCGGTGTCAGAGCCCGTTTCTAAAAAGGTGTGCCGGCTCTTCGGAGCCGGCTTTTTTTATTAGGAATATTCATTTAGCAAACTTTTGGAAAAATTGTTTCAAAAATTCGTTATAAAAATAAGCGCAATGCGCAAAGCTGTACCATGACAACAGACAAACGAATTAAGTCCCTAGTGATTGTCGGCGGCGGCACCGCCGGTTGGATGGCGGCGGCGAGTCTGCAACGCCACTTTTCCGGAACACCCCTGAAAATCACTTTGGTGGAATCGCCCGATATTGGCACCATTGGTGTCGGCGAGGCCACTACACCCACCTTTCGCCGTTTTTGCCACAGACTGGGATTGCAGGACCTGGACGTAATGCGCGCAATCGGCGCCACCTGCAAACTCGGTATTCAGTTCAACCACTGGAAAAACCAAAACCACAGTTTTTTTCACCCCTTTAGTGTTTTCGGCCAGTCACTGAATCAAGTGGATTTTCTGCATTACTGGCTGCGGGCACGCAAGGCGGGGTTGGACGCACAACTGACAGACTTCTCTCTAGGTGCGGGCTTGGCGCTGGCCGGTAAATTTTCTCCGCCCTCGCCCAACCCACCCTCCACACTCAGTGTCTATGACTGGGCGCTGCACTTGGATGCGGGACGTTTCGCCGCGCTCCTGCGCGAGAAAGCGGTGGCCGGAGGCGTGGAACATGTGCGGGCTACTGTTCATCGAGTTACCAGGGCTGAGAACGGATTTGTTCACAGCCTGTTACTCGACGATGGCCGCGAGCTGGCCGGAGACTTGTTTATCGACTGCTCCGGGTTCCGTGGCCTTTTGATCGAAGATGCGCTGCAAACCGGCTTTGAGGACTGGAGCCACTGGCTGCTGTGCGACGGCGCCTGGGTGGCGCCCAGCGCGCGCGAGACCGCAGCAAAACCCTACACACAGGTAAATGCCCACAGTGCGGGTTGGCAGTGGCATATCCCCTTACAGGAACGCAGTGGTAACGGCCGGGTCTTTTCCAGTCGATATATCGACGCAGAGCAGGTACGGGATGAATTTTCCCAGAGCTTGGGTGAAAGCGCCTTGGATGAACCTCGGCTTATAAGGTTCAAACCGGGTATACGCCGCCGGGCCTGGAATAAAAACGTCATCGCTCTGGGGCTTTCTGCCGGTTTTATCGAACCGCTGGAAAGTACTTCTATCGCACTGATAGAAACGGGGATAGAGCGGTTGAAAACCCTCTTCCCTCAGCGGGATTGTCACCCCGATATCGCTACTGAGTTTAATGAACAGACACGCCTTGAGTATGAGCGGGTGCGGGATTTCGTATTACTGCACTATGCACTAAATGGCCGGGAAGACAGTGATTTTTGGAGAGAATGTCGCGCTATGGCAAAAAATGGCAATTTGCCGGAAAGCCTGCAGCGGAAAATAAACGTATTTTTATCCAGCGGTTATTTGCTGCGCTATCGCTGGGAAATGTTTCAGCCCGCCAGTTGGCTGGCCATATTCGCTGGATTTGACTGCTTGCCGCACAGCTGGAATCTCGCCGCTGATGCGTTGGATCAAACACAACTTTTACAGGGACTGCGGGGCATGCGTGACAGCGTCCGCCAGGCGGTGCGGGAAGCGCCAGCGCATCAGGAATTCATTGCGCGTTATGTGCAGAAAAAATAGCCTGGTTCAGAAATAATCTATGAAAGACAAATTCGATTTAGACGACAGAATTCGCCATATCGTCGTTGTGGGTGGTGGTAGCACCGGCTGGATAGCCGCTGCGGTGCTCGCCCACCAGTTCAAGCCAGATGTATGTAAGGTGACCTTGGTGGAATCGGAGGATATCGGTACCATCGGTGTAGGTGAATCCACGATTCCTCCGTTTATCGGACTGCTGCGTGGTCTCGGTATCGACGAAGCGGATTTTATCCAAAAAACTCAGGCAAGCTTTAAGCTGGGAATTCAGTTCCACGATTGGCTGGAAAAAGGACAGAGTTATTTTCACCCCTTTGGCGTTCTAGGGCAGCGCCTCGGTATTATTGAATTTTATCAGGCCTGGCTGTGGGCACAGTTGAACGGGCACTCTTCCGAGCTGCAGGATCACGCACCCTGTGCTGTTATGGCAAGGGAAGGGCGCTTCTATCTGCCGCAGAAAGCACAGAAAACGCCAATCGGTGGCGCCAGCTATGCACTGCACCTGGATGCCAAGCTGGCGGGACGCTATCTACGCAACTATGCCGAAGCGCGCGGTGTTGAGCGTGTCGAGGGGCGGGTTGTTGAAGTCTTTAGCCATGACAACGGTTTTATCGACAAGGTGCGGTTGACCGATGGACGGGAAATCAGCGGAGATTTCTTTATTGACTGCAGTGGCTTTAGAGCACTGCTGATCGAACAACAGCTGGGTGTAGAGTTCGAGGACTGGAAAGATTTTCTGCCCTGCAACAAAGCCGTTGCCGTGCAGACTGAGAATACCGGAGCCACTACTCCTTATACCCAGGCGAGTGCCGAAAGTGCCGGCTGGCGCTGGCGTATCCCGTTGCAGCACCGCACCGGCAATGGCTATGTATTCGATACCCGCTTTATCAGTGACGATGAAGCGCGCGCGCGCCTGCTGGAAGCTGTGGATGGCAAACCTATCACAGAGCCGGCATTGATCCCCTTTCGTACCGGCATTCGCACAGAGCTGTGGAAGCACAACTGCCTGTCCCTCGGGCTCGCCTCTGGGTTTATTGAGCCATTGGAGAGTACCGCTATCCATTTGGTGACACGGGGTATGGATTTCTTCTTGCGCTTTTTCCCTGGAAAGAGCTGTGATACAGAGCTTGCAGCGGAGTACAACCGCCGCATGCGTCTGGATTACGAAGAGATCCGCGATTTCGTGGTGTTGCACTACTGCCTCACCCGCCGCCGGGATACACCCTTCTGGCGCTGGTGGCAGGAAGAGGCGGAAATCCCGCAGACGCTGCGGGAACGCATCGCGCTGTTCCGCTGCCAAGGGGCGCTGCGCGAAGGCATTGATGAGCTTTTTCACAGTCCCAGTTGGTTTTCTGTTTTCGAAGGCATGGGGGTGCGCCCGCGCCGCTATGATGCCCGCCTGGATAACCTGCCGGCAGCGCAGATTATCCAGCACCAGGAAACCGCGAGAGCGGCCATCGCACAGATGGTCGATACCCTGCCCAGTCACGACGATTTTCTGCGTGAGCACTGCCCGGCAGTTACTATTAACAATTGACGCTCTCTGGAATGGAGTCAGTTGCTTTTCGACCCGTAATGCGGGTCTTTTTTTGCCCCAAAATCGTTCATTCCCCTTCCCACTTTTCGTGCGCACCCCAAAAAAATGTGATCTGGACCATATTGCCTCGCATTTTTAAAGTGGGACGACGTCTTTCTGTACATTGCGTACAAGGGGAACAGATATTGGCGTTTCTAAAGCGTTGTACGAAATCTGTGCAGATAAAAAATAGGAGTTCTGCGGTGATAAAAAAACGAATTCTCCAGGGGGTCATCTCCTGCCTGGTGGCGGCTGGTGGCATTGCCGCTTGTAGTGAAAAAGTTGCACAAGATAAGAACGACAACCCAGTCCGCGTGGGCGCAGATTGGCCGACTCTGCACGGTGGATTGGTCCAGGATGCGGATATGGAAGCCAAGATTGACCGGCTTCTGGAAAAAATGACCCTGGAAGAAAAAGTTGGCCAGCTGATTCAGGCCGAGCTGCGCGCTGTGACACCACAGGATGTGCGGGATTACCACCTGGGCTCAGTTCTCAATGGCGGAGGCTCATTTCCTAACAACAATAAATACGCAACCGTGGATGACTGGGTAGCGCTGGCTGATGCCTTTTACCACGCGTCTATGGACACCTCTGACGGCGGTGTGCCCATTCCCATTATCTGGGGTACGGATGCGGTACACGGCCACAACAATGTTATCGGCGCAACGCTGTTTCCACACAATATTGCGCTAGGCGCTACGCGCAACCCCGACCTGATTCGGAAGGTTGGTGCCGCCACGGCAGCCGAAGTGGCGGCCACAGGCATAGATTGGAGCTTTGCCCCCACCTTGGCGGTAGTCCAGGATGACCGTTGGGGGCGCACTTATGAGTCCTACTCCGAAAACCCCGAAGTGGTAGCGAGCTACGCCGGCCCCATGGTGGAGGGATTGCAAGGCAAAGTTCGTACCGATGAATTTTTTGCCGGGGGACATGTGATTGCCACCGCCAAGCACTTTATTGCCGACGGCGGTACCACCGGCGGTATTGACCGGGGTGACGCACAGTTTGGAGAGGAGGAATTGCTCAAAACACACGCTCCCGGTTACTTCACCGCGATAGAGGCGGGCGTGCAGACGGTGATGGCCTCCTTCAGCAGTTGGCAGGGGGAAAAAATGCACGGTCATAAATACCTGCTTACCGATGTGCTGAAAAATCACCTCGGCTTTGATGGCTTCGTCGTGGGCGATTGGAACGGCCACGCCTTTGTGGAAGGCTGCAGTACCGTCAGTTGTCCGCAAGCAATCAACGCCGGTCTGGATATGTTTATGGCGCCGGACCCCAACTGGAAAACACTTTACGCCAACACCCTGGCCCAGGCGAAAGACGGCACCATCCCGGCATCGCGCCTGAATGACGCCGTGCGGCGTATCCTGCGGGTCAAAATGCGTGCGGGCTTGTTCGAAAAGGGAGCGCCCTCAGAGCGGGCTTTGGCCGGGGACGAATCCGTTATTGGCTCACCGGAACACCGCGCTATCGCCCGCCAAGCGGTGCGTGAATCCCTGGTGCTGCTGAAAAACCGTGACGGTTTACTACCTCTGGCGCGCGACCAGCGTGTCTTGGTGGCCGGTGACGGCGCCGATAATATCGGCAAGCAAGCTGGTGGTTGGAGTATCAGCTGGCAGGGTACCGGAAATCAAAACAGTGATTTCCCCGGTGCGACCTCCATTTACGCAGGTATTGCCGAAGCGGTGGAATCTGTCGGTGGCGAAGCCATACTGAGCGTGGACGGCAGCTTCACACAAAAGCCGGATGTGGCCATAGTGGTATTCGGAGAAGACCCCTACGCGGAAATGCAGGGGGATATCGCCAATTTGGATTACCGGGGTGACGCCGATCTCGCACTGTTGAAAAAACTTCGGAGCCAGAATATTCCCGTAGTTTCCCTGTTTATCACCGGGCGTCCCCTGTGGGTAAATCCGGAAATCAACGCCTCTGATGCCTTTGTTGTAATCTGGCATCCGGGCAGTGAAGGTGCTGGTGTGGCCGATGTCATTTTCCGCAGAGCGGATGGTGAAGTGAATTACGATTTCGCTGGCCGCCTGCCGTTTACCTGGCCGCAAACCGCAAATCCGGAAAACCCCAAGGTTCAGTATGCCTTCGATTTTGGTCTGAACTATAGTACTCAAGACGTCGCGGGATTGCTGCCGGAGGAAAGTGGCCTGAGTGAACCCAGCGGTGAAGAGGAATTACAGCTGTTCGCAGGCCGTGCGCTGGCCCCTTGGAAACTGGAAGCTCTGGATAGCAGTAACCGAAGCAGCACCATCACCGATAGCGTCACTGAATTAAATGGCCTGCGGGTACAGATGGTGGATCGCCATGTACAGGGAGACAGCCGCCGACTGCAGTGGCAAGGAAAGGGCCCGGCCACCGTTGGACTTTTTGCCAATCAGCGCACCGACCTGAGCGGCTACCTGAAAGCCAGTGCCGCACTGCAGTTCGATGTAAAAGTGAACCGGGAACCGAGCGAGGAAGTACTGGTGGGCATGTCCTGCGGCACAGACTGCCGCGCAGAACTGCCGGTAACCGGCCTGTTGCAGGTAACAGAGCCCGGTGAGTGGAAAACCATCTCTATACCTCTGCAATGCCTCGCGGAAAAAGGCACACGTATGGATATGGTGCTTTCACCTTTCTATATGACTACAGCCGGGGAGATGGATGTTTCAGTCAACAGTGTGCGCGTGTCGGCCAATGTAGAGTCCGATATGCACTGTGGTTGAACATATCCTTGAATATATTCGACTTTTTTAAGTTTCTATAGCGTGTGAGAGTGCCCTAAGGAACCTCTGATTAATTCGCGAGAGCACTATGATAGCTTCTGGGGCGCTCAGGTAATAGGACGGAAATTTCGAAAACGCACGAGTACTTCCCAGTAGCTCCGTCGGATACCTCGTGTATCCGACGGTTTCTAAATATATCTATCCTTCACTCCAAGTATTCTGCCCATCTTTTCCGATACGCACATTAAATCAGCGGGTCTCTCTAGGCGTGCGAGCAAGAGGAAAATCCGCTCCTTTTCCCACCACAAAATTTAAGCAGTCAGTAAGGGAATTCGATACACCAAGTGGCTAAGTAAATCAGCCTTCCGGCTGCCAGTTAGCATCGTCGGTCACTCCTTTGATAATGCGGCGGAAAAACCATTAAAACCTTATTCAAAGCGGAGTCTACAGGACGGGCATCTGTAAAAGGAGAGAAATACGGAACATACGGCTTTTCCCTGGGTTGATTCCTTTAACCATAATCGTATTTTTGCATCTATTGTCGATATACCGCTTGATAAATAGAGAAATCGTATTTTTTAACAGTTTAAGGAACCTCTGATTAATTCGCGTGGACACTATGGTAGCTTCCGGGGCGCTCAGGCAATAGGAAGGACATTTCGAAAACGCACGAGTACTTCCCTGTAGCTCCGACGGATACATCCCTGTATCCGACGGTTTCGAAATGCCCGTCCTATCACCTGAGCTTCACATCCACCCGTGAAGAGCCTCTGCCACCAGAAAGTGATTTAATCAGAGGTTCCCTAAGTTAAATTTAAAATGAATTAGATAGCCAGGTTACTGAGATAAAATTCAATACCTACACTTTTTACAGGTGCCGGGTAATAAATGCACAGTATGCTAAGTTGTCTGCTGACACAATATAAGATGAACAATTGGGATAGCCTATAAAGCATGGCTGCATTTGTAACAGAAAAATCTTGTTGTGGAGAAAAGAATTTTCGGTTGCTCAGATATAACAAGTCTTGAAATAAAGACAACTTATTAACTATAATTTTGTATTATATTTAGGTTATTGGTTAATTTAAATTATTTAAATTAGGTATTGATAAATGAAAAAAATCTTATTGTTTTTGTCTGTGATGAGTGCCAATTCTGCCTGCGCTTTTAATATCGATGAGATTGATAAAGAATGTAGCAAAGGTTTGATTGATGAGATGCTTTCTTGCTATCAAAGTTATAATGATGAACTCGATGAATTGATAAAGGAAAAGATAGAAGACGCTAAAGTTAATTATGAAAATCCAAAGCTGGCAATTGATACGCAGCCGCTATGGGAATCTTATATAAATAAATGGTGTTCCGGTCGCAACCGTTTAAGTGGCGGATGGGGACAGCTTGTTTACTATAATTGCATGGTTGATCACAAAATAATGCGTCTCGAACAGCTAAATAAATATTACTGTACTGATAATGGATGTGGGAAGAAAATTTAATATTTAAATGGGTGATGTGATGTCAAAAAATCTGATTTTAGTTCTATCTTTTTTGTTGTCTGTTTCTGGTTTTGTTCGTGCTGAGGATGAAACCATTTGTGATGAGGTATCTCAATATAAGGGTAAAATTACAAATAATTTAGATTCGTATGATGTATTTTCTGATCTTGTTGATGCTGGTGAGATCTATGTTCCGAATGGACAAGAGATGCACCCAAGTGTAGGGCTTAAGCTATTGATTCAAGGTGGTACTTATAGGATGCCAGTAGATATTTCCAGGTGGAAGAAAAAAATTGAAGACCTGGAGGGTATCATGAAAACGATGCGAGTAAAAAAGTTTAAAGCCGATATGAATAATAATGGGGATATGGAAGATGTGGTGCAGGTGGCCTGGAAAGGAGATGAAGTTCTCAAGGGGGTGTGGATAAAAATTAATTATGTGGTGGATGAGTTTAATAACATTAGATCTGATTTTGTTAATGATGGGACTGTTGAATATATTTCAGGAGACGTTATTAGTTACAAGGATATGTTTTATACGATCAACGCTTATGGTTATGGTCGCCCGGCTATAGAGGTAAATGAGCTATCAACAAAGCCAATTCTAAGCGAAAACAAGCCGGATGGTTTCTTTAAAGGATTAACAGTTTGTAAAATTTCCCTCTGAAGGACAGTTATTCTTCTCCATTTCTAGCAGTAAGCAAAATTTTGTGCGGCGAGACGATTTGCTCGCTGCATTAAAGTTTCACTGATTACTTGGAATCATGTTTATAAAATCTAAATAAAACGGTAAGGATATACCACCTATAAGATTCGTAAATCTTGGCAGGATTCGCTGGAGGAAGCCAGACGACCGAAGTCAAGATCGATACTGTTAACTTTACCAAGTACGACGTAATAGATGCGGAACTCATTAACTTGTCTGATGATGCAGTACAGGATGAGAAGCTGGGGTTGATCTACAAGGCGCGATTGCGTTTAAAGCAGGATGGCCTCTCTGTGGAGGACAAGTATGTTCGGCTGTCGTCCGGTATGTCGGTAATGGCAGAAGTGAAAACCGGGCAGAGGCGGATAATTGAATTTTTTCTGTCTCCATTGCTTAGGTATAAGAAAGATAGCCTCAAAGAAAGGTAAAGATGGGAACACAAGTGGAAATCTATAAAAAAGAAGCTTTTAGCCATAAGCTAGGGAGGGTGTTCAAAATTCTGTGTCAGCCAAATAGTCATAGACTGATGTATTTCTCCAAGCGTTCCGGGAAGTGGATCGCCAGCTGTGACAGCGTCA
>NZ_FOKT01000018.1 GCF_900112305.1 Microbulbifer thermotolerans
GTGATATTGTTGGCGAGATCATAGGTGTAGTATTCAGAACGGATATCACCGATTCCAGTGGCGGTTACCGTTTCCAACCTTCCGTCCAGGTCATAGGTGTAGCTCTGGGTGATGCCGTTGCCGTAATCCATGGATGCAATACCGCCGTAGGGGTGATATTGGATATTGCTGACGATGGTCTGGGTGGTGGCTTGTGCATTATCTTTAGTGGTGATGGCACTGATGCGACCTAATGCATCGCGACTATAGATGACGCTGCGGCCAGATGGGTAGGTAATGCCGACAACGCGCCCCATTGTGCACGAGAACTTTCAGCACCGGCATTTTTCACCCATACAGGACGTCAGATCTAGTAACCCAAATAGCAGACCCTAGAAACATCAGAGTAAGTTTGCAATGGCCTTCCCATCAATTTTTTAATTTATGGGTATCCATTTTTACCTTTCTCAGACAACCCTATCGGTCTTTTATATCAGATATCCCTTTCGAATCGACTCAATAAGATTTTCTACAGTAATCTCTTTCTTATCAGCTTGTGTACGACCATTTAAAATCATCTTAATCAAGCTAAAAGGTGAAGCAGCACCTTCATTGCCAAAATATTCAGAATACTGAAAATTGGATACATCAACTTCAAAAGACTTAGAGAATTCCGAGATTAAGTCCATGGCATCTTCGCCATCAATACCCAAGTCATGAAAAAGTCTAGTATTCAAGTTTATTTTAGATACGCTGATCGCTGTTTCATTGCTCAAGAAGTCAATCACTCGGGCCTTTATTTCATTTCCCTCGACACTCATATGCTGCACTCCCCTTTTTCTTCACATTCCGCTAAGCAATCAGCTAATTGAACAGCATCATTACCCAGCAAGCTCCAACCCACATAGGGTACAAGTCGACCTAATACTCTTCCCAGAACCCGAGAGCCTGCCCCAAGGTTAGAAACGGTTGGAGTGGGTACTCTGACAGGTAGCCGTTGAGGCAAAGCGCTTGTCAGGGTTCGCGACGCAATAAAAACCCAGCATTTTGGCTGGGCTTTCTGTTGTCCGGCTCGAATCAAGTTTAACAAATAGCCGGTTTACCGCTTCTTAAAAGTACATAGTTTCCTTCATTCACAAATCCCACCCCCCCATTAAGAGATACCTTGTAAATGAGGTAGTGCTTGACATCCACACATGAAAGCACTTGCACTTTCTGTTGAGGCTCTAAGTTTTTCCAAGCCCTCTCCTTAGGCAAAGTCATTGCGTCTTCTTGACTCGAAAACACCGGAACAATTTCTTTTGCCATCAAGTACAACGGTGGTTTTTGCTGCATATAAAAAAACAGCCACGTAATTCCACATACCAGTATCAGGATTATCCAACGCATATTATTTTTCATTTTGTCCAAAACCCATCATCCCAAAATCCGCGCTCAGGCCCAGGGTAGAAAGTCGATCCACCATTGAGTGGAGAATCCAACAAGTCATTACCAATATTCACTGGGAAGAATGAATCAGAGACAGACGAGCCCAACGCTTCTTTCAAACAGTCCTTATGAGGATCACCGCAATTATTCGAAAAAGCACTGTAATCGCCCCCATGCTTTGCATAACACGCAACTAATTTTGCTTCTTGTTCTGGAGTCAAATTGAGAATTTGACCGACCCCTGAACGAAAAGCCTGCTGGCGACTCGCATAATCAGAAGCATTAGGATATTTCGTATCCCAACCGCCCGGCCCCCACGAATAGTTAGTTCCATTAACATTTGAAGACACATGCCCAAATGATGATGACGAATGCCCCACAGGTTGCCAAATAATAATCTCGGTATATAACCCAAGGGGATCAACAAAATTCAGAGGATTACCATCGACGTAAGCGTAGGTATTTAATCCACCTCTCAGGCCAATCGGATCACTTTGCAAGTATCGTCCAAGACTGGAATCATAATCCCTGAAGTAGTTGTAGTAAAACGCCGCCTCATCACCCTGTATCTGCTCCGGGAACCGCAAATTTACAACAATCTGCTCTCGATCGCTATCCGGATCAGTATCCGGCGCTGCCTGCCCAAACGCATCACTGTCCCAGCGCCAGATAACAACTTCATTACTGTCAGTTCCAATACGCGGCGTGTTTAAGTGGTCCGTGTGCAGATAAGGCAAGGCTCTACCCGCGACACCGGCGCTACCTGAACCGCAACTTCGAAAGCCGCAAGTCTCTGGCTGGCGCCGCCCATTCAGTGCGCTCTGCCTGCGAGCAATTCGGAAAGCGCCGGGCCCACGGAATCCGCGATTGTGAGCACTACCTATCCCCGACGATCACTTCCTAAAGTTTTGCCTTTCCTTGAAAAATACCGTCACGGGCTTCCTCGACGTGCTGTTACATCCCAATAAAGCTATTTGACACAATTCCATACAGGACGTCATATCTAAATAACCCAAATAGCAGACCCTGACAACAGCGGAGTAAGTATGCAATAGCCTTCCCATCAATTTTTTAATTTATGGGTGTCCATTTTTACCCCCCAAAAGACGGCGGCCTAAAACACTTGACCACTACAATTCCAAAGCAACCACTCTTCCGGAAACGACATTAGCTCAAGGAAATCCTTTTTTGTCATTCGCACGAATCGCACTCCGCAGGCTCTAGATACTCCACACCAGCATTGACGAGCTGCTCAGCAACGAAAGTAAGAGCACCGGCAAGCGCGGCCCCACCTCCCGGCTACAGCAGCAAGCGTAACAGATCAGCCAATTGCTCAGGAGTAAGCAGAAGCCGATTTCGAAGATGCTGGATGAGGTGATCGGTCAGAAGAAGTCGGCTTGATTTTTTAGAGAACCAAAATGACAAAACTCCAGACGAACGGCTGGGGTTTTGCTATTGGATTAATTCGAGAATCTTAGAAAATCAAGGCTTAAAAACTATCAGATCACATTCTATAGATGAGTTCTCAACGCCAACATACTCAGAATAATGCTCATGCTCCCAATTTTCGTCTTCATCCATCTCAGCGGCACATTTTTCAACAAATTTCGCTAACTTCCTAAGCTCCTCTGGCGAAGCCTGCAAGGTAACCTCACTTATTGTTAGCAATTTATCCCCACCACTCTCATAACCAAAAGCTCTCACACTTTCCTCCTAGCACATCGGCACTTCAATACATAAATCTGGATTTATCTCACAATACATGTCTTTCGGAGATATATTGAATGGAATCATCATGCAGGCAGGGCGTCTCAGCTTAAATCCTTTCTTCTGCAAGAACTTCCTAATTTTTTATTCATATTTTCGAGGCTTCCGCTGTTCTTACGACTTTGAGTGCCGTCTTGGTTAACGACACCGTTGCCTTTAGGTGTTTCAAAATGCGCGTGTTTTTGTTGTCCTGTAACATGAGGGTTATCTATTCGCACACGGTTTCCACCACCTAAATCTGTAATTTTTCCAGAAGGTGCCAATCCAATGTCATCGAAATAATTGATTGGGTTTCCAAGTACATACAGGTAAGTATTTATGCCGCCGTTGAGTCCAATCGGGTCGGATTCCAAGTACCTGCCCGTGCCCGGATCGTAATCCCTAAAGTAGTTGTAATAATACGTCGCCTCACCACCCTGTATCTGCCCCGGAAACCGCAAATTTACAACAGTCTGCACTCCATCGCTATCCGGATCAGTATCCGGCGCTGTCTGTCCAAACGCATCACTGTCCCAGCACCAGACAACAACTTCATTACCATCAGTTCCAATACGCGGCGTGTTCAAGTGGTCCGTGTGCAGATAAGTCAATACCCTACCCGCGACACTGGTTCTACCTGAACCAAAACTTCGAGAACCGTTTTAAGTCTCTGGCTGGTGCCGCCCATTCAGTGCGCTCTGTCTGCGAGCAACTCGGAAAGCGCTGGGTCCACGGAATCCGCGACTGTGAGCACTACACAGGGAGCCCAAATCTTTTCATATGCTTCCCCACATTTTTGCATTCAAACCAATTAGTTATTTCATTGGAGAGCACAATTGCCTTGTCTACAAGGCTTGTTATTGCCTGTTCATTCTTAGGAGATAACAAGCCAAGCTCAAACCAACGAGCTCTCAAAGATGAACTATATAGCCGGTATGATTCAGAAATTGCAGACACATCAGCGACATTCTGATCAAGATGATCGCCCCACGGCAAAGTTACACCGCCCGGTGGCACAATTCCAAAATTAATTACAAATTTTGGCCTTCCGTACTTGTCGAATTGGAATTCGATAACGTCTAAATTGTCATCTCGCATCCTCTTCAAACGACCCAGCGGAAACACTATTTTTAGCTCTGATTTTGCTTCTTCAGCAGGTAGAGGAACAAGTGAAAATCCTTTTTTAACAAATACGTTAGCGAGGCGATCACCAACGTCTTGTACCAAAATAGCTCTCAAATTTTCACTTTCCCTCTTACTCACAAACCACCTTCAGATTTAGCTAATTACATCCACAACCAGAACCTACAGCCGCATTAGCAGCAGCCCCTCCAGCAGCAGCACCGGCTGTACCTCCCAAACCACTTCCTACATTACCAAACCATGGATAGCCCCACCGATCTACTTGATAAGCACCACCCAACGCTCTTTGTGCTGCTCTTTGTGCCTTGGTTAATCCGGAAGTACCAAATTTTGATTCTACATAATAAATACTACCATTTCTGCCTTGCCAAACACTGTCAGCGATTGAACGTTGGCCAGGTATACGCTGCTGTGTTCCTAAGCGCCGACTTCCACGCAAAGTATGTTTTGCTGTAGAAAGCGCCTCTCCAATCGCACCTTTAGTTTGATTTGACAAGCCCTTTAAGCCAGCAGTAAGACCTTGCCTGCCCGCAGCGGAACCCAAACCTCCAGTTACTGCACCTAAAGGTGCCGCCCCAGCTACTTGCCATGGATTTACACAACTGAGATTCCAGACGTTTTGACTCAATTGAAGAAACAAATCAATTCCGCCGCCAATTAGTGCACCAGGGACACCAAATTCTCCAGTGGGATCTGTGTAGTTAATGGGGCTGTTATAAACGTAAGTGTAGGTATTTTGGCCGTCGTATAAACCTAGCGGATCACTTTGAAGGTATCGTCCAAGACTGGAATCATAATCCCTGAAGTAATTGTAGTAAAACGTCGCCTCACCACCCTGTATCTGCCCCGGAAACCGCAAATTTACAACAGTCTGTTCTCCATCACTATCCGGATCAGTATCCGGCGCTGTCTGCCCAAACGCATCACTGTCCCAGCGCCAGACAACAACTTCATTACCATCAGTTCCAATACGCGGCGTGTTCAAGTGGTCCGCGTGCAGATAAGTCAAGGTTCTACTTTGAACTTCCCCTTCGCTAAAGGTCGTTACAATCTGTGCCACCGGCATGTTATCCAGGTAGATGTAGTCAATCTGGCTCTGGATATCTGTGCCGTTGGCAGCGATATTGGTCTCAGCAAGATACTGTCCACCCAAGTCGTAGTGCAGCAGGTTGTCCTCGCTCTTGTCCGTACGCACACGCTGACCCAGAGCGTTGTAGAAGTAAGTCGCTTTGAGTTCGCCCTCTTCGCTATAGGTTTTTAAGCGGTTGGTGTAATTGTAAGCGGCTCCAGATAGATCCTTGACAATAGCTCTAACTGAACCGCAGCTTCGAAGCCGCAAGTCTCTGGCTGGAGCCGCCCATTCAGTATGCTCTGCCAGCGAGCAGATCGGAAAATTCAGGGCCCACGGAATCCGCGACAGTGAGCGCTTCTATCCCCCCCCTAAAATTTTGCCTTTCCTTGAAAAATACCGTCGCGGGCTTCCTCGACGTGCTGTTACACCCCAATAAAGCTGTTTGGCGCAATTCCATACAGTACGTCAGATCTAATAACCCAAATAACAGCCCCTAGAAACATCAGAGTAAGTGTGCAATGGTCTTCCCATCAATTTTTTAATTTATGGGTGTCCATTTTTACTTTACTCCCTCCAGAGCCA
>NZ_FOKT01000030.1 GCF_900112305.1 Microbulbifer thermotolerans
AGAAAAGCCAGATGGCTAAGGTCATGGGAAAAGCGGATAAAGAATTGAGGAGTAGATAATATGAACTGGATAACTAGATACAAACTAGTATTAATAATTTTATTCTTGGTTTCAAGTAATAAGTGCAAATTTTTATGCAGCGAGCAAATCGTCTCGCTGCCCCATAAATAACTCATTCGGCGACCGGCCGCCTCTACTTGCTCTTGGTCTACCGTTTAAGCGCTCCATAACAAATTGAACTTCCTCATCTGTCACCTTGGTAAAATCTGTATCCTTCGGAAAGTACTGCCGAATGAGGCCGTTGGTATTTTCGTTGATCCCCCTCTCCCAGGATGCATAGGGGTGAGCAAAATAGATGTCCGCATCTAATCCTTTCGCTATCACACCGTGCTCAGCAAACTCTAGCCCATTGTCAAACGTGATCGTTTTGATCTTATCTTTCAGGTGTATCATGTGATCAACTGCGGCACTGGCTAACAGATCAGCTTTTTTCCCAGTTAAGCGAACAATAACTGTGTAAAGCGTCTTTCTCTCAACCATGGTCAGCAGCGCCCCCTTGCGTCCTTTGCCGATAATGGTATCGCCTTCCCAGTCGCCTACTCTGCCACAGCGCTCTACAATAGCGGGCCGCTCTTCTATGCTTACACGGTTCTTGATCCTTCCGCGCCGGTCTCTGCTGCCATAACGCTTGCGGTAGGGCTTTGAGGCGATTCGCAAGTGAGTGTATAAATCTCCACCACTGATTTTGTCGGCATAGATCAGCTGATAGATCGTCTCGTGATGCAGAGACACCCCTGTGTGTCTTTCCAGGTAACTCACCACTTGCTGTGGACTCAATTCCTGGCGAATTAACACTTCTATCTGACCCCGCACCTCACCGGTTATCTTTCGAGCCTTGTACGCTTCATGCCTCCTGGTGTCGGAAAACTTTTGTGCCTGCCCTGGACGGTATCCTCTCTGTCCAGCGTTACGGCGTAGCTCACGGCTGATTGTGGAAGGATGTCGCCCCAGGTTTTTGGCAATCTCAACTTGAGAGTGCCCGGCTGTTTTCAGGCTGTAGATCTGGTATCGTTCATTCTCGGTCAGCTGGTTGTAGTTCATCAGTGCTTTTCTCTTGGCGGGGAAAGGCGCAACTCTACCAGCTGGCCGTCCCTTTACCAATTGCACTTATTA
>NZ_FOKT01000019.1 GCF_900112305.1 Microbulbifer thermotolerans
TCGGTCAGCTGGTTGTAGTTCATCAGTGCTTTTCTCTTGGCGGGGAAAGGCGCAACTCTACCAGCTGGCCGTCCCTTTACCAATTGCACTTATTATCCGAAACCGCGAAGAATGAATTTGACCAAACACCGCTTAAGGTTGCTGAGCTTGGAAATCACAACGATGCTGCAAGACTGCTAAGAAAACGATAGATTTCAGTTTCATTCAACAATTTTGCAAGTTCAGTTGGGGTATCTCCATCAGTGTTTTTGATGTCGATACTTGCACCACGATCAACTAACAATTTCACCACATCGATATGCCCTTGCTCCACTGCATCATGGAGTGGCGAGTATCCATGCTCACCTTTAGCATTAATATCTGCACCACTGTCAAGCAAAATAGAAACCTCTTCAATTAGTCCACGTGTTGCCGCAATGTTGATTGGATAATCGCCAAACAAACTTTTTGTATTGACCGTTGGTATAGGCATTTCACTGTACTCTGGTAATCCGGCATAGTCGCGCAATATACTTTCCAGTCTTTTGTCTCTTTGATTATTCACACTGATCACCACAATTATCTTGAATCCAATTTTCAAGATTCCGAATTGCATTACGTGTATTCTGAATCTCAGTCATATGACCAGCATCACCATCGTTGTACCATTTGCGGCTGAAGTTCTCACGTAACTGAAGACATTGCTTTAGCCTGTTCAAGTTGTTTTTAGCGTCTGTACATGGGTCTCCAGTTGGAGGGATTGGAGTTTTACATATTCGACTATATTCCTTTCTTTCCCTTGCTTTATCCGCTTTGTCCGTTGGCGTGTCACTGGGAGTGCTGAGGATTGCAGCCAACGCTATACCACCAGCAATTGCAGTTCCAATTCCAGCACCGACACCGCAACCAACTGGCCCACCCCATGCCCCGGCAAGGCAACCTGCGGCAGGATTTAACCCATTCGGGTCGGTATACATTACTGGATTTTGGTATGCATATCCGTAAGTGTTGATGCCACCTTGAAGCCCAATCGGATCAGACTGAATATATCGTCCAAGACTGGGATCGTAATCCCTGAAGTAGTTGTAGTAATGCTGTGCCTCACCGCCCTGTATCTGCCCCGGAAACCGCAAATTTACAACAGTCTGCTCTCCATCGCTATCCGGATCAGTATCCGGCGCTGTCTGCCCAAACGCATCAGTGATTGCCAATTGGTTTAAGCGGTTGTATTCGGATATGGGCTATGACGGCTGTTCCAGCCATTCCGGGCGGCGCACGTTTATCACCAACGCGGCAAAGAACATCACCCGTGTGGGTGGATCACTGCGGGATGTACAACTGTTGGCAGGACACACCAATCTGGCAACCACCCAGCGATATATTCAAAGTGACAGCCATGCCATCCGAAAGATCGTGAATTTAGTTTGATTATTTGAAAGGGAAATCAGCCCCGCGAATTAATGCCACGGGGCTGGGAAGGGAGACTCCTTACATGCAATCGCCGGATGCCATCATGATGGCACCAAACTTTCCCATGGCTTCCTGTTCGCTGCATTGGTTGCTGTCGATTTTGCCAAAGTCACCGGTGCCATCCGTGGCTGTCATATAGGCATCATGGTCAGTGCCTGACCAACCTTGATTACTGAGGGACAAGGATAAACAGGCAACCATGTTTTTGAATTCCGGTTGCTGCTTGAATAGCTCCAACATCTGCCGACTTTCCCCACCCTTAGCCAACCCGGAAACTACAATGGCTTCCGCCGTGGCATCGGCTGCGCCATTGGAGCTGTCACATCCGGTCAACAGCATTACCGGTACAAATACAGCCAACAGCGTGGCTTGGATCATTTTCTTCATAGTTTTTTTGTTGTGATACGTGATTTCATCGTGGTGATCCACGAAATGTGACTCATAGTCGTCACGCACAAGTATAGCCAATTTCTCGCCATATGTGACTTATCGTCCGTTGGTTTATGAGTCACACCAAAAGACCATGTTTCCCATTTGAGGGTGAATATGGCAAAAGAGAAAAAACCCTTTCCCTGCCCGGAATTTGGACAGTATCTGCGGCAATTACGGGAAGCAGCGGACTTAACACAAGAACAGTTTGCGGAAGCTGCCGACTTTGACCGCACCTATGTCAGCGGTGTCGAACGGGGGGAGTGCAACGTCAGCTTGGTCAATATCTGCCGATTCGCGGATGCCCTGAGCCTGCATCCCGCCAAGCTGTTTGATTTTTATAAGAATCCCAAACGCCAGAAGAAACCCGGCTAAGCCTCTACACAAAAACGGTGGTCTCACCCTGATCTGACCTTGGTTTCACGATCTATCAGGGTGTACAGGTCAGGTCTGACGGTGCGTAGACCATGATTGCAGTTTGGATGTAGGCTTATGCCGGTGAAAATAAACTATAGGGATGGTGAAACAACGGTGGGGATCGTAGCGGGGTGAACATACTGATCCCAGTCTTGGACGATACCTCCAAAGTGATCCGATTGGGTTAGCTGGGGGGATAAACACCTACGCTTATGTAAGTGGAAACCCCGTTAACCTTTACGACTTCTTTGGTTTGTGTGCTTGTCAGCGCCCAACGTCTAATAACTTTTGGAACGCTTATCCAAATTACAACGCATTTAACGCAACTTCAGTTTGTTGCTACCACAATCGAGAAAGACATTGCCTCATGGATTCCCGCATCAACCGAACCTACAATTTCGTCCCAGTCCTGATTTAAAAACGGGCACTGAAAAGCAATGGGATCAATACCAATAGGAGTAGAATCACATGCATATGAATATTTTGCAAGAGTAGTGCACGTTTTAACCAAAAGATCAGACTTTTGAATAGCACCAAGTAACGCGAAACCGGTCGACTTATCTTTATGCATCACCACGCCGCTATTAGTTTTCGCTGACTCTTTTACCGCATATACACTGTCATTCCAGACCTCAGAAACCAGTCGTAAATCAAGCTGTATTTCATTTAAGGATACTTCCTTACGATTTGCTACTTCAGTAAGTATTGAACTCACCAACTCGATAAATGCACTGACTGTAATAGTATTCCCACTTTTATTCGACTCCGCTGAAGTTAGTCTCATACCGGTTGAAGACTTGAGTTGCAACAACCATCTTTTCCCAAGGTTCTCGTAACGAAGATGAATACCATCGAGTTCTACGCCCTCTGGAAAAGTGGCTTTAAACCTAATGTCACTGGGATCACTGTCAAACACTTCCAGCTTCAATTCTTTTGGTGAAGCATTACAGCCACACGCAATTAGGGTAACTACAATTATTAATGCAATTTTATTCATAACATTTTCCTATGGGCAATTACAGCCTTGAGTTGGGGTAGTGGGTAGCAACCAAACATTACCCAAGAATCCCGCAACATAAGGGTCAGTATAAGTGCTCGTCACAACCGCTGCATGTCCATTAGAAACCACCAATGCAACTTGACCACCACTCAAACTATTTTGAAGCGCCTGAAGTTGATTGCACGAAGTCAAGACTTGGTTTGGCGCTCCCCAATTTGCCTGTAGGTAGCTGTTAAGTTGTTGTGCTGAGATAATATAACGCTGACCATTGTTATTTCCGCCCCAATTTCTATTAGTCTGGTGCTGAGGACTATTTTGAATCGGCGCACCGCTATTATTTAATCCATGGCTAACCCTTGCAGCACATGAATTTGAATAAGGTCCGTAACTCTGATTTAACGAACCTCCAATCAAATTCCAAACTGAAGTTGCGTTAAATGCGTTGTAATTTGGATAAGCGTTCCAAAAGTTATTAGACGTTGGGCGCTGACAAGCACACAAACCAAAGAAGTCGTAAAGGTTAACGGGGTTTCCACTTACATAAGCGTAGGTGTTTATCCCCCCAGCTAACCCAATCGGATCACTTTGGAGGTATCGTCCAAGACTGGGATCGTAATCCCGGAAGCAGTTGTAGTAATAAGCCGCCTCACCGCCCTGTATCTGCCCCGGAAACCGCAAATTTACAACAGTCTGCACTCCATCGCTATCCGGATCAGTATCCGGTGCTGTCTGCCCAAACGCATCACTGTCCCAGCGCCAGACAACAACTTCATTACCATCAGTTCCAATACGCGGCGTGTTTAAGTGGTCCGTGTGCAGATAAGTCAAGGTTCTACCTTGAACCTCCCCTTCGCTAAAGGCCGTTACAATCTGTGCCACCGGCATGTTATCCAGGTAGATGTAGTCAGTCTAGCTCTGGATATCCGTGCCGTTGGCAGCGATATTGGTCTCAGCAAGATACTGTCCACCCAAGTCGTAGCGCTCTGACCCAGCGCGTTGTAGAAGTAAGTGGCTTTGAGTTCGCCCTCTTCGCTATAGGTTTTTAAGCGGTTGGCGTGATTGTAAACGACCGCAGATAAATCCTCGACACTGGCGCTACCTGAACTGCAACTTCGAAATCTGCTTCAAGTCTCTGATTGATGCCGCACACTCGGTGCGCAATGCCTGCGAGCAGCTCGGCAAACACTAGTCTCGCGGAATCCGCGACTGCGAGCGCTCTTTATCCCCTCCGATCACTTCCTAAAATTTTGCCTTTCCTTGAAAAATACCGTCGCGGGCTTCCTCGACGTGCTGTTACATCCCAATAAAGCTGTTTGACACAATTCCATACAGGACGTCATATCTAAATAACCCAAATAGAAGACCCTGACAACAGCGGAGTAAGTATGCAATAGCCTTTCCATCAATTTTTCAATTTATGGGTGTCTATTTTTACTCTTTACTCGTCACAAGGGTAAGCAGTTATCTCTATAGAAACTCCCCTGCTAGATAACTCATCTAGCACAGAAGAACTTAATCTAACGGTGAACGTAACCGCCTCCTGAAGCATGTGGTACACAGCAACTTGCAAAACCGACTTACGGCTAAAGACATTGCTATCAAAGAGGTCAAGCATTTTCAGGAAAGCAACTATCACGCTTTCGAGAGTGTCCTGGGTATTTTCATAAAACCCAGATATTTTTACTTTTCCCCTGTCAATCTGCACACCCAAAGGTTCAGGGGGGCGGCCACCCAACTCATTTAACTCGGTGAATAGAGCAAGCTCGTAATCCATTACGCCTCCAGATCGCACATGTTTTCATCCTTACATTCAAATCCCCACGGTTTGCAATAAGGGTTACAGGGATCAACCATACAAGCCAATTCTAACGGCAGTGGTATCAGTAAACTTTTTAGGTCGCTCCCTGGGCTCTTGGAATCCGGCCCTGGCTGGCCCATATCCTTCCACTCCTCAAACAAATCTTTAGCGTCTTCTTTACTTAAATCTGGGTCGCCAGGCCGCTTTTCATTGCGGTGATACCACTGCCAAAACTTTTTAGGCAAACCGTAAAATGCATCAAATTTATTAAGGCCATATGGATCGATGAAATTAATCGGGTTTCCACCAACGTAAGCATAGGTATTCGGCCCATCGATTAAACCAAGGGGGTCGCTTTGCAAGTACCTGCCAGTGCCCGGATCGTAATCCCTAAAGTAGTTGTAGTAAAACGTCGCCTCACCACCCTGTATCTGCCCCGGAAACCGCAAATTTACAACAGTCTGCACTCCATCGCTATCCGGATCAGTATCCGGCGCTGTCTGCCCAAACGCATCACTGTCCCAGCGCCAGACAACAACTTCATTACCATCAGTTCCAATACGCGGCGTGTTTAGGTGGTCCGTGTGCAGATACGTCAAGGTTCTACTTTGAAC
>NZ_FOKT01000024.1 GCF_900112305.1 Microbulbifer thermotolerans
GCTCGAAGAGGGTGTCTATGCCTTTGCCGGTGTCGGGGTCGGTGACGGCGCGGCTGCTGATGAGGTGGCCGGCGCGGTTGTAGGCGTAGCGGGTGGTGGGGACTTTTCGATTATAGTTTTATGGGTGTCCCTTAATGTACTGATCGATCCACTACACTGGCTCTACTTGAGCCGCAATTTCGAAAGCTGCTTCAAGTCTCTGGTCGGAGCTACTCACTCGGTGCGCAACGCCTGTGAGCGGCTCGGAAAGCGCTGGGTTCACGGTATCCGTGATTGCACACGCTATTTCTCTCCTCCGCTTAGCACATAAGGCTCTTCCATTTATCAGACAGCATCTTCACGGACTTTCCGTGGGAGCAGCTCTATCTCAAATGGAAAGATTATTAGCCTTGCTCACACTCTATTCTGCGGTAACGAGAATATCTGCGTATTAACGCTGGTTGGAAGCATATTTATGGCTAATTTTCTCTATCTTTCCAATTTATGGATGTCCATGAAATTGCATTATTTATGTGGCAATTTATGGGTGTCCCAAAAATAATTATCCACGATTCCGGAATGGAGAGGCGATAACTGATCAATCAGACGGGGTAGCCGCCTGATCGCATACACCAGATTTGACGATAACTCCGGTCAAATACAGCCCGAGTTGGCCTACCGGGGGCTTTGCTTCATTAAATGAGGCCAGGCAGTGGGTAGAGGGGTTTATGCATTGGTACAACCACGAGCACCTGCATAGCGGCATCAAGTATGTTACTCCTGCGGACAGACATGAGGGAAAGGACGTAGCCATACTATCCGCGCGGGATAAAGTTCAGAAGCAGGCGCGGGAGAGAAATCCAGAGCGCTGGTCCGGAGCGACCAGGGACTGGACGCCAGTTGGCCCAGTGGCGCTGAACCCACAGAAAGAAAAATTGGCAAACAGCGTTGCCGCGTAATGAAAAAAGGCGACAACTATCTTGAAAAACACCGCCACTGGCGCAGGCAGCGGGCGGTGGGCTTTTCGATTACATTTTATGGGTGTCCCGAAATGCTTTCCGAAATGCTTTTGGCTGACACAGAATTTTGAACAGCCTCGCCAGCTTAGTGACGTGTTCTTTGAGTTGTTGTTCGAGGTCTTGATTGTTCATGGTTCTGCTCATGTTATCTTCCGGTTAGGGTATGGGAGCATGAGCAGTTACACAATTTAATTTACAGCCTCTGTGTTATTTATTTCCTTAATTAAGTAGCGCCTACATAAATACTCCCACCCGGAAGTGTAAAAGCCCATGGCTCTACCGTTTCTGTAGAGAACACTTCCAGTCGTCGGCCATCAGACAATTGAAAAGCAGGATCAACATGAATACTTGATCCTTGTGGTTGTACTGCTACAAGACTTAACCCTTTCAATTTATCAACCCTTGTATCAATGTTGTTGTCCCAACAAGCAAAATCTATAGAGGACTCTTTGATTATCCGCCAAGCGCTGGTCGTGGAAAAGCTCCATTCATCTCCTGCAATAATGAATGTATCTCCATCCCATGAAATTTCCTTGATCACTAAAGGTAATAAATCGTTTAAAACATTAATCAAATTCGTAATCATAATTATGGCCCCTGAACTATATGGGATCTTTCACGGACAAATTGTTTGCGCCCTGCCCTAGTCAGTCCGGACGGAGGTTGAGGCGGTTTACCTGTAAATGGGTCAATGGGTCCTCCATTAGCATTTGTAAAAGAAGCTCTTCTTGGGTTGCGCCCGTCGGCAGCCATTGTGCGTACGATATTTCCATTAGGAAGAGTATGGGCTCGGCCTACAACATTGCCACTAGTAGGCGATATTACATCCTGCGAAGGAAATCCCGCATTATCAAATCCCTGACGCATTCTGCTTTGGCTAGTGGACACTGTCGTACCATTAGAGCCAACAATGAAATCAGGTCTGCTTCCCTTCTTAACGGAAGAATTCAGTGTCTCCTCTTTACAAGTCAACCCATACGGATCAACCCATGAAACAGGATTAGGCACATACCGGTAGTTATTAACCCCACCTAAAAGCCCGATCGGGTCCTGCTGCGTAAACGCCCCAACCTCCGGATCATAATACCTGAACCGGTTGTAGTGCAGCCC
>NZ_FOKT01000014.1 GCF_900112305.1 Microbulbifer thermotolerans
TACAGTTTGTTTCACCGACTTATTTGGGTTGGCTGTCAGCGCTGAGAGATCAGCGAGGCAAACGGACAGTCAAACGGCAAGGCAGAGCAAAAGCTCATAAGACCGGAGCCACCCAAGCCAGTTTGCCTGACGACAATAGAGTTGTGGAACCACCTGATCCCATGCCGAACTCAGAAGTGAAACGCAACATCGCCGATGGTAGTGTGGGGCTTCCCCATGTGAGAGTAGGTCATCGTCAGGCGCCAAATCGAAAGGCCACCCAACTGGGTGGCCTTTTTTTATGCCCGAAATCCTCTGTCATTAGGCTCAGATCAGTCCGAAGTGTCCTTATTTAACCGGCTTCGGACCCGCGAATACTGGGTTTGAGACTTATCCACCAATAGACTGCTCCGATTACTACTCCAACAAAGAGGTCTGTTTTGGCGGAACTGGGGGACATTTCCAGTTTGGCGTTGGCACTTTTGTTGCTGGCCTGTGCCGTCAGTGCATTTATCTCCGCGGTAGCCGGCGGGGCTGGTGGCGTACTGATGTTTGCGGCATTGAATACTGCTATCCCTCTGCGAATACTGATTCCTATTCACGGCGCTGTACAGCTGATAAATAATCTTGCACGTGTCTATTATGTTCGCAGGTATATTCGCTGGGATTTATGTCTGCCATTTTTCGTCGGCTGCTCCCTGGGTTCCGCGGTTATCACAATGGGAATGGCCAATCTCGCGTGGCAACAGTTGCCGCTGCTTTTGTTGGCATTGCTGGTTTTTTACACAGTGTTTAAGCCTGCAAGGCTGCCGGAGATTCGACTTGCACCCCGCCACTATTTTTGGGTTGGAACGGCCTCTGGTTCTCTCGGCATCCTGGCTGGTGCGGTAGACCCTTTGCTGGCTGCGTTTTTTGTACGAAGAGACTTACACCCTAGGGAAGTGGTGGCCAGTAAATCGGCGATGCAGGCCTGGTGTCATGCGCTCAAGATTCCGGCATTTATTTATATTGGCTTCACCTTTTCTGATTATTGGCTGCTGATATTGCTTCTGACTGTCGCCGCAGTGGTGGGAACCCGCGTCGGTATCGCACTGTTGGATCGCTTAAACAGCGGGCTGTTTTTTAAATTGATGCGGGCGGCCCTGTTAGTTGCAGGCCTGCGCTTTGTTTATCAACTGGTCACTGTCTAAATGAGGGCGTGATGGCGGACTATCAGATTATAAATCCTTACACCGGTAATTTGATCGAGGCGTACCACTTTGCTTCCGAGCAGGATATCGACAGGGCTCTCACGACTCTGGCCGCTGGCAGGGCGCTACAGCATGAGGTCCCAGCTTATGAACGCTCGAATATACTGATGCGCTTGGCGCAATTACTGCTTGAGCGGAAAGAGGACTTGGCACAGCTGATTACGGAGGAAACGGGCAAGACTATCAGTGATAGCAGGGTAGAGATCGATCGGGCCTATAACACTGCGTTGGCCTGCGCCATGGAGGCTCGGGCAATAAATGGTGAAGCGCTCGACTCCGACTCCTTTCCACCCCAGCGGGAGAAAATTGGTATTGTACTTTGGAAACCGCTGGGCACAGTACTTTGTATCACTCCATTTAACTTCCCTATTAATATCGCCATGCATAAGATCGGTCCGGCCTTTGCGGCAGGGAACACGATACTGTTCAAGCCGGGGCCTCAGAATAAGCGTTCCGCGGAGTTTTTTGTGGCGCTTTGCTATTCTGCCGGGATGGATGAGTCCGTACTGCAAATGGTGATTCCCGATATTGATGCTACCGGCTATGCGGTCGCCCATTCGCAGGTGCACGCGATCAATTTCACCGGGGGCACCGCTGCGGCCAAAGCGATTGCCGCCCGGGCCGGTTATAAAAAACTATTGTTTGAGCTGGGAGGAAATGATCCGCTGATCGTGATGCAGGATGCCGACTTGGATAGAGCGGTCTCGGCAGCAATCAATCAGCGTTTCGCCACAGCAGGCCAACGCTGTACTGCCGCTAAGCGTGTGTTTGTACACCGACAAATTTATAATGCCTTTCGCGACAAACTGATTTTGGCGGCGGAAAAGCTGAAAGTTGGAGACCCCACTGAGGAGGATACCTTTGTCGGCCCTCTGATTCACGCTGGCGCCGCGGGTCAAGTGGAAGCGCGAATCAATTCAGCTATAGAAAATGGCGCAAGGGTGCTTGTGGGGAACCGGCGAGAGGGCAATATTGTTTGGCCGACTGTGCTAGAAAACGTGCCTGATGATGCAGAATTGGTAGCGGAAGAAACCTTTGGACCAGTTATCCCACTGCGTGTCTTTGATACCGTGGATGAACTGGTTTCCCTGGTTAATGTGTCTTCTTTTGGCCTGCAGGCCGGGGTCTTTACCCGCGACCTGCTACTGGCCAAACAGCTGTTTAACCGGCTCGATGTCGGTCTGTTGGCAGTCAACGACGGCCCCGGTTTCCGCGCCGAGCACTTTCCTTTCGGTGGCGTAAAAGAAAGTGGAATAGGACGGGAAGGGGTCCGGTATGCGATACGGGAGATGAGCATACAGAAAACCCTGGTGCTGTAGTCCTGTGACCACACCTTGGGCGCGCTGCCGCTATGTCTTGCAATGGCTAATTAACGCCGGTGCGCGTGATTCGCGCAGGGCGCCACGCACAGAAAGAGAATTTACCCGCCGGAGTTGAAAAGCATTTCTCACTTTGAGTGTCTCCAGTCGGTTGGATACCAGATTTGCCTTGTTCTCGGGTGGCTTGCTGATAGCATGGCGTAGTCGTCAACAACAACGATAAAGCCATGATAAACCTGAAAGTTACACTGTGGTGGCCGCTGTTTTTTTTGTTTGTCCTGTGCTTTTCCGCTTGTTCTAAATCGCACAACAAAGCCGCCGTACAGGACGACACTACCGGGCAAGATGTGGTGGTTGCTCGTACCGCTACGCGGGAAATAACCGCGGCAGAGTTGGATGACGCTCTTAAGCTGGAGCTGCACGATCTTGCCGTGGCGGCATATCAGCTGCGCCTGAAGGGAATTTCGGAAATCCTTCACCGGAGTGGGGGCGAAAGTGAGGGTGCCCTCGAAATTTTTTTATCACCGCCGCAGCCACCGCGTATAGTGTTGCCGGAGAACAGTCGCACTCCGCGCGGCAATCCGGAGGCCCCGGTCACCATTGCCGTTTTTTGCTCCTATCAATCCCCGCACTGTAAATCTATTCAGCCTGTACTGCGCCAGCTGACTACCGATTATGCCGGCTGGGTCAAGCTGGTTCTGTACGATCTGCCGTTGAAATTTCACCGAGAGGGCATCTCCGCCGCGGTGGCAGCGCGCTGCGCTGAAGCGCAGGGCACTCTCTGGAGCTATCAGGATGGACTCTATGCTTACCTCGGTGAACTTGGTACTAAAGCCTACCGTCAATTGGCGATACAAACGGGATTGGATTTGGAGGCATTTCAAGGGTGTCTGCGGGAGAAACTTCAACGGGATCAGGTTCGCACGGATATGCAATTCGCTTCCGAAGTTGGCCTGAGGAAAGTGCCTATCGTCTTTATCAACGGCCTCTATATCAAAGGCCTCCAGCCGTATGAACACTACGCCTACTGGGTGAAGGAAGAGCTGAGCCGCTTGGGGGTTAACGATGGGCAGCAGCATCCCTGGGCCTTGCAGCGCGATGAAAACCTGCCGCCAACGGCTTTGCCCCTGACACTTGTGGGGATCAGCCTGTCCGAAATAAAAGAAAATTCCCACGCCTTGATTCAAGTGGAGGCGGAGCGGGCGCAGAAATACCGGGAAGGAGACACGATTGTACCCGGAGTAAGCTTGCAGGGGATTTCCCGCGCGTACGTGTTGCTCGATAACCGGGGAGCGACGGAAAAACTGGTGTTGCGCGGAAAGGCGGGTGATAGGGTACCTCTCACCCTGACGAGAGCGCGGGACGAAGAGACTCGGCGCCGTATAGAGCAGCCTATGGGGGAGAGTGGCCGTAAACTTATTGAGCCGTCTGCGGTACTGCCGTTGGGGCAAAAGTGGCTGGAAGAGCAACTTCAGAATCGCGCTGAGTTAGAGAAGAAATTTGTCGCGGCAGAACTGGAAGTGGAAGGGCACCAGCTGTTACGACTGGAAGGGATTGCCGATAATGAATTTTTCACAGCGCTGGGTTTTCAGGATAAGGATGTACTGCTGCGCGTAAATGACACCTGGGTGCACAGCGGGCAGAATAGCCTTTGGGATGCACTCACCAGTGGTGAGATAGTTGATGTGGTATTTATGCGCAATGGACTTCCGCACCGTCTGCAATACGTTGTCGAAGAGCGGGGTTATTTCGAGAAGGAGGGCGCTGATAACGGTGGTGACGAAGAAGGGAACAGTGAGGATTGACCGGGGCCGCTAGTCTGCTGCCCCGGGTTCACCGTATTTGGCTGGGTTAAGGCTCAGGTATCAGGGTTGCCACTCCAGAGCAGATCAGCAACAATGTTTTGCCCCTGAATACTGGGGTGGAAGCAATCTCCTCCATCAATATCATCCTTGCTGAATTGGAAGGTGCCGGCATTGAGATTTTCCTCTCCGTTATACTCGGCCACCACCTCAACGCCATTGATGCCATTATAACTGGCTGCTTCCTCGGCGAGGATTTCATTGTAGCGTTTTTGGGCTGCGTTGATTCCAGCGTAGCGGGTGGCAAAATCCTCGCCGTTCATGGTGCCGCCGTTGGTGGCGATACGGCAGATGCTGAAAGTGGACCAGACATTTTCGCAACGCACACCGGAATCCGATGCCTCTTTATCCAGACCCGCTGCACGCAGGTCTTGCACCCTTGGTACCGAGCCCAATAGTACCGTCGAGCCACTGGGCAGGCCGTTTACCAGCTTGTCCAGACCGGCCTGGACGGCGGAGCGCCACTCGCTGTCGGTGTAGAGTGGGTTGTCACAGTTGGCCGGATCGACACAGTCTCGGTTACAGATGTCATTGCCGCCGAGCATGACTTCCACATGGTCGGGAAGGGTTGTCTGGGAAAGTATCTCGTCAGCCTGGGTTGAGAAATTATTGCTGCCGCCGCGCATTTCGGAACCTGATTCGGCCGCGTCTTTATTGGCGGTAATACCCGGAGCTATGGTCTTGTACTTGTCATGCACGCTTTCCACCGAGTTATCCCAGCCGTCAAACCAAGAGTGCTCTGGTTGATCCCCCCCCAGGAGGCAGAAAAGATCCCAAAAATAGCGGTTGCGCGTACAGTCTGCGCCGAAGCCCATGGTAATGCTGTCACCCGCGGCTACCGCTTTGTCGGGGGCCGCGGAAATGGAGCTGGCTGATGTCAGGCTGAGGAATACCGCTATGAATACACCGTATTTTTTTAACATTGTTGTTCTCCCTTTCGGCTTTTCCAGTTCGCTTATTGTTGATTCCGGTTGTTGTGTACTACGGTGAACGTCTGGCAGTGTAACTCCCTGCTTCGAGAGGGGCCTACGCAAAAATAGCAGACTCAAAGGTCAGTTATCCGGATTTTGACTTGTGTTTCAGTTTGGTCGCTAAATACAACAGCTATCAAGTGTGGGAGAATCCGTGTCGAGGCGACTTGTTCAATAGGTGGGGCATCCACTATACTCCGGCTCTACTTGTCGGAGTGCCTGCGGGCTGAGATCGCTGTCGCGAGATCCGTTGAACCTGATCGGGGTAACCCCCGCGTAGGGAACAAGGTCTGAAGTCGTATTGGTTGCAGAAAATGCGGCTTTTCTCTGTCTGTCTGCCCCTGGGCGCTGCGTTGTCAATTTTACGTAAGCTACAGGTGGCAAAATGTCAGAAATCAGCGAACAAGCAGGCCTTACCGCAAAGCCTTCCCGCGCCGCCAGCCGGGATTCCGCCAAATCGTTCCTTGAAAATCTTACCGCCCAATCTTTCCCGAATTCCCACAAAATTTATCTGGAGGGCAGCAGGATGGATATTCGCGTGGGTGTGCGCGAGATCCGCCTGGCGGACAGTATTGTCGGTGGCGATGAAAAGAATCCACAGCTGGAACCCAATGCGCCACTGCAGGTGTACGATACCTCGGGGCCATACTCAGATCCGAATTGCCGCATCAACGTCCGTAAGGGATTGCCGAAATTGCGCGAAGTCTGGATTGACGAGCGTGGAGATACGGAACCGTTGAATTCCCGTCAGGCTGCCTACAGCCAGCAGCGGCTCGCTGACCGAGGACTGGACCATATTCGCTTTGAAAATCTGCCGTCGCCGCGCAGGGCAAGGGCGGGCCTGAACGTATCGCAGATGCACTATGCGCGCCGCGGCATCATCACCCCGGAAATGGAATGTATCGCCATCCGCGAGAACATGGGCCGTGCCCGTATTGCCGATGCGCTGGATGAGTCCCATTACAAAAAAGCTCGTGAAGGCATCTATATTCCGGAGCAGATTACGCCGGAATTCGTGCGTCGAGAAGTCGCCGAGGGCCGTGCAATTATTCCGGCCAACATCAATCATCCGGAATTAGAGCCGATGATTATCGGCCGAAATTTTCTCTGCAAAGTGAACGCGAATATTGGTAATTCTGCGGTCACTTCTTCAATTGAAGAGGAGGTAGAGAAATTGGTCTGGGCGATCAAGTGGGGCGCCGACACGGTGATGGACCTCTCCACCGGTGCCAACATCCACGAAACCCGCGAGTGGATCCTCCGCAACTCACCGGTGCCTATCGGCACTGTACCCATATACCAAGCGCTGGAAAAAGTAGGTGGTATTGCCGAAGATCTGAACTGGGCCGTTTTTCGCGATACCCTTATCGAGCAGGCAGAGCAGGGCGTGGATTATTTCACGATTCACGCCGGTGTATTGTTGCGTTATGTACCGCTGACGGCGAAGCGCCTGACCGGTATCGTCTCGCGCGGTGGTTCTATCATGGCCAAGTGGTGCCTTGCCCACCATAAAGAGAATTTTCTTTACACGCATTTTGAAGAAATCTGCGAGATTATGAAGGCTTACGATGTGAGCTTCAGTCTCGGTGACGGCTTGCGTCCGGGATCTATTGCCGATGCCAATGACGAAGCCCAGTTTGCCGAGCTGCGCACCCTTGGTGAGCTGACGGAGATCGCATGGAAGCACGATGTACAGACCATGATCGAAGGACCGGGGCACGTGGCGATGCACAAGATCCGGGAAAATATGGACGAACAACTCAAGCATTGCCACGGCGCGCCATTTTATACCCTCGGCCCACTGACAACGGATATAGCCCCCGGTTATGACCATATCACCTCCGGTATAGGGGCGGCCATGATCGGCAGCTACGGTTGCGCCATGCTCTGCTACGTGACCCCGAAGGAGCACCTGGGGTTACCCAATAAGGAGGATGTCAAGGAAGGTTTGATGGCGTATAAGATTGCTGCGCACGCGGCCGATTTGGCCAAGGGGCATCCCCGCGCGCAGCAGCGCGATCACGCACTGTCCAAAGCCCGCTTCGAATTCCGTTGGGAAGACCAATTCAATCTGGGCCTGGACCCGGAGCGTGCGCGCAGCTATCACGACGAAACCCTGCCAAAGGAATCCGGCAAGGTCGCCCACTTCTGCTCCATGTGCGGTCCGAAATTCTGTTCCATGAAAATAACCCGTGACGTGCGCGACTACGCCGCCAAACAGGAGGCGGAAAAGGGCATGGAAGAAATGGCGGTCAAATTCAAGGATATGGGAAGCGAGTTGTATCACAAGGGGTGACGGCGGCTTGCGGTTTTCACACTGGATTGCAGTCCACTCATTCCATAAATATTGACGGAAAACACTTGTGACTAAAAACAGGCTTCCCCGAATTGCTATCGCTGGCGGCGGTCTTATGGGCCGCCTGCTGGCCTGGCGTCTGCCGCCGCAGCAATTCGATGTCACCTTGTACGAAGCGCGCGAATTTTCACTCCCCCGCGGTGCCTGTTGGACTGCGGCCGGCATGATCGCACCCTTGTCAGAGCTGGTGCACAGCTGCCGGGAAATCTACGAGTTAGGCGTGCGCAGTCTGACTCTCTGGCGGGATTGGGTGAATACCATCGAGACGCGCACCGGGCAGTCGGTTTGTTTTCGCAATGCAGGCAGTCTGTTGGTGGCGCATAGGCAGGATAAAAGCGAACTACTGCAATTCCAGCGCGAATTGCAGGGTAAGCTGAATGGCGAAGTCTCCGCCTATGTGCAAGAACTCGATGCGGAACAACTGCGTCAGCTTGAGCCGACCTTGGAACACTTCGAGCAGGGGCTTTACTTGCGTAATGAAGGCGATATCGATAACCGCCGCCTGCTGCCCCTTTTACTGTGCGAGATAAGTCGCCAGGGCGTGCATTTGATTGAGCAATCTCCGGTGGAGTGTGAGCCCTTTGCAATCAATAGTGATAGGGGGCGCGAGGAGTTTGACTGCGTGATCGACTGTCGCGGACTGGGCGCCGGGGAACGGGTAAAGGGGCTGCGCGGTGTGCGCGGAGAGGTGATGGTGGTGGAAACCAGCGAGGTGGCTCTGCACCGGCCTGTGCGCTTATTGCACCCGCGCTATCAACTCTACGCGGTGCCCAGGGAAGAGGGCCGCACGGTGATTGGCGCCACCGAAATCGAGAGCGAGGATATGTCTCCGATATCCGTGCGCTCGACGATGGAGCTCTCTTCCGCACTCTACTCGCTACACCCCGCCTTCGCCGAAGCGCGCATTGTGGAAACCCGGGTCAACTGCCGCCCGGCCACCATGGACAATATGCCCTATCTCCACAGTGAGTCGGGGCTGGTGTGCGTCAATGGCCTTTACCGTCACGGTTATTTGCTGGCACCGGCGTTGGTGGAACAGGTAGAGCGGAGAATCGAACAACAAATCAATGGGGAGAAAGTCTGATGCGGATTTTCGTCAACGGTGAGGCGCGGATTGTTGAAGGTTCCCCGGATCTGGCCAGCCTCCTGCAGCAGATGGAATACAGCGGAGAGACATTCGCAGTGGCGGTCAACGGCGACTTTGTACCGCGCTCGGAATATCCGCGTACACAAATACAAGACGGCGATACCCTGGACGTGGTGGCGCCGGTGGTCGGGGGGTAGTGCTAGCTGTGAGCGATCCATTAAAACTCTACGGCAGGGCTTTTGGCAGCCGCTTACTGGTCGGTACCGCCCTTTATCCATCGCCGGCAGTGATGCGCGAAGCCGTACGCGAATCGGGGGCAGAAATTATTACCTTGTCCCTGCGCCGACAAAACCCGCAGCAGCGGCAGGGCAGAATGCTGTGGGATTACATCCGCGAATCCGGCTGTTGGCTGTTGCCGAACACCGCTGGCTGCAAAACCCCGCGGGAGGTGATTACTCTGGCGGAGATGTCGCGGGAAATTTTCCAGACCGACTGGATCAAGCTGGAAGTGATCGGCGACGACTACAATCTTCAGCCGGATCCCTACGGCCTGATTGAGGCCGCGAGAGAACTGGTAATACGCGGCTTTAAAGTACTGCCCTACTGTACCGACGACCTAGTTGTTTGCCGCAAATTGCTCGACGCGGGCTGCGAAGTACTGATGCCCTGGGGGGCACCGATCGGCACGGGACAGGGGCTGTTGAACAAATACAACCTGCGGACACTGCGCGAACGCCTGCCGGATACACCGCTGATTATCGATGCCGGTGTCGGTGCGCCTTCGCAGGCGGCGGAAGCGATGGAGATGGGCTACGACGCCGTGCTGCTCAATACCGCCATTGCCAAGGCTCAGGACCCGGTACAAATGGCGCGGGCTTTCCGCCTCGCCGTACAGGCCGGGCGCGAAGCATATAGGGCCGGTCTGATGGTGAAGCGCCAGACCGCAAGCCCCAGCACCCCGACCCTGGATATGCCTTTCTGGCAGCAGGTAGATAAGACACAGCAGGATTGATTGGCGATTTATGCGAGCGACTTCTCCCGGGCAAAAGCCCATTGTTTGGTCCATTGCGGGCAGTGATTCCGGCGGCGGGGCTGGCATACAGGCCGATCTGCTGACCTTTGCCGATATGGGGTGCCACGGCTGTACCGCGATCACGGCCAACACCGCACAAAACACACTGGAGGTGGCCGCCGTAAATGCGGTGGCACCGGAAGTACTGGCATCGCAGCTGGACGCACTGCGTCGCGACCTCTTTCCCGCGGCCATCAAAATCGGACTGCTCGCCAACGCCGAACAGGTCATACTTATCGCAGAATTTTTACGGGCGCTGTTGAAGGTTAAGCAAATTCCCGTGGTCTACGACCCGGTGGCCGTGGCCAGTAGTGGCGGGACGCTGACCGAGGGCAATATTGGCGAAGCCGTTGTCGATCATTTATTGCCGCTGTGTGATCTTGTCACGCCCAATCTGCATGAACTGGAGTGGTTGGTCCGCGCCGCCGCAAACGACGCCGGAGAGAGAATAAAGGCCGCGCGGCGACTGTGCGACCGTGGTTGCGGTGCTGTATTGGTCACCGGTGGTCACCGCGAACTTGTGCACGGCGAAGTCGCCGATCTGCTGTGGGACGGCAATGACGTCGATTGGTTTATCGGGAAAAAAATTGCCAATAACAACAGTCACGGCACCGGTTGTACCTTGTCTTCCGCCATCGCCGCCTGCCTTGCCCGGGGCTATCCGCTGCGGGATGCCTGTGTAGTGGCCAAGGCTTATGTACAGCGGGGGCTGCGACTGGGGAGCGCGGGCACCGGTTCCGGTATCGCCCCGGTGGGTCACTGCGGCTGGCCATCTGAGCTGCGGGATTACCCGGAGATATTGCTGCCGACTGAGAGCCGGGCGGCGGCCTATGCCTACACAGACAATTCCTGGCAAGGCGCTTTTGTGCAGGGATTTGCCACACCGGATACCACCGCACTGGGGTTATATCCGGTGGTGGATTCCGTGGCCTGGCTGGAGAAACTCGCGGCGCTGGGGGTGCGTACCCTGCAGTTGCGGATCAAGAATCCCGATGAAAACCTCCGCGAACAGGTGCAGCGCGCCGTGGCCATTGGCAAGAAATACCAGCTGCGTCTGTTTATCAACGATTACTGGCAGCTGGCAATCGACTGTGATGCTTACGGCGTGCACCTCGGACAGGAGGACCTGCGCTGCGCCGATCTCGCCGCGATCAAGGCCGCGGGTCTGAAACTGGGCATCAGCACCCACGGATTTTACGAATTACTGCTCGCCTACCGCTATCGCCCAAGCTATCTGGCGATTGGAGCGATATACGCCACTGATACCAAAGACATGGGTGGCCAGCTGCAGGGAACCGAAAAGCTCGCGCGCATGGCCGAGCTTCTGCCGGAGTACCCTCTGGTCGCCATCGGCGGTATCAACCGTGCCCGGGCACCGGAGGTACTGGCGACTGGAGTGGGCAGTATCGCGGTGGTCAGCGCCGTTACCAAGGCGGATGACTACCGACGTGCGGTCGAGCAATTCCAGACGTTGATGGGGCCTTGCATATGCTGAGCCGGAAAGAATTGCAGCGTTACAGTCGCCAGATTATGTTGCCTCAAGTGGGGGAGGTCGGGCAGCAAAAACTATCCGCGGCGCGGGTGATGGTGGTTGGGCTGGGCGGGCTCGGCAGCCCGGTGGCACTCTATCTGGCCGCTGCCGGTGTGGGGGAACTCCACTTGGTGGACGGTGACAAGGTGGAAGTATCCAACCTGCAGCGTCAGATCCTATACAAAGTCAACCACCGGGAGAAACCCAAGGCAGAGGTGGCGGCACGGCAACTGACCGCGGCTAACCCGGAAATCCGGGTACATGCCCATCCTCATATGGCGAACCAGAACTGGTTGCGAAAGAGGGTAGCGGAGGTGGACTTGCTGCTCGACTGCACTGACAACCTGGAGACCCGCTATAGCATCAACCAGGTTTGCCGCGAAGTCGGGAGGCCAGTGGTGATGGCATCGGTGCGTGGTTTTTCCGGGCAGTTGATCAGTTTTGACTTTTCCACCAGCCGCTCGCCCTGCTACGCCTGCTTGTTTCCGCCCCGGCAGCAGCGGGAACCGCTGAACTGCGCTGGCGCCGGTGTCATAGGTCCGGCACTGGGGGTGATCGGCAGCATGCAGGCGCTGGAAGCGCTCAAGTTGTTGCTCGGTCTCCCCGTGGCCAGTCTGGCGCGGCTGCATTTATTTGAGGCGGAAACTCTGGAGTTGCGGCCGTTGCAAGTACAAGGTAATAATGACTGTCCCGTATGCGGGCAGAATCAACGATCGTGAAACGAATTGCAAAAGGTTTGACCGCGCTGGCACTGGTGGGTATTGCTGCGGGGTGCTCACAGGAGGATGGGGCGACCGGAAGCCAACGGGTCGCCGATGTGTCCGGAGGTGGGCAAATGAGCGTTATGGCGACCCGGGAGATCTACCTGCGCAGCTGTCACAGCTGTCACGGCAGCGGTGTCAGCGGTGCGCCGCGTACCGGTGATACCGCCGCCTGGGCGCCGCGCCTGGCCAAGGGCATGGACACGCTGGTTGCCAATGCAATCAACGGATATCAGGCAATGCCGCCAAGGGGGCTATGCTTTGACTGCAGCGAGGCGCAATTCGCCGATCTGATTCGCTATATGGCCAACTCTCCAGTGGATTAATTGGATACCAAGGACCGGAGCCAGAAATGTACAATTTTTCCCGTCGGTTCCCTTTTTCACTTTTCGTCGCATCCGTTGCTCTCTTGCTGCTTTCCGCCGATATCGCCGCACAGGGCAGTGCCCTGCAGGACAAGCTGGTTTTGAACGAATGGAAGGTCCCCTGGGGCGGGCGCCCCAGGGACCCTCATGTGGACGCCCAGGGCGATGTCTGGTTTTGCGGTCAGGGAGGTAACTATATCGGCCGCTTTTCACCGGTCAGCGGCATATTCAAACAGTTTTCCGTTCCGGACGGCTCCCATCCGCACAACCTGATTGTTGGAGACGGGGATCAAATCTGGTATGCGGGTAACCGCAATGCGCATATAGGACGTTTGAATCCGCAAAGCGGGGAAATACAGCGTTTTCCCATGCCCGAGGGCGTTGAAGATCCGCATACACTGATTTTCGGGTGCGACGGCAATATTTGGTTTACCGCCCAGAACAGCAACCGTATCGGCTGGCTGAATGTGTCCAGTGGTGAAGTGAAAGTGGTGGCGCCCAAAACCGCACGGGCGCGTCCTTACGGTATCAAGGTGGACAAAAACTGCCGGCCCTGGATCGCCCTGTTTGGGACCAACAAATTGGCCTGGGTGGAGCCGCGTACCATGGCGCTCACCGAGGTTGCACTTCCCCGTTCCGACGCGCGCCCGCGCAGGCTGGAGGTAGATGCCAACGGTAATATCTGGTACGTGGACTATGCGGAAGGCTATCTAGGCCGCTATGTTCCTGAATCCGGAAAGTTTACTGAGTGGAAGCTGCCCGGCGAGTCGCCGCGCCCCTACGGAACCGCACTGGACGGCAATGGGCGGATCTGGATTGCCGATACCGGAGTTATTCCCAATCGCCTGCTCGCCTTCGACATGGAGGCCGAGGCGTTTGTCAGCGAAAGCCGGATTCCCAGCGGTGGTAATGTGCGCCATATGTACTTCAACAGCGAGGACGGCAGTTTCTGGTTTGGAGTGGATACCGGTTATCTGGCGCAGGGAAAACCCCGTTCCTGAGCGCTGGTGCCGGTTGTAATGGAAGAATGCCGAGCGTGATCCATGGCACCCATGAACCTTTGTGCGTGTTCTGTTGTTCGTTCAGGGGGGGCTGAGAGGCGGATCGTATTTTTCTTGGACGGGGATCAGACAAAGGCTCCCTGCTGATTCGGAACGGTTTAAACCGGAAAGCCCAAAAGACGAGGTTATTCATGCAAAAGATAGATATCGGTATTGACGCCAAAGATCGCGAAAATATTGCCAGCGGACTGAAGCGTCTCCTGGCGGACAGTTATACCCTGTATCTGCAGACACACAATTTCCACTGGAATGTGACAGGCCCTATGTTCCGCGAGCTGCACTTGATGTTCGAAGAGCAGTACACCGAGTTGGCGCAAGCGGTGGACGATATCGCCGAGCGCATCCGCACCCTGGGGGCTCCGGCGCCGGGTACCTACCAGGCATTTGCGCAGCTCAGCTCCATCAAGGAAGTGGTGGAAATCCCTGAAGCCGAAAAAATGGTGGAGATCCTCACTCAGGGCCACGAGCAGGTGGTCAAAACCTGCCGTGAGGTGCTCAAAGCCGCTCAGGCGGGCGGGGACGAATCCACCCTGGCCCTGGTTTCCGATCGCATGCGCGTGCACGAAAAGACAGCCTGGATGCTACGGGCCACAGCTAGTTAAATCCCGATACCCCCCTTTGCCGCAGCGGCGCTTTGCGGCAACCCTCTCACAGATTTGCCGCCCCCTTTTGTGGGGCGGCAACTTTCCCCGGCGCCTCTGAGAGCTTTCCGCCAGTGCGGCACTAGCGGTGTTAGTCCGAAAGCAGCGCCAAAAATGCCTTTGCGGGCGCGGATAGTGCGCCGTGGCTTTTGATCAAGGCACCGACCTCCTGCGCCACCACCGGCGCGGACAAAGGCAGGCACTTGAGACCGTACTCGGTCATCTGGTTTTCACACATGCTGGGTACGGCACTGAGGCCCAGTCCCGCCTTCACCAGTCGCCCGATGGTGCTCAGCTGATTGGCCTCGCAAAGGCGTCGCACCGGCCTGCCGCATTGAGAAAAAGCTTGATCCGTCCAGCGCCGCACCGCTGAGCCGCGGTTCATACAAATAAACGGTTCGGCGGCGAGATGGCTCCAGCGCAACGACGGTCTCCCAGCCAGGGCATGGTCCATCGGCAGTACGGCGATAAAACGGTCGCGGGCAAAGGGCAGGAAATCCAACCCCTCCAGCTGATCCGGGCGGAAACTGATGCCCACCTCCGCGCGTTGTTCTTGCACCGCCTGTATGACCCGCTCCATAACAATATCCTCCAGCACTATGTCGATTGCTGGATAGGCCTGGTGAAAATTCGCCAGCAGTGCGGGTAGTTGATTCAGGGCAAAGGCGGGAATTGCCGCCAGCGTTAGTTGGCCGCGCTGTAGATGGAAACGCTGTTGTATGGCCTCCAGAGACTGGTCCCAGCTGCGCAACAGCTGTTCAGCGCGGCCGAGGAATTCGCGTCCCTCCGGGGTCAATGTCAACTGGCGGCTGTCGCGGCTGAACAGAGGGCCGCCGGCAATAGTTTCCAGATTGCGGATTGCTACCGACAGTGCGGGCTGGGAAATATGCAGTTGGGCGCTGGCCTCGGCCAGGTTTCGGCTGTGCGCTACGGCAACGAAGGCACGCAGTTGTTTGACGGTAGCGCTCACGGTCACTCCCCGGGGCTTTCGCCTATTTTCTGATAGTAATGTTAAATATAATTTAACAAATACTAGAAAATTTAAAATAGTTTTAACTGTTAGACCAAGGCATGATTGTTCGCGTCGCGCCGATGCGAATAATGGGCAGCGATGGGAAAGCGACTACCCTTGACAAAAACGAGCGAATTAGGGTCAACAGAGATGAACAACAATAATGTCCAGCCCCTGTGGCGACCGACCGAGCAAGCGATTGCTGCCACCCAGATGGATCAGTTTCGCCGCCGGACCAATGAGCGGCACGGCCTGAGTCTGGCGGATTATTCCGAGCTGTACCGTTGGTCCGTGGACAAGCGGGAGGCGTTCTGGAGCGACTTATGGGATTTTGCCGGAGTGATCGCCAGCCAGCGCGGTGAACGGGCACTGGCCCGCGATACGATGCCCGGCGCCGAGTGGTTTCCCGATGCGCGGCTCAACTTCGCCGAGAACCTGCTGCGCTACCGGGACGAGCGGATCGCCCTGGTAGAGTGGCTGGAAAACGGCAGGCGCCGCCAACTGACCTATGCCGAGCTCTACCGGCGCGTGGAGCGACTGGCCGCGGCCCTGGTGGCCCAGGGCGTGGAGCGGGGGGACCGGGTGGCCGGCTTTATGCCGAATATTATCGACACCGTTGTCGCCATGCTGGCCACCACAAGCCTCGGAGCGATCTGGACATCCTGTTCGCCGGACTTTGGTATCAATGGTGTACTGGACCGCTTTGGCCAGGTGCAGCCCAAGGTCCTTTTCGCCTGTGAAGGCTATTTCTACAACGGCAAAACCATCGACTCGCTGCCGCGTCTGACAGAGATAGTGGCGCGTATCGATTCCATCGAGCGTATGGTGGTGGTGCCGGTGGCGCGTTCCTTGGAGGACACGGCTGCGGCGGTGGGCACCCTGGAGAAAGCTGTGACGCTGGACGCCTTTGTCGATGCGGCACCGGAGCGGGCGCTCACCTTTACACAAACCGAATTCAACCATCCGCTTTACATCATGTACTCGTCCGGCACGACCGGCGTACCCAAGTGCATTGTCCACGGTGCTGGCGGCACACTGCTGCAGCATTTGAAGGAGCACCGCCTGCACTGTGATCTGAAGCGCGAGGACACGCTCTTCTATTTCACCACCTGTGGCTGGATGATGTGGAACTGGCTGGTGAGCGGTCTGGCCAGCGGTGCCACCCTGGTGCTGTTTGACGGTTCGCCTTTCTACCCCGCGGCGGAGAGCCTCTGGGATATGGTGGATGAGGAGCACATCAGTATTTTCGGTACCAGTGCCAAATATATCGCCGCGCTGGAGAAATCCGGCAGCAAGCCGCGTGAGACCCATCGGCTGGAGAAGCTGCGCGCGGTGCTCTCCACTGGTTCGCCTTTGGCCCACGAGGGTTTTCGGTACGTTTACCGGGATATCAAGGCTGATCTGTGCTTGTCTTCCATCTCCGGCGGCACTGACATTATTTCCTGCTTCGCCCTCGGCAACCCCACCCTGCCAGTCTACGCGGGCGAACTGCAGTGTCGCGGGTTGGGTATGGCAGTGGAAGTGTGGGATGACGACGGGCGGCCCGTTGTCGGTGAAAAAGGCGAACTGGTCTGTACCAAATCGTTTCCGTGTATGCCCATCGGCTTCTGGAACGACGAGGACGGCTGCAAATACCGAAGTGCTTACTTTGACAACTGGCCGGGCGTCTGGGCGCATGGTGACTATGCGGAGATTACCGAGCACGAGGGGGTGGTGATCTACGGCCGCTCCGATGCAGTGCTGAATCCCGGTGGTGTGCGTATCGGCACTGCGGAGATCTACCGCCAAGTGGAAAAGGTAGAGGAAGTGCTCGACAGCATCTGCATTGGCCAGGAGTGGAAGGGCGATGTGCGGGTAGTACTGTTCGTGGTGCTGCGCGAAGGTATCGAACTGAACGATGATCTGGTACAGAAGATTCGCAGCACCATCCGCGCCAATACCACGCCGCGCCATGTCCCCGCCAAGGTGGTGCAGGTTGCGGACATCCCCCGCACCATCAGCGGCAAAATCGTGGAGTTGGCGGTGCGCAATGTAGTACACGGCAAGCCGGTGAAGAATGTGGAGGCATTAGCCAATCCGGAAGCCCTGAAACTTTACGAAAACCTGCCAGCGCTGATGGAGGACTGACTGTCGTCGGCTTGTCATAAAGACAAGCCGTGTTTGGGAGGGCGCCTTGAGGCACCTCTGGTGAATCCGCGCAAGTGCTGCAGCTAGTTCCAGGATATCGCGTCTCGTTACCGCCAGCACGCGGATTTACCGGAGATTCTCTAGGGTCTGCAATATTGGAAAACCCGTCGAAATGACGGCGATCGCCAACGACCGTTCTGCCGAGGGCAAATCTGCGCTAACCTATCGGCGATACAAACACGGATGGATAGTGATGGTCACATACTTTTACTGGGCGGCGGTAATCGCCTTGGTCGTTTTGTCTCTCTTTGCCGGCAGTCGCCTGGGCAGTCTCAAGGCGGGTGCCATCTTTGCCGGTATCTTTTTCCTGGTCGGCTGGTTTGCTTATTACTTCCACTTCGAACAGGTTTTCGTCAAACGTTTTGGCGGTGTGATGTACATTTCGGTACCGAAAGGACAGCGCCATATCGGTGCCACCTGGAAGGATGACAACCTGTGGGTCGAAAACTATGACCCAGAGACCAACCGCTGTATCTTCTCTGAGTATTCCAAAGGCAATCTGCTTGAAGGCCGGGTGATTATCCGCGACTGCAATCCGCTGTTGGAAAGGGACGCGCCGCGCCAGTGACGGGCGCGATGCAACTTTTGTGCGCAACCGGAATCGGAAACTCTATTGTCGGCAACGGATAGGGAACGTCTGATTTATTCGCATGAGCGCTGTCGGTTGTCTCGGGGCGCTCAGGCAATGGGATGGACATGCCGAAAACGCAGAATGCGTCCCCGTCGCTCCCTTCCCCGTATGGGGCGGCCTCGACATGTCCATGCCATCACCTGAGCTTCGCATCCGGCCTCGAAGTATCACTATCGCCAGGAAGCGGCTTAATCAGAGGTTCCTAAGTCTTTTGCGTGTGTTCATTCCACTCCTGCTGAGCGGGTTATTGTTATCGACGGCGCTACCGGCACTGGCGATACCCTTCCTCGATCAATTGCCCGGATTCAAACTGCGCGTGCAGGGTGACCGCGAGCTGCAAGAGCAATTGCGCGATGAGCTGGAGAAACTGCGCAAAAGTGACAGCACCTTAAAGAGCTACAAAGATCCCCGAGAGGTGGCGCGCTACGAACGGGGCACGCTGGAAAAACTGCTGCGTTCACTCGGCTATTACGATGCCTGGGTGCGCCAGGCTGTCAGTGACGGAGACATTCTCTACCGGGTCAAGCCCGGCCCCAGGTACCGGATCAAAAGCCTGTCGGTAACAATGCCGGAGTCTCTGCGTGAAGGTTTGGGCGGCCTGCCCTTGGAGGTGGGAGATCCTCTGGTGGCGGAAAAGGTGCTTGCAGGGGTTAACCGTATCAAGCAGTACTTGGCTGACAATGCTTGCCTGCTCGAAATTGATGTCAGTTACAAAGCCACCGTGATACACAGTGAGGCGGCGGCGCGGTTGGAGTATCGGGTCGCCCCCAGCCCCGATGTCAGGGTAGGGGAAGTTTACCTCGAAGGGCTGACCTCGGTGGAACCCGCCTACCTACGCGACAAGTTACAGTTGAACAGCGGCGACTGTTTCAATCGGGGTAAAATCGATGCCGCCCGCCTGCGCCTCCTGCGCACCAATCTGATCTCCAGCGCCAATACCCGGGTATCTGAACCTTACGGCGGCTTGGTGGATATTACTTTTACCTTACAAGAGCGCCATCACCGTACGGTGAGTCTGGGGGTGGGTTACACCTCCGATGAAGGCGCTGGCTTTTCCGCCGGTTGGGAGCACCGCAATATTTTGCGCCGGGGAGAAAAAATTGAAGTCGAAGCAAAAGTGAATCCGGTGCAGCAGACGCTGAAGGGAGAACTCCTGGCACCGCGTTTTTTCAGCCGAGAACAGAACCTATCCGCCTCTGCAGAACTATCCAACGAGGATCGAGATTCGTACCAGGCTAAAGCCATCACCCTGGGGGCCACGGTAGCGCGCAAACTCAGCAAGCATCGCACCGCCAGCATAGGTGCCGAGCTGAAATTCAGTGAAGTTGAAGAAAGTGAAGAGCTGGCCAGCGCAGAAGACGACAGCAGCGACGAGAATTACCAACTACTTTCCTTTCCCCTGGGAATGAAATGGGATACCACCGATAAATTGCTGGATGCCCGTCGCGGTGCCACTGTGGCGCTGGAAGTCCGGCCCTACGTCGATTTGGGCAACACGAGTACCACTTTTATCAAAAACACGCTGGTGCTCACTGGTTACAAGACGGCCGAGACCCTGCGCTACCAGCCGACTTTGGCCCTGCGAATCAAGGCCGGGGTGATTTCCGGGATCGATAACCTGGATATTCCCGCCGACGAGCGCTTCTACGCCGGTGGCGGAGGCTCCGTGCGCGGCTATGCCTACCAGGCGCTGGGGCCACGGCTGGTGGTATCGAGCGATGGCGAGACCTCGTTAAGTGATCCGATCGGCGGTCGCGCCCTCAGTGAGCTTTCTATCGAAGGGCGCTTCCGTTTCAGCAAATCTTGGGGTGGGGTATTGTTTCTGGACGGCGGAAATGCCTACGCGGACCCCAGCCCCGATTTCTCCGATCTCTACTGGGGCGCCGGTTTCGGCGTTCGCTATAACACTTCCTTCGCGCCCCTGCGCTTCGATATCGCCTTTCCCCTGGATAAGCGCGAGGACATAGATGATGACTTTCAGGTCTATGTGAGCCTGGGGCAGGCCTTCTGATGAAAGCGGTCATGGCACTGTTGGCCGGTTATACCCGAGCCATGGGGATTTTGCTCAAGTGCCTGTGGCAGGCGTTCAGCGGGCGCGTTTCACTGCTTTTTTCACTCGTTGTCCTGGCGGGCTTTTCCCTGTTTTATCTGCTGGGTACTGAATCCGGACGCGTCACTCTGACGCGGGGCGCTATCTACGCCGCGCAGCAGTGGCACCCACAACTGCACATCGACGCAGGCGCAATCTCCAGTGGCCATCTGGGTCAATGGTCTTTCTCCCGTCTGAAAATCGACCATAACAGCGACACTCTGGCGCAGGCCCGTGCATTTGCGCTGGATATCGACCTGGGCGGATTGTTGCGCGGCCGTATCGATATCGCTGCGCTCGATGCGGCTGAATTGACCTTCGATATTGACCTTCTCAACACCCTGCTGGCCGCACACCCGCAAGAGGAAAACACAGAACCTTCACGGACACCTCTGTCGGTGCCCGCCGTGCGCCTCGATGCGCTCAACGTCGACCGGCTGCAGCTCATAGACAGCCGCATGCCGGAACTGCCGGTGGTCTCTGTCAGTGCCAGTGGCCGCTACCGCTGGCTGCGGGAACCGGCGCGGTTGTCGTTGGAAGTACGGGAACACAAGGGGGGCGGCCTCCGCTTATCGCTGACCGGCAGAGAAACACAACCCGGGCGCTACCGGCTGGCGTTTTCTGCCAGTGAAGGGGCCGGGGGCTTTGCAGGTAAGCAGCTGCAGCTGCCGGAGGGGCAGCCACTGGATGTGGATGGCAGTGTTTTCCTGCGGCAATTGGATGGCCGTTTGCTGGCGGATATCGAGACATTTTCCCTGCCGCTGGTGAATCACCACTTTGCTCTGTCCGGGGATGTCGAGATCCTGTTTTCCCCGTGGCAGATCTCCGCACAAGCGTTGTTACTGGAAGTCGATGACAGCCGGCATCGCATCGCCGGCAGTATCAGCGCCGACAAGGTGGACGCGGAAATCAAATTCCAGCGCCTGCCGGTGGCCATCTCCCAACCCTGGCAGCACTACCTGGTGGGCGGCTCTCTCAGCGCGGACCTCAGCGTGCGCGGCTCCATGCCGCTGCCATCCATATCCGGTATTTTGGATCTGGACAGCCACTTCCGCGCCAGGGCCGAAGACCAGCCACAACCCCTGCACCTGCAGGCGAAAGTGCAAACCCGTGACAAAATTATTCACCTAGATACCGCGACCCTGGATTATGCAGAAGCCACCATAGGCGCTGCGGGCCAGGTGGATCTGGGGGGGGAAACCCTGGACCTGCAGGGCACTATTCAGCGCCTGACGCTCGACGAGCTGCGCGCCCTTCTGGCCGTACTTCCGGGCACGGACGGGGTGGCAATTCCGGAGAACCTGGATGGCGCCCTGGAACGCCTGCAGATTGCCGCCAAAGGTCCATGGAAAAACCCGGCGCTGAGCGGGCGCCTGGCGGCAACGCCCGCCTACCGGCAGATGCGTGGCCACTTGAGCGCCGCGGTGTCGGGTGATTTAGAGGCGCTAAAACTGAGCGAGTTTCACTTCCTCAGCGACACCGTTCAAATAACGGCTGACGGAGTCATCGCCATCGCGGACAAATCCCTGCAGCTGGCGCTCGCAGTGAAAGGGCGAGATTTCCGCCCGGCGCGGGAACTGCAGCTGGCGGCAGCGGAAGGAATCTCTGTGGATCTGGACACAGCGCTGGAGATCTCTGGCCCCTGGGCCAATCCACACCTGGAAGCCCGCCTGAACTCCGGCGGACAGTATCAGAACTACCGCTACAAGCTGAGTGGTGCCGCCGCCGGTAACCTGGAAGCACTCACTTTCGAGCGGCTGCGGCTGGAACTGGCGGCCGACAGTGGGTACAGCGGCTTTGAACTGCGGGACTGGGCTGGCGAGCAGGGGCCAGTTTCCGCTCTGCCAACGGGGCCGGAGAAGCTGACGGAAGCGGATATGGCGGCGAGACAGTACCGCGGTGCCACAGCGGTTCTGGTGGAAGAAGCGATTCAGTCAGCGCGTGCCGGCAATGCCTGGCTGGAAGTCAACGGCGTCTTGGATATCGGCCAGGCACATGCCAGTGGGCAAGTGAGCGGACACAACATCCCCTTGTCCCTGGCGGAACTGGCGGGCGTGGCGCTGCCCGCTTCGCTGGTGGGAGACATCAGTCTCGATGGCCGTTTTTCCGGCCCCTTCGACCAGCCCCAGGCCAGTGTCAAACTCTTCGCCCTGGGAGAATTCCGCAATGCCCCCTGGCAATTACAGGGGGATTTGCGTTACGCCAGTGCGCGTCTGGATCTGGCGGGTCTGGAACTGCTATGGGCAGAGCGCAACCGTCTGAGCGTGCATGGCAAGCTGAACGCCGAACAATCGGATCTGACTATCCGCGGCCAAGCCGCACTCGCGGATCTGAATTTTGGATTGCCCGCAGAGCTGGCTGAAAACGGTTTGATGACTCTTAGCGCCACGGCGGCCGGAAGCCCTCGCCAGCCGCAACTGAACGGAGAATTGAGTATCAGCGGTGGAGCGGGGACCGCAGGCGCCGCCCCACTCAGTGCGCAGCTCCACTGGCATTCCGAAGGCCGGAACCTGTCCCTTTCCCTGCTAGCCAGTCAAGGCAGCCGCAGCGCAGTGGATGCCCAAGCCAGAATGGCTCTGGCGCCCATTCTGGAACAGCTGTTTGCCGAGCGCGTGCCGGGAGCGGAGACAGTGCCGCTGCCGCTGTGGCTGGAGAGCAGCGGCAGTGCGGACCTGTCTGTGGTGGCGGAATTTATCGATCCGGAAATCCACGCCTTGCGCGGCGCCCTGAACTTCAGTGTCATTGCCGACGGCGATTTCGCCAGCCCCAAGCTCAACGGACATATAACCGTCGATAATGGCGGCTATGAGCACAGGCCCAGCAGTACCCGCCTGCGCGATATCGACATGGCGGTGAATCTGACGCCCGCCGAGTGGCGCATCGCAAGCGCCAGCGCGCAAGCCGGCGACAAGGGCCGTCTCAGTCTCGCTGGCGCCTTGACTTTTCCCTCACAAATGCCGCCCTCGTTCAATTTTGAACTGCGCGCGGACGAAGCCTATCTGCTCAACTCTCCGGCGGTACGCGGTGCCGTTTCCGGCAATCTGGCCCTGACCGGAACCACCGGAGACGCGATGCTGAGCGGCAGTTTGACACTAGAGCCGTTTTCCGTACAGATAGAACAACTGATCGGCGGCAGCGTGCCGGAAATTGAAGTGGTGGAAGTAGACGAGGATGGTCCGGAAACTGAGCAAGCGTCGCCACTGCTGCGCAATATCGCGCTGGACGTCGCCGTGGATTTGGACAAGCAGTCCTTTATCCGCGGCCTTGGACTCGACTCCCAGCTGCGCGGCCAGGTCAAAATCGGCGGCACCGCCGCAAGCCCTGATGCCTCCGGCGAATTGAACATCGTGCGCGGCAGTTTCGATCTACTGGGTAAAAAATTCGAGCTGGAGGAAGGGCAGGTGCGTTTTGAGAACAATATCGCCGCCATCTACGTGACGGGCCTGTATGAATACAGCGACGGCGAGATCACCGCGGAAATTTCCGGAACCACCGATGATCTCGACGTGACCTTCAGCTCCACTCCCGAGGCTGCCCAGGACGAGATTTTTGCCCAGCTGTTGTTTGGAAAATCCCTGTCGGATATATCCCCATTGCAGGCAGTGCGCCTGGTGGGTGTGGTGCGCAGTTTGCAAAGCGGCAGCGCTTCATTTAACCCAATGGCCAAAACCCGCGAACTGCTGGGGGTGGACACCCTCGACATTGAACAGGAAGCCACAGACGAAGGTGACCAGTACGCCCTCAGCCTCGGTAAGTACATCACTAACCGCATTTACATCGAGCTGCAGCGCAGTACAGATCCGCTCAACCCCTGGCAGGCGGAGATGCAAGTGGAACTGCGGCGTAAACTGAATCTGGAAATCCAGTCCGCCGATGAAGGGGATAGTGGCGGTGGTAGTGTGGAGCTGCAATGGAAAAAAGATTATTAAGGAGCCTTTGAGGAATTCGCACGGAAGCTGTATTGGATTTTGGGACGCTCAGGCAACGAAATGCGCTTTCCATCGGGCGTCAACGTATCTATATCGGCATAACGCCTTAATCAGAAATTCCCTGTTCGATTCGCGCCAGCGAGTCATAGGGTTTGGCGGTGCTTAAACGGATGTATTGAAACCGTGTGAAGGCAATAAGGCCGCCGGATCCACCCGGTAAAAACTGCTCAGTTCCCGGTAAAGTTGCGGATGTGCAGCGCGCATCTCGTGCGGGATAACGAAAAAGGCCTCCGTGGCCACCGCGAAGAACTCCGCCGGAGACTCGGCGCCGTAGAGGTCCAGAACAGGCGCCGCGCCTTGTTGATCCGCTATTGTCTCCTCGTGTTTCAGGCGTCGGCGCAACTTTTCAAACTCGTCCCCGAATACTTCGGACCAACGTCTGCCATTTTCGACGCGAAGTGGGCGGCCGTCATAGGCACCGTCCTCCTCATCGATTTTGTGCGCAAACTCATGCAGCGCCACATTGCGCCCGTTTTCAGGGTGGAGAATATCGTCTTCCAAGTCCCCCCAGGACAAAACCACCGGGCCCCGGTAGTGGGCCTCCCCCTCGCGTACACTGTGTGCCGTGGTTTCGATATACCCCTCGCGATGGATTTCCCGGGCGACATAGGTAGTGGGGTAGAGCAACACAGTGTAGAGATCCGGATAACAGCGGTTCTCCCTGCCAAGTAGCAAAAGGCAGGCGTGCGCCGCCACGGCCACACGCATTGCTTCGGTAACCAAAAGGCCTTCGCAGCCGACGAAGGCTTTTTCGTGCAGAAAGAGCGCCATATTACCCTGCAACTCCCGCTTCTGCTCTGCCGGCAAATATCGGTAGAGCGGCAGCCACTGTGCCAGCAACTGTAGTTGCTCTGAGCTGAGCGGTCGCGAGCGCAGATAATACCGGCGCAAGCGCTGATAATAAGGCGGTATCAGCCAGAGCAGGGCTGCGAAGAGAACGATGGCCAGAAATTCGATCATGGTATTTAGTGAGAACAACAATTCGGCGTAACGCCTTGGAAAAAACAAGGCTACTATATCCACAGAAGCGCAAAGCGACCAGCGCAATAATCCCCGGAGAGATGTCATGTGCAGTGTATTTGATGTAAACGATGACGCTGGTATCGAGCGCTTTCTCGAAGACTATGGTGTACATAACCCGCAGCGCATGTTGTTTGGCCGGCGGCGGCGCCCCACTCAGCAGGTATCCATTGTCACCGCCAGGCACGGTAGGCCTGAAGTGGAAAACGCCATTTGGCATCTGTACCTTGAACGTGACGGCGAAAACTGGAAACCCCACCGCAAATACTGGTCTATCAACAGCAACTGGCAGAAGCTGGATAAACGCCCCGAATACCACAATTCACGCTGCCTGGTACCCGCCACCGCCTGGGTGGAAAGCCTGCATGGAAAAAATCCGGTGGAATTCAGTTACGGCCAGCCTTTCTTCTTCTGCGGTTTATACAAAACCTGGGGCGATATACTCAGCTGCTCTATCATCACCATCTCCGCACACCCAAAAACCCGCAAATATCACGACAAATCTCTTCCCATGATTGCGCCGGCGGACAAACACTTTGTGGAACAGTGGCTCAAGGGCGGACACGACACCGCTCTCTTTGAACCCTATCTGCAGCCGCATATTGAATACGCTGGGCAGCCATTAGCTGTACAGCCGTTGGTGCGAGCTACATCTACAGAATATGCAGGGGATAGGGTGATACTTGGCTGATGATGTATTGAAACTAAATTCTTTCTCCGACAATGAGACTGAGCAACTCAGCGTATTCCGTTTGCCAGAGTCATCCACCCCTACTGTCATCAGTACCACACAGCCGAGCACGCTGCCACCATGAAAACTTATTTGTAACGGGTATCGAGCTAAAGGTGGGCATAACTTCCCAGCGCTCCCGTATGAATATGTATACGCTTCTGCTTAAAGCCGTTGGAAAATCTCCTGGGATTCTCTGAGCGCTCGTAGAAGGGCATATCCCAGGCACTGCTCTTTCTCTATCAGCATCGGCTCTTTGAGTGGCACCTAGAGATCCGAAGCCAGATCATAAAGCCTTGTTTAGAAAGGATTTCAGCCATAGCGGATATTGCTGTATTCTCATTGTCGTGGATCACGGTTATTTCCTTTTTGGATTGAATGTTTGGCGACTATCAGTCTAACCGAGGACCACTCTTAAATTTCATGGGGGTGAATTGACAGAATGGATTGGGTATCACCGGTTGAGAAAAATGGGTGGTAGATGAAAGTATTTGACAATTTTAAATGTTATTAGATGGTAATGTTATAATCTCACAAAAAATGAAAGTTATATAAAAATGGAAAATAAGTGGTCAAGCGGTATGTGGTAATGCATTTGGGTGAAGTTCCATGGAATATGTATGCGCTCTACATGTTGGCTGTGTAAATATTGGGATGTTATGAGAAAAAGTTTAATTTTATTTGTAACCTGCTTACTCGTATCAATGGATGCTATCGCTTCTGATTGCGTGATTTTATTGCATGGGCTGGCGAGATCTGAGTCATCAATGTCTAAGATGTCTAACGCACTCGAAGAAGCAGGCTATTATGCGGTGAATATGGGTTATCCATCACGAGAAAGCGAGATTGCACTGCTTTCTGAAGATACAATTCCAAAAGCATTAGAAAGATGTCCAGAGGGAGTTCCTGTAAGTTTTGTAACCCACTCTATGGGCGGGATTATTGTTCGGCAGTATTTGTCTGAGTATGAAATACCAAACTTAAAGCATGTGGTGATGCTCGGACCACCGAATCGAGGGAGCGAGGTGGTAGATAATCTAAAAAATGTACCGGGCTTTAAGGCAGTCAATGGCCCTGCTGGATTGCAGCTCGGTACAGATAAGTCCAGTGTGCCAAACTCTCTGGGACCTGCAACTTTCAGCTTGGGAGTTATCGCGGGAAGCAGAAGCATAAATCCAATTTTGTCTACGATGCTTCCAAATCCGGATGACGGAAAAGTTTCCGTCGAAAATACGAAGTTGGAGGGCATGAAGGATCATATAGTGATGCCGGTTACGCATCCATTTATGATGAAAAATAATGAAGTTATCGAGCAGGTTCTACATTTTTTGGAATTCGGAGAATTTTCACATAGTAATCCTGAGCAATCTAGAGATGATGGAGTGAGCGAACTGAAGTAGCATCGCAGATAAGTATTGGGTATCTGTAGAAGATAAATTATGAGAGAAAATCGCGGATTTTTATCTGTGGCTATCAGTTTCTATTGAAGGTATCAATCCGAACCTCCAGTATCTATGCCATGAAAACCTCCATCAAAATCAGTGCTGGAAGGTAAGACTTCATGGGCGCTAAAATTTGTGTTTCCATTGAAGAATAGGTTTCCTACATAGCTGCGCATCGCTTCATAATCGCAGGTTTCTCCCATTTCCGTGTGATAGCGGTCAAAGGCTTTTTTCGAGCAAAATATTAAAATTGCGTAGCAAGAAAATTCTACCGGAAGACCAGACCTCTCGATTGTGGCTCTTACCTGCCTTGGTCGATACCGCTTGGATCTTCCATAATCTTTTTGCAACAGACGTGGAAGTTTGCGTAAATACAACTTTATTGCTCTATTTTTCTTTATTCTTAGTATAAATCCAGTAAAAAATGCCATGGATGGCGTAACCTCTCAAAAAACAGCTCTACATGGAGTCTGATACTTGATAAACCACTATTTGTATTTGAAGTATATTAATCCTGTCAATAGTTGTTTTCGGTATGTGCTATGGTCGGAGTTATGAAAGCCTCTGATTAGATCGCTTCGCAGCAATAAGGATGTGATGAGGCAAATTGAGAGGTTAGTTACATCGTCTGTGTGAAATAATTAGGGAACCTCTGATTAATTCGCATGAACGCTTTGGTTAGTTCCGTGGCGCTCAGGCAATAGGATGGCCATTTCGAAAACGCACGAGTACTTCCCTGTAGCTCCGACGGATACATCCCTGTATCCGACGGTTTCGAAATGGCCATCCTATCACCTGAGCTTCTCATCTAGCTCCAAAGAATTTTTACCGTTAGGAAGCGAATTAATCAGAGGTTCCTCAGAAACTCCTTGTGAGTCTTTTTTAATCAGCGTCAAGAGCGAGTGTGTAGTCACAGAGGCGGCTCGGCTCTGCTTGCGACGGAAGGGGAGGTGAAATGGTTGCTGAAACAGTGCATCCGACCCAAATGTCTTTAACTCCTCATAAAACGGATGATCGATACCAAGTTCAAGCGCGCCCTGGAATTGCTTGAATCGGGCTTCCGGTGATACATCTTCACCTGTGGTGCCAGCCCAAACTTCATCTGTTCTCTCGGTTACAGTGGGTAAATACGATCATAGGGCCTGAAAAAATTCCTATAGATAGACGCTAGACCACCTGTTCACCCGCCTTGGTAAGCGTCATAATGCTATCGCACCATCAAAGTCGGCTAAAGTGGACCCGTCCGCAAAGCCACCACGCCGTAGGTCGCTCCCTGCCCATTGTCACAATTTGCCGGTGGGGTGGCGGTCGACACTGCGCCACATCGCTGATCGCGACGCCTACAGCGGTGTCCGCGTCTATTCGAACGACAAAGGTGGCGTCGTCCGAAAGACCGTGCTGGCAGGTCTCAGCAACGGCGCTAAATGTCTGAGGGAAGCCTTCGCCTGTGAGCAGCAAGTACAGGAAGCAAAAGAACTGGCGGAGGCCGAGCGGCAGCGCATCCAGGGGGGGGAGGCTACCATGGGCTATCTACTGACCTTGGGTGAGCTGATATTTCCTCCGAACAGTCAGCGCGGTTTCGCGGGTTAAAATTGCTAATTTTTAGTAACTCATCACAGTCCCCCTCCTTTGCCAAAATTTTCCATTAATTTAAAATTTGGCTTTTACAACAGGCCAAGGGATTGTCTATGTACTTGAGCGTCGAAAACCGCCGGGGAATTCGCTATCGGGTGAGAGCGGGATGGACCTACCACACCGGGATGCCCCAAAACCTCGACGTCCACCTCCTGCTGGAGACTTTTGACACGGACGTACTCGATCAGATTTACGAGCAATTCCTCGCCTTCGACAAAAAATATCCCGACCCCTCTGCGCGCAGCCTGCATACCGCAGAAAGCCACAACTCCATCACCCTCCACGCAGAGGCGCCGAGCCATCTGAGCGACAGGCACCGGCAGGTGTATCTGGCCCTGCGGGAAAACCGCCTGATCATCGAGGAAAACCCTCTGGGTGAAAACCAGTTGGCGGAACAGCAATCCCAGCTGCTGGAGCAAATCCGTCGCGGCCTGCAGC
>NZ_FOKT01000007.1:0-72101 GCF_900112305.1 Microbulbifer thermotolerans
GTGTGAAGAGACGCACAGAGACTTGCGGTGTATTACTACAGTTTGTTTCACCGACTTATTTGGGTTGGCTGTCAGCGCTGAGAGATCAGCGAGGCAAACGGACAGTCAAACGGCAAGGCAGAGCAAAAGCTCATAAGACCGGAGCCACCCAAGCCAGTTTGCCTGACGACAATAGAGTTGTGGAACCACCTGATCCCATGCCGAACTCAGAAGTGAAACGCAACATCGCCGATGGTAGTGTGGGGCTTCCCCATGTGAGAGTAGGTCATCGTCAGGCGCCAAATCGAAAGGCCACCCAACTGGGTGGCCTTTTTTTATGCCCGAAATCCACAGCCTTAACAAACCTGCAAAAATCTGCACGGCCTGTTTGATAACCTCCTGCACAAACCGCCCTTACCTCCCGCAGGCGCGAGCAAAAAACCACCGCTGCTTTTTTATGCGCCTCCTGGGAAGTGGCGTAACGCCTTGATTTAACGGGGATATCCAGTAGTTATACACAAGTCTGTCCATGTCTTCTGTTAGTAACCGGGATGTCATGGAGCAGTTGTGGGTGGAGAGGACAGGGGGCGATGTTTTTTTACGCGCTTAGTGACTGGCGGCATAAAATCGGGGGCTGGGGACAACTATCCCATAGTTATACACAGCTCTGTCCATGGTTTTTGTGAGTAACCAGGGTGTCATATGACATTTTTATGAGTTGGCAAGCGAGCAGATATTTCTCGGTTGGCAGATAAAAAAATACCCCGCAGTAGCGGGGTATTTTGGGGATGCCTCAGGCGCTGCGGGTTGGATCACACAGCCTTCGCTGAGGAGGTGTTGCCGGGCTTTTTCCCCTTCAGTATCAGCCAGAGTGCGGCTACCAAAATCGCCGCCTGGAGGCCGATTCCCTGCCAAGTGGAGTAGATACCCAGCCAGTCGAAGCTGAAAGAGATCGGCATCGGGCTGATGCCGATCAGTGCCGCTTCCTGAAGGGCTGCAATGGCCTTGCCGGCAAGCACAAATGAAAGTGCCAGCAGTACCAAAGTTGTGACGGAGAAGAATTTGCCGAGTGGCAGTCGCGCCGAATAGCGCACCAGAATCCAGCCGATTATCGCCAGCAGGCCTGCGCCAGCTGTGACTCCTGTCCACAGGGCTACGTACTGGCCTTCCGCGGTCTGGGTGAGCAGGGACTGGTAGAAGAGGATGGTTTCAAAAATTTCCCGGTAGACGGCGATAAAGGCCAGGCCGGCAATGCCCCACAGGGTACCGGCGGTGAGACTTCGATTGACGCTTTCCTGGATATATTTCTGCCAGCTTTCCGTCTGAGTCTTGCTGTGCATCCAGAAACCCACGTAGAAAAGTACTGCGGCGGCCAATAACGCTGCCACGCCTTCCATCACCTCGCGGCTGGCGCCACTGATGGCGATAAATTGCTGTGCCAGCACCCAAGTTGCAAAGCCGGCGATAAAGGCGCTGATCCAGCCGATGTGTACGTACTTGAGTGCGTCCCTGCGTTGTGTTTTCACAAGGATTGTCGTAAGCGCGATCACTACCAGCAGTGCCTCCAGGCCCTCGCGCAGAAGGATAATCAGGCTGGCGATAAACAGCGCTGTGTCGGAGAGGCTGGATTCCTGCAGCAGCGCTCCGGCCTGATCCAGGCGCTGAAGTATATCGCTGACTTGTTGTTCCACTACCTGTGGGTCACTGTTCGGATTCAGCTGTGCGCGCAGGTTGAGCAGGTCGCTTTCAATCGCGCGGCGCAGATCTGCGTCGTGGGAATCCAGCGTGTTTTCCAAAAGTTCGAAGCCGTCTAGATAAGCGCTAACGGCAAAAGTGCGGGCATCCTTGTAATCACCGCGCAGATAGGCCGCCAGCGCTTTCTGCAACTGGCCACGTGCGGTATCCATCGGATCCGCTGAGTCAGAGCTTTTCTTCTCAAATAGGGCCGTCGGGTCGGCACGCAATGCTGCGATGGTGTCCGCGGAGATCTCGGGCCGGTTCTTGTGCAGTACTTGCGGGCTGTACATCACCAAGTCCTGCAAGGCCAGAGGGGAGTCAGAGACATCGCCCACTGAATCAGTGAACGCGAGGCTGCCTACATAGAACGCCAGGGACCAGCGCTGCTGCTCTGTCAGTTGGCTGAAAGAGGCCATAGCTGTGCCGTCAATACCGTTGCTGATAGCGTCGTAGAGGCCGAGCAGCGAGCGGTTTTCCGCGCGTTCACGTTCGTGGAAGTTGGTGGGGGGCGGTTCCAGCTGTGCTGCCAGGGGGCCGTCGCCCATGCCGGTGTCGCCGTGACAGGCCACGCAATTAGCCCGGTAGAGTGTCCGGCTCTCCTCGACGCTGAGCAGTGATTGCGGCAGCGATAGGGTGGGGGCTATGGCGAGCAGCTTTTGACGCAATTGGGCGGTATGTGTCTGTACTTCGCTCAGGCTGGCTTTGCGCCCAATAGCTGTTTGCAGGGCCTGGGCTTCCTTGCGGATGGCTTCAGCTTCCGGAGAGGGGGTGAGTTGACGTCCGCGATTGACCAGCAGATCTGCGAACTCTTCCATCTCTGCATATTCTTCCCCGTTGATGATTTCGCCGTTTTCCACGGCTTCCGAGTAGTCCACACCGATGTATTCGGCCAGTTGCATAAGCTGGCGCAGCTCCTGTTCGGAAAGACCCGACTCCTGAGCCAGGGTGGGAATTGCGGTTAAGAAGAACAGCGCTGCTAAGAGGCGCCTCAAATACTGGGAGAGGGGCATGGGATGTCCTTGTATTGACGCAAAAGACGTTGGTCGTTTGGCGTATAATATTATTGATAATTATTCTCACAATAAAGTAGATATACCCCATCTTTACCCAGGAATTGGCTTTTGAAAGTCATTTTGCACAATGTAACTTTGCGCAATTGAAATAGCCGGAGTCCGCCAATGAGCGACCTTTACTCTATATCATTCCAGAATGCCGATGGCTCCACAGCCTCTCTGGCGGCGTACCGGGGGCAGGTGCTGCTGATTGTAAACACTGCCAGCAAGTGTGGTTTCACTCCCCAATACAAAGGGTTGGAAGCCTTATACGAGAAGTACAAAGATCGGGGATTGGTGGTGCTGGGCTTCCCCTGTAATCAATTTGGTAAGCAGGAGCCGGGCAGCAATGACGAAATACAGCAATTCTGCGCGCTGAACTACGGTGTTACTTTCCCTGTCCATGCCAAGCTGGAAGTCAACGGCCCCGATGCCCATCCGCTATTTGTGGCGCTCAAGCGGCGGGCGCCGGGCCTGCTGGGTACAGAGGCCATCAAGTGGAATTTCACCAAGTTCCTGGTGAGCCGGGACGGTCAGCAGGTCAAGCGCTTCGCGCCCAAAGACAAACCGGAGAATTTGGAATCAGAAATCGAGCGGCTACTGTGACAGGCCCGCTGAGGATGGATCTCTCGCCCTAAGCCGCCAGCTGTGTTTTGCTCTCTACGCCGCCTTCAGGCCAATGGCTTGGGGCTACGGGACACCTTGGTGGGCACTGGGTGTGACCAGCCCTCAATACTTAGTGTTGCTGATCCTCTGGGAGTGGACTGGGCAGGGTGAGGGGCTGATAACTGTGTGGCGCGCGTCGGCGCCGTCTGAAGCTGAGTTCGGGCACTCCTGACCCAACGAATGGAAGAGCGCGGACTGGTTGTTCCAGCTTGCGCCCTGTGGTGGGTGGCGATCACCGACGCCGTGCGGGCTTAAACCGAGCGCATGGGCCTTGCTAAAACAATTGTTCAATACGGCGCCACTGTCGCAGCCGGAGCTGGCAAGGCTCCACCATCAACTGTGTTGGTTGCTGGAGAAGTTTCAGGTCGCAAATTAAAGCGTTGTTTGCCATCGGTGGTTTGCGATTTGCGCAAACAGTACAACAGTGCGGAGGCGCATCCTAAAATTGTGCCGCGCAATGATGATTATTAGGATGGTTGTTGACCTGTTTTACAGGGTGGGGGCATAATGCCAGCACTTGACCGCACTGTTGCGCAGAAATCGCCATGTATACTGTTTGTTTCAATTCCTGGCACCTCTACCGCGCCTTAGCTTTCTCGCTGCGACTGCCGCGTCGCGGCATATAATTTTATTTCTTTACCTTCCGACAGAATTCCACACTGTATTTTTTGGGCGCGTAGACAGCGATTCGCGCGCTGTTTAGCCTCGGGCCAGATTAGGAGAGAAGCCCAGATGAACACTAAAAAAGATAAATTAGTCATATTCGATACGACTTTGCGCGATGGTGAGCAGAGCCCCGGCGCCTCCATGACCAAAGATGAAAAGATTCGCATTGCGCGCATGCTGGAGCGTATGCGCGTGGATGTGATCGAGGCGGGTTTCGCCATTGCGAGTCCCGGTGATTTTGAGGCGGTCCAGGCGGTGGCCGAGACAGTGAAGGACTCCCGGGTGTGCAGTCTGGCCCGCGCTGTGGGACCGGATATCAGCCGCGCTGGTGAGGCGCTCAAGAAGGCTAATGCGTCGCGTATCCATACCTTTATCGCCACCTCACCGATCCACATGAAGTACAAGCTGCAGATGGAGCCGGAAAAGGTACTGGAGCGCGCGGTGGAAGCGGTCAAACTTGCGCGTCAATTCACAGATGATGTGGAGTTCTCACTAGAGGATGGCAGCCGTTCCGAGCCGGAGTTTATGTACCGTATCATCGAGGCGGTAATTAACGCTGGCGCCGGTACTATCAATATTCCCGATACCGTAGGTTACGGTGAGCCCGGCGAATACGGGGCCATGTTCAGGCGCGTGATTGAAAATGTACCCAATTCCGATAAGGCAATTTTCTCCACGCACTGTCACAACGACCTGGGATTGGCGGTAGCCAACTCACTGTCCGCGGTAATGAATGGTGTGCGCCAGGTGGAGTGCACCATCAATGGGCTCGGTGAGCGGGCGGGCAATGCCTCGCTGGAGGAAATCGTTATGGCGGTGCGCACCCGCCAGGATCTGTTCCCGGTGGAAACCGGAATAGACACCAGCCACATAGTGCCCACATCGCGGTTGGTATCCTCCATCACTGGCTTTCCTGTGCAGCCGAACAAGGCAATTGTCGGCGCCAATGCCTTTGCCCATGAATCCGGTATCCATCAGGACGGTGTGCTCAAGCACCGCGAAACCTACGAAATCATGCGCGCCCAGGACGTGGGCTGGGGCCACAACCGCTTGGTGTTGGGCAAGCACTCAGGCCGCGCCGCGGTCAAAGCGCGCTATGAGGAGCTGGGTATTCATTTCGAGGATACCGCTGAGTTCCAGATGGTGTTTGAGCGCTTCAAGGCGCTGGCGGACAAGAAACACGAAATTTTTGATGAAGACCTGCAATCTCTGGTCACCGGAACCGAGGCGCCTGTGGAGCGCTATCGGCTGGAGGACCTGGAAGTGCGCAGCAAGTTCGGCAGCCTGCCACAGGCGCAGCTGCGCCTGCTGATCGACGGCGAATCCCACCGCGTCGAAGCCTACGGCAGTGGCCCGGTCGATGCTACCTTCAAGGCGATCGAATCCATCGCCAAGAGCCAGGCAGATCTGAAACTCTACTCGGTCAATGCCGTCACCCAGGGTACAGATTCCCAGGGCACGGTTACCGTGCGCCTGGAGCGCGATGGGCGTTTGGTCAACGGAGTCGGTGCCGATACCGATATTCTGGTGGCCTCGGCCCAGGCCTACCTGGACGCGTTAAATATGCTCGATTCCGGTGAGAACAAGAGAAAAGGCGTTTAAGTGAACGAGTTGCAGCGGGCCGAATATCTGTCGGTAATGGGCGTGGTCAGCTATGTGCCGCGCTTCCTGCTGCCGCATGCTCCAGCGCCGCGCCAGGCGGAGTTGCCCCAAGAGCCCGCACCGGAAAGTCGCGCCCCGGAAGCGATTGGGCCGGCGGCTGTCACCGAGTTGACGGTCGCGGTATCGGCTACGCCCGCCGCCCAGCTGGCGGACCTGGGCATCTTGGAGCCCGGCACTTCCAAAACCACTGTTCGGGCTCCTGATACGCAAAAAACAGTCCCGGCGCGAGACCTATCTGATACGCCGCGGACAGAGCCTGCCCCCGCCCCCTTTGTGCTCAGCTGCTGGTGGCTTGGCGGGGAACTGTTGGCGGTGGACAGCAGGGAGCCGGGAGCGGCACTGCCGGTGGAGGCATTATTCAACAATATTGCCCGCGCGCTTGGGTGGCACCAATTGCCGCGCGAGCAGGACCGCCTGCGCTGGCCGCTGGCGGAGAATCGCTTCGGGCCCGCCGCTTCGGCAGCGGAGGCGCGGGACACCTGTTCCGCCTGGCTGGAGGCCGCCAGTGCGCGCCGCCCCGTCAAGTCCATCTGGCTGATGGGTCGGCAGGCGCGGGACTTCTGTGCGCCGGTCTCGTTGGAAAACACTATCAACGACTGGAAGGGGATCCGCGTGCTCGCTATGCCGAGCTTGTCGGAATTGCTGCAGCAGCCGGAGCGCAAGCGAGACGTATGGCAGTTGCTGCGCCAAGCTTACCCCGAACAGACCCGGGCTCAATGACTTTCCCGCCGGGCGCGCGTTTAATCGCGGCTAACGAAACGCACTGCGGCGCCTTCGCGACGCTGGCTCGCGCTGCCCACTCCCACCCCTGGACTGAAGCCCAATACCGGGACAGCCTGTGCGCTGGACACCAGTGCTGGCTGCTGTTGTCGGTGTGCGGCGAGCCTATCGCCTGTTGCGTGATTTCATCGCTGTTTGACGAAGCGGAAATTCTCGATATTGCCGTGGCGCCGGACTGGCGGCGGCGCGGTATCGCCGGGGCCCTGCTGCAGCGGCTGATCGCAGGCTTGCCGCGTCAGATTACTCGCGTCTTGTTGGAAGTACGCGCATCGAATGTTGCCGCCCTGTCTCTTTACCGCAAACTGGGTTTTTACGAGGACGGCGTGCGTAAAAATTATTATCCGGCGGAAGGTGGCGGGCGAGAGGATGCCGTACTGATGAGTCTCAATACTGCGCGTTGATTCGGCGAGTTTAAACGCTCGAACCAAGTGATCCACGCTGACTTGTGCGATGCGAAATCGATAGCAGACAATAGTGACTCGAATCGCTCCTGGCGCGCGCGGGGCTGATAAACTATTGCCCGGTGTTGCCTATATCCACCGCAATCCGGTGGATTTCAAATTTCCGCAAAGAGTTTTTCATGGCGTTATCGCAAAAGCATCCCTCTCTGCTGGAAGGGTCCGTCGCCGGCCATCTACGCCGGCTGGCACTGCCGATGGTGTGGGGTATTCTCGCCACCATGTCCTTTAATGTGGTGGATACTTATTTTGTCGCCCAACTGGGCAATGCGCCGCTGGCGGCGATGAGTTTTACCTTCCCGGTGGTGATGGTGATCAACAGCGTCGCCATCGGGCTGGGGGCGGGGACTTCCTCGGCAGTGGCGCGGGCCTATGGCGCCGGAGATCTGGCACGGGTGCGGCGCTTGGTGACCGATGCTTCGCTGCTAGCGCTGCTGGTTGCTCTCGTGGTCAGTGGCGTGGGGCTCGCCACCATCGATCCCCTTTTCAGACTGCTCGGCGCCGCGCCGGAAATGCTGCCGTTGATTGCCGACTATATGGTGCCCTGGTACCTGGGTGCGGTATTTGCGGTGGTACCCATGGTGGCCTTGTCGGCGCTGCGCGCCATCGGTAACAGCGCCCTGACCGGACGCATTATGATGGCGGTGGCGTTTTTTAACCTGATTCTGGACCCACTACTGATTTTTGGCTTGCTGGGTTTCCCGCGCCTTGAATTACAGGGGGCTGCGCTGTCAACGGTTATCGCACGGGGTATCAGTTTTTTTATCGCACTTTATTTTTTGATACGGCGAGAGCATTTGATGGCCGTACCGGGCTGGAAGCTCTCCCCGCTGTTGGAGTCCTGGCGGACGGTGCTGGCGGTGGGGCTGCCGGCGGTGGCCACCAATGTCATTATTCCCATGGCCGGTGGTGTGGTGGTAGCGCTAGTGGCCGCGCACGGTGCCGATGCCGTGGCGGGGCTCGGCATTGCGCTGCGCATAGAGCCTGTAGCGCTGATTATTTTCTACGCCCTCTCGTCGGTCGTGGGGCCATTTGTCGGCCAGAATGCGGGGGCGGGCAAAACGGCGCGCCTGCGGGAAACGGTCAGTGTGTTGGCGCGCTTCTGTGTCGGTTGTGGTTTCTCACTGGCGCTAGTGCTCTACGCCGTGGGACCGGCGTTGGCAGGGTTGTTCAGTGACTCCGAGGAAGTGTTGGCAGTGGCGGTGGCCTATCTGACCCTGGTGCCCGCCAGCTACGCTGGCTATGGATTTGTGATGTCCGCCAATGCCGCCTTTAACGGGCTCGGGCGTCCGTTGCCGGCTACGTTGATTTCCTTCCTGCGCGTACTTGGCGTCTATTTGCCCTTGGCTTGGCTGGGCAGTCATTACTGGGGAGTCAGTGGCCTATTTGTCGCTACGGGAATATCCAATCTTCTGTTGGGAGCCCTGGCCTGGTGGTGGCTGCGTCGGGATATCGGCACTTGTGCCGCGCCGGGGGCGGCACAGCCCCAGGCCCGCTAGGCGTCGCTGGCTTTGCTTCCGGGGGGCTCGTTTCTTTGGGGCGCCTCTGTGATCAACGGAGCACTGTAGTCGGTTCCTTATGGAGCCTCTGATTAATTCATTTGGGGCGGATATGAAGCTCAGGTGATAGGACAGATATTTCGAAACCGTCGGATACAGGGAGGTATCCGTCGGAGCTACAGGGAAGTACTCGTGCGTTTTCGAAATATCCGTCCTATTACCTGAGCGCCCCGGAACCTACCATTGTGTTCACACGAATTATTCAGAGGTTCCTTAGGTAATGAGGCGGGCATTTCCTGAACGTCTCCCTGACCTCGAAGTGTCTTTACCGCCGGTAAGCGGATATTCACAGATTTCTCAGGCCCGGATGCGAGTGCATCCGGACCCTTTCTCTGTTGCTTTCTCGGGTCAGATGGTTTCGGTGGCTTCGTGCAGCCACTTTTGTGTTTTCTCGTTTACCAGCGGTAGCAGCGTTTCCCGCACTCGCCGGTGGTAACGGTTTAGCCACGCTTTTTCCGCCTCGTTGAGTAGCCCGGTGTCGATCAGCCTTTTATCGATCGGTGCCAGTGTCAGTGTTTCGAATTCAAGGAAACCGTGGTGTTTATCGGACTCCTTGACGAAAACCAGGTTCTCAATGCGGATGCCGTATTGCCCGGTCAGGTAAAACCCCGGCTCATTTGACAGGATCATCCCCGGTTCCAGTGCCACGCCACTGGCGGCTTTGCCGATTCGCTGCGGCCCTTCGTGCACACTGAGAAAGCTGCCGACGCCGTGGCCGGTGCCGTGGGCGTAGTCCAGACCCGCATCCCACAGGGATTTGCGCGCAAAAGCATCTATCTGTTCGCCACAGGTGCCCTTGGGAAAGTGCAGCGTGGCGATGGCAATATGCCCTTTGAGTACACGGGTGAAATGTTCCCGTGCATGCGCGGGAAAATCGCCGAGCGCCAGGGTACGGGTCACATCAGTGGTGCCATCTGGGTACTGCCCACCGGAGTCGATCAGGTAGAGGCCCTCGGGTTTCAGCGGCAGGCTGGATTCGCGGCTGACCCGATAGTGCACTATGGCGCCATTGGGACCATAGCCGGAAATCGCATCGAAGCTGTCGTCCTGAAATCCTTCGCGCTGCTCGCGCTTGGCGCGGAGCAATCCCGCCGCCTCCAGTTCGCCGAATGGGGTGTCGGCAGCGCTCGCGGCCACAGCGTCCGGCAGCTCAGCGAGGAACTCGCACAGAGCGGCGCCATCGCGCTCGTGGGCGGCGCGGGCGCCCGCCAGCTCCACGGGATTTTTACGCGCCTTGGCCCGGGTGACGGGATCCCGCTCTTGCAGCAGTTCGATATCCCGCGCGCGCAATTGCTGCAGGGTCCAGCAGTTAGTGATTTGCGGATCTACCCAGATCTTTGCCACGTGGTGTCGCTGGGCGGCGGTGAAGAGTTCGCTTTTATCGTTGACGATACTGACGTCGTTATCCAAGTGCTCTAACAGCGCCTCGCTAACCGCTTCTGCGGCTAAATAGAGGGTGGCACTGCCGTCGCGGTACAGGAGGCCGCAGGCCAGCGCCACTGGCAGGTGGGGAACGTCCGTCCCGCGGATATTGAACAGCCAGGCACAGACTTCCGGATTCGGCAGCCAGAGTGCGTCGGCGCGCCGCTCCGCCAGCTGGGCGGCGATGCGCGCACGTTTATCTGCCGAGTGCTCGCCGGTAAAGGCCAAGGGATGGGGACGCGCGGGGCCACAAGGGGGCGCGGGCTTGTCGCGCCATATCGCGTCTATAGGATTGTCCTCCAGCGGACGCAGATTGATATCCCGTTCGTTGAGGCGCTTTTTCAATGTCGCCAGGCCTGGTTCCGTGTGTAGGCGCGGATCGTAGCCCAGGGCATCGCCAGGTCGCAGTTGCTCGCACAGCCAGTCGGCAATGGCGTCCATGCTCAGGCTTTCCTGCTCGATGGGCTGGTCGCGCAGCTGCTGCTGGGCTTGTAGGGTATAGCGGCCATCTACGAACAGCGCCGCGTGCTCCGCCGCAATCGCTGCCATGCCGGCCGAGCCGGTAAAGCCGGTGAGCCAGGCCAGGCGCTCGTCGGATGCGGGAACATATTCGTTTTGGTATTCATCTCCCCTCGGCACCAGAAAGGCCTGTACACCTTGCTGTTTAAGCGTTTCCCTCAATGCCTGCAAGCGTTCCCGACTCATGATCCACCTCCAGCAAAAAATGCGCAGTCTAGGACCCATGTGATCAGTTTTCCAGCACTCGCCGCCGTGCCGGCGTGTATAATGCGCGCCTTGTTTTTGCTGAACGCCGAGTTATCGAATCTTAGAGTATGGGCCAGAGTTCTACCCAGGCGGGATACACCGACCGCCGCACCTTCGCGATCATTTCTCACCCGGACGCCGGTAAGACGACTGTCACGGAAAAACTGCTGCTGTTCGGGAATGCGATTCAGCTGGCCGGTTCGGTCAAGGGCAAAAAGGGGCCCCACGCGCGCTCCGACTGGATGACGATGGAGCAGGAGCGGGGCATTTCCGTGACCTCTTCCGTTATGCAGTTCCCCTACAAGGGGCGTACGGTCAACCTGCTGGACACCCCCGGCCACGAAGATTTCTCCGAAGACACCTACCGGGTGCTGACCGCGGTGGACTCCGCCCTGATGGTGATCGATGGCGCCAAGGGGGTCGAAGACCGCACCATAAAGCTGATGAACGTGTGCCGCTTGCGTACCACCCCGATCCTGTCGTTTATCAACAAGCTGGACCGGGACATCCGCGATCCTATTGAGGTAATGGATGAAATCGAGGAAGTGCTGGATATTCAGGCGGCGCCGATCAACTGGCCCCTGGGCTCCGGCAAGAACTTCAAGGGCGTCTACAACCTCTACACGGACACCATACATGTGTACGAGCAGGGGCAGGGCCACACTATCCCCGAAGATACCCAGATTAAGGGGCTGGACTCTGATGAGGCGAGTGCGCTGTTGGGCGAGTACGCCGACGATATCCGCGAGGAAATAGAACTGGTGCGCGGCGCCACCCACGAATTTGATCTGGAGGCCTATCTGGCCGGCAAGCTGACTCCGGTGTTTTTTGGCACTGCGCTGGGCAACTTCGGGGTGCGCGAGATGCTCGACGGTTTTGTCGAGTGGGCACCGGGCCCCCAGCCCAGGCCCGCCAACGAGCGCAGTGTTGCGCCGGGAGAAGAAAAATTCAGCGGATTCGTGTTTAAGATTCAGGCAAACATGGACCCGAAGCACCGCGACCGCATTGCTTTTATGCGGGTTTGCTCCGGCACCTACAGCCGCGGTATGAAAATGCGGCACGTGCGCCTGGGTAAGGATGTGAAGATCGCCGACGCTGTGACATTTATGGCCGGCGACCGCACCCACGTAGAGGAGGCGATCGCCGGCGATATTATCGGCCTGCACAACCACGGCACCATTCAGATTGGGGATACCTTTACCGAGGGCGAAAATCTCAAGTTCACCGGTATTCCGAACTTCGCCCCGGAACTCTTCCGCCGTATCCGCCTGAAGGACCCGCTGAAGCTGAAACAATTGCAGAAAGGGTTGCAGCAGCTTTCCGAAGAAGGCTCCACGCAGGTTTTCTTTCCGCTGGACAATAACGACATTATTGTCGGCGCTGTGGGGGTGTTGCAGTTTGAGGTGGTGGCCTTCCGCCTTAAGGACGAATACAAGGTGGAGGCCATCTACGAAAATGTAAACGTAAATACCGCGCGCTGGGTGGACAGTGACAACGCCAAGGAGTTGGAGAACTTCAAACGCAAGGCCAGCACTAATCTGGCGCTGGATGGCAGTGGTCACCTGACCTACCTGGCGCCGACCCGCGTCAACTTGCAGTTGGCTGAGGAGCGCTATCCGGAAATCCGCTTCTATGCCACCCGGGAGCATTGAGAAACCTCGGATGAATGCGCGCGCTTAGGTAACGAGATTAATCTGGCAAAGCGAGGGTTGTCCTCGTGCGTTTTCGCAATGCCTATTCCGTTATCTGAGCATTTCAATAGGCCTGGAAATAGCTTTACCGCCAGGAGGAGATTTAGCCAGAGGGCCTCTTAGAGTCTGGAAGCGAATTCATCAGAAATTCCCTAATAATGACTATGTCCGTGTATTGGTTTGAATTTTGAGAGACTGAGTTAGTGAGCATTCCAAAAGAAATACCCGAAGAGATACCCCGTAAAGGCAATGGGCTGACCAAGGCAATCGGTCTGATGTTTACCCGGTTGCTCGGTTGGCGCCTGGAGGGTGAATTCCCGCGCGAGAAAAAAGTGATGGTGGCGATGGCGCCGCACACGTCCAACTGGGATTTCGTTGTCGCCATGCCATTTATTATGGCGCTTAGAATTAAAATTTCCTGGCTGATGAAAAAAGAGGCCTTTTTCTTTCCATTCAAGCGCTTATTTCTGTGGCTCGGCGGTATTCCCACTGACCGCTCTGCGCCAGGGGGCCTGGCGCAGCAGATCGCCAGGCAATTTCAGCACAAGGATAAGCTGTGGGTGGCGATTATGCCGGAAGGCACCCGCAAGAAGGTGAGCAAGTGGAAAAACGGCTTTTTGCGCATTGCCTATGCCGCGGATGTCCCCGTGCTGCTGGTGGCCTGGGATTTTGCCCACAAATGCATCCGTATCGACTCCCTCTATCATCCCACCGGAGATTTGGAGGCGGACATGAGAGAGATACAGCGGCGCTTCAGTAAATACCGAGGGCGCTATCCGGAAAACCAGACAGACTTCGTGGAGCATCAGCCCTGAGCGGGAGCAAAGGAGCCTGACTTTGATGAATTCGCGCCCGGACCGACATTGCCCAAATAGCGGAGAACCGGCGATAGAGCGCCCGCGGATTCATCAGAGGTTCCCGCTGTGGTGCTGATAGACGGTGGGCTTTCTCTTTTTACCTGCCTGCTCCTGATTTCGGTTGCCTTTACGGCTGGTTTTGTCAGCGCGATTGCCGGCGGCGGTGGCATTATCACCTTGCCCGCGCTGCTCTGGGCAGGTATCCCGCCACTGGATGCTCTGGGCACCAATAAATTCCAGAGCGTTTTCGGTACGCTTTCCTCGACGATTAACTTCTTTCAGAAAGGGCACCTCGACTTGCGTCCTCTGTGGCCGGGATTACTGGCGGCGATAGTTGGCGCTGTGTTGGGGACCTGGAGTGTGACGCAGTTGGGGGGTGAACAATTAGACACATTGCTGCCGCTATTGCTGATTGCCATTGCGCTTTATTTTCTCTTTTCTCCCCGCATCTCTGATATTGATAGCAAGCCGCGCATTTCGAATAGCTTGTTCAATCTCTTCGCCGGTGGAGGCATCGGGTTTTACGGCGGCTTTTTTGGCCCCGGCATGGGATCCATTTACGCGCTGGCTTTCAGCGCACTGCTCGGCTACAACATACGTAGAGCTACCGCGCATACCAAGCCGCTGGTGCTGGTTACTAACGTGACTTCCATGCTGATCTTTATGGCCGGCGGCCACCTGTTACTATGGCTCGCCATCGGTATGTCTGCCGCTCAGTTCGCCGGTGCGCGCCTGGGGTCCAATCTGGTTATTTCTCGCGGTGCGCGCCTGATCAAGCCGGTGATTATTCTCGCTACCCTGGTGGTGGCGTTGAAGCTGTTGCTGGAAGTGTGAGAGCATGACGATCCTACTTACCCTGCTGCTTTCCATTTGCATCTTCGCCCTGATAATCTGGGCGCTCATGCACATGCGTACGCCGCGTTTCCGTATGGAGCGCAAGGATTTTCTCAAGGGACTGGAGGACGTGATCACCGGCCAGGCGGATGACAACGAATGGCGGGTGCTCACCGGTTACCCCATGCGCCACGATCCCGATCTGGAGCAGCTGCGCCTCGAATGTCTGAAGATCGAAGAGGCCGAATACACCGGCGGCTCGCCCTATCTGTTTACCCGGGCGGGACTGGAGCAGTTGCGTGAAGTGCGGCGTAAGCTGTTGGCAGCCGAAAAAGAATCTGATTAATAAAACTACGGAAGCGTTGGTTTATTCGCGCCCTGGCCTTGTGGGTATTTCGCAAGCGGGGGAGAGCTCAGGTAATGGGCGGGTTTTGAAACCGCCGGATGCGGGAATGTAGCGCGCGTTTTCGCACAATCCATTGCATTGCCAGAGGCCCCTGAAACTATCGCAGGCTTGGCCGGATCAACCGGCGCTTCCCCCAGTGTTTTGCCACAGGATAAAACCATGTTGAGACCATTGCTGACTCTTACCGGCGGATTGCTCGCGGCCCTGGCCGTTGTTTCCGCCCAGGCCAAGCCTTTGTCCCAGGAGGATATTTCCGTCGCGGAAGTGCTGCGCGACCGCGCGCTTGAGTCTTCCGACGCCTACAGTCTTGTTGAGTCTTTGACGGTAGAAGTGGGACCGCGCCGGGCCGGCACCGAGGGGGACCGCCGAGCTGTGGCCTGGGCACTGCAGAAAATGAAAACGCTGGGATTTGACCGCGTCTATACCGAGCAGATCGATGTGAAGCGCTGGCATCGGGGCCACGCACATGCGGAAGTGGTTGCGCCCTTCCCGCAGCCGCTGGTGGTCTCCTCCCTCGGCTACAGCGTGCCCACGCCCGAGGGCGGACTGACGGCGGAAATTGTCGAATTTGCCGATGTGGAGGCGCTCACCAAAGCGTCGGCCAAAAAAGTCAAAGGCAAGATCGTTTTTATCAATAGGCGCATGGAGCGCGCACGCACCGGTGAGGGCTATGGGCCCGCCGTGCAGGGGCGCAGCAAAGGTATGCGCATCGCGGCGGAAAAAGGTGCGGTGGCGCTGCTGTTGCGCTCCGTGGGCACAGATTCCGATCGCTTCGCCCACACCGGGATGATGTCTATCGAAGGGGTTGAAAATCCTGTGCCAGCCCTGGCTTTGTCCGCGCCGGATGCCAACTTACTGGAAGCCATGCTCAAGCGCGGCAAACCGGTAGAGGTAAAACTGGACGTGGATAACGAGCTGCTCGCCGATGGCCCCTCTTTCAATGTGATCGGTGAAATCACTGGGCGGGAAAAGCCGGAAGAGGTGATGATCATCGGCGCACACCTGGATTCCTGGGATGAGGGAACGGGCGCACTGGACGACGGTGCCGGCGTGGCTATTGTGCTGGAAACCGCGCGTCTGATCGCCGAGCTGCCGAGCCGTCCGCGTCGCACCCTGCGCGTGGTGCTGTTCGGTGCAGAGGAAATCGGCCTAGTGGGGGCCAAGCAGTATGTGGAAGCCCACCGCAGTGAACTCGACAATATTATTGCCGTGTCCGAATCCGATTTCGGCGCCGGCAAGGTGTGGCGATTTGATACCCGCCTACCGGAAAATAAGTTTGATATCGCCGATCAGATGATGCAGCTGTTGGCGCCGCTGGGGATTGAGCGCGGCAACAACAACAGTCACGGCGGTCCCGATGGCAGTGTCTTTGTCGCCCAGGGTGTGCCCGCATTCGGCCTCTACCAGGACGGCACTGATTATTTCGACTTCCACCACACGCCCAACGACACCTTAGACAAGGTGGACCCGGAGAACCTGAAACAAAATGTGGCTGCCTGGGTGGTGATGTCTTTTCTGGTGGCGGAAATGGAGGGAGATTTAGGTCGAGTGCCGACGGAACACTGAAGTCACCTTTATTCATTCGCTTCCCGGCGGTGAGGGGCCTCGAATTAGCCTTACCACCGGGAAGTGAACTGTTCAGGCGCTTTTTAGCGCTGCTCTCCCCGCAATCCCAATACCTGCTCCCGCAGCGTTTCCGCCCTGGCTGCGGCCGCGTCTAGCGGCTTGCCGGCGACCACACTCACTTTTGACCAGAAACGCCTGGGCAAGGTGGTGAAGGCGTGGCCGTCTTTGTGGCTGAAGAAGCTGCCCCAGAGGCCGCGCAGGGCCATGGGGATGACTGGGACAGGAGTGCGGCGGAGTATCTTTTCGATACCGGCCTTGAAGGGGCCGAGTTCGCCATCTTTGGTCAGCTGCCCCTCGGGGAAGATGCACAGCAGATCGCCGTTTTTAAGCCCTTGTTCTATTTCTACGAACGCCTTTTCGTAGCCCTCTGGGTCTTTTTGTTTCGAGCAGATGGGGATGGCGCGGCCGGTCTTGAAGATAAAGTGCAGCACCGGGATTTCGTAAATGGGCTTGTACATGATAAAGCGGATGGGACGGCGCACAGCGCCCGCCAGGAGTAGGGCATCTACATAGCTGACGTGGTTGCACACGATGATGGCCGGGCCTTCTTCGGGGATTTGTTCAAGTCCTTGGTGTTTGACCCGGTACATGGTGTGGGACAGCAGCCAGATCAGCAGGCGCATTGCGAATTCTGGTACCCGGTTGAATACGAACACGGCCACCGCGGCATTCATCAGGGCGATGACCATAAAGAACTGCGGGATGGTGAAGTCGAGCAGGGTGAGAAATATCAGGCCCAGTATTGCCGAAATCACCATAAACAGAGCGTTCATGATATTGGTAACCGCAATTACCCGGGCGCGCAGGGCTTTGTCGGTGCGGTCCTGAATCATGGCGTAGAGGGGCACTATGTAGAGACCGCCGAAGATGCCGATCAGCGCCAAATGCAGCAGGAAAGACTGAGCGCCAGGGCTGTTCCAGAAAGCGGCCAGGGAGACTTCCGTCAGCGGTGTCAGATTGCCACCGATCACAGACAAAGCGATGCCGCCATAGGTGAGGCCCGCAGCTCCCAGTGGTACCAGACCGAGTTCTATGCGGCCGCCGGATAGACGCTCACAGGTCAGAGAGCCGATCGCCACGCCGACGGTAAAGCTGCACAGGAGCAGAGCCACCAGGGGTTCGTTGCCACCCAAGACGTTCTTGCCGAAGCTGGGGATCTGGGTCAGGTAGGCGGCTCCCAGAAGCCAGAACCAGGAAATACCGATGATGGAGTAAAAGATCGCCGGTGTTTTGGCTGCTTCGCGCAGCATGCGGGCGGTCTGACGAATCGGGTTGAGATCGATCTGTAGTTCCGGTACGGGCGGGGCGGCTTTGGGAATCGCGCGGCACACCAGGTAACCCGCCAGGGCGATGGCGATGATCAAGCCTCCGATCCAGCTGCTACCCCACTCGTTTCCCCCATTACTGGCCCCAGAAAGAATCGTGCCCACAATGGTACCGCCGAGGATGGCGACAAAGGTCCCCATTTCCACTAGAGCGTTACCGCCTACCAGCTCCGACTTGCGCAGGTGCTGGGGCAGTATTGCGTACTTGATTGGGCCGAAAAACGCGGATTGGAGGCCGAGGAGAAAAAGTACCAGCAGACTCAGGGAATTGCTGCCGCTGACAAGTGCCACTACGCCAACCAGGCTGATACCGATTTCCGCCAGTTTGATGCGTCGGATCAGCAGGCTTTTGTCGTACTTGTCCGCCAGCTGACCGGCAGTGGCGGAAAACAGGAAAAAGGGCAGGATGAACAGGCCGGCGGCCAGATTGTTAAGTGCATTGGCCTGATCCGCGGCGAGGCGGAAGGCGATCATTACCATCAGTGCACTTTTGAAAACATTATCGTTAAAGGCGCCGAGGAATTGGGTCAGGAAGAATGGTAGAAAACGGCGGCTGGCCAGTAATTGGAACTGATTTTTATGGGCCATGGGCCTGATCCCCTATTGGTGTTTTTACTTTATGGTAAGCGAAATGTGGCTGTCATAAAAAAGCCCCGCGATGCGGGGCTTTGGAGCGGGCTGTCACCCGCGTGGGTAATACTGACAGTGCTCTGCCTTACCAGATGACCACACGCTCTTCTTTCGGCAGGTACATGCCGTCACCTTCCTTGACATCAAAGGCTTTGTAGAAGGCGTCGATATTCGGCAGTACACCTTGCACCCGGTATTGTGCCGGAGAGTGCGGATCGGTTTTCAGACGCTCGCTCAGGGCCTCGTCACGCATTTTCGTGCGCCATACTTGCGCCCAGCCCATAAACAGGCGCTGGTCACCGGTGAAGCCATCGATCACTGGTGCCTCTTCGCCCTTCAGGGACATTTTGTAGGCCTTGTAGGCGATGCCGAGACCAGAAAGGTCACCGATATTTTCTCCCAGAGTCAGCGCGCCGTTCACATGCTCACCCTCCAGTGGCTCGAACGCATTGTACTGGTCGACCAGTTTGGCAGTGAGTTTCTCAAAGTTGGCGCGGTCGGAGTCGGTCCACCAGTTGTTTAGGTAGCCTTGGCCATCGTACTTGCTGCCTTGGTCGTCGAAGCCGTGGCCAATTTCGTGACCAATCACGCCTCCGATGGCTCCGTAGTTCACGGCATCATCCGCTGCCATATTGAAGAACGGCGGTTGTAGTATCGCTGCAGGGAAGACGATCTCATTCATCGGTGGGTTGTAGTAAGCGTTCACTGTCTGCGGGTACATGTGCCACTCACTGCGATCCACCGGCTGGCCCAGCTTGGCGCGGTCGTACTCGGAATCAAAACGGCGTGCCGCCAATACGTTGCCCACCAAATCGTTGCTCACTTGCAGCGCACTGTAATCGCGCCACTGGTCCGGATAGCCGATTTTAGTGGTGAAGTTGGCCAGTTTTTCCAGCGCGCGTTTTTTGGTTTCCTCTCCCATCCAGTCCAGAGATTCGATGGAGTCCTTATAGGCTGCCTTGAGGTTGTTGACCAGTTCCACCATGCGGGCTTTGGCCTGGGGCGGGAAGTATTTTTCCACATAACGTTTGCCCACCAGCTCACCGGCGGCGCCATTGACGAATTGCACCGCGCGCTTCCAGCGGGGCTCCATTTCTTCTATACCCCGCACTTTTGTGCTGTAGAAGTCGAAGTGCAATTGCGCCAATTCGCTGTGCATATAGGGCGCCATGGAGGTGAGCAGCTTCACCTTCAGGTAGCGCTTCCAGGTATCCAGATCCGTGTCGGTGATAATCCCGTTGACGGTTTTAAGGTAATCCGGCTGGCCGACGATAACGTATTCCGCTTTCTGCAAGCGAGCTTCCGGCAAATAGATGTCCCAGTTGATTGCCGGTAGCAGCGTTGCCAGTTCTTTCAGGGACTTTTTGTTATAGGTTTTTTCGTCGTCGCGGTTTTCTACTCGAGTCCATTGGTGCTCGGCGAGGCGTTTTTCCAGTGCGTAGATGGTCTCCGCGCCTTTTGTCGCATCTTCCATTCCCGCCAGCTGTTGCAGCTTAGTCAAGAAGTCGATGTAGGCGGCTTGCAGTTGTCGGCCTTTATCGGAGTCATCGAAGTAATAGTCTCGGTCCGGCAGGCCGAGACCGGATTGCCAGAGGTAAACCGCGTAGTTCTCTACGTCCTTCACATCTTGGTTGATGAAGACGCCAAAGGGCGCGTCGAAGCCGATGGCATCGGCATAGGCGAAATAGCGGGTCAGGTCGTCGCGGTTTTTGATGGCATCTACTTTCTGCAGCTCGCCAGTGAGGGCGGCCAACCCGCGGGATTCGATGCGTTTTTCATCCATAAAACTGTTGTAAAGAGCGCCGATTTTTTCCGCGTCTTCGCCCTCGGCTCTCTCGCTGGCTTCCATGATCAGCGCTTTCACTTGTTCGGTGCTTTTATCGCGCAGCTCGTAGAAAGTGCCCCAGCTGGATTTGTCAGCGGGAATTTCGGTCCTGGCCATCCAGGCACCGTTTACGTAGTTGAAGAAGTCGTCCTGGGGACGGACCTCTGTGTTCATCGCGGTCAGATCAATGCCTGAGCCGAGCTCAACCTGCTGTACCGCGGTGGTGTCGTCAGTGCTTTTCTCGGTTTTGGGGGCTTCGGACTGGGAGCAGCCGGCCACTATGCCGGCGACAGCGAGGGATAAGAGCAATTTTTTCATCTTGGGCCTTTGTTGGGCTGATAATTACGCCACGATACTAAGCCGCGCGCACTGCTAAGGGCAAGCCGACTGCGCTCAGGTGTGTCTGACAAGAGAGGAAATGAAAAGCCCCGCGATTGCGGGGCTTTGTGCGGCTGCCGATCAGTTCGGCAGGCGGAAAGTGATGGGCACAGTGAACTGGTAGCTGTCCCGGGCCAGTTGCGGTGGTGCCGCGGGGAAGGGGCTGGCGCGTTTTACCGCCTCCCGGGCCTCGCGGTTGAGACTGGCATAGCGGGATTCCTGCAGGGGTTGCACGTCTTTCACCCGCCCCTGGGGATCAATGGTCACGTTCAGACGCACACTGCCTTCCTGGCCGCGCTCCTGGGCGCGCTTTGGATAGGTGATGTACTTGAATGTGTGGCGCAGCAACATGGAGTGATAGAGCTGCCGGGCCAGGATCAGGTCTGCTGTCAGCGGCGCCTCGTCTTCTTCCTCCTCCAATTCCTGTACCGGCGGCGGAGTGGGCTTGGTGGCCGCGACCTTGGCCGGCTGGGGTTTCGGCGTGTTGGCCGCGGGCTTGGGTGCGGCCTCCTTCACGGGTGTTTGGGGTTGGGCGCTGGCAGCGGCTAGGCTGGGCGGCGGTATATCAGATGCCAGGTTGGGCTTGGCTTTGGGCGCGGGCTGTGCGGCGGCCACCGCTGTTTCCTCAGTGCTGGCCTCTTCCTCTTCTTCACTCAGCAGGGCCGTCAGCTGGGCGATTCGTTCGCTGCTCGGTTCCAGCAGTTCAAAGTTCCCCAGAAGTGAGGGCGGGACATCCCCCGCGGCCAGAAGGCCATCCCGGAAGTCTGTGGAAGGGGGTACCGGGCCTATCCAGGCGCGCAACAGGGTATTGAAGAAGTCGCGATCCGCGATTTCACCCAGGGCAATGCCGTTTAAGGCCACCTTGGTGGTGCCAGTGCCCGCTTCGAAGTCGATGGTCAGGCGGTCTCCCTTCTGGTAGCGGCCAGAAAAGAGCTTGGCGAAGGTCACCATGTTTTCTGCCTGGCTACTGAGCACATTGCTGGAGTTATTGATGGCGATCCCTTCCATCCACTGGTTGCGGAAGCGGCGCGCGGACAGGCTGTCGGCGACGATCCGCACCTCCAGGCGGCGCGGTGTATTGTTGTCGAGCAGTGCGCTGGCACTGTCGGCAAGCGTTTCGGAATAGACTGCGGCGATATAGCGGTCCTTGTTGAATTGTTGCTCCAGGGCGAGTCCGTTTAGTAACGGTGCGGCTTTGGCCGTTAAGGCCACCGCAAACACCATAAGGGCTATGATGAGCTTTATCGGTTTCATTGTTCCTTGGTGTCAGTTCTCATTTCCGGACGGGAAGTATCCGGCAGGTGAGTGGATTGCGCACATCTCCCCCGAAAGTGCGCAGCCAGATTAAAAAGTGCGCCGTTTTGGCACTATGGGACAATTTAATCTGAACCGTGTCTAACTCTACTGCAATTGCAATGTAGTTCAACCCTGAAATAGGTAGAATGTCTCGTTTTTTCAATTTCGGACGCTTGTAAAGAAGACAGTGATCACTCTGCCGATAGAATGCGGCGGTTTGGCGTTGTTTAAATGGCGTCTAATGAAAATTGTTTCGGTATTGGTTGGGGCCGGAACGGAAAATTATCACTAATTGTCAAATAGCGGATGGATATAAAGCTTCTCACTGACTGTCCACGCGATGCTGTGGATCGCCTATTAAACGTCATTCATTTGTTTCGTGACATTCGTGCGAGCAGTGAGTGGCAATATGACGTGTTGCTGAAGCGTTCGCGCCTGGTGGGTTTACAGCCGGGAGAACCGCTGTTGAACGCTGGAGATGTGGATCAGTGGGTTTATTTCCTGTTACGGGGCGAATTGCAGGTGCACGTTGAGGGTGAGCGGGAGCGGCTTGTAAGTGAGCGACCGCTTGCAATTATTCGTCCGGGGGAGCTGTTCGGGGATCTCTCGATGCTGCTCGCAGAGCCCCGCAGTGCCACCATTGTGGCTGCGCCAACGAGCCGCGATACACAGGTGTTGGGAGTAGACTGTACGCTGTTTGCGGATTTAGACGATTTCTCTTTATTGCATCTGCCCACAAAGCTGGTTTTCTATCGAAATATGGTGCACTCGTTGCGCTGGAAATTGGAGGTATACCGCTCCAAGTATCCCGGCCACCAATTGGCGGACAGTCATCGCAAGCTGAAACTTTACACTGGACCCAAAAACAGCCGCGAAGAGCTTTCAGCCCTGGCGGATCAGGCTCGCGCTTTGGCACGCATCCTGCTGGACTGGAATGCCGAATTTGGCAGTGGCCAACTGGTGGACGATGACCCGGAAGTAAATGACTTTCTCGAATCAATGCTGTCTTGATCTGTCTGCGCCTGTGGGTAGATCCTTCTTATTCATTGTCCTTACGACTGCCGCAAGCGCGCTATAAGGAACCTCTGGTTAATTTGTGTGAGCGCTATCTAGTTGCATTGAGGCGCTCTGGCAGTGTCCGTTCTATCATCTGAGTTGCTGATTTCAGGGCGGAATCGCTTTGCGTCAGGAAAGCAACTAGCAGAGGCGCCCCAACCAGTGCTCATCCGGCACTGTCTGGCAGACCGCCGGAATATGGAACATCAATCAAGACTGGAGGTTGTCGTGAGCTGGCCTAAATCAATAACGCAGAGAGCAGCGGAATTGCGCACAGAACTGAGCTCTGAGTTTGATTCGTTTATACGCGAACGCCAGCTGCCGGAAACATTTCATGAGTTAATTGATAACTACTATCTGCCGCTGGCCGTGTGGTTGGAGAAAAAGCGGCAGCCGGACTGTGCATTGGTGGTGGGTATTTGTGGTGGCCAGGGGTCTGGGAAGTCCACTTTGACGGAGTTTCTCCGTTCGGTCTGGCTGCGGATGGGATTGCGCAGTGTTGGCTTCTCTCTCGACGACCTCTATCTTACCAAGGCGGAGCGCGAACAGCTTGCGCGGCAAATACATCCACTACTCAAAACCCGCGGTGTTCCGGGTACTCATGATGTGCAGTTGGGATTGAAAACGATTGACGCACTGCTCGCCGCGGATGCCGGCAGTGATATCGCGCTTCCTCTGTTCGACAAGTCCACGGACGACCGCGCCCCCTGTTCTGAATGGCCGCACCATCGTGGCACTGTGGATATTCTGCTGCTCGAAGGCTGGTGTGTCGGCGCCAAGCCTTGGCGGAATGCAGATGTGCCTATCAATTCCTTGGAGAAAAATGAAGATCCGGATGGAAGCTGGCGGAACTACATCAACCGGCAACTGGCGGGGTCCTATCGCGAGCTCTTTGAACGCCTGGATCTGTTGCTAATGTTGAAGGTCCCTGATATGGAATCCGTGTTGGAGTGGCGACGTTTGCAGGAACGGAAGCTGCGGGAGCGAACTGGTGGCGGTATGGATGATAGAGCGCTTGTACGCTTTGTGCAGCACTATGAGCGTATTACCCGTAATCTCCTTGCGGAAATGCCTGCACGCGCCGATTGTGTGTTTGAGCTGGGACGCGATCACCGGATTTGCGGGATGCGCCTAAACTCTTGATGTCGCCGGGCCAGCACCCGCGTGCGGACATGGTGCGTATTTTTCGTGCCCATAAAAGAAAACCCGGCTGAAGCCGGGTTTTGCATTTGTGGAGCCTGAGACCGCTGCGTTGTGGTTACTTGGCCTTCGGAGGACGGCCCGGACCGCGCTTGGCGGGAGCTTTCTTCGGGCGGCCGGGGCCTTTCTTCGCCGCGGTGGTGGTGGTAGCGGCTTTTTTCGGGCGACCGGGGCCTTTTTTCGCCGCAGTAGTGGCGGTTTCGGCTTTTTTCGGACGGCCGGGACCTCTTTTCGCTGTGGTAGTGGCAGCAGTTGCGGCTTTTTTCGGGCGACCGGGGCCTCTTTTGGCTGTGGTAGTTGTAGTGGCCGCAGCTTTTTTCGGGCGACCGGGCCCTCTTTTCGCTGTGGTAGCTTTCCGTTTTGCGGCGGCAGCTTTCTTCTTCTCTGCAGCGGCTTTCTTCTTGGCGGCAGCGGCGGCCTTCTTGGCTGCGGCGGCAGCTTTCTTCTTCTCGGCGGCAGCCAGCTTCTTGGCGATAGCCGCTTCTTCCTTGGCAACAGCCTTGGCGATCTTGGCGGCGAGCTTGTTTTCCGCTTTGATGTTAGCCAGTTGGGCTTTGGCTTCACGGGCGGCGGCCTTGGCGTTATCCGCTGCCTGTTTGGCCGCGGCGGCCGCAGTCTGAGCGGCTTTCAGCTGACGCTGCTGTGCGGGGGTGGTCTTCTTGGCGCGTACGGTTTTAACCTTAGCCGCGGCGGTTTTGGCTTTGGCGGCAGCCTTGGCGGCGTCCTTGGCCAGCTTGTCAGCGGCTTTCTCCGCATCTTTCTCTTGTTTGGCGCGAGCCTGTTCCAGTTTGGATTTCAATGCGTTCAGTTCCGCCTCCAGTTTGGCGACGGGGCTTACTACAGCGGGCGAAGACTTTCTTTTTGCAGCCATAAAATATCCCTGTATTCAATATTGTTGTGGATGAGTTCAGTATTGTTGCAGATGAAGGGGCGCCTCTATCAATTATTCTCCACCGCTTTCAAACGCTTCCGGTCCGCCGGATCGGGCGGAGCCGGGAGGGCATTTCCGGCAGAAAAGAATTGATAGAGAAGCCCCTTGATTTCATCGCGCTAATTGCAGCTTATTTATATACTTGAATGCAAGTGTTTTCGCGGCATTTTTACTCTTTGATGCGTAAATTTAAGGTTTTTTTAACCACATTGGCATTTGTCTGGCTCTGGATCTGCGGATTTTGGGCAATTTATCGCTATTTTGGCTCCGGTGCGATTGCCTGGCTGGGGTTGCTGTTGAATGCCTGGGCGTTGCCTCTTTGGATGTTGCTGCGCTCTATATGGCCGGAGAAATATCGGGGAGACCAGCGAGAGTCGGCCGCATTTGCGGCAGTTTTGGCAGGGCTGGCAGTTGTTCTGCTCACTGATACAGACAGGGGGCAACCGATTTATCTGGCTATCTGTAACCTGTTTATCTTTCTTGTTTACCTGTTTCACCTCAGCGCAGTGCGTCACCCGGATATGCCCGCCGTTGACTCCCGCTTTCCGGAATTGGTTGTCACCAGTTGCAAAATTTGGCATGCGGAAGAATATGCGCGCCGGAATAACTTCTGTGGTTTGCTGTTGATTTTTTTACGGGGAAGATGTTGTGCGGACAGTCGTGCATTGATTGCCGAGTTACGCGAGCTATCGCCGCATTTGCAAAAGCGGGGTGTGGGTCTCGTGCTCTTTAGTACTTCTCCTGCTTCCGACTGGGGCGGAAGCGGGCAGCTAGCAGCGGAAATACTGCAGCTTGAGAGCGGTGCTTGCGCGAATTTACCCTTTGTCGTTGCGGGCGGCGCACCGCTGCTGCCCTGTTCCAGAACGACTGCCGCGGCCCGCCCCAGTCAATGGCTGTTGGACAGTGAGGGGGTTGTCGTCTGGCGGCACCTGCCGCACAACTACCGAACGCCCGGCAGTGCGGACCTCTTACGCAGTCAATTGTTCCGCCTGGAAGAGTAATTTGTCAGTGGCGGTAAGGGGTTGATGTCACCTCTAATTGATTGGCTACTGGGGGGCGATTTTCTTCTCTCGGGTGCATAGCTCATGTGGTTTGATGGCGGCATTGAAAACCGGAGAAAAATGGCCGGCGCTACGGGTGGGAAAAGATCATCTATTACCTGGCTGCCTCCACCACAACGGTGGTACCCAGGCGAATTTAACCGGGCTTCTTTATAGTGGCCCATAGGGCAAATAGCGGTTATTGGAATTTTGCCGAATCCACAGCAACTGTTCGCGACTGAGAGGTGTGTTGCGCTGGCGCAGCGCCTTGGCAAGCGGAATCACTGCTGATTCCGCACCGGCATCCCAGCCCGGCAGTTGCATTTCTGCCAAGGTGAAAAATCGGATGAGCTGCCACAGTTGCTCGTCGCTCCAGTGCGCACTTTCTTCAAGCCAGCTTTGTGCGGGAAGACGTATCAACCGGGAATCCCGTTGATCCGCTTCTGCCAGAGATTCCATCAAGGGAGCGGATGACTGCGCGGCAGCGATAAAGCGTTGCAGCTGGTTGCGGTCGAATTGCGTTTTATCGCTGCAGGCATTGGCTGCACTTTCGGGTTCCCAGGCACCGACGCTCATGACATGCTTCTCTCTGCTCAGTGGAATGGCCGCGGATTATAGGGATTGAATGCGGGTGGAGCCATAGGGCCCGGCAACGGGTAAAATAGCTGCCCTACTTATATAGAAGAAAGACACAGTACCGAGGATAGGATGGAATTCATTTCCCAGCCAATACCGGCGACCAAGCGCGTGGCGCTGGTCGCACACGACAATCGCAAGGGGGCTCTGATTGAGTGGTGCAGCCGTCACCGAGAGTTGTTGCAGCGGCACCGTCTGGTTGGAACAGGTACCACCGGCAGTAAGATCGAAGCGGCTACCGGCCTGCAAGTGGAGAAGCTGCTCAGTGGCCCCATGGGTGGGGATCAGCAGCTGGGCGCCCGGATCTGTCAGGGAGAGGTAGATCTGCTGATCTTCTTTTGGGACCCCTTTGAGCCTATGCCCCATGACCCGGACGTCAAGGCATTGTTGCGTATTGCCGCGGTATGGAATATCCCGGTGGCCTGTAATGGCGCCAGTGCGGATATGATGGTGCAATCGGTGCTGATGGAGCGTGAGTTTGAGCGCGAAGTGCCCGATTATCAGGGCTATCTTGCAGGCAGGTAGTCGAACCTGGTGTTCAAATAATGACCTTTAGCTTGTGGGCGGTACTCTTAACTTATTGATATTGCTGGCTTTTTTGTTCGGTGCCAGGTTCCACTTGCAATGCTGGCAATTTCGCGGCAATCTTGCCCCCCTGATCAGACCGGTCAATCCGGCGCCATTCGCAATAAATAACTATACGGTGTTTTATGAGTAGACGACGCGGTAAGGCCGTAGAAGAGGAAAAAGCGGATATCGACCTGACGCCCATGCTGGACGTTGTGTTTATCATGCTGATCTTCTTTATCGTAACGGCGTCTTTTGTCAAAGAGAAAGCGCTGGACGTCAACGTGCCCGATCCGGAGCAAACCCAGCAGACCCCGCCGGATCCCGATAAGCAGAATATCCTGCTCACGGTCAACGCCAACGACGAGATTTGGATGGGAACCAGCCGCATCGATAGCCGTGCCGTGCGCGCTCGTATCGCGCAGCTGTTTGCCGAGAACCCGCAGGCTATCGTGATTGTGCGCGCGCACAACAAGTCGAGTGCCGATACCTATGTGCAGATTGCGGATGCGGCCAAGGAAGTGAACTCCAATATACAGGTGTCCCTGGTCCCATACGAGGACTAAGTGCCCCTGCATAGAAAAGCCGGCTGGTGCCGGCTTTTTTTGTATTTGCGCTGGGGTGATTTCCCCCCCCTTCCCCCCGCAGTCGGCTGTGGAGGCCGGGTCAGAACTCCGAGCGGATTGCCCAAAGGTCGGGAAACACCGGCTTAAACAGGGTCGTTCGCAGATAAGCGGCGCCGTTGGAGCCGCCGGTGCCCACCTTGCTGCCAATCGTCCGCTCCACCATCTTTACGTGCCGGTACCGCCACTGTTGCAGTAATGTGTCAATATCCACCAAGGCCTCGCAAATCTCGCTGATCAAAGGATCATTGCGGTAAATATCAATTAGTATCTTCTGCACCGCGGGTGAGGGTTCGGCTATCTTGCTGAAGTCGCGCTTCAGCTCACTTTCCGGAACCGGGTGCCCCTCTTTGGTCAGGAAGTTCAGAAAGGCGTCCCAGAGCGTGGGGGCTTGCAAGCGTTTTTGTAGGCGCAGGTAGTGTTCCGAGCCAGCCTCGTAGTTGTCCAGTTTTTTGGGGTCCTTGGCGCCGTATAGAAACTCCAGCTCGCGGAACTGGAAGGACTGGAAGCCGCTGGCGGTGGAAAGCCGGTCTCGAAAGGACATGAACTCCAGTGGTGTCAGGGTCTCCAGGATATCCACCTGCTGAATCAAGGTGCGGTATATCGCGCCCACCCGTTTCAGTGTGTGCAAGGCGCGATTGCGTTCGCCCTCATCGAACAGCACCACCAGATAGTCCAGTTCATGCAACAGCTGCTTGAACCACAGTTCGTAGCTCTGGTGAATAATGATAAACAGCATCTCGTCGTGTTCAGGCCCATCCGACAGTGGGATCTGGCACTGCAACAACTCGTCTACTTTCAGGTAAGAGCTATAAGTAATGGTCATAGGGGATCGATTCTTGATTGGTCTTTGACCAGGCGCGAAATATTGTTTTCTTTATATGGCGCGGATCAAAATTAAAATTGCATAAATGTTATTAGTATTAGGGCCATTATAAGGGGCTCTTCGCATCAGAGTGTGAACTTATCGCGTAACTGAGAATTTGCAAGCGTTCTGTCCGGGCGCGAGAGGGTTTGCTTTGTTTCGGTCACCGACAAGTTTCGCAGTACCTGTGCCGCCTTTCGTGCCTATGGTTTGGCGTGGAGCGCCTCTGAGCTTTTTTATTTCGGATGAAAAGAACCGGATAAGGTTGGGAAACCCTCTAATGGAAAGATCGATACAGGCGCTGCGCATTGACGGCGCTCGTCTCTGGGACAGTCTGATGGCAATGGCCAGCATCGGTGCCACGCCCGCAGGAGGGTGCAATCGCCAGGCACTAACCGATGAAGATAAGCAGGGCCGGGACCTGTTTGTGCGGTGGTGCCGCGAAATCGGCTGTGAGATTCGCGTAGACCGCATGGGCAATATTTTCGCCCGTCGCGCGGGTACCGAAGCCGGAATAGCACCGGTGATCACAGGGTCTCATCTCGATACCCAGCCCACCGGCGGAAAATTCGACGGTGTTTACGGGGTCCTCGCCGGTTTGGAGGTACTGCGGACCTTGGAAGACAAGGGTATAAAAACCAGGGCCCCGCTGGAATTGGTGGTGTGGACCAACGAGGAAGGGGCACGTTTTTCCCCGGCGATGATCGGCTCGGGAGTCTGGGCCGGAGAGTTCACGCTGGAATACGCTCACAGCCGCGCCGACAAAAGTGGCAAGACCATCGGCGAAGAGCTGGCGCGCATTGGTTACCTGGGTGAGCTGGCGCCGGAGCCGGGCCCCGTGACCGCGGCCTTTGAGGCCCATATTGAGCAGGGCCCTATTCTGGAAAAGCAGAATGAGACGATCGGTGTGGTCACCGGCGTCCAGGGTATTCGCTGGTACGACGTTACTTTCCGCGGCAAGCCTTGCCACGCAGGCCCCACACCCATGGCCGACCGGCGCGATCCGGTACAGGCACTGGCCATTCTGTGCGAACGCCTCTACAGCGAAGTCAAAGCCTATTCCGACGACGCCCGCATGACCTGCGGCGACCTGCGCGCTGAGCCCGGCAGCCGCAACACGGTGCCGGAGAAGGTGGTTTTGGCTCTGGACTTGCGCCACCCCAAACCCGATGGACTCGAGCACCTGCACCGCACCCTCTACCGGCTGGCGGAGCAGGTAGAGGAGGCTGCCGGCGTTACTATCGATGTGCGCGAGGAGTGGCACTCGCCGCCGGTGCAGTTTGATGAGTCCTGTGTTGCGGCGGTCAGCGCGGCGGTGGAAAGGCTCGGCTACAGTCACAGAAAGATGGTCTCTGGCGCGGGTCACGACTCCGTGTATGTCTCCCGCGTCGCGCCGGTGTCGATGATCTTTGTGCCTTGCGCTGGCGGCTTGTCTCACAACGAAGCCGAATTCGCGGAGCCGGCGCATTTGGAAGCCGGCTGCAACGTGCTAATGCACGCGATGCTGGACAGGGCGGGAATAGCGTAAAACGGTTTCCCCACCCGAGCCTCTGATCCGCTTGAGCGCACTGTCTCGCTTTTAGGGGTACTCGGGTAGATGCCCCGTGCGCAACCATTGAAGGCTCCCCGAGAAGGGGTAACGCTTGTTTACAACATCCGGAACAATAAGCCATGACTGAATTCACTCTGAAGCGACGTAAAGACGAAGGCGGCACCGCACCTCTGGAAAACTGGGGGATGGACTCCGAGTACGGACTGCTGCGCGACGTGCTGATCGGCCCAGTGGACAATTTCAGCTGGCGCACCGGCAATGCCAGTGCGCGCCGCGCGGAGCGTCTGGGGTTCGAGTTCGACCATAAGGTGGCCGCGGCCCAGCATGCGGAAATGCTGGATGCTTACCGCCATGCCGGTGTGAATGTGCACTTGATCCCCGCGGACAGCAGCCTGCCCTACCAGATCTACGGTCGCGACTCTTCGGTAATGACGCCCTGGGGACCGATTGTCACCCAGATGTACAGCCCCTGGCGCCGCGGTGAATGGGTGCCCATCGTGAAGAAATACGCCGAGTTGGGGATTCCGATATATGACTGCATTACCGCCGGTTCGCTGGAAGGCGGCGACTTTATGGTACTGGAACCCGGCGTCATCTTATGCGGTTACTCCGGGGAGCGCACCAGCAAGGCGGGCTTCGAGCAAATGAAGGGCTGGATTGAGAAGGAAGGCTGGGAGGTCAAAGGCTATCCCTTCGATCCTTTCTTTCTACATATCGACGTGATGGTGGCCATGCTGGCGGAAAAGCTGGCGGCGGTCTGCGTGGATGCGGTAGAGCCGGAGCTGGTGCAGTGGTTCAAGAGCCGCAACATCGAGATTATCGACATCTCCTTCCCACAGATACTGGAACTTGGCGTCAATGTCGTCGCGCTCGGCAACGATCGCGTTATGCTGCCAAAAGCCAACAAGGCACTGGCAGAGCGGTGCCGCGCACACGGGCTGGAGGTGATTGACCCCGATATTTCCATGATTACCCCCGGCGGTGGCGGCGTGCACTGTATGTGTCAACCTCTGCGTCGGGATTCGGTGGCCAAATCGGGTGCCTGACGTCAACCAAACTGGTCGATTCGGAACTCGCCCGCGGCGCACTGGTGGTTACCATTAGCCCGGAAAACTTCCAAGCGCACAGGACTCTCTCTTCCAGTTGTTCCACTGACGGGAGGGGTGCGTGCAACACTGACAAGCGGAGAAGCCCATGCAAAGTTCCTGCGCGGAAATCCAGGCTAAGGTCACCGACCGTGTGCTGGAAATCACGATTAATCGCCCCGAGCGCAAGAATGCCCTCACCATGGCCATGTATACGGCCATGGCCGAATTACTCAATGAGGCCGCGGAAAGTGCCGAGATTCGCGTCGCAATTATCTCCGGTGCGGGAGGGGCCTTTACCAGTGGCAATGACCTGCTGGATTTTCTCGGCGGTTCAGCGTCCAGTGCGGATTCGCCGGTTTTCCAGTTTATGCTGGCCCTGTACAACTTCCCCAAGCCCGTGGTTGCTGCGGTCAACGGCCCCGCGGTCGGGATAGGCACCACCATGCTGCTGCACTGTGATATGGCCTTTGCCGGCAGCGACGCTCTGTTCCAGATGCCATTTGTGAATTTGGGGTTGGTGCCGGAGTATGCCTCAAGCTTTTTCCTCCCGCGTATAGCGGGGCATGTCAAGGCGGCGGAACTGCTGCTGTTGGGCAAAAAGTTTGATGCGGATGAAGCAGTGGAAATTGGCATTTGTAACGCTGCGGTACCGGCGGATCAAACCCTGGCGCGGGCCCGGGCTGTTGCCTCCGAGTTGGCGGCAAAGGCGCCGGAAGCGGTGCGCCTGGCCAAACAGCTGCTGCGCAAGGGAACACGTCAAGTGGGCATGGAGGTGATCAAAGAGGAGGCCCAGTACTTCCAGCAGCGCCTGTCCTCAGAGGAGTTCAAGGAAGCCGCCACGGCCTTTATGGAAAAGCGGCCGGCGGACTTTTCCCGCTTCGAGTAACAAAAAGCCCCTTCGCGGGGCTTTCTGCTTAAGGAACCTCTGATTAATTCACTCGGGAGCTGTAGTGTGCTTCTGGGGCGGGCCGGGCAGGGTAGATTTTGTCGATAACACGTATTGCCTTGTCGGGATGATCGGTAAAGACGCCATCGACACCCAGACGGCGGATAAAGAGTTGCAGCAGATTGTCAAAACGGGAGAATTTTCCCGGCAGCTGCTGAACATCGGCACGGAAAGTGTAGGGGTGTATCACTAGATTCTGTTGCCGGGCTCTTTGTGCCAGCCCAGTGGATACTGGCTGCCCTCCCTCCAGGCGTATCAGCATCATGTTCCAGGGGCCTATTCCGTCGGCGTAGCCGGCAATCTTCTGCAACCCGGCGGATTCCAGCATCCAATCGTAATCGTAGTTAACCAGTTCTCCGTTGGTCTCTACCTTCTTTTCTCCCCACTCGGTATCTGCAATCAGTTGTACCAGGGGAAGATCCATACCGAGGCGCGGCATCAGTTCCCATTTGATACGTTGCAGTTCCTCTGCGTCAAAACTCTGCAGATATATATTCTGCCTGCGGTCCACATAGCCGTACTCTTTTAATTTGATCAGCGTCAGCAGGGCGATGTCTTTGCCTTCTCGGTGGTGGAACCAAGGTTTATTGATTTCCGGATAAATGCCGATGTTGTACCCAAGGCTTTTGTTTAACCCTTGGATCAGTTCGATTTCTTCGTCCAGGGTGGACAGCTGGAAACTGGAATTCCACAGCGGGAAGCGTTGCGGGTACTTAGGGGTTTGCACGCCGCCATTAGTGACAAAGGGTTCACTGACTTTTAGCTGCTTCAGTTCGGCAAGTGTGAAGTCGATCGTATAGTAGTGGCCGTCATCGCGGGCACGATCTGGAAATACCTGGGCCACGTTGGTGATATTGTCCAGAACAATGTCGTGCATCACGATCAAGTGATCATCCTTGCTGAGGGTGAGGTCCTGTTCTATGTAGTCTGGGCGCATAGCATAGGCTAGGGCTTTGGACTCCAGAGTGTGTTCCGGCAGGTATCCAGAGGCGCCCCTGTGGGCGATGACAACCGGTCGTTCACTTTTCCAGGCAAATGCGCCACTGGCCAGGGATAGGAGGGGTGCCGTCAGTGCAACGGCAGAGAAAACGGCTATCAGTGTGGATCGGATCATCTTAGTGGCCGATGGAGTGGTGGATTTGGATATTTTTTACGGAATCTTTGTGACACTTTGGTAACAGTCAGGCCGATGCGGCGCTGAATGGAACCTTTTTCATCCCTGTATCCGGCGCACCTCATCAGGCTGCAACATCAATTTACCGCCGGGAGGCGAAATAATCAGAGGTCCAAAAGATTACTGCACTATCTTGATCCACTCGCCGGGCTTGGGCTCGCCGCGCGGGTAGTAGCCGTTCAGCAGCCGCAGCTGCTCTTCTGCGTATTCGCCGATTTCCATATGCCTTGCCAGTGAAGAAAAGGTGGTTTTTTCATTGGCTTTCACGTAGCGAACCCGCTTGATATCCGGCTGGATAAGATCGCTTTTGCGCAGGGGCCGGAAGCTGCGGATACTGGTGAGAAAGAGGTTGTCATATTCGTTGAAGGTTTCTGCGTCGCGAGCGGAAGCGTCGTTGATTTTTCCCTCCAGAATGTACTGGCGGCTGCCGTAGTAGATCACCGCGACTCTGTCCGGACTATCGCTGTCAGCATCGGGCAGCCTGCCGGTGTGGCCCACCAATTGGTATTGGTGCAATTTTTCATCCTGTTCCAAATCGCGGACATCATAGGTCTCGCGCAATGCCATATCCGCGGGCTGGTTGTTTTGCCGTTGCGCCACCCTGATGGTGATGGTGGCCTTGTTATCCGGTGCTGTGCCGACGATGGCGGAGCGCTGGTTTTCCACTTTCCAGCCTTTGGGAAACAGCAGGGAAAATCCCAGGCGTTTGTGGTTATAGCGATTTTTGTCGGACTGCTGGACATTGTGCCCGTACACTAAGCCATCGGTTTTTTCCCGGTAGTAATCCGCTTTGATGATCTTGCGGTCTTCCGGCAGCTGGCCGGCCGCTTCCACCACCTCTTGCAGGCGGATATCGTTGCGCGGGTGGGTGGAAAAGACGCCGTGGTAGGTTTGCGGCTTCTTGCCTTCCAGCCGCGCGCGGCGGCGGGCGAATGTCTCCTGGTCCTTGAGCAGGCCGATTACATTGATCATCGCCTGGGGGTCGTAACCGGCGTTATACATGTACTGGGCGCCGAAGCGGTCCGCTTCCAGTTCCATTTCGCGCCCGTAGCCCTTGACCGCGGCGGTGCTCCACAAGTTAGTGACATCGCCTACTACGCCACTGCCGGTCACCAGTACCGAGAGTACCGAAGCGACTCCGGCTCCGGTCGCCGCGGTTTTCTGCCGCACCGCGTGGCGGGCGGTGATATGACCGATTTCATGGGCCAGCACCGCTGCCATTTCCGCCTCGGAGTGCAGGTAGGTGAGTAGGCCGCGGTTGATGTACACATAGCCTCCGGGCAGGGCGAAGGCGTTGATGTCCTGGCTGTCGATAATCGTAAAGTGATAGTTGAGATCCGGCCTGTCGCTGGCGGCGGCAATCTTCTGGCCCACGTGATTCACATAGGCGGTGAGCACCGGATCGTTGTAAATGGGAGTGCTGGCGATCAGCTTCGTGTGCATTTCGCGGCCGATTTCGATTTCCTTTTCCTCGGACATCAAAACCAGATCCGGGCGGTTGGTTGCCGGGTTGAAGGCACAGCCGGGGGCGGCTGCGATCAGAATGGCGATCAGAATGTTATTGAAGTAACGCATCCCGCTTCTCTCCCTTTTGAGGACATGTTGTCAGGATTTGCCGTTGGCGGGCAGCAGAAATTGTTGCAGCTGTGCCGCCATACCTTTGCAGGCGTTATTCTGTACCCGTGCAATCAGTGGAATCGGCACGACGATGGCGGGCATATAGGACGTTCCTTTCGCGTCTGCACTGAGCTTGCCGGACAATTCCTGATCGCGGAAATCCCACACTGACGCCTCGTAGTCGGATTCCTTGTCCCAGGTGCCGAAGCCGAAACAGCCAGCGCCGCCGGTGCCGATGGAACAGCCGATGGAACCGGCACTGGCTGTGGTCTCGGTGGACCCGTCTATCCACACAATGTATTTGACACCGTAGGCTTCCATGCGCTCACGCACGTTGGGAATTTCCAGCAGGCGGTCGAGAGAGCGCAGGTGCATGGGGGCCGTGCGCGGTTCGAACCAGGGGTACATGGCATCCAGAAAATGTTTCTCTGGTATCACCTTCACTCCCCGTGCGGGATCGTGCAGCTCCCGGCCGACACAGTCGATGAGGTCGGGTTCTGTTTCGTATTCGCTCGAATGGCGGCGCCCGAGGATCACGACGGTGTCCCCCGCTGCCAGTTCGCCGTCGCTGCGGCGGTATTCGTCGATGACCACGGTGGTGCAGCCGCTGATCAGCGCCAGACTGAAGACAAACAATGATTTGAACACAGCAACCTCCTGTTAATCCGCGGGCTGTTCTTCGGCGGATTCGTTTTGCTTCATCGACAGGGCGCGCCGCTTGTTGGCGAGCAGCGCCTGTAACTCCGGTACCTGTTCAAATCCCGTGAACAGGGTGGCGCCTGCGTCCCGCAGCGCCACGTTAATTGCCTGGGCCAGAGCGTCTTCCTGGGACTTCAGAAAGGCGGTGGGTGTTTTTCCGTAGGCGGTAATCACCCAATTTGCCACCGACTCACCTTGCGGGTTATAGGCGTGCATGTCGTATTTGATCCACACCTCGAAGATATTCACACGGGTTTCCCGAGGCATGGTGAATTGCAGCTCTCGCACTTCCGGTACGATGACCAGTTCGACGTCCTCTGGCAGATTCTGTGGGTAGGAGGACAGGAGTATCGTTTCGGTAAACATGGAACCGAGCACCGTTTGAAACAGGTTTTTCTGTGCGCGCCCGGTGCTGATATTCCATTCCTCTCTGTCTTCGCTGTCTTCGTGGTGGGTGAAATTGCTGAACTCATCGCTCAGATAGATCCCCACGGTTAGAGGGTGTTGCCGTCCTACCGGCTGGGGAAATTCCCCATCCACCTGTACCGTGTGTGAGCATGCCGTTGTCAGCAGTGCGGCCGACAACAGGAGACACCTCGCTGCCCGGGAAAAAACGTTGCTGGAAAATTCCATTTCTCCGTCCTCAATAACTGATAGACCTGGCAATAGCCAGTTATCGGAAATCGTTTAACCCCACAAAAGTGCCGCCATTTCTATAGGTGAGTTCGCGCATCAACGCGGCGAACCGCAATCCCGTGGTCTGTAGATGAGGCGGGCGGGAAAACTGTATGGGAAATCCAATCGCGTGTATGCGCACATTGCGTTTGCCTTCTCCATGCTGGGCGTTGACTCTGTCCACTGCCAGCATGACGTTGCGGATGGATTTGCCGGTAAACTCGTCTCCCAGTACGTAGATACTGATTTTTTTGTCTGGGTCGTAGAAGCTGCGCACCGCCTTTTGAATGCCTTCCACTGGGCTGGAGTTACTGAAGGGGTTCCAGGAGCGCAGGCGCTTGAGAATGGCTTGGCGGCGCCCCGGTGTGTCGGGAATCCATTTGCCGCGATAGTTGGAGAACATATAGTCCCCCATATCGTTCATTACCTGTATGCCTTTCACGTTGGGATAGATGTCGAGGGTGTTGACCATTTCCTCCATCATTCTGTCCCAGCCGTAGTTGAACATACTGCCGGAGGTGTCGATGATGAACAGGATGTATTCACTATCCACGGGAATACCGCCGATCACACTGTTTTTGCGCTGATGGTTTTCCCCCAAAAGGCGGCGCATTTCTTCGGTTAGTGTTTGCAGGGCCACTGTCAGCTCGCCTTTGAGTTTGCCCTGCTCGCTTTCCCCCTCCGTCTTGCGCGCGTAAAGGGCCTGCAGCGTCTCCAGCTCACCGCGCAGCTGGGCGATGCGTTTGCGTTCTATATCCAGCTGTTCGCGCTTGGCGTTGAGATCTCGATTGAGCACACTGGTTTCACCGCGGATTTCTGCCAGCTGGCGCTGCAGTTCCTTTACCTGCCCGTCGAGGTCCAGCTCGGCCTCCTCGAGCACTATCGGTTCCACCGTTTTGGCGATCATCAGCAACAGCACTATGGCGCCAAAGCCACAGCAGATGACGTCGAGAAATGAAACGCTGAATTCTTCCTGACCTCTTTTGCGGCGGTTGCGTCTCATGGCCAGTCCCTCGAAGGCGCAATAAAGGAGCCCTGGGTTTGTGCGGCCAGTTTCCAGAATTCACTGGCGGCAAAAGGGTCGCCTTCCATCGGTGCGAGAATGACGTTGATCGGCACGTTTTTCGGTAGAACCTTGACTGCGCGCCGGAAGAGTTGGCGCCTGTCCTTTCCGGAAATCGTGCTGCTGCGGGGTGGCTTTATGCCTTGGGTAGGCAGGCCATCGGTAATCAGAATGATATTGTCCGGCAGCGGGTTCATAGCGTTGACGGCGTTGAATATCCGCTCCAGGCTGGTGCCGCCTTCGGGCACTAATTTATCCAGTTCTTTGATGGCTCTGTCCAACTGGTCGCGGTCGTCCACATTCAACCAGCGGTCTTCCGTGCCGGGAATGGCGGCGCGGAAACCGGTATTAAAAGTGTAAATCTGGTACTGACTTTCGTGGGGAAACTGTGCGGTAAGCCAGGATACGGTGTCCAGGGCGCGGCGCCATTTTTCTGTCTGGCGCTTGACACGTGAGGACATATTGCGGGCGCGGATGACTTTGATAAGTTCGTCCCCCAGCATGCTGGCGGAGGAATCCAACAATATCAGTATGCGGTTGCCGCCCAAGCGCAGGCCGGTGAGGTATTGCCGATCGCCGTCTCCTATGAACTTGCGTACATTATTGCCGAGCTGTTCGTTTTCCTCCTCGAGATTTTTCTTGGCCTCCTGGAGTTGTTTCAGTTTTTCCCGCAGCCGCTGGATATCCTCTTCGTCGTCGCTGCTGTCGATCTCGGCGATATTGCCTTTGACCGCTTCTATCTGCTCGAGAATGCGCCGTGCCAGTCCCTGGGTCTGGGCCAATTCATCGCTGACCACATCCAGTGCGTTACGGGCCAATACCAGGTGCTCGCGCCCGAAAGTCACTTCCTCCTGCAGCAGGTTGACCTCCGCTGCCAGATCCTCGTTTTGCGCCTCTATGTCGTGATCGGAACCGTGTTTGATGATCAGGAATATCAGTGCCACTGCGCCAAAGCCGCAGGACATAATGTCTAGGAACGACAGGCTGAATGTGGAGAACCGCCGGTTTTTTTTACGCGCCATAATGCTCCACACTGATTGCGGTGATCACTTCATCGTGATCCGGTACACCGATTCTGTCGCCCGCGCTCAGATTGACGGGCGCGGCGATCTCCTCGCCGTTCAGCATCAGCCGTGTGCCGGCATCCACCCGCAGGGCCAACCGGCCCGCGTGGTTGGTGACGGTGGCGGCGGGGTGGTCTGGCGGTGTGGGGGTGATGTTGAGTTTGTTCCCCTTGCTGTAGACAAACAGCGGTTGCCGCGCCGCCAGGGCGCGGTGCCCGAATAAGAGGTGCGTCGCCGCGGTTTCGGCGGCAGTGTTGATCTGCACCGCCACCTCGGTGGCCGGCGCCGCGCTCAGCGCGTTGACCAGGCGCAGGGCGGGGGTTTCGCTGTAAATTTCCTCCCAGTGTTTGGTCACTGACAGAGCCACGCAATTGTGTGGCAGCAAGTGGATGCGCCCGGTTAGTTGGGCTCCGCCGGGAATTTCCCCCCAGCGGTGTGAGACAAAGACGATGCTGTTTTCTTCAGCGAGGTTTTCAGTCATGGCGCGCACCCGGGACAATATGGGGGCGCAGGCGTCTTGTAATTGACGCAGGCTCACCTTGGCTGTGCGGTCGTCCAGTTCCGCCATTACCTCGCCCTGGCGCATGGCCCGGCTTACCCATTGAGGCATTAGATCGTAGAGCTGTTGTTCCACCTCGGCGGAATGCAGCGGGTCGAAGCGGCACTGCATAATGAAGGCATCGGTGAAAACCCGGGCCCAGGCGTCCTGGAAATTTTGCAGGCCGGAATCGCCGATCGCCTCGGCGATGTCCAGTTCCGCCTGCTCATGTACGGCAATGCGGCTGACCAGTGTCTGGTGGCGCTGTAGTTCCACGTGCAGATGCACGCCACGGGGCGCCACTGCGCTGATGCAGGCAGTGGCCGCGTCCACCAGGCCCACGGCGTTGACCGGGCTTTCGTTGACGATGCCGAGAAGCAGCGCCAGTTGCTCGCGGGTGAAATTGCCAGGCACCGCGAGTACTACTTCTTGCGGTAAATCACAATGTTCGGCGATGTCCTGCAGGTGGCAGTAGGCTAGGTCCGCATGGTGACGACAGCGGGCGTTGTCGGATTTCAGAGATTCCAGGCTCAGGCGGCGCCAGAACTGATTGTTGACCTGGGTGGGATGGCTGCGCGCGCGCATGAGCGCGGCGGTTCCCACCAGTATTTGTTGGTTGTCGATCACCGCTACACCGGGGCTGTCGAGGACTTCGTCGGTACCGCTGAATACGCGCAGACCACAGTCGTTGATTTCCAGTACGCCTTGGGTCATAGGGTGGTTTCCTTTCCTTTGGGGCGCAGTGGCGCCCTGATAGTCAACTCACTTTTAAGAACCTGAGGAGGTTGTTGTCGCAGTAGTTTTGCGTGTCCAACACCAGCCGCTCCTGCATCAGCTGCAGCTGATGCGTGAAGAACATGATGATGATGCTGATCACTAGTGCGACGAAGGTGGAATTAAAGGCAACGCCGAGACTGACGGTGACGCCAGCGATATCGCCCTCCACCGCGCGATGGGCCTGGGACAGGGCCTCGCCGATACCGCGCACCGTGCCGATAAATCCGATGGAGGGAATGGCCCAGGTGATGTAGCGGACCATCGCCAGTTCGCTGTCCAGCCGGTCCGCTTCCGTGTCGCAGACCTCCTTGATGGAGTTGGACACGGCGGCGACATTTTTCGTGGAGCCGAATCGTTGCAGCGCGGTCAGCAGCGCCCGGGGCAGCAGGAAGCTCCGCTCTTCCTCTGGCAGCGCTTGAATCGGCCGGGACAGGTCTCGGGTGTCTTCCGGGAGAATGGGGGTGCCCTCGCTGACATTGAGCAGCGCTTTGTCCAGCAGTTGTCGCTCGCGTATGCTGCGCTGGGCTTTCAGCCCCATGATCGCCAGTGCCCAGAGCATCAATACGAAACAGGCCTCTTGCTCGTAGTCGCGCATGACGATGTAAAGGGAGCGCTGCTGCACGTAGGTTTCACCGGCGGCTTCGCGGGCCAGCTGTTCCTCGATAAGGGCATCCGCATTGGGGCGGATAATGGCCACGTAGATGGCGTGCACCAGTATGATTGCGCCCAGAAGGGCAAACAGCTGGAAAACAAAATCGGATGATTTGAATTTCATAGTGTTGCTCTGTGTGGCTGTGTCGCAGCCTGTCGGGGAAACGCTGGTTCATTTCCCCGGGCTTTGCTCCGGCTGCAAATGACAGTTGTTTCCAAGTGTGAAGTCATCGTTGTTGCCCCGAGGAATCTCTTTTTGGCGTGCGCGCGAGTGCAGTCGTTGAGTCCGTGTTACCAGGTATCTTTACCGCCAGGAAGCGCATGTATCAGAGCTTCCCTAGATATCCACGGGGTAGGAGACGGATAAGTCTTCCGAGATTTCCTCGGAGGCCTGGTAGTCGTCAGGGTCTGCCGTCTCTTCATTTTGTGCTTTCTGCGCCTGTGCGATTTCCAAGGTTTTTTCTTTCTCACTCTGATCGCTGTTTTCCTGAGCTGCCAGCGGTGCCGACAACAGGAGTAGGCCGATCATCCATAGGGTTGTTTTCACGCTATATCTCCTAGAGTGCCTCTGATTTATCTGCTCGGGGCTTTTGTCGGTTCCGGGGCGCATTTATCCGGTCTTCCTAATTTACCCACCGCGCCACGCGGAAGCCGACGTCATCCCTGGGGTCGGCGCCATAGTCGCGATAGGCAAGGCGTAGCTCCGTGAGGCCCGCGTGGCGCCAACTGGAGCCGCGGATAACGTGGTAATCCCCGTCCTGAGGGCCCACCGGGTTTTCTTCGCGGCGCATGGAAAGTCCGGTGCCTATGGTGTACAGGTCGTGAATCCACTCGGAGACATTGCCGCCCAGGTCGTAAATCCCCAGGTGGTTGGCCGCGAAGCTGGCCACCGGGGCCGTGGCCGCATAGCGGTCGTCGTAGGTGCGCAGTACCGCCGGTACCAGGCGGGCGGCTTGGCTGTCGGCGTAGTTGCCGGAATTTTTCCGCACTGGAAGGTCGTCGCCCCAGGGAAATTTGCGCATGGCGCCGCGCTCGTAGCGCGCTGCCCAGGCCCATTCGGCTTCGGTGGGCAGCCGGTACCCGGTGGCGGCACCGTCGAAGCCGATCACGCGGCCGCGTTCGGTCAGGTATACCGGTTGCAGTCCATCGCGCTCGGACAGCCAGTTGCAGAAGAGGGCGGCATCGGTCCAACTGATGTTCACTACCGGCAGATTGTCATTGTCCAGACTGATGCCATTCACATGGCTTGAGCTGTGCATGCGTTTAAAGCGGCGGAATTCGCGGTTGGTCACTTCGGTGACAGCGAGGTAGAAAGGGCGGGTGAGGGCGATTTGCCGCAGCACTTCGTTGGCGCGTCGGCCCTGTTCACGGCGGGATGACCCCATGGTGAATTGGGCGTTGGGGCGCATCAGCTTCATGGTGCCGCCGGCCGGGTGGGTGATCTCTGTGGGTATTTTGCTCCAGCGGGCTTCTTCCGCGGTGAGTAAAACGGCGCGGATGCTCTGCTCCAGTTTGGCGCTGGGAATAACCGTCGTCTCAAAGTCCTCGTAGCCGCTTTTGCGCACCAGAATGTTGTGGCTGCGCGCCGGCAAATTGAAGGTTTCCCCGGTCGTGCCGGCGAGTTTGCCGTCGATGTAGACCTGGGCGTTTTCGGGGCTGCTGGTGATTCGTACGCGGCCATATACAGGGTCGAGCGTGATGTTGAGATCCCGCTCCAGTCCTGAATCCACATTGATGGTGCGCTCCACCGATGCGTAGCCGTTTTTGAAGAAGCGCAGCCGGTGTTCACTACCGGGGGAGAGTTCCAATTCGAGCGGCGTATGGCCGCGGAATTCGCCGTTGACGGTGACACTCGCGCCCACGGGATTGCTGACCACATGTACTATGCCGTCTGCGGCATTGAGGTCCACGGATGCCAGTGTCTGGTCTACCCCGGCGGTAACTGCCACGGGAATCTCTACCGTCTTGTGGCGCGGCAGCGACAGGCGGATGACTCTGTCGCCCTGCAGCAGTTCCGCGTTCAGCGGAGTGGTGCCGAGTACCTTGCCTTCGACGCTGACAGTGGCGCCCGGCGGGTTGCTGTTGATGCGCACATTGGCCCAGGCGGGGCGGAGCTGGGCCCGCAGCTCTTGGGTGTTGTCCAGACCCTCGATTTCGATTTCGCGGGTGAAGGGGAGATAGCGCTCGCTGAGCAGGGTGATGCGTTTGGGGCCGGGGGGAATATTTTTTGCCAGCCCGTTTTCGCTGGCCACTTCGGAGCCATCCACCAGTATGCGCACCGGCACCGGGGGATCGCTGATGACCTGCAAGTGTCCCGGCAGCCGCTCCAGAGCGATGGTGTGGCGGCTGTGTCCCTCTTTTCGCACTTCTACTTCTCCGCTTTTGGGCCGGTAGCCGGGAGCACTGATGGTGTATTTGTAATTTCCGGGGAGTACCAGGTGCCCATCGCCCAGGGGCAGGGCGAAGCCGCTGACACTGACATCGGCATCGGGGGGTTGGGTTTCAAAAATCAGGGAGCGGGCGATCAGCAGATACAGCAGGATCATCAGGCTCAGCAAAAGGCAGCCGGAAACTGTCAGGGCACGCGGGGACAAAAAGCGTTTCTTGCCGCCAGATTCAACCTGCGCGGGGGTAAAGTCGGCGGGGCGAATCACCGGAAAATCATCGTCTGTTCGGGCGCTGCCGCGAACGGGTACTGCTTCCTTCGCTGTCATTTATGATTCCCTGTTACTGCGCACTTATCGGTTTATCGCGAATGCCGTGCAAGTCACAGTCGCAGGTGCAGAGGCGACCCGCGAGCCTATTACTGTGCACTACAGCTTAGCTTGCCGGTGTGATCCCTTTGATTTTTCGTGCGCCATTCGGCGTAAAAATCATCTTATCGCGCGTACCGGACTGGCGCTTTTGTCCAAATTTGGCTGTCTGCGGTCAATCTCTGAGCAACTGTGTGGAGTGCGGGCTCTGTTCGGTAGATCAGCTGTTATTGGCACCAACTATTTTTTCAGCGCATTGAATGATGACTGTCGGTATTTCCTCTCCTGGGACCACGGTAAATTCCCGTCGTACATCGCGGTAGCCTTCGCGGGTGCCGACGGCAATATAGCGGCCGGGTTTGAGTGCGATTTCGCGCTCGTCGAAATTGCCCAGCTTTCCGACATGATAGATGGCGACATTGGTGTTGCTGTCCGATTGCAGGCGTACCGGTCGGGGAATCAACGCCTGGGTAATAGCGTTTTCCAATGTCTCGATCTGTTTTTGCAGCCGTGAGGAGGCTATACCGTTGTTTACCCGCCGCGCGTCCGCGAGTACTTGCCGCGCGTATTGATTGCGTTTACTGCCGCTCAGGCTGAGTGGGTCCGCAAGCAGTTCGCGCAGCTGGTCATCGAGTTGTGCGCGAGCCTGGGCTCGAGCCTTGCCGGTGATGGCGTCCACCAGGCTGGCGTCTTTTTTTAGCAGCGCGGCATAACTATCGAGCGCAGCGTGCCAATCCTCTTCGGCTTCCTGAGTGCGCGCGCGGGCGAACAGCTGTTCTATTTGTTTTTGCTCGGCGCCGTTGCGGGCCTGCTGCAGGCCGATGGAGGGTTCCGTGGCGCTGGGTTTCAGTGTTTGTGCGCGCAGAAAAGCCGCTTCGGCGGAGGCGAAATCTTCGCTGGCGATGGCTGCGTAGCCCGTGGACATAGCCTCACTGTAATCGCGCTCGGTGATGGCGGACTCTACCCGCGGGAGCAGCTCGCTGGCGGGCCGCGTTTGCGGGTCTATTGCCAATGCTTTTTGCAGTTGTTCCCGCGCCTGATCGAGGCGATTTTCCGCAAAGGCCTTTTGGCCGGCCGTGTAGTGTTGCCAGGCTTGAGGCAGTTTTTCCGCGCGCTCTTTGCCTTTGACGCCGCGCGGGTGTTGCCGGGAAATCGTCAGCACTAGGTCGAAGGCCTTGTGTGCGGCTTCGGCATTGCCATGGTCCAGCGCCTGATGACCTTCGGCCAAATGTTTTTCGATGCGTTCGGGAATGCTGTCGCGTAGTTGCTGGAATGCAGTTAGGGATTCGCGGTATTTTTCCAGCGCTTCCATAAAGCGGCGCTTCCGGTAGATGCCGTCTGCCTGTTCCGCCAGTGTCCTGGCGGCGACAAATGCATCCTCAGCCCACACCTCGACCTGCCTTTCCTGAAGCTCCTCCTGCAGGATAAGAATTTCCTGCAGCACTTGTTGCACCTGACGCCTTTGTTGAGCGATTTCCGCCTCGCTGTATGGGGAAGCTTTAATGTGCTCCGCGCTGGCTGCGGGCTGTTCCGCAGTGGTGGGCACCGGTGAGCGGGGCGTGGGTTTTTCCACTATGCGCGGCAGAAACCAAAATACGCCCACCAGTCCGGAAAGCAACAGGGCACCGGTGATTGCGACCGGAAACTGCGGGTGTGGGGTTTTGCTGCCTGCTCTCGGAGAAGTTTGCGCCATTTGCGGGCGTTCATCGCTTGGGAAGCGAAATTCCGCGGGCTGGATGGCGCTGCTGTCTTGTGAGGATGGATCGCGGTGTTGCATGGTGGTGCCGTTCGCTGTCTTTTTTTATGGGACCGGAGGTGCGTCCGGTCCTGTATTTAAATACTGGTTTCCAACATGCCGGTTTCCGCTTCGTAAATTTGTTTCAGGATCTCGCGCCACTGGCGGTATTGGTTTTCCACGGTACCGGTCAGGGTTACGGTGCGGTCTTCCAGCTCAACGATCTGGGGCTCCACCTCCGCCTCTATTGAATCGCCCAATTCCTGCAGTGCTTCTATATGCATCTTGGCTTCCGCACGGCGGTCGAAGCCGCTTTTGATCAGGTAGCCTCCGCCGGCAATACCCACCTGGCCCGCCGCGCGGGCGCTGCCGCCTCCGGAGCCGGCGGCGGCGATGCCGCCGATAATGGCTGCCGCGCCGAGGATGGTGTGGTTGCGGGCTTTGCGCTTCAGTTCGCGCATTTGCTTGGTCTCTTCATAACTCATGGCGCGCCATTCCTGGTAGGGGACTTCCATGGATTTGACGAAGGTGCCGTAGTAATCCTGCAGGGTGTCCACGAAGAGGTAGTCGCGCTCGCGGATGCGGCGCACCCGTTCCAGCATGGGGTCGTTTTCCGCTGGCAGAGCCGTCAGCCGGTAGATGCCGTCCTCCCCCTGTACCAGATAGCGTTGAAAGGCATCGGGGGAAAAGCTGCGCGCGAAGCGCATTTCCGAGATGGTGCGCAGCTCCGCGATTTGCCGGTCAGAGAGCTTTTTTCGGTAGGCCAGCATGTCGTTGGCGATGCGGTTGTAGATCCCCTGGAAGGCGTCACCCTTGGTGGGGTGTTTGCGGTCGTAGGCGTAGTGGGAGGCGAGCTCGCTGTACTGTTTGCTGAACCAGCGCTGGCCTCGGGAATCAGTCACCGTGACATCTAGGGTCAGGGTTTCGCCATCAGACTGCACGATACGGCCGGTGACGGTTACATCGATGTTGGTGCGTTCACTCGGAATGACCCGCACCGCGCCCCAGCCGAGGCTCTGTTGCAGGGATTCCGCCAGAGTGACGGCGATATATCGGGACTCCGCCTGGCGCAATTCCGGGAACACCAGCTGATCCTCATCGACTTCCGCGGTATCCAGGCCCGGGTTGAACTGCACTATGCCCACGTCCAGGAGGCGCTCCTCGGGAATAGTGGCGTCTTCCACGGTGAGCGGTGTATAGGCCGTGGTGCGCACTTCGGTGGTGGTACAGGCGCCGGCAGTCAGTGCAGCAACGAGCAGCAGGCAGTTTCCGAGCAGTTTGCGGCACGAAGACGGTTTGGAAAAAAACATACGCATGTCCTCCGCGGTCACTTCTGCGCTTTTTTATATTTTCGGTATTCCTCCCACAGTTTTTCCCGCAATTCCGGGTCCGATTCCCGCATGGCCGCCTCGCGGATTTGACGCGCTACTACGTCGTCATCATTGCCATTGGGAATGTCCGCGGGAACCACGATGGGGGAGTTGCTGTGGTCGTATTCGCCCATGCGCCCGGGGGTGGGCAGGCCCGGGCCGGTGGCCTGTCCGCTGGAATTATTCTGCCCAGGGCCGCCACCCTCGGGGCCGCCTGGAGGCGCTGGCAATTCGGCTTCGGCGGATTCGATCAGATCTTCCAGTGACTCTCCGGGTGGCGCTTCGTCCGCGGGCTCCTCCCCTTCTTCCCCGGCAGGGGCGGGGCGGTTGCGCACATAGTCGCGCTGGCGCAGGATCATGCCGTCGTAGCTTGCCATGGTGGATTCAAACTGGCTCTCCAGCTCCGCGACCCGCTCGGCGGCAGTGGCGGGCGGCTCACTGGGCGCGTCACCGCCACGGCTGCCGGCGCCGCTGGGCTGGCCGGAGTCGTTACTGTTCGCAGCGCTGGCTGAGGCACTGGCAGAGGCGCTAGCAGAGGCGGTGCTGCTGGCAGTAGATGCGGATGCTTCTTCCTCGGAAAAGTCGATATCCTCCGGGGGCTCGCCCTGGCTATCGGTGGACGGGTCAGGGGGCATGCGGTTGTCCCGCGGATTTTGTTCTGATTCGCTGTAAACCGGTGCCGATGGACTAGCGGAGCGGTCCGCCGGGTCTGGCATGCTGTCGCCGGGGGTGGAGCTGGCCGGTGCGGAGTCCTGTGCGCCGCTGGGGGAAGCCGCGCTGTCACTACGGCTGGATTCTATACCCGGCAGGGATTGCGGTTGACTACTGGCGGTGCTGACGCTCGGCATCCCCTGGCTGGGCTGGTTGGCGGAGCTACTCGATGGCATGCTGCTCGCGGTTTGCGGTTGGCTGCGGCTCGATGAGCTGCTGCTGGACGAGGCGCTCGACTGGGAAGGCGAACTGGCTGAGGACTGTGAGGGGGATGGTTGGGCCGGCGGCTGCGACTGTGTCTGCTGGCTTTTGCAACCGGCGATCAAAGCGCCCAATACCACTATCGATGTCAGTGTGCGCCAGGCGGTGCCCCTGTGCGCCTGTTTGTGTACCGCTTTCCGTAGTGTCATTGTTTCTCTCCTGAATGTCCCGCCGTTGTTGTTGCGGCGGGGGTTCGCTGTAGCGGTGGCCCTGGGCATTCACTCACTTGGCTGTGTTGCGCGAATACTGGTTCGACAACAGCGGTTGTTTGCGGTTTGTTTCTGGCGTGTAATCTGGCGTCAAATATCTAGGGAACCTCTGATTAATTCGCGTGAACCCAATGGTAGGTTCCGGGGCGCTCAGGCAATAGGACGGATATTTCGAAAACGCACGAGTACTTCCCTGTAGCTCCGCCGGATACTTATTACTAAAGCGCGAATTCATCAGTGGTCCCCTGGGGGTCGTTTGCGTCAGTCGAAAACGAATCTCTGCACAATATTTTTTGTCTCCACGGGCTCGCCGTTTTCGAATCGCGGTCGAAATTTGGCGCGCTTTAATACACTGCGGACCCGTGAGCGGATGCTAATCCGGTCTTCCGGGTAGGCGTTCAGTATGCGGATGTTGCGCGCCTTGCCGAAGGCCGTGACATCGTAGGCCACGGTGACGTAGGCGTTCGCCGGCGTGTTGGGATCTTCCTCCAGCATTGGCAGTGCCGGCAGCGCTGCCGGGCGGCCAAAGATATCCTCGATTTCCCGGTTAGTGGCACCGTTGTCCCAGAGTGCCTGATAGGCCTCGCCATAGGTTTGCCGGGCCGAGTGCCATTTATTGAACATCATGTACCAGTCACCCAACTCCACCTTGGCCTTGGCGGAAGCCGCCGGTGGCGACTGCGGGTTTTTCTGGTAGACATCAACGATACGCGCTATGGCGTTTTTTCCCGAACTGAAGCTGTTCATGCGGTAGTGATCCAGCTTGGAGCGGCGCTGCGCATCCACGTTTCCGCTGCCGAAGCTGGTATTGACCACGACTGGCGGCTGGGGCTCGCCTTCATAGGTGGCGAGATAGTAGTTGGTGGCTTTGAGACCGCGCAGGGCCTCCACCAGGCGCAGGTCGTTGGCGCCGAAGTTCTGGGTGATGATATCCACCGCCAGCTGGTAGAGGTTGGTGGCACTGATCAGGTGTTCAAACAAAGTGCCGCCCTTTTCTTCGACATAGGCTTGCAGGTGCCATCGGCTCAGATTGTTGATCACCGGCAACATCCGCGGATCTTTTTCACCGTAATTGCGCGCGTGCAGCCAGTAGAGGTATTGCTGATTGTCGTTGGCCTCTTCCCACTGGTTGAGCGCAATCTGACTTTCGATCATGCGTTCAATCATGGGAATCTGGCTCAGGGAATAGAGCCCCTCATTGACCCGACTGATCAACATGGCGCGACGGAATTGACTGATGGCCTCCTCATGGGCGCCGGCTTCCTGTAGGGCAGTGCCGAGCCCCAGCAGCTGTTCGTCCATGCCGGCGCCGTAGGCACCGTACATGGTTTCCATTTCCTCAATGCGTTCGCGGTAACTTTCCACGGCCTGCGACGGCCGCAACTTTCGTTTGGGGGGCTCCAGTGGTGTCGATGCCGCTTTGATATAGGCTGGCGGCGGGGCATAGGTATCCGCGGCCTCGGAGACACCGGAATCCGCGTGGGTGTTGCCACACAGCAGAGCTGTGGCTGTAAACATCAAGCCGATAGCAAGGGTGTTGCTGGTATCTGTCTGTGTCACGATTGAACCACTTCCGTTCCATGTTTTGCTACAACCCTTTCCCGTGCCTGAGGCGCGGAAAGGCGGGCACGAACTCCGCCCGGGCCTTGGCCGCGCGGATTTTTTCTCCCTGAAAGTGTGGTCCTCTCACAACTCCCTGACAGTGCCCGGAGTCTGTTATTTCCGGTGGCAGGTAGGCGGCGTGCGGTTCGAGTATGTGTCGTCGCCTGCACGTCCGCGCCAGAGACTAGTTATCTGACGCCTCTGATGCGTATTTAGCAGTATAGCCACGGCGATTCGCGTCCTGGCGGCGGAGGCGTGAAACACAACAGCAGGGCTTAGGATTTGTGAACGGGTGCAATACCACCTAATCGGTTTAGCACTCCTGCCGCGCTTGCACCGGCTTAACGGAGGGGAATCGGAAAAGGGGCTGCCAATAATTTGCCCGGGCGCGGGACGCCGGTGCACGAAACGGTCACGGGTTCCGAAACATTTATCCTAGGCGCTGGGGATAATCCGTTTGTGTTTTGCGTTCAAAGGCGGTGTAACGGAGTGGATATTTGGATTACAGTGCTGCAAGCGCCATAATCGGCCTACTGAAATAAGAGGAGGTGCCGGTGAGCATATACATAGACCCAGCCGTAGCGGCCAGTCTGCGCGGATTCGAGATGCCAGAGAAACTGGGCTTTGGCACTGTGATGGCGCCGGTCATGTTCCGCGCTGTTTGTCAGGATGGCTGCTGGAGCCAGGGGGAGCTGGTCCCCTATGCGCCCCTGGCGCTGGATCCTGCAGCTAAGGTATTGCACTATGCCCAGTCCTGTTTTGAGGGCATGAAGGCCTACCGTACCCAGGCGGGCGGCGTCAGCCTGTTCCGCCCCGAGCGCAACGCCGCGCGTATGGCGCACTCCGCCGCGCGCTTGTGCATGCCACCGGTGCCGGAGGCGCTGTTTATGGACGGTGTGCGTACGGTTACCGCTTACTGCGCCAACCTGGTGCCAGCTACCAGCGGAGAGTCTCTCTATTTGCGCCCCTTCCTGTTTGGCACCCAGGCGGATTTAAGCGTTTCCGCCAGCACCTCCTATGAATTCTATGTGATCGCCAGCCCGTCAGAAGCCTACCACGCCGGCAATATGCGCCTTTGGGTGGAGCGCGAAGACAGTCGTGCCGCACTGGGGGGGACCGGAGACGCCAAGGTGGGCGGCAATTACGCCGCATCACTGCGCAGCGTCGCGCGTCTCAAGGAGCGCGGCTACGACCAATCCCTGTGGCTGAACCCAGGCAACCGCAATACGGTGGACGAATTGTCTGGTATGAATTTCTTTGCGGTTATCAATGGGGAATTACATACCCCGGCACTGAGCGGATCGATCTTGGAAGGCGTTACCCGGGACTCCCTGATCGACCTGGCCCGGGACATGGGTTACACGGTGCATGAGCGCGCCATTGATATCGACGAATTGCTGGGGCAGGTGGCGGAGGGCAGTTGCGATGAAGCCTTTGCCTGCGGTACCGCCGCCATTGTCAGCCCGATTAGCCTGTTCGGCGATGGCGGCAGGGAATACCCCCTGGCGAAAGCCCCCGGTCCGGTGGCGGAGCGCCTGCGCCAGATGCTACTGGATATTCAAGAGGGCCGGGCCGAGGACAAGTTCGGCTGGATGCATCCGGTGGAAGTGGTCAGTATTGACTGACTCCGTCTATGATGCCGCAGGCGCGGCGGTATGCGCATGCGGCATTATTTTATGCGCCCCGGAGGGGCAATTAATATTACTTTTCTTCCCGTAGCTGTTTCCTGTAGAAACGAAATTGCAATCATTGATGCCAATCTCTGTGCAGTCGTTGACTTGCGTGACCGAACTTTCTACAACTGTATCGACACAATAAAAAATGAACTGGAACTCAGGGAATGGCCTTTTAGCGGTATTCCTCATTTTGACAAGTAGTTCCCAGATCAAATTGAGCAAGTCGGAAGTTTCTGAAAAACAAGGTGCGCGCCTGATTGTGGCCGACAGACACAGATAGGGGCACACATAACGGTATTTTGGAAACTTCTCAGGTCGCACCCAGGGTTCCTTGCAATGAGTGAGGAAATCGGGATGTTGATCCATATGTTCGGGTTGTTGATACAGCCGCGCAAGCAGTGGCAACTGATCGGCAGTTTGCCGGAAAAAAACCTTCGCAGGCAGATCCCCTACGTTATTGTGCTGGCACTGTTGCCGGCATTGGCCTGGTATTTCGGCACTACCAGAGTAGGGTGGAGTATCGACGGTGGCGATCCGGTCCGTATCACCAGCAACAGCGCGTTATCCCTGGTGGCGGTTTTCTACTGCACCATGGTTTTCGCCGTGGTGGCCGTCGGTTATTTTATTCATTGGATGGCCAAGACTTACGGTGCCAAGTCGTATCCAATGAAGGGAATGGTTATTGCCGGTTTTACCGCGACACCGATTTTTATCGCGGGAGCCGCCGGTTTTTATCCGGTGCTGTGGCTGGATATCCTGCTCGCCACGATAGCGGCCGCTTACGCCGTTTATCTGCTGTACCTCGGGATACCGATTGTGATGGGGGTGTCCGAAGAGCGGGGTTTTCTGTTCTCCAGCGCGATCGTCACTGTCTCCCTTGTGGTGGCGGTGATGGTAATGGTGGGGACAGTGCTTTTTTGGAGTTTTGTCGCCGCCCCGGTATTTCACTGATCTGGCAATCGGGTGGGGCTTCGGCCCTGCCTGTTATGGCGTATAGTGGTACTCCAGCAGGTAATCATTGGCCAGCTGCAATCGCTGCGTCGCGGAACTGCCTCTTTCCAATTCAACTTCTGCCACGGATTTCACAACTTGTCGCGGTTTAGTATCAATGCAATGTACAGACATTGCCGCGATTGTTTCGTCCTCGCTGATCACCACATGCTCCACAATTTGCAGCAATAGTCGCTTCCCTTTTGCGCGTAGCAGATAACCAGGACCGCTGTGGAGCGGAACGCGGTATTTGGTCGCCCCCCAGGGACCGTCGCAGCGGATCGCCAAATATTCCCGCGGCGCCGTTTCAGCGGTAATAACACCCGAGGCGAAAGATTCAAATTCTTTCCCCAGCGCCTGTTGCACTTCATAGCTGTCTCCACTGGGAGTCACAATTTTCAACTGAAGGGTTTCCACCGCCAATGCGCTGAGGGCAGGGGTGATGGTGATGAGCGCTGCTAAAGAGAGGGCAATGCGTTTCATTTTTTACAGTGTGTATTAGCGGCCGACCATTTTTTTGCAAAACGGCGCATGCACGGGGGACCGGTAGTGACACTACAGGTGCCGGCTGGCGGGGGCAAGTGGAAACGGTACAGTCCGGAAAGTGCCTTGATGCCCTATGACCGATTGGATAGTATCAGTTCACGCTGGCAGCCAGCTATTTTTTGCGCGGCTTAATTGGTACAAACGTACTTATTAATGCCAGATTTCCCGGTAGCGTTGCGCTGTCATCCGAAATAACTCGAATAAAAGGAAAACACCATGAAGACAGCAGCCCATATCAGGGGGATAGCGGGCGTGGCGTTGGCCCTTGTACTGGCCACGGCCTGTTCCCCGGAAAAGAAAGCCGGTGAGGCTGATTCCCCTCAAGCATCTGCCTCCGCTGATTTTCAGAAGCAACTCCTCAAAAAACTGATTTCCGCCAAGCCCGGTGATGTCATCGAACTGCCCGCCGGCAATTTCTCTCTCAACCGCAGTCTTTCCCTGAACGTAGACAATGTGACCATCCGCGGTGCCGGTATGGATAAAACCATCCTCTCCTTCAAGGATCAGATTCAGGGCGCTGAAGGCCTATTGGTGAGTGCGAGTAATTTCACGATTGAAGACCTGGCTCTGGAGGACACCATCGGCGATGCCCTGAAGGTAAACGAGGGTGAGAACATCATCATCCGCAATATCCGCGTCGAGTGGACCAACGGTCCCGCTACGGAAAATGGCGCCTACGGTATTTATCCGGTACAGACACAAAATACCTTGGTGGAGGGTGCAGTGGTTAAAGGCGCCTCAGATGCCGGTATCTACGTGGGGCAGTCAAAAAATGTGATCGTCCGTAACAACCGCGCGGAGTACAACGTAGCTGGTATCGAAATAGAAAACACGATCGGTGCGGATGTCTATGACAATGTAGCTACTAACAATACCGGCGGCATACTGGTTTTCAATATGCCCAACCTGCCGCAGCCCGGTCACAGTACCCGTGTATTCAACAACAAAGTGTTTGCAAACAACACGGAAAACTTCGGCCACGAGGGTACGCCGGTTGCCTCGGTACCCGCGGGTTCTGGTATCGTGATTAATTCCAACGATAAGGTGGAAATTTTCAACAACGAAATTTCCGATAACGACACAGCCAACATTATTGTGAGCAGCTTTTTCACTGCCGGTTACTACAGTGACAAGTCTACTCAGGAATCCTTTGACCCCTATCCGGAAGCAATTTATATCTACGACAATCAGTTTAGCGGCGGTGGAGAATCCCCGGACCACCTGGAGTTAAAAGCACTGAAGCTTGCAAAATTCGGTTTGAGCGGCAGCTTGCCGGATATTTTGTGGGACGGTGTGATGGACGATGCCAAAATGGTCGACGGAGAGCTTCCTGATGACCTGAAATTATGTGTCGATAATGGGGATGCCGGCATTATTAACGTTGATGCTGCCAACGGATTTAAGAATATTTCCACCGATATATCGCCGCACCGCTGCAGCCTGAAAAAATTGCCGCAAATTGTGCTGGAGTTCGATCAGCCGGCAATAGGGGAAAATGATGTTGCACAAACCGAGGCCGCCGATGCGTAACATAATCCGCGGTCTGCTGTTGACTCCGCTTTTCGCTCTTGTTGTGAGCGGGTGTGATACAGCCAGACAAGACGTCACTTTATATGCGCGCGATGCCGTACCTGAGCGGCTGAGTGACTGGCATATCGTCGAAGCGATCGACGAAGAACTGACCCTGAACCGGGGCGTGACGCCCTATGATTTAAATACGGCGCTGTTTACCGATTATGCGCACAAACTGCGCACGGTGTGGATGCCACCGGGTACTTCCGCAGTGTATGGAGAAGAGCGCTTTGACTATCCGGTGGGCACGGTGCTTACCAAAACCTTTTATTACCCGAAAGGGCCGGATGGTACCGTGTTGCGCACGGATGACTACCGCCGTGACTACGTGGAAGGCAAGGCCGGTGAAGCGCTTGCACTAGATAGGGTACACCTGGTGGAAACCCGTGTACTGGTCAAGCGTGCGGACGGCTGGCAGGCGCTGCCCTATGTTTGGAACGCCGAGCAGACGGACGCGACGCTGGAGATCGCCGGTGACGCCAGCCCCATGCGGCTGGCTAGCGACGGTGGCGCGAGTCAGCCATTCACTTATGTGGTACCGGATGCAAACCAGTGCGCGGGCTGTCACGCCGACAATCACACCCAGAAGGCCATCGCGCCCCTGGGCCCTCGTGCGCGCCATCTGAACAAGGACTATGCCTATGCCAGTGGTGCACAGAACCAGTTATTGCACTGGCAGCAGATCGGTTATCTCAGCGGTCTGCCGGCATTTGAGGCAATACCGCGCAACGCCGACTTTGCGGATGCCGACTTGCCGCTGGAAATGCGCGCTCGGGCCTACCTGGATATCAATTGCGGCCACTGCCACAATCCGGCGGGGGCTGCGGATACTTCGGGGTTGATGCTGCACCACAGTGAACAGGATCGGCGTCGTCTGGGGTTGTGCAAGCCGCCGGTGGCGGCGGGTACCGGTAGTGGAGATCGCCGCTTTGCGATAGTGCCTGGACACCCGGAAGACTCGATTCTTACCTTCCGTGTGGAGAGTACCGATCCCGGCGCTATGATGCCCGAGCTGGGCCGCAGCCTAGTGCACGAGGAGGGAGTGGCGCTGCTGCGGGAGTGGATCGCGGCCATGCCGGGCAATTGCTCGTAAGTGGCCTCTGCGCCAGCGCTGTCCGCGTACAATGACAGTGACGCCGCGGTTGTTTCTGCCAATGCCGCGGCGGTCTGTCAGGCCGGCCTTTCGAGTTCCGCGACCGGAATGGTGGCGGGAATTAGAGCCTTGATCATCATAGTGACGGTGCGCTCCAGCAGCGGTGAGTCCAGGGCGACAGCGCCGCTGATAATCTGGTATTCCAGATTGAGGATAGTACCGTGCACTATCTGTGCGGCAGCCTGGGGATCGGTAAGTCCCAGCAGCTGAAAAAACTCCTGAATCAACAATTCTGTGGAGTGGTTGGCCATGCGAATGGCGCGGGTCAGCTGTTCGTTGCGCAGTGCCTCGTTGCGAAAAGCCAGCTCAATCAGGCGGCGGTCCCTGTCTCCGGCCTGGGCGCGCACATGGGTGAGGATAAAGCGGGTCAGTTGCTGAATCAGCAGTTTACGCCCGTTGCCGGATGCACGCTCTTCCGGTGAGAGATTTCGGGCGGCGGCAAAGCTGTCATCCTGAAGCTGGCGCGTCTGCTCGAGCCCCTGCTCAACGAAGTAGGTGAAAGAGTCACTGATCAGGTCGGTCAGGTCTTTGAAATAATAGGTTGTGGCAGCCAGAGGAACATTGGCCTCTCGGGCCACGGCGCGGTGGCGTATACCGCGAATACCTTCTTTCACGATTAGCCGCAGTGTCGCCTCGAGTATTGCTTTGCGGCGCTGGCGGCTGTCCGCGCGCTGGGCGCGACGACCGTGATAGACCAGTTCAGACTTTCCAATGTCCATAGTCATAGCGGGTTCCTTATTTTTTATTGTTAACTGGCGATCTTTAAATTGGATCGTGCGTCCAATTCTAGCGGAACAACTTCAAATGGCTACTGTATAAAAGGGACAATTAAGCACACGCTATTACAGGCGATTACACGCCATTACACGGGCAATTTGTGAGGGGATTGAATTTCGCCGCGGAAAAAAATCGACAGGAAAAGTTCTGCAATCGGCAGTCGCGGGGATGGCTCTGGTGCGGGGAAGAAATTTCATGGCGGGCCTGTAGAGGGCCCGCATTTGGGTATCAGGTGATCTTGCCGGTTACCCTGACCCGCTTGGCGCCCGGCATCACTTTTATTTGCTGGCTGCGGCGTCGTTCGATACTGGCGTCGATGGTGTTTTTGGCTGCGATCAAAAGACCTGCCACCAAAAAGGCGCCCGGCGGCAGTACGGCAACCAAAAAGCCTGGGTAGTCCGGCCCCATCACCGAAATGGTCCAGTCCGCGGCCATCGGCCCCAGCAGTAGATCCATGTCCGCGAACAGGGTGCCCTGGCCGAGAACTTCACGCACTGCACCGATGGTGATCAGTACCAGGGTAAATCCTAGCCCCATCATGAAACCATCCACCAGCGAGGGGAGCACCGGGTTTTTGCTGGCAAAGGCATCGGCGCGGCCAAGGATGGTGCAGTTGGTGACAATCAGCGGAATAAAAATGCCCAGAACCAGATAGAGTTCGTAGGTAAACGCTTTCATCAGCAGCTCGGCGCAGGTGACGAAGGTGGCGATAATCATCACCGAAGCGGGCAGGCGCACCGTGTCTGGCATCTGCCGGCGCACCAGGGAAACCGCCAGGTTGGAGCAGGTGAGTACGCCAGTGGTGGCCAGTCCCAGGCCGATGGCATTGACTACCGAACCAGTTACCGCCAGCAACGGGCACAGCCCCAACAGCTGCACCAGTGCAGGGTTGTTGCTCCAGAGACCGTTGCGGCTGATTTCGCCGTAGGGCGCTGTCATCACTGTTTCTCCTTCTCGGGCTGTTCCACTTCCACCGCGCGCTTGGAGACCGGTGCGCTGAAAATTTCCTCGCGGTGGCTGGCGACAAACTCCAGTACCCGGCGCACCTGGTTAACCACTGCGCGGGGGGTGATAGTGGCGCCGGTGAACTGGTCGAAGGCGCCGCCGTCTTTTTGCACCTTCCACTGGTCTATAGGTGGGTCCTGCAGGGAAAGGCCGTTGAATTGCAGTATCCAGTCGCTCTTCTTCAGGTCCACCTTGTCGCCCAAGCCGGGGGTTTCGGTGTGAGCGGTAACTCGCACGCCAGCTATAGTGCCATCGCGGTTGACGCCCACTAGCAGGGAAATCGGTCCAGAGTAACCATCCGGCGCCACGGCGGGGATAATGACCGCGGAGATACTGCCATCTTCCTCCCGCGCAAGATTGATCTCACCGCCCGTGCTCAGTCCCAGCTGATTCCAATAAGCCTTGGGAATGGGATAGGTATCCACCAGTATGTCGTTGCTGTGGCGGTCCAGGGGGATGATCTCCAATAGCGCCTTGGCGGAAGCCTCGCGTATCGCGCGCTCAATCGGCTCGCGGGTGGTGATTTGGGTTACTGCGAGGGTACCGGCGGTGACCAGGGCAAAAATCCCCAGGATCAGCGCATTGCTCGCCATCGACCGTTTCAGCATCAGCGCTCCTCCAGATCGGTGGCGCGGCGCGCGGACTTGTGGCCGTACGTGCGCGGCAGCGTGTAGTTATCGATGGTGGGGGCGGCGAAATTCATCAACAGCACTGCGAAGGCCACCGCGTCGGGGTAGGAGCCCCAGGCGCGGATAATGTAAACCAGCAGCCCGACACCGGCACCAAAGGTCAGGCGCCCCTTATTGCTGGTGGCACCGCTGACTGGATCGGTGATGATAAAAAAGGCCCCGAGCATGGTTGCACCGGAGAAGAGGTGTAGCATCGGTGACCCTTCGCTCAGGGAACTGCCGCTGTCATAGAAAAGCAGAGACATCAGGGTCAGGGTTCCCAGCATGGCAACAGGCGCATGCCAGGTGATTACACGGCGAAACAGCAGGAAAAGGCCACCGATCAGGAAGCCGAAGTTGGCCGCCTCCCAGCCAAGTCCCGCAACTGTGCCTTGATCCAGCACTGGCTCCGTCGCGTACAACTGTGACAGCAGTACCGATTCGTTCAGGCGCACTATGTCCAGCGGCGTGGCGCGGGTAAAGCCGTCCACATTGTAGCCGCCGAAACCGAATACCAGGCTGAGTGCTTCGTCGATACCGGGTGCGCCGTTGATAATTTCCGCCGGCCCCACCCAGCGGGTCATATCCACCGGGAAGCTGATCAGCAGTACCACATAGCCCACCATTGCCGGATTAAAAGGGTTATAGCCCATGCCTCCGTACAGGTGCTTGGCCAGCACGATAGCGGTAGAGGCGCCGATTACCGGCAACCACCAGGGGCAGTAAGGCGGCAAGGCAATACCGAGCAGCAGCGCGGTCACGAAGGCACTGCAGTCCTTCAAGTAAAAGGCGACAGGGCGCTGGCGCAGTTTTACGATTGCCGCCTCGCAGGCGAGGGCGGTGATACTGCAGAGCGCGATATTGATCAGAACGCCGATGCCGAAGTAAATCACCAGTGCCAACACGCCGGGCAGGGTGGCGGCTGCCACCTGCAGCATCACTTTGGCGGTGCTGTCGCCGGCACGGGCGTGGGGAGAGGTGGCGCGCATCAGGGACATACGCGGAACCCGTTAGTGTGCGCCGGCGACGGCGGAGTGCCGGTCATGGAACAATCTGACAGCCTGCTCGGCAGGCACAGGCAGCGTGTGTGCATGGTTATTGCTTTTCCTCTCCCGCTTGTTTCTGCTCGCGCAGCTTAGCTTCCAGTTTCTGCTGCAGGTTTTGCAGCGCTTTCTCGAATGCCTCGACATTGGCATCCCCGGCGGAGCAGGCTTTTTCCAGCCGCGCTCGGGCCTTTTCCACCCGAGCCTTGAGCGCGTCTATCTCCCCCGCCAGCTTTTCGGCGGGGCTCATGGCGGCGCGGGCAGCGGCCGCCGCTTTGGCTTTTTCAATCGCACTTTGCGCTCGCGCCTGGGGATCGTCCTGCCCGGGAGTGCTTTCTCTGCCCGCTTCGGCCGCAGTTTCAGCCTGGCGTTCAGCCTCGGCCAGCTTTTGCCGCGCTTCCTGTAATTTGAGTTCGGCGGCTTTCAGCTGTGCCGCCAACTGGTCGCGCTGCTTCTCTTCCGCCGCTTCCAGCTTTTGTTGCAGCCGCTCTACGCGGCCCTCCGCGCTGGTGAGCGAGCGTTGGGCTCGGGCCAGCTGCTGTTCCGGAGATGCCTGTTTGGCTTTCACCCGCGCCAGGGCCGCGGCCACCAGATCCGCCTCTTTTTGTGCGGCTTCCGCCTCTGCGCCACCACTCTCCTCGCGCTGTCGGCGCGCCAGCTCGGCAGCCTTGCGCCGGGCTTCCCGCTTGGCCTGTTTCTCCTTCTCCGCCCGCTCCATCCGCAGTTTGCGGAACTCGAAGCGTTCGCGGGCGCGGTCGGCCTTTTCCTTTTCCTGTTCGGCGGTGCGGATATCGCCCTTGGCGGCGCGGTAGTACTGCACCAGGGGAATGCTGCTGGGGCACACGTAGGAACAGCAGCCGCACTCAATACAGTCGAACAGGTTATAGGCCTGTAGCTTTTCGTGATCGTCTGCGCGCGCATACCAATAGAGCTGCTGCGGCAGCAGCGACGCCGGACAGGCCTCGGCACAGAAACCGCAACGGATACAGGCCTGGGCCGGCGGCGCTGGGGGCAGCTCTTCCACCGTGGGCACCAGCAGGCAGTTGGTGGTTTTGATCACCGGTGCGCTGGTGTCGTCGATGGTATAGCCCATCATGGGGCCGCCGATGATCACCTTTTGCATCAGTCCCCGGTGGGCACCGTGCGCCTTGAGGATATGTTTGATCGGCGTGCCAATGGGAACCTCGATATTGCGTTGCCGCTCCAACGCCTTGCCTACCACCGTGGTCACACGGCTGATTAGCGGTTCGCCAAAGCGCACCGCGCGGTAAACAGCGCGGGCGGTGCCCACGTTTTGACACACAATGCCGACATTGGCGGGCAGCCCCTTGTTGGGCACTTCGCGCCCGGTGAGTATCTGGATCAGCTGCTTTTCGCCGCCGGATGGATACTTGGTGGGGAAAACCACAATATCAAAGCGCGTGCCCTCGGCGGCCGCGCGCATCGCCGCTATGGCCTCAGGTTTGTTGTCCTCAATGCCGATCAGCACCCGCTCCGGCTCGTCGAGGATATAGGAAATAATCTCCACCCCGGCGATGATTTCCTCCGCGCGCTCGCGCATCAGCATATCGTCGGCGGTGATATAGGGTTCGCACTCGGTGCCGTTAATAATCAGTGTGTCTATCTCGACACCGCCGTGGGGGTCCAGCTTGACCGCTGTGGGGAAACCGGCGCCGCCCATGCCACTGATACCGCAATCGCGTATCTTTTCCAGAAGTTCCACCGGCGTAAACCGGCGGAAGTCCTCGCAGGGCTGCAGCTCGCACCAGCGGTCCTCACCGTCGGCGTCGATAGTGATGCAGTCGGCCGGCAGGCCAGACGGATGTGGCACCGCAGCCGGCTCTATGGCCACTACCTTGCCAGAGGTGGGAGCGTGTAAGCTGCAACTGATCAACCCGTCCGCCTCGGCGATTTTCTGGCCCTTCAGGACTGTCTCCCCCAACTTGACCAGCGGAATGGCGGTGGAACCTGTATGTTGCAGCAACGGCACCACCAGTTGCTCCGCCAACGGAATACTGCCGATCGGTTCGCCGGTAGACTGGTGCTTGTTCTCCGGTGGATAGACCCCTCCGGGGAAATCGTTGGGGCGCAGTGCGCGGGCTTTTTGCCGCTTCTGATCGCTGGCGATCAGCTGCGCTTCTCGGGCGGCGCGACGCTCGAGCGCGGACTCCCGCCGCAGTTGTTGCTGTTCGCTGCTCACGCGGCACTCCTCTTACTCAGCTGCCGGCGATCACTGGCAATCAGTTCTATTCCTTCCGGCGGCTTCTCCGGGTGCCATCCCTGCAATGGCGTCTCCAGGGGGACCATCTCAATGCAATCCACCGGGCAGGGCTCCACGCACAGATCGCAGCCGGTACATTCGTCCGAGATCACTGTGTGCATATACTTGGCCGCCCCCACGATGGCATCCACCGGACAGGCCTGGATGCACTTGGTGCAACCGATGCACTCCGCCTCGCGGATAAAAGCCACCATCTTGGTTTCTTTTTCCTCGCCGTGCTCCGCATCCAGTGGCATGGGTTCCACATCCAGCAGGTTTGCCAGCGCGTTAATGGTGGACTGGCCGCCGGGAGGGCACTTATTGATCTTCTCGCCGTGAACTATCGCCTCGGCGTAGGGGCGGCAGCCGGGATAGCCGCACTGGCCGCACTGGGTCTGCGGCAGTAGCGCATCCACCTGCTCCACCAGCGGGTCCCCTTCCACTTTAAAGCGCACCGCAGCGAACCCCAGCAGTGCGCCAAAGGCCAGCGCCATGCCGCCGAGAATCAGCAGGGGAGTGGAAATTTCAGAAAACCAGTCCAGCATCGCTCACACCAGGCCGCTAAAGCCCATAAACGCCAGGGACATCAACCCGGCGGTAATCATACCGATGGCCGCACCCCTGAAGGGCTGTGGCACATCCGCCGCGAACAGCCGCTCGCGCATGGAGGCGAACAGAATCAATATCAGGGAGAAGCCCACCGCCGCGCCGAAGCCATAGAGGGTGGACTGCAGGAAGTTATGCGCCTTCATAGTGTTCTGCAGGGCTACGCCGAGCACCGCGCAGTTGGTCGTAATAAGAGGAAGGAAGACGCCCAGAACTTTGTACATCAGGGGGCTGGTCTTCTGGATAAACATGCGCGCGAACTGCACCACCACTGCAATCACCAATATAAAGGAAATGGTGCGCAGGTATTCGATGCCAAAGGGCTCCAGCAGATAGGTGTTCACCAGGTAGGAGCAAATGGAGGCCAGCGTCAGCACAAAGGTGGTTGCCCCCGCCATGCCCACGGCGGTCTCCAGCTTATTGGAAACCCCCATGAAGGGGCACAGCCCCAGAAACTGCACCAACACATAGTTGTTGACCAGTATGGTGCTGAGCAATATGACGGCGAATTCGGTCATAGAAAATCCGGTTAGAGCCAAGCAGACGGGGCCTAGGAACCGCAGTCTGAACGGGGAAAGAGCGCCTAAGCAGCCCGGCGGAAGCGTCTGGCGGGCCGTGGATTGCCGCGCAGGGGCGGTATTATGGGTGAGTGCCGGGAAGCCTTCAACTCGGTTGCTGCCAGGGGGCGTCTGCGGTGTGTAATGGCGTGTAACGGCCTGTAATTGACACGTTTGTATCGCCTCCGGTAGAACCGCATAGGACTGTGCGCTGGTTCACGGCATCAGCCGCCTCTGTCTGCTGAAAAGGAAGGCTACCGGATGGAAGACCCCCAGCAGCGCCGCTTCTGGCTGATCGAACTGATCGCCTACTGGGAAGGGCGCCTTAACACCAGGCACCTGAGAGAATTCTTTGGTGTCACCCGCCAATGTGCCAGTAAGGATATCAACGACTACCGAGATATTTGCCCCGGGAATCTGCGTGACTACTGCCCCAGAGAAAAGGGATATACCCCCAGCCCGGATTTCCAGCGCCACTATATCAGCGCGGATGTTGCCGAATACCTCAACTGGATGGCCGGGCTCAGTGCGCGTGCACTGCCGGCCGACGCTACTTACAGTCTGCCCAACTGCGTACTGCGCCACCCCGCCCGCAATGTCACCCCGCAAGTGATGCGACCACTGGTCCGCGCCATCCGCGAGGGCCGGCGGGTAGAAGTGGATTACGGCTCCATCTCCAATCCGAACGGAGAGGGGCGCATTATTGTCCCCCACACCTTTGTCAATACCGGATTGCGCTGGCATCTGCGCGCCTGGTGCGAAAAGAACCGGCAATACCGCGATTTCGTACTCAGCCGCTTCCTCGGACAACCGGAAGTGCTGGACCAATCCCCCCACACTGCCGAGGCAGATATTGCCTGGAACACTGAAATCACCCTGGTGCTGGAACCGGATGCACGCCTAACCCCGGAGAAAAAGGCCGTGCTTGAACACGATTACAACATGGAAGGCGGCCAACTATGCCTGAAGACCCGCGCCGCACTGGCCAGTTACCTGCTCAAGGAAATGCAGGTGAACACCAAAATGCTGGACGGGCGGCCGGAGGCTCAGCAGCTGGTGCTTGTAAACGAAGATGACGTGAAAGAGTGGCTTTTCTGAGGGTTGGTAAAAGAAAAATGGGTGGGAGTGTCAACTGAGTTTACCTGTAAATTTTTTCAGCGTTGGCCAGTGTAAAAGGAATCGTTAGGGTGCTGTGTCAACGGCAAGGGGGCTTTGGATTATTTCGCCAGAATTAAGGCCGATCGGAGCTAAGTGGCTGTTGCTCAAGCGCAACAGCCATGAATGAATAAAAGGAGTAACGGGGGGTTTGGTGTTAATGTGGAATGATGCTCCAACCTATTTCCGCTATTGGGGAAAAGCGAAAGCGAACGCTGATCTTGATGGAGCGCCCTGTCACTTATTGCCATTTCACAGCCTGGATGTCGCTGCGGTTGGCTATCACTTGTTCTCTCCGCGTACTGCCCGGTGCCGCGATTTAGCATCGCAGTTGTCGCTGGAGCCGGAGCAGTTGCAATCCCTATATGTCTTCAGCCTGGCGCTGCATGATCTGGGAAAGTTTTCCAGAGCGTTTCAGTCACTGGCCGAGCCGGGTGTGCCGGGTCTGGTAGAGACGGACTCCGGTCTCGCTTATGGCTCAGGGGAATGGCCCCATCACAGTAAGGCGGGTGCCGTTTTCCTCAAAGCTTTTTTTAGAGGTGAACTCAAGCAGCAGGGGCTTTGCGCCTGGGGATGGGGTGAGACGGATAGTGGCTCGAAAAAATTTCTTCGGTTGTTGCTGAACATGGCCTTTGGCCACCACGGGCTTCCGGTGGATGCGGGCACAAACCAACATCCTTCACCGGGATTTCCCGAAGATCGTCTGGCGGCCTGGGAATATACCTGCGAGGTCGCCAAGTGGCTTTGCCCGCAATGGCCAGAGCGGCAGGTGCGAGACAAAAACTGGCTCAAACAATTTCAGCAAGTAACTTGGCACCTGGCTGGATTTGCTGTAGTGGCAGATTGGCTTGGTTCAGACCAGTCCCTATTCCCCTACCGGTCCGAACCTCAAATATTGGAGGACTACTGGCATAACACCGCACTGCCACAAGCGGCGAAAGCCCTGGAAAAAACCGGTTTTGGTCACGAATTGCTACCGGCCCGCTTCCCTGGCGTTGAAAAATTTTTTGGTTTTTCGCCAACACCTCTGCAGCAGTGGGCCCAGGACCTGGACTGGGCGGACGGCCCCCAGCTGTTTGTGCTCGAAGATGTTACCGGTGCTGGAAAAACAGAGGCAGCCATGATTTTGGTGCACCGCCTGCTGGAGAACGGGCAGGCTCAGGGTGTTTATTTGGGGCTGCCTACCATGGCCACCTCCAATGCCATGTACGGCCGCATAGCCGACCAATATCGCCGCTGGTACGACAGCGGACAAGTGCCCAATCTGGTCTTGGCCCACGGAGCGCGTCACCTCAATACGCGTTTTACGCGCTCGATAGTGAGCGAGCAATTGCGGGATCACACCTATGGCGAAAAGGAAGAGACCGCTTCCGAAGCCTGTAACCAATGGCTTGCCGACTCGCGCAAAAAGGCATTGCTGGCAGACATAGGTGTGGGGACCGTGGACCAGGCTTTGATGGCCGTATTGCCTTTCAAACATCAAGCGTTGCGCCTGATTGGTTTGGCGAACAAAGTTCTGGTGGTAGACGAAGTCCATGCTTGTGATGACTACATGGCTCGACTTTTGGAAGAAGTGCTGCGGGCCCATGCGCGCCAGGGCGGCAGCGCTATCCTGCTTACCGCCACCTTGCCCCACGCTATGAAGCGGCGACTTATTGCGGCATATCGGAGTGGTCGATATCTGGACGAAACTCCCGTGAGCCTGGAGCAATCTTTCCCTCTTGCTACGCGGATCACAGATAAAGGGCTGGAGCAATTTCCGCTGGCAACCCGCGACAGTGTCATCCGCCGGGTAGCGGTGGAAACAATGCACGAGCCGGACACCGTGATTCAGCACCTGCTTAATATCGCCGAAAGTGGTCAGTGCGCCTGTTGGATACGCAATACCGTGGATGACGCCATCGCCGCTTATCAGGCATTGCAGGAGCGGGCGGCGAACCCGGAAAAAATCATGCTGTTTCACAGCCGTTTCGTTATGGCGGACCGCCAAGCGATTGAGCAGGCCGCACTGCAACGTTTTGGTAAAGAGTCTGATGCACAGAGCAGGGCCGGCTGGATTCTGGTTAGTACCCAGGTGGTGGAGCAGTCCCTGGACCTGGACTTCGATCAGATGATCAGCGATCTCGCTCCCATGGATCTGCTGATCCAGCGCGCCGGGCGCCTGCATCGCCACCGGCGGGATGGCAGTGGTAACCCAGTGGCGGGCGATGACCAGCGCCCGTTACCGGTCTTGTATCTGTTGGCGCCTCCTTACGAAGAACAGCCCGGTCCGGATTGGCTGTCTGATCCCATGCCGGGTACAGCTGCGGTCTATCGCGACCACGGACAACTCTGGCTGACACTGAAAGCCCTGCGTGAAGATGGCGGTATCGATATGCCCGGTCGCGCCCGTCACCTGATCGAATCCGTATTTGGCGAGGATGCCGAACCCCGTATTCCCGAGGGGCTGCAGCAACGGCATCTGCAGCAGGAGGGCGAACGCAGTAGCCAAAGAGCTATGGCCGCCTTCAACCGCCTGGATATGGACAAGGGATACAGCACGGAAGCCAGCCGCAGTTGGTTTGAAGATCTGGAGATAGAGATTGGCACCCGCTTGAGCGAGGAACCCAGCATCACAATCACTCTGGTGCGGAGGGGGGCAGATGGCGCTCTTAAACCCTGGGTGGAGGCGGAGCAATTCGCCTGGGAGTTGAGCCAGCTTCGGGTTCGCGAGTCCCTGGCAAGGTGTCTGCCGGAATGGCCGCAGGCGTTGTCCAATGAGAAAGACCAGTTGTTGGAATGTTGTTCTGGCTTGAAGTACAGCCGTTTGTGGCTGGTGGAAGAAGGCGGCTCCTCTATCGAGTATAGCGGGGACGTGGGGTTGCGTCGTGTCTCCAATCATGGGGAATAGCAAACCAGAACACTCAAAAAAGTAAGCAAGGAGCAATGTTGTGAACCTACTGATCGCCCCATGGCTGCCTTTCCGGCGCCGCGACGGCAGCCAGGAATACCTGCCTGTCACCGCAATGGTAGACCCGGAAATTATCGACTTGGCGTTACCTAGAGAGGATTTTCAGGGCGCGGCCTATCAGTTTTTGATTGGCCTGTTACAGACAGCTATGGCCCCGGAAGACAAAGAAGAATGGGTAAGGCTGTATCAAACGCCCCCTTCCATAGATGAGCTCAGGGAAGTCCTGGAAAAATGGCAGCCCGCATTTGAACTGGATAGTGCCGGGCCGGCATTTATGCAGGATTTTGATTTGTTGGCGGAGGAAAAAAGCACAGATATTGCCGCTTTGTTGATTGATTCCCCCGGGGCGGCAACCGTAAAAAACAATACCGATCACTTTGTCAAAGCGGGCAGGGTGGAACAGCTTTGCCCGGATTGTGCCGCCTTAGCGTTATTTACATTACAGATCAATGCGCCATCCGGAGGAAAGGGGTACAGAACCGGGTTGCGAGGTGGGGGGCCACTGACCACGCTGATTATGCCAGTCGATACAGGCTGTACCCTCTGGCAACGCCTCTGGCTCAATGTGCTGGATACGGATGGCTGGAATTATGACGCCCCCAGCAATTCCGACCCCAGGGTTTTCCCCTGGCTGGGACAAACTAAGGTCAGTGACAAGGGGCAGGGGACTTTTCCGGAAGAAATGCACCCGCTTCACCCCTACTGGGCCATGCCCCGGCGTATACGCTTGAATATCCGGTCCAGCGCTTGCCGTTGTGATCTCTGTGGGCGAAACAGTGAGAAAACCGTTTCTTCACTGCGCGCACGCAATTACGGCTTCAATTATGACGGCCCCTGGATACACCCCCTCACTCCGTACCGCCGCGATCCCAAAAAACCGGAACAGCTTCCCTATTCGCGCAAGGCACAAGCGGATGGTCTGGGCTATCGCTATTGGGAAGCCCTGACCATAAAAGACGAAGAAGAGAAGGGGTTTTTGCCTGCATGGGTGGTATTGGATTACGCCAAGAAATGCGATACGGCCGAAGAAATGGACGTAGACCTGCCCACAGTAGCCAGTCTTTGGGTGTTCGGCTACGACATGGACAACATGAAACCCCGATGTTGGTACGGTGCACACATGCCACTTTTGGCCTTGTCGGATGAGGCGCGGGCTCTGGCTCACATGTGGCTGCGACAGATGATTGATCTCACGGACAGCAGCGCTCGTCTGCTGCAAAACCAAGTTAAGGAAGCCTGGTTCAGCCGTCCCAAGGATGCCAAAGGAGACATGAGCTATATCGGTGCTTCCCTGTGGGAAACCACTGAGCAGGTGTTCTATCAGCTTTTGATGGAACTGGGTGAATTGCTGACAGGAGGCACACCTCCGCAGCGCTTTCCCGCCGAGATCGCAGCGCATTGGTATCGCACGGTTACCCGTCAGGCGACAACTCAATTCGATGCGTTCGCTTTAAGTGGTCCGGCAGAGCAGCTGGATATGAAGCAAATTACCAAGGCGCGCAACACCTTCCAAAAGCAGCTTCATCGAGGTAAGGAAGCTAAAGCTTTCCGTAAGACTGGGCGTCTGGATGACAGTGGCCAACCGCAAAGTGCCGGTGAAAAACAAGGAGAAACCGCATGAGCGAAACACCTTATTACCAAAAGTTAAAAGATGAAAACGTGAGAGTTGTAGTTCTCCAGTGGTGGGAAAAACTACACGGACTCAATAATCATGGTGGCAGTCAAAGCCAGACCAACCAGCGCGGTGCGCGGGCAGAATTGCGGCGCTGTGAATCATTGGATGCGGTGCTTTTGAGTGAAGCATTCAGAAGTTTGTGGATGGCGTTGGCACAAACCGGACGGCGCCGCGATCGGGATATTCTGGCCTGGGCCTGTGTGGCAGCCGCGTTGGCGGAAGTGCGGGGCCAACCGGACGATAAAACGGTGACTTTTGCCAAGTGCCTGGGTGCACAAAAAGAGAAGAGCGGAAAACCCTTTATGAGCGAATTGCGTTTCGCGCGCTTACAGAAAAGCCGGGATGGGGATGATTTCCTGACACGCTTGCGCCGGGCTTTGGCATTAATCAATAAGAAGGCGCCGGTACTGTCTCTAGCCGATGACATATTGCACTGGTTCTATGAGCACGAGGGACACCAAAGCGCCAGACCTATGGACCGCCTGGCCGTACGCTGGGCAACAGATTATTTCACCGCGCTGAGCGCCTACTCAAAATAAATCCTCATACCATAAAGGACTGATCTTATGAGCACTTATATTCAGCTTCACCTTCTGACCTCCTACCCGCCCGCCAACCTGAACCGGGATGACTTGGGAAGGCCAAAAACCGCGTTTATGGGTGGTGCCGAACGGCTGCGGGTGTCTTCACAATCACTTAAGCGGCACTGGCGCACTTCCGATGTTTTTCAGGAGGCATTGGCCGGTCATCTCGGTGTCCGCACCAAACGCCTGGGGCTGGAAGTTATGGCGCGCTTGCAAGAGGCTGGTATTGCAGAAGGTAAGGCGAAGGAATGGGCGGGGAAAATTGCTGATGTTTTCGGAAAGCTGGAAAAAGGCAGTGTGGAACTGTCGCAACTGGCGCACATCAGCCCCGAGGAACGCCAGGCTGTGGATGCGCTTACCGAGACGCTGATTGAAGAGAAGCGCGGGCCAGAAAAAGAAGAGCTGGATCTGTTGCGCAAGAACCCTTCGGCGGCAGATATCGGCCTGTTTGGGCGGATGTTGGCGGACGACCCCGCGTTTAATGTGGAAGCCGCCTGTCAAGTAGCCCATGCCATCACTGTTCATCCTGTCGTCATCGAAGACGACTACTTCACCGCCGTGGACGATCTCAATAAAGGCGATGAAGACCGGGGCGCCGCCCATATCGGCGAGACGGGCTTCGCCGCTGGTTTATTTTACAGCTATGTGTGCATCAACCGAGACCAGCTGGTAGACAACCTGGGTGGCGATGCGGAACTGGCGGATAAAGCCATTGCAGCGCTGGCGGAAGCGGCGATTAAAGTCTCTCCTTCCGGAAAGCAAAACAGTTTCGGCTCGCGGGCCTATGCGTCTTACGTTCTGGCTGAAAAAGGCTCCCAGCAGCCACGTTCACTGTCAGTGGCATTTCTCAAGCCGGTGCAGGGGCAGGATCAGGCCACCGATGCCATTGCCCGGCTGGAAGAGCAGGCACAGCGTTTCGACCAAGTGTATGGCGAGTGTGCCGAAAAACGCTACAGCCTCAATGCCCATACAGGAGAAGGCAGTTTCCGGGAGCTGATGGATTTTCTCAAACAAGACTAGGAGGCGCCCAGTGGAAGCATTGATATTCCAACTTTACGGCCCTCTGGCCAGTTGGGGGGCGCCGGCGGTGGGGGAAACCCGCCCCAGCGCCGACCACCCGGGCCGCGCCGCACTGTTGGGCTTACTGGCGGCGGCCCTCGGCATTCGCCGGGATGACGGCCCCAACCAACAGGCGCTGGCCGCATCCGTGCGCTTTGCGGTAAAGCAACACAGCGCCGGCCGATTGATGCGGGACTATCACACGGTGCAAGTGCCGGGTCGGGATAAAAAGGCCCGCTATTTTACCCGCAAGGATGAATTGAGCGTGCCCAAGGAAAAACTTAATACAGTGCTGTCTTCCCGCGAATACCGCCAGGATGGACTTTGGCAGGTGGCAGTATTGCTCAACGAGCAAAGCGACTGGAATCTGGATGAATTGGAGGCGGCGTTACGCGCTCCGGTTTTCACGCCTTATTTGGGCCGCAAAGCGTGCCCACTCGCAGTGCCAATGGCGCCGCAAAAAGTGCAAGCGAAAGGGCTGCGAGAAGCCTTCGCCGCAGTGCCGCCCCGCATCTGTGATCAACAGGCGCGCTGGTTGAATTTACCGGAAAGCGTGGATTACTACTGGGAAGGTGATGCCGGTGATATCGAGGTACAGGACACCCGCCAGCTGACGGATGATCTTATCAGCAGGGACCGCTGGCAGTTTGGAAACCGCAGGGAACACCATGCACGTCTTAGGGAGGAAGCCTGATGTATTTATCCCGAGTCAGAGTGGCGACCCAGGGGATGGACCGCAATGCCCTGGTGAAATTACTCGCTGGCGATGCCTACGCCAACCATCAATTGTTGTGGAAGCTCTTCACTGAATCGGAAGAGAGGCCTTTTCTGTTCCGCCAGGAAATGGAAAAAGAACAATTGGATACTTATGAATCGCCGCGGGGGCTCCCACTTTTCTATGTGCTGTCTTCCCGTGCACCCGTACCGGTACCGGGGCTACTGGAGTGTGAGAGCAAACCTTTCGACCCGCAGTTATCGCCGGGAGACCGACTGCTTTTTAAATTACGTGCGAATCCCACCGTAGCTCGAAAAAGTACCGGTAAACAAAGTTCCCGCCGTCATGACGTACTGATGGATGCCAAGTGGCACTGTCGCCAGCAGGGCCGGGATACCCCCGGAGAAGTGCGTGCGGCCATGGAAGCTAGCGCCGAACAATGGTTGAGAAGCCGTTGTGAACAGTGGGGCTTTAGCTTGAATATGTCGCCGCAGCTGAGTGGCTACCGCCAGCACCAGTGGCGGCGGCAACAGCGGCAAATCCGCTTTTCATCCGTGGATTATGAAGGGGTGATCACCGTGACCGATCCGGCGCGGTTGCGCGCGGCCCTGTTCAACGGAGTGGGCCGTAGTCGCGCCTTCGGGTGCGGGATGCTGATGGTGCGGCGCGGGTAGCGCCGCATGACCTTTATACCGCTCAAACCTATTCCCATGAAAGAACGCGTCTCCATGGTCTTTGTGTACTACGGGCGCATCGACGTAAAGGATGGCGCCTTTGTGGTGGTGGATGAAACGAACGGAGAGCGCAAGCACATTCCAGTGGGGTCCGTGGCCTGTATTATGTTGGAACCGGGAACCCGTGTTTCCCACGCCGCCGTCAAACTGGCGGCGGTGACCGGCACATTGTTGATCTGGGTAGGCGAAGCTGGAGTGCGCCTCTATGCCAGTGGCCAACCCGGTGGCGCCCGCTCAGATCGCCTGCTTTATCAGGCCAAACTGGCGTTGGACGAGACTCTGCGGCTGAAGGTTGTGCGGAAGATGTACGAGCTGCGTTTTGGTGAGCCCGCTCCCGAGCGCCGAAGTGTGAATCAGCTGCGCGGCATCGAAGGTGCCCGGGTGCGCAAGACCTATCAGATATTGGCACAGCAGTATGGTGTGGAATGGCATGGCCGCCGCTATGATCCTAAGCAGTGGAACAAAGCGGACATCGCCAATCAGTGTCTGAGTGCCGCCACTTCCTGCCTATACGGTGTGACCGAAGCTGCGGTGCTGGCGGCGGGGTATGCGCCGGCGGTGGGCTTTATCCACTCCGGCAAGCCGCTGTCCTTCGTCTACGATATTGCCGACATTTTCAAGTTCGATACCGTGGTGCCCGTGGCGTTTCGCATTGCCGCTGAAAATCCTTCTTCTCCTGATCGGGCCGTGCGCATCGCCTGCCGTGACTCCTTCAGGAAAACGCAACTACTCAAGAAAATTATTCCCACCATCGAAGAAGTGTTGGCCGCCGGCGGCATCGACCCGCCCGAGCCACCAGAGGACACCCAACCTCCAGCTATCCCGGAACCGGAGCCCCTTGGAGACGCGGGTCATAGGAGTCAGTAATGAGTATGCTGGTGGTGGTAACGGAAAACGTCCCTCCCAGATTGCGTGGTCGGCTTGCGGTCTGGCTGCTGGAGATCCGCGCTGGCGTCTACGTGGGCGATGTCAGTAAGCGGGTGCGGGAAATGATCTGGGAGCAGATTGAAGCCCTGGTGGAAGAGGGCAATGTCGCCATGTGCTGGGCCACCAACACGGAATCCGGTTTTGACTTCCAGACCTGCGGTAAAAACCGGCGTGTACCCATCGACTATGACGGCTTGCGATTAGTGTCTTTTCTTCCGGTTCCAGAGTAATTCCTCTTTGCCATAATGCTCTTTAACAATTTGATTATTCTTTTGCTCAATCTGGTTGGTAGATTTTTAAAGGGTGTATTTTTCTTTATAAATCAATCATGTATGTTTAGTCTGTTCCCCGCATGTGCGGGGATAAACCGGCATTCGGCCTCGACCCGATGGATGGCACCATCTGTTCCCCGCATGTGCGGGGATAAACCGG
>NZ_FOKT01000007.1:73397-286890 GCF_900112305.1 Microbulbifer thermotolerans
CGGCTTCCCTCTGTTCCCCGCATGTGCGGGGATAAACCGTTCTGATAGTCCTGCTCGATTTGCTGCTGCTCCTGTTCCCCGCATGTGCGGGGATAAACCGCGAACTGGGTTCAGATAGTGGCCGGGCAAACGCTGTTCCCCACATGTGCGGGGATAAACCGAGCGGACTGGGGAAGAGCCAGACGCTGAAGCGCTGTTCCCCGCATGCGCGGAGATAAACCGATATTGACTCTTCTCGTTTGTCTAATCGTCGGCTGTTATCCCCAACCCTGCAAATAAATCGGCGAAACCGGAGCTGTGTGCCTGATTCCGGCGCGGCTGCGGGAGATACAGAAACTGGCAAGAATCCCGCAACTTTAGATGGCGACAGAGGCTTTCGGTGGGGTTAGTCTGTAAGGGTTTTGATATTGCGTGCGGATACTCTATCCATGTTGCATCCCCTTCGCGCGCTAAATGACACAATACGGAGTCGAAGCATGACGGATAACACCTATACCCCGCCTCGGGTGTGGAAATGGGACACAGAGAACGGCGGCGCCTTTGCCAGTATCAATCGCCCTGTGGCCGGTCCTACGCACGACAAGTCCCTGCCGGTTGGCAGACATCCATTGCAGCTGTACTCGCTGGCCACGCCCAACGGCGTTAAGGTAACTATTATGCTCGAAGAGTTGCTGGCGCTGGGGCACGAGGGGGCGGAATACGATGCGCACCTGATCCGAATTACCGAGGGCGATCAGTTTGGCAGTGGCTTTGTGGAAGTGAATCCCAATTCTAAGATTCCGGCGCTGATGGATCGCAGCGCGAATCCACCTATCCGGGTGTTTGAGTCCGGTTCCATTTTGCTTTATCTGGCGGAAAAGTTCGGCGCATTTCTGCCGCAAGCACCGGCGCAGCGCACTGAGTGTCTCAACTGGCTCTTCTGGCAGATGGGTAGCGCGCCCTATTTGGGTGGCGGCTTCGGTCACTTCTACGCTTATGCGCCGGAAAAATACGAGTACCCCATCAACCGCTTCACCATGGAAGTGAAGCGCCAATTGGATGTGCTGGACCGGCAGCTGGCTGAGCACCGCTATGTGGCTGGTGAGGAATACACCATTGCGGATATGGCTATTTGGCCCTGGTACGGCGCTCTGGTCAGAAATGCCCTCTATGACGCGGGGGAGTTTCTCGATGTGCAAAGCTATAAGCATGTGGTGCGCTGGGCGGAAGAGATAGCGCAGCGTCCGGCGGTGCAGCGCGGGCGCATGGTGAACCGCACTTGGGGCGAGCCGGCTGAGCAACTGCACGAGCGGCATGATGCCAGCGATTTTGACCGCCGCACTCAGGATAAGATCGGCCCCGGCGGGGATTCCCGGGAAACCACTGATTAATTGGTTAAAAATACTTCGGGGTCAGGTGAGAAGCCCATCCCTTTGCCTGAGCGCCCCGAAGCCCACTACAACTCCCGTGTGAATGCAGCGGCGGTCCCTTAAAGCAGCGCGAGCGCGGCGGCGAGGGTTTCGCCAATGCGTGCGTTCAGTTTGAGGTCGAGCATGTCGTCCGCCCGTGTTCGGCCCAGGTTGAGTGCCGCCATGGGTTTGCGCCAGTCGCGCGCATAGCGGCAGAAGCGGTAGCCGGAATAAACCATCAGGGAGGAGCCGATTACCAGCAGGGCATCGCTGGCCTCTAGCGCATTCAGCGCTATTTGCACTCGCTCGCCGGGGACATTGTCGCCAAAGAAAACCACATCCGGTTTGAGGATGCCGCCGCAGTGGGGGCAGTCGGCGACGCAAAATCCGCTGAAATCCACTTCCAGATCGGCGTCGCCGTCCGGCGCGGCGGTGGCGTTGTGGCGGCGAAAATCCGGGTTCAGGGTGTGGCAGCGTTCGTGTACCGCCTGGCGGTCGCAGCGGTAGCCGCAGTGCATACAGATAACTTCATCTGCACGGCCGTGCAGGTCGAGTACCCGTCGGCTGCCGGCGCGCTGGTGGAGTCGGTCCACATTCTGGGTTACCAGCAGTTCTGTGTGTTGCCGCCGCTCCAGCTCCGCCAGATGCCGATGCGCCGCGTTGGGCTGAGCCCGGCGCATGGTCGGCCAGCCGATCAGGCTGCGGCCCCAATAGCGCTGCCGGGTACTCAGGCTGCTCATAAAGTCCCCGTGCCGCACGGGCTGCTTGCGTTTCCAGGCGCCGTCCTGGTCCCGGTAGTCGGGAATGCCGGAATCGGTGCTGACACCGGCCCCGGTGAGAATCATCAAACGCGGATAACGGCGGATAAAAGCGGCCAAGTGCTCGGCGGCCGCTTCTGCAGCGGTGGTTTGCTGCGGGCAGGGCGGCGCGAAGGTTTGCGCACTCGCGTTTCGGGGGCTGAGGGTCATGGGTGGCACCGGCAGAGTATCTGGTGGGTGCCGAGAGTATGCCTCAAAGTGATGACAGTTTCCGCCACGAAAGCAGCAGCCTGGCGGCGCGGGAAGGCATCCGGGTGCGCGACAGCCGCTGCGCGGTGAAACCGCCGATTGCCGCAAGGCCGATCAGTGCGGGCAGGGAAATACGCCGCAAGCCTGCGGTTACACTGTTTTTTTGCCGATTCAGCAAGACCACGGCGCAGGCCCGTTGTTTTTCCATTTCCCGGCTGTGCTGTTGAATCGCTTTACTTAAAGATCTCAAGGACATCCCGAACCGCCGCTTGTAGCTGTCGCTTGGTTTCACTGAAGCCGAGCAGAGTGCCTAGCCTGCGCTGGTACAGAAGGATTGCCGCCAGAATCAGGACTTGCGCGAGTACAAATACGGCAAAACCGACGTAAATCGATTGCGAGTAGCGATAGCCGATCAGGCCCGCACCACCGCAGAAACTCAGTACCAGCGTGATGGCCAGGGGCAGGAGCAGCAGCTGCAGGGCGATAAGGCGCTTGCCGGCAGTGAGGGTGCGGCTCAGCTCCAGCTGTGCTAGCGCGCGCAAATTTTCAAGCCACGCTGACATAAGCGTCAGTGTGGCTTCTGTTTGTGTCAACGCTTTGTCCGTGCCGCCCGGCGGTGGTGGCGTATCTTCTGTGCCTGTGTGGCCATGTGCTGAATCCGCTTCACCACCGCCAGCCAGCTTGTCCGCAGTCTGGCGGTGGGTGTTTCCAGAAGGCCGTGTTTGATTGGTGTTTGCCATTGAATGCCGATCCCGCTGGTACGGTTTCAGGTGTGGTATTTATTTCAGCAGTTTGGCAATTACCCAGCCCACGGCAAAAGCACAGCCGACACTGAGCACCGGGTGCGCCTTAATTGTGTCTTCGGCACGTTTCTCTAAGTTGTTGGCCTGTTGTTTGCCGGTTTTCAGTGTGGTGGCAGCCCGCTTTTTCAGGTGCTCCGCTGTTTCGCTTGCTGCCTCACCAGCGAGTTGGTAAGCCTGAGCCAACTTTTCCCGACCGGAGTTTTGCTGAGAGGTTTTTGCCGTGGCCATAACGCGTTCCTCACTCTTGGAAATGGGTCCCAGTATCCTAGAGTCGCGGTCGGCAAATCGTTAACTTGGGTGTGACTTGAGGTTCAGTGCGGGCACTTTTACGTGTTTGCCGCACCACTGCGCCAGCGGCGGATGTTTTCCACCACGCCGTCCAGCAGTCGCTGGCGGCTTTCGCGGCTGATCCAGGCGCTGTGCGGGGTGATGATCAGGTTGGGGATATCGGCGGCCAATAGCGGATGGTCCGGCGGTGGGGGTTCCGCGCTCAAAACGTCCAGGGCGGCGCCGCCCAGGTGGCCGCTTTTCAGAGCGGCCGCGAGGGCCGGTTCATCGATCAGGCCGCCGCGCGCGGTGTTGATCAGGAAGGCGCCGGGTTTCATGGCGGCGAGGAAGTCCCCGTCCACCAGCCGTTCTGTATGCGCGCTGAGGGGGCAGTGCAGGCTGATGACATCGGATTCCGCCAGCAATTGCACCAGCGGCACCCGGCCTTCCTGTCGGCGGCCGGTAAAGGATTCCGCCACCAGAATTTCCATACCTAGTGATCGGCCCAGTTGGGCGAATCTTTGCCCCAGATTGCCGTAGCCGATAATGCCGAGCTTCTTGCCCGCCAGCTCTACCACCGGGTGCTCCAGCAGGCAGAAAATCGGCGACTGGCTCCAGCGGCCGGATTTCACGTCACTGTCGTACTGGTGCCAGCGGGTGGCCAGCGCCAGCATCAGTGCCAGGGCGTGTTGTGGCACAGAGGCGCCGGCGTAGCCCTGTACGTTGCGCACCGGGATACTGCGGGCCTCGGCCGCTTCCAGGTCGATGTTGTTGGTGCCGGTGGCGCAGACGCAGATCAGCTTTAAGTTCGGGGCGCTTTCGATCAGGGGGCGATCGAGGACCACCTTGTTGCTGACCACCACGTCCGCGCCGGCGATGCGCGCGGCGGTTTCCTCCGCCGCGGTGGTCTCAAAGAAGTCCCAGTGATCCAGGGAGGCTTCCAGAGCGGAGGTGTCCAGCTCCTCCAGTTTCATGGTCAGAGTATCGAGGAATACGCCGCGCATCGCTGAATCCCGTTTGCCCGCTGAAAGACTGGGTTTACATCACCCGCATGCCCGGCTTGGCGCCTTCGTGGGGTTCGAGTATCCACAGGTCCTTGCCGCCGGGGCCGGCGGCGAGCACCATGCCTTCGCTGACGCCGAAGCGCATTTTGCGCGGGGCCAGGTTGGCGACCATCACGGTGTGCTTGCCGATCAGATCCTCGGGGTTGTAGGCACTCTTGATACCGGCGAATACCTGGCGGGTTTCACCGCCCAGATCCAGGGTCAGCTTCAGCAGTTTACCCGCGCCTTCGACATGTTCTGCGTTGGCGATGAGTGCGATGCGCAGATCCACCTTGGCGAAGTCGTCGAATTGGATTTGCGGTGCTATGGGTTCTTCGGCCAGCGGACCGCTGGCGGGCTTTGCCTCTGCCTGCAGTTTTGCCAGGGATTCTTTGGCTGCTTCCATGACGGCGTCCACCTGAGATTTTTCTACACGCTGCATCAAGGGTTTGAATTTGTTGATCTGGTGGTCGGCCAGTGGGGTGGTGGCCGCGGCCCAGTCCAGTTCACAGTTGAGGAATTGCGCCGCCTTGGCTGCGGTATTCGGCAGCACCGGTGCCAGCCAGGTGATCAGGGCGCGGAACATGTTGACACCCTGGGAGCAGATGGCCAGAACTTCGGCCTCTTTGCCTTCCTCCTTGGCCAGGGACCAGGGCGCCTTGTCGGCGATCCAGGCGTTGGCGGCGTCGGCCAGTGCCATGATATCGCGCATGGCGCGGGCGTATTCGCGGCTCTCGTAGTATTCGGCGATGCGCGGCGCGGCCTCGACAAACTGTTGCCAGAGGGCTTCGTCGGCGAGTGCGTTCGCCAGTACACCGCCGGATTTGTTGACGAATTTGGCGGTGCGCGAGGCGATGTTCACCACCTTGCCCACCAGGTCGGAATTCACCTTGGCGATAAAGTCGTCCAGGTTCAAATCCAGGTCGTCGACACCGGCGGTGAGCTTGGCGGCGAAGTAGTAACGCAGGTACTCGGGGTCCAGGTGGTCGAGGTAGTTGCGCGCATTGATAAAGGTGCCGCGGGATTTGGACATCTTTTTGCCGTTGACGGTCAAAAAGCCGTGCACGCACACCTTGGTGGGGGTGCGGAAGTCCGCCGAGTGCAGCATCGCGGGCCAGAAGAGGGCGTGGAAGTTGACGATGTCTTTGCCGATAAAGTGGTACACCTCGGCGTCACTGTCTTTTTTCCAGAAATCCCGCCAGTCGAGGCCGCGTTGGTCGCAGTAGTTTTTCAGGCTGGCCATATAGCCGATGGGGGCGTCCAGCCAGACGTAGAAGTATTTGCCGGGGGCATCCGGAATTTCAAAACCGAAATAGGGGGCGTCGCGGGAGATGTCCCACTCCTGCAGGCCCTCTTCCAGCCACTCCGCCAGCTTGTTGGCCATTTCCTCCTGCAGGTGGCCCGCGCGGGTCCACTGCTTCAAAAAGTCGCTGAAGGCCGGAAGCGTGAAGAAGAAGTGCTCGGACTCTTTTTCGACCGGTGTGGCGCCGGAGATGGCGGACACGGGATCTATCAGCTCCGTAGGGCTGTAGGTGGCGCCGCAGGCCTCGCAGTTGTCGCCGTATTGATCCGGGGTGCCGCAGCGCGGGCAGGTGCCCTTGATATAGCGGTCGGCCAGAAACAGTTGTTTCTCCGGATCGAAGGCCTGGGTAATGGTGCGCGAGGCGATATGGCCGTTCTCGGACAGGCGCCGGTAGATCATGGCCGACAGCTCGCGGTTCTCCTCCGAATGGGTGGAGTGGTAGTTGTCCACGTCGATCAGGAAGCCGGAAAAGTCGCGCTCGTGCTCCGCCTGCATATTGCTGATGTGCTGTTCCGGCGTCAGGCCCAGTTGTTCGGCCCTGAGCATAATGGCGGTACCGTGGGCGTCGTCGGCGCACATGTAGAGGCACTGGTGGCCGCGCGCGCGCTGGAAGCGGGCCCAGATGTCAGTCTGGATATATTCGAGCACATGGCCTAAGTGCAGTGAGCCATTGGCGTAGGGCAGTGCGCTGGTGACCAGGATTTTTCGCGGTGTGGGGCGCGTTTCGGACATCGGTTTTTCCATCGGCTGAGGGGTTTTGGCCGGAGCGGCCGGACATCGTAAAAAGACCGCGGAATATAGCAGATTTGCGGGGTGGCTGGGAGCGCGGGGCTTTCCGCCGGGGCACGATGCGGCTGGCTTTGGCGGAGGTGATCCGACACAATGCCGCCGAATTTACATTCGTCGAGAGGGAAGAGCTGTGAGCGATCACGAACACGATCATCTGCCCGCGGAGGTGCAGGTGGAGCTGGAGCGCCTGGCGGAGAGCCTGGGGCAGTTGCACGATCCGGCCACCGGGTTGCCGCTGGACGAGTTGGACGCGGAGATTGAGGTGGGTTTTGAGGGGGGCACTGTGTTCGTCGGCCTCACCCTCGGTTATCCCTGTGCCGGCCGGGAGGCGGACTGGGATGCGCGGCTGCGCGAGGCCTGCCTGCCGACGCTCAAGGGCGGTCCACTGGGAGAGGCGCAGCTGCAGTTCGAACTGTTCAGTGACATTCCGGTCACTGGCGCGGCGGATGCGCCAGAACCTTTGCGGGGCGTCAAAAATATTGTCGCGGTGGCGTCGGGCAAGGGCGGTGTGGGCAAGTCTACCACCGCGGTGAATCTGGCTCTGGCTCTGGCGGCCGAGGGGGCCAGTGTCGGCCTGCTGGATGCGGATATCTACGGTCCCAGTCTGCCCACCATGCTCGGTACCGAGGGGGTACGCCCGGATGTTAAGGAGCAGAAATTTTTCCTGCCGGTAGAGGCTCGGGGGCTGAAGACCATGTCCCTGGGCTATTTGATGACGGAGGAAACCCCGGCAGTGTGGCGCGGCCCCATGGCCAGCGGCGCTTTGAATCAGATTTTGACGCAAACTCTGTGGGGTGAGTTGGATTACCTGTTTGTGGATATGCCTCCGGGCACCGGGGATATTCAGCTGACCCTGGCGCAGAACACCACCCTCGCCGGTGCGGTAATTGTGACTACGCCCCAGGACCTGGCGTTAAAAGATGCCATCAAGGGGGTGGAGATGTTCCGCAAGGTATCGGTACCGGTGCTGGGCATTGTGGAGAACATGTCCCTGCACACCTGTTCCCAGTGCGGCCACAGCGAACCGATTTTCGGCAGCGGCGGTGGTGAGCGCATCGCCGCCGATTACCAGACCCGCCTGCTCGGTCAGCTTCCCCTGACTTTGGCGATCCGAGAGGACGCCGATGGCGGCTTGCCCACTGTGGCCTCGGACCCGGAGGGGGAGATTGCGGGGCTTTACCGCGATATCGCCCGCCGCGCTGCGGCGCAGATCTGGCTGAACGCCGGTGAAGAGGATTTACCGCAAATTGAAGTGTCCTAAGGGCGCTTTGAGGTATCTGCGCCCAGGGGAGAAAGAGAAGTCGAGTCTGGGGCGAAGCTCAAGTGATGGGGTAGGCATTTCGAAACCGTCGGATACAAGGATGTATCCGGCGGAGCTACAGGGATGTACTGGTGCGTTTTCGAAATGCCTACCCCATTGCTTGAGCGCCACAGGGCTAGCTACAGCGCTCGTGCAAATTAAGCACAGGCTCTCTGATTGTTCTTAAAAAGGCCGCATAACCCTGTGGGATCAGGATTGGGCGGCTTGCCGCTTGCGCAGTGAATATTTGCGGCGGCGGCGCGCGGCGATGGCTTCCCGCGCCTCCTGGCCGATATGCGGTTCGCCCCGCTGTTTGGCCAGCTGGATTTGTTTCTCCCGCTCGCGCAGTCGGGCCCGTTTTTCCTCGGAGACCTTGTCGTGGCAGTGGGGACAGCTGACGCCCTGTTCGTACAGGGGAGATTGTTTGTCCTCCGGTGTGACCGGCATGCGGCAGGCGTGGCACTGGTCGTAGTTGCCCGGCTGCAGGTCGTGGTTGACGGTGACGCGGTCATCGAAGACAAAGCACTCGCCCTCCCACAGGCTCTCTTCCTTGGGCACTTCTTCCAGGTATTTGAGAATGCCGCCCTGCAGGTGGTAGACCTCTTTAAAGCCCTGCTCTTTCAGATAGGCGGTGGACTTTTCGCAGCGGATACCGCCGGTGCAGAACATGGCCACTTTTTTGTGTTTGTCCGGGTCCAGGTTTTCCTGCACGTACTGGGGAAACTCGCGGAAGCTGTCGGTCTTGGGGTTCACCGCATTCTTGAAGGTGCCCACCTGATATTCGTAGTCGTTGCGGGTGTCGATCAGCAGCACCTCCGGATCGGAGATGAGCGCGTTCCAGTCTGCGGGTTTGACATAGGTGCCGACGCTGCGCCGCGGATCTATCCCCTCTACACCCATAGTGACGATTTCTCGCTTCAGCTTCACCTTGCTGCGCAGGAAGGGGGGCTTGTCGGTGTAGGATTCTTTGTAATCCAGGTCCGCCAGGCGCGGGTCGGATTTCAGGTGCGCCAGCAGGGCATCTATGCCCTCGCGGGAGCCGGCCACAGTGCCGTTGATGCCTTCGCGAGCCAGCAGCAGGGTGCCGCGGACTTGCCGGTCGAGCATGACTTTGAGCAGGGGATCGCGCAGGGATTCGAAGTCGTCCAGGGTGACGAACTTGTAGAGTGCGCACACGACGGTGGAATTCATATTACTTCCTCATTGCAGTGCCGGAGCGTAAATCCGGAGCAGAAAAAATCGCCGCGCATTTTATCCCAGGTGCACGTTGTTGTCGTACATTTATCAATCACTGGGGCCTGCGGCGAAAAGTCATTGACCTCCGGGCCGCAAGTTGTCACAGTTCGGCAGCACCACAGCGAGGCCATAGCCATGGATGAAGATTTTGCACCCCGAGAGTCGGACTTGAGCCAGACCTACCGCGAAGGTGATGTGACCGTCCAGATCGATATTTACGAGGATGGCGAGGGCGGTTGGTTGCTCGAGATAGTGGACGAGAACAACAACTCCACCGTGTGGGAGGATTCCTTCGATACGGAGCAGGAGGCGTTGGATGAGGCACTGGATGCGCTGCGCGAAGAGGGCATAGCGGCCTTCGTGGGCCCGGTACAGGAAGCGGACGAGCACTGGTAGCGGGCGAGTTCCCCGCGCGAGCGACGCCGCGTCGCCTGCCCACGCTGTGCTAAGGTTACAGCAGAAGGGAATCGCGACAGTGTAACAGCACAACCCAATCGCAGTGCCGCCGTGGAGCAACCACGGACTGATTGTTCCCGGCGGTGCGACCCGATTCGCGGTACCCTTCCTATGCGAGCGATTCGCCTCCTACCCCTGCTGTTATTGTCCCTGCCCGGGGTGGCAATCCCCCTTCAGCTCTCTGACCAACACCTGCTCAAGACCGGCCTGAAAGAAGTCCGGCTGGTCGCCGAATTGGGTGGCTATGCGGTTGTTGCCGGACGCAGCTGCCTGGACTGCGATGAAAATCCCGCCATTTACATTTTTAAAATACCCCGACCTGGAGAAGATGTGGCGGCCATAGAGGCTGCGAGTGAGCGCTACACCTATCCCGGTCGCTACGTCGATTACCTGAGTAAGACTCTGGTGGAGAAGACGCGCATGTTTTATGGCCGCTGCTACGAGGGGATGCCCTCGCTGCTGTGGTTGAGCGAATACCGGGTAAATGACGACTGGGTCAAATCCGAGTATCTGATAGTTTTTGGTGATAAGGGGCCGGAGCACCGCTACAACGAAAACCGCCAGCCGAGTCTCTATTACATCGACAACCGCGATTGTGTCGAACTGCCGGGTGTCGCCGCTGAAACCGAGCCGTGACCGTGCTTCGTAAAAAAATACCCCGCCAATGGCGGGGTATGCTGGGGCTCGGGGCCGTACTCAATGGTGTTGTGTTATTGCTTCTTTGGGTTATTTTGCCGGGTGCCAGGTAATTTTCAGTTTCTTCTTGCCCCAGCGGCGCGCCTTTTTGACATCTTTGCCCATCCAAACATCTATGCGTCGTCTGAAGCGTTTGTTCATGCGGTCGCGCACGGTGTAAATGCCGGGCAAGCCTTCGATCTTAACCTTGGCCCCATTAGTCAGGCCGTGTTTTTCAAGATCGCGGGAGACGGCGATTATCTTGTCGCCGGGGCGCAGTCGGTTGTTCCAGGCCGCAATCCAGGGATTGCTGTCGGTTTGGCCTGGCACCGAGTTATAGGCGGTGGCGTCGACCGTCATGGTTTTTTTCTTTATGGTGGCGGAGGCGTTAAGGCTGATTGCCGCCGCGAGGAAAACAATTATAAAAAGTACGGTATTGCGCAGAGTCTGTTTCGTCATGTCCCGATACCTCCAGGTGTCATTTGGTCACAGGCAAATGGTGCGCCAATGAAGAAGTCCAAGTGTCTTTGGAAATAACTGATCAATAATTGAGCAGTGGTGGCTATATTACGGGTTGATGGTCACTTATCAACTTTTTGCTGAAGGCCGGTAAAAAGCCGACCGTTTTATCTTTCTTTTTTAAAAGCATGGGATTTTGGCCCCAAAGGCTTTCTTTTGTTGCAACCATTTTTTGCCGATAAGAATGTTTGCGGATAATCGGTTGAACAAATCTCCGCAGGCTTAGTAATTGATTTCTTTGCGAAAAAACTGGCTGATAACGATGTCATCCTAATGAGAGGCACGAATAAGCGCTGGATTGGTTTTCCAATCCGCATAGAGAAAGTAAAAAATTTCTCTGAAATTATTTGTGACTGGTCTGTCGGGTGCTACAGGGAGCCACTGGTTCATTGGCCGCCCGGTGACAAAGAGACTTCGGGGGCAGATGAGAAGCCGATTCCATGGCCAGAGCACCCCAAAGCCCGCTTAAGCTCCTGTATGAATGAGCCGAAGCTTCCTCAGGTGGATGTGGCGTCGGCAGGCTGGGGAGGGTTGAGCTGTTGCCGGAGCCCCAGCAGGTAGGCGCGGTCTTCCTCCAGATCCGCAAAACCGTGGCGGGCGTCCAGTTCCACGGCTTTTTCCACCCATTCTATGGCTTCTTCCAGATTGCCCTGCCACTCGCACACCTGTCCCAGATTGAAATAGGTGATGGCCAGGTTGTGCCACTCCCCGTGACGGGTCAGTCCACTGATGGCGCGGCTGTACAGTTGGTAGGCGGTGCGCAACAGGTGTGCCCTGCGCAGCGGGTCCTGCTCGCTGGCGGACTGCTGGTGGTAGGTGTGGGCCAGCGCCGAGCGCACCCGCGCGGGCGAGTGTTCGAAGGGGGCGGGCAGGCCCAGGGTGGCACCGCCATCCAGGTAAGCGAGTACTGACTCAAATTGGGCCCGAGCCAGCGGGTAGAGTTCCGGGCGGGCGCGGGCGGCAAGGGCGTTCAGCACCATGCCGTAGCGGTAGCGCAGAGCATGCTGCTGTTGTGGTTTGTCTGCCAGGGTGCCGATGGCTCTTTCGTAGAGGGGCAGCGCGCGGTCGAAATCGCCTTGTAACGCGAGTGCTTCGGCGCTGGTAAGCAGCTTTTGTGTGGCACCTTCTCCTTTCGCCGCCGGTGTCGCTACTGCAACACCGGCGGCAAGGAGCAGAACTGCGAGAGAGAGGCTGGTCAGGGTTCCGTGCATCTTGGGCGCCTTCCCTGTAACGGCTCGGGAGTTGAGAGGCTGTAATAACTCTCAGTATCACCCCTCAGGCTGCAGTTGCGCCAGTATGCCTTGGAAGGGATGGCGCAAGGACACACCTGCAAAGCGTTTCGACTGGCAGCGGCAGGAATAGCCGCTGGCGAGCAGCTTTTCTGTATCCGCACCGGTACCGGACAGGCGCGGTGCCCAGGATTGTTGGAATATGGTGCGGGACGTCTCCTTGTGCGCCGTTTCATGGCCGTAGGTACCGGCCATGCCGCAGCAGCCGAGCCGTTCGGTATGCAGCTCCAGGCCCAGAGCTTCGAAAATCCGCTGCCAATCTTTCAGACTGGCGGCGGCGTTGGTCTGCTCGCTGCAGTGCGGCAACAGGTGGAAGCGGGCGGGGGTCAGCCGCGGCCGCTGTTGCTCCAGGTGTTCCAACTGCCCGGCCAGCCATTCTTGCACCAGCTGCACTTTGGGTGCTTCTTCGCCGAGCAGCTTTCGGTACTCGGCGCGGTAGGTCAGGGTCATGGATGGGTCCACGCCCACCAGCGGTACGCCGCAGGCGGCCAGTTCGTTCAACATGGCGCTGTTGCTTTCCGCCACCCGCTGAAACTGACGCAGGAAGCCGTGCACATGCAGGGGTTTGCCGTTGGCTTTAAAGGGGGCCACCAGGGGAACAAAATCCAATTGTTTCAGCAGCTTCAGCAGGTCGCCGACCACTTCGGCATCGAAGTAGCTGGTAAAGGCGTCTTGCACAATGATGACAGCGCGGCTGCGCTGGGCGGGGCCCAGGGCTTCCAGGCTGGCGGCGCTGGCGAAGGGCACGCCCAGCTCCGCCATGGTTTTGTACAGGCTCTTGCGCGCCAGCAGGGGGCTGTCCGCCAGTCCCAAGCCGCGCTCCAGCAGCCAAGTGACAGGCTTCAGTTTCAGCGGCCAGTTGTATAGCTGCGGTACTTTCGCCAAATGCGGCATCACAAATTCCAGGCCGCCGACCACATAGTCTTTCAGCGGGCGCAGGTAGCGGCTGTAGTAGAGTTCGAGAAACTTGCTGCGAAATTCGGGGACATCCACCTTTATAGGGCACTGGCCAGAGCAGGATTTGCAGGCCAGGCAGCCCTGCATGGCGTCGTTCACTTCGTGGTTGAAGTCGTATTCTCCGCGCATTTTGGCCAGGGAGTTTTTGATGCGCCCCGGCAGCCCCACGAAGAAGGATTGTTCGCGAAACTTGCGCGCCGTTTCCACCGGGTCCACGCCCCGTGCCGCGAGCAGTCGCAGCCACTCGCGCACCAGGGAGGCGCGGCCCTTGGGAGAGTGGATGCGCTCGCGGGTGGCCTTGTAAGAGGGGCACATGGCGTCGTCAGGATTCCAGTTGAAGCAGGCGCCATTGCCGTTGCAGTAGACGCCTTCGCTGTAACCGTCCCACACCTGCACTGGAATTTGTCGGTCCAGTTCGCCACGGGTAGTGACCTGGTCGATCTTCAGCAGGGACGAGGCGCGGCTGGGGGTGGCGATTTTGCCGGGGTTCAGCTGGTTGCGCGGGTCGAAGGCGGCCTTGATCCGCTGCAGTTCCGGGTAGAGTTCGCCGAAGAACTCCGGCGCGTACTCGGAGCGCACCCCCTTGCCGTGTTCGCCCCACAGCAGGCCTTTGTATTTTTGTGTCAGGGCCACCACCTTGTCGGTGATAGCGCGTATCTGCGCCGCTTGTTCGGGGTCTTTCATATCGATGGCCGGACGCACGTGCAGCACGCCCGCGTCCACATGGCCGAACATACCGTAGTCGAGGCCTGCGTCGTCTAGTACCGCGCGGAACTCGGCGATAAAGTCGGCCAGATTTTCCGGCGGCACCGCCGTGTCTTCGACAAAGGGGATCGGCCGTTTCTCACCCTGCACATTGCCCAGCAGGCCCACGGCGCGCTTGCGCATGGCCCAGATGCGATTCACTTCGGTGTGGCCGCGGGCGATGGTGTAACCGAAGCTTTTGCCCGGTTGGCCGATCATGGCGTCCACATGGGCGGTGAATTTCGCCAGCAGTTGTTCCAGTTCCTCTTCTGAATCGGCGGTGTACTCCACCAGGTTGATACCTTTTACCGGCCGCTCTTCCGCCGGGAAAAACTCGCTCACGCTGTGCCAGACGATATCTTCCATCGCCAGCTGCAGCACTTTGCTGTCCACCGTTTCGATGGATGTGGGGCCGGCCTGCATCAGGTCCTTGGCGTCCCGCAGGGCATCCTGGAAGTTGTCGTACTTCAGGTTCACCAGCGCCGCGCATTTTGGAATCGGCAACAGGTTCAGCTTCGCCTCGGCGATAAAGCCCAGAGTGCCCTCGGAGCCACAGAGCACGCTGTTGAGGTTGAATTCGCCACCTTCGCGGATATGGGCCAGGTCGTAACCAGTGAGGCAGCGGTTCAGTTTGGGAAATTTGTGCGCGATCAGTTCGGCTTTATCCCGCGCTATCTCGTCGCAGATGCGGTGCACCTTGCCTGGGCGGTCATCGCGCGTGGTGATTTCGCGCAGTGTGTCATCGTCGATCGGTGCGGATTGCCAGAGTTCGCCCCCCAGCAGCACGGTGGACAGTTCCAGCACATGGTCCCGGGTTTTGCCGTAGAGGCAGGAACCCTGCCCTGAGGCATCGGTATTGATCATGCCGCCAATGGTGGCGCGGTTGCTGGTGGAAAGCTCCGGGGCGAAGAAGAGCCCGTAGGGCTTCAGGGCCGCGTTCAGCTGGTCTTTCACCACCCCGGCCTGTACCCGCGCCCAGCGCTCCTCGGCGTTGATTTCCAGAATCCGGTTCATATGGCGGGAAATGTCCACCACCAGACCATCGGTGAGGGACTGGCCATTGGTGCCGGTGCCGCCACCGCGTGGAGAGAGCACCACCTGGTGGAACTCCTCCCGGTCCGCCAGCTTGGCGATCAGCTGCAGATCGTGGATATCCCGCGGGTACACCACCGCCTGGGGCAGTACCTGGTAGATGGAGTTGTCCGAGGACAGAACCGTGCGGCTGGCGTAGCTGGGGCTGATATCGCCGCGAAAACCGCCGCCCTTCAGCGCCTCGAGAAACTGGAGATAGAGAGCCTGTACTTCGTCGACTTCGCGCAGTGCTGGGATCATGGGTCGCATTTACTGGGTGGAGAAGAAAAGGGCGGGCATTGTAGCGCGGCGGCGGGGAGGGGGGCTATATGGGGCTGTACAGAGCGAGGGCGCCGTTTGGCGCCCCCGGACTGAAAAGTGGGAGAAAGTCAGGCTGCCCAGCGTTGGTTGCCTTTGCCGAAGGTGCTTTGGGCTGTGCGAATTGCAGCGGAGGGCAGGTTTCTGACGTAGGCGTTGATCTTTGCTAATTTATCGCGCACCAAGAAGCAACCATAAGCTCCTACGGCTGCAGCGCCAAAGACCGACCCTGAGGACAAGACTTGGCTAGCAGTGTTAACAATTGTTTGCGGAATCTCTTCCAAGCCTAAAACTTCGGAGAAGGTGTGGCCCGCGGCAAGAGCGGTCGCTACAGTACCATGCTGTAGAAGCGCGTCTCGGCGCGCATCTTTGTTGAGCATATCGTAAGGGTTGACCTTGGTCCCCACGTAGCTGATCCCCACCTTGTTACATAGGTCTTCGAGCTCCTTTTTTCGGGTGCCGACACCACGTGGATTGGAAAAGTACACCTTCTGCCGGTTCAGGTATTGGCGCAGTGCTTTTTGGTGTTCTGCTTTCTTTGCCCCTTCTCGCGCCGGAGATTGCATCGGGGGGTGTTCCGGAGACAGCTGTTTTTCCAGAACTTGCAGGGCGCGCACAAAAGTCCCGGCCCCCTCTCCGTGCGCTAGCCAGTGTACCCGTGCTCCGGCAAGCATCGCCTGTTGAATCAGCGATGCCAGATGATCTCGGTGTTTGTCGCTCTTAAAACCGCCGTTTTGCCAATATAGGGAGTAGTGATTCCCGGAGCAATTAACAAACTCATTGCAGAGACTGCTGTAGGCCTTGGAGATATGCTCGATCAGCATTCTTCCGGCCTGTTCTTTGTCGTCAAATTTGCCACTGACAGCGGCGTAGTGGGCGCCATCCCAGCGGTGATCCAGCTGTATCTCGGTTCTACGTTTGTTATCGGTTTGCCAGCGGTTAGCTTGTCGTTGAACTTGATAGAGACCGGTTGTTTGTGGGCCTTTATGGAATTTGTAATCGCTGTCGATTTCCAGTCTATAAATCAGTACGTTACCGTCGTTGTCTAGCTGATAGAGGATGGCTGCGCCGTCAAAAGTCAGTTTTTCTGTCTGGAAACGGCGGCCTACGGCAACACTGCTTAGTGCATGGATCGCTCTGACCACACTGGTGAGATAATAGTTACCGGTATGTTCGCGCTGAATAGTTTCCCAGACTTTTTCCTGGGTTTTCTTTACGTAGACGTTTCTCCCTATGCCATTACCGCCACTAATAAGTTTCCAAGTTTTGCTTTTGTTTTGCATAACAGCTCCCTTGCTATTTTTTGATAAAATTGAGTAAGTAGGTTTCTGTGGTATCAGGGGGTTAGCTCTGGTGGCGGGCTGCCGGGATTTACTACGATGATATTTTCTTCACCTTTACCACCGTAACGCCACTCGGGGTAAATCCAGGGCTCTGGATCACGGTGTTCGCTGCCGCGGGCATCTGGCCATTTGTGCTTCGCTTCCTCCAGGCGCTCTTTCGCCGTTGCACTGAGTTCCAGCTGTACGGAATCCAGCACGGCATTCCGCAGCGCATTCATATTGGCGAGGCAGTAATCTACCGGGGCATAGCCGATATAGCCGAAGTTCAGATCCAGACCGTAGCGGTCGTCCAGCGGGATGCGCAGATAACAGTCACGATAGGTCCGCATAAACTCCGGAGGCGGTTCCTTATCGTGGGAATAGTCGCGGTGTCTTTCAAAATACAGCCAAGTTGCGCCAGCCTCTTGCCGTTGACGCCAGTGGACCGGAGCCCGATATTCTCCTAAGCTGGGGCATGCGGGACAGGTATACCAGAGGTTGCGCAGGCATATCTGCTCGAAGTGCTTAGGATTAAAGCAACTCATTCCTTCCGGCAGGGCATCGTAGCGCCAGAGGCCGATACCGAAACAAATGGTGCCATAGGAGCGAGGACGCCAGGGAGGGCCGTAAAATTCCCAATCGCGCTTCATAAAGTAAAAGGCGGCTTTCCCCTCACGCTGCCACTCGGGTAGGTTGCTGCCGTCGTCGAAATACTGGCTTGGATTGTAGATATTTATCCGTGGTGGCGGGTCTTCACCTGGAAATCCCCCGTAGTTGGAATGGGGCGGCATTCGCAGCGTCAGAATATTGCCTGAGAGGTCTACCCGGATAGTTTCGGGGCGATTAATGCCGGGTACGTAGGGGCGTTTGCGGGTGGCGAAAAGTCGTTTAAGCATAAGTTCCTTGGGATTGTTGGCCCCAGCTTTTCTTCCATGTGAAAGTCGAAATTTTATTGATGCCTGGTGCCAAGTTCAATTGTCGTTTTTTGCGGTTGTTCAAATTTCTTAAAAAGACGAGGGGTATTTGGGCATGGTAGGGCAATAGCGGGCGCATTGCACTGCTGCTGTATTGTGGTTCATGGGGTTAATACTGGCGGCCTGCCGGGCTCCAGTACGACGTAACTCTCTTCTCCCTCAACACCATCCCGCAATTTGGGGAAAACCCAGGGCTCCGGGTCGCGGTGTTCACTGGCGCGAGCATCGGGCCATTTGCGCTTTGCTTCCGCCAGACGTTCTTTTGCCGATGAACTGAGTTCCAGTTGTACAGAATCCAGTACAGCATCCCGCAGTGCATTCATATTGGTGAGGCAGTATTCTGCTGGGACATAGCCGAAATAGTTGAAGTGCAGGTCCAGATAGTAGCGGTCGTCGACCGGGATACGAAGGTGGCAATCAAGGCAAGTGCTTAAAATCTCCTGGAGTGGCTCCGGTTCAAGATCGTCATTATGTCTTTCAAAGTAAAGCCAGGTTGCACCGGACTCTTGCCGCAATCGCCAATGAATGGGGGCCTGAATCCCGCCGAAGACTCCGGAATACCAAAGGTTGCGCAAGGTTATCTGCTCAAAATGGTTGGGGTTAAAGCAGCTCATGCCTTCCGGCAGAGCATCGTAACGGCAGGCAAAGATATTGAAAAAGATGGTGCCGTAAGACTGGGTGCGCCAGGGAGGGCCGTAGAATGACCAATGGCGGTGTAAAAGCTTAAATGATGCTATACCTTCTCGCCGCCACTCCGGCTCATAACTGTCGTCAGTATATTGGTATGACTCATAGATATTTATCTGCGGGGGTTCCCTGCTCGGGCCCCATCCATCGTAGGAGTGGGGCGGCATTTGCAGTGTAAGAATGTTGCCGGAGAGATCTAGCCGGATGGTTTCGGGGCGGTTAATACCGGGTACGTAGGGGCGTTTGCGGGTGGCGAAAAGTCGTTTAAGCATAAGTTCCTTGGGGTTTCTGGTCCCGGCCATTCTTCCATGTGAAAGTCAAAATTCTATTGATATCTGGCGCTCGGTTCAATTGGCGTTATTTGCGCCTGTTCAAGTTTTTTAAACCGCTGAAATAGGAAGTTCCGGCTATAGTAGGGACGAGTGCAAATCAGGATGTTAGCTCTGGTGGCGGGCTGCCGGGCTCTAGTATGACGAACTCCTCTTCACCTTCATTACCATCACGCCACTTGGGGTAAATCCAGGGCTCTGGATCACGGTGTTCACTGGCGTGGGCATCTGGCCATTTGCGCTTCGCTTCCGCCAGACGCTCTTTCGCCGTTGCGCTGAGTTCCAGCTGTATGGAATCCAGCACGGCATCCCGAAGTTTATTCATGTTGGCTAGGCAGTACTTAACGGGAGCGTAGCCGAGATAGCTAAAGACCAAGTTCAGATAGTAGCGGTTGTCCAGCGGGATACGCAGATGGCTGCTGCGGTAGGTGCGCATAAACTCCGGAGGCGGCTCCGCTTCATGGGAATAATCTCGGTGCCTTTCAAAGTAAAGCCAAGTTGCGCCGGACTCGTGTCGCAGGCGCCAATTGATGGGGGCCAGATACTCCCCAAAATCTGGGCGTGCGGGGCCAGCATACCAGAGGCTGCGCAGGGCCATCTGTTCAAAGTGATTAGGGTTAAAGCAACTCATGTCCTCTGGCAAAATATCATAGCGCCAGACAGTGATACTAAAAGAGATGGTGCCATAGGGGCGGGTGCGCCAGGGGGGGCCGTAAAATGCCCACTTGCGTCGCAAAAAATGAAATGAAGATTTCCCTGCACGTTGCCACTCTGGTAGGACACTATCGTCGGCATACCGTTTTTGCTCGTAGATATTTACCTGTGCTGGTGGGTCTTCACCTGGAAACCCTCCATAGTAAGAGTGCGGCGGCATTTGCAGAGTCAGAATACTGCCGGATAGGTCTACCCGGATAGTTTCGGGGCGGTTAATGCCGGGTACGTAGGGGCGTTTACGGGTGGCGAAAAGTCGTTTAAGCATAGATTCCCTGGGGTTTCCGGCCTTTTTTTCTTCCATGCGAAAGCCGAAATCTTATTGATATCTGGCGCCGGATTCAATTGCGACTGTTTGCGGTTGTTCGAGTTTTCTAAAGAAAGTCAGCCATGCCTATTTAGATGGTGTCCGGCTAGGACTATGGTTGTATAAGTCGATGTGTCACGCTATCAAATGGTAATAAGCGGAAAATAGAAACACTGATATGAAAATCCAGCTGCTGACAGAGAGGATTCCGGTGGGTATAAGCCAGTGTGCTCTGGGCGACCCGGTGCGCTACAACGGCGGTCACAAGCACAGCAAGGTCTGTACGGAGCTTCTCAGTCAGTGTTTGGAGCTGCGCCCTTTCTGTCCTGAAGTGGCTATTGGTCTGGGCGTTCCGCGACCGCCGATTCATTTGATTGTGAGTGACCGGCTGCGGGCTGTAGGGCGGGATGATCCGCGTATGGATGTTACTGAGGCGCTGGAAAATTACGCCGACCGGGTGGTCCCGCAGGTGGAGGAACTGCGCGGTTTTATTTTGATGCAGAAATCCCCGAGCTGTGGTGTGCGCAGTGTGCCGCACTACAAGGAGGATGGCTCGGGCGCGTTGGCCCACGGTGCCGGTCTTTTCGCCGCGCGTCTGCGCGAACATTTTCCTCATCTGCCGATAGAGGAAGTGGGGCGCTTGAATGCCAGTGATATCCGTGAAAATTTTCTCACACGTGTGTTCGCCTACGATGCCTGGTATCGCTATGTGGCTCCGGACCCGCGTCCGGCGCGGGTGACGGAGTTCTACACGGCTTATAAATACCTTCTGCTGGCCCACCATCAACCGCTGACCCGTGAATTGGGGCGGCTGCTTTCAGACACCAGCGGCTATAAGCCGCAACAATTGGCTGTGGAAGTGCGCGGCAGGATGATGGAGATTCTCAGCCATCCTGCCAATCGTCGGGATAGAACCAATGCACTGATGCACAGCCAGGGACATCTGAACGAGTATTTGACCAAGGAAGAGCGGGCGGAGTTGACCCGTTTAATCGAGGATTATTACCGGGGACGTAAACCGCTATCCGCGGTATTGACCATGCTGCGTCACTACCTTCCGCGCAGCCCGCATCAGTTTATCCATAGCCAGGTGCTGCTCGCCGCAGAGCCAGCTGAGCTGGGACTGTGTGATTTTCGCTGAGAGGCGCTATGGGCAATCCAGAACCTAAGCCATTGAAGCGCTTTCGCCGGGGGCTGGTTTGGTTGCGCAATGATCTGCGCTTGAACGACAACACCGCGTTGTACCGGGGCGCGCAAAGTTGCCGTGAATTAGCCGCTGTTTTTATCGCCTGCCCGATAAGTTGGCAAGAGCAGGATGAGGGGGAGCCGGTGGTCGCCTTCCGTCTGGCCTGTCTGCGCGAATTGCAGCAGCGATTGGCGGAGCGAAATATTCCGCTTTATTTTCTCGAAATCGCCAGATTCCAGCAGGTGCCGCGGGCGATGGAGGAGATAGTCCACAAGCTTGAAATTGAAGCCCTTTTTGCCAATTCGGAATATCCCTACAACGAACAGCGCCGCGATGACGCCGTGCGCACGGCTCTGAAAAACGCAGGGTTACAGGTGGAGTTTTGCAGCGACCGAACCCTGCTGCCACCGGGCGCGGTTAAAACCGGGGGCGGGGAAACCTACAAAGTATTTACGCCCTTTAAACGCGCCTTTGTCGCCCGTTGCGGCAGTGATTATTTTGCACCGTTGCCGCCGCCGCGAAAAATGGAAACAGTGGCCGGATGGCCCCGTTGGATTCAACTTGCAGAGCAACATAATTTGGTGCGGACTATTCCCGGAAAACTACCGGGTTATGAGCTCACGCCCGACAGGAACGGCAGGCTGCTGGGGTGGATGCCGGGGGAAACAGCGGGTGCGCGTCACTTGCGCGCATTCCGCGAGAAAATCGGCCGCTATGCGCTGGAGCGCGATTTTCCAGCCAAGGATGCCACCTCGCGCCTTTCTCCCTATTTAAATTGCGGCGCCGTATCCATTCGTCAGTGTGTGCAGATGGCGTTTGCGGAGAATGGCGGTGGTTGGAGTGGAGGCAATCAGGGCGCAGAGTGTTGGCTGGGAGAGTTGCTGTGGCGAGAGTTTTACACCCATCTGATCGCCGCCTTCCCGCGGCTCTCCATGCACAAGCCCTTTAAGCCGGATACGGACCGCGTGCCCTGGAAGTACGATGCGCAACTGTTTCGGAGCTGGTGCGAAGGTACAACCGGCGTACCCATTGTGGATGCCGCCATGCGCCAATTAAACGAAACCGGCTGGATGCACAATCGGCTGCGCATGGTGGTTGCTTCCTTCCTGACCAAAAACCTGCTGATCGACTGGCGCTGGGGCGAGCGCTATTTTATGCAGCGATTAATTGATGCGGATCTGGCCGCGAACAATGGCGGTTGGCAGTGGGCTGCGTCTACGGGCACGGATTCGGTGCCTTATTTTCGTGTTTTCAATCCCTACAGTCAGTCGAAAAGGTTTGATCGGCACGGTGAATTTATCCGTCGGTTTGTGCCGGAATTGCGCCACCTGAGTGAGAAAGCGATTCACTGCCCGCCACCGCTCGATGGTTACCCGGCACCGGTTTGCGATGTGGCGCAAAGCCGCGATCAGGCAATCGCTGCTTTTGCCGGTTTAAGGAATCTCTGATTAAGTCACTTTCTGGTGGCAGAGGCGCTTCGGGGGCGGATGTGAGGCTTAGGGAACCTCTGATTAATTCGCTTCCTGACGATAAAAATTCTTTGGAGCTAGATGAGAAGCTCAGGTGATAGGGTGGCCATTTCGAAATCGTCGGATACAGGGATGTATCCGTCGGAGCTACAGGGAAGTACTCGTGCGTTTTCGAAATGGCCATCCTATTGCTTGAGCGCCACGGAACTAACCAAAGCCTTCACGCGAATTAATCAGAGGTTCCTTAGGCCAAAGGATCAGTGCAGGCGGTGGCCGGGGTATTGCGAAATCCTCGGGTACAGGGCGGTATCCGGAGGAGCTAGGGGGACTTTTGAAATATCCACCCAATTATGTGAACCCTAGAAGATTATTACAGCTCCCGTGTGAATGGGTCAGAGGTCCCTTCAGGCGTCAGTGAAAAAGTCCTTGTGCCGCTATTGGTGAGCGGCGGCGTGTCTATACTTGCTCCACTGCGATTGATTCCCTACTGCAATGGAGTGCGCAATGGGCTTTTCATGGAAAACCCTGTCTATCGCTGTGGCTCTTGCTGCCGCCGGTCCGGTTGTGGCCGCCGATAAGCTCTACAACAATATTGTCGTTTTTGGTGACAGTCTTTCGGACAGTGGCAACGCCGGCATATTTACCAGCAATGACCCGGACGGCCTGTTGCCGATGCAGCCGGCCATCAGTTTTACCGCACAGGATTTTGGCCTGGCGTCGCTTAATCCTTCCTGTTCCGGTTTGGGGTTTAGCGTTGGCGGGCCGGTGCCCTGTTATCCCACCGCCGCGGACGCAGCCGGTCAGTTGCAACAGGTAGTGACTTCGGTATTGGCCAACGGCAGCAACTGGGCCGTGGGCGGCAACCGCACCGCAGATGTGCTGCTGGATCTAGTGGGGGCGCACCGCTTTCGGCAGCTTTTCCCGGATACCACCGTGGCCGATCACAATAACCTGACTACTATCCTGCCGGATTCCACCCGCTGCGGCGCCGATGGCGTCTGCGATCCGGCTGCGGGCGAGAGCCCGTATCTTTCCCCTGCGGAAGTGATGGAGGCGACTGCCGCTTTCGGTGATCCAGTGGCGCTGCAGGCTCTGGTGGATGATCCGAGCAACAATATCACCCTCACCGGTGTGCCCTTTGGCACGGGCCGGGGTTACTTGCCGCAAAACGGCGTTTCCGGCGATACCCTTTACTTTTTGAATGGCGGTGGCAACGACATTATTGCCGCCACGCTCGCCGGTACCGTCTCCCCGGACAGCATGAAGCGCTCTGCCGACTTTCTGGCTACCGCCGCGAGTGAATTGCGCCGCGCCGGCGCCGCGTTCGTGGTGGTGTCTAATGTGCCCCGGGTGGGGGATACTCCACTGATGAACGACCTGGGGTCAGATGCGGTCAGCACTGCAAATATTGGCACTGCGCTGTTTAACGATGCGCTGCGGGTGCGTGTGAATTTTATCGGCAATGTGTTGATCCTCGATACCGAGGGTATCACCGCCCTGGCGCAAGCGAAGCCGGGGCTGTTCGGCTTTGCCGATATCGATCAGGCCGCCACCTGCTACGCCGCCGGTGCCTGCGATAACCCCAATCCCGTCTACAGTGAGACTGGCAGTGCTCCCGACTCGGACAGGCTGCTGTTTAACGACGGCATCCATCCGACATTGGCCGCCGCACAGCTGGTTGGCGATTACTACTATTCCGTGTTGAGCGCTCCGGTGGGGTTCGCCATGTTGCCGGACCTCGGTTACCAGAACAGCCGCCTGCACCAGTCCAATATCGATCACCACCTGGTTGCGCAGCGCTTTCGCGATCCCACCACCACGGTGTTTTTCAGCGGCGCCTGGCAGTATACGGAGCTCGGCCAGGGGCCGGCGCCAAACCGCAACAGCAACGGCTGGGACGGTTTTTTTGGCTTCAGTTTCGCCGCAGGCGATCATTTCGAGTGGGCGCTGGCGCTGTCTTACGCCGGCAATGATTACACGCCCCCGAGCCTTTCGCTCAAGGCCCGTACCCTCAATTTTTCCGCGCTGGCGCGTTGGAACGATGAGCGCTGGTTTGTCGATGGCGGGCTGACGTACGGCGATATCGACTACCACGAGGTGGACCGGGATATCTATCTGGGGCAGCGTTTTGCCACGCGTATCGAGGGTGGTACGGATGGCGATGCCGTGACCCTGTTTGCCCGCGCCGGCTACGACACAGCCCCGGCGCTGCCCTGCCAGCTGGGGCCCTTTATCGCCGGCGAGTGGACCCAGGTGGATGTGGATAGCTTCCGGGAATCCACCAATCGCGATCTCACCTATGTGGGTAACAACGGTGAGACCCTGGACCCCCTCGGCCTCTATGTGCGCCACCAGAGCCGCGACTATTACCGCCTGCGCACCGGTTTTTTTTACAACGCACCGGAAGAGGCGGACTGGCGTTGGTTCGGTGAAGTATGGCTGGAGTACAACAGCGGTGACGATACGGACAAGGTGGGCATCGGGGTTAAGTCTATCCCCGGTAACAGCGCTTACCTGGCGGCTTACGACAGCCGTCACGCGGGTTTTTTTCAGAATGGCTTTGGCGCCCTGGTGGGGCTCAACCTGACCGACAAGCTGCAAATGAGCGGCAACATCCTGGTGCGGCGAGAGGACACCGTGGGTGGCTTGAACCTGAATTACCGTTTTTGATAGGAAGGATCAGCAAAATTTCACCGAATTTTCTGCGGCAAAAGTGCGGAAAAATTCACGGGAATGCGAAAATCGCGCCCGTTTCGCGCCGCCGATTACTCGGGTGGTTGTTACCGTTACCGGTACTGATAACAACCCGAAAGTGACACTAGTGACAATGTTTAGTCCCAGATTCAGTCTGCAGAGCGATGCCCTAAACCGTGCCGATGCCGATGTGTGGGCGGTCAGCGACCGCGCCCACGCACTGGCGAACCGGGGCGAGGACGTGATCTTTCTGTGTGTGGGCGACCCCAATTTCGATACGCCGGAACCCATCCTGGACTTTGCCCGCGCGCGGCTGGGCGTTGGCCGCACACACTATTCCCCGGCCGCTGGCGAGCCGATGCTGCGCCGCGCCATCGCCGATATCGAGAGCAAAGTCTCTCCGCATCCCTGCAGCCCCGATGACGTAGTGGTTTTCCCCGGCGGCACCAACGCCATCTTCGCGGTGCTGTCCTGCCTGTTGAATCCGGGCGAGGAGATAGTGATTCCAGAGCCGATGTATATCGGCTATGTGCCCATCTGCGACGCACTGCGCCTGAAAGTGAAAAAAGTGTCCTGCCCGGCGGAGACCCATTTCGCCTTTGACGTGGAGGCGGTCAAGGCCGCCATAGGCGCGGATACCCGCGCGGTCATGATCAATACGCCGGTCAATCCCACGGGCGCCATGGCCACCCCGGAGCAGTTGCGCGAACTGGCGGCCTACTGCCGCGCGCGCAATGTGTGGCTGGTGTGTGATGAAATGTATTCCATGATCACTTTTGCCCGCCGCCACACTTCCCTGCGTACCGCCGCCGAGCACCTGGACAATATTGTCGTTATCGACGGCCTGTCCAAGTCCCACGCGATGAGCGGCTGGCGCCTCGGTTGGGCCGTGGCCCACGGGCCGCTAGTAGAGCGGCTGATCGGGTTCGCCGGTGCCACCATCTTCGGTTGTCCGCAATTCATTCAGGAGGCCGCTGCCTTTGCGCTGGAGTTTGACTCCTACTTTGTCAAACAGATGCGCGATGCCTATGAGCGCCGCCGGGATCTGATCGTCGAGCGTATCGGCAAAATTCCCGGCCTCAGTTGTTACTCCCCCGATGCAGGGATGTTCGTGATGGTGGATGTCTCCAACATCGCGGAATCCGGCCAGGCCTTCGCCGAGGCACTGCTCGATGCCGAACGGGTATCGGTGCTGCCCGGCGCTCCTTTCGGCCCCAGCGCCGTCAACCACGTCCGCCTGACACTGGCGGCGGATGAGGGTGAGTTGTCCCGCGCTCTGGACCGCATAGAGCGTTTTGTCACCACTGGCAACAAGCGCAGCGCCTGACAGACATTCACCCGCATGCGGACGCCTTTTACGGGCGTCTGCTTGCAGGCGAATATTTGCTGCCGCTATCCTTGTTTTTTTCCAATAGCAAGAACAAAAGTTGTGAAAATCGACCGGCACAATTTGCGAATTCTGCGGGCGCTGCAAACCAATGCGCGCATCAGTAATCTGAAACTGAGTGAGGAGATAGGGTTATCCGAGAGCGCCTGCCTGGCGCGGGTCAAGCGTTTGACCAGCGAGCGTTACATCCGGGAATTTCGCGCCGAAGTGAACCTGGACAAAGTGCGTCACGCCGAGTTTTACGTCAACGTGGCCTTAAAGCGGCAGGATGCCCGCACTGCCGAAAGCTTCCGCCGCGCCATCAACGATATTCCGCAGATCGTCTCCTGTGTGAAGATGTCTGGGGAGTTCGACTATATGCTGCGCTTCGTGTGCCCGGACGCGGCGGATTTCAATCGCGTGTCCGAGCAGCTGTTGGCCAACGAGGAGGCGGCTATCTCGCGCATGACCTCCCACCTGGTGATCGAAAAAACCAAGCCGTTTACCGGCTATCCGCTGGAGTTGCTGTTCAACGACTGAGCTCGCTGGCTATTTCCCCCAGCACTTGTAAATTCCGCTTCAAGCGCCGTTCCAGGGGCCAGCCGCAATTGATGCGAATGCAGTTGCGATAGCGTCCCAGGCTGGAAAATACCTGGCCGGGCACAATGCTGATATTGCGGGCGGCAGCGGCCTCAAACAGTGCCATACCATCGAAGCTCTCCGCCAGTGTCAGCCATAGGACAAAACCGCCGTCCGGGCGCGAAATCGCTGTTTCCGCCGGCATTACGTTTTTCAGGGTGCGGCGGTACGCGGTTAGCTGCTCCGCCAGCGCCAGGCGCAGGCGCTGCAGGTGGCGGCGGTAGTGGCCCGTATTGACAAAGTCCGCCAGTGCTACCTGCAGTGGCAGGTTCACGCTCACTGCCTGTGCGCGCCATCGTTGTACCGCTGACAACAAATACCGCCCCGGGGCGCACCAGCCGATACGGTAGGCGGGGACCAGTGCTTTTGAGAAGGCGCTGCACCAGAATACCCAACCGTCCCGATCCCAGTGTTTGATGGGGAGGGAGCGGTTCAGATCGAATCCACACTCCCCAAATACGTCATCCTCTATGACCGGGCAGCGGTATTCCGCGGCCCACGCGGCGATACGCTGCTTGTCGTTGACGCTGAGGCTGAAACCGAGTGGATTGTGGTGATTGGCAGTCACCACACAGGCTTTGACTTCCGGGTTTGCCATGGCGGCTTCCAGGGCCTGCATACGGATGCCGCTGCGGTGCAGTGGGATTTCCAGCAGCCGCCGATCGAGGCTTTCGATCAACTGCAATAGGCCGCTGAAGCAGGGGCTGGGCAGTGCGACGACATCCCCCGGCTCGGTCGTCAATTGCAGGGCGAGACAGATGGCGTCCATGCAGCCGTTGGTGATTAGTAGGTCCCGCGCGGGCAGGGCGAGGCCGTCCGTAGCGAAATGCTGTGCCAGCGCCTCGCGCAGCGCCTTGTCTCCTTGTGGTGGCGCATAGTGCACGAGGCGCTCCCCGAGTTTGAGGGTGGCGCGGTGCAGGCTGCGTTGCAGCTCTGTCAGGGGGATCAGTTGTGGGCTCAGCAGGGATATACCAAATGGTGCGCTGCCAGGGGTGGCGGCGGCGCGCTGTACCTGTTCGATTTCCGCGATATTGGTCACCACACCTGGCGCAGCGGTGAAATCCTGCAATTCTGCGCCCGCTTCCGCGTGGGTGGTATCCCGGACATAGAAACCGGACTGGGGGCGGGCGGTGATCAAGCCCTCGCTCTCGAGAGTTCGGTAGCACTGTATTGCGGTGGTGACGCTGACATTGTGCTGATGGGCGAACTGCCGCACTGACGGCAGCCGCTGACCGGCACCCCAGCGGTGCTCGCGAATTTCCCGCTGCAGCTGTGCTGCCAATAAGCGGTAGAGAGCGGCCATTTCACCCCCGGGATTGATATGCCGAGGCAAATTGTACTGCAAAAAGCGCAAATTATTGTCTCTGTTTTGGTTTGGGCGAAGGCGGCAAACTGGTTTTTTTGCAGTTCGGGGAGAGTAACGAATGTCAGAAGTCCGGAAGGAAGTGACACAGTTTCGCGAGTTGCTGGAACAGGCACTCGAGGTCAGTTGTGAATTTTTACGCGGCCTAGAGCGTCGCCCCGCCGCTTGTATCGATGCGCCGCCGCTGCCATTGGAGTCACTACCTCGGCACGGTATGGGCACTGCGGGGGCCCTGAAGGAATTTCAACGCCGGGTGATGCCCTATCTTTCCGGGTCGGCGGGGCCGCGCTACTGGGGGTTCGTCACCGGCGGCAGCAGCCCGGCGGCTTTGGTTGGCGACTGGCTCGCGGCCGCCACTGACCAGAATTCGGCCACTTTCGGGGATTCCATCGCTCCGGTGGTGGAGGTGCAGGTCCTGAATTGGCTGCGACAGCTTTTTTCGCTCCCGCCATCCTTCGACGGCTGTTTAACCAGTGGCGCCACCAGCGCCAATCTGCTGGGAATTCTTTGCGGACGCCAATTTGCCGGCCGGGTTCAGGGGATGGATATAGCCGCTGAGGGGGTGAGTGGGGCGAGTATCCAAGTGTTTTCCGCCTGCCCCCACGCCAGCAGTCTGAAGGGGTTGGCGATGGCTGGACTGGGGCGGAATAACCTGACCGCCGTCGCATGCGAGCCGGGCACGGAGCGTATGGATACCGTGGATCTGGCGCGTGCGCTGTGCGCCAGCGATAGCCCCGGGAAAATCGTACTGGCTAGTGCCGGGACAGTGACCGGTACTGATTTCGATGATTTAACGGCAATCGCTTCTCTGTGCCGAAAGTACAATGCATGGCTGCACGTGGATGGCGCCTTTGGTTTGTTTTCCCGCTTGCTGGAGGATAGGCGGCATTGGACAGAAGGGATTGAAGCTGCGGACTCCATTACCTGCGATGCCCACAAGTGGCTCAACGTGCCCTACGACAGTGGTATTTTCCTCACCCGCCACACGGATCTGCTGGAACAGGTATTGGCCGTACCTTCTCCATATTTGCCGGCGGGCAACGGGCAGCCGCACTTTATGAACCGGGGGGTAGAGAACTCGCGCCGTTTTCGGGCATTGGCGCTGTGGTTCAATTTGCGGGCATACGGCCGCGAGGGCGTGGCGCAAATCGTGAAAGACAACTGTCTTCAGGCGGCGCAGTTGTCGAAGTGGCTGGCTTCTGCTCAGGGCTATGATCTGCTGGTGCCGTGTAAACTGAATGTCGTGGTGTTTCGCCCGCGAAATTGTCCAGATATCCGTGCCTGGCTGGACAGACTGAACCGAAGTGGTGAGGTATTTATGACCCCTGGGCAGTGGGATGGCCGCGACGCAATTCGCGCCGCATTCAGCAATTGGTCGACGACCAACGCTCATGTGCAGCGGGTGATTCGCTTGCTGGAAAACAAGAGTGACTAAAGACGCGCCGATGAATGCAGCTTGTGTGAACAGCTGTCAACAATCACCTCAAGGGAACTGCACCAGAGGCGCAGAGCGCCTCATTAAATTCCGCTACAGCGGTGTCACTGAATGTCGCGCACCAGGCGAAGAGCCTTTAGCTGTGTTCGCTCGCCGTAAGTAAATGCGCCGGAGTCAAAATCCACATACCACGAATAGTGCATATGGAATTTGGCGGGTGACGAAGACCAAACGCCAGCGGATGTGGCATTGGGAAACACGGCCGTATTGATCGCGGGCGCGGTGCATTGCAGTTCGACCAGGGAGCTCAGCTCGCGGATATTCGGCAGTCGCCAGTCCTGGTGGCCAGCGAAGCCGCCTTCGCGGTTGAATGTCGGCGCATAGGCCAGTGCTCCGGCCCAGTTAAGGGTCAGGGCCTCACCGTCCTCGCAGTTTTTTCCGGACATGCCTTCCACGCAGGTGCGCCACATCAGGCCCAGCTTTTTATCAATAACAGTACCGTCATCCCGTTGTTCGAATCGTGCGGCGGGCGCGGTGGCAATGATCTGTCCTGGTTTACACTGCTGGGCGCACAATGCCTGCAGAGGCGTGGCCAGCAGTAACAGCAGAAATGTATTGCGTGCGGCAGTGATCATTTGTCCTCCGAGTTTTCTGCGCCCCAGTTCCTAACCAGCCGTACATGACGGCCATTGTCGCGGGGCAGGGGGGCGGCGTAACCGAGCTGGAAATTTACCGCCCAAGCCCTTTGGGGGAGTAATGCGTCCGGAGAGTAAGTCCAATAAAAGCCACTTTTTGTATTGGGGAAATAAGCGGTATCGATAGCGGGGGCGCTGCGCCCGAAGTGCACCAGGCTGGACAGTTCATTTAAGGTTGGCAGGCGCCAGTCGCTGTAACCGCACAGGCCCCGATGGTTGGTGCGGCTGACGAATTCCTCGATGTTGCAATAGGTGGCGGGTTGGCCCTGGACGTATCCGGTGCATTGCGCATAGCGGCTGTTCCAGTCGCCGATATGGCCGCCGTTGAGCTTCTTGTCCGGGTTGTACCAGGTGAAGACATCGTCGGCGTCGTGGCGTCCGCGGTTGCCGTAAACACCGTCGCCCGGTTGTTTGACTTCCCACATCAGGCCGGTGATTTCGTCCAGTACACAGTTCCAGTTCTGTGCATCGGCGGGGAGGAATTCGCCATTTGCATCCAGTTTGCGGTACACAAAGCCCGCTGCGCCGTCGGCGTCGTCACCGGCGGTGACATCCCTGCCGTGGCGGCAGTCCTGCTGGCTCAGGATATCGCTCTCTACAGCCGTTTCCCCGGCCGCTTGCCCGCCCTGCATACGGGCGCTGCAGTCGCTGTTGACTCCCCGGGGATAGTCCGCGCCCCAGGTGATGCCGGTATCATTGAGTCCGTTTCGAGGCGGGGAATACTCCCCGCCGGATTTTGAGCACCCACCCTGGCTGGCAACGGCAACAGCCAGGGCGACAATCTGTGCATATTTTCTCGTTAACACCTTTTTTCCACCTAGGCCAATACCCCGGGAATCACTTCGGATTGATAACCCTGATAGGCGGGGTGTTCGTGCGCCTGCAGGGCCACCGCCGCCGTGTGTATCTGGTGCAGAGGCGTGTAGGCGGCACTGCCGGAATCGGAAACGCCGCGTTTTATTACACCGCCGCCACCGGCCATGATCAGGGGAATATCGGTACTGCTGTGGGCGTCTCCGTTACCCATGTCGGTGACCTCGCAGACGATGGTGCTGTCGAGTACGCCTCTGTCCCGCAGGCGGCCGATCAGATAAGCCGAAAGGCTGCTGAGGTGCTTGCGCGTTTCCCGGTAGTGGGGATAGGTCGGATCGCCGCCGTTACCGCCGTGAATCGACTGGTGATAGGTGTCCTTGAAATCCAGATAGGGCAGGGAGAACTCGGCGCCGTCATTGCCGAAGGTGAGGGAGCAGGAGGCGGTGATATTGCACTCCAGTGCCAGCGCGATGATGTCCGCCTGAAGTTCCGCCTGTTTTTGAAAGGTGGAAAACTCGATCGGGAATTCCTCCGGCGCTGTGGCACCGCCGCAGGAGAAACCGCCACCGGCCAGGTCTTGCAGGCGCCGCTGGGTTTCCTCTATCGCGGTCAGATGCGAGTCGAGGCGCTGCTGCTCGTAGGTGCCCAGTTTGTTTTTCAGTGCGTTCACGGCCTCCAGGTGGGCGTCCACGGCGTTTAATTTGGGATCGCCACCGCCGCCCTGCAAATTGCCGAACAGGCGGTTGAAGGCGTTAAACGGGTTGTCTTCGGAGGGAACAACGGAGCCGTTGTCTTTGGTGAAACCGCCGCCGCCGTTGCTGTGTACCCCCAGGTTGACGTAGGTAAAGGGCAGGTTTTCGCCCAGAATTCTGCCCATGTTGACGTCGAAACTGTCGCCACCCCAGCTGTTGTTGATGATGGTCGGCATAACGCCGTGCCCGCCGCGGTGGTGGCTCATATTTTTGAGGAAGTTGCACTCACTGGCGACAGTGCTGTACGGCTGGGACATATCCCCGAAACTGGTCAGGTCGGCGTTGGGGTACCAGTGTTCCGCCAGGGCGCCGTCGGGTACATAGATGACCACGGATTTGTTGGGGGCTGTTTGCGCCTCGGCCCAACGGGAAACCATCATGCCGGAGACCAGGGGAGAGGCGCGCATCAGTCCTTTGCTGATGCCCGCAGCGGCGAAGATTTTGAGTAAATCCCTGCGCCTTTTATCAAATTCATTTTTGTATCGCTTTGCCATTGCTTAAACCTTTTATTCTGTGATTCGCCAAAAAGTCAGAGCGGGGGCCGCGCCTTAGCGCGACCACTCCTTGCGATAACGGACTGCATCCAGTGTGCTCAAACTTTCGAGCATGGAGCGGGGGTTCTCTTGCACCAGCGTATCGGTCATATCGGCGATGGTGCAGGAGTATCCGTCCTTCTCGAGCGGGTCGAGCTGTCGGCCCTCGGGGTTAGTGCTATCGATGGTGTTGTGTCCGACACCGAGCATGAACCGGAACATATTCTGAGACAGGCAGGACTGTGCGCTGGGCAGTGTCGCCAACACTTCTCCCAGTCCCCGCGCGCCTTCGAATTCGATCCATTCGCCACGGTTGCTCAGCACATCGGGTGCATAGAGACGTCCACTGGCATCGATCGTGTTGCCGTTGAGGTCGACAGTGCGGGGATTGCCCACCGCGTCAAAGTCTTCCATACCGCCGCCGAGGGGGTTGATCCACTCCTGGTGGCAGTTCAGGCAGGGGCTGACAGAGGTCAGGGCCTCGTACTTCATGCGGTTGGTTGTCGCCGGGTCCGCGATAAGGTCCGCGAGCTCTTCAATACGGTCGGCGCGGTCCTCGATGATGCCGGCGGGCGGATTGGGCTGATCCTGACACAGCATACGGCGGCGTACCCGTACTGAGCGGCGGATCGGTGACGTCTCGATGCGCTCGGCCCAGCGGGACATAAACGCACCGCTGGTCAGAATGCCGCCGCGATCCGTGGTGGTGACCCGCTGGAACTCATCGCCGGAGACGCCGCCAATGCCGTAGTGCTGAGCCAGAGGGCCGTTGACGAAGGTCCAGTTGCCGTTGTAGAGCGAGGCGAAACTCTCGCTGCTGTTCAGCATGACTTCGGCGAAGACTTCACGGATTTCCTGCTGCATATGCGGCGCTACTGCTTCGAAACCGGGCCAGGTGGCCTCGTCTTTCGGCGAGTAGTCGAGGTTGTCCGTATCCAGCCAGCTGCCGACAAAGTCGCCCATGGTGTTTCTCGCCTCGGGCAGATTCAGCAGCCGCTGCGCTTCCTCCTGAATTTGCGCCGGATCGCGTAGCAGATCGTTGCGCGCTTTTTCCAGGGTGGTTTCGTCCGGCGTGGAGCCGGTGAAGGAGTAGCTCAGCCAGGTGGCCATTTCGTAGGACGTCAACTCGTAGGCGTCTGCGTCGATTGCGTTGTTTGCCGGATTGAGTTCACCCAGCTCGTGGCGGTACAGGAACTGCGGTGAGGACAGCATGGTCATCAACGCCAGCTGGATGCCCGAATGTACGTCGCCCTCGGTAACGGTGCCATTGGCCAGCTCGGAATAGGTGGCGATTTCCTCGCTGTCCAACGGGCGGCGGAAAATTTTCGGTGCCAGTTCGTTGATAAACTGATCGACACAGTCCTGGTTGAAGGAACTACAGTTCAAGGCCGGGGCAAAATCTCTCGCCGCGGACCAGGCTGCGATTTCCTCGGCTACGGTCAGATAACTGTCGTAGGCGGAGGTGACGATGGACGCGTGGGCGTTGTTGATGAAATAACTTACCCGGTAGTCTTCCGCCAATCCTTCTGCAGCATTGAAGTCTACGCCCAGCAGATCCTCGACCGTATTTTGGTACTCGGACCGCGTGAGGATTTTCAACTGGCGGGCGCCGTAGCGGACAATGTCACAGTTCGGCGGCGTCTGCTCTTCCCAGAAAGTATCGGCAATATAGTTGCCGACCTTGTTGGCGCAGTCCCCGTCACAGGCGGCAGGATCGTTGCGGGGCATGGACTGCTCGATATAGCTGATCATGAAATCCAGGTCACGAGGCTCGTTCAGCGGTACTCCCACCCTGCCGCCGTCGGCGGCAAAACCGTGACAGCCGGCGCACATGGCGCTGTAGATTTCGTAGCCCGTCATATTGCTGGTATCCGTGCCGCCGCTGCTGGACGAACCGGAACTGCTGGATGACGTGCTGGAGCTGCTGGACGAGGAGCTGGAGCTGCTCGACGAAGAACTGGAGCTGCTGCTCGACGAACCACCCGGGCCACTGCAGGTGGGCAGCGTAAAGCTTCCATCGTGGTCGCCCTGGAAGCCGAATGTAGTGCTTTCACCAGGTTTGAGGCTGCCGTTCCAGTCAGCGTTGCTGAAGGTGGCTGTGTTCTCAGAGACGCTGCTGTTTGAATTCCAGTTGCCGGTGATTTGTGGTGGTTCATCGAACTGGAGCGTGACTTCCCAGCTGCTTACAGCACTGCTGCCATTGTTGGTGACCGTGACGTCGAGCTGGTAGCCGTTGTTCCAGACATTGTCGTAGGTCACAGCACAGGAGATGCCACCGTCGGTGCCACCGCTGGACGAGTTGCCCGAGGTGGAGCTGCTCGACGAGCTGCTGGAACTTGAGCTGCTGCTTGAAGATGAGCTGCTGCCCGATGATGACGAGCTGGAACTGCTGGAGCCGCTGTCGCCTTGCGCAACTATGCGGTGCAGGGTGCCGCCGACAATATCCGCCAGATAAATTTCACCGCTGTTGGATTCGCCGAAGGTGGCGATATTTAACGCGGTGTCAGCCAGGGGATACATGGTGTCGGTGTAGGCCCAGACTTTTCCATTCTGATAATCACCAAAGATATAGGCGCCATTTAGGCCCGCGATTTGCGTGCCCCGGTACACATAGCCCCCGGTAATTGATTGGCCTTGATCGTGATCGTATTCGAACAAGGGGTCTTTGTAGGGGCCACTGTCTTCACAGCTATTACTGGTGGTGTGGAAGCCTTCCCGGCAGCGCCAGCCGTAGTTGCCGCCTTTTTCAATAATATTGACTTCCTCGTATTCCGCCTGGCCGACATCCGCGAGCCAAAGATCGCCGGTGACCCGGTCGAAACTCCAGCGCCAGGGATTGCGCAGACCATAGGCGTAAATTTCCGGCTGGCCGCCACCGTTTGCGAAGGGGTTGTCCGACGGGATGCTGTAGGGCGAGCCGTTGTCCACGTCGATTCTGAGCATGGCGCTGTGCCAATTGCTGGTGTCCTGACCGTTGGCTTCCGGGTCGTTGGCGGAGCCGCCGTCCCCGAAACCGATGTACAGGTAGCCGTCGGGGCCAAAGGCGATATGGCCGCCATTGTGGTTGGCATAGGGCTGTTGCAGGGTGAGGATGTCCTGGCGCGAGCCCGCATCCAGACTGGTGCCGCCGGTGCTCTCGGTGTAGCGGGCGATAACCGATGTCATGGGGTCTGACGCCGGTGTGGTAAATGACAGGTAAACCTGTCTATTCACTTGGTAGTTGGGGTGGAAGGCCATTCCCAACACCCCGCCCTCGGCCGCGCTGTCGACGGTGCCGGATAGATCCAGGTAAACGTTTTTGGTGGTGGTGAGATTGTCACTGGCATCGATCCAGTAAACCATCCCGGTTTTTTCCAGAATATACCAGCGCGAATTGTCTCCTGGTGCCTGCATCATGCCGAGAGGCTGTTCGAAGGTCAGGTTGGGGAATACACGCTCGATTTCCACTGCTGGTGGCGGACCACTGGGGCCTCCGCTGCCGGAACTGGACGATGAGCTGGAGCTGGAAGATGAGCTGGAGCTGCTGGAGCTGCCGCTGCCATCAGCGTCACAGACGGCACCGTTCACCACTGGGATTACGGCGCTGTCTGATCCATTGCTGAGCGTCAGACCGAACTCCACATACTGCCCCGGCTCGACGCTGCTGTTCCAAGACAGGCTGCTCGCCGTATAGGGGTTGTCGCCCATCAGGCTTGTGTTCCAGCTGTCGACGACTACGGTACCGTCATCGTATTCCCAGTCGACTTGCCAGCCATCAATGGCACTGGTACCGGTGTTGGTAATGCGGATGCTCGCCTGTGCGCCGGAGCCCCAGTCGTTGACGATTAGGTACTCACAGGTTGCAGCGGCCGCCGCAGGCATTGCAATCCATGAACAAATTAACAGAAATAACGATGAGATTTTTAACGCGGGACTGTTCATTTCATTATTTCCTGCACCATAAATTTTTAATGGGCGTTACCGTTACCGGTGCGCCCTTGGCCTTTTTTGGGAAATGCCTCTGGAGTTTCTCTGGAGGCTGCTCGAACGTAGAGACGCCGGTTGAGGCCGGCACTGCCTGGCTCTACTAGTTTTGGGTGCGGAATAAAGGATCAGGTAATCGGGATATGAAAAAACTCCCCGAAACCTTTTTTGTGTTTGTATTGTGTGTGCTGCCCGGTCTTTTAATAATTAGGGTGCCGAGCTTTTTTCAATGTACTGACTTCCTTTTCTCTCTACAAGTGCCAACTGGAGAATTGGCGCTGTATTCTTTTTGCTGATCTCGAGGAGCCTGATTGGTGCGCTAGGAATTCCCCGGTGCAATTGCGCCATTGCCGTGGTTTTTGGGGGTGCCCAAGCTCCGAAAAAATTTTAGTGGCATCTGCTGGTGGCATCTGCGCCAATTTGCCTGAGACCCCATTAATTACAAATTTTCTGTATTTTACTTTTTATTGGTATCTGTGACGTTGTTAAAATGTATATTCCGTCACTGTATTTTTATATTCTGGCGTGCATGTTTTGTGTTGATGGTCTAAATGAATTTAAGGATTGTTCGGATAAAAAAGCGGCCCGGAGGCCGCGTAAGTTTGCGGATATTTGCCGATCAGCCGCAATTTAAATTTGATGCTATCGACCTTTTTCGTGTGTGTGAGTCGCTAAAATTGCCGTCAACTGCTTGGCAGAATGCCTGTTTATAATTTTTGAATTCCGTTCCCATCCAGCGGTCCCACCAGGTGAAATAAAAACCGTAGTTGCCGTGGAATCGCTGGTGGTGCAGGTCGTGGTGGGTGGTTGTGGTCATTATGTCCAGCGGCCCGTCCACCCAACTGCGGGGGTGAAATTCGCAACCTGCATGCAGCATGGCGTTGCGGAAGATCATTACGAAGATAAATATGAGCCAGACCGCCAAATGCAGCGGAATCAGCGCCAGTATCAGCGGCGAAAAGATTCCCATCAGAGAAGCCTCTCCCACCGAGAAACTGTAAGCGGCCCAGGGCGTCGGCGTGCGGGACAGATGATGGACACGGTGAAAATGCTTGAACAGCGCGGGGTGGTGCATGGCGCGGTGTGTCCAATAAAAGTATGTGTCGTGCAACACGATAAGCACTGGCAGACTGATCAGGTTCCACCACAGTGGGTAGTCGCTCCACTGCCGGTATATCCGCAATAGTCCCCAATCGCCCAGGATACTGGTGATAATGCCGATGGTGGCAAAGACGCCCAAGGTGAGCATGGAAAAGCGGATTTCCCGGCGGATGTCTTTCCAGCTTGCGCGACGCCTTTGGATGCGACGGCTGTCCATCCATTGACGGAATACCCAACTGACCAGCAGGCTGACCGCCGTAGCGGCGATGAGGTAACGAAAGAGATCGCGACGGAAGTGTTCTCCCCAGGTTTGGGCCATTTCCCACAGGAATTCCATAGTCTCACCTTTTTTATTGGCTTTATTGGGGCGGCGCTCCTGATGAATTCGTTTTAGGTGCGCTGGAGCGCCCGTGAATTGCTGTCCGCACGAGGGGCGGTGCTTTCCCGGTGATGTGGAGGTGACAGTTTTGGGCACCCCCTCCAGTCGTGGAAGGAGTGTGGGGCAAAGTGGCGCCGACTGCTTGCGGAAAGCGGAAAACTGCTGACGGATTCTGAAAAATTGCCGGTCAGACTTCCTGCACCGGTAGCTTTTCCCGCCGGTACTCGGTGGGTGTCTGTTTGTGGCGGCGTTTAAATGCGGCGTTGAAGGGGCTGAGGGATCGGTAGCCGATATCCAGAGCAATGGTGAGCACCGGGAGGTGTGCTTGCTCCGGGTCCGCCAGGCGCCGGCTGGCCTCGTCAATACGGAACTGGTTTAGGTACTCGTTGAAGTTCCGGTAACCCAGGTGGCGATTAATCAGTGTTCGCAGTACATGCTCGCGGGCCCCCAGTTGCTCCGCCAGTTCCCGGATGGTCAGTCCGGTGTGGCGATAACCTCCGGCATGCATGTGGGCCTGAAGTTTTTCCAGCAGCTGTTGCTGGGGTTTGTCCAGGGGGGGCGGAGTCTCGGGAGGCGGTGTTTTTTTCTTTTCGCGTTCTTCGCTCGGCGGCAGTGATTCGTCCAGTGCGGTGGGGGACAGCGCCAGCAGCCAAAGGCAGGCTGTCAGAGTGAGCAGGCTGGCGAGCAGCGCGTGTAGTGTGGGAACGCCGGCGGGGACCGGCTGGTAGGAGAACAGAAATTCGGCGCAGACGACAATCAACATATATCCGCCCACCGCGATCAACAGCGCCGCGCGCAGGCGGCGGCGGGCTTCCACCAAGTCGGACTGGAACTGCCGCACCAGAGTGATCAGGCCTGCGGCAAGCAGGCTGAGTTTCAGTGGTTGGGCCAGGATGTAAAGGGCTTCGTGCACTTGAGGCTGCCCGCTGGGACCGAGGTTGGCCGCTCCGCTGACAATCACTGAAAGCGCGATCAGAATCCAGCCGGAGCGTGGAAATTTTCCCGAGTCACTGCACAGGGAAAAGGTGAACAGCCAGAAAGCCGCCGGTACCAGGTCGGTGGGGAGGTCTAGCAGCAGCTTCAGCCAGGCGTTCTCCGGTGCCGCGAGCGGGTGCACTAGGTAGCTGAACACTCCGGTCAGGAGTAGAAACAACCAGCGTCCCGCCAGCTGTCGGCGGTAGCTGATCGCTAGCTTGGCGGCTGCCAATAACAGCAGGCCGCAGGCGGCGCCGGTAAAGAACACGTAACCGGTGCTCATGCTTATCTCCAGCGCGCCGCCCAGGCGTCCAGTACTTTGCGGGAGTAGGTATAGCGACCGTAGCTACCGTTGTAATAGGCCAGTGCGTCGGCGAGATTGCCTTTGGCTTTTTCGATGTAATGTTTGAGGATGGTGCAGCCGTAGCGGAGGTTGGTGTCCATGTCGATCAGGTTGTCGTCCGGACGGCCGATTTCTTTCTTCCAGAAAGGCATCACCTGCATCATGCCCTGAGCGCCGACACGGGATACGGCATAGGGGTCGAAAGCACTTTCAATCTGGATAACGGCGAGAACGATTTCCGGCCGCAGACCGGCGCGGGTGGCTTCGCGGTGCACGGCTTTTAATACGCGCATACGTTCTTGAGGATCTTTGATATAGCGGGCCAGGGGCTGGGATTTGCTCATCAGCCAGACTTCGGCATCGAAGCGGTCGACAAAGCTATCCGCCTGGGTGACTGCTTCCTTTAAGGCGCGCTTTAACTCGGGATCAATTTGCGCAACTTCCCCCTGGGCCTGGACCCCAGTGAAAAGCAGGCAGAGCAATAGTGTGGCGAGGCTTTTTCTTATCATGACTGGGAATTTTACGGAAAGGCGCGGGGGAAGGGCAGAGGAAATTGCGGTTCGCCCGGATATCTCCGGGGCGAGCCGCGGATGCCGGGCTGCGCCGGCATCCAAGTCACATAAAAACCGTTAACCAGCGATCATTTTTAGCAGGACTTCCTCCAGTTGTGATACGGCGAACTCCTGGCTCTCGGCGTCCCGGCGGCCTTTGTATTCCACCACGCCTTTTTCCAGCCCCCGGTCGCCCACCACAATGCGGTGCGGAATTCCCATCAGTTCCACATCGGCGAGCATAGCGCCGAGACGCGCTTTGGGTTCGTCCATATAAAGGACGTCGATACCTTTGGCGCTGAGGGACTGGTACAGGTGTTCGCACTTTTCCCGCACTGTGTCGCTTTTGTGCAGATTGATCGGCACGATTGCCAGTTGGAAGGGGGCGATGGCATCCGGCCAGAGAATACCGGCATCGTCGTGGTTCTGTTCTATGGCGGCAGCGACGATGCGGGACACGCCGATGCCGTAGCAGCCCATGGCCATCACTTGCTCTTTGCCGTTTTCGTCCAGCACTGTGGCGTTCATTGCGCGGCTGTATTTATCACCCAATTGGAAGATATGCCCCACCTCGATGCCGCGTTTGATTTCCAGGGTGCCGCGGCCGTCCGGGCTGGGGTCGCCGGCTTCTACATTGCGCAGATCTTCCACGCGCTCCAGTGCCACATCGCGACCCCAGTTGACGCCGGTGTAGTGATAGTCGTCTTTATTGGCACCGCAGATAAAGTCCGCCAGGTGGGCGGCGGCGCGGTCGACGATGGTTTCAATTTGCAGTCCGACGGGGCCGAGAGAGCCGATACCGCAACCGAGTTCCTGTGCGATGCGCTCTTCCGGCGCGAACTGCAATGGGCTGGCGATACCGGGCAGTTTCTCGGCCTTGATTTCGTTCAGTGTATGGTCGCCGCGCAGCACCAGCGCCACCAGCGGCGGTGTCTCACCCTCTTCGCACTCGCCAAGGACAATCAGCGTCTTCACCGACTGCGCGGGGTCCGCTTGCAGGAATTCGCTCACCGCGGCGATGGTTTTCTGATTCGGGGTGTGCACTTCCTCCAATTCCCGGCCCGGTGCCGGCCGCTCGCCCGCTGGCGCCAGTGCCTCTGCCAGCTCCACGTTGGCGGCGTATCGGGATTCGGTGGAGAAGGCGATATCGTCCTCACCGCTATCCGCCAGCACGTGGAATTCGTGGGAATGAGAACCGCCGATGGAGCCGGTATCCGCCAGCACCGCGCGGTAGTCGAGGCCGATGCGGTCAAAGATGCGGCAGTAGGCGGCGTGCATTGCGTCGTAGGTTTCTTGCAGGGAGTCCGCATCAATATGGAAGGAGTAGGCATCCTTCATGGTGAACTCCCGCGCGCGCATCACGCCAAAGCGCGGGCGGATTTCGTCGCGGAACTTGGTCTGGATCTGATAGAAGTTGGCCGGCAGTTGCTTGTAGCTATTGATTTCGTTGCGGACCAGATCGGTGATGACCTCTTCGTGGGTCGGCCCCAGGCAGAAACCGTTGTCGTGGCGGTCGCGTATGCGCAGCAGTTCGGGACCGTATTCCTGCCAGCGGCCCGACTCCTCCCACAGTTCCGCAGGCTGCACCATCGGCATCAACACCTCAAGGGCTCCGGCACGGTTCATCTCTTCGCGCACAATGTGCTCAACCTTGCGCAGAACCCTCAGCCCGGTCGGCAGCCAGGTGTAAAGGCCCGAAGCCAGGCGACGGATCATGCCGGCCCGCAGCATGAGCTGGTGACTGATTACAACTGCGTCATTGGGGGTTTCTTTCTGGGTGGCGATCAGATAGCGGGATGCGCGCATAGGGGTTCTGTTCTGGTTGTGTTGCTTTGGAGGGCGACATTCTACGCTAAATGCCCGGCGCTGGGGACCAAAGATAGGTCCGTGGTGTTTGCGGAGGACGCTTTGCGCCAAGCAACAAAAAACCCCGCCGCAGCGGGGTTTCTCAAGGTGGCGCGAATCAGGACTCGGCCATTTCCTTGAGCTTTTTCAGCGGGCGGACTTTCACTTGAATGCTGGCGGGTTTGGCCTTGAATACGGTTTCCTCGCCGGTGAAAGGGTTGATGCCCTTGCGCGCCTTGCGGGCGGGCTTCTTCACAGTGGTGATTTTCAGCAGGCCGGGCAGGGCGAACTCGCCGACCGCACGCTTTTTGATGTGGGCGTGAATCACGTCGGCCAGCTCGTCCAGAACGGACTGAACCTGTTTGCGGGTGAGTTCGGTGTTCTCTGCAATCTGGTTCAGGATCTGGGTTTTGGTGTACTTCTCCTTTACGGCGGTGATTTTCTTGACCGCGGCCTTCTTGGCGGGTGCCTTGCTGGCTGTGGCTTTCTTGGCGGGGGCTTTCTTAGCTGCTGTGGCTTTCTTGCGTGCTGCCATTAGTAGCTTCCTTCTATTCGTTTTTTCCGATGAAAATGTGTTCTTACGCCCGGCGCGCCCATCTGAAAGGGGGGGCGCGACGGGTGCTGAGGGGAAGTATATATAGTTTTTGTTCCCGCGCAGTGGAAAAGCAGGAAAAAAATAGTGTTTTTTTTACCGATCTGCGGTTGAGATCCCATGTCTGCGCCGACTTTGGGGGTGCGCCTTGCCGATTGAGGCCGCAGCTTCTTCCCGCTATGGGCCTCATGTATAATCTGCGCCCCTTAAACCATCCGGTACTGAGCAATGCCTATTTACGAATACCAGTGCAATGCCTGCGGCCACGAGATGGAAGCGCTGCAGCGCATGAGTGATGCCCCGCTGACCGATTGCGCCGCCTGTGGCAAGGCGGAGCTGCGCAAGAAGATCTCCGCTGCCGGTTTCCGCCTCAAGGGGGGCGGTTGGTACGAGACGGACTTCAAAACCGGCAGCAAGAAGAATCTGGCTGGCGACGCGGCCAATGGGGCCAAATCCAGTGGCGAAAAGGCCGGTGGAGACAAGTCCAAGACCGGTTGAGTCCTCCGGGTCGCCGTGTGGCGGCCCTCAAATTCATTTAACGACTACGGGAATAGACATCCATGCGCACTGACTACTGTGGCGCCCTGCGTTCCGCGGATATAGACCGCGTAGTAACCCTCTGCGGCTGGGTCGACCGCCGCCGTGATCACGGCGGAGTAATTTTTATCGACCTGCGTGATCGCGATGGCATAGTGCAGGTGGTGTTCGATCCGGATGCCGGCGAACACTTTGAACAGGCGGACCGGGTGCGCGGCGAGTATGTGCTGAAAGTGACCGGCCGTGTGCGCGCCCGCTCGGAAGCAACGGTAAACCCGAATATGGACACCGGCGAGGTGGAGGTTTACGGCACTGAGCTGGAGATATTGAACAGCGCGGAAACCGTTCCTTTCCAGCTGGATGAACACACCGCGGTGGGCGAGGATGTGCGCCTCAAGTACCGCTATCTGGATCTGCGCCGCAGCGATATGCAGCGCAATCTGCGCTTTCGCTCCAAGCTGACTACCGCCATCCGCAACTATCTGGATACGCAGGGCTTCCTGGATATCGAAACCCCGATTCTCACTCGCGCCACTCCCGAGGGCGCCCGCGATTATCTGGTGCCCAGCCGCACCCACGAGGGCAAGTTTTTCGCCCTGCCGCAATCACCGCAACTGTTTAAGCAGTTGCTGATGGTTTCCGGTTTCGACCGCTACTACCAGATTGCCAAGTGTTTCCGCGACGAAGACCTGCGCGCTGACCGCCAGCCGGAATTCACCCAGATCGATATAGAGGCCTCTTTCATCGATGAAGAGACCATCATGTCCATTACCGAGGGCATGGTGCGCAAGCTGTTCCAAGAACTGTTGGGCGTGGAGCTGGGGGAATTCCCGCGCATGAGCCACTACCAGGCCATGCTGCGCTACGGCTCCGACAAGCCCGACCTGCGCATTCCGCTGGAGATGGTCGAGATTAAGGACCTGATGACAGAAGTCGAGTTCAAGGTCTTCTCCGGTCCCGCCAACGATCCCAAAGGCCGCGTCGCCGCCCTCAAAGTGCCCGGTGGCAACGATAAGCTCACCCGCAAGCAGATTGATGATTACGGCAAGTTCGTCGGCATTTACGGTGCCAAAGGGCTGGCTTATATCAAGGTCAACGACAAGTCGGACCTGGAGAACGGTTTGCAGTCGCCGATCGTTAAGTTCCTGCCCCTTGATGTGCGTGCGGCGATTCTCGACCGGGTCGAAGCGGAGAGCGGCGATTTAATTTTCTTCGGTGCGGATACTGCCAAGGTTGTTTCTGAATCCCTGGGCGCGCTGCGCTGCAAACTGGGCGCCGATCTGAATCTCTACACCTGCGACTGGGCCCCTCTGTGGGTGGTGGCATTCCCCATGTTCGAGGAAGAGGACGATGGTGGTCTGACGGCCTTGCACCACCCCTTTACCGCGCCCTCCTGCACTCCGGAGGAGCTGGAGGCAAACCCGCTGGGCGCCCTGTCCAGGGCCTACGACATGGTCCTCAACGGCACCGAGCTGGGAGGCGGTTCCGTGCGCATCCACGACCAGGCGATGCAGCAGGCGGTGTTCCGCATTCTCGGTATCGACGAGCGCGAGCAGCGCGAGAAGTTTGGCTTCCTGCTCGACGCCCTCAAGTTCGGTGCGCCGCCCCACGGTGGATTGGCTTTCGGGCTCGATCGCCTGGTGATGCTGATGACCGGCAGCGATTCTATCCGCGACGTCATCGCCTTCCCCAAAACCCAGACAGCAGCTTGTGTGATGACAGATGCACCGGGTGCCGTGGAGGCCAAGCAGCTGCGCGAACTGAATATCCGTCTGCGCCGGAAGGAAGAGCAGGTCGGCTGATCTTTTGTAGGATGGGCAAAGCGCAGGCAGAAAGCGGTACAGCGGTTTTCTGCTTTCCCGTTACCCGATACGGGATCGTGCCCATCAAGTTTAACCGATGGGCATGTCGCTGCGCTCCTCAGCCCATCCTGCAAACTGATTAAAGAGAGACGAGCAATGGCCGGACATAGTAAATGGGCCAATATCAAACACCGCAAAGCGGCCCAGGACGCAAAGCGCGGTAAAGTTTTCACCAAGATTATTCGCGAACTGACCGTGGCCGCCAAGGCTGGCCCAAACCCGGATGACAACCCGGCTCTGCGCGCCGCTGTCGACAAGGCGCTGGGCGCGAATATGAAAAAAGATACCATCGAAAAGGCCATCGCCCGCGGTGCCGGCAACGCCGAAGGAGACAACTACGAGGCGGTGACTTACGAGGGCTACGGTGCCGGAGGTGTCGCCATCCTGGTGGAGTGCCTGACCGACAATCGCAACCGCACTGTTGCCGAAGTGCGTCACGCCTTCTCCAAGCGCGGTGGCAACCTGGGCACCGATGGCTCGGTGGCCTACCTCTTCTCCCGCAAGGGGCAGCTTTACTATGAGGCTGGGGTGGATGAGGAGGCACTGATGGAGGCCGCTCTGGAGGCGGGTGCCGAAGATATCGAGACCAACGACGACGGCAGCATTGAGGTCACCACCGAATTCCAGGACTATATGTCGGTGAAGGATGCGCTGACCGAAGCCGGCTTCAAGCCTGACAATGCCGAGGTTGCGATGATCCCCTCCACAACGGTGCCGCTGGACAAGGATGGTGCCGAGAAGGTTATGGCACTGGTGGATATGTTGGAAGACCTGGACGACGTGCAGAACGTCTATACCAATGCCGACATTCCCTCCGAGGTGATGGAAGCGTTGGCCTGATCCGCGTATCGGATTACTGCGCTGCAGGCGGGCCTTGTGCCCGCCCTTTCCTTGACGCCTTCCCCCCACCTTGGGACACTCCCGCCACCATAGAAATAGATAGACAAAACCAAGGGAGTTGCCCTTGACCCGAATCCTGGGCATAGATCCCGGCTCGCGCAAAACCGGTTACGGCTTGATCGACATACAGCGAGGTAAGGCCGTCTACGTCGCCAGCGGCGTGATCCGGATACCGGACGGCGCGCTGCCGGAACGCCTCAAACTGATCTTCGATGCCGTCAGTCAGATCGCCGGGCAATACCGGCCCGAACAGATGGCGATTGAAAACGTGTTTATGTCCAAGAGTGCCGGTTCGGCCCTGAAGCTGGGGCAGGCGCGGGGCGCGGCTATTGTTGCCGCCGCCAATGCGGGTCTGCCGGTGGCCGAGTACGAGGCGCGCAAAGTGAAGCAGGCGGTGGTGGGCACCGGGGCGGCGGACAAGCTTCAGGTGCAGCATATGGTGAAAACCCTGTTGTCACTGCCGGCCGCGCCGCAAGAAGACGCCGCCGATGCGCTGGCCGTGGCGCTTTGCCATATGCATACCATGCAGACCTTGGTTCAGACCGCTGGCGGCGCCCGCACCAGCTTCCGCCGCGGTAGATTAACGATTCGATAGACAGACGCGGGGCGGATGGCAGTGCCCTTGCCTCGGAGTGAGAAGCGAATGATAGGAAGACTGAGCGGCACTCTGGCCGCAGTGCAACCGCCACTGCTACTGGTGGATGTACAGGGGGTGGGCTATGAAGTGCTCGCGCCTATGACCACTGTTTTCGAACTGCCCCCACAGGGACAACAGGTCCAGTTGCACACCCATCTGGCGGTCTCGGAAACCGCTCAAACTCTGTATGGCTTTCTCCGCGAAGCGGACCGCCAGTTGTTTCGGACGCTGATCAAAGTCAACGGTGTGGGGCCGAAGATGGCCCTGGCGATCTTGTCTGGCCTCGATGCCGCCGCTCTTTCCCGCTGTGTGGCGGAGGACAATGTGGCCGCCTTGGTCAAAGTGCCCGGCGTGGGTAAGAAGACTGCGGAGCGCTTGATTGTCGAACTGCGAGACAAGCTGGCGCCGCACCCAGGGGAGGTCAACGATATACCGCTGATGGCCGCGGCCGCGCCGAAAGTCGATCACCTTGCCGAGGCGGAGAGCGCCCTCGCCGCGCTCGGCTACAAACCAACCGAAGCCTCCAAGATGGTGGCCCGCGCAAGCAAGGCGCAGCCGGATGCAGACAGCGCCACCCTCATTCGCCTGGCGCTGAAAAGTATCGCGCCGGCGTAATGGAAATCCGTGGCAATCATGCGCAAAGGTGACAGCGAAATGCCAAGTGAAGCAGTGTGTCGGGGGAAGAATTGCAGGCGGTCGCGTTTGCATTGGCGCCCGTGGCCGGGGAGGTTGCCGTGATTCACGCCGACCGCCTCATTACTCCCGAACCTCTAGGGCCTGCCGGCCAGGAAGAGCAGTACGACCGCGCTGTGCGCCCCAAGACGCTGGCGGACTATGTCGGCCAGCCGGTGGTACGGGAGCAGATGGAAATCTTCATTCAGGCCGCCAAATTGCGCGGTGAAGCCCTGGACCACACCCTGGTGTTCGGCCCGCCGGGCCTTGGAAAGACGACGCTCGCCAACATCATTGCCGCCGAGATGGGGGTGGCCATCAAGACCACTTCCGGCCCGGTGCTGGAAAAGGCGGGGGATCTGGCTGCGCTGATGACCAACCTGGAACCCGGCGACGTACTTTTTATCGACGAGATACACCGCCTCAGTCCCCATGTGGAAGAGGTGCTCTATCCGGCGATGGAGGACTATCAGCTGGATATTATGATCGGCGAGGGGCCGGCCGCGCGTTCAATTAAGTTGGACCTGCCGCCCTTCACTCTGGTGGGAGCAACCACCCGCGCGGGGCTGCTCACCTCGCCGCTGCGGGATCGTTTCGGTATCGTACAGCGGCTGGAGTTCTACAGCGTCGAAGACCTGACCAGCATTGTGCAGCGCTCCGCTGGACTAATGGGCGTGGAAATTAATAAGGGCGGCGCACTCGAAGTCGCGCGCCGCGCCCGCGGCACGCCGCGTATTGCCAACCGCTTGCTGCGCCGGGTGCGGGACTACGCCGAGGTGAAGGGTGACGGCAGTGTCGATGCCGCCATTGCCGACGCCGCTCTGAATATGCTCAACGTGGACGCGCGGGGGTTCGATCAGCTCGACCGGCGCATGCTGCTGGCCATGATCGAGAAGTTCGACGGGGGGCCAGTGGGGATCGACAGCCTGGCCGCGGCAGTCAGTGAAGAGCGGGATACCATTGAGGACGTGCTCGAGCCCTATTTGATTCAGCAGGGCTATATTGCCCGCACACCACGCGGACGGGTGGTAACCGGGCTTGCCTATGAGCATTTTGGAATTCCCAAGCCGGCCAGCAAATAAAGAGTGGCTCTTCGGTGCAATCAGTATTTTGTAAGGAATAGGGGTGAAAGAAGCTTTTAGTATCCCCATCCGCGTTTATATCGAAGACACGGATGCGGGTGGAATCGTTTACTACGTCAATTATCTGAAGTATATGGAGCGCGCGCGCACAGAACTGGTCCGCTCCCTCGGCTATGATAAGCCGGCCATGCCTGAGCGGGGGCTGTTACTGGTGGTGCACTCTGCGGAAATACAGTACCGGCGCTCGGCGCGCCTGGACGACACGTTGCGGGCCACGGCAGCGATTGGCAAACTGGGGCGCGCCGCGGTGACCTTCGAACAGAAAATCTGGCGCGACGATGAAATTATTTGCGAGGGTGTGGTCAAAGTCGCTTGCGTATCGGATGACACCCGCAAGCCCTGTGCGCTTCCCGAACCCATTTATTCAGCATTAAAGGCAGCTATTTAAAAGATGAACGCCGGTGAACAACTTTCCCTCTGGGGGCTGATACAGAATGCCAGCCTGCTGGTGCAACTGGTGATGTTGCTTCTGTTGCTGGCCTCGGTGGTTTCCTGGGTAATGATTATCCAGCGCGGGCTCTACCTCTCCCGCGCGAAAAAAGCACTGACTACTTTCGAGCGCCGATTCTGGTCCGGCGCGGACCTAAATCAGCTCTTCCGCGAAGGCAATGCCCGCGCTGAACGCGGCAGGACCGACGGCGTAGAATCCCTGTTCCGTGCCGGCTTCACCGAGTTCACCCGGTTGCGGCAGCAGGGGCGAAGCAGCCCCGAAGCGGTGATGGAGGGCACCGAGCGGGCCATGCGGGTTGCCATGTCGCGGGAACAGGAGAAAGTGGAGATGAACCTGCCGTTTTTGGCGACTGTCGGCTCGGTGAGTCCCTATATCGGTCTCTTCGGTACCGTTTGGGGCATTATGAATTCCTTCCGCGGCCTGGCCACCATGCACCAGGCCACTATTGCCACGGTCGCGCCCGGGATTTCCGAGGCCCTGGTGGCCACAGCCATGGGCCTGTTCGCGGCCATCCCCGCGGTAATGGCGTATAACCGCTACTCGGCCAAGGCAGAATGGTTGCTGTCCAGTTACGAGACCTTTGCCGAGGAGTTCTCCTCGATCCTGCACCGCAAAGTGCACGCAAGCTGAGCGGATAGGCGAACCCATGAGTGTTTTTCGCAAGGGCGGCAAGCGCAAACTGGTCTCCGAGATCAATGTCGTGCCCTACATAGACGTGATGCTGGTACTGCTGATCGTCTTCATGGTCACCGCACCCCTGCTGATGCAGGGCGTCAAAGTGGATTTGCCGGACGCCCCCTCGGCGCCCATTGAGGACACCGACGAGGAACCTTTGATCGTATCTGTGCGCGCCGACGGCACCTACTATTTAAATCTGGGGGAAGATGAAAAGGCCCCCAAGCCGCTGGCGGAGATCAAGGAAACCGTGGCTAAGGTTTTGCGTCAAAAACCCGACACGCCAGTACTTGTGTGGGGGGATACGGACGCGAAATACGGTTTGATCGTCAGCGCCATGACCCACTTGCAGCAGGCCGGCGCCCCCAGCGTGGGCCTGGTGACCGAGCCGCCGCAGGAATAGGACTGCATGAATAACGCCAGCTCCTATTTTCTACCGGTTGTCATCAGCTTGCTCTTCCACGGGCTGCTGATTGCGGTGCTCAGCTTCGGCTGGGAAGCCAGGGAACCCGAGCGCAAGCCGATGCCGCAATTTGTGCAGGCCAAGCTGATCAGCGCGGAGGCGTTGACACCGAAAAAGGCCGCGCCGCCCAAGGTGGATCTGCGCGAGCAGCGCCGCCAGCGGGAACTGGAACGCCAGCGCAAAGCAGAAGCGGAGAAGAAGCGCCGCGCAGCTCTGGAGCGCAAGAAAAAGGAAGAGGCCGAGCGCAAGAAGAAGGCCGAGGAGGCCCAGCGCGAAAAAGAGCGCAAGGAACGGGAGCGCAAGGAAAAAGAGCGCCGTGAACAGTTGGAGCGCGAGCGCCAGAGCGCTTTTGAAGAGGCGCTCGAGGAAGAGGAAGAGCTGCTCGAAGCGCGCGAGGACACCCAGGCAGTGATGTCCGTGGCCCAGGCGATCCAGCAGCGCATCGAATCGGTGCTCAGCTGGCCCCCCAGCGCGCGCAATGGGATGGTGACGGAAGTGAAAATTAACTTTGTGCCCACTGGTCGTGTGGTCGCCGCTAATATCGTCAAGAGCAGTGGCAACGCCGCTCTGGACCGCGCGGTGCTCACCGCGGTGCGCAAAGTGGAAGTATTCCCCGAGGTCGCTGAGGTGGCCCGGGAGGAACCGGCGCTATTCGAGCGCCAGATACGCACAACACAATTGATATTCAGAGTCGAAGGCTTGCGCCAATGATGAGAAGACTGACCTTGATGTTGACCTGTGCCGTTACCAGCTGGCTGTTCGCTGCCGTTGCTCAGGCGCAGCTGGTGGTGGAAATTACCCGCGGAAGCCAGGACCCGACCCCGATCGCGGTGTCACCTTTTAACTGGTCCGGCAGCGGTGTCTTGCCTGAGGATGTATCCGGCATTATTTCCGCGGACCTGCGCCGCAGCGGCCTCTTCGCACCGGTGCCCCAGGAGGACATGCTGTCCTTTCCCAAGACACCGGAAGAGGTGATTTTCCGCGATTGGCGCATATTGGGTACGGAATATGTGGTAACCGGCCGCATAGAGCCCCAGGCGCAGGGCTACCTGCTCACCTTTGATTTGGTGAATATCTTCGGCCAGAACAAGATGTTCACCAAGCAGGTCAGTGGCGGCAGCCAGCAGCTGAGGGATATCGCCCACCGCGCGGCGGATGAAATCTTCGAGGCGATTACCGGTATCCGCGGCGCCTTCTCCACGGAAATGATCTATGTGCTGGAGCAGACCCGCGGCGGACGGCCCAGCTACGCACTGATGCGGGCGGATATCGACGGCGCGCGGGCGCGTGAGATCCGACGCTTCAACGCACCGGTGATGTCGCCCATGTGGTCGCCGAATGGCCAAGAGGTAGCCTATGTCTCTTTTGAAACCGGGCGCCCGGCTATCTTCCGGGAAAACCTGCGCACTGGCGCGCGTCAGCAATTGACCAACTTCAAAGGACTCAACAGTTCTCCCAGTTGGTCTCCGGATGGAACCAAAATGGCCATGGTCCTCTCCAAGGACGGCAATCCGGAGATTTATGTCCTGGATTTGATTAGCGGCAAGTTCACCCGTATGACCCGGCACTTCGCCATTGATACCGAGCCGAATTGGATGCCAGACGGCAAATCGCTGGTGTTCACTTCGGATAGGGGAGGTAAGCCACAAATTTACCAATTGACTCTTGCCACTGGTCAAGTAGACCGCTTAACCTTCGACGGTGACTATAACGCTCGGCCGCGTGTGTCTCCCGACGGGAAAACGCTGGTAATGGTACATCGCAGCAGGGGGGTGTTCACGATTGCGACGATGGATATCAATACCGGCAGAATGCGTGTCCTCACAGAGACGACCCTGGATGAATCCCCCAGCGTAGCGCCCAACGGTGCGATGCTGATGTACGCCACCAAGCGGGGGAGTAAAGGTATTCTGGCGGCGGTATCATTGGATGCCGGCGTGAAGTACAGCCTGCCGTCCCAGCGGGGTGACGTGCGGGAGCCGGCGTGGTCGCCTTACTTTGATTGATCTTTGCTTTGTTGAAGAAACTGCCCACCAAACCAGTTTTGGCGGGCGTGTAGTGCGATAAGCAAGCGTCTTACTGGATCTTTTGATAACACTAAAAGCGGAGTAGCTTATGTTGAAATCAGTAAAAACCGGCCTGGGTCTGGCCTTTGTTCTGGCGGTAATGAGCGGTTGTTCCAGCACCGATACCGAAACCAGCGGACAGCAGCAGGAGGTGGTTGACCAGACTCCGGAGCCGGTGGTTGAAGCTCCTGTTACCGAAACAGTGGCACCGCTGGACAATGTAGTCTACTTTGACTTCGATCAGTCCCTGTTGAAACCCGAGACCCGTGATTTGCTGATTCAGCACGCCGAGCGTCTGCGCGGAACCAGCACTCAGGTGCGCCTCGAGGGTCACGCTGATGAGCTGGGTACTCGCGAATACAACCTGGCTCTGGGTGAGCGCCGCGCCAACGCCGTGCGCGATTTCCTGGTTCTGCAGGGGGTAGATGCCGCTAACCTGGAAGTGATCAGCTACGGTGAAGAGCGTCCGGCTGTACCCGGCTCCAGTGAAAGTGCCCGTGCGATGAACCGTCGTGTAGAGATCAACTAATCGCCAATGGATGCCAATGGCCTTAACGATTAGAAGTATTGCGATTGCCGCAGCCATGCTGGCTGCGGCATCGCCCGTATTTTCCCAGGCGCCGATTGTCGACCTGTCCAGTGACAGTGACCGGCAATCGGCGCCTGCGTATCCGGACTCATCCTCGTCTGATGTGGCCACTTACCCCGCGCCGATCTCCGGTAATACGCAGTTGGCGCGTGCGCCGGTGCCCCCCCAGCGTCAGGCGCAGGCTGGGAGCCAGGCTGATGCCTACTACCAGATGCAGGTATTGCAGCAGGAAGTTCAGACGCTGCGCGGAGCGGTGGAAGAACTGCGCCATGAAGTCAAGCGCCTGAAACAACAGCGCACCAATGACTATATGGATTTGGACCGGCGTATTGCCCGTCTTGCGGGCACTCAGCCTGCCGAGCAGCCGCCGGAGGATCAGGGCGCCGAAAACAGCCCCGGAGGTACCGGCGCGGCCGCTCCCGCACCGGCGGTGGCGGCCAGTGGGGACGAGCACGACCGCTACCAAGCGAGCTTTGGTCTGGCCCGCAGCGGCGACTACGACGGGGCCAGTGCCGAGTTCAAGCGTCTGCTGAAGGACTACCCGAACGGCAAGTATGCGCCCAATGCCAACTATTGGCTGGGCGAGATAGCGCTGGTGCAGGGCAACCTGGAAGAGGCGCGCCAGTGGTTTGTCGCACTACTTGATGGCTACCCGAATTCCACCAAGGTGTGGGATGGGCGCTACAAATTGGGTACCGTCTACCATCAGATGGGGGAACAGGAAAAGGCCCGCGAACTCTTAGAGCAGGTGGCTGCGAGCGATGCCCGGGCCTCGGGCCTGGCAAAGCGCTACCTGGAAGAGAACTTCTGACGAGTAGCTGGTCCTCCGCTGGTTTTTTGAGCACGAAAGCTCTATGATCCCGCGCCCGGGTGGCATAAGCCGCCCGGGCGTTTTTTTTTATCTGTGGTGAATATGCCCGATCTCTCTACAGAATCACTGCGCATCAGTGAAATTTTCTACTCCCTTCAAGGGGAGGCACGGGAGTCCGGCCTGCCCTCGGTATTCGTTCGCCTGACCGGCTGCCCCCTGCGCTGTACCTACTGTGACTCCGAGTACGCGTTTTACGGCGGTGAACGTATGACTTTGGAGCAAATCTTGCAAAAGGTGGACAGTTACCCGGCGCGTTACGTCTGTGTCACCGGTGGCGAACCGCTGGCGCAACCTAACTGCCTACCTTTGCTGAGCGCTCTCTGTGATGCCGGCTACCGGGTATCCCTGGAAACGAGCGGCGCCATGCCGGTGGAGCAGGTGGATAAGCGGGTATCCCGCGTCGTGGACCTCAAGACGCCGGCTTCCGGAGAGCAGCAGCGCAACCGTATGGAAAACATTCAAGCTCTGGGCAGGGGCGATCAGATTAAGTTCGTAATCTGCGACCGGAAAGATTACGAGTGGGCCAGGTTCACACTGGACCAGTACCGTCTGCACGAGCGGGTGGGGGAAGTGCTTTTTTCCCCCAGCTACGAACAGCTGCAGCCCCGCCAATTGGCCGAGTGGATTCTCGAAGATGGTCTGCCGGTGCGTATGCAGCTGCAGCTGCACAAATTGCTTTGGGGGGATATCCCCGGCGTATAGTTCCGATATACAGCGATCAGATTCAGCGAGGAAGGTTATGACCGCAAAAAAAGCCGTAGTCCTGCTTTCTGGCGGCCTGGATTCCGCCACGGTGTTGGCTATGGCCCGTGCCGAAGGTTACGAATGCTATGCCCTGGGGTTCGATTACGGCCAGCGCCACAGCGCTGAATTGGTGGCGGCACAGCGGGTGGCGGCGGATCTGGGAGCCCGCGAACACAAGGTGGTCAAGCTCGACTTGCGCGCTATCGGCGGCTCGGCGCTGACGGATGACAATATTGCCGTGCCGGAAGAGGAAACCAGCGGTATTCCGGTGACCTACGTCCCCGCGCGCAATACCGTTTTTCTGTCCATTGCCCTGGGGTGGGCGGAGGTGTTGGAAGCGCGGGATATATTCGTTGGCGTCAATGCGGTGGACTACTCCGGCTATCCGGATTGCCGTCCAGAATATATCGATTCCTTTGAGAAAATGGCCAATCTGGCCACCCGCGCTGGGGTAGAGGGGCACAAGCTCCGTATCCGCGCGCCGCTGATGCATATGAGTAAGGCAGATATTGTGCGCCGCGGTACTGAACTCGGTGTGGACTACAGTCTGACGGTGTCCTGCTATCAGGCGCGGCCCGACGGCGGGGCCTGCGGCCGCTGTGACAGCTGCCGCTTGCGCGCGGCTGGATTCGCAGAGGCGGGGCTGGCCGATCCCACGGTTTACGCCGGCTGAGCCCCGTTGTGCCGGAGCTGTGCACACTGCGGTTTATCCTCCGCTGAGTGGCCAATTGGGAAAATATTTCCGGGGCTCGCGCGATTCGGACCCTAACCCCTTAAATTCTCTGGATTTTTTGCTGCCAGGTATTGTGTTTTGGAAATAGATCCGTAAGATACGCAGCTCCTTTAGCGAGGTAGCCAAGGGTCGTTAGCTCAGTTGGTAGAGCAGTTGGCTTTTAACCAATTGGTCGCTGGTTCGAGTCCAGCACGACCCACCATTTTCCCAAGGCCTGTCACTGACAGCCTTTTTTCAGCTTCGATCTCCGATTGGAAATCGAGCCTGTAGCCTCAACGGGTCGTTAGCTCAGTTGGTAGAGCAGTTGGCTTTTAACCAATTGGTCGCTGGTTCGAGTCCAGCACGACCCACCATCTTTCTTCCCCGTTACTAGTTCTCGCATAGACGATATCGTTTTCGATGGGTTCGCTGAGATCCTCTCTCCCAAGTGGTGCAAAAGTCAGGCCTCAAACCGCTATAATGGCGCTTTTCGTCAGTGGTTAGTGAGTAATGAGCCAGAAATCCACCCCCGCAGAGTCCGTCCATGCCGATCCCAGGGCCCTTGTGCAGGCACACTTGGCGGAGCCGGCTGTGCGCAATCACAGTGAGGACGAATTAGTACTGTGGCGCGAGCGCATTAAGCGTCTGCTCAAGGAGCAGAATGCAGTACTGGTGGCTCACTACTACACAGACCCGCTGATTCAGGCCTTGGCGGAGGAGACCGGTGGTTGTGTTTCCGATTCCCTGGAAATGGCGCGTTTCGGCGCTCAGCACCCGGCGGACACCCTGATTGTCGCCGGGGTGAAGTTTATGGGGGAAACCGCCAAGATTCTGACTCCCAACAAACGGGTGCTGATGCCGACTTTGGAGGCCACCTGCTCCCTGGATCTGGGCTGTCCCCCCGAAGCGTTCGCGGCTTTCTGCGACGCACACCCGGATCGCACTGTCGTGGTCTACGCAAATACCTCCGCCGCGGTCAAGGCGCGCGCCGATTGGGTGGTGACATCCAGTATTGCGCTGGATGTGGTGGACTACCTGGATTCCCGCGGCGAGAAGATTATCTGGGCACCCGACAAACACCTGGGCAGCTATGTGCAGCGGGAGACGGGGGCGGATGTGCTGCTGTGGGATGGTTCCTGCATTGTGCACGAGGAGTTTAAGGCCAAAGGGGTACTCGACCTGAAAGCGCTCTACCCGGATGCTGCAGTGTTGGTACACCCGGAATCGCCCGCGTCTGTGGTGGAGCTGGCGGATGTGGTGGGCTCGACCTCTCAGATTATCAATGCCGCCAAAACCCGGCCGGAGAAGCGCTTTGTGGTTGCCACGGATCAAGGCATTTTCTACAAAATGCAGCAGCAGTGCCCGGACAAGGAGCTCATCATCGCACCCACCGCCGGTGCCGGCGCTACCTGTCGCAGCTGTGCTAACTGTCCGTGGATGGCGATGAATTCACTGGAGAACCTGTGCGGGGTGTTGGAGCGCGGCGATAACGAGATATTCGTGGACCCGGAACTGGGCCGGCGCGCGATGATTCCGCTACAGCGCATGTTGGATTTTCGCAAGCCGTAAGGCGGACACGCAGAGGATCGTAAAAGAGCGGCCACTGGCCGCTCTTTTGGTTTATCCGGTGGGACTCAGAGCTCCTTTGCCTTCTCCTGCATTTTGATTACATCCTTTATCCGCTGTTCCAGAATTGCGTGGGTCTGGTAGTCATTCTTGGCCAGGCGGATACCGTGGCGCAGGTGCTGCAGTGCCTTGTCGAAGACGCCGTTCAGAATATAGTACTCCGCTCTCGCTTCGTGCACCCCGACAATGTCTCCCGCCAGACCGTGGGTCTCGGCGAGTAGGTACCAGACCGCCGGATCTTTTCTTCGCACCCGACTGTGCTTGGCTAGGATACGCTCCGCGGCCAAGTAGTTGCCGGCTTTGAAGTGGGCGTTGGCGAGTCCCATGATCAGGGCGTGATCGCCGGGGTTTTTATTCAGTGCCCGCTGCAGACGGCTGGTGGCGCTGGCGTAGTCCTGACGGGCCAGGTCGATATCGGCGCGCGCGAGAACGAAAGCATCCTTGTCCGGCTCTTTGTCCAGCAGGGGTTGCAGTGTGTCCAGCGCTGAATCGGGCTTGCCGGCGGCGATCTGCGCAAGAGCCAGGCCGTAGCGGGCTGCGTCCTCGTTGTCGTTGATACCGTTGAGTTCTGCCTGAAAGCGCTTTACGGCCTGTTGCGGTGTAGCTTCAGCGGCTACACGGATGCGGGCTCGCATCAGGTGGTAGTCGCGGCCGTTGCGGGGGGTGACATCCGGCATGCGGCTGGCGCGCAATTTTGCGTCGGCGATACGCTTTTCGGTCACCGGGTGCGTGAGCAAAAACTCCGGCGGGCGCTGATAGTAGCGGGTGGCCTTCAGCATTTGCTCGAACATTTCGCCGGCGGCCTCTGGGTCCATGCCCGCCTTGGCCAGCGTTTCAATTCCAATTCTGTCTGCCTCCTGCTCATTTTTGCGCGAGAAACGCAGCTGGTTGTCCAGCGCCGCCGCCTGGGTGGCGGTCATGGCCGCGATGCCGGCGTCGCCACCGGCGGTGGCAGCCAGCACCAGAGCCCCGAGCATTCCGGCCAGGGTGGGAATCGTGCTGTTGCGCTGTGCTTCGAGAGAACGGGCGTAGTGGCGTTGACTCAAGTGCGCCAATTCGTGGGCGAGTACAGACGCGAACTGGTCTTCGTTTTCGGCAAACAGGAACAGCCCCGTGTGTACGCCAACGACACCACCAGGCACGGCAAAGGCGTTCATGGTGTCATTCAAGACCACCACCACATCCAGGGATTTATCTTCCAGGGGGGCGTATTCGGCCAGATTTTTGAGGGTTCTTTCTACATACTGCTGCAGCAGAGCATCGTTAGATGTGCGCACCTGGCTGCGGAACATGCGCAGCCACATCTGCCCGAGTTCTTTCTCCCGCGCCCGGGACACCAGGGCACTGCTGCTGTCCCCTAGTTCGGGAAGGCGGATCTCGTCGTCCGTCGCCGCGGCGAGCGGAGTTCCCCCGAGCAGTAATCCCATTCCCAGCGCCGCCAAGCCATTGCTGAAGCGCTGCCGAAGTGGGCGGCGATTAACGGTATGGATGTCGATCATTGCTGCTTACTGCTCAGTTTGCTTTGAAGAATAATAGCGGAACACTATACGCAACCCTGTCGAACTGTCGAGGTTTTGACCAGGCCCCCAGATAAAGGTTCTGCAGCGCATTGCAAAGAACCGTGAAGCCCGTCCATAAATACACTGCTCTGAGAGTGGGGATTCCCATCCGGGATCCGCGCTATAATCCGCCGCACTTTGCAATCTCTATGACCGCAGACCCAATGACAGTATCCCCCGCCGAAAACAAGCCGCGCCCCGGGCGGGAGCGGGAAGTGACCGTGGATGCCCGCGGCCTGCGCTGTCCCCAGCCGTTACTGGCCATGCGCCGCGCTCTGCGCGAGCACCCGGTGGGAACGCTGGTGCGGGTGCTGGCTACCGATGAAGGCTCCTGGCGCGACTTTCACAGCTTCGCTCAGCTGAGTGGTGTGCCGCTAGTGAAGGCCGAGCGGCGTAGTGATGGCTACTGTTACTGGCTGCGTGTCGGCAAATAACGAGAGTGTCTATGCTGACGATCGTCAAAAACTGGATAAACCGCTATCTCGGTCAGGAAGAGGTGGTTCTGCTGGTGTTGCTGTTACTGGTGGCACTGGTGGCTATGGCCACGCTGGGGCAGGTGCTGGCTCCGGTACTGGCGGCACTGGTGATTGCATTTCTGATGCAGGGAATGGTGCAGCGGCTGAAATCCTGGAAGGTGCCCCATTGGCTCGCGGTGAGTATCGCCTGTCTGGTGCTGGTGGGCACTATTGTCGGGCTGTTTCTGGTGGTTTTGCCGATCATATGGCGCCAGTCGGTGCGGCTGTTCGCTGAGCTGCCTAATATGATTGACCAGGGGCAGGAGCTGCTGTTGTTGTTGCCGGAACGCTACCCCCGCCTTGTTACCGCAGAGCAGATCGATGAGCTTTTCAACACTCTGGGTAGTGAGCTGGGTACCGTCGGCCAGACGCTGTTGACCTTTTCCCTGACCAATCTACCGATACTGGCCGGCTTGCTGATCTACGCGGTAGTCGTGCCCATTCTCGTGTTTTTCTTTTTGAAGGATTCGGACAAGCTGATCCGCTGGTGTGTGTCTTTTTTACCCAGTGAGCGGCCGATGCTGCGCCAGATCTGGCACGAGATGAACGACCAGGTGGCCAACTATGTGCGCGGCAAGGTGATCGAGATTGGCATTGTGGCGGTGGTCAGCTACGCCGCATTCCTGCTTCTCGGCGTCAACTATGCGCTGTTGCTGGCGGTGGCCGTAGGGCTCAGCGTTCTTATTCCCTATATCGGCGCCGCGGTGGTGACTATTCCGGTGGCGGCTATCGGCCTTTTCCAGTGGGGGTGGAGCAGTGAGTTCTTTTATTTGATGCTCGCCTACGGTGTTATTCAGCTTCTTGATGGCAATGTGTTGGTGCCACTTCTGTTTTCCGAGGCGGTCAATCTGCACCCGGTGGCTATTATCCTTGCAGTTCTCTTTTTTGGTGGCATTTGGGGCTTCTGGGGCGTCTTTTTTGCCATACCGCTGGCGACCCTGCTCAAGGCGATTATAAATGCCTGGCCGACAGCGGATCACCAGGCTGAGTGGCAGGCAAGGGAGAGCGCGGAACTGGACAGTGATGAACAGCAGCAGTCCTGAAAAACGCCATTTGACGCGCTCCTCTGTCCCGCACCTCGGGGCTTTTGCTAAAATCCCGCGCTTCTTTTTGGCCCATCCCGAATAGGAATGCCCCATGAGCCTTGCCGACAAAGTACTGGCGGTCAACGACGATCTGCCGATCCGCACCGACAAACCTGTTCACAGCGGCAAAGTCCGCTCGGTCTACTGGCTGACTGAAAAAGACAGCCGCCGCCTGATCGAAGAGAAGGGCTACGCGGTTGCGCCGGATGCCCCCCTCGCGGTCATGGTGATTTCCGACCGCATCTCTGCTTTCGACTGCATCTGGACGGGTGAAGGCGGCATGCGCGGTGTGCCCGGCAAGGGCGCGGCGTTGAATGCCATCTCCAACCACTGGTTCCAGTTGTTCAAGGAGCGCGGTCTGGCGGACAGCCATATTCTGGATATTCCCCATCCACTGGTGTGGATTGTGCAAAAGGCGCGCCCGGTTATGATCGAGGCCATCGCCCGCCAGTACATCACCGGTTCCATGTGGCGCGCCTACCAAAAAGGCGAGCGCACTTTCTGCGGCATAGAAATTCCCGATGGCCTACAGAAGGATCAGAAACTGCCGGAACTGCTGATCACGCCATCCACCAAAGGCATACTCAAGGGTATTCCCGGCGTGCCGGAGGCGGATGATGTGAACATTACCCGCACCAATATCGAGGAGAACTTTGCGGCCTTCAACTTCCGTTCCAAGAGCGATATCGATCTTTACGAGCAGCTCTTGAAAGAAGGGTTTGATGTGATTTCCGCAGAGCTGGAGAAGCTGGATCAGATCTTCGTCGACACCAAATTCGAATTCGGCTATGTAACCGACGCTGAGGGCAGGGAAAAGCTGATCTATATGGATGAGGTGGGAACGCCGGACTCTTCCCGTATTTGGGACGGTGAACAGTACCGCAACGGCAAAGTGGTGGAAAAATCCAAAGAGGGTTTTCGCCAGGCGTTGCTCAACCACTTCCCGGACCCGGATATCCTGCTCAACAAAGACCGTATGCCCGAGCGCCAGGCCCTGGCTCGCGACAACGAATTGCCCGCGGCCATGTTGATGGATGTGTCTGCAACTTATGTGGACATCGCGGAAAAAATTACCGGCAAAAAGTTGGAGATCTCTGAAAATCCCAAAGCGGAACTGATCGCGATACTGCGCGACCACTATGGCCTGATCGATTAGACCTTCTGATCGCCCAGCTTATGGGGGTGTTTCATTCCCGCATGAGCAAGTCAGGTGACGGGGTGGGTATTTTGAAACCGCCGGATACATGGAAGTATCCGGCAGAGTTGCAGGCAAGTGCTCACACTTTTCCGAAGGCTCTATGATCATGTTGGAGCGCCTGCATGGTCTCGGTGTCAACGGGTGCTAATCAGTGGTTCCCCAGCCGCTGACCGCGGTAGATTTTCTTCGTCGTACCCATCTGTCCGGCCGCACAGTGTTCGGCCAGTGTCTCGCCATAGATGAGTTCGTAGATATCCCGTTTGCGGGGCTCTTCCTGCAATATTGGGTGGCCGCGGTACAGGCGCGGTGGCGCTTCCTCTCCAGTGGTGAAGGGGGCGCCCCTGCGGGCCTCCAGCGCACTGATCATCTGCCGGGTTTCGCTGTCGATAGTTTTGTCCCGTGCCCGGGCCAGCTGAGCTTCGAATCCGTAGTCCGCAAATTGCAGAGTAATACCAAATTCGGCTTTCAGGCGTTTGCGCAGCTTGCGCAATAAGGTCAGTACTTCCGAGTTCATCAACCAGTGGTTGTTGGCCACGATTCCCTCCCCCTTTTATGACGTTTGTGCATTGAGTCCAGCAAGTTCCGGGCCAATTTTCTGTGCAGGTTGGGGATGCGGATGCTGTCATACCGCTGTCGATATCGGTATGATCTGCGTCCTATCGCCCGCAGGTTAATTGTTTCAAAGAGTTTTGAATGGAGCCCACCTACGAGATCCGCAGCGGTGCCCTGGCGGGGTTTACGCTGCTGGTGCCGCGTCTCGGCGGCGACCCGGCCGCACTCTTGGCACGGGTGGGGCTGCCGGCAGACTGCATGCGCCGCCCGGATCTCTTGATCCCCATTGCAACCCTGACAAATCTGTTGAATCTCTGCGCCGAAGAGCTGGAGTGCAGCGATTTTGGTCTGCGCTTGGCGAATATGCAGGGCGTGCGTATTCTCGGTGCACTGGGCAAGCTGGTGCTCGATTGTGTGGATCTGCGCAGGGCATTGGCGGTGACGCAGCGCTATATGGCTCTGCATAACCAGGCGGAGCACTGGCGTATCCGCGTGGAGAGGGGCCGCGTGTTGGCACGGCGCTTTGACCACTTCCGTGATACGCCAGCCGCGGCGCAATACAGGGATCTGTCCCTGGGGGCTGGGTATCGGCTGATCCGGGATCTGGCGGGAGAGGACATTCGTCCGCTGCAGGTACACTTCCGGCAGGGGCCGGTGTCCACGATGCAGCAATACCGGGACTTCTTCCACATAGAGCCTCAGTTTGGCCAGCCCCACGATTGCCTAGTGTTCAGCGCGGACATCATGCAGCGGCCACTGCGCACACCGGGGGACAGTCTCGAGCGGTACTTCGATGAGTTCACGCAGCAGCTATTGGAAAAGCACCGGGGAAGCCTGGCCGCGCAGGTACGTGCGTTGATATTGCAGACGTTGGGTGCGCAGCGTCACAGCTTGACGCAGATCTCCCGCCTGATCGGTATACCGTCGCGGACGCTGCAGCGGCACCTGCAACAAGAGGGCACCGGTTTCAAGCAGTTGCTGCAGGATGCCCGTATGGAGACAGCACGCTGGCACTTGTGCGCCTCCAACATTGACATCAATTTGCTCTCCGCCGTGCTCGGATACACGGAAATCAGCGCATTTTCCAAGGCATTCCGCACCGCACATGGCCTTTCGCCCTTGCAGTGGCGTAAAAAGCAGCGTGAAAAGGACTAATACTCGCTGTTCCGGGCAATAGCACCGGTTTATGCTGGCGATTCACGCGAAACAAGAGCTTCTTGTAAAAGCGACCCAATAGCAGCTGCTGGGCCGCCGCGGTTTGGAATGCCGGTGACTCCCGACCGGGTCCGTTCATTCCCGCCCGATGCCTTCGCAATCCATTAACAGCGTCTTCGACCCCAGGTCCTGGGGCGAGCGCCACCGCAGCCTGAACCTCTACGGGTAACACTATGAATCTGGAACGGTTAAATAGCACCAAATGTTTCGACGGCCTGCAACAGCAGTTTGCGCATCAGTCGGAAGTGCTCGACTGCAAAATGCGTTTTTCCATTTTTCTGCCGCAGGCGGCGGAAGTGGAGAAAGGGCATCGTTTCCCCGCGGTCTACTGGCTGTCGGGTCTCACCTGCACCGACGAAAACTTCAGTGTGAAAGCGGGGGCGCAAAGAGCTGCGGCGGAACTCGGGATTGCACTGGTGATTCCGGACACCAGTCCGCGGGGTGGGCAGGTGCCTGACGATCCGGATTTCGCTTTGGGGCAGGGGGCCGGTTTTTATCTGAATGCCACACAGGCACCTTGGAGCGCGCACTACCGGATGTACGACTATATTGTGCACGAGCTGCCGGCGTTGATTGAACGGAACTTTCCCGTCAGCGGGCGCAGGGGCATTGCCGGGCACTCCATGGGTGGCCACGGTGCCCTGGTAATCGGGCTGCGCAATCCGCAGAGTTACACTTCCATTTCTGTTTTCAGTCCCATTAGCAATCCGATGGCTTGCCCCTGGGGCGAGAAAGCGTTCAATGCTTATCTGGGAGCCGACAGGTCCAGCTGGAAGGATTACGATGCGGCCGACCTGCTGCGTCGGGCGCCCGGGAAGTTGCCGGTGCTGGTCTCCCAGGGGGAATCGGACCCCTACCTGGAAGAACAGTTGAAGCCCCACGCACTGGAGGCCGCAGCCGAGGCAAGTGGTTATCCGCTAACAATGGAATACCACGCTGGCTATGATCACAGCTACTTCTTCGTCTCCTGCTTCATTGAACAGCACCTGCGTTTTCACGCAGATTACCTGCTGAGGAATCGCTGATAAACGCACGCTGTGTGTATTGATCAGCCGGACGCAGCCCGGCACTCACCGCGGATTTCAGCGGAGCCGCGGTCGAAGGTCTTCTCGATGATAAACCAGCCGTTGGGGCAGTAGTCGGTTTCCGCGAGAAGTTCCTCCATGCGTTCCATTGCAGCCTCCTGGGTATTATCGCGCATCTTTGCCATAGTGCCGCCGCCTTTGCCTCCGGCACCACCGCCCGGTCCGCCGCCCATGCCACCGCCCGGGCCTCCGCCTCTGCCTCCGCGGCGGCCACCGCCCATGCCGCCCTCCTGATCCGCACTCAGCTGAGCCTTGTAGGTAAAGAAGCGGTTGCCCTGATCGGAGATATGGGTAATCAGGGACTCAGAGAAGACCGGTGGCTTTTCCGGTGTGGAGCTACAACCGGCCGCCAGAGTGGCCGCCGCCAGCAGAATATAGCGTTTCATCGTTGGGTTCTCACCTTTTCTGTTGCAGTGAGGATAAGACCACGGGAAACGAATTGGTTGGGTTAAGATAGGTAAATAACTGTTAACCGGATTCATTTCGCGATGCCATCCTCTTTCACAACAGAATGCAACGTCGATCCAGCATCTTCGCCATGCCACTTGCTGTGTCGAGGCTGCGCCGTAGAATCCCAAACAGTCGCCTGAGGAGCTTCGGATTTTTTGCATATACCCTGGCCATGTTTTTTACGCTTTGGGGTAAATGCATCAGAGGCTTTTTGGCCCCTCTCTATAAAACACCATCGATAAGAGTCGCAATATGAAGAAAGGGCTATTTGTATTGTTCGGTTGTGTTTTCTCCGGACTATGTTTTGGAGAAACCCTTACAATCGAAAGAATATTTTCTGATCCGGCCTTGAGCGGTACTTCGCCCCGGGCACTCGAATATTCTCCGGATGGCAGTCGCGTGACTTTTCTGAAAGGGCGCGAGGAGGACTACAACCGTTACGACCTGTGGGAATACAACATCGCCGATGGCAAAAGCCGCATACTGGTGAATTCGGATTCCCTGCACAAGGGAGAGGAGCAGCTGTCCGATGAAGAGAAGGCGCGCCGTGAGCGCCAGCGCATCTACGGCAGCGGCATTATGGAGTACACCTGGTCAGAGAACGGAAAGTCCCTGCTGTTCCCACTCGCCGGCGATGTGTACTACTACGATCTTGAAAGGGGCACAGCGAAGCGCCTGACAGAGACAGAGGCATTTGAAACCGATGTGCGGGTATCGCCAAAAGGTCGCTATGTTTCCTTTATCCGGGATCAGAATATTTTTATCGTCGATCTGCAAACCGGTCGCGAGCGGCAACTGACCCGCGATGGCGGGGGAGCGATCAAAAACGGCATGGCCGAATTTGTCGCCCAGGAGGAAATGGACCGCATGACCGGCTATTGGTGGTCTCCGGACGAACGCCATATTGCCTACTTGCGGGTGGACGAATCACCGGTGGATGAAGTGGTGCGCAGCGAGATCTACGCGGACCGCATCGAGATGATCCGGCAGCGCTACCCGGCCGCAGGCCGCCCCAATGTGAAAATCCAGTTGGGCCTTCTCGATATCGATACCGGTAAAACACGTTGGTTAGACCTGGGAAAAGAAGAGGATATCTACATCCCCAGAGTGGACTGGGCGCGGGATGATTTGCTCAGTTATCAATGGCAGAACAGAAGTCAGCAGAAACTGGAACTGCGCTTGTATGACCTCACCAGCGGTAAAACCCGCAAACTGCTTACGGAAACCAGCGATACCTGGGTCAATCTGCACGACGATCTGCACTTTCTCAAAGACAGTGACAGCTTTATCTGGTCCTCTGAGCGCGACGGCTACAAGCACCTCTATCTCTACGATCTGAAGGGCAAACTGTTGCGGCAGCTCACTGAAGGCGACTGGGCCGTGGATGAGCTCTCGGCGGTGGATGAAGAGAGAGCGCTGCTGTATTTCACTGGCCGCAAGGATACGCCGCTGGAGCGTCATCTCTACGCGGTGGACTTGAACGGCAAAGAGGGCGTGCGCAGAGTTTCCCGGCGCGCCGGCATGCACGGCATTGCATTTGCCAAGGACGCTTCCGGCTATATCGACAAATTCTCCAGCATTACGACACCACCCCAGGTCAGCCTACACCGTGCCGATGGTGAACGGATAACCTGGCTGGAGGAGAACGCGGTGGTAAAAGGCCACCCGCTGTATCCCTACAAAAAGGACTGGATAGTTCCGGAGTTCGGCAGTTTCAAAGCGCCGGAGGGGCACCAGCTCTATTACCGCCTGTACAAACCGGCGGGCTTCGACGCCAAGAAAAAATACCCTGTTCTGGTATTTCTTTACGGTGGTCCCCATGCGCAGCTGGTGACCAATAGCTGGGATAGGGAATTTAATCAGTATATGGCGCAGCAGGGGTATGTGGTCTTTACCCTGGATAACAGGGGCTCAGCCCACCGCGGTACCGCTTTTGAAAATCCCATTTACAAACGCATGGGAACCGTGGAAGTGGATGACCAGGTTGCCGGGGTGAAATTCCTGCGTTCATTGTCCTATGTGGATGGTGACAATATCGGCGTTTACGGTCACAGCTATGGTGGCTATATGGCGTTGATGACCATGTTCAAGGCCGGCGATTACTTCAAGGCGGGCGTGTCCGGAGCGCCGGTAACCGATTGGACCCTTTACGACACCCATTACACCGAGCGCTATATGGGTAATCCGAATACCGATGGAGAAGAATACCAGGCCTCTTCGGTATTTCCCTATGTGGATGGTCTTAAAGGCCCGCTGCTGATCTACCATGGTATGGCGGATGACAATGTCCTCTTTACCAACACCACCAGACTGATCAAGACAATGCAGGATAAAGGCAAGCAGTTTGAGCTGATGACTTATCCGGGCAAAAAACACAGCCTGCGCGGTAAGCCGACGCGCATCCATATGTACACGATGATTGCGCGATTCTTTGACCGCCATCTGAAGTCGCGCGGATAAGTTCCAGCCTCGTCTGTAGAAAAGTGCCATCGTAAGAGCGGTGGCGCTTATGCCTGGCGGGATCGCGTGCTATGTGTATTGCTGAGAGTCGCTAGGGTAAAAACGCTGTACCCCTCTGCTCGGGCGCCAGCTTGCAAACTGGCGCCCGGGCTTTGCAGCGCCTTCCCGGAGGTGCCGCACGGGTCAGTCGCAATTTGCGATGCGGTGATAAAGGTGCTGTTTGAGGTAGGCGCGCTGCTTTTTGAGACTGTTGTAATGTTCGTCGTCGGTTCCGATGCCGCTGTCTTGAAGGCCGCGGATTTCCTTGTCCAAACGCTCGTATTCCCGGCTCTCGCTCAGAAACGTTAAGTCCTCAGATTTCAGTCTTCTAATGCTCTCTTCATATTCGGGAAAGTCGTTTTCTAAGGTGTGGGCGGTTATTGGCATATCGCTATCTCCCGTTTGTGCAAGTGGGCTTTCCGCGCTTCTATTTTAGTGTGCCGCGAGGGCGGTGGCTTAGCGGACAATTAATAAAAGCTAAATGATAATGACTTGCATTTAGCTTTGATGGTCACTATGATGCGCCCAAAATTGACTGGGGAAACGAATAGTGGCTTGCAAAATTGGTTTATCTGCACAACCCACATTGCTGGCGATAGCGCTCAGCCTGACTCACACCGGAACCCTGGCCCAGGAGGATCAGGCGATCGAAACCGTGGAAGTGACAGGTGAGGTCTCCGAATCTTATCTGACAGGGGAAATGGACACTGCCACTGGTTTGGGGCTTTCCAGTCTGGAGACACCTCAGTCCGTTTCCGTTATCAACCGGACACAGCTGGACGACTTCGAGCTCAACAGCCTCAATGACGCCCTGCTCGCGGTGCCCGGTATCCAGGTGGAGAGCGTTGAAACAGACCGCACTTACTACAGTTCGCGCGGTTTCGATGTCACCAACTTCCAGGTGGATGGTGTCGGCGTTCCGGCCACTTACGGTAATCTGGATGGCGAAACCGATATGGCGTTGTATGACCGCGTTGAAATCGTACGTGGCGCCAGCGGCCTGATGTCCGGTGCCGGCAACCCCTCCGCCACCGTTAATATGGTACGTAAGCGCCCCACAGAAGACTTTCAGTTGTCTATCGACGCCGTGGCCGGCTCATGGGACAAGGCGCGCCTGGAGGCGGACGCTTCTGGCACTCTGACCGAGGGCCTGCGCGGCCGTTTGGTTGTCGCCAAGGAGGAGAGGGAATCCTATCTCGACGATTACGCGATGGATAAAACCCTCATCTACGGGGTAGTGGAAAAGGATCTCGGTCAGTCCACCGTGCTGACACTGGGATCCAGCTATCAGACCAGCAATGCGGACAGCCCGCTGTGGGGTGCCTTGCCTATGCACTACACCGATGGCACGCCCACGGACTACAACGTATCCACCACCACCTCGGCGGACTGGGCCTACTGGGACAACACCGAAGCCGATGTCTTCGCGGAGCTGAAGCACACCTTTGCCAACGGCTGGGAGGCAAAGGCTTACTACACCCATGCGGAAATCGAGGGTGACAGCGAGCTGTTGTATATGTTCGGGACTCCGGACCCGGAAACAGAGGAGGGACTCTACGGTTATCCGAGTGCCTACACACTGGATGAAACCCGGGATCAATTCGATCTGCGCGTATCCGGCAGCTACAGCTTTGCCGGGCGCGAACACGATCTGCTGTTCGGCTACAACTGGGCCAAAGGCAGTGTTGAGGAGCTTTCCCTGTACGACGGCGAACTCGGCTTTCCCGCCATTGGCGACTTCAGTCAGTGGGACGGTTCCGGTATTGCGCGCCCGGTCTTCGATGACAACCCCAGCGGAAGTGATTTTGAGGATAAACAGAGCGCCTATTTCGCCGCTACCCGTGTCCATCTGATGGACAACCTGTCTTTGATCGGTGGTGCCCGTGTTGTGGATTGGAAAAGCGTTGGCGAAGGATATGGTACCAGCAAGGTCACAGAGGAGTCCGGCAAGGTACTGCCCTACGCGGGTTTGATCTACCGCATCGGTGATAATTACTCGCTCTATATCAGCCGCACTGAGACATTTATGCCTCAGGACGATCTGACCGCAGATCTGACTTATATGGACCCGACCGAAGGTGTTAACAATGAGGTGGGCGCCAAGGGGGAATTCTTCGACGGAAAATTGCAGGCCAGTATTGCCTACTATCAAACGGAGCAGAAAAACGTGGCCGAGTCTGCCGGCGAGGTTACCGATCCGTTGACTGGTGGGCCGGTGCAGGTGTACGAAGGCGTGGATTACGATAGCGAGGGGTTCGACCTGGCCCTGAGCGGTCAGCTGGCCCCTGGACTTCAAGTGGATTTCAGCTACGCCTATGTGGAAATCGATGATCAAAATGGTGAGTTAGACCGGGCTTATATCCCGCAACAAATGGTGCGTCTCTTCGCCAGCTATAGGCCACAAGTGATGGAAAATTTGAAGTTAGGGGCGGGGCTTAATTGGCAGGACGATATAGAACGCACGACCAGCGATGGATATACCGTGCAGCAGGATGCTTACGCGACAGTCCGTGCCTTTGCCAGCTACCGGGTCAATAAAAACCTGGAAATCTCCCTGAATGCCAATAATCTGACCGACGAAAAATATATCAGCAGTCTCTATTGGGACCAGGCCTTTTACGCCGCTCCGCGCAATTTCAGCGCATCGGTCAGCTGGCGTTACTGATAGCAAATGGTATGCGCGCTTTGGGATGGTGGGTTGATAGGCCCCGCCATCCTTTTTTGTTTTTCCGGATTCTGACTTCCCATGAATAAAATTTTATTCAAATTGCACAGCTGGATGGCTTTGGCCGCTTTTTTGCCGCTGCTGGTGATCTGTGTGAGTGGCAGTATTCTGGTTTTTAAGCACGAAATAGACACGCTGCTGATGGCGGAAAAGGTGCGGGTAGACACCGATGCTGGCGAACGCTTGTCACTGGACAGGCTACTTGCCAATGTCAACCAGAGCTTTCCTGACTATGAAGTGGTCGGTTGGCACCTGTTTCAGGACCCCGGACGTGCGGACCAGGTATATCTGATACAGCGCGGTAGCAGCGAATGGTCCTACGCGCTTTTGAACCAGTATTCAGGTGCAATACTGGCTGAACCGCGCGGGCTGACGCATTATTTCACCGACTGGCTGCTCGATCTTCACTACACCCTGCTGCTGGATGACCCGGGCCTGTTGTTGACCAGTATTTTTTCTGTGCTGCTGTGTCTATTGGGGATCACTGGCTTGATATTGCACCGCAGATTTTGGAAAAACTTTTTCACCCTGCGCTGGAAATCCCGCCTGATTGTTTACTTCAGCGACCTGCACAAAATGGTCGGTGTTATCGCCTCGCCAGTATTGTTGATTGTGGGATTTACCGGAGCCTGGTGGAATATCAGCCACTTTGCCCACGAGATAGCAGAGCATGCCGACGGTGCGGAGCACCATGTGATGCAGTCTCGCTTGTATAGTGACGACCTTTCCCTGCAGGCGCTGCAGGATGCGGCGCAGCAGCAGGTACAGGGGTTCGAAGCCACCTATATCTCGCTGCCCTGGGAACCGGGAGTCAATATCACCTTCTGGGGGGATGTACACACAGACAACCCCCTGCTCAGCCAGTATGCGAGCAGTGTCACTTACGATGCCAATTCCGGTGAGTTGATTGGCGCTTTTGATATCCGCGAAGCGGGGGTGGGGGCCAAAATCATCGACAGTTACCGCCGTTTGCATTTTGGTGATTTTGCCGGCTTGGCGAGTCGCGTACTTTGGTGCGTGATCGGGCTGGCTCCGCTATTGCTTGCGGTAACGGGAGGCTATATCTGGTACCGCCGGAGGGAAAAGCGCCACAATGCGCGTATGAAGAGGCGCAACAAGCGCTTGCAAGAGTTGGTGGCCTAGAAACTGTTCGCAATAGGGGGGAGTCTCCCGCTGACATGACGGGCAAAAGAAAGGCATTTCGAAACCGCCGGATGCGTCCCTGTATCCGGCGGTTTCGAAATGCCTTTCTCGTTATCTGGGCTTCTCGCCAGACTGGCGGGGGCTTGCGCTAGGCGAGCCAATCAATCAGCGCTGCCCCGCTTCTCTATGCCGGCGTCATCGCCAGTCGCGTACGGGTCTGGCGTCGCGCCAGCAGCTCGCCCAAATACATCTTCAGATATGCAGCGGCGGCGCGTTTGCCTTCCGCGGCGATCTCCTCGGTAATACACCCGAAGCGGGAATAGGAAAGCGCCCAAAAGGAGTCGTTGATGGTGATCGCCAGCAGGAATCTCTCTCGCCAATCCTGGGAGGCCGGCAGCTCGAATTCCTGCGAGATGCGTTTGAGCAGTGAATCCGCCAGGCGCAGATTATTTTCCGCCTGAAGATTGCGCAGGGCCCAGTTGGATTGCGGACCGAAATGCACCTTCAACGCTGGTAGATTTATTTCGTAGTAAGAGCGGACCAGATCGCACAGCTCGAATAACAGATCCTGCCAGCTTTCCGCCGGACCCAGTTGGGGGTGCTTGTCCAGGGCCTCACTGAAGGTCTTATAGTGACGTTCAGCCAAGGCGGTCAGACTGGCGTCCACACTGGGGAAAAAGTGGTAGACCGATGCGGCGGGAACGCCGGCCATCTGGCTGAGATTCGCGAGGGTGATTTCGCAGGAGTCCTGTTCGACGATCAGAGTTTCCAATGCATCGAGCAGTTTTTCGTACTTTTCGCGACCGTTTTTACGCTGCGGTTTGCGGGGCCTCGTGGTGTCGCGTTTCATTGAGCGCCGATCGATTTCGTTCAATGTTATTTCGCCCTTGACGGACGCCCGCAGGCGAGTGGCCTGCTGAGCGTTTCACATCCGTGTAAATTAGTTGTCATTTGATGACGCCAATTATTTACTGCGTACCAATAACGGGCAAGTACAACTTTTCCGATTTGTGGCTTAGTTCCGCCCTAATCAAAGTTTTTTGAACTAAATCATAAAAATTATTTGGTTATATTTTTCCTGCGAATAAAGTATCGAAAAAAAAGGCGCCGGACTTTGTCCGGCGCCGTAAACCACTCTCAGCGCTTCTCTTTAGTGGTATTGCAAATCCGTGGCCTTGCCATGGAATACCCGGTAAGAAAAGATCGTATAGATCAAGATCACCGGTACCACAATCAGCGCGCCGACCAGAACGAACATCAGAGACTCGGGGGCGGCTGCTGCCTGCCAGATATTCAGCTCGCCCGGCACGATTTCCGGGTAGAAGCTGAAAGCCAATCCGGTGAAGCACATCAGGAAGACCAGTAGCACGTTGATAAAGGGTAACCAGCAGTGGCGGTCGTCCACTTTTGGCAGGCGTCGCAATAGGATTTCGTTGGCGATGAAGGCAAAGAAGCAGATGATTGGTACCAGCAGTACGAACATCACCAGCGGGAAGTCAAACCAGCGGTCAAAAACACCCGGGTTCACCATCGGGTTGACTGCGGATACCGCCACGACACCGACGAAGGCTGCCCGGCCGGCGCGGCGCGTCCAGCGGATGGCGCGTTCCTGCAACTCACCCTCGGTTTTCATAATCAACCAGGCGCCACCGATATAGGCATAGGCCGCAGTAACGCCGAAGGCGCTCAGGATGGAGAAGAGTTGTGCCGGCCAGCTACTGTCAAATCCCATCACATACTGGCCCAGCATATAGCCCTGGGTCAGGCTGACAAGCAGGGAGCCACCTTTAAATGTCCTGTCCCAGGCCAGTTTGTGGTCCACCGCGGCCTTGGCGCGAAAATCGAAGGATACACCGCGCAGAATCAGGCCGATCAACATAATCGCCGTGGGGATATAGAGGTTGGTGAGCACCAAACTGTGGGCTGTGGGGAAGGCGATCAACAGCAGGCCGACTCCCAGGACCAGCCAGGTTTCGTTGGCGTCCCAGAAGGGGCCAATAGAGGCAATCATGGTGTCCCGCTGCGGCTCGTCCTGGGCGCGCATCGGCAGCAATATGCCGACGCCCAGGTCGTAGCCATCGAGGATTGCATAGACCAGTACCGCAAGGCCCATTAGGCCGATAAAAACCACTGGCAGCCAATCTGCTGCTGTCATTGCACTTGTGCTCATGCTTTACCTCCGTGCGCGGACTCTAGGGTCGGTTGCTGTTTAGAGTCGGATAGGTTGGTCAGACTGCCTTCGGGGTTGGGTTCCTTAGTCTCGAATTCCTCCACTTTCACAGATTTCAGTGCCATGACTCGCAGAGTGTGGAAATAAGCCCAGAGGAGAATGACGTAGACCACCAGGTAGAGCGTCAGGGAGAGTCCGACATTAGCCGGTGCCACCGGTGTCGCCGCTTCAGCGGTTGTGAGTATCCCGGTTACCAGCCACGGTTGGCGGCCCACTTCGGTCACATACCAGCCAGCCAGTGTCGCCAGCCAGCCGGAGGCTGTCATGGCCACTGTGGTTTTCAGTAGCCAGCCGGGCAGTTGATCGCGCCGGTACAGGTTGTAACACCCAATCCAGGCCACCAGCAGCATCAGTACGCCGAGGCCAACCATAATGCGGAAGCCGTAGAAGAGCGGCTTCACCGGTGGGTGATCGTCTCCGAATTCATTCAGGCCGGGGACTTCACCGTCCGCGTGGTGGGTGAGTATCAGGCTCGCCAATTTGGGTATGGTGATTTCCAGATGATTGGTGCGGGCCTGTTCATCGGGGATTGCGAAAAGCCTCAGTGCCGCGCCTTGTTCCGTTTCCCAAATTCCCTCCATGGCGGCGACTTTCTGTGGCTGGTGTTCGAAGGTATTGAGGCCGTGCAGGTCGCCGACAAAAACTTGCAGTGGGGCCAGTATTGCCGCCAATACCAAGCCGGTTTTGAGTGCCAGCCGCGGTGCCTGCTTTGGGTCGCCTTTAAGAATGCGGTAGGCGGACAGGCCGGCGACAAAAAAGGCCGCGGTTAATCCGGAGGCCAACAGCATATGGATCATGCGGTAGGGGAAGGAGGGATTGAAGATCACTTTCATCCAGTCGGTGGCGTGAACGACGCCATCCCGAATTTCATAGCCCGCCGGTGTCTGCATCCAGGAGTTCAGAGAGAGAATCCAAAAAGCGGAGAAGGTGGTGCCCAAGGCTACCATCAGGGCGGAGAAGGTGTGCACTTTACTGGGTACACGCTTGCTGCCGAACAACATGATGCCCAGGAAGGTCGCTTCCAGGAAAAACGCGGTCAATACCTCGTAGCCCAGCAGTGGGCCGGCGATATTGCCTACTTTTTCCATAAATCCAGGCCAGTTGGTGCCGAACTGGAAAGACATGGTAATACCGCTGACCACGCCCATGGCGAAGGTCAGTGCGAACACCTTGACCCAGAAACGGTAGGCGCGCATCCAGACCGGATTGCCGGTTTTGTCGTAGCGCACTTTGAAGAACAAAAGGAACCATCCGAGCGCGATGGTGAGGGTGGGAAAGAGAATGTGAAAACTGACGTTGGCTGCGAACTGTATCCTCGACAGCATCAGGGTGTCTAACATGAGAACCTCTGCATATAACAGTAGTTACTATCCAACCTGGATTTGCGGTGCTGAGCACCGCACCGGCTCATTTCGCTGTAGATTTGCCTCCTTGTACCCCGGTGGCTTTATTTTTTAATTCGAGCAGCTTGCTGATACCGGAACCCAGTTTCATCAGCTTGATCAGGTCCTTCTGCTCCAGTCTGCTCAGGGTATTGGCGAAGCGGTCCAGCAGTTCCAGCAAGTTGTAAACCTCCTGGATTTTTTTCTGCTCTTCGGCCTCCTGTTTGTCCTCCGGCGCGTTCAACAGCAACTCGCGCAACAGGCTCAGTGTCGGGTCCAGTTCCCGCTTGCGCCGTTCCTCAAACACGGTGCGCGCCAGATCCCAGATGGAGCCGGCGGCAGTAAAGTAATCCTTGCGGTCTCCCGGCAGGTGTCGCAGTTCCACCAATCGCCAGGACTGCAACTCCTTTAGGCCCATGCTGACATTGCCGCGGCTGATCTTTAGCGCCTGTGCCAGCTGGTCCGCATTCATGGGTTCTGACTGAATGGTCAGTAAGGCAAACATCTGCCCGACAGTGCGATTAAAGCCCCAACGGCTGCCCATTTCGCCAAAATGCAATATGAATGCCTGGGCCTGACTGGATAACTTCATAGTGTTCTGTATTTTCAGAAATTTTTGAAAATTCTAAACCTTATTCGATTTCTGTCAATCATTAATCCTGTTTGGGTAGGAAACGATCCAGAAGGGGTAGAGATACTGGAGCCCGTCTTATTAATCAGTGGTTCCTTGGTCCACTTGCTGTAATGCCGCTCCAAACCAACCATGCGGAACAATAAAGCCGCGTTCGGTTTCCCCCGCAGCACTTATCCCGGCGACGCAAAGCGGTGCAGGCGGGCTGGTATCGCAAAGCCTCTGCGCCAGTGCCTCACTGGTGTCGCCCGGTGTGAGACCCGGGGGCAGTGGTGCCAACCAGGCGCGCTTGGGAAGCTGAACCCAGCGCAGGGAGTGTCGGCAAAAGTGGTGTTGAAACTCGTCGAGCTCCGCCCACCAACAGGGACTGCCGCCCAAAGTCAGCTCTCCGTGCTGAGGCGCTCTTCGCGCGTCGAGTGGACGGAACAGTCGCCCCGGCATCAGTGCCCACTGGCGGTCGATATGAATCTTCTGTTGCCGCAACAGTTGCCGCGCTTGAGGCTGGTGTATCAATGGCAACTGGTGGTCGCGCATGCGCGCCAGCTTGATGTCCAGACGATCCCGCAATCCGGGGCCGACCCAGTATTCGTCCGCCACTTGCAGATAGAATTTGACTGCGATTTCCCAGTGCTCGGTGGTGCCGCTGGGCAAGTGTTGTACTACGAAGTCCAGCTCGCCCAGGGTGCGGTCCGCGGTGCGCAAGGGTAGGTTGCGGCATCGCAGCCGGTAATCGGGGTGATGGGTAAAGGCGAACGCCCACAGGTCTTCAAAATAATCGCCCAGCCGCATCCCTCTACCCTGTGCATCGCTCTGCGCCAGCGCTGCGTCCAACAGTGGTGCTAGGCGCGTGCGTGTCTCGGTGAGGGAGAAATAAGCCGAAAGCGCCTCCCGGCGCTGGCGCGGCAGCCACGGAAGGTCTGCGCAGCGGGCGATGGAATCCGTCTCCAGCGCCCAGTGGAGGTTGGTCCAGTGGTTGGGGGTGATAGAGGGTGTGCTCATTGGCTGCGGCTGTCAGTCGCGCAGTTGGTGTGTAAATCCTGTTTTCTCAATAGTCTGCTGGCAAGTGTCAGCCGCCCCCGATCAGAGCACGCAAGATACGGTCACACGCGGTTCCATCCCCATAGGGATTGTGGGCAAAGCTCATTGTTCGGTAAGCGTCGGAATCTGTCAGCAGGATATTGAGCTCCCGGGTAATCACCTCGGTGTCGGTACCCACCAGTTTGACGGTGCCCGCCGCGACGGCTTCCGGCCTCTCCGTGGTGTCGCGCATAACCAAGACCGGTTTACCAATAGAGGGCGCTTCTTCCTGAATGCCGCCGGAATCGGTAAGGATAATACTGGCCCGATTCATAAGATAGACAAAGGGAAGGTAATCGAGCGGTTCTATCAAATGAATATTGTCGATATTCGATAGCAGTCGATTGACGGGTTCGCGGACATTTGGATTCAAGTGTACTGGGTAGACGATTTGAGTATCCGGGTGTCTTCGGGCTGCCTGTGCCAGGGCCTGACATATACGCTCGAACCCTGCACCAAAACTTTCCCTCCGGTGGCCGGTAACCAGGATAAGTTTCTTTTCTTTGTCTAGGAATGAGAACCGTTTTTCCTGTTCGGTGGTGAGGGTTTTATCCGTATCCAGCTTTTTAACTACTTCGAGCAGTGCATCAATGACAGTGTTTCCGGTTACAAATATGCTCGACGGATCTATGCCTTCGGCGATCAGATTCTTTCTGGAAGTTTCCGTTGGCGCAAAATGTTTCGCGGAAAGCGTGGCGGTTAATTTCCGGTTGGCTTCCTCCGGCCAGGGGGAGTAGAGATTGCCTGTGCGAAGCCCTGCCTCCACATGTCCCACGGGTATCTGCTGGTAGTAAGCGGCGAGGGTTGTGGCGAATGTTGTCGCGGTATCGCCGTGAACCAAGACGATATCGGGCTTTGTTTCTGCAAGTACCCCTCGCATGCCCTGAAGTATTCCCGAGGTAATGTCGGTTAAATCTTGTCCCGGCTTCATCAGATCCAGGTCGTAGTCGGGGACGAGCTCAAACAACTGCAAGACTTGATCCAGCATTTCCCGGTGCTGTGCTGTTACGCAGATCTTTGCATCAAAACGCTCATCACGCCCCAGCTTTAGTGCTAGGGGTGCCATTTTTATAGCCTCCGGGCGTGTCCCGAATACTGTTAATACCTTCATAATCCGTTTAGCTCTGTCTTTTTAGATGGCAGATTGGTTGAGTGCTCAGATACCGCTTGATGATCGAAGCCGCGAATTATCCGGTTGCGCGGATAGATATCAATCACTTTGAGGGCGGCGGCAAAGGACATTTTAAGGTTGACCGGGCGAGACCGGCTTCCAGTGTCATGGTAATGTAGCCAATGGGCGGAGACACTGGCCTGTTGTAGGCGTGTGCTACAATCCGCCGCCGTTACTGACCAGTCTAAATGTCTTCTATGAAAATCCTGATGCTTTCCAATGAGTTTCCCCCCAGTATTGGCGGGGTTCAAACCCATGTGTATGAACTTGCCAAGGCATTGGTACGTGCCGGGCATCGGGTGGCGGTAGTGGCACGTCGTGCCGAAAAAAGTTTGAGCAAATTTGAGATCATGGATGGAATAGAGGTACACAGGCTCAAGCTGCCCAACAGCCATCTGGTGTACGACTGGAAGTTGTCCCGGTTTTTGAAAAAGCAAGTGCGGGAAAACGGTTTTGAAGTGGCCCATGTGCACGGCATGCGACCACTGAAAGCGGCCGCGCGGGCAGGCGTACCGGTCGTTTTTACCAACCATACGTCATCTTTCTTGAAGCGCGTCAAGAAAGGGCAGAAAGTCCTGGATAAGATGCGGCGTGAACTGGAGCTTGCATCAGTCGTGTTGGCCCCGAGTGAGGAGCTGGTTGAAGCGACACGTACCACCGGTTATGGAGGGGAAACAGTATTTATCTCCAATGGCGTGGATACCGGGCGCTTTTACCCGACCGATAGTGCACTGCGTAAAACGCTGGGTATTCCAACCTCAGCGATGGTTTTTGTACTTGCTCGGCGCCTAGTGGAAAAAAATGGAGTTTTGCATTTCGCTAAAGCGATTGGTCGGGTACAGCGGGACAATTTCCACGTGATAGTGGCGGGAGACGGTGAAGATCGAGAACAGTTCGAGCAAATCGTGGCGGATGCTGGTTGCAGTGCTCGCGTGCATATGCTAGGGGGCGTAGACAATCAAAAAATGCCGGAAGTGTTTGCCGCCGGAAATGTGTCGGTACTGCCATCATTGATGGAGGCGACCAGTATCGCGGGCCTGGAGGCAATGGCCTGTGGCCTGCCCTTGATTGGCACCCGTGTGGGCGGAATTCCCGTGATTCTGCACCATGAAAAAACCGGTTTACTGGTGGAACCGGCATCGCCTGATGCTCTGGCACAGGCCATGCGGTACTGCTGTGATAACCAAGAAGTGGTACATACCATGGGGCAGGCGGCCCTAGACAGAGCGAGGCGCGAATTTTCCTGGGATAAAATCGCGGAACAGACGCTGGCGTACTATCGCTAGGGAACTGCTACCACTTGTAGCGAAACCCGAACATCATCTCCGCACCGTCGCTGTCGCCGAAGTTGTCCAGGCTGGTGAAGAAATTGATTTCCCCATACACGGAGCAGCCGTCCCCGCATTCGTCGTAGGTGGCGCCTATGCTCAATTTGCCCAGCCAGTCATCCTCCTGTTGGCCCAGGCGTGTGCGGGAAACCGTGACATGCGTTTTTTTGCCGAAATTGTAGATAACACTGGGGGTGACCTGAATACTGATGCGTTCCAGCGGTAGGTCACCGTACATATTGCGGCCGGAAACGCGGCGGCTGACTCTTTTTTCAAAGGTGGCACCGATACGCGCGCGCAGGCCGTTGTTGTTGATATCGGTGACCACTACGCCGTAAGTATCGTTCAAGTCATCCGCTTCCTCTTTGGCATAACTCAATTGCACCTGCGGGGTAAGGGCGTAGAGGTCGCGCAGCTTGAAGCTGCGCCCGCCTTCGATGGAAAGCGCGTAACCGAATGCCTCCGTCCCCCTTTGCAGGCTGCGCAGATCGAAGGCGGTGATATCGGAATCAAACCAGTTCAGTAGTAGTTGCGCATCCAGGTAGGCGCCTTGGATACCATACCAGGTCAGAAAACCGCTGGCGCCGTAGTGTTTAACATCGATCTCACCATCGCCGAAAAAGGATTTGATATCGTTTTCCGCATCCCCGTAGTGCAGGGCTGCGCTGCCGATGGGCTGAGTGCCCATTACGGTGAAACCGAACGGCACATCCACGCCCAGCTGTACATAAACGTAGTCCTGCTCCCAGTGGGCCTGGGTGGTGGATTTCATTGGATCGAAATTTCCGCGCCGGGCTAGGGTGCGAATCCAGGGGCCGCCACCATCGATGGCCCTTTCCACCGAGGTGGCGTAGTCACAGCTATATACGTCCTTGTAGCTGCTGCCCACCCAAAAGCGGTTGCCCAGACGGCTGCGTAGCGAATCGGGCCGGTTCAGCGAGCGGAGTATCTGAGGGTAGCTTTCGTACATAACTGCGCCCGGCTGCCAGCGGGGGGTTGTACCTCCGTTCTGATTCAGCACTGAGCGCAGATACCAGTGGCCGTCTTCCGGGTTTTCTACACCATTGTGATGCAGTGTGTACGCATAGGCACCGCCTATGGCCGCTTGTCGTCCGTCCCTGGTAACAAAGTCGCCATCCAGTACAAAGGCGTCGGCGGCGGAAGTGCCGTCCACCTGCACCAGCTGGATACCGTCGCCGCTTGTGGCGGCGCCGGTGCCGTCGCGGTTGGTGACGCGGATAAAGGTCCGCCCGGAGGTATCTCCCTCGATTTTTAAAAGGTCGGCGGGTGCACCATCACCATTGAGGCGCACATCCAGCCACAGGCGTCCGTCTTTGCCGATGTAATCGCCGTAGTTGCCATCGGCATCCATGGCCAGTGTCAGGGTGTCGAAACGACCGTTGTAGGCCAAGTCCAGGGTCCCCGCGTTAGCGATATTTCCGGTGGCCACAAAATGCTGAGGAATAAATTGCACCAATCCGCCAAACAAAATATCCAGCCCCAGGTCATTGCCTTCGGTATCTTTGCCGCCGCCCACGTTGAGACTGCCGCTGAACTTCATCTTGGAGCTGCCCCAGATAACGATGCGCTCCCAATTGCGCAAAAGACTGGCATCCTGCTCATAATCGAGAATAAAAGTCAGGGTATCGATATCGCCGTCGTCCGGGTAAACATCGTCACCGCCGTCCAGGATCGGGCCGCTTTCATAGGCAAATGAATCGATCACCAAGCGGTCGGAACCCGGACCGCCGCGCACTTCATTGGCCAGACCTTCATCCCAGTAAATAAAATCGTCGCCCTCGCCGGCGTCGATGTAATGGAAAACAAAGCCGCCGTCGAGAATGATGTGGTCGTCCCCTTCGCCGCCCCAGACGTAAAATGCCAAACCATCCAGCAGCTCGATGGTGTCATCGCCGCTGCCGCCATTGATACCGCCGCCGTCGAGAAAACTCCCCACGTCGGCATGGCGGTTATTCATCACAATGGTGTCATTGCCCGCGCCGCCATCGATGCCTTTTTCGATAAGGACTTGATTGAATTCGAAGCCTCCCTGATCCACATTCGACTCGCCTTCATCGCCCAAGTCATCGGATTCGGAGAGCGCCTCGGGATCTGGTGACGTGCTGAGGCCCGTATCGCCGCCGATGGTAATGACGTCGTCGCCGTCTCCCGCACGTACCCAGCCTATGGTGCCGCCATTTAGGTCCAGTGTGTCATCGCCGCCATAAGATTCCACATCGGCGCCTTCCGCATCGTTGTCCTTGTCGCAGAGAATATGATCGGCGGCGGGAGTACCGGTATTGCCAGGGGTACAGTCTGCCCATACCCGTCCGGAAAAAGTGACAGCTGCGGCAATAACAAAGCAGCCCCAGGAAAACCCTCGTCCTGCAAGACTGTGGCTTTTGACAATTACGCCCACAATGATTCCTGCGCTTTCCGTGGCATTATCCCCGTGGCGGCAGCGGCGCGGGGGACCATTATTTATTCGGTGATTCCATGGCTGCCTGTCACTGGCACCCAGTCAGAATCGGTAGCCGACACTCAGGTTGAAGACCCATGGATCATAGTCGAAGCGAGCGTAGAGGCGGTCGTAGCCCAGTTCCGTGGGGAAGGTAACTCTGGCATCCGTATCCGAGTGAAAATGCTGCACCGATGCGTTGACGAGTAGGGGGAAACCCCAGTCGAAACTGAAATCCACTCCCGCCTGCGCCGCCCAGTCCCAGGAGTGGCCGAGATTGAAATCTCCCCTGCCGGTGGCCAGTCCGGAATCGATCAGAAATTGATTAAACGCGCCACTGAGGCTCACGTCGTGGAAATCCGTGTAATTGATGCCCACCCCGATATAGGGGCGGCCCAGGCAGGTGCCGTCGAGAATATACCAGTTGACGAAGGCGAGGCTGGAAGACGCTTTGAAGTCTCCCAGCGCGATTACCTCGCGGCCCGGAATGCCGGTGAAATAATCCAGGTCCGCATCGTAATCGGCGCCGCCAATATGCATCAACTCGATTCCCCAATAAGGCATTGGCCGCCAAACGGCGGAAAGCTGCCAAGTTCTGGAAGAATCGATTTCCCAGGTAGTGTTATAGAGATCCCAGTGCTGTAATACCCGAAACTTCAGTGATGTGGAGCCGTCATCCGGGTGGATATAACTGCCGCCCAGACGGACGATAAAATCTCCCCAATCCATTTCCCGCCAGTCGGGCTGTGCGATAGCAAGCGACGGTAAAAAAACGCCAGCAGCGGCCAGAAATCGAAACCACTTCATGAACATCTCCCTCCAAAATCCTTGTGTTGGGCAGCAAATTATCCGTTTACTAGTTAGCGTACCGCCGTGTCTGTGCGGTTACTCGGTGCGTGTTGAGTAACACTTAAAAGTAGCAGGCGGTTGCGGAGGTGGAGGAGAAATCTGAAAACGCGTGCTCAGATTTTGTGTCTATTGTGACTGCTCGCCTTCTTCCGGCTACCTTGGAATTTTTCCCGCGTTGCTTGTTCACCTCGGCGCCAATTAACCGGAATTGTTATGGCGCCTTCTCATCCGTCCAGTAGCCAACCGCCGTCGGTTCCGGAAAATAGCGTGCCAGAGTGCGCTGTGCCGCCGCGTCGCCGTTACCCACGAGGATGAAAATAAAGTGCCCGTGGATGGGAAATGCCACTTTCCTGGACGGCACCGCGTAGAGACTGGCTCCCACGCCGGCAGCCCGCCCCAACGCTTTGCGCCGGCATGCGAAGCGGTTGCCGCGCTGGGTTTCGTTCCATTGCAGATCGGTTTTGTTGGTGATGGGTATGTTCCACTTCGTATTTATCGGCCGTATTTTTGTATAAATACCGTAGCTGGAGGAGGGGGCGATAAAGGGTAAATTAATTTGAATAATCCAAATGATCTTGGCCGAGTTAGAGGCAGGCAATCAAAAAATGAATGAAAAAACGTAAAAAAGCAGATCTGAAGCGGGGTATGCAACGCAATAAAAGCGAAACAAAACAAAAAGCAAGACGGATAGAGGAAGGTATCAGAAAAATAAGCAAAAGGTCATAACGGTTTGTAAACGATCTGTTTTGCTGGCCAGGGGAAAGGTCAGAGATAGTCCGGTGATGAATAGCGCTCGAAGAGGCGATAGGGGGTAATCTGGCGAGGTTAAGGCGGCGGGGCTACGTGTGTGGAGCTTTTAGGGCGGGATGGGTATGACAAGTTCCCGAAAAGAGAATGTCAGAGACGCTCGTCGCAAAGCGCTCTAGATCCTGTGCGAGCCTGTAAATATACGCCGCCCGAAAAATGAAAAACCCCAACCGAAACCGGCTGGGGCTTAAGTTTTTGGTGGAGATGGCGGGAGTCGAAAAGTTTTTGTAACCCACTGATTTATAAGGGATTGTTTTTCTGTGTTTTCTCTTAACCCGTCAAAAAACCCGTCCAGTTGAGCAAGGTTACCCATGGCGGGCCGGTTATTGGTGGGTCGCTTGCGGCAGCTCCAGCGGTCACCGCAGTGTCCGGTTTTGTATGGTCTCCAGGTGCACCCGTGCGCATGCTGGCCAGAAGTGGTGCATGAGGTGCACCATGTGGTGCATGAGGTGCAAGGGATGGGGTACGCCCGTGCGCATACTGGCCAGAAAGCCGCTTCCAGGTGGTGCCCGTGGGTATTCGGAATCCCGAATAGGGTGTTTAGAAAATTCGCTTACCCCTAGTGAGAATATTAAAGGGGGTATTTAGAAAATGCGGAAGAGAGTAATACATATAAGAGTAATACAGTAAGAGTAATACAGGAGGGCGAAAACTCGCCCTCGCCGGAGCCGCGCACATCCTGCCTCTCTAGCCGCTCCTGAGTTGGCCGATTTATCCAGTGATAGCCGGGCTGGATGCTCTAACAGCTACACGATAACCCCGGCACCAGATGCCGGGGAGGGCGGTCACTCTGACCGGGGAGGGCGGTCACTCTGACCGGGGAGGGCGGTCACTCTGACCGGGGAGGGCGGTCACAGTGTCCCCCTAACCGTAATAGAACCGTAAAAGAACCATCAATGAACCGTAAGAGTGATAACGCGCGCGAATCGCGCCAAAGTGCAGCCCGTGATGTGGTTGCTCGCCTCCAGCAGGGCGCGCCGTTTTTTAGGGCTAAACAATCCGGCGGGGCGGCTGTGGTACATGAATACCCCTGAGAGGCTCTGTAAGCCATTCTGAGCGCGTTTATCACCTTGGGGTATCCATCCTACTACTCGGGCTAAAAATGGCCTTGTGGTGCTTCTCAAGGGCTTTCTCTGGTTGGTCATGGTGGGCTGGGGGTGGCTGAATCGTTTTTTCTGGTTGGGTGGCCTTCAGTTGGGGCACCACTTTGGCGTGCTGAATTGCCTTTCAGCGGTCGCTTGCATTGCCGCCCTGGGGGGTAAGGGGGGGATTAGATAGTTCTTTGGATAGTTCTTTGGATAGTTTGGGTGACACTGTGTCACCACCTTGGTGACTCTCTGTCACCACCTGTTGACACTGTGTCACCACATGGTGACTCTCTGTCACCACCCGCGGACACTGTGACACCCCTGGGGTGTTCCTGTGTCACCCCTGGGGTGCCTGCTCCGAATCGCCCTGTAAGCCATTCTGAGCACGTTTTCATGGTTGGCTATGGGGATGGGTAGCCTTTGGGCTATTCGGCCTTGTATGGCCTTCTAGGGGGCTTTTCTGGCTGTGCTTCACCAGTGACAACCAACAACCATTGGCAACACCGCTCACAAGTAGCGGTTGAGTGCGCAGCTGCGGACCCGTGGGGCGAACATCCAGACAGGACCCGCGCGGGCCGCAATTGGCGGCTTGGGGTAATCAATGGGCGCAAAATTCGACGCGCGCTCAAATCCAAATATATTTTTTAGATTCGTTTTAGATTCCTTTTAGATTCGTGGTCCGTTTTTGGTACTACCCCAGTACCGTTTTTGGTACTGGTTTTGTCCGTTTTTGGGTCTGGTCCGTTTTTGGTACTGGTCAACTCGCCGCGCGCTCAATGCACCCCTAAGTAATCGGCTAACCACTGGTCATTGGTTTGTTCTTGAGGGGGTACAGGGGTAACCGTATAACCGTGTGCCCTTGTTACCTTATAACCGTGGTTATTTTGTCCCGTACTTAAAAACGGCTCTAGGCCGCATGGTTGCTTGGTTTGCGGCAATTCCTTGTCTGGAACTCTTGTCTGGAAATTGTTTGGCAGTTGTCCGGGAGTTGTCCGGCAGTTGTCCGGTGGTTTCACCCCCAGCAGGCGGGGCGGTCCGGTGGGCTGGTTGCTACTGCCCGAATCGCGCACCGCGCGCCAATGTGGCCGGTTAATTGGTTTGCAATTCATGCGAATTTGCACCACGCAGTAAATGTTTACTGAAAAATGCCCTACGGGCACTTGGTATATATGTATATAGGTGTCCGTGTGGCGGCCTAGGGAAAATGCGAAAAACGCAAATATAGGGCCGTGTGGCGGCCTAGGCGAAAGAAAAAATTCGCTCTATTGGGCCGTGTGGCGGCCTAGCTTAGGCCGTGTGGCGGCCATCAGAAAATCGAAATTGCCCTTTGGCTCCCTCCAGGTGTTTGGGGCGGTGACAGTGGCTGATACCTCCAGCTTGCCCCCGCATTCGTCAATGGGCCGCCAGCTGAGCGCGTACAGGCTGGGGACGTTGGGCCTTCGCCCCTGTCGGGTCAAAATCAGGAACCCAGTTTCCAGCAGTTCCCGGAGTGCCTTTTGCAATTGGTCATTGCTGGTCCAGCCGTGGGCGCGCATTGTTGAGAATGAAGCGCACAAGTCGCCGTTGTTGCGTCCGTTGTACTGTGCCACTAGGGGGAACAATAGCGCCTTCGCCCTTGGTGTGAGCGCGGCAAAGTGGGGGTGGTTTACCATGTGATGCGGAAAGGCGGCGAACTGGCCGTCGCCTCGGCTCCGTTTGCCCTGCTTGTATCCCTTTGCCATTACCCCCCCAGTTTGCGCACTGATTGAAATAGCGGCGGTTCTGCTATAGCGCGCTTAAGGCGTTGCTTCTCGCTTGCGGGTATCCAGTAAACGCCATGCCAGCCTATAAGGCCGTCCCTGTCGATGTGCTTAATCCGTTTGCACAGAATATTGATTCCGCGTTGTCGCAATTGCCTTATGAGTTCGGGGCTGTTGCTGGCTCCGGCTATCCTGTCCAGCTCCTCGCGGCTGTGGGGGCGCTTTAATAGGGCAGATAGCGCCCGCCATTGACGGGGGCTAAGGTGAAGCTGTTCAAAGGTGTTATAATTGGCTGCTCCTCCCTTTTCGGAGCCGCCTTTCGGGGCGGTTCTGATTCCCTCCATGCTTACACCTCCCCGCCTTGTGCTTGGTCCATCAATTCCCGTTTCAGTTCCAGCAGGTAGGAGCCTTCCCACACGGTAATTTTCGAGCCTAGTTTTGTCCCGCGTTTTACTTTGCCGATTTTGGACCAATGCCACCAGGTGGATAGGCCAATGGAATAAAAACGGGCGCATTCTTTGGCGCGGTAAAGTGCGGAAGGGTTGATGGTTGGGAGGTGGGAAGCGGTTTCTTGCATATGCTAGATTTCCTCGCGTGAATAGAGATTTAAATTATGAAGGTTGTGCAAGGAATTAGAAATAAGAAAATGCGTTTAAACAGTAAAAAAAAGGCTTTTTTAAGCTATGGCTAAGATAGTTAGTCTATGAGACTAAGCTATTTGTTAAGGCGGCTAAACTTTTGGCTAACTTTTTATGGCGACAACGGGAATTTTTAAATATTCGCCCCTTAATTTTTTCCCGTTGCCGTTAATTGATTGCGTCGTTTTTTTAATTGGTACCGAATTTCACAGTAACCACATTTTCCGCTTTTGCCTGCTCGCGCAGGGCGTCCAGATAATCCGCCCATCTTTGCATCATGGTTGTGCGCTGGGGTAAGTGCTTGGTGCGGTTGTAGGCGCGGCCTAGGGGGTCTTTCACGGTGTGCGCCAGTTGGTGCTCGATGTAATCCACTCGCTCATGGAGCACTTCATCCAGAAGGGTGCGGGCCATAGCGCGGAAGCCGTGGCCGGTCATTTCTTCGTTGGTGTAACCCATATTGCGCAGGGCTACCCTGATAGCGTTTTCAGACATGCAGCGGCTGGCCCCTCTCTCGGATGGGAAAACATAGCGGAAGCGTCCGGTCAGCGGCTCCAGGTCGCGCAGAATGGCCACCGCTTGGCGGGCTAAGGGGATAATGTGGGGTTCCCCCATTTTCATTTTTTCGGCGGGTATCTCTATTCTCTGTTCCTCCCAGTTGATTTCTTCCCACTCCAGGGCGCGCAGCTCGCCGGGGCGGCAAAACAGCAGCGGGGCCAGCTTCAGGGCCGCGCGCACTGTGGGGGTGCCTTGGTAGTTGTCGATGTTCACTAGCAGCTTGCCCACGTCTGCGGGGTTGGTAATCGCGGCAAGGTGTTTTTTCTTGGTGGGGGTGAGTGCGCCGTTTAGGTCAGCGGTTGGGTCGCGGTCGGCTTTGCCGGTCGCCACTGCGAAGCGGAACACTTGGCTGGCAATCCGCTTTACTCTGTGGGCGGTTTCCAGTGCGCCCCTGCTTTCGATTCGGCGCAGACAGCGGAGCACCTCGGGGGCGGTAATGTCGGCAATTGGGCGGTCACCTAGGTAGGGCAGCAGGTCTTTATCCAGTGCGCGGCGGGCGCGGTCTTTGGATGAGTCGGACAGGTGCGCCATTTTGGCCGCGAACCACTCTTCACTGACAGCGGCAAAGCTGTTTTTGTTGGCTTCCATCGCGGATTGCTTGCGGGCGCGCTTCACGTCGCGGGGGTCTATGCCTTCGGCCACATACTGGCGCGCTTCATCGCGCAGCTCCCGCGCCCTCTTCAGGCTCACATCTGGGTAAACACCCAAGGCCATTTCTGGCCGCTTGCCGTGGAGGCGGAAGCGGAACACCCAGCGCTTTGTACCGGTCGGGGTTACTTCGATTGCCAGGCCCTTTTCGTCGGCCTCGGTGTACTTTTTGGCGCGGGGCTTGAGCGCTCTTACTTTGGTGTCTGATAGCGGCATGGCTCGCCCTCCTAGCTGTAGCGTGGACGGGGTGGACGGGGTGGACGGGTTGGCCGGTATCGTAGGGGCTAACCCGTCCAATAACCCGTCCATTTGGGGGTGGTCTTGGACGGGTTTTGCTAGATTAACCGGGACGGGCCAGATAAGCAAAAGCCCCGAAAACTCTAGGCTTCCGGGGCTTTCGTGGTTTGTTTGGGATTGGGTATTGGTGGAGATGGCGGGAGTCGAACCCGCGTCCGTCAGCACTCCGCCAGAGGCTCTACATGCTTAGTTCCGTCTATTGATTTAACTCACAACAGCCCGGCGGGCAGGACGTTATGAGCGAGTCTGTAAAGATTTAGCCGATCCATCCCAGACAAACTTCACGGCGATCCAGTTCTATCTGACAGTCAGCAGCGCGGTACTGGAACCTTGCTGAAGACTGCTGGCGGGCTTAAGCCGCCAGAGCGTAGTTGTCGTCGTTGGCAACTATTAAATTGCAGCTTTGGATTTACGTGATTGGCTGCCATCACGGCATGCACCCATGGTTTCGTTACCGGCGTCGAATCCAAGTCATCCCCGATAGGAAACACAGTTGTGTCGCCGGAGTATATCAAAATTTGCTCCGGGGCGACAGGTGGGGGCGTTTGTGGACTCGTGGTCGGGGCGCCCCTTTCCCGCAGTTAGGAGAGCGATTGCACGAAGGCCGCCAGTATGAGCAGGGGGCAGACGATGCGTACGTACCAGGGCCAGATTTTCCAGAAAAGGGTGTGCTCGATGTTTTCGTGTCCTTTTTTGAGCTCCGCCAGCAGCTGGTCGCGATGCCAGATCCACCCGGCGAAGACGCACAGAGCCACACCCAGCAGCGGTTGGCCGTACTCGGTGCTGATGCTGACGATGAGTCCGAACAGGGAGTCGAAATTGAAGATGATCAGGCTGCTGAGGGTGAATATGACCAGCCCAACCAGAGGGGTTGCCAGTTCGCGCCGTACGCCGAGGTTTTCGATGGAGAAGGACACCGGGACTTCCAGCATGGAGATGGAGGAGGTGAGGGAGGCGATCACCATCAGGGCGAAAAAGGCGATGGCCACGAACAGGCCCGCAGTGCCCATGGTTTCGAACAGGGCCGGCAGTACCTGCAGTATCAGGTCGGGGCCGGCGATCAGTTCGCCGCTGGCGGAGAAGATCTGGGTGCCCGCTTCCTGGGCCACGTACATGGCGGGCAGTATCAATAGGCCGGCGGTAAAGGCGATACCCACATCGATCAGAGTCACCAGGGCTCCCAGGCGCGGCAGGCTTTCCTGCTGGCTGAGGTAGGAGCCGTAAATTAGCATAGTTCCCACGCCGAGGGAGAGGGAGAAGAAAGCCTGCCCCATGGCGGCGATCAGCAGTTTGGGGGAGAGGTGGCTGAAGTCGGGCATCAGATAAACTTCCAGGCCGGTCATGGCGCCGGGCTGGGTGAGCACGTAGATGATCAGCAGCAACAGTAGGATGATCAGGGAGGGCATCAGCAGGGTGGACCAGCGCTCAATGCCTTTTTCCACGCCAGCGGCGATGATCAGCATGGTCATGCCGCTGAAAATGGCGGTGAAGGTCAGGTTGCGCCCAGTGCTGTTGCCAGTGAGCCAGTCTGTGGCTCCACTCATGCCGAAAAAGTTGGCGAAGGGGTCGGCCAGGTAGGCGACCATCCAGCCGGCGACAATGGCATAGAAGCTCAGAATTAGTGAGGCGACAACAATGCCACCGAAACCAGCGAGGTTGGCAAAGATGCGGCTGATGGGGCCGGTGGATATGCCTCGCAGGGCCTGGACCATATTGCGGCGCGCGTGGCGACCGATGGTCAGCTCGGCCATCAGGGCCGGGTAGGCGAGTATAAACGCCAGCAGCAGGTAGACAATCACAAAAGCGGCGCCGCCGTTGCCGGCGGCCTTGGTGGGGAAGCCCCAGATATTGCCCAGGCCCACGGCGGAGCCCGCTGCGGCCATCAGGAAGCCGATGTTGGAGCTGAATTGTCCTCGCGGTGCACTCATGGTTGTTCTCTTCGTTATTCTTCTATGTTTTCCCTTCTCCCGGAGGAAAGGGGGCTAAAGGGCAGTGTGCCAACAAAAAGTACTCCCTGTGCGTTGTGGATTTCCGCCGTCCCTGACGGGTTAAGCTCGACAACCTCAGCGGTTGTCTCTGCGCATCAGGCGTTGTTTTTCCCGGTTCCAGTCGCGAGCCTTTTCTGTTTCGCGCTTGTCGTGCTTGGCTTTGCCCTTGGCCAGAGCGATCTCGCATTTGATCAGATGCTTTTTCCAGTAGAGGGCCGTGGCCACCACGGTGTAGCCCTTTTGTTCCGTGGCGGCGATCAGCTTGGCCAGTTCGCGTTTGTTGAGCAGCAGCCTCCGGGTGCGATCCGGTTCGGTGACGTAATGGGTGGAAGCACTGGGCAGCGGCTGTATGCGCGCGCCCAGCAGCCAGGCCTCGCCATTTTTAAAAATGACGTAGCTGTCGGTAAGTTGGGCCTTGCCCTCGCGGCAGCTTTTTACCTCCCAGCCCTGTAGCTCCAGGCCGGCCTCAATCTTTTCTTCGATGAAGTAGTCGTGCCGGGCTTTTTTGTTCAGTGCAATGGTGCTGGAGGTTTGGGCCTTTTTCTTTTTCGCCATAGGTGTCTAGATAAAACTGTGTCCAAAAAACTTCAGGGCCACGGTGTTGATAAAGATCAACAGCAGCATCAGGGGGATAAAGGTGCCCAGGGAGAAGTTGATGTATTTCTGTGAAATGGAGCCGGCGAAGCTGCTATCGCCTTCCTGTAGTTCCTTGTCGAAGTTGGTTTTCTTCCATTTGTAGATTACGAACAGGCATACCAGCAGACCGTTGAGGGGCAGTATGGTGTCGTAAAAGAGTAATTCAATCAGGTCGAAGAAGGACTTGCTTTCACCGGCCAAGGTCACAAACTGGGTGAAGAATTTGACCATGCCAAAGGATACCGCACAACCGACGGCGAGAAAAACCTGTACTGCGGCGATGGTGTAGATGGCTTTCTTGCGCTCCATGCCGCGCTCATCGCACAGGGTGGCGATGGGGACTTCGATGATTGACATCAGAGAGGTGACTGCGGCTACCAATACCAGGAAGAAAAAGACAGCGGCGAAGGCGCTGGCGCCGAAGTAGCCGATACTGTCCTGCAGGGCGAAGAAGATTTTCGGCAGGAACAGAAAGATCATGCCGGCGGAGGAGTCGCTCAGTTTGGTTGGATCTATTTGTGGATCAAAGTGGAAAATGCTCGGCAGTATCAGCAGGCCGGCGGTGAAGGCTACCAGTGTGTCGGTGATGGCGACGGCGCGGGAGGAGCCGGGAATCGAGTCTCCCCTCTTCATGTAGGAGCCGTAGGTGATCATGATTCCCATGCCCAGAGACAGAGAGAAAAAGGCCTGGGCCATAGCCTTACTCACAACCGCACTGTCGATCTTGGCAAAGTCCGGAATCAGATAATACTTAACGCCGAGCATCGCGTTCTCGCGGGTGAGCACAAAAATCACCAATCCCAGCAACATAATGAAGAGCATCGGCATCAGTGTTTTGGAGGCCCGCTCAATGCCGTCTTTGACCCCCATGGCCAGAATAGCGTTGATTCCCAGCATAAGAACGACCAAGTAAACGAAGACGACGGGGGAGTTGATGAACTGGCCGAAGTGGGTCTCTGTGGCCAGTTGGTCCAGGTTGCCGCGCAGGGTTTCCACAAGGTAGCCCAGTATCCAGACGGTTACCACCAAGTAGAAGACTGCGATCATAAAGGGAGTGAACAGGGCTAGCCAGCCGGGGATGGTCCAGGGGCGGGAACCGCCGGAGAGCTGCCGGTAGGCGCCCACCGGGTCTTTGTCGGCGCGGCGCCCCAGTGCCAACTCCGCCATCATTACCGGCAAGCAGATAAAGAAAACGAAGAGTGCGTATACCAGCAAAAAGGCGCCGCCCCCGCTCTTGGTAGCCGCTACTGGAAAAGCCACAAGATTGCCGATTCCCACGGCGGAACCCGCGGCGGCCAGGATAAAGCCAAGCCGCGACCCAAAATGCTCTCTGACTGCGGACATAGTATTCTCGCTATATTATTGTTGTCTGATCTTGGGGCCTCTGAAAAACGCTTTGCGGTGCGCTTGCCGAGTCCGTGCGAGACGCCGCCAGCGTTTTGGTTTTCGGCGCCCGTCGTGTGTCCGGCAGTTCTTCAGCGGTCCCTTCGCTTTGTTTTCTCGCGCGGCCTTGACTGGCCGGTTATAACTGCGATTGTTACAGGAATTAGCTTGCTTGAGTAGCGCTGGCTGGCAAAATTGCCGGTTTATGGTAGAGGGTAGGCGATTTTCCCTTCAGAACTGGAATCGGCGGTAAGAATGACTGAAATTGAGCGCAGCGCGCTGGTGATGCACAGTGCCGAAAAGATGTTTGATCTGGTCAACGATGTGGCCAGTTACCCGCAGTTTTTGCCCGGCTGTCGCGGAGCGGAGGTGTTGTTCAGCAGTGAACGAACCCTGGAGGCGCGCCTGGATCTGCAGCGCGCCGGCCTTCGCCAGAGCTTCGTAACCCGCAACCAGCTGGAGAGACCGCACCGCATGGCGCTGACGCTGGTGGAAGGCCCCTTTCAGGCTTTCAACGGGGAGTGGCGCTTCACGCCCTTGGCGGAGGACGCCTGCAAGGTGAGTTTTAGCCTGTCTTTCAGCCTCAAGAACCGCCTGGTGGCAGCGGCTGTGGGTAAATTGTTCAGCGATCTGGCCAACCAGATGGTGGGTGTTATGTGCGCGCGCGCGGATCAGGTTTACGGAAAACAGCTATGACGGATATCAAGACAATCGCGGTGGAAGTGGTCTACGCGCTGCCGCATGAGCAGCGGCTGACCCGATTGCTGGTGCCGCCGGGCACTACAGCGTTGGATGCGCTGGTGCGCTCGGGAATTCCGGAAGAGTTCCCCGAAGTGGACCCGGCCACGGCGAAGATGGGTATCTTCGGTCAGACACTGGGGACCAAGGGGTTGGCCCCGGCGGATCAGTACGTGCTGCAGCCGGGTGACCGGGTGGAGATATACCGACCGCTGATCGCCGATCCCAAGGAGGCGCGCAAGCAGCGCGCGGAGAAGGCCAAACGTCGCGCGGGCGGGACCTGAGCGGTTGCGCCGCGGCGGAATTTAGCGCGGCCAGCCCTCTGGCTGCCAGTCGCCGCTGGTGGCGATCAGGATGTCGCCGTTGAAATAGACAGTGAAGCGCTTCTGGGTTTCCTCGCCATCGGGATTACGCATGCGGTTGATGTAATCCCAGCGGTTGGGGTTGAAAGTGTCCTCCAGCAGAGGCGTGCCCAGTACAAAGCGCACCTGGCGCCGGGTCATGCCCGGTTTCAGCTGGTCGACCATCTCCTGGGTGATGATGTTGCCCTGCTGCACCTCGATGCGGTGTACACCGGGAAACTTGAATAGGCTGCAGGCGCCGAGTAGGGCGCAAAGGCCGGCAACGGCGAGGATTCTCAGGCTAGACGGCATTCATTGCTCCATTATGTCTTGTCGGTCAGCAACTGCCCGGAGCGGGCTGTGCTGCGAATATCAGCAGTGATATAGATAGGCGCCCGGCAGCCCGGAAAGTTCCCCGGTACTTGTGGCCTGCCCCGCCGCCTGTGCGGCGCGCCCGGCCCCGGGGTTCCGCTGATCCCGCTGGGCGTGGATAATACCCGAAGTGTTCGCGCGCCGACAGACGCGATTTGGGCGGCGGGTGAGCGGATGTATTCAGGAACCGAGAAACCCTGCCGGGAAAAATTACTGCATGTCTAATGAAAATCAGGAACTGCGCAAGGCCGGCCTCAAGGTCACCTTGCCGCGGGTGAAGATTCTACAGCTACTGGAAAGCGCGAGCGAACAGCACCTGAGTGCGGAAGATGTCTACAAGATGCTGCTGGATGCGGGCGAGGATGTCGGTCTGGCCACCGTCTACCGGGTGTTGACTCAGTTCGAAAGTGCCGGTCTGGTGATGCGCCACAATTTTGATGGCGGTCACTCGGTATTCGAGCTGGACCGCGGCGACCACCACGATCACATGGTATGCACTGATACCGGCAAGGTCATTGAATTCCACAACGAAGAGATTGAGCGGCTGCAGAAGCAGATCGCCGAAGAACACGGCTACGAGCTGACCGGACACAGCTTGGTACTCTACGTGAAAAAGAAGGGCGCTTGACTCTGCCCCGCAGCGGCCCGGTTTCCCCGCGGGCCGCTTGCGGAAACTGGCTTGGCGCCTTCCGGGTGCTTGGCGGGGCGAAGGCGCGCTGCCCTCAGGCGGGCGGCGTAAAATGTTCGGGATACTTGCCGATCTTGTCCCGGTAAAAGTCGCGGATGCGCGCCAGTTCCATCTTCAGGTTTTCCCCCATTTCCATCACCGGCCCCAGGCCGAGTTCTTTTTTGCGGAAATTGATAAAGCCGCACACCACCGGCAGCCGCGCGCCGCGGGCAATGTGATAAAAGCCTGTCTTCCAGCGCTCCCCGCGCCCGCGGGTGCCCTCCGGCGGAACCGCGATGATCAGGGATCTGCACTCATTGAACTTGTCTACCGTGGCCTGTACCAAATTGTTGGCTTTGCTGCGATCCACGGCGATGCCGCCGAACCAGCGCATGGTGCTACCCAGGGGGAACCTGAACAGTTTGTCCTTACCCATCCACTGTGGCGTCAGTCCCAGTTTCAGGGCGGCGAGAATAAAGTAGTAGCCGTCCCAGTTGCTGGTGTGCGGCGCGCCGATTAGCACGTATTTTTTTAATTTGAGGGCCTGGCGATCGCACACCACGCGCCAGCCGTGCAGCTTCAGCAGCAGCCTGGCGATCAGGCGTAGAACAGGGGTGATGACGGGGGTATTGAAAATGGTTGTTTGCATCGAAAGAGTCGAAGTTGCTGCCAATTGGGGCGCGGCAGTATAGAGTGAGTCCTGGCGCGAGTCTCGGTGATTTCCGGTCCGGAGGTCGGCTATGTGATGTCGGTCGCCGCCCTCGGGGCGGAACAGCATGCAAAAGCTCGGTGGTCCGGTGCGGCGCCCGGCGATTTAATTGCGGGAGAGCATTTCTTCCGCGTGGGCCAAGGACTGGGCCGTGGTTTCGCCGCCCAGCATGCGCGCTATCTCCTCGCGGCGTTCTTCGCCCTTCAGTTCGCGCAGGGAGACGAAAGCGGCTTGTCCGTCGCTGTGTTTTTCCACTTGATAGTGGCGGTGCGCCCGAGCGGCCACCTGGGCTAAGTGGGTGACACAGATCACCTGGCCTGCGCGGCCACCCCTGGTTTCCCCCAGTTGCCGCAGAAGGCGGCCAACCACGTCGCCAGTGGCGCCGCCGATACCTACGTCCACTTCGTCGAACACCAGTGTCGGCGTGCGCGATGTCTGTGCGGTGACCACTTGAATTGCCAGGCTGACCCGCGACAGTTCACCGCCGGAGGCAATTTTCCCGAGTGGGCGTGGCGGCTGGCCCGGGTTGGTGGCAATCAGTATTTCCACATCTTCCAGACCGCTCGCAGCTGCTTTTTCCAGTGGTTGCAGTGTCAGTTCCACCCGCGCGTGAGGCATGGCCAGAGCCGCCAGTTGGCGGTTGACTTCATTGGCCAGGTCGGCGGCGGCTCTCTGGCGTAGCTTGCTCAGTTTTTCCGCTGTGCGGCGGTATTCGGCCTCTAGCTGTTCGCACTCGGCGGCCAGCTTGTCCAGGGCGTCCGGTGTGCCTATCTCCTCCAGTTCCGCCTGCAGTTGCTGCTCAAGTTCCGGCAGCGCATCCGGCTGTACACGGTGTTTGCGTGCGGTTTGGTAGATGGCGCTGAGTCGCTCTTCCACTTCCGACAGGCGCTCCGGGTCCATTTCGAAGCGGTCGATATGGCGCGACAGGGTGCCGGCTGCCTCGTCCACCTGGATGCGGGCGCTGTCGAGCAGTTGCGCCACATCCGTAAGGGCCGGGCTTTGTTCTGGCATGGCAGACAGCAGCTGCAGTGCCCGGTGCAACTGTTCGGCAATATCCCCCTCGCCACCGGAAAGCAGCGCTGCCAGCTGGTAGCTGCCGTTTAAAATCTGACCCGCGTTGGCCAGTTGCCGCTGCTCCCGTTCCAGCTCTTCGATTTCGCCGGGCTGCAGCCCCAGTTGTTCCAGCTCCTGTAGTTGATATTTCAACAACTCGCGCCGGGCCTGGGTTTCTTCGGCACTGTCGGCGAGAGTGCGGTAGCGGCGGTATTGATCCTGCCAGCTTTTGAAGCGGATACGGGTTTCGGCGGCCAGCTCCTGGGCGCGGGCGTAGTCGTCGAGCAGGCGGCGATGCGTGTCTTTTTTTAGCAGGGATTGGTGTTCGTGCTGGCTGTGGATATCGATCAGCTGTTCGCCGAGAGTGCGCAGCTGCAACAGGGTCACCGGCTGGCCATTGATATAGGCGCGGGAGCGGCCGTCGGCGCCGATGGTGCGGCGCAGTATCACTTCTTGCCCCGCATCCAGTTCCTGCCCTTCCAACCAACTAGCGGCGGAGGGGTGATCGCTGATATCAAAGGTGGCGCTGATGTCGGCGCGGGGGCTGCCAGTGCGCACCAGTTCAGCGCTGCCCCTGTCCCCCAGGGCCAGGCCAAGGGCGTCGAGGGTAATGGATTTGCCGGCGCCGGTTTCGCCGGTCAGTGCACTGGTGCCGGGGCCGAATTCCAGCTCCAGCTGGTCCACCAGGGTGAATTGACTGATAGACAGGTGCAGCAACATAGTCAGAGGCCTGCTTACACAATGTTTAATGGCCGCGGTTGGCCGTTGTTTTTATTAGGGAACCTCTGATTAATTCGCTTCCTGACGGTAAAAATTCTTTGGAGCTAGATGAGAAGCTCAGGTGATAGGATGGCCATTTCGAAACCGTCGGATACAGGGAGGTATCCGTCGGAGCTACAGGGAAGTACTCGTGCGTTTTCGAAATGGTCATCCTATTGCCTGAGCGCCACGGAACTAACCAAAGCGTTCACGCGAATTAATCAGGGGTTCCTTAGTGGCATCCCTGTGCCAAATCATGGTTATTTATACAGTAATTGCTGCCGCTTAGCTACAGTTGTACGGCCAGTGTCACCTCTTCCTTGAGGGCACCCTGATTCAGCTGTTTGGTGATGGTGCAGGTGCTTTGGGGCTAAATGAGAAGCCCATCTCATTGGCTGAGTGCCCCGAAGCCCACTGCGACACCCGTGTGAATGAATCGGAAGTTCCCCAAGACCAGCAATTCCACTTGAAGTGTGTGGGTAAGGCCCCATATAGGGCTGCATTGCCCGAATCGCGGGCGGAACCTTTAGGTAACTGACAGTCGACGCGACGGAGAAAGCAGTGGCGAAACAGCGCAGTGAAGAAGACCAAATTGTAGAGCCCTCAGCGCAAGGTGAAGAGCTTTCAGCGCAAGGAGAGCAGCCCTCACAACAGGGACGGGACGGCGAACGGGAGGCCCAAGCGGACGGGGGCGCCGCAGAGGTTGAAATTGAGACCCCCACCGAAGAGACGCGGCACCAGGCGGATGAGTCCCTGCACGCAGAAGCCGAGAGCCCCGAAGTTCTGCGCGAGGAAATCGTCAAGTTGCAGGAGCAGCTGGCGCTGCAAAAAGACCAGGTTTTGCGCGCCCAGGCGGAAGCGCAAAACACCCGCCGCCGCGCTCAGCAGGATGTGGAAAAGGCGCACAAGTATGCGGTGGAAAGGCTGCTGCAGGACCTGTTGCCGGTGGTGGACAACCTGGAGCGGGCACTGGCTTCCATCGATGCCGATGATGAGGTCAACAAGGCGATCGTTGAAGGAATTGAGCTTACTCACAAGTCTTTCGTCGATACCTTGGCCAAGCACTCTGTAGAAGTGGTGGATCCCGCTGGAGAACCCTTCGATCCCGAGCTGCACCAGGCCATGACCCAAGTGCCCAACGGCGATGTGGAGCCCAATACCGTACTCGAGGTCTTCCAGAAAGGTTACCGCTTGAACGGCCGTTTGGTGCGTCCGGCGATGGTGGTTGTGAGCAAGGCGCCTTAGTCGGGCTACCTGGCTTCCGGTATTTGGCGAAACACTTGAAATTTCGGCGCCGGCACCAATATAGCTGGCATCACAGAATACAAAAGGCGCGGCCGAGAGCCGGCGCGAACAGCAAACGAGGATTTATCAAATGGGAAAAATTATCGGCATCGACCTGGGTACCACCAATAGCTGTGTTTCGGTACTCGACGGCGACAGCGCGCGGGTAATCGAGAACGCTGAGGGCGATCGCACTACGCCTTCCATCGTCGCATTTACTGACGACAACGAAATTCTGGTGGGCCAGTCCGCCAAGCGCCAGGCAGTGACCAACCCGAAAAACACACTGTTCGCGGTCAAGCGCCTGATCGGTCGTCGCTTTAAAGACGACGTGGTGCAGAAAGATATCAAGATGGTGCCTTATAGCATCGTCGAGGCGGAGAACGGGGACGCCTGGGTGGAAGTGAAAGGCGATAAGAAGGCCCCGCCGCAAATTTCCGCGGAAGTACTGAAAAAAATGAAGAAAACCGCTGAGGATTTCCTCGGTGAGAAGGTCGATGCCGCAGTGATCACCGTGCCGGCCTACTTCAACGATTCCCAGCGCCAGGCCACCAAGGATGCCGGCCGCATCGCGGGTCTGGAGGTTAAGCGCATTATCAACGAGCCCACCGCGGCGGCTCTGGCTTACGGACTGGACAAGAAAGGCGGCGATCGCACCGTGGCGGTATACGACCTGGGTGGCGGTACCTTCGATATTTCTATTATCGAGATTGCCGACGTCGACGGCGAGAAGCAGTTCGAGGTGCTGTCCACCAACGGCGATACTTTCCTCGGCGGTGAGGATTTCGACCTGTGCCTGATCAACTACTTGGCGGAAGAGTTCAAGAAAGAGCAGGGTATCGATCTGTCCGGAGACCCGCTGGCTATGCAGCGCCTGAAAGAAGCGGCGGAAAAGGCCAAGATCGAGCTGTCCTCCAGTCAGCAGACGGAAGTGAACCTGCCTTACATCACTGCCGATGCCACCGGCCCGAAACACTTGGTGGTGAAGCTGACCCGCGCCAAGCTTGAGAGCCTGGTGGAAGAACTGGTAGATCGCTCTCTGGAGCCGGTCAAGACCGCGCTGAAGGACGCCGATTTGTCCGTCTCCGGTATCGACGAAGTGATTCTGGTGGGCGGTCAGACCCGTATGCCGCTGGTGCAGAAGAAAGTCAGCGAGTTCTTCGGCAAGGAACCGCGCAAAGACGTCAACCCCGATGAAGCTGTAGCCATGGGGGCGGCCATTCAGGGCGCGGTACTGGCCGGCGACGTGAAAGACGTACTGCTGCTGGACGTGACTCCGCTGACCTTGGGCATCGAGACCATGGGCGGCGTGGCCACCGCGTTGATCGACAAAAACACCACGATTCCGACCAAGAAATCCCAGGTGTTTTCTACCGCCGAGGACAACCAGACCGCGGTGACCATTCACGTGGTGCAGGGCGAGCGCAAGCAGGCTGCTCAGAACAAGTCCCTGGGCCGCTTTGACCTCACCGATATTCCGCCGGCGCCGCGCGGCATGCCGCAGATCGAAGTGACCTTCGATATCGATGCCAATGGTATCCTGCACGTGTCCGCCAAAGACAAGGCCACCGGCAAAGAGCAATCCATTGTTATCAAAGCTTCCTCCGGCCTGAGCGAGGAGGAAATTGAAAAAATGGTCAAGGACGCCGAGGCCCACGCCGAGCAAGACAAACAGTTCGAAGAGCTGGTGCAGGCCCGCAACACGCTCGACGGTTTGATTTCCGCCACCAAGAAGACCTTGGAGGAAGCCGGCGACAAGGCGACCGCGGAAGAGAAATCCGCGATAGAAGCGGCCATCAAGGAAGCCGAGGAGGCGGTCAAGGGTAACGACAAGGCTGCGATGGAAGCTGCTACCAACAAGCTCACCGAAGCCTCCGGCCCGCTGGCGCAGAAGATGTACGCCGAGCAGGCCCAGGCGGCCCAGGGACAACAAGGTGGCGCCGAGCAAGCCTCCGAGCAGTCCTCCGGCGGTGAAGAGGCGGTGGACGCTGAGTTTGAGGAAGTAAAGGACGACAAAAAAGAAGGCAAGTAACGTAGGCGCCAGCTTACCCTCTGTCTTCTCTGTGCAGGGCGGCCACGGGCCGCTTCTGCAGCGAAATGGAAAGAAAGGCGCGGCGGCGATTTCCCGGAAATGGCCACCGCGCCTTCAGCAGTTAAAAAAGAACACCTTTTATGTCGAAGCGCGATTACTACGAGATCCTCGGTGTCGACCGGAACGCCTCGGAAAAAGAGCTGAAAAAAGCCTACCGTCGGGTGGCGATGAAATACCATCCCGACCGCAACCCGGGCGACAAAGAGGCGGAGAACAAATTCAAGGAGGCCAATGAGGCCTACGAGGTCTTGTCCGACCCGCAGAAAAAAGCGGCTTACGATCAATTTGGTCACGCCGGTGTCGAGGGGCAAATGGGCGGCGGCGGTGCCGGCGGCTTCGGTGGTTTCTCCGATATTTTTGGCGACGTATTCGGCGATATTTTTGGCGGTGGCGCCCGCCGCAGCGGGCCGGCGCGGGGTTCCGATCTGCGCTATGACCTGGAACTGGATCTGGAGGACGCGGTGCGCGGCACCACAGTCAAGATCCGTGTGCCCACTTTGACTACCTGCGAAACCTGTCACGGTTCCGGCAGCCGGCCGGGCTCCTCGCCGCAGACCTGCGGCACCTGTGGTGGCGCAGGCCAGGTGCGTATGCAGCAGGGTTTCTTCTCCGTGCAGCAGACCTGCCCCAACTGCCGCGGGCGCGGCACCATCATCTCTGACCCCTGCTCCAGCTGCCACGGTCGCGGCCGTGTAGAGCAGACCAAAACCCTCTCGGTCAAGGTACCGCCGGGAGTGGATACCGGCGACCGTATCCGCCTGTCCGGCGAGGGCGAGGCGGGTCCCGACGGCGGCCCCGCAGGCGATCTCTATGTGCAGGTGATGGTGCGCGAGCACGAACTGTTTCAGCGCGATGGCAAGAATCTCTACTGCGAAGTGCCGATCAGTTTTGTCACCGCGGCGCTCGGCGGCGAGCTGGAAGTGCCGACTTTGGATGGCAAGGTCAAATTGAAGATTCCCCCTGAAAGTCAGACCGGCAAGCTGTTCCGACTGCGCGGCAAGGGCGTCACCCCGGTGCGTGGCGGCGCGCCCGGCGATCTGTTGTGTCGTGTGGTGGTGGAAACACCGGTGAACCTTTCCTCGAAGCAGAAAGATCTGCTGCAGCAGTTCGCCGACACCCTGAGCGAGAAGAAAAACTCTCCGCGTCAGACTGGCTGGTTTGAAGGCGTGAAGAACTTCTTCGGCGATATGAAACTCTGATCCCCTATAGTCCGCCTGTGGTCTTTCCCGGTTTTTCGGGGAAGGCCACATTGCCGCAAAGCCTTCTCTCCCTCCCGCATCGCGTATCCTGTTTTAACCCTCTTTGCCGCCTGTCGGTACAGGTCCCGTATTGTCCGTTTTCAGCGGCGGCCGTGGCATTGTCCTGGAGGGTGGGGATGGGCTCTGCTTGAATTGTGGCAAGTGGGGGAGTTGTGTTTCATGTCTTTTCGACGATCTATCCGGAGGCGCCGGGCAGGGGTAGAATCCGCGGCCTTGTCCGGGACGGAAAAAAGAGGAGTGATTATGGCGGCGGTAAAGGTAGCGGTAACCGGCTTTGGCGGGCGCATGGGGCGCGCCCTGGCGCAGGCGCTTGCGCAATCTGAGGCGGCGGCACTGTCCGCGGCCGTGGTGCGCCCCGGGTCCAGCCTGGTAGGGGCGGATGCGGGCGAGGTTGCGGGGCTCGGCGGCAATGGCTTGGAGATAGTGGACAGTCTGGAGCGGGCCGATTTTGATGTGCTGATCGACTTTACCGCCCCAGCCGCAACCCTGGCCAACGCAAAATTTTGCGCCGACCGGCGGCGGCCGATGGTGATCGGCACCACCGGTTTCGATGCGGCGCAAAAAGAGGAACTGCTGGCGGCGGCGCGGCAGATACCCCTGTGCCTGGCGAGTAATTTCTCCACGGGGGTTAACCTCTGTTTCAAGCTGCTGGAAACGGCGGCCCGGGTGCTGGGAGAGGACGCGGATATTGAAATCGTCGAAGCGCACCACCGCCACAAGGTGGATGCCCCTTCCGGCACGGCGCTCAGCATGGGCGAAGTGGTGGCCGATACCCTCGGGCGCGATCTGGCGCAAGTTGCGGTATACGGCCGCGAGGGTCAGACCGGTGCCCGGAGCCGCGATACGATCGGTTTTGCCACCGTGCGCGGCGGCGATGTGGTTGGCGATCACACCGTGATGTTTCTCGCCGACGGAGAGCGGGTGGAGATTAGCCACCGCGCCAGCAGCCGCTTGTCTTTTGCCCGCGGCGCCGTGCGTGCGGCAGCTTGGCTGGCAGGACGGCAGCCCGGTCACTACGACATGCGGGATGTACTGGGTCTGAAATGATAGTGATGTAAGTCCTGGCAGCTTGTCCCGGGGGCGGTGTATTCGCCGATTACCGCCGGGTAAGTGCCATTGCAAACGGGAAGAACAGCGTTGGAAAACAAAATCATCGTCGGCTGTGAAGAATGGTGCAGCTTCCCCTCTTTGGGGATCCCCGCGGTTAAGGCGCGGGTGGACTCGGGGGCCAAAACCTCGTGTCTGCACGCGTATAACATTCAGACATTCAAACGCGATGGCGAACCCTGGGTGAGTTTCGAGGCTCATCCACTGCAACATCTGCGGCGGCCGTCGGTGCGTTGTGAGGCGCGCTTGGTGGACAAGCGTACCGTGCGCAGCTCTTCCGGTGACAGTGAAAAGCGTCCCGTGATCCGCACGCCCCTCTCTATCGGCGGTAGCGTCTGGGATATCGAGTTAACCCTGACCAATCGAGATAGCATGGGCTACCGCATGCTACTCGGTCGCGAGGCCATGCTCGGGCGCATGATGGTGGACCCATCGGAGAGCTTCTGCCTGGGCGACCTGCCCCCCAGCCAATTGGAGGAGTACTACCGGGACGAGCACCATATGGCTGGCACCGGCCTGCGCATCGGCCTGCTTGCCTCCAACCCGGACCTCTACAGCAATCAGCGCATTATGGAGGCCGGTGCCGAGCGCGGCCACCGCATGACCTTCCTCGATATCCGCCAGTGCTATATGAAACTGGACCCGAACGAGCCGGAGGTGCACTACCGTGACGGGCGCATCCTCAATAATCTGGACGCGGTTATTCCCCGCATCCGACCAAGCCAGACTTTTTACGGTTGTGCGCTCACCCGCCACTTCGAGAGCATTGGCGTCTTTGCCCTGAACGGGTCGGCGGCCATCAGCCAGTCCAGGGATAAACTGTTCTCCCTGCAACTGTTGCAGCAGAGCGGGCTGAATATCCCGACTTCCGGCTTTGCCAATTCGCCGGTGGACACCAATGAGCTTATCGAGATGGTGGGCGGTGCGCCGCTGATTGTGAAGCTGCTGGAGGGGACCCAGGGCAGGGGCGTGGTGCTGGCGGAGACCCGCAAGGCCGGGGAGTCGGTGATCAATGCCTTTAAGTCCCTGAAGGCCAACCTGCTGGTGCAGGAATTTATACGCGAGGCCCAGGGCAAGGACCTGCGCCTGTTTGTCATCGACGGCAAGGTGGTCGCCGCCATCCAGCGCGAGGCGGCGCCAGGAGAGTTCCGCGCCAATATTCACCAGGGTGGCACGGCTTCGGTTGTCAAGGTGAGCACCGAGGAAAAACGCCTGGCGATGAGGGCTGCCAAGGTGCTGGGGTTAAAGGTGGCCGGTGTGGATATCATCCGTTCCAAGAAGGGCCCTCTGCTGCTGGAGGTGAACTCTTCCCCGGGGCTTGAGGGTATAGAGAGCGCTACCCGCAAGGATGTGGCCGGGGCGATGATCGTGGCTATTGAAAAGGCGCTCAAGTGGCGTCCATCGATTCCCGAATCCAGCGTCGCCGCGGGCGGATGACGCTGCGCGGGATTGCAGGTGCCGTCTCATCGACTGAATGCTCCAAAACCACCTGCAGCGCTTCCCTGGGCGGCTGAAAGGCGGCTATTGCCCCGGCGCCCTTTGGCGAAGCCCTTCCGCCGAAGCTAACCTTGCCGTGAGCCCCGGCCAGCTGCCGTGGGATTGGGTCCCCGGTGTTTTTTTAGGTCCGGGTCGCATGGCGGCGCCTTCGCCGCTGGCGACCGATTGGATATCACCTTGGGGCACCTCTGATTCATTCGCTTTCTGGCGGTAAAGATGCTTCGAGGTCAGAGCGCCCCGGCACCCTGTTCGGTACGCCCGCGAACGAATCAGAGGGCCCTTCGCGCAGGAAGCGGTATGAGCAATCGCCCACACACTAATCTGTTGCGCAGCCTGGTGCTGCTGATCGCGGCTATGGCGGTCGGTGTCCAGGCGTCGTCGCCATTGTCCCGCTCCGAAACCGGGCGCAAGGTGATGGTGGACTATATCACCCACTTCGCCCACCACCTGCAGTGGCCCATCGAAGTCTTTTCCGGAGCCGGGGCCCCCTTCCGGGTTTGCGTAATGGAAGCAAACGCGCTGCGCGATCCTCTGGTGGCGCGCCTGAAACACCAAAGCATCAATGGTCGCCGAGTGTTGGTGGAGGCCGTGGAGCCGGATGCGCTGCGGCGCGCGCGCGCTTGCCAGATTGTGGTGCTCGGCGAGATGGCGCGCGAGGATCTGTTGAAGGTTATTCGCGCGCTGGAGTTTTTTCCGGTACTGACCGTCAGTGATGTGGAGCGCTTTGCGATGATTGGCGGTATGATCGAATTTGCGAGCAACGGCGAGAATCTCACTCTGCAATTCAACAAGACCATGCTCGACCGGGCCGAGCTGAAAATGGGGGACAGCCTGTTTCGGCTAAGCGTGGAAGTGAACTGAAAGGGGCGCGAGCCAGGTGAGACTTGCAATCTTGTCCCGGCCTGCGCACTGTGACTGGAACGCGTGAATTTGTCACTTTGTCCGCCGCCGGATAACCGCTGTCACCGCAGGTTTGGTATCGATAAGTACTGGCGCCGACAGGTGATTTAGCGTAGAATCTGCGCCCGGTTTGGGCAGGTGTTGCGCCGCCCCGTGAATGCCGGCGACAAGTGCTGGCCACAGTGTGAGAGCCGTGCGTGAAACAGATTCAAAAAGCGAGATGAAGCCGCGGAGTTTCATCTCGCTTTTTTATAGGCGCGCACCTGCTTGGCGCAGCGGTGCCCCATATTCGCATACCCCCCGCCCGGAAACAGTTCTGAATACTGGAGATCAAGTTGACTAAAGCTGTCCCTACGCCGGAGGCCTCCATGCCCCACGACTTCATGCAGAGTACTTTTGGTGAGAGCTCAACCCCCGCCCTGCTGGTGCTGGCGGATGGCAGCATATTTGAAGGGCGTTCGATCGGTGCCTGCGGTAGTGCAGTGGGCGAGGTGGTGTTCAACACCTCCATGACCGGTTACCAGGAAATTCTGACCGACCCCTCCTATGCCCGTCAGATTGTCACACTGACCTACCCGCATATCGGCAACACCGGCACCAACGGAGAGGATGGTGAATGTGATCGGATATGGGCCGCCGGGCTGGTGATTCGCGATCTGCCGCTGCTGGCCAGCAGTTTTCGCAAAGAAGAATCCCTGCAGGACTATCTCAAAGCGCGCAACATTATCGGCATTGCCGATATCGATACCCGCCGCCTGACCCGCCTGCTGCGGGACAAAGGGGCGCAGAACGGTTGCATTGTCGCCGGCGACTCGGTGAATACCGCAGCGGGCAGGGAGGAAGCGCTGGCCAAAGCGCGCGAGTTCGCCGGCCTGAAAGGTATGGATCTGGCCAAAGTGGTTTCCACCGAGGAGCGCTACACCTTTAACGAAGGTACCTGGGCTCTGGGTGACGGCCACAAGCCGGCGCCGGCGGAGCAACCCTTTAAGGTGGTGGCCTACGATTTCGGTGTGAAGCGCAATATTCTGCGCATGCTGGTGGATCGCGGTTGCGATGTGACCGTGGTCCCGGCGCAGACACCGGCGTCCGAAGTGCTGGCGATGAACCCGGATGGTGTCTTCCTGTCCAACGGCCCCGGCGACCCCGAGCCCTGCGATTACGCCATCGCCGCGATCCGCGCGATCCTCGATGCGGGCCTGCCTATCTACGGCATCTGCCTTGGTCACCAGCTGCTGAGTCTGGCCGTGGGCGGCCGTTCACTGAAGATGAAGTTCGGCCATCACGGTGGCAACCACCCGGTGCAGGATCTGCGCAACGGCCAAGTGAAAATCACCGCGCAGAACCACGGTTTCGCGGTGGATGCGGACAGCCTGCCCGAGAATGTGGAGGTCACCCACATTTCTCTGTTCGACCGCAGCCTGCAGGGCATACGCCTCAAAGATAAACCGGCCTTCAGCTTCCAGGGCCACCCGGAAGCCAGCCCCGGCCCACATGATATGGCGCCCCTGTTCGATGAGTTTGTTCAGTCCATGGAACAGCGCCGCAAGTGACCCGCGGCCCCAGAATCGAAATTCAATTGTGAGATCTACCGGTAACAGGCCGGAGTGAAACGGAAGAAAGATGCCAAAACGCACAGACATCAAAAGCATTCTGATAATCGGGGCCGGACCCATCGTGATCGGCCAGGCTTGCGAGTTCGACTACTCCGGTGCCCAGGCCTGTAAGGCACTGCGGGAAGAGGGTTACCGTGTGATCCTGGTGAACTCCAACCCCGCCACCATCATGACCGACCCCGCCATGGCCGACGCCACTTATATTGAACCGGTGGAATGGCGCACCGTGGCCGGGATTATCGAGCGGGAGCGCCCGGATGCGATTCTTCCCACCATGGGTGGCCAGACGGCGCTCAACTGCGCCCTGGACCTGGATCGGCATGGTGTGCTGGAAAAGTTTGGTGTAGAGCTGATCGGCGCCGACAAGAAAGCCATCGAAAAAGCCGAAGACCGGGACCTGTTCGACAAGGCCATGCGGGCTATTGGCCTGGAAACGCCGCGGGCGCGCATTGTGCACTCTATGGAAGAGGCGATGAAAGTGCCGGAAGAGTTCGGCTTCCCGGTCATTATCCGCCCGTCTTTTACCATGGGTGGTTCCGGCGGTGGCGTGGCCTACAACTGGCCGGAGTTCGAGGAAATCTGCAAGCGCGGCCTCGACCTTTCCCCCACCAACGAACTGCTGATCGACGAATCCCTGCTCGGCTGGAAAGAGTACGAGATGGAGGTGGTTCGCGATAAGAACGACAACTGCATCATCGTCTGCTCCATCGAGAACTTCGACCCCATGGGCGTACACACCGGTGACTCCATCACCGTGGCGCCGGCGCAGACGCTGACCGACAAGGAATACCAGCTGATGCGCAACGCCTCTATTGCGGTGTTGCGCGAGATCGGCGTGGAGACCGGTGGCTCCAACGTACAGTTCGGCGTCTGCCCGAAAACCGGGCGCATGGTGGTGATCGAGATGAACCCGAGGGTTTCCCGTTCCTCCGCCCTGGCATCCAAAGCCACTGGCTTCCCCATCGCCAAGGTGGCCGCCAAGCTGGCCGTGGGTTACACCCTGGACGAGCTGCAGAACGACATCACCGGCGGCGCCACCCCGGCGTCCTTTGAGCCATCCATCGATTACGTGGTCACCAAGATACCGCGCTTTACCTTTGAGAAGTTCGGCGAGGCGGACGCGCGCCTGACCACCCAGATGAAGTCCGTCGGCGAGGTGATGGCGATCGGCCGTACCTTCCAGGAATCCTTGCAGAAGGCCCTGCGCGGGCTGGAAGTGGGCAGCTTCGGCCTGGAGAGCAAAATAGATCCGAACGACGAAGGTGCAAAAGAACGGTTGCGCCGCGAGCTGTCTGTGCCCGGTGCTGAGCGTATCTGGTATCTCGGCGACGCCTTCCGCATGGGCATGAGTGTGGAACAGGTGTACGAGCTGTCGAAGATCGACCCCTGGTTCCTGGTGCAGATCGAGGAACTGATCAAAATAGAAGAGCCGCTCAAGACCCTGCCCACATCGGCTCTGGACGCCCGCAGCATGCGCTTCCTGAAGCGCAAGGGTTTTTCCGACAAGCGCCTGGCCGACTTGCTGGGTGTCAGTCAGAAAACAGTGCGCGAACTCCGCCACAAACTGGGTGTCTTCCCTGCCTACAAGCGGGTGGACACCTGCGCGGCGGAATTTGCCACCAGCACTGCCTATATGTACTCCACTTACGATGAAGAGTGCGAGGCCAATCCGTCGGACAAGAAAAAGATCATGGTGCTCGGCGGTGGCCCCAACCGCATCGGCCAGGGCATCGAGTTTGATTACTGCTGTGTGCACGCGGCACTGGCGATGCGTGAGGACGGTTACGAGACCATTATGGTCAACTGTAACCCGGAGACGGTTTCCACCGACTACGACACTTCCGACCGCCTCTACTTTGAGCCGGTGACCCTGGAAGATGTACTGGAAATCGTGCAGAAGGAAAAACCGACCGGCGTGATCGTACAGTTCGGCGGCCAGACACCGCTGAATCTGGCCCGCTACTTAGCCGCAGAGGGCGTGCCCATTATCGGCACCACCCCGGAGCAGATCGACCGCGCGGAGGACCGCGAGCGCTTCCAGCAGATGATCATGCGCCTGGGCCTGAAACAGCCCAAGAATGCCATTGTACGCTCCGTGTCCGAAGCCGTGCAGGCGGCCAAGGACGTAGGTTACCCGCTGGTGGTGCGCCCTTCCTACGTGCTGGGGGGCCGCGCCATGGAGATCGTCTACAAGGAAGACGAACTGCTCAACTACATGAAAGAGGCGGTACAGGTATCTGACGAGGCGCCGGTGCTGCTGGACCACTTCCTCAATGCCGCAATCGAAGTGGATATCGATGCGGTTTCCGATGGGAAAGATGTGGTGATCGGCGGCATTATGCAGCACATCGAGCAGTGTGGTGTGCACTCCGGAGACTCCGCCTGCTCCCTGCCGCCCTACAGTCTGCCGGCGGAAGTGCAGGACAGAATGCGCGAACAGGTCAAGGCCATGGCCCGGGAATTGGGTGTTGTGGGGCTGATGAACACGCAGCTGGCCTATCAGGATGGCGAGATCTATGTGATCGAAGTGAACCCGCGCGCTTCGCGTACCGTGCCCTTTGTGTCCAAGTGCATTGGCACGTCCCTGGCCAAGGTGGCTGCCCGCTGTCAGGCTGGTATCAGCCTGGCGGATCAGGGTTTCACCGAGGAGATAGTGCCGGATTACTTCTCCGTGAAGGAGTCGGTATTCCCATTCAACAAATTCCCCAAAGTGGACCCCATCCTCGGCCCGGAGATGAAGTCCACTGGCGAGGTCATGGGCGTGGGCGAGACTTTTGCCGAGGCGTTCGACAAGGGCCTGCTGGCCGCCGGCGACAAGCTGCCGGAATCTGGCAGGGTATTCATCTCCGTGCGAGACTTCGACAAGCCGGCGGTGGTGAATGTGGCGCGCGACCTGGAAGCGCTCGGCTTTGAGCTGGTGGCTACCCGCGGGACCGCCAAGGTCTTGCAAGAAGCCGGTATTCCAGTTACAACCGTCAATAAGATGAGCGAGGGCCGCCCCCATATCGTCGATATGATCAAAAACGATGAGATCGCCTTGGTGGTCAACACCACCGAGGGGCGTCAAGCCATTCGCGATTCTGCCGATATCCGCCGCAGCGCGGAGAATCACCAAGTGTGCTACACCACTACGCTGGCCGCAGCCAAGGCCATGGCGCTCGCCATGCAGCAGGACGAAGTTCTCAAGGTTCGCCGCCTGCAGGAATTGCACCAGCGCGTGGTCAAACTGCCGGAATAACCGGCCCTTGGATTGAATGCGGCCAGTGGCCGCTTCTACAAAAATCTGATTGAAATCGCGGCCAGGTTTCGCCCGTTGGCGAAGCCTGGCTTTCTTGTGGAAAAATTTGGAGGTCCCAATTGAACCGGGTACCAATGACGGTTGAGGGCGCGGAAGCCCTGCGCGCCGAACTGGAAAGACTGAAAAAAGTGGAGCGCCCCGCTGTGGTTCAGGCTATCGCTGAGGCACGCGAACACGGCGATTTGAAGGAAAACGCGGAGTATCACGCCGCGCGGGAAAAACAGGGCTTTATCGAAGGGCGTATCCAGGAGATAGAGAGCAAACTGTCTCACGCCCAGATCATCGATGTGAAGGCCATAGAGCCCAGCGATAAAGTGATTTTCGGCACCACGGTAACCATCATCAACGTGGAGAGCGACCAGGAAGTTACCTACAAGATTGTGGGCGACGACGAAGCGGACGTTAAGAATCACAAGATCTCCGTCAATTCACCCATTGCCCGCGCTTTAATTGGCAAAGAGGTTGGAGATGTTGTGGTGGTGAACACGCCTTCCGGCGCGGTGGAATACGAAATAGACGCCGTCGAACATCTTTGATTTTTTTTCTGTAATAAAAAGGGCGGCTTCAAGCCGCCCTTTTTATTGGCGCAGTTTACTGAGAGATGAACCCGACATTGAGTGTGCCGATTTGGGTGGCCATCGCCGTTTCTCCCACTCCCAACTGGACGGTGTCATGACTGTTGAATTCGCCTTGCTGGTTGGTTAGAGAGTAGTGGCCCAGTCCTGTCTGAGTTGTGAGGGCTTGGTTCGAGTCGCCGGTCTGGAATTCCAAACCGATATGGCCCACGCCCAGTTGGGTGATATCTCCCAGGTTGAAGCTGCCGTTTTGCACTTTTAACGCCGTATTAAACAATCCCACCTGGATGATATTACCTACGTTCATAAAACCATTTTGGAAGATGTCTGCATCGTTACCCAACAACGTCTGGGAAATATCAGCGTCGTTCATAGTCCCGACCTGATTTATATTGGCGTCGTTAAGAGCGCTAAATGATTGCAAGATATTGGCGGTGTTGCTTGTCCCTACTTGGCTGATGTTGGCATTGTCCAACAGGCTCTGATTCTGGGTGATTAACCCCACGTTAAAGAATCCCTGTTGCTCAATACTGGCGGAGCTGAGCACTGAAACTGTCTGGACGGTTGTACCGTCGTTGCCTTCATTTACTTGAGTGATACTGGCGTTGTTGAATGCGCCTCCGGATTGGGTGGAGGTGGCTAGGTTTGCAGTGCCATCCTGGTTCTGCTGGATGGTGCTGTTATTCTCGTCGGCGGTTTGCAAGGCGACTTCCACGTTGAAGGATCCTACTTGGCCTTGCATGATGGTGTTGTTATCCACACCGATACCTACCTGGGTGGCGTTTTGGAGGTTGCCGACACCGACTTGGTTCTGGATAGCGGTGTTGTTGGCCGCAAATACACTGCCGCTGGCGGCAAAAATTATTGCTGCGGCTATGGGGCTAAACGTCTTCATGAATTGCTCCTTGCTTACGTCCGACGTTGAATTAACTCGTGTGGGCATACTGACTGATTTACACAGCACTCTTCCCTGCGCCGTGTCGAGTCACTGTAGGATGCAGCCAGCTTCCATTGTGGAAGATGGCTCTGCAGCGATCGCTACCACCGCTTCACAGTGGCGGCAACGAGTTTGGCGAGCGCTGATTGCACAGTGGTGTACAAAAAGTAACCTGGCCTGATAGAGTCTTGTCGTTTTCACGGATGATCGCTATAGGAGGGAAGTGTCGAAATTCTAGGAAAAAAGTTCGGATTCCTAGAACTCAGGTTCTTCCGTTTCCGCAATAGCGTGAATTTTCAGGGTGCGAGAAGGCAGATTCCTCCTGACAAGTTACAGTTCAAACGTTTGAAGCTGGTTTAAACAATCCGCTGCTCACAGCCAGGCGCTGCGTTGTAAATTCATTTCTTCGGAATGTTTCTGAATTACTGAACAACTATTGCGGTATTGCCACTGCCAATTTGGTTTACGATAGCTGTCTCGGAAAAACCGCTCTGGATAACGGTAGCTTCATTGAGGCCGCCGGATTGGCTGACAATGGCCAGGTGGCCACCACCCAGGCCGAGGGCGCCGGACTGTACGATATTGGCGCTGTTATTGAAGCCATTCTGGGATACCTTGGCACTGCTACCCCAGTCCACCTGCACCACATAGGTCTCGTTACCGAGTCCGCTCTGTAGTATGTCGACTTCATGATGCATGCCACTTTGGTCTGTATAGGCGCGGTTGGAGGAGCCTATTTGCTGAATAGCCGAGAAGTGGCTGCTGCCAGTTTGGGCTATTTGTGCCTCGTTGCCGGTGCCCTCCTGATATATGAAGGCGTCGGAATCGAAGCTGGAGTTCTGTCCTATATAGGCGTTGTGTACTTGGCCGTACTGCTCTATTCGCGCAACATTTCCCGTTCCCAGTATCTGCGCGATTTCTGCCTGGTTACCAAAGCCGGACTGGATTATCCAAGAATTGCTGTCCCGACTGCCAAGCTGGTAGATGCTAGCGTCATTAATTGAGCCTTCCTGATGGATGTATGCACTGTTATAGGCGCCGTCCTGTTGCAACGTGTAGGCGCTGTTCAAGTTGCCGTCCTGAACCTGATAAATACTCGACCCTACTTCGGCCTGCTGCAGGGCATTGGCGTTGTGGAAGCTGCCTGTTTGTTGCTGTGAAATAAAGTTGTCTGTGGCGCCTGGATCTGTTTGGTCGGCCGTGGCAGTGTTGCCCGTGCCGTTCTGGTTGAGTTCGGTGGTATTGGTCGCCGCCAATCCTATGCCGCTTGCGGCCAGTAGTAATACCGCGGCTATAGGGGATATGGGGTTCACTAGTGACTCCTTTACTGCTTCACCCGTAGAATTTCTGTGTTTCCCGGCTGCTCAAGTATCCACTTGTGTGATTTGCAGGCCGGCTTACCAGTTCCCAACTGTTTGTAAACGGCGGGCGGCCACAAGGGCCGCCCAGGGACTGGTTGTACGTGTGGTTACTGGTTGATAATCCCAACGTTGCCAAAACCAACTTGGGTGGCCACGGCTGTTTCACCGAAACCGAACTGGTTCGTATCGTGGATGTTGAGTGCGCCCAGTTGAGTTGTGGTGGAGTTGTGGAAGAAGCCGACTTGGTCGGTTTCACTGACGTTGGCAAAGCCAAATTGCAGCTCCGCAGCAACATGGCCGAGGCCTGTTTGATTAATGTCACCGATGTTGCCTACACCGACTTGCAATTTCAGCGCAGAGCTACCGACTGAGAGAGCCTGGCCAATAACACCGTTGTTCGCAAAGCCGACCTGGATTATGTTGGCATCGTTCCCGAGTGCTAGGGTTTGGGTGATATCGGCGTTGTTTCCGAAGCCTGCTTGGAGGATGTTAGCGTCGTTAAGGGCGCTGACGGTTTGCAAAATATTACCTGCGTTGCCAACCCCGACCTGAGTAATGCTGGCGCTATCCAACAGGCTCAGGGTCTGGGTGACCTCACCGAGGTTGAAAAAGCCCGTTTGTTGAATGTTAGCGCTACTGAGTAGCGACGCTGCCTGAGTGGTTACGCCCACGTTACCTGCGCCCACCTGAGTGATGCTGGCGTTGTTGAGAGCGCCTGCGGTCTGGTTGGATACAGCTACGTTCACAGCGCCAACCTGGGTTTGTGTAATCGTGCTGTTATTTTCGCCGGCAGTCTGTAATGCGGTCTCCGAGTTGAAGAAGCCCGTCTGGGTTTGCACGATGGTGTTGTCATCCACGCCAATGCCGACTTGGACGGCAGCTTGAAGGTTGCCAACGCCTACCTGGTTTTGGATGGCGGTGTTGTTGGCCGCGAGTACACTGCCACTGGCGGCAAAAAGTACAGCTGCGGCGATGGGGGTAAACGTCTTCATCAGTTGCTCCTTTGACTTACTTCCGACGTTGGACATATCAGTACTACTCATACTGATTTGTGATGGCACTGATCCCAGCGCCATATTGGGTTGCGGCACAGCGCGCTCTGTTCGGATTCAGGGACCGACTATGCCGCGAAAATCGACAATCTGTTGCTATGCCGAAGTTCATCCCATCTTCTGGCTGTGCTCTTCTCCAGCAGCTGTGCGGCTTTTGGGTGGTAATGCCGCAGCTGAATAGAGGAGAGAAAGTCTGACTGAGTACAGGTTGATAAAACACAAATCAGTCTGTTCAAAAAGTGATCAGATGCTAAGTTGATTTTTGCCCCTTAAGCGGAGGCTCGCTATAGGAGGGAAGTGTCGAAACTCTAGGAAAAAAGTGCGTTTCGCAATCTGTTCTGAGGATAGGAGGCAATTAAAACGTCAGAAGAAAAGGATTGAGTGCCGGACTGCCAATTTTTACTGTTTCAGGGACACTGAGTTGCCGTTGCCAAATTGGGTCACAATTGCCGTTGACGAAAAGCCGCTCTGGATAACTGTCGCCCCATTTAACCCGCCGGACTGTCCGATAATGGATAGATGGCTACCGCCCATGCTGAAGGCTCCTGTCTGAATGACATTGGCACTGTTGAAGAAACCATCTTGAGTGACTTGTGCGCTGTTGTACCAATCGGTTTGGCCCACCAGCGTTTCATTGGAAAAACCGCTCTGAGCAATATCGGATTCTTGAGCGTAACCTTCTTGGTCTGTGCTCGCCTGATTAAAAGCTCCCTGTTGACTTGCACTGGAAAAATGTCCGGTACCACTTTGGGTGGTATCGGCATTGTGATCAATACCCTCTTGATCTATATAGGCTTCGCCGTGAAAGGTGCCATTCTGGCTAATGGTGGCACTATGGACCTGACCGCGTTGTTCGATTAGTGCGATGTTGCCGGTCCCGATAATCTGGTGGATTTCCGCGTTATTATTGAAGCCTACCTGGACGGCAACCGCCGTACTGTTCGCACTGGCTGCTTGCAATGTTATGGTTTCGTTGAGTACGCCGACCTGGAATATATGGCTTTGATTATCAGAGCCGTCCAGCTGCAGGGTGGCGGCTTGATTCAACAAGCCGTGCTGAGTCTGTTTTATTGTACTTTCAGCCTCCTCGCTTTGACTGGCATCGGCAGTGTTGAAGGCGCCGTTTTGCTCCTGTAACAGGCTGTTGCCCTGGGCGCCGGGTTCTATTTGTTCGGCGTAGGCGGTATTTCCGGAGCCGCTCTGTGTTTGCTCTGCGCTGTTGCTGGCAGCATTTATTTTATTACTTGTGAGCAATGTCAAAATTGCGATTGTGACAGAAAACCGTTTCACGGCGATGGCCTAATATTTAAGAATAACCGTAGGGTATCAGTTGTACTGATTGATAATGGTGGTAATTGCGGTCCCCTTTTGGGTGACGGATGTATGAAGTCCGTTGCCACTCTGATAAATATCCACATTGTGATAGGCGCCAATCTGATTTACCTGAGCGGAGTTTTGAATACCGAATTGAGCAATACCCGCCTGGTGCGCAAAACCTATCTGATTGATGAGAATCAGGTTTTCGTATCCCGCCTGGAGCAGAGCGGCGATATTATCTTCTCCCTTTTGGCGGGAGATCACGACATTTTCATTGCCTGCCTGGGACGCGGAAAGGTAGTTACGGTAGCCTTCCTGCAGGGCGGACAAGTAGTTCAGGGTACCGAGTTGGCTGGCGTCTACCTGATTCAGATTACCTTCCTGATAGATTACTCCAAGGTTGGCAGTGGAAATGGTATTTTGGAACTCCAGCTCACTGGTCGCAGCCAGTTCCGATACTGAGTCCAGGTCTGCTGCCCAAGCGCCAGTTGCCGAGAGCAGGAACAAAGCTTTGACTAAATTTTCAAGTTTCATTTGATTACATAATGTGAGTGCTTTCATTCAAGTAGTACTGCAGCACGGGGTTGTTAATATCATCGGGGTTTGCCAGAGCCCAGGAATTATTGACTATGCCCTCGGCGATCAGGTGAATTACTGCCGATTCCATCGCAGACAGCATTGCCAGCTGTGCGGGTTCGTTGGTAGTGGTGCCAGCCTCTAATTCCAGCAGGCGACGGAAGCTGACAAAGCGATAGACGTCCGCGGAAATCGCTTTCGAATAGACAGTTTTCGATGTTAATACTGAATGCAATACCCTTCCCGAGCGGATATCGACGGCTCTCAGATTTACGGTGACCTGATCGACCCGGTACTGATCATCGAGTCCAATACCGAAGTAGCGGGCACCCGCACCGCCGGTGCGGATATTGGTGTCGTAGGCGACAATCCCGCCCTCTAGGAGAATATTGGCGGCCACCAGTGATGGAAGAGGGACGTTGTTATTGGCGGGAGCATCTGGTTTGGCCTGTGCTGCACGGATAATTTTCCGTTCCGTCAGCAGGTTTTGCAGCCCCTCCCGCTCCAGGGGGATAAACCACCCTGATTCATTCAGAACATCCATCAACATAGAGGCTCCGCCCTGAGTAACAGCTGTTGAGAAGCTGCTGTTGGGCGAAGGCTTGTACTGTCCGGTTTGATCGCGGAAGCTATATACCGCTGCCAGTATCTTTCCTTTGGGGGTCGGCAGGTTGAGTAGGTCTCTGTAGGTACTGTTTCTGGGGGTTAATTGCGCCTCAGATAGCCCCGGACCGAACAGGGCGTCGCCGGTGCTCTTAACTGTCGTGCATCCACTTAAGGTGGCTATCAGCGCTAGTGCGGGCAAAGCAAAAATTCTTATTGCAGTACGCATTGCCTATCTCCTGATTTTATTCCTGCGTAAGCCTGCAGAATTTTTAATTGGTGGGATTTAACCCGCTTACAATGATTTCACTTTTATCGCCGGTGCTCCGGTCAGTCACCAGTACCGTCAATACACCATCGTTGTCGACGATCTGCACAATAAAGTCGTCGGTGATCAGTTCGCCGCTGTTGCCGTTTCCGACATCCGTAAGCAACTGATTGAGCAGGCGGGTTTCCAGGGAGTCGGTAAACCGATCCAGGGCGCTGGGCTGCTCGTAGAGAGTGTCTAGCCGGTCAGGATCTTTGTGACGATCCTGTGCCTGGGCGTTATTGAGCAAATAACTGCCGTTGAGAGGATTGCCGCCAAAGTTTGGGTTTACTGGCTCATAGATCAGCTCCGTGGCGGATAGCGGTGTGAAGATCAGGAAAAGTACGGGGGCTAAAGTCAGGCCAGCTATTTTTACGGTTTTCATTAGAACTCGTCCTTACCTAAATCAAAGTGATCCGTTAGGGCACTGCGCACTTTTTCTTGCAGTACCATTTCGTGAATATGTATCGATGCCTCTTCGGCTAGGCGTCGGATATCGTTAGTGCTCGGGCTGATAAACCGACGGAATACGGTCTTGTTGTTGTAGGTGATCCAGATCAGATTTCCCCATCTGGCGGAAGGGCGCTCATGGATCGTTAGGTTGTAGGTACTGTCCGGGTAGTGAAGGTTTCGGTATTCACTCATGTAACGAACAAAGTCGTGCCCTGTTCGGGTTATGGTGCGGTCGATATTAAAGCCGCTGATTTCATCTTCGATACGGCCGTCGTTTTCCTCAAGCGTGCCGCCATTTACATCGGTTTCCTGTGCCGACACCGAGGCAGAAAGCAGTGGAAGCAGGAGTATCAGTGCCCTCATATTCGCTCAGCCTGTAGGTGCAATTTGGCCCAGTTGCTGGCCTGTAGTCGGTTTTTTACTCCAATCTTGCGGAATATGTTGTACATATGATTCTTCACTGTATGCTCGCTAAGATGAAGCTTGGAGGCGATAACGCTATTCGGCTCTCCATTAGTGAGCTGTACCAGAATTTCTTGCTCTCGCCGGGTTAGAATAGGTACGCTTTGCTTTTCTTCAGAAGGATGGTCTTCTGTATTTTGAATTGCCGCTTCAAGCTTCTTGATCAGGTTTTCCTGACTTGTCTTGGAGTCACACAGCAGGCGAAAATTCTGCCGTTTAAATTTTTCAGCCGAATTGCCGGACAGATCACTGGGGAAATTGATCAGAAGGATTCTTGGGTGGGAGACGTTTTTCAACTGGGAGAGAATCTGATCTAAATTCGGGTTTGTGGCCAGCTGCCAGCAATCAATGACGATTGCCTGGTAGTGTTGAAGACAGTGACACTGTTTTCCTATCTCGGCTTTCTCCCAATTGTACGGCAGTGACTTGGAAATCAGAGAAAACAGCAATTCACCATGTAGGCCGGAATTGCTAACAAAAAGAACCGGCATATACCTCTTACCTCTCCTTGGTTGGATCGATACGCAAAAAACGGAATCTGGATCCATCTCGCGAATGGATGTCGCGATACTTTTCTCTCAGCTCTTGGCCTGGATGCCATTTCATCAAGGTGGTTTTTATGACATCTGTTAGTAAATATAGGTGAAATAACCTAGAGCATGAGAAGTTAGTTTGGAGTGTAGACGCTGACAGCGTGCTGTTAGGCAAAAAAGTGTCAGTTTTTAAGATCTCTATGATTGATTTTTTCAGGAGGGCTTGATCTTTTGCCGGTGACCAAGAGTGTTTAAGAATACGCCAAGAACCGGTGATCCTGGATTGGGATTTGCTTTAAAAATAGCCGAAAAAGTTTGATCTAGTAATAAGAAAGTATTTTACATATGCTATATGTTGACTGCCGCGGCAAAACACAACTTAAAACCTCCGGTAATTAAAATTGATAAGGGTTGCAGTGCAGCGGAATTGTTTTTTTATGATGAGTTCTATCTTGCGGCACTTCGTGAGTTCCTGCGGACGATGGAGTTCCTTTTTGTATGTGGTGGTGCTGTGCGGCTTGTTGAGCGGTTGTGAAACAAAACCAGATAGCGCATTGGGTACTCTGGAGTGGAACCGCATAGCACTTCCGGCGCCAGCAGCGGAGAAAATTGTCGCAATTGAAGTTCGTGAAGGTCAGAGAGTCAGTGCCGGACAGGTGTTGTTGCGGCTTGATGACCGGCGCACACGGGCACAGCTGGCGGCGGCCCAAGCGGAGGTGGCGCGCAATGAAGCGCTGCTGGAAGAGCTGCAGGTAGGGCCGCGTATCGAGGAAATCCAGCGCGCCGAGGCTAGTCTGGCTGCGGCTGTCGCGGAAGAGAAAGACGCCCGGCAGAATTACCGTCGCCTGCTGGCTCTGGGCACCAGGGATTATATCTCTCAAGCGGATATCGACCGTGCCGAAGCCGCTGCTGACAGTGCCAGTGCCGGGGTGGATTCCGCCCGAGCGGCTTTGCTGGAGTTGCAGCGGGGAACCCGCAGCGAAGAGATTGTACAAGCACAGGAGGCACTGGCACAGGCGCGCGCGGAAGCTGAGGCACAGTCTGTGCTGCTGCAGAAACTCACAGTGCAGGCGCCCAGAGCCGGGCTGGTAGATACTCTGCCGTTCAAGCTTGGCGATGAGGCCCCGGTGGGTGGTCCCCTGGCGATTATGCTGGTGGGAGAAGCGCCCTATGCCCGCGTTTATATTCCACAGCCCCTGCGGCCCGGTATCCAGGTCGGTGATCCTGCCTGGGTTTATATCGATGGCGTGGAGCAACGTTTTGCCGGCCGCGTGCGTATGATACGCAGCGAGCCGAGTTTCACTCCTTATTATGCGCTGACTGGCGACGATGTGGCGCGGTTGAGTTACCTGGCGGAAATTCAGCTGGGCGAGGACGCCGCGGATTTTTCCGCTGGTCTCCCTCTATGGGCGGCGTTCACCCAGTACGAGGAGGGTGCGGATGACAAATGACGTGGAGATTGCCATCCGGGCGCGTAATTTGAGCAAAACTTTTGGCCGCTTGCGCGCTGTGGCGGATGTGGATCTCACTGTCGCCCGCGGCCAAGTATACGGTTTTCTGGGGCCCAATGGTTCGGGCAAGTCCACAACCATCCGCATGCTGTGCGGACTTCTGACGCCCAGTGACGGCGATATACAAGTACTCGGTCTGCGCATACCGGAACAAGCGGAGAAACTGCGCCAGCATATCGGCTACATGACACAGCACTTTTCACTGTTTACCGACCTGACTTTGTGGGAAAACCTGCAATTTCTTGCCGCGGTGCAAAACTTGTCGCGCCGGCAGGCTTCTCTCCGGGTGAAAGAACTGCTGCAGGAATACGGTTTCGCCGGGCGCGCTTCCCAGCTGGCGGGCACCTTGAGCGGCGGTCAGAAACAGCGCCTGGCACTTGCGGGCAGCATCGTTCACAAGCCGGACCTGCTATTTCTCGATGAACCTACCAGCGCGGTGGACCCGGAATCCCGCCGGGATTTTTGGGAGAAACTGTTCGAGCTGGCGGATGCGGGCACAACGATACTGGTTTCTTCCCACTATATGGATGAGGCTGAGCGCTGCCACAGACTGGCGATTCTCGATCGAGGTCACTTGGTGGCGGATGGGACGCCAGCGGACCTGACCGGCGCGCTCAGAGGGCGCACGCTGGAAGTGAGCGCCGAGCGCCCGCGCCAAGCCAAACAATTGTTGATGCAGGTGTCAGGCGTAATCAGCGCGGCACAGATTGGCAACAGCCTGCGGGTGCTTTGTGACGAAGTGGGAGACTGTGCGGGTCGCATTGAGCGGGCCTTTGCCGCAGCCGGGATGAGTGCCGAGGTGAGTGCCACCACACCGAGTCTGGAAGATGTTTTCGTTGCCGCCACCAACGAACACAAAGCCGTTGAGCTGCGCGGGGAATCCGAGTGAACTGGCGCAGGCTCTGGGCAGTTGTCATCAAAGAACTGCGTCAGTTGCGTCGGGACCATATCACACTGCTGATGATTGTCGGCATGCCCATACTGCAGCTGGTGCTGTTCGGCTACGCGATCAATCTGAATCCGCGCCATCTGCCCGCCGCCATTGCTGATCAGGCACTCACCAGCGGATCGCGCCAGGTGGTTATGGATATGCTGGCCACTGGTGTTATTGAACCTGTCAAGGATGCCGAGAGCCCACAGCAACTGATGAGTATGCTGCGCCGGGGTGAGATCAGTGTTGGCGTGGTGATTCCCTGGGATTTCGAACGCCGCCGGGCCCTGGGAGAATCTTCGGTTCAGGTCCTGGTGGACGGTAGTGACACTGTGGTGCAGAACGCGGCCTTGCAGCTGGCGCAGATGCCGCTCACTTATACGCCCGGAAGCCCGAGGGATTCTTCGATACCACTGCCCGAGCTGCCGATCAGTGTCGTGGCCTTTTACAACCCGCAGCGGGTTTCGGCGATCACTATTGTGCCGGGGTTGATTGGCATCATTCTGACTATGACCATGATGATGTTTACGGCCGTTGCCATAGTGCGCGAACGGGAGCGGGGCAACATGGAACTGCTGATCGCCACACCGGTCAGTAAGGGCGAGTTGATGCTGGGTAAGTTACTGCCCTACGGCGCTATCGGCCTAATCCAGACAAGTCTGATACTGCTGTCGGGTGTATTGTTGTTTCAGGTCCCGATTCGCGGCAGTCTGCTGGATGTTTACCTGTCGGCGTTGCTGCTGATCTTTGCCAATCTCAGTCTGGGATTGCTGATTTCCACTGCTACTCAGTCCCAGTTTCAGGCCATACAGATGACTTTTTTTGTCTTTGTGCCGTCGATACTGCTATCCGGTTTTGTGTTTCCCTTTGAGGGTATGCCCGAACCTGCCCAATGGATAGCCGAATTGCTGCCACTGACTCACTTTATTCGCCTGATACGCGGCATTATGCTGCGCGGTGCTGAACTCGTGGAGTTGTGGCAGGACTGGGTGGCACTGCTGGTGTTTATTGTGTTGATGATGGTGTTGGCGGTATCACGCTTTAGGAAAAGCTTGGATTAGGTGGTCTTTGATCTGCTTTATTGGAAAATATTATTTCAAATATAAAAGGTTAAGGAACCTCTGATTAAGTCACTTTCTGGTGGCAGAGGCGCTTCGGGGGCGGATGTGAAGCTCAGGTGATAGGGCGGGCATTTCGAAACCGTGGGATACAGGGATATATCCGTCGGAGCTACAGGGAAGTACTCGTGCGTTTTCGAAATGTCCGTCCTATTGCCTGAGCGCCCCGGAAGCTACCATAGTGTTCACGCGAATTCATCAGAGGTCCTTAATAAATCTCTGATTAATTACCGTGATTATAGTGGTAAGTTGCGATCTGTTCAGGGGGGGTAAAATAGGAATTTTGAATCCAAGGTCTATATATTTGGTGTTTTTGCGTTACGCCTCTGCACTGACAGTAGGTTTTCGATGAAATTAAATTACGGTTTTGTGATTTCCATTAGCGATGATTTCACCAAGATTAATATAAATAAACCTTAAGGTAAATTACTTCTTTTAAGTTAAAAAATGACAATGGCATGTTGCGCGCAACAAAGGCGCGCTACACCATTTCCTTGTTATCATCGGACGGGGAAAACAGTTCAAGTCCGTTAAGTGCGCCATGAAGCTCCATTTGTCGGCCAGCTACAGCAAGAGATCCAATTGCGACAGGATCGAGATCACAATCTCTGACGATATTCATTACATCTTTCACTGCGGGTTCGTTGTTGCCGGCGACAAATAAAACCCGCTTTAATCCACTTGCAGGCAATGGCGCGAACATCTTCTCTATAGGTAGAGTATTAAATGCCTTAACAACGCGCGCACCGGGTGTGAGGCGCGCTATTATTTCACTACCACTATCGTTTCCCAGGTCATCGACTTGGAAGTCCGGCGCGTAAGAGGTGAAAATATTCGTGGCGTCTATGATGATCCGCCCATTCCAATCCAGTTGCCGATCTAATACCTCTCGTATCTTGACCCACGGCACCGCTAGTAAGACGAGGTCATTGCTCAATGCTTCCTCCAGTAAAACAGGCTGCAGAGGCACGTCGGCATCGACGATTCTTGGTACAAGTGATTCGACCCCTCGACTATTGGCAATCTGCACATCGTGCCCTTTACCAGCCAGCTTTTTTGCAAGCGTCCACCCGACCGTTGCGGCACCAATTACTCCGATCTTCATACGATATCCTCCAGCACGAGGTGCGCCTCTTTTTGAAAACCCAAACTCTGCGGGCGACAAGCCCACCTTTTGCAATCGTCCGGCGCCAACAGCACTATTTCTGGTCAGTTTTGGCACTGGAAGTGCCCCCATTTTTTACCTTGAAAAGTGAGTGCTTTTGAAATTGCTAGAGCACAGGAGTAACCACGGCAGCCAGGGTAAGAAAAGTCCACTGAAAGGTACTGCTGTAAATTGCGAGCACATCAGGCCCCAAGAGCACATTTACACCTATTTTTCGGACGAATACCAAGGCACATGCCGTTCCGGCTGCCACCACGCAGGAGTCAAACACCAATATAAAGGTGTTGATCACCCAGGTGGCGGCAACGCGCTCTGCACCTAACTCGGTAGATATCTCGGGCAGGGCAACTCCGATCGCTGTGTAGGTCAGGGTAACGACAAAGCCACACACACAAAGTGCGAGCAGCAGAGCACTGCGGCGCGTAGTTGAGCTAAAAGTGGAAACGCCTTCGAAAGAACGGGAGGGCAGCCAATTGACTGCGCTTCCACCTGTGAGATAGCTATTCATTGGTGGCGCAGGTTTGCAGCAGTGGGGCAACGTACAAACTGGCGCTGCCCGCATCCAGAATTTAGATCTGGGCCAGGCCTCCGTCGGCAAATAGCTCGATGCCGTTGACGAAACTGCTGTCATCCGAGGCCAGGAACAACGCCGCCTTGGCGATTTCGTTCGGTTGGCCCACGCGGCCCAGTGGCACCATATCGGCAAAGCCGTCCAGAAACCCCTTCGTGTGCTCAGTGGGTACAAGACCAGTCAGCCCAGGTGTTTCCACCGGGCCAGGACTTAGGGTATTGACGCGAATACCACGCGGTTTCAGATCCAGTATCCAGTTGCGGGCGAAGCTACGTACCGCTGCCTTGCTGGCCGCGTAGACACTAAAGTTTTCAGTGCCGCCACTGGCAGCGGTGGATCCGGTCAGAATGACCGAGGCGCCCGTACGCAACAGAGGCAGTGCCTTCTGAACCGTGAACAGCATCCCTTTGACATTAATACCGAAAATACGGTCGAACTGTTCCTCCGTGATGGCACCCATGGGCAGGAAATCACCGCCCCCGGCATTGGCGAAAACGATATCCAGGTGACCGGCTTTTTCTGCTATCGATTCGTAGATGCGATCCAAGTCTTCCATTTTGGAAATATCGCCGCGAATGCCGATGGTGCCTGGGCCAGCTAAAGCCACTGCCTCTTCCAGCTCTGCCTGGCGGCGCCCGATAATAAACACCGTTGCGCCCTGTGCCGCGAACTCATGTGCGGTGGCTCGGCCAATACCCGTGGTGCCGCCGGTAATCAGTGCGACTTTACCTTCAAGTCTTTTAGTCATGACGATTCTCCAATTATGAATTGGCTTTATTGGGGGCCTCGGGCACCCATATCGAATGTGCGCGCAATCTCCAGAGTGTCCTCGTACAGATGCAGGCAGATGACCTCTCCCTCCTGTATCCTCAGATGCATCACCAGCAGCGTCGACAGCTTTTTGCCGGTGCGGGTCACTAGCTGGGTGAAATGCCCGATAATTACCGCGCCTTCGCCTTTAACCAGTACCTTGTCTACCCTGACCTCACTCTTGCCGGGCTCAAAATGCGGCCACATTTAATGAAAAAAGGCGGCGACTTGGTTGCATTTCGTACGCGGACCTACCCACGACAGCGCCATGGAGTCGGGCACAAACCAACCGATGTTTTTTGCGAACAGTGTCTGCACGCTCTCAGTACCGGTGGCACCCAGACGCTCGAGCAACTGCACTTTGGTGCTGCGGGTGTCTTGGATCTTCATCGCGTCTTTGCCCATCTTGTATGATTAAGTGCTGTAGTGTGCATTCGGCGGTCACGATTGGTGTAAGAGGACGGCTACCCGGAGCAACCGCAATCGCAAACTGGAGTGTCAGTTACATTTCCAGCCAAGGTCATTTAGAACCTACACTGCGAACTATAGGGTTCATGGATTGGATGCATAAGTCCCCAATCAGTAGTATTAGCTTCAACCAAATGGAACAGGAATTGCCGTGGAGACCTTGGGAAACCTGACTTCTTTCGTGCGTGCGGCAGAAGCGCTGAACTTTTCGGAGGCCGCCAGGCGTCTCGGAATCTCCGCTGCAGCGGTGAGCAAGAATGTGGCTCGACTGGAGAGTAATCTCGGCACTCGCCTGTTCCATCGCAGTACCAGGCGCCTGACCCTAACTGAGGCCGGAGAGCGCTTTTACGCCGAGGTGGCCGACAGCCTGGACAATATCCAGGCCGCCATTGCCCGCATCGATGAGGCGCGACAAGTACCCGCTGGCCGACTGCGGGTCAGTCTGTCCCCCTCTTTCGGCATGACCTATGTGCTGCCCCTGCTGGCCGACTTCAAACAGCGCTACCCGGAAGTCGTACCCGACTGGCATTTCGAGAATCGTCGCGTCGACCTGGTTGCAGAGGGATTCGATGCCGCCATTAGTGGCGCTGTTGAACTGGTGCCGGGCGTGGTGGCGCGGGAGCTGTGCAAGTTGCACCTAGTGGCCGTCGCCTCGCCCGCCTTCCTGAAAGCGAACCCTGCGCCCCGGGGCCCGGATGACTTGGCGGGCCTGGACGGAATCGTCGTGCGCTCTACCCAGAGCGGCCGACTGCGCAGCTGGATTCTGCAGCACAGCGACGGAACTACTTGCGATGTCAGTCTCAAGCCCTCTGTGATCATGAATGACCCAGAAGCCATCTGTCGCTGTGCTGTCATGGGCCTCGGGGTTACTCTGGCGCCGGTGGACTGCGCCTACCCCTGGCTTCAGCGAGGGGAGTTGGTGAGGCTGTTGCCGGACTGGCATGTCGATCTGGGGGCGGTAGTGGTCTATTACTCCGGCCAAAAACTGCTGCCATCCAAGACCCGCGTCTTCATTGACTTCCTTGTCGACCATTTTCAGACGCAGCTGGCACCACAATTTCGCGCTGTGTGAAAATGTCGGGCTACGAGGTTTTCACGCTCTCCCGCTCGACGACTAACACGTAGTGTCATCCGGTACCACCACAATTGTCGTTGGTAAAGACGCTCACATATTGGCTCCCTGTTTCGAGCGAAGCATGACAGACACCTTGCGGTTTGTCTTGCAGCCCAAGTTGTTCCCAATGTCTTCCCATCCGGCTTTCGAACATAGTCAACCTAACGATATATCGGGAATAGCCTCTATGTGATGGCACTGCAGCGCAATATGCGTATAGCAATCAATGACCTTGCGTATTTTCCACACACATGTCCAGGCATGCGCATTTCCCTCACGCATATAATTCTCCTGAAGTGTTGACTAGGTTTACCATTTAGGCATAATTGGTAAACATGATATGAAGACGATGCTGGGAAGTGGAGTGAAGAATCAGATATTGGAACAATCGATCAAGGTATTCGGGAAGCTAGGGTTTAAAAAAGCAACCATGATGGATCTGGCCAAAGCCGCTGGCTTATCTAAACAGGGGCTATATCTGTACTTCCCGAGCAAAGAAGCGCTCTTTGTTGAGGCAGCTACGCACTACTTGGATCTAGGTTTGAAACTTGTTGACCGGGCACTGGCAAATCGCGATATATGCCTTGAAAAGCGCTTACTTAACGCGGTAGATGCGTGGTTTGGGCGTCATTATGAAACGTTTCACGGTGGTACCTGGGATGTGATTTTCACAGCAAACAATATCTCCGTGAAAGATGTAGATCATTTTAAACACGCCTTCCAACAACAACTTGCTGATGCCATTAATGAAGGGTTACCTGCTCATGCTTACGGAAGCTGTTCTTCTAAAGAAATTGCTAACACGATTTTTGTCTGTGGCCTTTCATGGAAAGAGCAATACACCTCCAAAGAGGTTTTTCTTAATCAAATGTTTCGTTGTATCAAAGTCTGTTGTAGAACCCCAGGAGAAAAAAAATGAGGGATGTTCTTGTAACTGGGGGAACGGGATTCATTGCCAGTTATTGCGTTGTAGAGCTACTTAAGAATAATTATCGTGTCCGCGTCACATTCAGAGATCGATCCGGAGTCGAATATATACGAGGGATGCTCATTGCTGCAGGAATTTCAGACCTCTCAAAGCTCTCTTTTCATTTCGCTGATCTCAGATATGACAAGGGGTGGCAGAAAGCGCTTGATGGCGTTACTTATGTATTACATGTTGCTTCCCCCTTCCCTTCAAAGTCTGTAGACAAAGAAGAAATTATTGGAACAGCGTGTAATGGGACCTTGCGATTACTCAAGTATGCGCAGGCTGCGTCCGTTAAGCGCGTGGTTCTCACATCTTCTTTTGGTGCAATCGGATACGGTCACCCCAAAGGAAAGGATCTTTATTCCGAGAACGACTGGACTAACTTAGATAATAGCAAGTTAAGCCCATACATCCGTTCTAAAACTCTGTCGGAAAAACGAGCATGGGAGTACATTAACAGTAGTGGAGGTGACTTAGAAATTTCCGTGATTAACCCGGTCGGTGTTTTCGGGCCTCCACTTGGAAAACGGCTTTCTAGCTCAATCATGCTTATTCAGATGTTAATCAAAGGTAGAGTGAAAGCTATCCCCAAAATCCATATCGGCGTAGTTGATGTACGGGATCTTGCTGTACTCCATCTTCTAGTAATGGAGTCCACTGTCGCTGCTAATAAGCGTTTTATCGCATCAGCGAATACCGGTATCCCACTGATTGAATTGGCAACCATACTCTACCGGGAGATCGGCGCGCAGGCCTCAAAAGTACCCTATCGCCAGCTGCCTAACTGGCTTTTAAAAATAATGGCTATTTTTTCCGAATCATTAAAAGATACGGCTTCGGAAGCAGGGAAGAAAAAATGTATAGATAGTAGCCGCGCCAAGGGATTGCTGGGTTGGGAGACGCGCTCAGTACATCAAACCATACGGGATACCGCTGATCGTCTATTCGAAATGGGGCTCGTTTGAAGCCAAGTTTCAAGATACATCCCGTGTGTGGGGATAGGGATTGTGGTCCTCGGGCGCCAGCCGATTCAGCCAATGTTCCAGGTTTACCCGGACGGAAGGGCTCGCATTCTCCTGAATCAGTAGGCTAGCGGAGGTGTGCCGGATAAACTGGGGGCAGGTCACAGAGGCAGTGTATCTGTGCTGTCTATCCAGGCATCCTCTCTTCACGGCTGACTCCTCTAATTTTTTTGAGCCGGTCTGCTTCCATTTTCAGGTGCCCGATCTCGCTTTACAGACGCTCTTCTTCTGCTTTGTTGTTCTTGGCTGGCTTGGGGTCGCGCTTGGTCTCGAACAGCGCACTGGGGCTAGCAATTATCTCTTTCTTCCATTGCTCAACCAGCACCGGATGCAACCCATACGACTGCATGATCTCACTGATCGTCTTTACGCCGCGTACCGCCTCCAAGTCCACTATGGCCTTGAGCTCCGGCTTGTGTACCTTACGTTCTTTGCTCTCACTCATTGCTATCATCCTCCTGGGATGACAGATTAAGCTGCTGGGTCCGGGCTGTCTCAAATCCGGGGGCCGCAACAATTGATCGATTGAGAGATTTTGTCTAGTGAAGGAGAATCTACCTCAGTAATGCCGCTGGGGGGCAGGGCGATCACAATCAAGGCAGATCGGTTTGGTTTTTTCGAGAAGCCGCTTGCAGGGTGTGATCGCTTTGATTGTCATCATGGGGCAAATTAGCCTTTAGGCGGGTACGTATGGCCACTAGCCATTAATGGGTGTTGCAGAATAATTAGAGCCCTCTTGAATTTACCTGAAATGGGACTATTCCGCCGGTTACGGTCTTTTTTAAACTTTTCTGAGGAAAAAACGTCAGTTTTATTGCGTTTTCTTCGGCCATCTTTATCTTGGTGGCTCGGATAATAGTTCGTTTTTACCGGTATATTGATTGATTTGTGTTCGATCAGGGCCTTTGTGCTAAGCCCTCCTATGTGAAATAGGAATTTCTGAGCGCTTGTGTTGCCATCTGCTGCTAGGATGGAGTCCGACTAGACCTTCTTGAGGAGGCAAAATCATGACTGAACTTCTGGAAAGCCTGCCGCTCTGGCTATGGTTTGTACTGGCGCTTTCGGCACTGTTTGTTGCTCGCAAACCTGTGCACCAGGGTATCTTCGCACTGGCGCGCTTTTTTCACCAATCCCTGCGCCTGGGGGCCCGGGCCGTGGCCAATAGCGGGCAGCGCTTGCAGAAGCGCAATCGGGAGGTGCTGCTGGCCGCTGGCCGCGAGGCGGCGGAGCGCCATGTGGAGCGGGAGTTCGACCGCATAGAGGCGACGATGAAAAAGGAGCTGGCGCAGTATCCAGTTCTGCACCGCAAGCTCTGTGAGCAGCTGACGGCCATCGACGAAGATTATGTGCGCAGCGCCGAAGTGCCGCCAGAGCCCACCAACTGGGCTAAGGCGATCAAGGCGGTGGCGGAGATCCCCGCCAAGAGTGACCCGGTGGTGGGCGATGTGCTGGAGACGATTCACCACTCCATGCGCAAGGCGGAATCCAAGGCCCTGGAGGCCTACCGGGAGTCCGCCCGCGAGCGCCATCAGCTGCTCAAGCGCATGATGCCCAGTTGGCGCTCTATGCTTTCCACCCTGGGACAGGTCAACAAAAGCGTCGACTCCGTAATTCGCCGCGCCAAGGCGATCGACGGCCATATGGCGCGCTACGAGGAAATACAGCAGGGCAGCGACCGCGCGTTGCGCATGTTGTCCTCCTCTTCCTTGAGTCAATTTTTCATCTCGGCTTTTGTATTGGCGATTGCCGTCGGCGGTGCTTTGATCAACTTTCATCTGATCGCGCGGCCGATGATGGAAATGGTCGGAGGCACCAGTTATATCGGCAATTTTAAGGTGGCGGATATTTCCGCATTAGTGATTATTCTGGTGGAGATTACCTTGGGTCTCTTTTTGATGGAGTGCCTGCGTATCACGCGATTGTTCCCGGTCATTGGCGCCCTGAGTGACAAATTGCGCACACGGATGTTGTGGGCGGCCTTTGGGCTCTTGTTTTTCCTCGCCTGCGTGGAAGCGGGCTTGGCCTTTATGCGCGAGATTCTGATGCAGGAGGATCTGGCTGTCAGCGCGCAGTTGCGCGGCGCCGAGGTGGAGACAGTCAGCGGTGGCATCTATTGGATTACCACCGCGGCACAGATGGGTATGGGCTTTATCTTGCCGTTTGCGCTGACCTTTGTCGCCATACCTCTGGAAAATTTTATTGCCTCTGCCCGCACGGTTATCGGATTGCTGGCGGTCTTCTTCCTGCGAGCGCTCTCGGTACTGCTGCGCCTCGGTGGTATCGCGGCGCTGCGTTCTGGTTCTCTGCTGGTGCATCTTTACGATATTGTGATTTTTCTACCGCTGTGGCTGGAGAGCCTGTACCTGAACCGGCGAGCCAGCTCGGCCGCCGCGGCAAGCGCGGAGGAAGCCTGATGAAGTACCTGATCGTCGCTGCGACCCTTCTGCTTCTGACTGGGTGCGGGGAACCGATGGTGCACAACCAGGGTGTCTATATGCTGATCGATACCTCGGGCACTTATACCGAGGAGTTGGGCAAGGCGCAGCAGGTGATTAATTACACCCTGGCAAAGATGCGCCCCGGCGATACTTTCGTGGTGGCCAGTATCAACAGCGGCAGTTTCAGCGAAAAGAATATCAAGGCCAAGGTTACCTTCGACGACAGACCCAGTGTCGCCAACAAACAGAAACGGGTCTTCCAGCAGGCGATACAGCGCTTCGTCGACGAGGCGCGGCCCGCTGCTTATACCGATATTACCGGCGGTCTGCTGCAGGCTGTGGAATTTCTCAATGAAAAGCAGCCCGGGCGCAAGGTGATACTGATCTTTTCCGACTTAAAGGAGGAGATCCCGGAAGGCTATAACCGCGATCTGCCGCTCACTCTGGACGGCTTCAGCCTGGTGGCCCTGAACGTGACCAAACTGCGCAGCGACAATATCGATCCCAATGAATATTTGTGGCGGCTGCAGGAATGGCAGCGCCGTGTTGAGGAGAGCGGCGGCAGCTGGCAGGTGGTCAATGATCTCGAACATTTGGAACAAATTTTACCCTGAGACACTTGCTAGGGAACTTCTGATTAATTCGCGTGAACACTATGGTAGGTTCCGGGGCGCTCAGGCAATAGGATGGCCATTTCGAAAACGCACGAGTACTTCCCTGTAGCTCCGACGGATACCTCCTTGTATCCGACGGTTTCGAAATGGCCAGCCTATCACCTGAGCTTCTCATCTGGCTTCAAAGAGTTTTTACGTCAGGAAGTGAATTAATCAGAGGTTCCTTAGCCTTTAAATCCTATCCGGTGATTGATGTTTTGGTTGTCACTCTTTTGCATTGCCCTGTTGATACTCTGGCTCTACGCCAGATCGCACGCTGCGCCGTCATCGGCGCTCGATCTGCCTAAAAAGAAGGGCCCGCTGGTAATCGCCCACGGCGATGAAAGGGGGCGGGGGCTTTATCCCGGCAACACGCTTTTTTACCTGAAAAAAATGGTGGCGCTGGGTGTGGATGCGCTGGAAATAGATTTGAATCTCACCGCCGACGGTCATCTGGTTTTGATCCACGATAGCCGCCTGGAGCGCACCAGTGATGGACGGGGAGCGGTGGGCGCCAGCACACTGGAAGAGCTGCGCCAGCTGAATATGGGCTACAACTGGAGCCAGGATGGTGAGGTTTATCCCTACCGAGATCAGCCCCTGCGCATTGCGACTATCGACGAGGCCTTCGCCGCACTGCCCGGTACGCCGATGATCATCGAACTGAAAAACAACGACCGACGTGCGGCCGAAGCCATGTGCGAGAGTCTGCGCCGTTCGGGCAAGGGTTCTCAGGTGATAGTCTCTTCTTTCCACCAGGGGGTGATTCGTCATTTCCGCCGCCTGTGCCCGGAAGTGGCGACGGGGGCGACGAGGCTGGAAGCCATGGGCTTCTTCGTCGCCCAATTGTTGCATGCTGAATCGTTGCTGCGGCCCGCCTATCAGACGATGCAATTGCCGATGCGCTACTGGGGAATACCGGTTTTCTCCCCGCGGCTGATGCGCGCGGCGCGAAAGCTGAAATTGCACATGTCCGCCTGGACGGTGAACGAAGAGGCGGACATGCGGCGTTATATTGACCTGGGGCTGGATGGTCTGGTGACGGATCGGCCGGATCAGCTGATGGCGCTCCTCAAAAGAAAGCCCGGTTAAGGCGTCTCTTTTATTCACCTGTGCAGGTCCATTGCTTCCAGGGCACTCAGACAATGGAATGTTTTCCCCGGCGCACACCCCCGCTACAAGTCTTCCTCCGTTTTGATCCAGCGGTTCAGCGCTGGAAGAAGTGAGCAGCGGCGCCGCCCTGCGGCCGTTTCTCCCTCCCGCACTCGGTACCAGGCTGCGTAGAGTGCCGGAAGAAACAGTAGCGTCAACGCCGTGGCCACGATCAGACCGCCCATAATCGCTACCGCCATGGGTCCGAAGAAGTCGCTGCGCGACAGTGGGATCATCGCCAGTACCGCGGTCAGTGCAGTCAGCACGATCGGGCGGAAGCGGCGCACGGTGGATTCGACAATGGCATCCCAGGGCGTCAGGCCCTGTGCGATATCCTGCTGAATTTGGTCGATCAGTATTACCGAGTTGCGCATAATCATGCCCGCCAGGGCGATGGTACCGAGCATGGCGACAAAGCCGAATGGCTGGCCGAACAGCAGTAGAAACAGGGTGACGCCGATAATGCCCAGGGGCGCAGTCAGGAACACCATGGTGGACAGGGAAAAGCTGCGCAGTTGCAGCATCAACAGGGTAAATACCACCAGTAGAAACAGCGGCATACCGGCGTTGACGGATTTCTGGCCCCGTGCGGATTCCTCTACGCTGCCGCCGATTTCCAGCAGATAACCGGGCGGCAGCTGTGCGCGGATATCCGCGAGGCGCGGCCAGACCTCTTTAACCACTGTCGCCGGCTGTGTATCAGTGTAGATATCTGCGCGCACGGTCACTGTTGGAAGCCGGTTGCGGTGCCAGATAATGCCCTCTTCAAAGCCGTATTCCAGGTCCGCAAGTTGATTCAAGGGCACTGAGTTTCCGCTGTCAGTCTGTACCGCCAGATTGCCTATTTGACCGAGAGCGTGACGGTTTTGGTCATCGCCGCGCACCTGCACATCGATCAGTTCGTTGTCTTCCCGGTACTGGCTGACGGGAATACCAGTGAGCGAGCTCTGCAGAGCGCGGGACAGGTCGGCGGAGCTGACGCCCAAAGTACGCGCGCGGGCCTGATCGATGTTTAGTTGTATCGACTTGTTCGGTTCTTCCCAGTCCAGGTGGACATTGGTTACCGCTGGGTTTTCCCGCAGCTTGTCCGCTACCGCACGGGCGATTTCGCGCACCCGTGGAATATGCTCTCCAGACACGCGGAACTGTACCGGATAACCTACTGGAGGACCGTTTTCCAATCTTGATACCCGCGAGCGAAGGGTGGGAAATTGTTCGCGCAGGGTATCGATCAGCCAGCTGCGCACGGCTTCCCGTTCTTCGATCGAGCGGGTCAGCACCACAAACTGCGCGAAACTTGCCGCTGGCAGCTGTTGGTCTAGCGGTAGGTAGAAGCGCGGCGATCCTGTCCCCACATAGGCCACGTAATTTTCGATCAGAGCGTTTTGCGCGAGCATTTTTTCCAGACGTCGTGCCTGATATTCGGTGGACTGCAGCGAGGCGCCCTCGGCGAGCTTCAGATCCACCATCAGTTCGAGGCGAGCGGAGGCGGGGAAAAATTGCTGTGGTACCAGGCGAAATAGCACGACTGACGCGGCGAAAATTGCCAGGGTTAAAAATATGACGGTTTTCCGGTAGCGCAGGCACCAGGTCACTAGTTTGCGGAAGCGCAGATAAAAAGGTTTCGCGTAAGGATCTTGTACCTGCCCGCTGCTATCTCTCCTGACGAGATTGGGGAGCAATTTATCGCCGAGGAAGGGCACAAAGACCACTGCGGCCACCCAGGAGGCCAACAAAGACAGAGTAACCACCTGAAAAATGGAACGGGTGTATTCACCAGTGCTTGATTGTGCGGTGGCAATCGGCAGAAAACCGGCGGCGGTGATCAGCGTCCCGGTCAGCATCGGGAAGGCGGTGCTGGTCCAGGCGAAGCCGGCGGCTTTTAGTCTGGAAAGGCCTTGCTCCATTTTGATTGCCATCATTTCCACCGCGATGATGGCGTCGTCCACCATTAATCCCAGTGCCAGAACCAGTGATCCCAGGGAGATTTTGTGCAGACCTATGCCGAAATAATTCATCAGCGCGAATGTCATTGCCAACACCAGGGGGATCGAGAGCGCCACCACTAAGCCCGTGCGCGTACCGAGGGAGAAAAAACTGACCAGCAGCACTATCGCCAGTGCCTCCAGCAACACCCGTACAAATTCACCCACGCTGCGTTTGACCGCCGCCGGCTGGTCCGAGACCTTGTGCAGCTCCAGCCCTAGCGGTAGATCCCGCTGCAGCTCGGTGAAGGCGGCGTCGAGATTTTCACCCAGCTTGAGGATATCTCCGCCGGTCTTCATGGATACTGCGATGCCGATGGCATCCTCGCCCATAAAGCGCATGCGCGGTTGCGGTGGATCACTGAAACCGCGCCTCACTTGCGCGATATCTCCGAGCATCTGGGTGCGGCCACCTGCGCTGATTGGAAAGCGGCGGATCTCCTCTACCGAGTTGAATTGGCCGCTGATACGGATGCGAATCCGTTCGCTGCTGGTGTCCACAAAACCCGCATCTGCCACTGTGTTTTGTGCTTGTAGGGCATTTTGTACTGCGGAAAGAGGGATTCCGAGGGCGGCGAGTTTAGTGTTGGAGATTTCTATCCAGATTTTTTCATCCTGTAGGCCGATCAACTCCACTTTTCCCACGTCCTTCACTCGCTGCAGGGCCAGCTGTAAGCGTTCGGCGTAGTCTTTTTTCAGTGCGTAATCAAAGTCGGAGCCGGTCAGCGCGTAGATATTGCCGAAAGTGGTGCCGAACTCGTCATTGAAAAAAGGGCCGCTGATATCCGGCGGCAGGGTGTGGCGGATATCGCCGACTTTTTTCCGTACCTGATACCAGAGATCGGGAATTTCACTGGAGCGCATATCGTCGCGGGCGACGAACAAAACTTGGGATTGGCCCGGGCGGGAGAAGGAGGTGATGCGCTCGTAATCACCGGTCTCCATCAGTTTTTTCTCGATGCGCTCGGTGACTTGGCGGGATACTTCCACAGCGCTGGCGCCCGGCCACAGCGTATTGACCACCATGACCTTGAAGGTGAAAGGCGGGTCTTCGCTCTGGCCCAGCTGTGTGTAGGAGAGGGCACCCATCAGGCCGAGAATCAGCATGGCGTAAAGTACCAGTGGTCGGTTTCTCAGTGCCCATTCAGAGAGATTGAAGCGCATGGCGGTGGTTCCCGTCGCAGTTGCCTCCGACCTGGGCGGGACGTCGGACAATATCGGTTATTCCTGATGTGCCAGTTTGCGGTCGAGATCGATGGGGCGGTTCATCCGGTCCACCGGGCGAATCCGCTGTCCCTCCCGCACCAGGTGAGTGCCGGCGGCCAACACCCACTCATCGGGGCCGAGCCCGCTCAATATCGGCACAGTTTCCTCGCCGTAGGGGCCGAGGGTTACCAGTCTTTTGTGCAGCGTCTGCTGCAGTGGGTCCAACACCCAGACGTAGGGCTGGCCGTTGTCGGCGGTGACTGCGGACAAGGGGACAGAGACGGTGCCGCTGGCGGCATCGCTGTCTACGAATACCCGGGCACTTTGCCCCAGTTCCGCGCCCACTTCGCGGTTGTCGAAGGCCACCCGCGCCTCGAAGGTGCGGGATGTGGTATCGGCGGCCGGGGATATTTCGCGGATGCGCGCCGGGAAAAAATTTCCGGGCCGGGACCAGAGTTCCACCGCCAGCACCTGGCCCACTTCGAAGTGGCCGATATCCTGCTCTGGCAGATCGATGCGTACTTCGCGGTCGCCATCCGCGGCCAGTGTGAAGACCGTCTGTCCGGCGGCCACCACCTGTCCTGATTCAGCCAGGCGCCGGGCGATAACACCATCTTGAGGGGCTTTTAATATCGCGTATTTGGCCTGGTTACGCGCCACATCCAGCTGTGCCTGCGCCTGCTCGAGTCGGGCGGCACTGGCCTCGAAGCGGCTTTCCACTGTGTCGAATTGGGAACGGCTGATTAGCTGCTTACTTAGCAGCTTTTGGTAGCGGGTCAGCTCGTTTTTGGCCAGACGGTGGTCCGCTTCAGCGGAAGAGAGCTGTGCGCGGGCGCTGTCCAGTTGCAGGTGCAGGTCTTTGGCGTCCAGCTCCGCCAGCGGCTGGCCCTTTTTGACTCTGTCTCCCACGTCCACAAGCCGCCGGCTGATTTTGCCGCCGATACGGAAAGAGAGTGCTGGCTCGTAGCGAGCGTGGATCTCGCCCGGGTAGATATCCCGCTGCGCTCCGGCGGTCTGCGGTTGCACCATCACCGCCGGGCGCGGTTTATCTTCTCCTTCCTTGGGATCTTGCGGTGTGCAAGCTGCCAGTGCCAGGCAAAACGGAAGCGCGGCGATCACAAGCGGTCGGAACATAGTCAGAACCCTTCCCGAGTGCAAAGGCGTGAAAACGGGCGCCGGAGTGACCGGCAATGCTATACTGGCCAGTATAGTAAATTTAGTAAACTGTCGAGTCTAGTATTAGTAGATCCATGCCAGAACCGATTTCTGCCCCTGTGCCTCGGGGCCGCCCCAAGGACCCGGCCAAACGCCGGGCAATTCTCGAAGCGGCCAAGGGGCTGTTTTTGACCCAAGGCTTTGCCGGCACCAGTATGGATGCGGTGGCCTCCGCTGCGGGGGTGTCCAAGCTCACGGTCTACAGCCACTTTTCCGATAAGGAGACGCTCTTTACCGCGGCCATTGAGGCCAAGTGCGAAAATCAGATGCCGCTGCCGATCTTTGCTTTGGAGAATGGGGATTCGATTGAGCAGGTACTGACGCGGATAGGTACCGCTTTCTTGTCCCTGGTTGAGGGGGAGGACGCCATCAGCCTGATGCGCATTCTATGTGCGGAATCCTGCCGGGAGATGGCGCAGCTGTATTTGGAGGCAGGGCCCAGGCGCACTCTGAGTGAGATGGAGTCTCTACTCCGCAGGGCGGTGGCGCTGAAGTTGCTACGTGTGGAGAACCCGGCTGCGGCTGCGGATCAGTTCTTCGGTATGTTGATGGGATGTCGGCATATGCAGGTGCTGGTGGATAGTTGTGCACCGCCTAGCGAGTGTGAAATCCGCGAGCGGGTGGATGAGGTGGTGCAGGTTTTTCTGCGCGCCTATGGCCCCTGATTGAATGTGGGGCGGGTAGCGCGCCCGCCCCACAGGATCACTTCTTCAGGTTTTGATCCGGTATCCAGTACGGAAAATCCACCAGACCGCAGTCAGGCAAATCACTAAAAAGATCAATGTCATTCCCAGGCTGACAGCGACATTCACATCCGCCACGCCGTAGAAGGCCCAGCGAAAACCGCTGATCAGGTAGACCACCGGGTTGAAAAGCGTGATTGTGCGCCAGGGATCGGGCAGCATATCAATGGAGTAGAAGGCGCCGCCGAGAAAGGTCAGGGGGGTGATCACCATCAGCGGAATCACTTGCAGTTTCTGGAAGTCGTCCGCCCAGATACCGATGATAAAGCCGAACAGACTAAAGGTCACTGAGGTCAATATCAGGAAGGCGAGTAGCCAAAAGGGGTGGACGATTTCATAGTCGACGAAAAAGCGCGCGGTAACCAGAATCAAACCGCCGAGTATGATCGACTTGCTGGCCGCGGCGCCCACATAGCCGGCGACGATTTCGAAGGCCGATACCGGAGCTGACAATACTTCGTAGATAGTGCCGGAAAATTTCGGAAAGAAAATTCCGAATGAGGCGTTGGAAATACTCTCCGAGAGCAGTGACAGCATAATCAATCCGGGGATGATAAAGGCCCCGTAGCTGACGCCGTCTATCTCTCCCATGCGCGAGCCGATGGCGGCGCCGAAGACAATAAAGTACAGGGAAGTGGAGAGTACCGGGGAAGCGATACTTTGCATCAGGGTGCGCCAGGTGCGCGCCATTTCAAATTGGTAAATGGCTCGAATTCCGTACCAGTTCATCCCTGGGCCTCCTTGGTCAACTGTTCTTCTTTCTCTTTGCGTGCGCCCCGCACCAGACCGACGAAGATCTCCTCGAGGGAGCTCTCGCGTGTGTGCAGATCGCGAAACTCGATATTGGCCTCGTTGAGGCGGCGGAGAAATTCGGCAATGCCCGTATCGCTGCTTTTGATATCGAAGCGGTACACCAGCTGACTGCCGTTGGCGCTCAGGGTCAGAGGCAGATCGGCGAGGGATTCCGGCACCGCCTGCAAGGGTTCCGGCAGGTGCAGGCTCAGTTCCTTCTCTCCCATTTTTTGCATCAATGTGTTTTTTTCTTCGACCAAAACCAGCTCACCGCGGTTGATAACGCCGATTCGGTCGGCCATCTGTTCCGCCTCTTCGATATAGTGGGTGGTGAGGATAATAGTGACCCCTGACTCGCGCAGGCTGTGCACCATTTTCCACATGTCCTGGCGCAGTTCGACATCCACGCCAGCGGTGGGCTCATCCAGGAAGAGTATGCTGGGCTCGTGGGATAGGGCTTTGGCGATCATCACCCGGCGCTTCATGCCGCCGGACAAAGCCATGATCCTGCTGTCTTTCTTTTCCCACAGGGACAACTGGCGCAAGATTTTTTCAATATAGGCCGGGTTTGGGGCTTTGCCGAACAGGCCGCGGCTGAAGTTGACCGTGGTCCAGACACTTTCGAAAGAGTCCGTGGCCAGCTCCTGTGGCACCAAGCCGATCTCGCCGCGCGCGCGCCGGTAGTCGCGCTGGATGTCGAATCCCCCAGCCCGCACAGTGCCGCCGCTCGGGTTGACGATGCCGCAGATGATACTGATCAGTGTGGTCTTGCCGGCCCCGTTCGGTCCCAGCAACGCGAAAATTTCCCCGCGTTGAATCTCCAGGTCGATATTCTTAAGGGCGGTAAAACCACCGGCGTAGGTTTTGTTGAGGCCTTTGACGGAAATTATCGGTTCCACTGTTTCTCCTTCCCGAAAAATAAAATCCTTGGTCGGCTGGCCCGCGCTCCGATCGACAGGCGTAAGTGACAATTTTCCCGGCGATGCCGGACTCCGCATCGGTCTCTGATGCTGTCATAGTATCCCATACGGCGGGTGGTCCCGGCTGAAGTGTTTCCCGCAGCATGGTCGCGGCGCACGGCAATTGCTGACGGTCCCGTATCCTGTTTGCCGGAGAGTTTACTAAGCGTGAATTTTTCCAGGGTAGTCGGTTTCTCCAGCAAAATATCCCGAAAGTGTCCCGGCCTGTATCCATCAGTGCGCATGGATACTTTGGCCGGGTGGGAGGCGCGGGCAAGCCAATGCGCGCTTCCCCGCTGGCGTATGCTGGTTATTGCCTCAAAATTGGCCGGGATGGACTGCTGAAAAGAGGCCGCAGTGCGGCAGCGAGAGCAGCTGAAGCCGCAAGCAGGAGCAGCAGTCCGGCGGCGGCAAAGCAGCCGGAAAGTCCCAGGTAGTGGCTGCTCGGTTGGCTTGCGAGCGGCGACAGGAACTGGCCGGTAAATATGCTGGCGGTGAGTCCGCCGGATATGCGGCCGCGCATTTTCTGCGGCGCGAGTTGAATGGCGCCGGAAAAAAGATGTGGCATAAGCGATCCCATTCCGACGCCGAACACGCAGGTTGCCGCCAGGATTGCGGTCAAGGCATTCGCGGATGAGATCAAAAACATGCCGCTTGCCATAAAGATGAAACAAAAGGCGAATACGCCAGCGAATCCCAGTTTTGCACGGATGCGGTGATAGAGAAAGAGGGATGACAGTGCGCCCATCAGGTTGCCGCCGGCAATGGCCAAACCCGTGAGGCTCGGTTGTTCAACGCCGATCTCCCGTAGCAAAAAGGGCAGCTGGGTCGGTATCAGATAAAAAGTCAGGCTGTTGAGTAGCCCTGTGGCAAAGATCGTCCCCAGCAGCAGGTAGGGTACAGTGTCCGAGGAAGGTGAAACCTCAACAGCGCGGGCTTTGTGTGTCGGCGCCTTAAGGTAGAGTAGCGCCGCCGGCAGCAGGATTAGGGCAACTCCGTAAATGGCGAAGGGGGCGCGCCAGTGCAGGTCTGCGAGCCACCCTCCGCCGATCAGAAACAGCACGCCGCCGAAACTGACAAAAGCGCTCTGCTGACTCATGTATTTTTCCCGCTCGCGGCCGCTGAAGTAATCCCCCACCAGTGCGGTTATGGAAGTCATGATCCCCGCAACTGATACCCCCAATAGCGCGCGACCGGCGAGAATGGCGGAGAGACTGTCGGCCACCAGGCCGGAAAGACCGGCCAGCCCGTAGAGCAGGACGGATACCATTAAAATTCCCATGCGCCCGAAACGGTCACAAATCGCACCCGCCACCGGGGCGCAGAGAGCGATAAACAGTGCCGGCAGGGTCAACACCAGCCGGCTCAGCAGCTGGCTGTCCGCATGATTGGCAAAGTGGGCCTGCAGTGCCGGGAGGGAAGGCGCTATGGTCGCTCCGGACATAATTGTCAGCGCCGCCAGGCACAGGAGCGTGGCGCGGCGCAGCGGGGAGACCGGCGGCACCTCACCCGCGGGCGGGGGCACAAAGCTCATGCAAGGATCTCCTCATAGGGGGTTTCCTCGCGGGCTTTGCGCAGGGCCAGGGCCCACCAGCGCAGGTGTGCCAGCATGCGCGCAAGGGATCTCTCCGCGCGTGCCGGTTCCCGCAGACAGCCGCTGTCATCGAACTGCTCCCAAGCGTTGATAAAACTGACGCTGTCCCGCAACGTCACTGTGTGCAGTTCCGCAAAAACCTGGCGCAGCTGCTCCACCGCGCGGGCACCGCCGGAAACGCCCCCGTAACTGACAAACCCCAGGGGTTTGGCTTGCCACTCCGCCTTGGCGGAATCGATGATGGCCTTGAGGGGGGCGGGATAGCCGTGGTTGTATTCCGGGGTGACGACGATAAAGGCATCGGCTGCGTCGAGGATTGTGTGGGTATCGGTGGCTTTGTCCGCGGGGTCGATAAAGCGCACGCGCTTGTAGCCGCTGCGCTCCAGTTGGCCCGCCAACCAGTTGACCACCGTGTCGCAGAAGCGACCTTCGCGGTCACTGCCATAGATAACAGCCAGATGAAGATTATTGCTCATAGTGACTTTTCCCGTGGTTGCAATCGAACGGCGCGCAGTGTAAAAGCTCAACTTAACTTGAGGTCAATGGCCGCCGATGCGCGGCTTTATGAATATTCACTATGGTGGAAATTGCGGCTGGCTATGAGTAAGTGTGGTGATAGATTGCACAGGGAATTGTCCGTGGGGGAAGTCGCGGCGCGCAGTGGGTTGGCGGTTTCCACCCTGCATTTTTATGAAAGCAAGGGGCTGATTAGCAGCTGGCGCACCGCCGGTAATCAGCGGCGCTACTCTCGTGATGTTTTGCGGCGGGTGGGGATTATCAAGGTGGCGCAGAGCACCGGTATTCCGCTTGCGGAGATACGCGCGGCGCTGGATACCCTGCCGAATGGCCGCACGCCCAATGCGAAAGACTGGGCGCGGCTGTCGGCGCGCTGGTGCGAGGATCTCGACAGGCGTATCGAGCAGCTGACATTGCTGCGCAACCGGCTGGAGGAGTGTATCGGTTGCGGCTGCCTGTCGATGGACAGTTGCCCGTTGCGCAACCCGGGCGATGTTGCGGCGGAGGAGGGCAGTGGTCCCCAGTATTTGGATGTCGGCCGGTGGGCCCGGCGCGAATGAATCAGCGTTTCCCTTGGGGCCAAGGTGGCCCCTTCAATTCCACCACATTGTTTTCCGGGTCGGAGATATAAATCGAAGGGCCTTCCCCCTCGGCTCCGTAACGGGATTCCACGGGGCCTGCGTCCACGCCATTGTCGCGTAGGTAGGTGGTGATTTCCTCGGCGTCAAAGGGATCTATACGCAGGCAAAGATGGTCCAGGTTACGCCCCTCTGCACCAGGTGCGGCACCGCCGGCGCGCCCCAGTTTCTGATCGACGGGGATCAGGTCGATCAGGCTGCTGCCCGCGCGCAATTGGTACAGGCCGATTTCTTTTTGCGCGCGCTCCACAGTACAGCCGAGAATGTTCGTGTAGAAATCCAGCATCGGTTGCAGTTCTTTTATACGCAGCACGATATGATCGATCTGTTGAATTTTCAGCATCGTTTTTATCGAAAATTTCTGGAATAAGGAGCCGCCGATAAATGCGCCTCCAAAGTTGCGCGCTACACTGTATTCGGCGGCTTATTGGCATATCCTATCACCTGAGCTTTATGTTTGCCTGCGAAATACTGGAGTGTCTCGGCAGCGAATTGCTTGGCGCTTCTCTAAGGAACCTCTGATTAATTCGCGTGGACACTATGGTAGCTTCCGGGGCGCTCAGGCAATAGGGCGGACATTTCGAAAACGCACGAGTACTTCCTTGTAGCTCCGACGGATACATCCCTGTATCCGACGGTTTCAAAATGCCCGTCCTATCACCTGAGCTTCACATCCGCCCCCGAAGCGCCTCTGCCACCAGAAAGTGACTTAATCAGAGGTTCCCTAATTTTCGTAGGGGCTGTCTATACCCTATTTGTCTGTGCAAAAAATTAGACAAGTGGTTTCTTTTGCAACGTTCTTGCCGTAAAAAACATCGATTATTTCAGGCTAAGAACGTTATAGAAGAACTTAATCGCTGCTACCGCCCTCCGCCTCTTTTCATCTTGCGTCAGCAGGTTTACACTCGGCTTTCTTACCAATTGGTCAGACCAAAAGTAACAGAGGTAACTATAGCGGTAGATTAGTTATCCAAATAACAGCAATTGTGAGGGAGCATAGCGGTGATCATAGCCATTCCAAGAGAGACCGCACCAGGGGAGGCGCGTGTAGCGGCGACGCCTCAAAGTGTAAAGCGTTTGCGCGAACTGGGTTTTTCCGTCGTGGTGGAAAAGGGCGCCGGTACACGGGCCTCTTTTACTGATGAGGCCTATATAGAGGCCGGCGCCGAAGTTCGCGGGGATATCAAACAGTGTCTGGAGGGTGCCGGTTTGGTGCTTAAGGTTCAGGCACCTACGGACGAAGAACTGGCGCTGATTCCAGAAGGCGCAACCCTGGTCGCTTTTCTTAAACCGGCGCAGAACGCGGAGCTGCTGCAGAAACTGGCCGATAAAAAAATCAATGCTCTGGCTGTGGAATCCATTCCGAGGATTTCCCGCGCGCAGAAGATGGACGCGCTCAGCTCCATGGCCAATATTGCCGGCTACCGCGCGGTCATCGAGGCGGCACACAACTTCGGTCGCTTCTTTACCGGGCAGATTACCGCCGCTGGCAGGATACCGCCGGCCAAGGTCTTGGTAATCGGTGCCGGTGTTGCCGGCCTGTCCGCGATCGGCACTGCCAAGAGCATGGGCGCCGTAGTGCGTGCTTTTGACACCCGCGCCGAGGTGCGCGAGCAGGTGGAATCCATGGGTGCCGAGTTCCTCACTGTGGATATCGAGGAAGAGGGTTCGGGTACTGGCGGCTACGCCAAGGAAATGTCCAAGGAGTTTATCGAAGCGGAAATGGCGCTTTTCCGCGAACAGGCAAAGGAAGTGGATATCGTCATTACCACCGCGCTGATTCCCGGCAAGCCCGCGCCCAAACTGTGGCTCGCCGATATGGTCGACAGTATGGCCGAGGGCTCAGTGGTGGTGGATTTGGCTGCTGAGATGGGCGGCAACTGTGATTACACCGTGGCCGATGAGAAGGTCGTCAAAAACGGTGTGACCATTATCGGCTACACCAATTTGCCGAGCCGTGCCGCCACCCAATCCTCCAGTCTCTACGCTACTAACCTGGCGCACTTGCTGAGCGATCTCACCCCGGAAAAAAACGGCGAGATCAATATCAACTTTGACGACGAGGTTATTCGCGGTGCCACTGTGGTCAAGAGTGGTGAGATCACCTGGCCGCCGCCCCCGCCGAAAATTACCGCGCAGCCAAAACCGGTAGAAAAGAAACCTGAACCGCAGGTGGCAGTGGAGGCGGAAAAACCGAAGAAGAAATCGCCGCTTTCCATTCTGGCGTTCTGGGCGGTGGCCGGTGCCCTGCTACTGTGGCTTGGCCGCGTGGCGCCGGCGGAGTTTGTATCCCATTTCACCGTTTTTGTACTGTCGATTTTCGTCGGCTGGCAGGTGATCTGGAATGTGACCCACGCATTGCACACGCCGCTGATGAGTGTAACCAACGCGATCTCCGGTATCGTCATTGTCGGCGCGCTGTTACAGGTCGGCGCGACGGGTTCGTGGTTGGTGACACTGCTGGCGTTTGTCGGTGTTCTGGTGGCCAGTATCAATATCTTTGGTGGCTTTTTTGTCACCTATCGCATGCTGAAAATGTTCCGGCGCTAAGGGAGGAGAAAAGTGATGAACGGTATGATTTCCATGGCTTATCTCTTCTCCGCGGTGATGTTTATTCTCAGCCTCGGGGGCCTCTCCAGCCACGAAACCGCGCGGCGCGGCAACCTATACGGCATGGTGGGGATGATTGTGGCCATCGGGGCCACTGTGGCCGGTATCGCCGCTGGCGCTTATTGGCTGGTGGCCATCGCCATGGCAGTGGGAGCGGTAATTGGCCTCACACTGGCCAAGCGCGTGGCCATGACACAGATGCCGCAGATGGTGGCGTTGCTGCACAGTTTTGTCGGGCTGGCCGCGGTGCTGATCGGTTGGGGCGGCTTTCTGGATCCGCGGGTATCCCTGACTGGCGCCGCGCACTTGGTACATAACACCGAGATCTATCTGGGGATCTTTATCGGGGCAATTACACTGACCGGTTCTCTGGTGGCTTTCGGGAAATTGCAGGGATTGATTTCCGGCAAGCCGTTGATGCTGCCCGCGCGCCACTGGCTGAATCTGGCCGCGATTCTCGCCTGTGTGGTCTTGGGTGCACTGTTTATTCCCTCTGATCTCAATCCGGGCACGGTGATCAATCTGTTGATCATGACCTCCATTGCCCTGCTGCTCGGCATCCACCTGATTGCGGCGATCGGCGGCGCCGATATGCCAGTGGTGATCTCGATGCTGAACAGCTACTCCGGATGGGCGGCCGCGGCCACCGGCTTTATGCTCAGCAATGATCTGTTGATTGTGGTTGGCGCTCTGGTCGGCTCCTCCGGTGCCATCCTCAGTTACATCATGTGTCGCGGCATGAACCGCTCTTTTATCAGCGTAATTTTGGGCGGTTTTGGCTCCGATGGTGGCGAAGTGGCCGAGGGCGAGATAGAAGGCGAGGCAGTGGCGACCAGTTACGACGAACTGGCAGCGGACCTGGAAAGCGCGCGCAGCGTCATCATAGTGCCCGGTTTTGGTATGGCCGTGGCCCACGCGCAGCAGGCGGTCAGCGATCTGACCGACAGGCTGCGCAAGCAGGGCAAGACAGTGCGTTTCGGTATACACCCGGTGGCGGGCCGCCTGCCCGGGCACATGAATGTACTGCTGGCGGAGGCCAACGTGCCCTACGATATCGTTCTGGAAATGGAAGAAATCAACGATGACTTCCCCGATACCGATCTGGTGCTGGTAATCGGAGCCAACGATACCGTTAACCCGGACGCAGTGGAAAAGCCCGGATCTCCTATCGCCGGCATGCCGGTATTGGAGGTGTGGAAGGCCGGCAAGGTGGTGATCCTGAAACGCTCCATGGCTTCCGGTTACGCGGGCGTCGCCAACCCGCTGTTTTACAAGGAAAATGCGCGCATGTTGTTCGGTGATGCCAAGGAGAGCCTGCAGGCCGTGCTGGCAAAACTGAGCAAGGCCGGGCAGCCGGTTGCGGCTGAGGCGTAGTTCACAGATCACACCAAGCCACATGTGTTCTGTCGAACAAAACCGTTGGCGGTGATAACCTCTTTGGCTCCAATAACATATAAAACAAGGAGCTTGTTGTATGGGGGGGACCCGCCGACATCTATTTATATGCGTTTTCCTCACCCTCAGTGCGATCCAGCTCTCCGCCTGTAGTAGCGGCGGAGGCGGTGGGGATGACGCAGGGCATGATGACCAGCCCTCCGCTTGGCAGCCAGGTGTTTTCTTGCCGTCGGATGAGTTCGCCAACCAGTGCAGTTCGGCACTGTGGGAAAACAATTGGCTGCGTTCATGGAGTCACGAGACTTATCTCTGGTACGACGAGATAGAAGATCGGGACCCGGCTGGCTATGCAGATCCCACCGAGTATTTTGCGCTGCTTAAAACCGAGGGGTATACACCTTCCGGCAGCAAAAAAGACAATTTCCATTACTCAATGCCTACGGCCGAATGGAACCAGCAATCCGAGTCTGGCGTCTCTGTGGGGTACGGCTTTCAATGGGCGGTGTTCAACAGCAACCCCGAGCAGGTGTATGCCGCTTATAGCGACAGTGAAGAGTGGCCCGCCGAGGTGGCGCGGGGTATGCGCGTGGTACGTATTGGCGATGTCTATATGTCGCAGGTGAGTTCCCAGGCGGATATCGACTTTATCAACAATGCCCTCTGGCCATCCGCCGCGGGGGACACTCACGAATTTGAATTCGAACGCGGGGACGGGACGCTTTATACCGTCGAACTGACAGCGGCCAATGTAGTGTCAGACCCAGTGCCTAAGGTAGATGTGCTTGAAGGCTCCGGCGGTGAGCGGGTGGGCTATCTGCTGTTCAACGATCATATCGGCACTGCGGAGAAAGCCCTGCGCGATGCGGTCACGCAATTGCGGCAACAAAGCATAGACGAGTTGGTACTGGATCTGCGTTACAACGGTGGCGGATATCTGGCCATCGCCAGTCAGCTCGCCTATATGATCGCGGGGCCCGAGCGCACCGAGGGCAAAACTTTTGAACTGATGCAGTTCAACGACCAGCATCCCACCCACGACCCGGTTACCGGTGAGCCGCTGGAGCCGATTCCCTTTATTGATGTGACTCTGGGCGAGTGGGAACTGCCGGGCAATCAGTCGCTGCCGAGCCTGAACCTGGAGCGGGTTTTTGTGCTCGCCGGCCCCAATACCTGTTCTGCCAGCGAGGCGATTATCAACAGTCTGCGTGGCGTGAATGTGAAAGTGGTGTTAATCGGCTCTCAGACCTGCGGCAAGCCCTATGGCTTTTATCCCACCGATAACTGTGGCACCACTTGGTTTACTATCCAGTTCAAGGGGGTCAACGACAAGGGCTTCGGTGAATACTCCGACGGTTTCGCGCCGAGTAGTTATGACGATGGCTATGCACTGGTGAAGGGCTGTGAGGTTGCCGACGACTTCTCACATCCCCTGGGCGACGAGAACGAAGGCCGCCTGGCAGTGGCGCTGAACTATATTGCCGATGGTCAGTGTGAAACCTCCGCCGCTGCGGGCTTTGTCGCCCAGCCGCAATTGGGCGTGATGTTCTCGGACGGCAAGGTAGTCAAACCCGCTTGGCGGCAAAACCGTATTGTGACCCTTGGTAGGTGAGTCTATGAAAAAAGCCAATTGGGCAATTTTGCCGCTGGTGTTATCGCTCGGAGCCTGTAGCTCGCCCCCAGCGGTGGGTGACGATACGCCCGCGCTCCTGGCCGCCGCCACGCCGGAGGCTCGCGAAGAGCTGCAGCGCCTGGTCAGTGAGGCATTGGGCGGTGCCGATGTGGTCCTGTCGAAAGAGGTGTTGACGCGGGAGAGTGCGCTCATTATCGAGCGCAATCCTCCGCAAGACTTGCGTCAACGCCCTTTGCAGGGGCGTAATCTGGAGTCGCCGGAAAAATTCCGCCTATTGCTTAGCGGCGGCAGATGTTGGCTTGAGCGGGCAAAGAATGGGCAGCGTTGGGAACTGCTGAAAGCGGAGTGTGTGCCTGCCTCGGGCTGAAAGTCGCCCGGCTTCGCCGTCTCCCAGTGGCGTCAGTCTAGGCGCGAGCTGGGAAGCGGCGGGGGAGGCAATCAGTCAACGCAGCAGGTTGGACAGGCGAGGATCGGGCTTTTCCGCCTGGCGGTAGATCAGCGCTATTTTGCCGATTTCCTGCACCAACTCGGCGCCGCTCTGCTCGCAGAGCTGGCCGATAACCTGGTGGCGCAGTTCCCTGTCCGCGATCATCAGCTTGACCTTGATCAGTTCGTGGTCCTCCAGCGCCCGGTTCAGCTCCTCCATGACGCCCTCACTGAGTCCCTTGCCAGCGACGGTGACCACCGGTTTGAGATTGTGGCCCAGGCTGCGCAGGGCTTTTTTGCGGTCGGGGGTTAAAGGCATACAATACTCCGATATTCGATATCAATTGTAGGAGCGGCCCGGAGCTGTGATCTCACCGGTAACCGGTACTGATCACGGCCCCGGGCCGCCCCTATGAAAAAACTTAGGAAGTATTCTACCCGATGGGCCGATCCAAAAGCAGCCACCGCTGGTTGCGTGAACATTTTAATGACCAGTACGTCAAACAATCCCAGAAGGAGGGTTACCGCTCCCGCGCCAGCTACAAGCTGCTGGAACTGCAGAAAAAAGACCGGCTGTTCAAACCCGGTATGACCGTCGTGGACCTGGGAGCGGCACCGGGTGGCTGGTCCCAGGTGGCGGCGGAGCTGGTGGGGCACAAGGGCAGGGTACTGGCCTCTGACATTCTGCCGATGGATGCGCTGCCGGGCGTCGAGTTCGTGCAGGGGGATTTTACCGAGGAGTCGGTACTCAACCAGCTGCTGGATTGCCTCGGCGACGACAAGGCAGACCTTGTGATTTCGGATATGGCCCCCAATATGAGTGGAGTGCGCGATGTGGATCAGCCGGCCTCCATGTATCTGGTGGAACTAGCGGTGGATATGGCGCGCCAAGTACTGAAGCCCGGCGGCGTATTCGTTGCCAAGGTGTTCCAGGGCGAGGGGTTTGATCAGCTGATCCGAGACCTGCGCGGCAGCTACAACAGTGTTGTCACCCGTAAGCCCGATGCGTCCAGACCCCGCTCGCGCGAGGTCTATGTGGTGGCGCGGGGCTTCAAAGGCTGATAAAAACGCCAGTGTGGTATCCGGGTCATTTCTGACCAATGCCCCTGATATGGTATAAGCATGATCCGCGCCGCGGCATCTGTGCCGGGTCGCGGGGATTCCAGGCTAGACTGGTGTGAACGGATTTTGAGAGCGAAAGCGAGAGGGCTATCCCTTTGAATGACATGGCAAAAAACCTTGTACTGTGGTTAATCATCGCGGCGGTACTGCTGATGGTGTTCCAGAACTTTAAACCGCAGTCACGGGACGAGGCCCTCAGCTATTCCGACTTTGTCCAGGATGTGCAGTCGGGCCAGGTGAAGAGCGTGGTTGTGGACGGTCTGGTCATTACCGGTGAAAAGGCCGATGGCAGCCGCTTCAAGACCATACAGCCGCAGATCATTGATGATGAACTGACCAACGAGCTGGTGCGCAGCAATGTGCAGTTTGTCGGACGGGAGCCGGAATCTCCCAGCATCTGGCAGCAGCTGCTGGTGGCCAGCTTCCCGATTTTGATCATTATCGCGGTCTTTATGTTTTTCATGCGCCAGATGCAGGGCGGTGCCGGTGGTCGTTCCGGCCCTATGGCTTTCGGTAAAAGCAAGGCGCGCCTACTGGGCGAGGATCAGATCAAAACCACCTTTGCCGATGTGGCGGGTGTGGATGAGGCCAAGGAAGAAGTTCAGGAGCTGGTGGAGTTTCTGCGCGATCCATCCAAATTCCAGCGCCTGGGCGGCAATATTCCCCGCGGTGTGCTGATGTGTGGACCGCCCGGTACCGGTAAGACATTGCTCGCCAAAGCGATTGCCGGTGAGGCCAAAGTGCCCTTCTTCTCCATTTCCGGTTCCGATTTTGTGGAAATGTTTGTCGGCGTGGGTGCTTCCCGTGTCCGCGACATGTTCGAGCAAGCCAAGAAGCAAGCTCCTTGCATCATCTTTATTGACGAAATCGATGCTGTGGGTCGCCACCGGGGAGCCGGTGTTGGCGGAGGACACGACGAGCGCGAGCAAACCTTGAACCAATTGCTGGTGGAAATGGACGGCTTTGAGGGCAACGAAGGTGTCATCGTCATCGCCGCCACCAACCGTCCGGATGTGCTCGACAACGCGCTGCTGCGCCCGGGGCGCTTCGACCGCCAGGTGTTCGTCGGCCTGCCGGATATTCGCGGCCGCGAGCAGATTCTCAAGGTGCATATGCGCAAAGTGCCGCTGGATGACAAGGTAAATCCCCAGACGATCGCGCGCGGCACTCCGGGCTTTTCCGGCGCTGACCTGGCCAACCTGGTCAATGAGGCGGCTCTCTTCGCCGCCCGCGCCAACAAGCGCGTGGTGACCATGGATGATTTCGAGCGCGCCCGCGACAAGATCATGATGGGTGCCGAGCGCAAATCCATGGTGATGAACGAGAAGGAGAAGGTGAATACCGCCTATCACGAGGCGGGGCACGCAATTGTTGGCCGGCTGATGCCGGAGCACGATCCGGTGCACAAAGTCACCATTATCCCCCGTGGCCGCGCCCTTGGCGTAACCCAGTTCCTGCCGGAGGAGGATAAGTACAGCCTGTCACGGAGGGCCATTGTCAGCCAGATCTGTTCTCTGTTTGGCGGCCGCATTGCCGAGGAAATGACGCTTGGGGCCGAGGGGATTACCACTGGTGCCTCCAACGATATTGAGAGGGCCACTCAGCTGGCACGCAATATGGTGACCAAGTGGGGGCTGTCAGAAAAACTGGGCCCGCTGCACTACGGCGAGGATGAGAGCGGTCAGCCAGGGCAGGGCAATCCCGTATCCGGCAAAACCTCCGCCGAGATAGATGCGGAAGTGCGCCGTATCATCGACGACTGCTACAGCCGTGCCAAGAAAATCCTGGAGGAGAACCGAGATATTCTTGAGGCGATGAAAGATGCTCTGATGGAATACGAAACGCTGGATGCGGAGCAAGTGGACGACTTGATGGCACGGCGCAAAGTGCGTCCGCCCCACGATTGGCACGACAGCGATTTCGGCTCCGGTGGTGGCAAGCCCAGCGGTGAAGCCGGTAGCGATGAGGCAGAAAAACCCATCGGCGGGCCGGTGTCCGGGCACTGATTACACCCTGGCTTCCAGAGTTTTGAGTAACAGCCCCTCTTCCGGTGACGGTGGAGGGGCTGAGTCGTTATTTCCCCAATACACACCGATAATAACTCCCCATGCAATTAGTCTGTGGCAAACATACCCTGGATCTGACCAACCCGGTCGTCATGGGCATTCTCAATACCACGCCCGATTCTTTTTCCGATGGTGGTAACTGCTACTCCGCCGGTTCACTGGACTTGGATCTTGCGCTGCGGCGTGCGGAGCAAATGTTGCGAGAAGGCGCGGCCATTATCGATGTCGGCGGTGAGTCCACCCGCCCGGGGGCGCTCCCTGTCGGCGCGCAAGAAGAATTGGATCGGGTGTTGCCGGTAGTTGAGGCCATCAACAACAGATTTGACGTGGTGATATCCGTAGACACCAGCACGCCCTCGGTAATGACGGCAGCGGCTGCCGCCGGTGCCGGATTAATCAATGATGTGCGCGCACTAGAGCGTCCCGGTGCACTCGAGGCTGCTGCCGCAAGCGGTCTGCCTGTATGTCTGATGCATATGCAGGGACAACCGGGAGATATGCAACTGGCGCCGCATTACGAAGATGTAGTGCGTGAGGTGGGTACTTACTTCAGTGCGCGAATGCGGGCCTGTGAGGCGGCGGGTATTCCCCGCGAGCGCGTGATTCTCGACCCGGGCTTTGGTTTTGGCAAAGACGACAATCATCACTTGGCGCTGATGCGCAATCTCGCGGCCCTGGCGCCGCCGGATGTCCCGCTGTTGGTGGGGGTGTCGCGCAAGTCGATGATCGGCCGGTTGTTGAACCGGGAGCTTCACGAACGCTTGCCCGGGAGCCTGGCCCTGGCCATGCTCGCCGCGGAGCGCGGAGCGAAGATACTGCGCGTGCATGATGTCGCCGCAACGGTGGACGTTCTGCGGATGTGGGCGATTGTCGAAGGTGGGGCACTTTCTTCCTGAATGCGGTGCGCCCGCTGCAGTGATCTCGTGCCCCCGGCAGAGTTTCCGCGGTGGCCAGGGGGCGCTTTGAATCCGAACTTGTATAGACCGCCCCACCTTTTTGGGGCTGGTTTTAAGGAAAATAAATGACGAGACAATATTTTGGTACCGACGGCATACGCGGCCGTGTAGGTGAGGGAGTCATCACTCCGGACTTTATGCTGCGCCTCGGCTATGCCGCTGGCAAGGTGCTGGGGAAAATGGCCGGAGACAAGCGTTCTGGGCGCGCCAGCATCCTGATCGGCAAGGACACCCGTGTGTCCGGCTATATGTTCGAGGCGGCCCTGGAGGCCGGTTTAATCAATGCCGGTGTCGACGTCGGCCTCTTGGGGCCCATGCCCACGCCGGCAATCGCCTATTTGACGCGTACCTTTCACGCGCGCGCGGGTATTGTAATCAGCGCCTCGCACAATCCCTATCAGGACAACGGCATCAAGTTTTTCAACGCCGACGGTAGCAAGTTACCGGATCAGGTGGAGCAGGATATAGAAGCTGCACTGGAGCAGCCGATCATCACTGCCCCCAACCTTGGCAAAGCCTGGCGTATTGACGATGCTGCCGCCCGCTATATCGAATTCTGTAAAGCGTCCACCCCTTGGGGGTTTGCGCTAGACGGATTGAAAATCGTACTGGACTGCGCCAATGGTGCCACTTACCACATTGCGCCCAAGGTGTTCCGGGAACTGGGCGCCGAGGTGTCGGCTATCGGTGTCAGCCCCGATGGACTCAACATTAATCTGGAATGTGGCTCTACCAACCCTCGGCAGCTGCAAAAAGCCGTACTGGAAATGGGGGCAGACCTGGGTATCGCCTTCGACGGCGACGGCGATCGGGTACTGTTCGTCGACCGCGACGGCGAACTGATCGACGGCGATCAGTTGCTGTTTATTATTGCTCTGCACCGGCAGCAATATCTCGGTGGCTGTAACGGTGTGGTCGGTACTTTGATGAGCAACTACGGTTTTGAACTGGCTCTGCGCGAACGCAATATCCCCTTCGAGCGCGCCAAAGTGGGTGACCGCTATGTGTTGGAGAAAATGCAAGCCAACGGATGGTCGCTGGGCGGCGAATCCTCCGGCCATATCATCTGCGCTGACGCGACTACCACGGGTGACGGTATAGTGTCCGCGTTGCAGGTATTGCGCGCGGTGAGTGACTTTGGCGAGCCGCTGCAAAAACTCAAGCAGCGCATGAAAATGCTGCCCCAGCATATGATCAACGTGCGCCTGGCCCATCGAGACGGCGTTTTGGATCACGCTGACGTACGGGCTGCAGTCGGCGAAGCGGAACGCCAATTGGCGAACACTGGCCGCGTGTTGCTGCGTCCCTCCGGCACAGAGCCGTTGATCCGGGTGATGGTTGAAGGGCAGGATGCCGCACAGGTAGAGCAGCTGGCAAAGAAAATTTCCACTGTGGTGGAGCGAGTGGGGAACGCGTAAGATACGTGTTTAGGGCGCGGTTGGCTGGTGCTAGGCCTTGACTGGCGAAGCCTGCCATACCCTCGCTGACAGTAGGTGCGGTTGGATTTATCAATATCCATCATTTCGCATTTACATTCCCCGGCAATATCGCTAAGATTTGCGCCCCTTGAAGGAGCACACATGCGCATACCGCTGGTAGCAGCTAACTGGAAAATGAATGGCAGCCGCGAGTTTGCCGAGCAGTTTTTCTCGGCGCTCAACCTCGACGGCGCAAGTTGCGAAGTGGTGGTCTGCCCACCCTTCCCCTATCTGCCCCTGGTGGCGGAAAAAGCCGGGGAAATGGTGGCGCTGGGGGCGCAGAACCTCAGCGAAGAAGTCTCCGGGGCTTTTACCGGCGAAGTATCGGCTTCCATGTTACTGGACTGGGGTGTCCGCTACGCGATAGTGGGGCACTCGGAACGCCGCAGCCTCTATGGTGAAAGCAGCGAACAGGTAGCACGCAAGTTTGTTGCCGCACAAACTGCCGGCCTGACACCGATTCTCTGCGTGGGTGAATCCCGGCAAGAGCGGGAAGAAGGGCGCACGCTGGAGGTGATCGGTAGGCAGTTACAGACGGTTGCGGAAGTAGCCGGTAGCGACGGCTGGAAGTGCTCGGTCATCGCCTATGAGCCGGTGTGGGCCATAGGTACCGGCGTGACAGCCACGCCGGAACAGGCCCAGGAAGTGCACCGTTTTATTCGCGGGCGCCTGGGCGATGCCGGTGCCACGGTGCGAATTTTGTATGGCGGCAGTGTGAAGGCGGATAATGCCGAGTCACTGTTCGCCCAGGCGGACATCGACGGAGCTCTGGTGGGCGGAGCCTCGTTGAAGGCGGAAGAATTTGCCAAAATTTGCCGCGCGGCGGATTGACCTGGCCGGCGGAACCTAAGACACTGAATGGCGGGTTTGCGGAACCCAGACAGAGAGTTTCCATACAATGGAAAAATTGGTTTTAGTTGTACACATCCTGACCGCGCTCAGCATTATCGGCCTGATTCTGCTGCAGCAGGGCAAGGGTGCGGAGGCCGGCGCTTCTTTCGGTGCTGGCGCTTCGGCAACGGTTTTCGGCAGCCAGGGTAGCGGTAACTTCTTCTCCCGTCTTACCGCCATTATGGCTACGATATTTTTTGTCACCAGCCTCGGCTTGGCGGTACTGGCCAAGCAGAGTGCTGAAGCGAATATAGACGCGGACCTGCCTCAGGTGCCTCAGGCTATTGAGCAGCCGGGTGAGTTGCCGGAGCTTGAGAGTGATATCCCCAGTGATATTCCGCAGCTGGACGCGCAGCCGGAGGCCGATGAGCTTCCAGAAGTGCCGGAAGTGGAATCCGAGAAGGTTCCAGCCGAGAGTGAGGAACAGCAGTAACAGAATTTCAGTTTTTGCCCAGGTGGTGGAATTGGTAGACACGCTATCTTGAGGGGGTAGTGGCCTATGGCCGTGCGGGTTCAAGTCCCGCCCTGGGCACCATCACAAAGTGCCGGTTAATTTCGGCAACACTCTGAAGGCCCCGCTTTGCGGGGCTTTCGCGTATCTGGGGCTCGCTATTTCATTCTGCCCATTAGACTATTGTTTTCTGGTTGTTGCAGGTCCAGTGGGCGGGCACCACGGAGCCAGCTGTAGCGCTAATATGAGCTAGTTGGAGGTAACCTAGGGAGCCTCTGGTTAATTCGTGTGAACACAATGGTAGGTTCCGAGGCGCTCAGGCAGCAGGACGGATATTTCGAAAACGCACAAGTGCTTCCCTGTAGCTCCGCCGGATACCGCCTTGTATCCGGTGGTTTCTATTGCCTGGGCTTCACATCCGCCGCCGAAGAGCTTCTGCCACCAGGAAATGAATTAATCAGAGGTTCTCTAGAAGTCAGCTGTCAGAGAAGCAATGCTTGCTGACGTGGCTCCCTTTTGTCTCGAAATGCTAAGAATGTTGCGGATATCAATGCGATCATCTTAGAGGCTCTAATGTATATCCGCGATACTTGCAGATATTCTGTCAATGCAGAAGGTAGGCTGTATAAGCGATATTGTGTTTGTGCAACAAGCAGCAAATGTGATTTTGGGGCGTTGTTTTGTGGCAGAGTGTTTGTAGTAGGCTGGATTGTATCGTTGTTTCTGAAGAAGAGGCTGTGTACTGAGAGTGGGACTATTGATTGTCAGGGATATTCGGCAATTTACTTTTCCCAAGAGGCTGGGTAAGTCTGGTAAAAAGCTGCTTATCTTTAGTCTTGGGGGGCTAATGGCAGGTGAAAATAAAACCGTAATTACTGATTATAAGGAAAGGTTACTATGCGCAATTTGATCCTTATTGGGGTGCTTTTCTTTGTGTCCGCGAGTGCTGCTGCTAAAGAGTATTGGGCTTACAGCAAAGATGGCGTAAATCTTATCGTGGGAATTGGTGTTAGAGGGGGGGCAGTGGTAGTTGTGGATAACCACCTCGGCAAAGAGCCTATTCAGTTTGCGGCGAATCAGTTTAAATTTACGCTCGACAACGGAAGAGTGGAAAGTCCGTGCTGCGTTATTTTTAATCGTAAGGGGAAGCTGGACCTGGCTGTGGGGGCCGGCAGTGCTGCACATTATTATCTTTTAAATATGCCGCCGGCACTGGATCCTTTTGATCGGCAGCAGATTTTGTTGACCCTGAGGGGAGATGAAGATCCCTGGGTTGCTGTCCTTGGGGGAGTCGGTCTGAGTATGGAGGATGCGATAGCGAAGCTGGATCCGGTTAAATTTTATGCCAGCATCAAAGAAATTACTCTGGGTAGTAATATCAAATTCAAACGAATTAACGAAGACAAAGTAATAGAGATTCTGGCTCCTTTACGTGATCTTTAAGCAAAGCTAGGGCGCCCTGGAATCAACTGCAGTATTCATTCGAATTAACAGAGATTTCCTAACACTCAGGATGACAGAGCGGCTCACAGCCCCTAGAGAGGCTGGGGGCGCGCTGAAAAAAGGGTGGTTGCATGGTTTCGGGGCACCTTTATGATATTGTTCATATTTTAGACCCGCCAAGATAAATACATGATCTTTCATTGCCGGAAGTATCGAGTTCGCCTACAGTATTTGGCGCCTTCCTGTGTGCAAAAGAGTTAAAAAGGCACATTTGATTTCGCGATGCTTCTGGTTTTAGTGCAGTGCACAATCGAAGTGTGACCCTGGTTAAAGGGAGCGTTTTGGGGCGAAGAGAGGTTTCGGCTTCGCTGCGAAGACACAGTGCTCCCAATCGCTTTTAAGGGGTGGTAGGTGTACACGGGACCAGGATCTGTAGTGTATCACGCGCTGCCTGTGCATATATCCTCTCCATTTGGAAACCGCTGTGTCTGGATGCCTGAGATTTGACCTGTCTCACATCTGGCTGTGCTTGGTTGCAATACAATCCCGCCCATTGAAACCTCCCTATTTCAGGTGTCCAAAGGCGGCCGCTAGCGGTCTCACCGGTGCTCATTGTTAGAGGTAGAATCAAAGGTGGGCAATATGATTAGAATTCTACAGTTAACAATATTGCTGCTTGTGTGTGCAGCAAATGCACAGGATGTGAGTCGCGAGGATATTCGCGGGCTTGATGAGCAGATTCAAGGCGTCAAAAAAGATGTAATAGATTTGACTGCCGAACTGACACAATTGGAAGAAAAGCTTCTCTTTCCATCCAATACGCAGGTCTCGTTTTTTGTTTCCCTGGCAGACCTTCAGCCTTTTGACTTAGAGGCTGTTGAGTTAAAGCTTAATAACGAGATAGTTGCCCATCATCTCTATACTTTTCGCGAAATTGAAGCGTTGCAAAAAGGTGGTGTACAGAAAATCTACACCGGCAATGTGCAGACAGGTAGTTACCCGTTGGAGGTAACTTTTATCGGCAAAGTTCAGTCGGGCAAGGAAGTGAAGGCCAGTGCCAGTTATCAGGTAGATAAGGAAGTGGGGCCGAAATTTGTCGAGATCAGGATTGCCGGCAACGAGTCCGCGATTAACTTCAAGGACTGGTAAATCATGTTTCCCCGACAGGCATCTTTTCCATGCTGGGCCATGATGGCGCTGCGGGCGGTTGTGGCCGTCCTGCTGTGCGGTAGTGCTGCTGCGGAGAGTGAGAGAGAGGAGCTCAAAGATCTCTTCTTCGGTGCGGCCATGTTTCAGGCCTATCAGGGGAATTACTTTGATGCGATTGTTGGCCTGGATACGGAACTCGACCAGTACCGCCAGCTGGACGAGCCAGAATTAGACCCCTTTACCGCGCACTTGGGGCAGGCGGAGTTTTCGGTGGGCGACCTCGAACTTTCTTATCGCATGCACCTCGAGGCGGGCCGTGCCATCGAGGCCGTGTTGAAAGGTGATGTGCCGCAGCCCGTACGCAATGAAGCTGCCTACCGGCTGGCAAAAATCCACTACCACAAACAGCAGCCGCTGAATGCGTTGCACGCCCTTGAGATGATCGATGGCCGAGTGCCGGAGCGAGTGCGTGCCGACGAGCAGTTTTTGCGCGCGCGCGTGTATATGGAACTCGGCCGTTTTGAGGATGCGGTGGAGCTGTTGCGCGATCTGAAAGGCGAAAAATCGCTGGATGGATTTGTGCAGTACAACCTGGGAATTGCGTTACTTAAATCCGGTGAGGAAGAGCGCGGCGTTTTGGAGTTGGCGGCGCTGGGTAAAAATAGAAGTTCGGACCCGGAAAAACAAGCGCTTTACGACAAAACCAATTTACTTCTCGGCACGTATCTGGTGGAGGCCGATCAGCTCGCTCTAGCGAGAACTTATTTTGATCGAGTGAATCTGGAAGGTCCATTCTCCAACCGCGCCCTGCTCGGTGCGGGTTGGGTGGAGGCGCGGGCCGGCCGCTATGACCGTGCACTGGTCCCTTGGAAATTGCTACAGGAGCGTAGAGTCACCGATGAAGCGGTACAGGAAGCTATGCTCGCTGTGCCCTATGCCTACGGCAAATTGGATGTTCACAGTACAGCGGCAATCAACTACGGCCGCGCTCTGGAGGTCTTTGGTAATGAAATCGATACTCTGAGCGCCTCCATTGACAGCGTCCGCGCGGGTAAATTTCTCGAGGCTTTGCGCCGCAAGGAGGCCACGCAGGTAAAGAATTGGGTAGTGGCTTTGCGGCAACTGCCAGATGCGCCGGAGACTCACTATCTGCTCGACCTGATGGCTTCCAACGACTACCAGAATTTTCTGCGCAACTACCGGGACCTGAATGACCTGTTTGAGCGCAACAAGGAATGGCTAAAAAGTCTCAGCGCCTACGAAGATATTATCGAGTTGCGCCGTGCTTATTACGAACCGCTTTTGCCGGATCTTGATCGGAAGTTTCGCGAGCTGGATGCGCGAATCCACCTGCGCATGGAACAGAGAGATAAGTTCCAACGCCGAATTGATCAGATGTTGGTTACCCGCCGCCCGGAATACTTAGCCAATGCCGACGAGCAGTACGCGCGCTTGCGGTTGCAGAGTATGCGCGAATTGCTGGCCGCAGGCCCTCGTCACTATAGTGAGGAAGTTGAAGCGCGTATTGCTCGGCTTGAGGGGGTTCTCAACTGGCGCCTCGCTACAGAGTACGATGATAGGCTGACCGACGCCTACAAGCACCTGCAGGAGCTGAATGTGGAGATAGCGAAACTGCAGACGGTGTACCAGTCCTATGTGCGCAGCCGGCAGGCCGCTACTCAAAGTTATACCGGTTATAACGGCAAAATTCACACTTTGCGGGAACAACTTCTAAACGCCCAGAGCCGGCTGGAAACGCTGATGGCCCGTCAGGGGAAAATGCTCGAATCACTGGCAGTCAACGAATTGGAACGCCGTCGCTCACAATTGGAGGGCTATCAGATCAAGGCCCGGTTTGCGCTGGCGGATAGCTATGACCGCGCCAATGAATTGCAGGAGCAGCGTGCTGATCAGCGCAAGATTGAGCAATACCGCGCAAAACAAGCGGAGCTGATACCCCAGGATACACCGCAGGAATTACAGGCACCTGCGAGTGAAGGAGGCGATCAGTGATTTTCCATAAACGTTTTTATGGTTATCGCCGTCTTGTACAGGTGACCACAGTAGCTTCCGCGGCACTGCTGCTAAATGCCTGTGCTGTAAACAGCGGCAAAACCATCGGCAGCCTGCACGATGTCGATATCGAAATAAAAGAGGAATATATCGACGGTAGCCTGGAAAAGGCGCTGGCCGCCTACCAGCGGTATCTGCAGGAAACGCCCGAAACCAGTCTGACTCCAGAAGCGATGCGGCGTATTGCCGACCTGAAAATCAAACAGGCGCACCGCGCTGAAGATGCGTTAGTGGACAGAGCTGCGGGCAGTGATACTGCAGTGGCCTCTGGTGCGGACTCCCGGGCCTCTGAGGTGCGACTGGATGCGCCGGCAGCGGGTAAACCCGTTGAGGCTGTGGCCGCGGCCCCAGAATCCGATACGACGCGCGTTGATCGGGAATCGGATGCGGAGTTCGAAGCGCGTGCCACTGCCGGAGTGAATATTGCTGCGCATTCCAGTGTTGCGGATTTGCCGGGTTCAAGCAGCGATGCTTTGCTTTCCGCCAATGCCCGCGAGGCTATCGATATTTACCGTGAGCTGCTGGTCAAGTACCCCTTTTATGAACGCAACGACCAGGTTATGTACCAGTTATCTCGTGCCTATGAGGAAACTGGGCAGATTGAGGCTGCGGTGGAAGTCTTGCGCAAGCTCGTAGCCACGTATCCGAATTCCCGCCATATCGATGAGTCATGGTTCCGCTTGGGAGAGTACTATTTCACCCGAAAAAAATACCTGGACGCCGAGGATGCTTACGGCAAAGTCATCGGTATAGGGGAGACTTCCAGTTTTTACGAACTGGCCCTGTACAAGCGCGGTTGGGCATTGTTTAAACAGGAAATGTACGAGATGGCATTGAATGACTACATTGCCATGCTCGACTATAAGGTGTCCCAGGGCTACGATTTTGAGCAGCAGACCAACGAGGTCGAGCGCAAACATGTCGAAGACACATTTCGCGTTATCAGCCTGAGTTTTTCCTACCTGGGCGGCCCCGATTCGGTAGTGGACTATTTCTCCCGCAAGGGGACTCGGGAGTATGAACCGCTGATATACAGTGGTCTGGGTGAGTATTATCTGGACAAACGGCGCTACCAGGATGCTGCCAAATCTTACAATGTATTTGTTGAGCGCAATCCGCTGCATAAAGTCTCAGCGGACTTCTCTATCCGCGTAATCGAAATCTATAAGAAAGGCGGCTTTCCCAAGCTGGTATTGGAAGCCAAGAAAGAGTTCGCTACAACCTATGCACTGGACGCGCAGTACTGGACTGTATTTGATATTAATGAATACGGCCCGGTGGTTGAATTCCTGCAAAGCAACCTGATTGATCTAGCCAGCCATTATCACGCTGCCTATCAAAATAAAAAATTGAAGGACAAGAAAGGGGAGAATTATCAGGAGGCGATACACTGGTACCGCAGTTACCTGAAGTCCTTCAGTGATAAACCGCGCGCACCAGAGATCAACTATCAGCTCGCCGGTTTGATGCTGGAAAATCGCGATTTTCACGCCGCCGCACTGGAGTATGAGCGTACCGCTTACCAATATCCGGCACACAAGGATTCCAGTGAAGCCGGCTACGCGGCCGTTTACGCTTACCGCGAACACCTTTCCAATAACTTTAAGGATGCCCCAAATGAGCAGCGGGCGCCGCTGTTGCGAGAAATTATCCGTTCATCGTTGACATTCGCGGATACCTTCCCGGAGCATGAAAAGGCACCGAGGATTATGGTAGGCGCCGTGGAAGAACTGTATGGCTTAAAGGATTTTTCAAAGACGATCGAAAATGGTCGCCTGTTATTGGAAAAATTCCCGACTGCAGAGCAGGATATACGGCGTTCTGCCTGGATGATGGTCGCCCACGCGAGCTTTGATACCGAAGCTTATGTAGAGGCTGAAGACGCCTATGGCCAAGCGCTGGCTCTAACCGCGGAGGATGCCGATGATCGGGCTGGTCTGGTGGACAATTTGGCCGCTTCAATTTACCAGCAGGGTGATTTGGCTAGGAAACAGGAAGATCACGCCGCGGCGGCACAGCACTTCTTGCGTATCCGCGAGGCGGCGCCGACTGCCAGCCTGCTGGCCACAGCGGAATACGATGCGGCAGCGTCTCTTATCGTGCTGCAAGACTGGACTCAGGCCGCGACGGTGTTAAACAGCTTCCGCCGCAACTTCCCCGAACATGAGCTCGCTAAGGAGGTGACCAAGAAGCTCGCCGTGGTGTACCAGGAAAGCGGTGAGCTGCTGCTGGCAGCGGAGGAGTTTGAGCGCATAGAAAGGGAGTCCGAGGACGATGATGTTCGCCGCGAGGCGCTGACGCAAGCGGCGGATCTCTACAGCGCCGCCGAGGCAAATGACAAAGCCCTCACCGTGCTGCGCCGTTACGTCAAACTCTTCCCAAGCCCCATGGAGCCGGCTCTGGAAACGCGACAAAAGATCGCGGACATCTATAAAGCCACTGACAGCCAGAAGCGTTATATGGATGAGCTGCGAGAAATTGTGCGAATTGAGCTGCGCGGTGGCGATGAACGCAACGACCGCACCCGTTTTCTGGCAGGAAACGCGGCTCTGCAGCTCGCACAACCGAAGTTCGAAGCCTTTACGCAAATTAAGCTGGTATCTCCTTTGGAGCGCAACATGAAGGAAAAACGCCAGCGCATGAAAGCCGCGGTTAGCGCCTATACGGATCTGATTGACTACCGGGTGGCGGATGTAACTGCTGCGGCGACCTACTACTTGGCAGAGATCTATTTCCACTTTAGTCAGGCCCTCAAGGAATCCGAACGTCCGACCAATCTGAGTGCGCTGGAGCTGGAGGAGTACGAACTGGCACTGGAGGAACAGATATTCCCCTTCGAGGAAAAAGCGATTTCGGTGCACGAGAAAAATGTTGAGTTGCTTGGTGCTGGTATCTACAACCGCTGGATTGATAAGAGTATCGGCAAGCTCGCTTCTCTCGTCCCGGCGCGCTACGCGCGCGCGGAGGAAGCTGGGCAATACATGGAAAGCATAGTCCCTCTTCCTCCGGCGCAAGAACAGGCCAGTGCAGATATGGCGGATTCCGGAAGAGAAGGTTAGGGGGGCGCGAATTGCTTTGCCGACCCTTGCGCTTGGTCCGTGGAGATGAATTGCCCGATGCGCCTCAACTGGTGACAAAATGAAAAGGAAATACTCTATCCGGCGGAGATTCGCGGTAGAGAAAAGAGCGTTTATGTTTCTAGGTGACAAAACATTACTGGCCCTGGCGAGCTTGATGATCACGCTTTTACTCGCTTCCTGTGCCGGCACGCCCACGGCAGGCGGGAAGGTGTCTGATTATTCAACAGTGCGGGTTTCGGGCAGTGTCAACCGCGATTTTGAACGCTCTTTAGAGTACCTGCGGGAGGAGAACTACGCGGCCGCGATTGAACTGCTCCAGTCTGTAATCGAGCGCGAAAAGCGCCTGCCGGCCCCTTACATTAATCTCGCTATTGCTTACTACAAAAATGGCGATGAAAAACATGCAGAAGAGGCTTTGCTACAGGCGCGTGATCTGGACTCGACCCATCCTGTGACTGCAAATGAGCTTGCGGTTCTCTATCGCAAGCAAGGCCGGTTCACCGAAGCGCGGAAAATTTATACCGACGCACTGGCGGAAAACCCGGATTATCTTCCTCTGATTAAAAATCTGGGCATTTTGTGTGATCTCTATCAGCAAGATATCCAGTGTGCTCTGGCACAATTCGAAAAGTACCTGAGTCTGTCGCCGGAAGACAAAGAAGTGGCTATCTGGGTGGCGGATTTAAAACGGCGGGCGAAAAAATAAACGCGTGCCAGAGACCGGAAACTGTGAGGTAAGGCCGTGAAAAGGCTGCTGATTGCGCTTTTGTGCTTCCCTGCTTTTCTCTGCGCGGAAGAAAAAAAGGTGGATACAGAGGTCAAGGAGCTATCCGGAATCTCAATTATTGGCAACAAAGAAGCACCGAAGTCGCTCTACATAGTGCCCTGGAAAAATTCCGAGGTGGGCGTGGAGAGCGAGTTGGTGTCCAGTCTTATGGATGACAAGCTCAAGCCTTTGGACAAGGAAGTCTTTACGCGCGAGCTGGAATTCTACGAGCTTAGCCTGACGGAAGACTGAAGCCGACGCTTGACCCGGGTCGGTAATCAGTGAGCGTTTGCTCACTTTGCCGTTTTAGGCACACGCAACTCTGCACCGGGTAAGAAGCGCGGATAATGGGCTGAACATTTCTAAAGCATCATATACAGAGCGGAGTCCCGCACAGTGAAAGGAGCGTTCTCGAGCGCTTTTGGATAAGTCGTCTCACTGGCGAATGCGCCCTGTGGATAACTTAAAGGTTACTTGGTCATCAACAAAAACTACTGCGGTCTTTATAAAGAGGGTTTGTAATGGACTTTTTTAACAGCGTAATCGCCTTTTTCCAGACAGGGGGAACTTTCATGTACCCCATCCTGGTGGTGGCGGCTCTGGGGGTCGCGGTGGCGACAGAGCGCTATATCCGTCTTGTCTATGAGCGCCATACCAATCGCGCCATGTGGGACAAGCTGCAACCGGTTCTGGCTTCCGGCGATTTCGACCGCGCACGTAATCTGGTTAAGCAGGATGATTCCAGTGTGAGCAAGGTACTTGCCATGGGGCTGGCTCGCCAGGGTACGGTGCGTCGTCGCGAAGATATCGAGATCGCGATGGAAGAGAGCATGATGGAAATTATTCCTCAGCTGGAAAAGCGCACCCCCTATGTAGCGCTCTTCTCCAACATTGCCACCCTGCTCGGCCTGCTGGGAACCATCATGGGGTTGATCGAAGCATTTACCGCGGTTGCCAACGCCAATCCGGCCGAGAAGGCGGATTTGTTGTCGGCCAGTATTTCGGTGGCGATGAATACCACGGCCTTTGGATTGATGACCGGTATTCCTCTGCTGATTGTGCACGCCTTTCTCAACTCTCTGACAGGAGAAATTGTCGACAGCCTGGAAATGGTATCGGTAAAAGCACTCAACCACATTTCTGCGTCCACCCGTCGGCGCTTCCAGGCCGAGGCCGCTCCGGTTGAGACTGCCGAAAAGGGGGACGAAGCGACTGCGGACGCGGAAAGTGAAGAGGTTGCGCCGGAGGCAGCCCCTGAAGACCAGCAAATGGAAAAAGCCTGATGAGAAGACGGCACCAAGGCAGAAACAAAGAAGCTCCGGAGCTGGACATCACTGCCTTCCTCAATCTGATGGTGGTGCTGGTGCCTTTCCTGCTGGTTTCCGCGGTTTTCTCGCGGGTCACCATTTTGGAGCTGGATATGCCCGCCGGTGCGGGTGGTGGTGCACCGGATGACCCCACTGTTACGGTGGAAGTGGTGGTGCGCAAGGAAGCACTGGAAATTAGCGATGGAGAGAAGGTTATCGCCCGTTTCCCGAATCTGAATGCTGGGGATGAGACCGCGGATGACGTGCAGCAGGATCAGATCGACCAGTCTCTCCAGGGGGCGGAGGCTCTTGTCGTGCCGCCTACGGAGGAAATCTACGATCTGAAAAAACTGAGCCAGTTTCTACTGCAGATCAAGGGCAGCTATCCCGATAAAACCGATTCCATATTGCTGATGGAGCCGGATATTGCGTACGAGCACCTCGTCGGCGTAATGGACGCTGTGCGCGGCGTCGATGTGCGGGAAGAGGGTGCCGATCCGGACGATCTGGAAGCAGTGGAGCATGTGGTTTTATTTCCGGATATATCCATAGGAGATGCGCCGTGAGACACGAAAGTCGACGCATGAAGCGCATGGCCCGGAGCCACCGGCGCAAGAAAACCTCCGGGATGAATCTCACATCCCTGATGGATGTGTTCACGATTTTGGTGTTCTTTTTGCTGACCAATACCTCCAGCAATGAAGCCCTGGAGCCGCCGAAAGTCATCACCCTGCCGGACTCCGTGGTGGAAACCAAACCGCGTGAAACCGTCACTTTAATGGTGACAGACGAGGAGATATTGGTTGAGTCCAATTCAGTGATCGCCACTGAAGAGGTGATTAACAGCGAGGAAACCGTCATCGAGGCCATTAAGCAGGCGATGATCGCTGAGCTGAATAAGGCACTGCTGGTCGCTCAGGCCGGCGATGAGGAGGCTGCCGGTGATGAGGCGGTCAAGCAGCGGCCACCGGAAGTCAATATTCTCGCGGATAGAACAATACCCTTCAGTCTGCTGAAAAAGGTGATGTCCAGCTGTACTGAGGCGGGGTACACGAAGGTCTCTCTGGCGGTTATTCAGAAAGCATCGCAAGGTTAACGGAAGTTTGTGAGCAATTTTTCTCAACAGCAACAGGCGGTCAGTGACGAACTACAGATAGTTCGCCAGCGAATACTGGCGCTCGAGGAGGAGCGCCAGTGTATCGACGCCCAACTGGAAGCTCTGCGCGGAGAGGGTGCGAAACACCAACTGCTCGGAGAAATTTGTGACCGGCTCGATCAGCTGGAAGCCGCTGGCGCCGGTGCGCTTTTCTGGGCGGATGATTGCAGCGGGGAGACGGCTGAAAAAATCCTCTGCCGCGCTCGTCAAACGATCTGCAACTACAATTCCAGCCTCGAACAGCTGCAGGAGCAGCGCAGGCGGGTGTCCGATGAAATCGAGATTTGCGAAGACGAGCTTTGTGAACTGGATGAGCGCGCCGAAAACCTGCGGCGCGAAGAGGAAGAGGCCCAGTTCGAATTCGAGATAACCCGGGAGTACGAAGCGCCGGCATTCCGCCCGATGCAGATGCCCTGGCACACCCAGGGCGAAGATGAACGGCGCTTCCGCCGCTGTGTTTTGGCTTCGCTGTTTGTGGCTTTGCTGCTCGGCTATCTGGTTCCGCTGTGGAAGCTGCCGGAGCCGGAAAATGATGAAATTGTGGAAATCCCCGAGCGTCTGGCCAAGCTGGTGATAGAAAAGAAAACCAAGCCCAAGCCACCGGAGCCGGAGAAGCTAAAACCCAAGGTTGAAGAGAAGAAGAAAAAGCCTGAGCCCAAGCAGGAGGTTGCGCAGCAGGATCCGAAACCGACCAAGGCTGAGAAGAAAGAGGCCCGCAAACGGGCCGAGCGCGCCGGTGTTCTGGCGTTCAAGGATAACTTCCAGGATCTTATCGAGGATGATCTCGACAACCGCCTCGGTCCCCAGACGCAACTCAGTACCGCGGGTAAAAAGGAAAACCGCAGTCAGCGCTCACTTATCACTGCGGCGGCGACGGCTGGCAGTGGCGGTATCAACACCGCCGAAATCAGCCGCAACGCCGGCGGTACGGGCACAGCGCTCGCCGGAGTGGCCTTCTCCCGGGTGGAGAGCTCTATCGGAACCGAGGGAGATTTTGCGGGTGAAGACCGGCCGCTTAGTGACGGTGTGGGACCTTCCCGGACAGACGAGGAAATTCAGATTGTCTTCGACCGTTACAAGGCCTCGCTCTACCGCATTTACAACCGCGAGTTGCGCGAGAATCCGGCCCTGCAAGGGAAGATGGTCCTGAAGATCACCATCGAGCCGGACGGCTCTGTGTCGCTGGTCGAAGTTGCCTCCAGCGATATGGATTCGCCGAGCCTGGATGCGAAAATCGTTGCGAGGGTGAAGCGGTTTAATTTTGGTGCCAAGGAAGGGGTGCCGACAATCACCATCCTCTATCCGATCGACTTCCTGCCGGCAGCATAATGCCGCCTGTACCTGCCCCTCTACCCGTAAGCCGGAGGGGCAGGGCACCTATAGCCCGGGCAGCTCACTGGGCTTCAAAGTCGCTTTATCGCGAAGTGGCGAAATAGGCAGGCAATCCTTAAGAAACTACCTCAACTTCGCCTGAGAACCACTTGGCAAACCAGAAAAAAAATCCCTGCCCGAACACTAATTTTGATCTGCTTCACGGCTGTTAAAGCGCACAACCAATAAATTTCGCTCGCCGGGTGACGTATCCGGTGGTGGTGCCGTGTGCGCCGCGGTTGGAAATTTCGATGGTTAGAGTGGCGGCTTATAAGTGGCGATTATGTCGGATGCAAGCGGGCGGAAATTCTTGAAAAGAGCACTTTTTTGTTGCTTTTTCGCCTTTATAGGGTTTCTGTTGTCGCCTGTAAATGCCACAGCGCAACAGTTGTGTCCGCAACCGGATCTGGACATAACGTTACTGTCTAGCAGTTACTGTGAGCTTTGCGCCGGCGGCGAGGTGACTCTGCGCATTGCCAATAATACCCAGGCACAACCTGGAAACACTGGTAGCCGACAGTACCGCAACGAGAACCGCGATTTCAGCAATGTGCAGGTCACTCTGGATCTGGGACAACTGGACCAGGTTTATACGCCCGGGTCTGTGACCTGGAATATCAGCTCCCTGCCTCGCGGTGCCTGGACGGATAGAACCGTCACACTGAGTCCCATTGCCGGCGCGCAGGAGCAACTAGTCGCTATCTCGCGGCAGATTTCGGCCAGTGCGACTTACACTTACGGCAATTGTTCCGGAGAAGAGTATCGGGACCGGGAGGGGACTTGGCCCTTTGATAATTGGGAAGACTGGGAAGCTCTGCCCGGGAGTGGCAGCCCGTCTTCCGAGTCGGAAAATTTTACCGATGAGCTGCCGATTAAGGAACCTGGCCCCGTTGTGCACAAAGCGGTGCGCAATGTGGACGCGGGTATGCCGAGGGGCTTTTTTTCCAATTCGGCGAGTCCAAGTGGGGATGTTGTTTACGGTCATGAGGATGACGGCATTATCTGGCGGATAATCGTTGCCAACGGCGGCGATGCACCGATGTATGACGTTGTCTTTGATGACACTATGAACCCTTCCGGTGCCGCCAATATGGATATGGTTGCACTGTGCCGGACTGAAGCGGATGCCGAACAGGTGGCCAACGGGGCGAATCCCAGCTCGCTTAGTAGCTGTTATGCGATCAGTGGGGATTCTCTTTCGGGCAGCCTTCTTTCGGACTTTGGTTATGGCAATTCCATCGCCGCCGGTAGCAGTGTAACGCTGTATCTGGCGGGTTATTTACGCAATTCCTGTACTGGTCAGGTCAACACTTTTGACGGCGTGGAGTGGGGCTGTTTCCGCAATGGGAGCAGTGGCCCCCGCATTAATAATCCCGGTGATATCAGTGCCGGTGTTGAAAACGGATTGCCGAATTATTCCGATAATAGCGCCCGCTTTGGTGTGCTGTCAGAGCCAAATCTGAATCGCGGTATTCAGGGGCTGAACAATGAAGGCCGGCTCAATTACGATGTGGAGTTTTTTGGACTGCACGGTGAGTCGGAGCCGGTGGGGATGCGCGGTATGGTGCGTATTACACTGCAGAACCTGACTGGTGGCACCATTAATAAGGTCGTACTCACCGACACACTGCCGGATGAATATATTCTCGATCCCAATTTCGAGCCCCAGTTTGAAATCTCCTCATTCCGCGGTAACTACCAAGCCTATGCGGGCCGCGTGTCTCGTTTGGATTGGGTCAACCGGGTTACTCCAGTCGCGGGAAATCAGAGCTATTTGTCGGACGCCCGGCTGAAAGCGCCGGTTTTTCGCCTGGCATCTGATGATAACAGTCTGGGCACTATGGCCAATAGTGATCCTAATCAGGTGGATCTGCTTCGCCATGGCGATGAAGTCACTATTACTTTCCGCATTATTCAGGTCAACCAGAACGAGTCGCTGACATATTACGATCGCATGGCGAACCTGGATAATCATGACGAGAGCGGAGAGAGTGCGGGAAGCTCCAGAATCGACCCTGCATCGATGGGCACACTGACCAACCGGCTAAAAGTGCGTTGGAGCGATTTCTGTGCCACCAATGGCTATGAGCATGACGATATTCCGGAGGCGGTGCAGGAATTTACCCCCGATCCGGAAAACCTCAATGTCGATATTCCACATCCGCTTTATATTATTCGCGATGAAGGCTCGACACCGGTTACGGTCAATATTTGGAACAGCGGTGGCCATACGGCCAGTGATTATCTGTTCTATGTCACCTTTGGTGAGACCATCAATGTGGACAGTGCCCCGGCGCAGTGCTCACTAACCGTAAATCCGCTCTACCTGGACGGTAAACAGGTACCTCTGTGGAACACTCCTGCATGGCGGGGTGATGGGAATCCAAATAGCGATGGCAATCCCCTGCCAGATAATGCCAAAGTCTACGCCTGTGATGCCGGCGATCTCGCCGGTGGGGCCAGTGAAACTCTGGTATTTTGGCTGAGTAAAAATCACAACGTGGGCGATGACCTGACCATGCGCGCGGACGTGATCGGGCAGATTACGCTCGCGGAGCCCGGTCAGGAAAGCGACTGGGCCAGCAGCGGCGAAGCGCTGGTTTATCCCACACCAGCCAACCTGAATGGCGTTGACGGCACCACGCCCTCCCAGCAGCTGGCCAATAACTATACCCTGGACGCTGTGCGCGGCAGGGCACTGGGTTTCAATCTGCTCAAGCGCTATGTACCCGGGTCCTGTAAAGAAGCGCCGAATCGCGGTGGCAGCGATGGCGACGGCAGAAACAGCCCTCCACATATTTTGGTTGGCGAAGAGTGTGACTTTGATCTTTATGCCGGCGGCTGGTTCGGTTTTGAAACTCCCGGTTGGAATATTACGGTTGACTCCATCGCTGTGGCGGATGCCCTTCCGCTGCACGCTGGCGGTGACGACAGCAACACTGGGCGTCAGCACTACATCCGCAAAGATGAACTCAGTGATATCTGCTCGACAAGCGGTCTGCCGCACTCCCCGAATTCTGTGTGTGAGGGTGTCATAGCCCCGAGCGGTTTTTCGCCGTCCGCGGCTCTGGAAGAGAGTGCGGGAAACAGCCTGAGCTGGACATTCGGCGGCACGGAAGTAACCAGTAAGGATTACTGGTTCCTGGCCAATATGACCACCCGTCTGCGCAACGAGCTCGAGGATCAGGTTAGTAGCCCCAACCAACATGGCGGTATAAGTGTTGACTACGGGCGCACGAGTTTTCAGGTTACTTATGCAGACAATGGTGGGAACCCAATCTTTAGCCAAGTTGTCGCCAACGACGGTTCCGGCGGTGCAGGTGCCTGTTTCAAATCGGGGGATGACTGGGAGAACCCGCAATTCGGTGCGGGCCAGGCATGTAATCCAGATTATCCCGGTTATCCACAGTGGCAGGACTGGACTGCTCAGCTGACAATCACTGAACCCAAACTGCATATCACCAAGGAAGTTTGTAATTTCACCCAGGCCGGGGAGAATCTCAGCGCTTGTGTTTGGGAAGACGAAAATGTCCGCGGCAGTAAGTTCGATGACTTCGTTTACCGTATCACGGTAGAAAACCGTCAGGAAGACGGCCCTACAGCCGCGCCCGCCTATGATGTGGTGATTACCGATATTCTCGATAGCCCGCAGATCTGTGTTTGGCCTTTTGATCGGGATGACTTGAACAATACGCCGGAAGGGGATTTCGGCCTGGTCGGTATCGACAATATCGGTGCCAATAATTACCAGTATGACCCGAGTAATCCCGATGCGGATATTCACTGTAAGGAAAATGGTGAGTCCGCGTACATCACTTTCTCTTACGATCACTCGGATGCGCTCAAGCAAATCGATGCTGGCGATAGTGTTGAACTCTTTTACCGGGTCACCCCGCACCGCACGGTGGTGCCGAATCAGATGTTCGACAACACCGCTAATATTTTCCGCTACGACAGTTTGAGTGCAGAAGCGGGAAATCAAACCGCGCCGCGTATTGAAAACGTCAACCACCCGGGGGCGGACGGCAGTGTACCGCCGCGTGCGGATAACCGCGCCCACGGTGGTGCGCGTATCTATTGTGTCGACGGTAGCGACTACTGCGGTTCCGACGCGGCCCGCATGACCATTATCGGGGTGGACTCAGAGCCCAAGGCGGTGGTGGAAACTTCCACTTACAACGCCGGTATTGCCACTGATCCGGATATGGCTTTGGGGCCAATAGTCGGTCCTGATGACCGTGTTGATGTGGTTGTGGGTGAGGAAGTGCGCTTCCGTCTGGTCGGCACAGTACCTGCCGCACGTTTGCGGAATCTCACCTTCCGCGACGAACTTCCGGATGGACTCCGTTGCGTGGAAGTGGAAGAAGTAGACCTTAGCGCTCTGGATCCGGATGCCAACTGGTACACCGGTGACGGTCCCACGACGCCAAAAGAGGGGACCACCTGCAGCGGCAATATTGTGGAGTGGCGCTATGGCGACCAGTATCTGCTCGACTATGACACCAGCAAATACGGAGACTTCGACGGCCTCTTCCCCATTACCCTGACCTTTGTGGCCAGGGTAGAAAACAACAGCATCACCGCGCATGGCGCCACGCTGACCAACCCGGGCGGTGTCGCGCAGATGACTTACGAGGACGCCGCGGGCAACCTGCAACAGCCAGCGAATTTCGATCCGATCAGCCTGAACGTGCGCGGCCCGCGCATAGAGCTGACCAAGGAATTCTCCGTCGAAGAAGTCGATGCCGATGACATAGTCACCGTCACCGTCACTGCCACCAACCCGGACTCCGCAACCAGCGCCACCGCCTACGATCTGCGGGTGCTTAACGATTTGCGCGGAACCAAATACCGCTATGTCGAGGGCAGTGAAGTCGGTGTAGATGTTGTCGATTTCCTGGATGGGGATACGAACGCGCCCATCTTCCGCTGGAATCGCAATGACACCGCGGCCCCCTACGCCATTCCTGTGGGCGGCTCAGTGACTTTCAGTTACAAGGTGCGCGTCGTCGGCGAAACGGAAGAGCCCGGTGTCACTGTGGCGCCGCACGAAGAGCTGATGAACACCATCGAAGCACGCTGGCAGTCGCTGCCGGGCAATGATATTGCCCTCAACGCGAGCGGGCTGATCGGTGACAATGGCGCGGAAGACGGGATGCGTATCGGTGATCTTCCGGGTGTCGCCGGGGATGTCAATGACTACGAAACCGATGCGCAGGACTCCACTACGGTATGGGGGCTGCAGTTTACAAAGGCCGATATTACCGCGGACAACAGCCCGGAATCCCGTACGATTGGATCGCACCGTCGCTTTGAATTGGTCATTGATTTGCCGGAAGGCATTACCAGTGGCGTGGAGGTTACAGATAACCTCAACAATGGCACGGTGAGTTATGTACTCAATACCGCTGATGCAAACTTCCCCCTCGAGTGCGAGTATCGGGACATAGAGGCGATCGATAGCGGTGCAGGCCCGGTTAGTGCCCCGGCCATTGATTCCGGTTGTTCGCTATTGGGCGTGCCGGCAAATGACAGCGCCGACACGATCATCTGGAATATTGGCACTGTCGATACCGACAGTGAGGACGACAGCGCCGCGAACGACAAGAATCCACAGATTCGCATCCGCTATTGGGCGCGGATTAATAATGACGACGCGACAGATGACGGCGACGAACTCAGTAACCTGGCAACTCTGGAATACACCAATGGCCAGGATGGCAGTACCGAGCAGCTTCAGCCGCCGGCGACCGCCCCTGTCACCGCAGCCGAACCGCGCCTAAAAGTTGCAAAAACGGTCGCCAATAAAAATGGCAACGTCAATGCCCAGGGGGGTGACACGCTGGTTTACACCCTGGAAATCAGCCACGAGGCGTCCAATAGCGCAGCTTATGACCTGAGTATTGTCGACAGCCTGGCGCCCGAGCTGGTGCTGGATACTGGCTCCATCAACCTGACGCTGCAGGGCGCAGGTTGTGCGGCCGTGGACAGTTTCCAATTGCAGCCACAGACACAGCCGGACGGTTCCGTGGCCTGGGGCCGCATCCGGGGCGATGATAGCCTGGATCTGCCACTCGGTTGCGCTGTTACGCTGACTTACGAGGCCAGCGTGCAGGGCGCATTCGGTGGTGTAATCGAAAACAGCGTGCTGGTCGGCTGGACTTCTCAGAATCAAACGGACCCCACCCAGCCGTACGAGCGCGATGACAGTGACTGTATCGGCAACGCCGGCGGTGTTGCCAGTGGCCGAAATGATTACTGCACCTATGGCGAAGCCTCTATTGTCACTGAAGACAATACCTTCCTGACAAAAACGGTGGTCTCCGACAGCTACGATCCGGAAAACGACGCCGGTGTGCGCATCGGCGATACGGTGACCTACAGCCTGCAGTTAGGGCTGCAGCCGGGAATGACGCAGGAGCTGGTAGTGACCGACGAGCTGCCCACCGGACTGGTACTGGAAACAATAGTCAGCACCAGCTGTGATGACGGCTACACCTGCTCGTCGGTGACACTGCCGACACTGCCGGCGACCGGTACCGTGGAATGGCGTTTCGGCGATGTGGAGCGCAATAATCCGGCACCGTTTGAAATTCAGTACATTGCCAGAGTCGTCGATGATCCCGCGCTCGCCGGGGATGCCAGTATCGAATTGCGCAACCGGGCGCTGCTGAGTTATGTCGGCTCCGACGGCCACCCCACGCCGACAGATCTTCAGGACGAAGCGGCCATTACTGTACTGCAGCCGGTGTTCGACCCACTGGTGAAATCGGAAAGGGGCGGCAAGCCCAACCCCTATACCGTTGTCGATTTGATAAACGACGTTATGCAGTTCCGCCTGCAAGCCTGCAACAGCGGTGGAGCCCCCGCATACGGTATTGAATTGACCGACGACCTGGCGCCGCAGATGGATCAGACCTCCATCGAAAATCTCGCGCTTTACCTTTTCGACGGCACCAACCTGGAGCCGCTGGTTGACGGGACCGATTACACCTATACCGCGCCGCAAAATCCCGGTGAGGACATGCTGTTCCAAGTGAGCAGACCTGTTGCGCCGGGTCAGTGTCTGTACATTGATTACGACATCGGTTTTCAGTCCGAAGTCGGCGGCGGCGAAACCTGGGACAATACCTTCACAATCAACCAGCACTGGTCGCAGCCGGATGCTTCCGGCCGCCAATACGCGGCACTACCCGAAGCGGCGCCCTTTGTGATGACCACCGCGGAGGCAAATGCCGGCCCGCTGCTCAAAGAACTGATTTCCCCCGATGACGGCACGGCGACCATTGGCGAAGAAGTGCGTTACCGCATCACCATTCCGCAGACGCCGGTGCCAACTTCCTCGCTCACCGATGTGGTGGTTACCGACACACTCGACGGCCTCGGTGACATCATGGTGTTCGAGAGCGCTACTTTGAATGGTGCACCTATTACACCGGCCAGCCCCACGGATCTCACTTTTGATATCGGTGTGATTACCGCGGGTACCAGTGCCGAGCTGGAAATTGTGGCGCGGGTGGCCGACGTGGATAACGCCGTGGACGGTACCGTTATCGTCAACAGCGCCGACTACAGCTATAGCGAAGGCGGCAATACGGTTGTCGGCGGCGGCAATTCCGTTGAACTTACCATCGTCGAGCCCAAGTTGATCATGGATAAGCAGGGACCCGACGGTGGCACGCTGCAATCCGGTGTGCCCGGCCGCTTTGTGTTGGACCTGCGCAACGAAGGCGGCGGTGAAGCCTGGGATATTACGGTTGTCGATCTCTTGCCCGATACCGACCAGGGCGGTCTCTGTCAGACGCCGCCGCAAATCGCCGCAGTAGAAATTGTCGATGCCGGCGGTACCGTATTGAGTGTACTGGCGGAGTCCACGGACTACAGCGCCGTTTTCGATGCCGACAACTGTACCCTTACCCTGACCGGCAGCGGTGCCAACGCCGTACTGCTGCCCGAGCACCATTTGCGCATCAGCTACGACGCTTACCTGGATGCGGATACCGAGCACAACGCGTCCCTGACCAATGTGGCGGGCGCAACCCTCTGGTACAGTCTGGAGAGCACACAGACCGGCGCGCGTGTTTATGACCCGGGCTTTACCAATGACCCGCCGGATGGTACGCCTTCGGTGGAAGACCACGAAGACGCCTATACCTTGACGGCGGAAGTCCCCAGGATTTCCTTCCACAAAGCGGTGGCAAACCTGACCAGTGGTCTGACTCCGGCGGCCACGGCGGCGCCCGGCGACCAATTGCAGTACACCCTGACGTTGACCAACCTGAACGATCTGGATGTCGAGAATATCGAGATTACCGATGAGTTGGGGCGCTTGAATGCCTTGCCGCTGTACGAATCCGGCACATTGCAGATTGTTTCGGTTCCGATGGGGGCCGACACCAGCGGCACCGATGCCATGGGGGGAACGCATGGTAGCGGGCTGTTGAATGTCAGCGGCTTGTCACTGGCCGCGGGCGAGACCCTGGAAATTATCTATGAAGTTACTTTAGCGGCTGTAATCGACAGCGGCACCACCGTGCTGAACCAGGCTCAGGTACAGCTGCCCGGCCAGGCGCTGCAATATAGTGACGATCCAAATATCAACGGTGCCGATGATCCGGACACCGTCGGCGATGAAGACCCGACACAGATTCTCATTGAATCGGCTCCGCTACTGGTAGTCGAGAAAACTTCCGCGGATCTCACAGGCGACCCCGACTTGTTGCTGGCCGGCGATACATTGCGCTACACCATCCGCGTGGAAAATACCGGCAATGAAAATATTGTCGATGCCATGCTGCGTGACCAGGTGCCGGCCAATACCACCTACGTGCCTGGTTCCACCACCCTGAACGGTGCGATGGTGGACGATGTCAATGGCAGCACGCCCCTGGCGGCGGGAATGTCGATTAATTCCCCGGGAGCGGAGGAAGGTTTTGTCGGTGCAACGGCCGCAGGTGCGGCGCCGGTTGTCGTTACGTTTGATGTCACCATCAACGATGTCAACGACGGCACGGTGATTTCCAACCAGGGCTATGTGAATGGCGCCGGTGCCGGCAGCGGCGCTTTTGATGAAGTGCCCTCAGACGATCCGTCCACCGATACGCCCAATGACCCCACGATCGACATCGTCGGCGACCTGCCGCTGCTGATCGCCCTTAAAACCGTGGAAATCGTCGAAGATAACTTGTCCGCGGGTGTTGTCGATCCCGGTGATGTACTGCGTTACACCATTGCGGTTACCAATATGGGCGGGGTGGACGCCACCAGGGTTGCCCTGACCGACCCCATCCCCGCCAACACCACCTACGTGGCCGGCAGCACCACCCTTAACGGCATGGTGGTGGCGGATAACGCCGGTGGTATGTCGCGCTTAGATGCCGGCCTGCCCATTTCCTCCGCCGACCTCACACCGCCACTGCCCGGTGCCGATGAGGGCGTGATTACGTCCATGCAGACAGCGACGGTCACCTTCGACGTGATGGTGAATGCCGATACGCCGCGGGGAACCATCATCAGCAACCAGGGCAGTGTCTACAGCGAGGAGCTGCCGCTGACCCTGACCGACGCCGACGGCAACCCGGCCAACGGCGCCCAGCCCACCCTTGTGGTGGTGGGCGATGCGCAGCAACTGGCGATCACTAAGGAAGTCGCTGTGGTCGGCGGCGGCGCCGCGGAGGCGGGCGCCATACTCGAATATCTGATTACCGTCACCAATATCAGCGCTGTGCCCGCCACCTATGTGGTTATTACCGACGACCTGCTGGTGGCGGGTGAGAATGTGCTCACTTATGTGGAGGACTCTGCGCAGCTGAACGGCCAGGCGGACGGAATTACCGTGGTCGATACGGTAATTAGCGCGGACTACTCCGCGCTCTACGGCGAGCTGCAACCCAATGAAATGGCTACCCTGCGCTTCCAGGCGAAGCTCTCGGAAGACCTGGAGATCGGTTACCGGGTGCTGAACACCGCCGAGGTGCGCTGGAATGATCCCCCCATGTACAACCAGGCCAGTGTCGCCATCGATGTGGGCGGCACGCCCGGTATCGCCAATGTGAGCGGTTACCTCTGGCACGATGTGAACTTCAACGAGCGCCTGGATGCGGACGAATCGCTGTTGAGCAACTGGACCGTGGATTTGTACTTCAACAACGCCTTGTTGGAGACGGTGCAGAGTGACGATCAGGGGTATTTCCAATTCCAGGGCCTGGTGCCCAATTACATGGAAATGGATGCTGTGGATGGTGCCAGCTACGAGCTGCGGTTCACCGCGCCGGATGCCGGTGAAAATACCGCATCTCTCGGTAACACCAGCTCGGATTACACCGACGGGCCGCAACATATCAGCGCAATTTTCTTGGAGTCTGGCGCCAACCCGCAGAACCTGAATCTGCCGATTACGCCCAACGGCACCGTCTACGACTCGGTGCTGCGCCAGCCCCTGGCCGGCGCCACCCTGACGATGCTGCGCGCCTCCAGTGGCCAAGCGCTGCCGGCACGCTGCTTCGACGACGAAAAACAACAGAACCAGGTGAGCCTGCCCGGCGGTTACTACAAATTCGATATCAACTTTAGTGATCCCGCCTGTCCCGCCCATGCCGACTATCTGATACAGGTACAGGCGCCGGGTGACGACTTTGTCAGTGGGCCGTCGCAGATTATTCCAGCGCAGACAAGTGCGGATACCGCCGGCTTTGATGTGGCGGCTTGCCTCGGCAGCAGCGCGGACAAAATCCCCGGCACTGCTGAGCACTGCGAAGTGCAACTCTCCGAATTGCCGCCGCCAGTGGATATTGATGCGCGCGACGAGGCTACTGATTATTACCTGCGCCTGACTCTGGACGACGACCGGATTCCGGGTGAAAGCCAGCTGTTTAATAACCATATTCCGGTGGACCCGCAGCTGGAAGGTGCGCTGACGATTACTAAAACGGCGGCGCTGTTGAACGTGACTCGCGCCCAGCTGGTGCCCTACACAATCACTTTCGGCAATACCCTGCCAGTGCCCATGACAGACCTGCAACTGGTGGACTTCTTCCCCGCCGGCTTCAAATACGTCTCCGGCTCCGCGCGTCTCGACGGGGAACCGCTGGAGCCGGAAGTGAACGGACTGCAGCTGATTTGGTCGGACCTGCGCGTAGAAGCGGAGCAGACCCGGGAAATGAAACTGTTGCTGGTGGTCGGCTCCGGTGTCAGCGAAGGCGAGTATGTGAACCGCGCGCGCATGTTCAACCAGCTGTCCGGCCAAGTAGCATCCGCCGAGGCATCCGCCACGGTGCGCGTGGTGCCGGACCCAACCTTCGATTGCACGGATGTGATTGGCAAGGTCTACGACGACAAAAATATGAACGGCTATCAGGATCCGGGAGAGGGCGGTGTACCCGGTGCGCGGGTTGTCACTGCCACGGGCCTGAATGCCACCACCGATGCCTACGGTCGTTTCCATATCACCTGCGCGGTAGTACCGGACGAAAATCGTGGCTCCAATTTCATTATGAAACTGGACGACCGCAGCCTGCCCAGCGGCTACCGCCTGACCACGGAAAACCCGCGCGTGGTGCGCGCGACACGCGGTAAAGCGGTCAAGATCAACTTCGGTGCCAGCCTGCACCGGGTGGTGCGCCTGGATATGGCCGAGGCGGTGTTTGAACCCGGCACAACCGAACTGCGTCCGCAGTGGCACTCCCGCGTCGACCTGCTGCTGGAAAAACTGAGTGAAGCGCCCTCGGTACTGCGCCTGGCCTATCTGGCGGAAAACGAAAACCCGGATCTGGTGGACGCGCGCCTGGCGGCCATCAAGGCGCGGATTGCAGACGCCTGGGCGAGCGAATACGACCAATACGAGCTGACTATTGAAACTGAAATTTTCTGGCGGCGCGGCGCGCCGCCCAGCAGGGGAGGATTGCAATAATGTCCTCTGGTGAAATTGGAATGATGAGAGGAAAACGAACGGCTCCCCCAATCTGGATTCTCGCTTTACTGTTCGCGCTTCCCGTGTGCGCGCAGGAAGACGGAGAAATTGTGGAAGCGCCCGCTTCCTGGTGGCAGGTGTGGAAAAAAATTCCCGGTTTGTCACCACAGATAGAGGAGGCGGAAAGCGCATACGAGGAAAAAGCGATCGGTGGCAATACCGAGTCCATGCTGCTCGGCCAGCCGCGTCGTCAGTGGCTCCAGGATGCGACACTGTTTGCCGAGCCGCCGGAACCCGTTGTGGAAGAAAACCTGATCGAGCCGTTCACATTCCGCGAGCTGGACGACGAAATCCCCAGGGATTCTGTCGAGGCGCTGAAGGAAAAACTGCAGGAGCTCGAAGACAAGCCCAATCTGAAACTGCTCTTTATCGGGCACACAGACAGCGGCCCGATGAGTCCGAAGCAGGTGGCGGACTTTGAAGACAAGCGGGAATTTACCCGCGCCCGCGCCGAGCGGGTGGCGAAATTTTTCCAGGAGGCGCTGGCGCTGCCGGAAGAGATGATCGCCTTTGAAGGTCGGGGCGACGAAGAGCCAATTGCGGACAACATTACCAGTGCCGGGCGCGAACTGAATCGCCGCGTGCAGGTGCAGGCCCGCTATGACGCCCTGGATGAAGTTGCCATGGCCGAGCATATCCGCGCCCAGGCACTGGCGTTAAACCGCGTCAAAGTATGCCGCCAGGAAACCGTCTGCCGGTTGCACTACACCGCCGGCAGCGTGCAGCGCGCGCGGCTGAAAAACCTGGTGACACCGCTGCGACTGGAGCCGGGGCAGGTGGATTTACCCGAAGCTTTCGTGCGCCGTATCCGCGAGGTAATGGTCAACCTGGCGGATAAAAATAATCTGGTGATTCACTTTGTCGGCCACACGGATTCTCTGCCATTGCCGGAAGGGCCAGCCAAGTTGTACAGCGATCATATGGCCCTGTCCCGTGCCGAGGCGCGCCGGGTTGCACTGGCGGTGCGCGACGAATTGAACCTGCCGGATGACATGGTAACCAGCAGCGGCAAGGGCGATACGCAGCCGATTGCCGCCAACGATACCCCCAAAGGCCGGGCACTGAACCGCCGTGTGGAAGTGGAATTCTGGTACGACGACCCGCTGGAAACGCCGCTCGACGATGTGCAGGCTTGCCCCGAGGCAGCCGCAGCCGAAACCATCACCATTGCACACGAATCCCCCAATGGTGCCATTGAACCCATCCGCTTCCAAAATGGGGATCCGGTTGTCACCTCAGCACAGCTTGCCCGTATGCAAAGCGCCATGGAAGAGGTGGCAGGTAAGACTAATGTGCGCCTGAGTTTTATCGGCTACAGCGACAATGAGCGCATGGAGCGCCGCGAAGCGATGGTTTACGGTGACGATGTGGGACTCTCCGCCGCCCGTGCGCGCCGTGCTATGGAACAGGTCCAGCGGCAACTGAACCTCAGCGACGAACAGGTCGAGTTCGAAGGGCGCGGCTATGTGCAGTCCGATGATGTGGTCGCCACAGGTTTTATCGCACCCGACGGCGCGCGCGTGGAAGTGCAGGTGCTGTATGACGAGCTGGCGGTTTTGGCGGACAAGGACCTGGTGGAAATAGAGCGCATTGAGCGCGAGGCCAAAACCCACAACCCCTACGCCTTGAATCTGATGCGGATCACCGTGGACGGCGCCCCGGAGTACGATCCCTACAAAAATTCCGCCGATCTGCAGCGCTGTACGGACGTGGCTCTGGAAAACGCCAATATCCGCTTCCGTTTCGACAACAAAAAAATGCAGCCGCGGCTGAATGTAACCGCCTGGCCCAGCAGTATCCGCTACGCCGATGACCCGGACACGGAAATTGCCGACAGCCTTGTGCGCTTTAAGAGTTACAGCAACTATCCGGCATTTATCGAGCGCGCCGAAGTGCGCCTGTTTGAGGAGCAACAGTCGCCGCGGGATGTGCCGCTGGCGGTGGTAGAACTGGATGGAAACGGCGAGGGCAAATGGGAGGCGGCCTTCGAATCTTTTCGCGGACCGCTGAAAAAAATCCAGTACCTGCTGCGGGTATATGACGACAAGGGGCGCTACGACGAAACAAAACCGCAGATGCTGTGGATAGTCGACAGCCTGGACGAAGTGTGGCAAGACGCCGATCCGCAACAGGAGCTGTTGGTGGGTTATGGGGAAAATCGCCTGGCGCGGCGCAGTATTCCCCTGGATGGCAACACAGTACTCGTCAACGGCGCCGGTATCCCCTCAGGCCACACAGTGTGGCTGGGGGGCAATCCAGTGCCGGTCGACGAACAGGGCCGGTTTGTCGCCGAGCAGATTTTCGATCGCGGCACCCACACGGTGGAAGTGGCAGTGTTGGATTCCGAGGGTAACGGCGAACTGTTTCTGCGCGACTTGCAGTTTACCGACAGTGACTGGTTTACCGTTGGTATCGCCGATCTGACCATCGGCTACGACAAAACCAATGGCCCCGCCAAGCTGGTTACCGGCGACGAGACCCACTACGACAACTCCGTCAGCTACGACGGGCGCCTGGCGTTCTACACCAGCGGCGGCTTCGGTGACGGCTGGCGCCTGTCCGCCAGCGCGGACACCGAAGAGGGGCCGTTGGACGAGCTGTTTAGTAATTTCCTGGAAAAATCTCCGGACGCGCTCTTCCGCCGCCTGGACAGCGATCTCTACTACCCCACCTTCGGCGATGATTCCACCGTGGTCGAAGACGCGCCCACTTCCGGCAAGTTCTATGTGAAACTGTCCAAGTACGACGACTACGGCCTGTGGGGCAATTTCAAAGCGGCGTACACCGACAACGAACTGGCTCATATCGATCGTGCCCTCTACGGTGCCAGCGGCCACTACGAGAGCGACGGTATGACCAGCTTTGGCGAGCGGCGTTTTCAGTTGGATGCCTTTGCCGCCGAGCCGGGAACTATCGCCGCCCGCGAAGAGTTTCGCGGCACCGGCGGTTCCCTCTATTTCCTGCGCCACCAGGATATTCTGAGCGGCTCCGAGCGGTTGCGGATCGAGGTGCGGGACAAGGACTCCGGCCTGGTTCTGGGGGTTAAAAACCTGACCGCGGTAGTCGATTACGACATCGACTATATCCAGGGCCGGGTATTACTGAATAAACCCCTGTCGGCGCTGGCCAATGACAACCTGTTGATTCAGGACGGCGCCTACAACGGCAACCCGCAGTATTTGGTGGCCCGCTACGAGTACACGCCGGGCTTTGAAGAGCTGGATACCCTCGCTGTCGGCGGCCGCGCTCACTACTGGTTCGGCGACCATGTAAAACTCGGTTTCAGCGCCTCCCAACAGGAAGAAGAGGGCTACGAGACATCCCTGCAGGGCGTGGACCTGACCCTGCGCAAAAGCGCGGGCAGTTGGTTGAAGATCGAAGTGGCGGACAGCCAGGGCGGCGACCAGGATATCGTCAATTCTTACGACGGCGGTTACAGCTTTGATCAACAGGAGTTGCTGGACCCGGAGGCAAAGGCGGGCGCGTCCAAGTTTGAAGGCCGCCTGCAGCTCAGCGATTTCTTCGAGGGTGTGCGTGGCTCGGGCACCTTCTATCACCAGGAGCGGGAGGCCGGTTTTTCCGCCCCGGGACAATTGGTCAACTATGACACCACCCAGTACGGCGCCAGCCTCAATGTGCCTGTCGGCGATCGCTTCGATTTCGGTGTGAAAGCCGATAACAGCGAGCAGGAGTTCGGCTTACATACGAGTGCGGTGGATGTGATGGTGGGACTGCGTCTCAGCGACCGCTGGCGTCTCGAAGCCGGAGCCCGCAGCGACAGCCGTGAGGATTTCTCACCGGTGGTGCCGGCCACGCAAACACAGGGTGACAGGACCGACATGGCCCTGGAGGCCAGCTACGACTCCGGGGAAAACTGGAGTGCTTTCGGCTTCGTCCAGAACACCATGGAAGTGACCGGTACCCGGGAGGAAAACAACCGCATCGGCTTTGGTGGCGCTTACCGTGTCAATGAGCGCCTGATGCTGGACAGTGAATTGTCCGGTGGCGATACCGGTACCGCCGCGCGCCTGGGTTCTGACTACCTGATTACCGACAGGACCAGCCTCTACCTGAATTACACCCTCGACAACGAGCGCACCGACACCGGCGTGCGCGCGCGCAAGGGCAATATGAGTACGGGCTTCCGCAGCCGCTATTCCGACAGTCTGAGTATTTACGGCGAGGAGCAATACAGTCACGGCGATGTTTCCACCGGTCTGACACACGCCTTGGGGATGGACCTTGCTCCCAATGACCGCTGGAGCTATGGCACCTCCGTCGAAGCGGGCACATTGGAAGATCCGCGCACCGGCGCACGGACGGACCGCCGCGCGCTGGGGGTGAATACGAATTTCAGCAGCGGAGATGTTCGCTTTGCCTCAGCGGTTGAATATCGCACTGATGCGATGGAGACACCGGTGGACGCAGACACTGTTACCGAATCAGAGCGCGACACCTGGCTGCTGAAAAACACCTTCAGTTACCAGATCAATCCGGATTGGCGCCTGGTGGGCAAGCTGAATTATTCCGACAGCAAAAGCTCCCAAGGCGAATTTTACGACGGTAAATTCACTGAGGCGGTAATGGGTTACGCCTACCGCCCGGTGAACAACGACCGCTGGAATACGTTGCTGAAGTACACCTACTTCTACAATGTGCCAACCCAGGACCAGGTGCTGGTGCAAAACAGTGCGACGGAATTTATTCAGAAGAGTCATATTTTTTCCGTCGACACCAGCTACGATATCAGCCGTCGCTGGACGCTCGGTGCCAAGTACGCCTACCGTCTCGGCCAGCTGAGTTTCGACCGCGTGGACCCGGAGTTCTTCGACAGCCGCGCCAGCCTGTACGTGCTGCGCGCCGACTGGCACTTCGTCAATCGCTGGGACCTGTTGATCGAAGGGCGCATGCTTGACCTGCCGGATGCCCAGGACCGCAGAAGTGGTGCCCTGGTCGGCCTTTACCGGCATATGGGCGACCACTTGAAAGTAGGGGTGGGGTACAACTTCACCGACTTTTCCGATGATCTGACCCAGTTGGATTACGACAGTCAGGGCGTCTTCCTGAATATGATCGGCAAGCTGTAAAAACGCCGAGTAATTCGCCCCGCTTTGGTCGCCGCAACCGGTTCCGGAGCGGGGCCCACTCAGGGAGCCAGCGGCACCCCGAGTGGTTCTATCGCAACGCTATCGCCGCTGTCGGCATTGCCGCTGTCGCGCGGCAGAATGATCAGACAGTTGGCCTCCGCGAGGCCGGAGAGAATGTGGCTGCCCTGATTGCCAGCCGGCTCGACGCTCAGGCCGCCCGCCGGGTCCCGGCGATAAATTCCCCGTTGGAAGTCGGTGCGCCCCGGTTTCTTTTTCAGCGCTTTCCCCAGTTTTGCCCGCAGCGGTACCGGTGGACACCAGGTGCCGCCCTGCATCGCGGTCAAGGCGGGCACCACCAGCTGCTGGAAGGTGATCAGCGCGGACACCGGGTTGCCGGGCAGGCCAAAAAAGGGCGTCCCCTGCAGGTGGCCATAGGCGAAGGGTTTACCCGGCTTCATGGCGACTTTCCAGAAATTGACCCGCCCCATTTCCTCGAGTACTTCCCGGGTGTAATCGGCATCGCCTACCGAGACCCCGCCAGAGGTAATAATGGCATCGGCATCGCGGGCGGCGCGGGCCAGTTTTTCCCGGATAATTGCCTTGTCGTCGGGCAGTATGCCCAGATCGAGCGTATCGACGCCCAGCTGCGTCAGCGCGGCCAGCAGTGCGGTGCGGTTGCAGTCGTAGATTTCGCCGTTGCCGAGTGTGGCCCCCGGCGGGCGCAGTTCATCCCCGGTGGAAAATAGGGCGATCACCGGGCGTCGGTACACCGTCACCACACCGATACCGACGGCAGCGAGCAGGGCGATGCGGGCCACCGATAGCCGCGTGCCGGCCTCCAGCAGCGCGTCCCCCTCGGCCACATCTTCTCCGCGCCGGCGGATATGCTCACCCCGGCGCAAGGTTCCGCGTACAAAGACGGATTTTCCCTGTCGCTCAACCTGTTCCTGCATCACCACGGTATTGGCGCCAGCGGGCAGGGCGGCACCGGTCATGATGCGCACACAGGTCCCGGGCGCGACCTCGCCGCTGAAGGGGCGGCCGGCGAAGGCGCTGCCGGCCAAGCGGAGCGGTTTGCCGTCCTCGAGATCTGCAAGCCGCAGCGCGTAGCCGTCCATCGCCGAATTGTCGCAGGGCGGGAGGTTGATACCGGCAATTTGAGGCGCGGCCAGTACTCGTCCGCAGGCCTGCGCCAGGGGAATCGTCTCAGTGTCCTCCACCGGGATCATATCTCGCAACAAGGTCGCCCTGGCTGTTTCGATAGGAATCAGGCCGGGTTGAGTACAGCAGTCAGTCATGGGGATTCCTGCAGGGGTAAGGCGTGTGATTTTCGAGGCGTCGCCCGCGGGGCCGCGAGCGCGGCCCAGTATTTATCGGCATCAGCGGGATTCGGCCCGCTTCTGATTGACCATCCACACCGCGGCTTCCACCCGCGAGCGCATCCCAAGTTTTTTCAGCAGGTGTTTCACGTGCACTTTGACAGTGGCATCGCTGATATCCAGTTCGCGGGCGATGAGTTTGTTGCTCAGGCCGTCTGCGATCAATTGCAGAATCTGGTACTCGCGGCTTGTCAGGGTGGAGAGTGTATCGGCACCAGACTGGTCGGGCTTGCGCAATGCGGAGGCGAGAATTTCGGTCAGGCGCTGGCTGATGGCCATTTTGCCGTGGGTGGCCGCCAGCACCTGTTGGAGAATGTCTTCCGGGTCCATATCTTTCAGTAAATAGCCGTCGGCGCCGGCGCGGATACAGGCAACGACATCCGCGTTGTTGTCGGACACGGTCAGCATCACGATGCGCGCGGACACGCCGGCCGCGCGCATGGTCCGCAGCGTATCCAACCCGTCCATGCCGCGCATATTCAGGTCGAGCAGAATCAGGTCTGGGTCACACTCGTCGGCCAGCTTCACCGCTTCCGCTCCACTGCTGGCTTCCGCCACCAGTTCCAGGCGCGGTTCCAGGCTGAAGAGTTGCATCAGTCCTTTGCGGAACAGAGGGTGATCATCGACCATCATCACTCTTGCCGGGTTGGACATGAGTACTCCTGCGTTCAATGGGTTTACGGGCGTGTCTGGCGGACATGCTAGCACAGGAAAATGGGTGCAAACGCCGACTACCCCTTAGGAGGTATAGGATGAAAAAGGGGTACTTATTGATGGTAATTGAGCGGCCGTCCGCCACTGTCCATAGTCGCAGTCGAGAATAGCTAACCGATCAGGAGCCGAGACTGTGTCTGACATTTATGAATGGACCCCGGAAAACAGCCAGTTTTGGCAATCCAGGGGTAAAAAAATAGCGACCCGCAACCTGTGGATTTCCATCCTCAGCCTGCTGTCCGGATTTGCCGTGTGGCTCTACTGGGGAATCATTACCGTACAGATGCTCAACCTGGGATTCCCAATTGCCAAATCCGAACTCTTTACGCTGATGGCCATCGCCGGATTGACGGGTGCCACGCTGCGGATTCCCAGCAGTTTCTTTATCCGCCTGTGCGGCGGGCGCAATACCATTGTGTTCACCACCGCGCTGTTAATTATCCCCGCCCTGGGTACGGGCATAGCCCTGCAGGACAGGGACACGCCGCTGTGGGTGTTTCAGCTGCTGGCATTGCTCAGCGGATTCGGTGGCGGCAACTTTGCCTCTTCTATGTCCAATATCAGTTTTTTCTTTCCCCGGGAAAAGCAGGGCCTGGCACTGGGACTGAATGCCGGCCTGGGCAATTTCGGCGTGACCACCATGCAGATCATCGTGCCGTTGTTTATGACCTTCGGCGCATTTGGTGCTATGGGTGGCGATCCAATGGTTCTGGTGAGTGCATCCGGGTCTCTGATCGGTAAGGTGCCGGCGGGTTCTGAATCCTGGATTCAAAATGCGGGTTTTGTCTGGCTGTTGTTGCTGATCCCCCTCGTGGTGGCAACCTGGTTTGGTATGGACAATATCCGCACCGATGAAGTCTCCCCCGATATCGGCAGTCCCCTAGCCAGCTTTGCCAAAATCACCTTGATGTTGGGCATTGGCCTGGGCACCGCCCTGATCGGCCTGTGGCTGATTTTGCCGGAAAGTGCCAATGGAGCGGGCTGGCAGCTGCCCAAGGAAATTGTCTTACTGATGGTGATTTTCGGTACCGTTTACGGCCTGAAAATGCTGCCCGGTGATATCCGCAGCAGTCTCAATCGCCAGTACCGTATTTTCAATAATAAGCATACCTGGGTGATGAGTGTGATCTACACCATGACCTTTGGCAGCTTTATCGGCTTTTCCGCCGCGTTTCCCCTGGCCATCAAAGTGATCTTCGGATACAGCCACGTGATGGTCGATGGCGTGATGACGCACGATACTATTAATCCCAGCGGTCCCAGCTCATTGATGTACGCCTGGATGGGCCCGTTTATCGGTGCGCTGATTCGCCCCGTGGGCGGATGGATTGCGGACCGCGTCGGCGGCGCTCTGGTGACACAAATCTGTGCCCTGATTATGGTTGCCAGTGCGCTGGGTGTCGCCTATTACATGAAAGCGGCTTACGCCTCCGCCACACCTGAAGAATATTTTCTGCCTTTCTTCCTGCTCTTTCTGACCCTGTTTGCGGCCACAGGCATCGGCAACGGCTCCACTTTTCGCACCATCGCCATGGTATTCCCAAAAGAGCAGGCGGGCCCGGTATTGGGTTGGACTTCCGCGGTTGCGGCCTATGGAGCCTTTTATATCCCTCAGGTGTTCGGCGAGCAGATCAAGGCGACAACCCCGGAGTACGCGCTGGCCGGCTTTGCCCTGTTTTATGCGGTGTGCTTGTTGATCAACTACTGGTTCTATTTGCGCAAGGACGGCGAGTTCTATAATCCATAACAATTTCCGCTGTGTGTTGCGGCTTAGGGGAGTCGGTACTCCCCTTTTTTGTGCGTGGAAAATATGTCTGTCGCACTGGGACTGTCGGGGAATCCCTGATTATTCATCGCCGTGCCGCCCGCAGCCTCCCGGAGCGGGGGGCTTGTGCGTACTTTGACTGCGTTGGCCCGTGTGATCTCGGAAAGTTGGGGTACAATTGCAGCCCGCAGCCGTGCGGCTGTGTGGATAACATCGCAAGAAGCAATAACGAGGCGGGATCAACTCCCCCCTCCCACGCGGAAGTAAGCCATGACTGAACTCCTTTCCCCGGCCGGGACTTTGAAAAGCATGCGTTTTGCCTTTGCCTACGGCGCCGATGCAGTCTACGTGGGCCAGCCGCGCTATAGCCTGCGGGTGCGGAATAACGAATTCAACCGGATGGAGAATCTGGCGGCGGCAGTCGAAGAAGCCCACAGCCAGGGCAAGAAGATCTATGTGGCCAGTAACGTGGCTCCGCACAACGACAAGTTGCGCAGTTACCTCCGCGACATGGAGCCGGTGATTGAAATGGGACCGGATGCACTGATCATGTCCGACCCCGGGCTGATTATGCTGGTACGCGAACACTGGCCGGACATGCCGGTACACCTCTCGGTGCAGGCCAACGCAGTCAACTGGGCCACGGTGAAGTTCTGGCAGCAACAGGGGCTGGAGCGGGTCATCCTCTCGCGGGAACTGTCCCTAGACGAAATTGAAGAAATCCGCATGCGCTGTCCAGAGATGGAGCTGGAAGTCTTCGTCCATGGCGCGCTCTGTATGGCCTACTCCGGGCGCTGTCTGCTGTCCGGCTATATCAACCACCGGGATTCCAACCAGGGGGCCTGCACCAACGCCTGCCGCTGGGAATACAATGCCCATCCGGCGCGGGAAACGGAGACCGGCGACCTGATTGCCGCAGTGGAGGTGGACCCGTCCAGCGGGCACCCCGAGCCCATGTTGTTGCAGGAAAAAAACCGTCCAGGTGAACTGATTCCCGTGTACGAGGACGAGCACGGCACCTACATCATGAATTCCAAGGATTTGCGCGCGGTGCAGCATGTGCAGCGCCTGGTGCAGATGGGAATCCATTCCTTGAAGATCGAAGGCCGCACTAAGTCCCACTATTACGTTGCGCGTACTGCCCAAGTCTATCGCCGCGCGATCGACGACGCGCTGGCCGGTCGCGAGTTCGATTTTGAACTCATGGCCAGTCTCGAACATCTGGCCAACCGCGGTTACACCGAGGGGTTTTATCGCCGCCACGTGCCCAGCGAATTCCAGAATTACGAAAAGGGCGTATCCAGCAACGCCAGCCGACAGTTTGTCGGCGAGGCACTGGCCCTGGAAGATGGCTGGATGACCGTCGAAGTAAAAAACCGCTTCGAGCGCGGCGATCAGCTGGAGCTGGTTACTCCCGGCGGCAACCAGAGCTTCCGCCTCGAAGTGCTGGAGTCCGAGCGCGGTGAATCTCTGGATGTGGCGCCGGGATCCGGCCACGTGGTGCGCATGCGCCTGCCGCTGGAACTGCCTGCCGAGCATGTCGGCTATAGCATGTTGATGCGCTATATCGACTGATCAGATACGGGCGGCCGCTTGCTGCGCAAAAGGCCGCTGAAAATTTCCATCTCTGATACGCGCGATTCAGTCACAGAGAAACCCGGCTGCGCTTCAAAGGGGCTCCACCAGTTGGTTGGCCGCCAGCGCCTGGTGAATACGGCGGCAGGTTTTTGCGAATTTGGAAACATCGCCCAGGGAGGGTTTTTCACCATTGTCGAGGCGTTGCTCCCAGTCTTCCAGTTCCTGGTCCAGGTATTCGAGCAGTTTTTTCGGGCATCCGCGACAGGGGCCGGCGCAGAGTGCGGCGGCGGGCAGGTTGAATGGCATTGTATTGCGGACTTCAGTGATCAGCCCGCGCATTGCGGTGACGGTATCGGGTTTCAAGGCATTTCCAACGGTTTTGATGGGGCTCTGATTGCTTTTAGGAACCCCTATAAATTCGTATGAGCCGTGTAGCGGGTTTCGGGATGCTCGGGCAATGGGGTGTCATTTCGAAAACGCGCGGGTGCGCCCCTGTAGCTCCGTCATCGATTCCTTAAATCTGTTATACTCTCCACGTTTAATGGCCGCTTTCCCAAAACATCCTTTTCCAAGATCAGAGGCGCAACAATGTCACCCATTTGTCCGGGAAGCGAAAAGTAAGTGCAAATCTGCTTGAGTCTGGTTGTTTTCTTGTGTCTGCTGCGCGCGTGCGTATTCGGGGATAAATGAAAAGCTGACCTCTGTACCCCCGGTTTCGCGGCGGCGGATAATGAGTTCGCCGCCGAGGTTACTGGCGCGCTCCTGCATAATGGACATACCGAAATGATTCCGTTTCTCCGGTGCATCGCTGATACCTTTACCGTTGTCCCGGACGCTGGCGAAAACTCGCTGTCCTTCTCCCGGCAACAGACTGATGGAAACGCGGTCGCCCCAGGAGTGGTAAACGGCATTTTGCGATGCCTCGCGCACCAGTTGCAGCAGGTGAATTTCTTCGTTGGGAGTAAGGGGAATTTCTTCCAGTTCGTAGTGGAGTTCGATGGCGATTTCCGGGTGCTGTTCGCGGTATTGTTCCACGGAGCGGCAGAGGATATTGTGCAGTCCACCTTCCGATACCTGCAGGCGAAAGGTGGTGAGCAGTTCTCGCAGTTGGCGATAGGAGGCGTCCAGCCCCTGTTTCAATTCTTCTGAGATTTCGCTGATTTGTGCGCGATCAATGTTTTCCCCCCGAGTACAGCGATTGAGGCGCGCGACCTGAATTTTCAGATAGGACAGCGACTGCGCCAGGGAGTCGTGCAACTCGCGGGCGATAATGGCGCGCTCGTTCATCAGTGCCACGCGGCGTTCCTGCTGGCCGCGCTCTTTGAGTGTAATGGCGGTGGTGATCGCATCGGCGAAGGCGCTGAGGCGCAGTTGCTGCTCGCGGTGTAGCAGCTGGTTGCGCGGCAGGCTGCAAACGAGGACTCCGTAGTTGCGCTTGTCCGCCTCCAGGGGGAATCGGTAAAGGCGCTGATTCGCACGCTCCGAGGGACCACAGGCGTGCGAGCAATTATAGCAGTCGCGCTCGGTGCAACTCTGGTTTCCCCGGCCGTGGATTAAATGTTCATAGGGCGTTTCTCCCCGGGGCGTCATCAGACACAGGTCCAGGTCGTTGAGTCCGGTCAGTTCGCTGAATTCCTTCAGCCACGGTTTCAGCTCGGCGCCTACGAGCGTTCCTTCGCTAATGCGTCGCGCCAAGCGGTACTGAAAATCGAGCACCTCGTGGCTTTTGCGCAGCTGCTTGGTTTTTTCCTTTACCCGCTCTTCCAGTTGACGGTGCGTTTGGTCGATCACTTCACTCATACGCCGGATCGTCTGCGTGAGGAGACCGAGTTCGTCTTCACTGTGCAGGGTCAAGCGCGGGCGGAAGTTGCCGCGTGCGATTTCTCGGCAGCTGGAGATGAGTTCCCTGAGGGGCTGCTCCACGGAGCGCGACAGGGTAAACACCGAGAAGTAAACCAGGGTGATGGTGGCGAACAGAGAAGCCAGTTGCACCAATCGCAAGAATTTCACTTTTTGCTCGGCGATACGCTGGTAGTCGAGGACCAACCTGTCCACCTTGGTGACGAAAGCGTCTGTGAAGGCCAGCAACTCCCGGCTGGCGATCGCCCTTTCTCCGGCGGCGACGTCATTCAACAGTGGTCGTATCTTCTGTTGCCATTCTTGCTGTACGGCGCGGAAATTGTCTGCCTCGGTGGATGCGTCTGAGAGTGGAAAACTGGAGATGGTGGAAATTTTTTGCAGCTGCTTGTCCAGCGCCGCCGTCATTTCCCGTGTGGATTGGGTGTCACCGCTTTGTGCCGCAGCGGTCAGTTTGTAGCTCAGCGCACGCACGAAACCGGACAGGTTGATGGCTTCGGCATCGTGCTGAGCGGCGTCCGAGATCACATAGGAGGCCACCATGGAGCTGATGGCGATTACCGCCGTGAGCAGAAGCAAACCGCCGATACGGAAGACAATGGACTGTCGGACGCGCTTCAATACTTTGGCCATGGCAAGCCCCTCGCTGTTGCGGACACATTATGCCCGATGGAATTTTCATTGGGGAACCCTTGATACATTTGTATACCTGCACGGTAACCGCGTTTACGCCAGTAAAGCAGTGGTTACTTGGTAGTACTCCCAAAAAGCCGGCTGCCCGCGCCCGGCGCGCGCGCGGGAGGAAAATTTTTCCTCGCGCCAGACACCGTCGCACTTTAACCGGAAAAGAGAAATTTTGTTCTACCCCAAAAGGGGTAGACGGCAATTTGAAGTCGATTTTTCCCCCGGTGTATTCACTCCCGGCAGCTTTTATATTCCGCTCCATCCGCTAATCACATACCGGCGTCTATGTCTCGGAGTAATGTATGAGCCACTTTCTGGACCGACTGAAGTATTTCAAAAAGCAACGGGAGCCTTTTGCCGACGGCCATGGCGAAAAGACCGATGATGACCGCAGTTGGGAAGATGGTTACCGCCGCCGCTGGCAGTTCGACAAGATTGTGCGCTCCACCCACGGGGTGAACTGCACGGGATCCTGCAGCTGGAAAATTTACGTAAAAGACGGGCTGGTCACCTGGGAAACTCAACAGACAGATTATCCGCGCACGCGCCCCGATTTGCCTAATCACGAGCCACGGGGTTGCCCCAGGGGCGCCAGCTACTCCTGGTACATGTACTCCGCCAACCGGCTCAAGTACCCGAAAATCCGCAAGCGCCTGGTGAAGCTATGGCGTCAGGCCAAGCTCGAGCATGCGGATCCGGTGGATGCCTGGGCCAGCATTGTCGAGGATCCAGAAAAAGCGAAGTCATATAAAGCCTGCCGCGGTATGGGCGGTTTTGTACGCGCGGACTGGAGCGAGGTCAACGAGCTGATCGCTAGCGCCAATATCTACACCGCGAAGCGCTACGGTCCCGACCGCATCTCCGGTTTCTCACCAATTCCGGCCATGTCCATGGTGTCCTACGCCGCCGGTGCCCGCTATTTGTCGCTGATCGGCGGCAACTGCCTGAGCTTTTACGACTGGTACTGCGACCTGCCGCCGGCTTCTCCGCAGATCTGGGGGGAGCAGACCGACGTGCCGGAATCTGCCGACTGGTACAACTCAAACTACCTCATCGTATGGGGATCCAATGTCCCTCAGACTCGCACCCCGGATGCGCATTTTCTCAGTGAAGTGCGCTACAAGGGCACCAAGACTTGTGTGATCACCTCCGATTACTCCGAGTGCTCCAAGTTTGGCGATACCTGGCTGGCACCGCGCCAGGGCACTGATGCGGCTCTGGCGATGGCTTTTGGCCATGTGATTCTCAAAGAGTTTCACGTGGAAAAGCCCAGTGCCTATTTCACCGAATATGTACGCACATACACGGATATGCCGATGCTGGTCACTCTGGAGAAAAAAGGTGTCCGGCTGATCCAGGGCCGTTTCCTGCGCGCGTCTGATCTGGTGGACAACCTGGGGCAGGGCAATAACCCGGCGTGGAAAACCGTGGCGCTCAACAAAGACGGGCGCCTGGTATCGCCGAATGGCTCCATCGGTTACCGGTGGGGGGAAAAAGGGAAATGGAATATCGAGCAGCGCGACGGTGCCGATGGTTCCGACGTGACACTTCAACTCAGCCTGAAAGACTGTGCCGATACCATTGCCACTGTGGCCTTCCCTTATTTTGGCGGCACCGCACACGAGTATGACTATTTCCAGAACACCGGCCACGACGATGTGATCGAACGCCTTGTGCCGGTGAAAAAGATCCGCGGCGCTGATGGGGAAACCATCCTGGTGGCCAGTGTCTATGACCTGACCTTAGCCAATTACGGTGTGGAGCAGGGACTGCAAGACCCCAATTGCGCACATGGTTACGACGAAGACAAACCCTATACCCCGGCCTGGCAAGAGCGCGTGACCGGCGTGCCCCGGGGAGAGGTGATCCGGGTCGCGCGGGAGTTCGCCACCACCGCCGATAAGACCCGCGGGCGCTCTATGGTTATAGTCGGCGCGGCGCTGAATCACTGGTATCACATGGATATGAGTTACCGCGGCCTGATCAATATGTTGATGATGTGTGGCTGTATCGGCCAGAGTGGCGGTGGCTGGGCCCACTATGTGGGACAGGAGAAACTGCGCCCGCAGACCGGCTGGACACCTCTGGCTTTCGCGCTTGACTGGCAGCGACCACCGCGCCATATGAACGGTACCTCCTTCTTCTACAACCACTCCAACCAGTGGCGTTATGAAAAACTGGAAATGGCCGAAGTGGTCTCGCCGTTGGCCGACAAGGATAAGTGGAGTGGTTCCATTATCGACTTCAACAGCCGCGCAGAGCGGATGGGGTGGTTGCCGTCTGCACCGCAGCTGGGAGTCAACCCGCTGCAGTTGACCCGGGAAGCGGCAGCCGCGGGTATGGACCCGAAAGACTATGCCGTGCAACAGCTGCAGAGCGGCGAGTTGAAGTTTGCCAACCAGGACCCGGACAACCCGCAGAATTTCCCGCGCAACCTGTTTATCTGGCGTTCCAACCTGCTGGGTTCTTCGGGCAAAGGACACGAGTATATGCTGCGGCACTTGCTCGGTACCCGGCACGGACTGATGGGCAAGGATCTGGGAGAAGCCGGCGGCAAAAAGCCGGAAGACATCACCTGGCACGATGAGCCGCGCGAGGGCAAGGTCGATCTACTGGTGACGTTGGATTTCCGCATGTCCACCACTTGCCTTTATTCCGACATCGTTCTGCCCACCGCCACCTGGTATGAAAAGGACGATATGAATACGTCCGATATGCACCCGTTTATCCACCCGCTGACAAAAGCCGTGGACCCGGCTTGGGAAGCGCGCAGCGACTGGGAAATTTTCAAGGGGATAGCCAAAACCTTCTCCGATCTCTGCGAAGGTCACTTGGGTGTGGAAAAGGACTTGGTGACCCTGCCGATTCACCACGATACCCCGGGAGAAATTGCCCAGCCATTTGCCGTTAAAGCCTGGTGGAAAGGGGAGTGCGATCTGGTGCCGGGGGTAACCGCACCGAGCATGATCCTGGTGGAGCGCGACTACCCGAACACCTACAACCGTTTCACATCAGTAGGACCGCTGCTGGAGAAAATCGGCAACGGCGGTAAGGGGATTAGCTGGAATACCGAAGCGGAAGTGGATTTCCTGAAAAAACTGAACCGCACCTACCGGGAGGAATCGGAACGCGACGGTCGCGCCAAAATCGAAACGGCGGTGGATGCCGCGGAGATGATTCTCTCCCTTGCCCCGGAGACCAACGGACAGGTGGCGGTAAAAGCCTGGCAGGCGTTGGGTGAAATTACCGGGCGCGACCACACGCACTTGGCAAAACCGAAAGAAGAAGAAAAGATCCGCTTTAACGATATTGTCGCCCAGCCGCGCAAAATCATTTCCTCGCCCACATGGTCCGGCCTTGAAGACGAGCACGTGAGTTACAACGCGGGATATACCAATGTCCACGAGTATATTCCCTGGCGCACCATCACCGGCCGTCAGCAGTTCTACCAGGACCACGAATGGATGCGCGATTTCGGCGAGAACATGTGCGTGTACAAGCCACCGATCAACTTGAAAACCGTTGCACCGGTATTGAACAAAAAGCCGAATGGAAACCGGGAAATTATTTTGAACTGGATTACGCCACACCAAAAGTGGGGTATTCACAGTACCTATTCCGACAACCTGCTGATGCTGACCTTATCCCGCGGCGGTCCCATCGTATGGATGAGCGAGACGGATGCCAGACAGGCGGGTATCGAAGACAACGACTGGATTGAGATCTTCAATGTCAACGGCGCTATTGCCGCCCGCGCCGTGGTTTCGCAGCGGGTGCCCGATGGCATGGCGATGATGTATCACGCCCAGGAGCGCATTGTGAACACACCCGGTGCGGAAACCACCGGCACACGTGGCGGTATCCACAACTCTGTGACCCGCGCCGTAATGAAACCGACACATATGATCGGTGGCTATGCGCAGCAGTCTTACGGTTTCAATTACTACGGAACCGTCGGCTGCAACCGGGATGAATTTGTCATTGTGAGAAAGATGAACAAGGTCGACTGGCTCGACGGGGAAGACGTTAAAGCGGCGGCGGCCGCGGAGGAGGCTGTGCAATGAAAGTGAGAGCCCAGATCGGCATGGTGCTGAACCTCGATAAGTGTATCGGCTGCCACACCTGCTCGGTGACCTGTAAAAATGTTTGGACGTCCCGCGAAGGGGTTGAGTACGCCTGGTTCAACAATGTTGAGACCAAGCCCGGTATCGGCTATCCGAAGGACTGGGAAAACCAGGAAAAGTACAAGGGGGGCTGGATTCGCAAAAAGAACGGAAAACTGGAACCGCGCCAAGGGGGCAAGCACCGCATACTGGCGAATATCTTCGGCAATCCGCACATGCCGGAAATTGATGACTACTACGAGCCTTTTGATTTCGATTACCAGGATCTGCACAAGGCGCCGCAGCAAAAACATCAGCCGGTAGCGCGGCCGCGCTCACTGATCAGTGGCCAGCGGATGGAAAAAATTGATTGGGGTCCCAACTGGGAGGAAATCCTCGGTACAGAATTCGACAAGCGCAGACAAGACAAAAACTTTGAGCAGGTACAGGCGGATATATACGGTGAATTCGAAAACACCTTTATGATGTATCTGCCGCGCCTGTGCGAGCACTGTCTCAACCCCGCCTGTGTGGCGTCTTGTCCGAGTGGCGCTATCTATAAGCGCGAGGAAGACGGCATAGTCCTGATCGATCAGGATAAATGCCGGGGCTGGCGCATGTGTGTTTCCGGCTGTCCCTATAAAAAAATCTATTACAACTGGAAAAGCGGCAAGTCCGAAAAGTGCATCTTCTGTTATCCGCGCATTGAATCCGGTCAGCCCACTGTCTGCTCCGAAACCTGTGTCGGGCGCATTCGTTACCTGGGGGTGCTGCTGTACGATGCCGACCGCATCGCGGAAGCTGCGGCAGTCGAGAACGAGAAAGACCTGTACCGCGCCCAGTGCGATATTTTTCTCGATCCACACGATCCCAAAGTACAGGAGGCTGCGCGCGCGGAAGGTATTCCGCAGTCATGGCTCGATGCTGCACAGCAATCGCCGGTCTACAAAATGGCCATTGACTGGCAGGTGGCGCTGCCCCTGCACCCGGAATATCGCACTCTGCCGATGGTCTGGTATGTGCCGCCGCTGTCCCCGATTCAAAATGCCGTTCAGGCGGGTGAGGTGGAAACGGTAACCGTCGGTATGAATGCCGAGATACCCGACCTCTCCACCCTGCGGATACCGTTGAAGTATTTGGCCAACCTGCTCACTGCAGGTGATGAAGCGCCAGTGGCGCGCGCGTTGGAACGCATGATTGTAATGCGCGCCTATATGCGCGGGGTTCATGTCGACGGTGTGCAGGATCGGGAATTGCTCGAAGCGGCGGGCATGACGGTACAGCAGGTGGAGGATATGTACCGCTACATGGCGCTGGCTAATTACGAGGACCGCTTTGTGGTGCCTTCCAGCTATAAGTCCTACGCGGAAAGCGCCTACGACATTAAATCCGCCTGTGGTTTCAGTTTCGGTAACGGCTGCAGCACCGGCAATGATCCCGTAAATATATTTGGGGGTAAAAAACAAACGGTTCGCGAAATCATCCCAGCGAAAGTTGCTGATTAGTGAGAGAAGGTGATGAAAAGTCTTCGATTGATATCTCGACTGCTGGACTACCCGGACGAAACATTGGCTGCGCATCTGCCGGAGGTTATCCACTTTATTGGTCAAAGCGATGCGCTGAGTCCCCGCTTGCGCGACCGGTTGCTGCGCTTTATCGAATACTACGAGCGCCGCGAGCTGCTCGACTGGCAGAGCGAGTATGAAGGCCTGTTCGAACGCGGGCGCGCGGTATCCCTGCATATTTTCGAGCATGTTTACGGCGAATCCCGCGATCGCGGCCAGGCTATGGTGGACCTGATGAAGCGCTACCGCAGTGCGGGCCTGGCACTTGCCGAACGTGAGTTGCCGGACTATCTGCCAGCCTACCTGGAGTTTTGCGCCACACAGGAGGAGGCGGTGCGGGAGTGGCTACAGGAGATCGCTCATATTCTCGCTTTGCTTGCCACGCGTCTGCGGGCTAGGGAGTCGGTTTATGCGGAACTGGTCGATGCGCTGTTGGATTTAAGCGAGGTTGAAGTCGATCGGGATGGCCTTGCGCGGCAGGTGGCTGGAGAAGCACGGGACGATACCCCGGAAGTTTTGGACAAGATCTGGGAAGAAGAGGCAGTCAGTTTTTCCGCTGCCCAGGGCAGTGCCTGCGAGCAGGGCATTACTCGCCCCAGCGCGGCGCAGCTCAAAGACGATAAGGCAATTACCTGGGTCGATGCGGGCAATCACGCGCCGGATACGTCGGTGATGCTTGGGAGTAAACAATGAACTATTTCAATACCATTTTCTTCGGAATTTATCCGTTTGTAGCGTTTACCGTTTTCCTGCTGGGCAGCCTTATCCGCTACGACCGGGATCAGTACACCTGGCGCACCGGTTCCAGCCAGCTGCTGGAAAAGAAAAAGCTGCGCCTCGGCAGCTATCTGTTCCATATCGGGGTGCTGGCGATTCTCGCCGGGCACTTTGTTGGATTGCTGACGCCTAAGGCGGTTTGGCATTTGTTGGGGGTAGAGGCATCTACCAAACAGGCACTGGCGATGGGTGCCGGAGGACTTTTTGGTGTTATCTGTTTTATCGGCATGACCATATTGCTGCACCGACGCTTGGCGAATCCCCGTATCCGTGCCACTTCCTCGCGTATGGATATCGTCATTCTGTTGATGCTGTATGTGCAGTTGATTCTGGGCCTGCTCAGCATCTTTGTATCCGCGGGTCATATGGACGGCGCGGAAATGCTGAAGCTGATGACTTGGGCACAATCGATCGTCACGCTGAATGCACCGGGGGCAGTTGCTGCAATCAGCGAGGTACATGTGATCTACAAATTGCACGTTTTCCTCGGGTTGAACTTATTCCTCGTATTTCCGTTCAGCCGCTTGGTGCATGTGTGGAGTATTCCGGTGCAGTACTTCCGCCGCAACTATCAAATAGTGCGCGCCAAGGCTGCCGGCGGCCTGTGAGTATAGGAGGCGAACATGAGCGCACTTCTGGCCAGTGATGCAGATGATCGGCCCCTTGTCGGCCCGGTAACGGTGAACGGCAGGGAGATCCCGCAGACACAGATCTATGCCGAGATGCAGTACCATCCTGCGGACACATCCCGGGAGGCAATCTACGCTGCCGCCAGGGCATTGGTACTGGCTCACCTGTTGCGAGAGCGGGCCTTCGAATGTGGGCTGTGTGAAAAGGATATAGACATCCACAGCGAAGTATTTGATGCCGCGGTAGAGCGATTGCTCGAAAGAGAGGTGCCACAGGTCGATCCGACCCAGGCGCAGCGCTACGACTATTATACCGAGCACCGGCAGCGGTTTACCTCAAAGCCGCTGGCGGAGGTACGCCATATTCTGCTGCTGGTAAAGCCCGGGGAAAAGGCGGCGCAAGAGCGGCAGCGGAAATTCGCCGAGTCGTTGCTTGAAGATATCCGCAAAGCACCCGACCCGCTGTTGCGTTTCGCGGAATTGGCACACCGGCATTCGGACTGCTCGTCCCGCGACGCTGGCGGCAGTCTCGGCCAGGTTGGCCCCGGCGATACAGTGGCGCCTTTTGAAGAAGCTGTTTTCGCCGGTGAAATCGGTCTGATGCAATCCCCAGTGCGGACGAAATACGGTTGGCACTTGATCTATGTCGAACAGCTCGAACAGGGAAGACCGCTGGATTTTTCCTATGTAGAAAAAAACATTGATCGCTATTTGCGGGAAAAGCTGCGACGGCAAATGATTGCGAACTACCTCAATGATCTGGTTCGTTCGGCGGATATCGGTGGCATCCGCCTGCTCAATTGAGGGCGCGGCCAATCAACGGTCCCGGAACGGGGCAGCGTTCGACGATTCGGACACACCGAAGTAATCTCACACATCAGCTTAAGGAGCCGCTGATTAAAGTACATGGGGCGGTAGTGATCTTTGGGAAAAGGTCTCATTACTGTCGCCAAGCGACTTAATCAGAGATTCCTCAATACACATCGATGCGGGTATGGAGTCCGAATATGCCAGCTGTCGGTAACCTGATTGCACATGGTGGCTACAGAATTGGCCGCAAATTTCTGCCGTTGTTCCCGCGATGGCCGGGAGAGGTTGCGCTGGTGAAACTCCTCAACCGGCAGCTTTCAGAAGAACTGGATGAGGGGGTGTTTGATTTTCTGGACGGTCGCGTGTTGGAAATTGCAGTGACAGATTTAAAGGTGCATTTCCGTATCGGCAAGCGGGGAGGGCGATTTGTCCGCGCTTCTGCGGCGGCCGAGGCCGATTCCACCATTGCCGCGACAGCGGGTGACTTCCTGGCGATTGCCGCCGGGCGGGAAGATCCGGATACCCTATTTTTTCATCGCCGGTTGATGATCCGCGGGCAGACGGAAATCGGTTTGACGGTGAAGAACCGCTTGGATGCACTGGACCGAAGCCGTATCCCGGGGTGGCTGCAGCGATGCTTGACGGTTATGGCGGACAAGCTGGCGTCTCTCTCTCAAGCCTGAATTTCCCGGGGTAAGCCCGTCAGCGGCGCTGCTGCTTTTTATCCATCCTCAAAATTGAAATGACATTGTTATGGAACTCGTTTGCCCTGCCGGTAGCCTGCCAGCACTGGAGGCTGCTGTGGATAACGGCGCGGATGCCGTTTATATCGGTTTCAATGATGAAACCAACGCGCGCAACTTCAGCGGTTTGAATTTCAATGACAAAAATGCGTTGCGGGCGCTCGAGCGTATACGCAGCCGGGGACGAAAATTGTTCGTCGCCATCAATACCTATGCACAACCGCGCAGTTTTTCGCGCTGGCAGGCGGCAGTTGACCGGGCTGCCGGCTTCAATGCCGATGCGGTAATTCTGGCGGATATCGGCCTTATGGGCTATGCGGCAGAAAAGTATCCCGCTATGCCTTTACACCTTTCGGTGCAGGCATCGGCAACCAGTGTCTCCGCGCTGGAATTTTATCGCCGCCAGTTCCACATCCGCCGCGCGGTGCTTCCCCGGGTGCTGTCTCTGAAGCAAGTGCAGCAGCTGGCGGCTGGAACCCAAGTGGAGCTGGAGGTATTCGGTTTTGGCAGTCTATGCATTATGGCCGAGGGGCGTTGTCACTTGAGTTCCTATGTCACCGGGGAGTCGCCCAATTTGAACGGCGTCTGCTCGCCGGCCCAGGCTGTGGAGTGGCGAGACGGTGCGCAGGGGTTGGAAACGAGGCTGAACGGGGTGTTGATCGATCGTTTCGCCGAGGGGGAAAACGCCGGTTATCCCACGCTGTGCAAAGGGCGTTTTATCGTGGAGGGCAGGCGCCACCACGCACTGGAAGAACCGACGAGCTTGAACAGTATGGCGCTGTTGCCGGAACTGCGGGCCGCCGGTATCCGCGCGATCAAGCTGGAGGGCAGGCAGCGCAGTCCCGCATATGTGGCGCAGGTGGTGCGCACCTGGCGAGATGCGATAGACGAAGTATTGCGGCGCGGTGGGGATTTCTCCATCGAGGAGCGCTGGCGCGCGACTCTGGCAAAAAACTCCGAGGGCAAGCAAACCACACTGGGCGCGTACGATCGCCCTTGGCAGTAAAGGAGGCGTTATGCAGCTCGCTTTGGGACCGGTGCAGTATTATTGGCCGCGGGGGGATATCCAGCAGTTTTATGCGCAAATGCTGACCACACCGCTGGATATTATTTATCTGGGGGAGGTGGTATGCGGGAAGCGCCATCAGTTGCGCGCGGCGGATTGGCTGCAATTGGCCCGGGAGTTGGCGGCGCTGTCGGATAAGCAGATAGTGCTGTCTACGCTGACACTGCTGGAGTCCAATGCCGACCTCAACTGGGTGCGTAAAATCTGCGATAACGGCCAGCTGCTGGTGGAGGCCAACGATATGTCGGCGGTGCAGCTGTTGTCGGAGGCGGGTCTGGCTTTTGTCTGTGGCCCCGCGATCAACATTTACAATCAGCACGCGCTGGCGCAGATGATGTCACTGGGTATGGTGCGCTGGACTGTGCCGGTGGAAATGAGCGCACGCCAATTAGGAGAAGTGCTGGCTGCCTGTGACAGAAAACCCGAAGTGGAGGTATTCGCCTACGGCCATATGCCGCTCGCGTATTCAGCCCGCTGCTTTACCGCGCGCCACCTCGGGCTCGACAAGGACAGTTGCGGATACCGCTGCATCGAGTTTCCCGCTGGCCTGCCCCTGGCTTCGCAGGAAGAGCAAGCGCTGTTTTTAATCAATGGCATTCAGACAATGTCCGCCGAACCGGTCAATCTGTTGCATCACTATGCTGAAATGCAGGAACTCGGGGTGGATATCCTGCGCCTTTCTCCGCAGTGGCAAGACATGGCGCGGGTGGTGTCGGCATTCGACGGCGCCCGCCGCGGCGAGCCCTGCCGGGAAGACCTGGAGAAAGGGGTAGACGGCTACTGGCGGGCTCAGCCGGGACTCGAACTGATTGCCCGCAGCCGCGGGTGAGAGGGCCGAAAATTCACTACAGCTCCCGTGTGAGTTTATCAGAGGTTTTTTTACTCCATCACTCGAGCGTTTTTTCCCGGAGACAGATCCGTGAGTGTTTGCACCGGATAAACACAGGTTACAGTCTGCTGTCCAGACAGTACTGTGTATTGCAGCGCTGCACCACCAATTCATTAATGCCGAGTGTCAGCAGTTTTTTTCTGATTTCATTTAATTCTTCCTCGCTGGTCAGCCGCGGATGGCGGGTGAGCCGCACCTGCAACGGCACCTGGGCCGCGGCAAGTAGCCGGGCACTCTCCCAGGAGGTGTCGCCGCTTGCGGCGACGCCGGTGATCGCCGGGTAGTTTTGCGGCAGTGCTTTAATATCCAATCCCACCCAGTCCAGCCTGGGCAGCAGTTGGCGCAACCGGCGCGGATACATGCCCGCGGTGTGCAGGCCCACTTTGAATCCGAGGGCCCGCACATCGTTGACGGCGCTGTCCAGCGCTGCCTGCGCGGTCGGCTCTCCACCGGAAAAGACCACCGCGTCGAGTATTCCCCGGCGGCGGCCGAGGAATTCGAGTAATTGCTCCCACGCGTAGGGCGTGGGTGCGCGGGGCGGCAGTAATCCACTGTTGTGGCAGTAGCGGCAGCGCCAGGGACATCCCTGGCAAAATACCACCGCCGACAGTGCCCCCGGATAGTCGATGGCGGTAAAGGGGGTGAAGCCGCCGACACGCAGTCGCTCCTTCACTGTGCCGCTGCCTCCGTCCTCCCGGTCGGCACTTTGTCGTTACTGTCGATGGCGACAAAGTAGCGCCGCTCACGGTGTTCCGATTGCTTGCCGGGGTTCCAGAAAGAGACGGGGCGGTGGTATCCCATTACGCGGCTCCAGACTTCACAGCGGGTGCGCTCGTCATCTCGCAAAACGGTGATTTGCTCGTTCATAAAAGGCTCCTTTGAGTGTTTTCAGTGGGTGGTACAACAGCGCTTTTGCGCGAGCAGTTCTTCGTCGCAACGGGGACAGAATTCGTGTTCGCCGCTCAGGTAGCCGTGCCGCGGACAAATGGAGAAAGTGGGTGTTACGGTGATATAGGGCAGTCGGTAGTTTTCCAGCGCCCGTTGTACCAGCTTGCGGCAGCTGTCGGCGTCCGGCAGCTGTTCACCCAAATACAGGTGCAGTACTGTGCCGCCGGTATAGCGCGCCTGCAGAGACTCCTGTAGTGCCAATGCTTCGAAGGGATCATCGGTATAACCGACCGGCAGCTGTGAGGAATTGGTGTAGTAGGGGGCATCGCTGCTGCCGGCCTGGAGAATATCGGGAAAGCGTTTGCGGTCTTCGCGGGCGAAACGGTAGGTCGTGCCCTCGGCTGGTGTCGCCTCCAGGTTGTACAGGTGCCCGGTTTCTTCCTGAAATTCCGCCATGCGTGCGCGGATGTGATCCAAGAGGCGCTCCGCCATTGCCCGGCCCTGTGCGGTGACGATACTTTCGCGGTCGCCGCTGAAGTTGCGCAGCATTTCGTTGATACCGTTGACCCCAATGGTGGAGAAGTGATTGCGCAGGGTGCCCAGGTAACGTTTGCTGTAGGGGAAAAGGCCCGCGTCCATATGCCGCTGAATGACTTTACGCTTGGTTTCCAGGGAGTCGCGGGCCAGCTCCAGCAGCCGGTCGAGAGCGGCTAGCAAAGCGGATTCGTCGCCCCGGTGCAGATAACCCAGACGCGCGCAGTTAATGGTTACCACACCCAGGGAACCAGTCTGTTCGGCGGAACCGAACAGGCCGTTGCCGCGTTTGAGCAACTCTCGCAGATCCAGCTGCAGGCGGCAGCACATGGAGCGGATCATATTGAGGCTCAGATCGGAATTGATAAAATTTTGGAAGTAGGGCAGCCCGTAGCGGGCGGTCATGGCAAATAGCCGCTGCGCGTTTTCACTGTGCCAGGGAAAATCCGCTGAGATATTGTAGGTGGGGATCGGAAAGGTAAAGACGCGGCCGCGTGCGTCACCCTCGGTCATCACTTCGATATAGGCGCGGTTGATCAGGTCCATTTCCTCCTGTAAATCGCCGTAGGTAAATGGCATTTCGCGCCCGCCAATAACGGGTACCTGTTCGCGCAGATCCTCCGGGCATACCCAGTCAAAGGTCAGGTTGGTAAAGGGCGTCTGGGTGCCCCAACGGGAGGGTACGTTGAGATTGAAAATCAGCTCCTGCATACACTGGCGCACTTCGCGGTAGCTGAGTCCATCTTTGCGTATAAACGGTGCCAGATAGGTGTCGAAAGAGCTGAACGCCTGTGCGCCCGCCCACTCGTTTTGCAGGGTGCCGAGAAAATTCACTATCTGGCCGATAGCACTGGACAGATGTACTGGCGGTGCCGATTCGACCTTGCCCGGTATTCCGTTCAACCCTTCCTGCAGCAGCGTGCGCAGCGACCAGCCGGCGCAATAGCCGGACAGCATGTCGAGGTCGTGGATATGCAGATCACCTTCGCGGTGCGCCGCGCCGATTTCCGGTGTGTAAACGTGGTTGAGCCAGTAGTTGGCAATCATCTTGCCGGCGCTGTTCAGGATCAGTCCGCCGAGGGAATAGCCCTGGTTGGCGTTGGCGGCCACCCGCCAGTCTTCCCGCTGCAGATATTCGTCGATGGAGGCGGTGACGTCCACCAGCGTTTGGCGGTCTTCGCGCATCTGTTGGTGGCGGCTGCGGTAGGCAATATAGCCGCGCGCGGTGTCCAGATAGTTGCTGCTAATCAGGACCTGTTCGACGATATTTTGGATCTCTTCGATATCCACCGGCGCACTGCCGTCGTGACGGTGTGTGATCACTTGGACGGCCTGATCGGTGAGCCGGTCCGCCTCTGAGGCACCGAAGGCACCGGTGGCTCGTCCCGCGCGCAAAATGGCGCTGGCGATCCGCGCGCGGTCAAAACGCACTGTGCGGCCGTCGCGTTTGTGTACGAGCAGATGGCTGGCCTCGCTGGCATAGTGGGTTGCTGCCGGTAGATCGGAGGGGGAAAACGCGGGCATTGGGACTCCTGGCTAAACCGTCTGTCGGCACTCGGGAGGAGCGCCGGATTGAGCTTGCGTGTCTATATGTAGTGTTGATGATTTATATTTTCACAACATATAGTGGTTTTTGTGCCTGAACAAGCATTGGGAAGGTGCCATGGACAGTGCTGGATACCCTCAGAAATGCAGCCGTCTACCCCCACCGGGGGATTGTGCGCTGGGGGGATGGACCTGTTTGGCGGGGGAGACCGCGAGGGTCCGGATAAATCCGGAGTTTACTTACTACCCCTTCTGCGCTGGTAATGTCCGGCGCCAATGCAATAGATGAGGGACATCTATTGCACTGGCGGTTGAGTGCCGGTTTAGGGCACAACCATTACATCGGTATTGGATTTGGCGAGAATGCGTTCGGCGGTATTGCCGAGCAGGAAACCGGCGGCGCCCTTGCGCACCCCGCGCCCTACCAGCATCAGACGCGCCTTGAGACGGTCTGCGATCCGGTTGACCTCTCGCGACGGCTTCCCGGACACAAGGTGCAGCTCACCGCAAGTCGCGCCGCTATTGGCGATGATTGCCTGCAGATGTTCCTGCGCCGCGCGCCGCGCTTCCGCGGAGGTGTTTCGGCCCGTGGCCAGCCCCAGTTCCTCGAGGACACCGGCGCCTGGCAGGCAGGCCACTGGCTCTAGTTCCGCCCCTAACAGTCGAGCCAAATGATCGCCGGTGGTCAGCACCCGCTGGTTGAGTTCTCTGTGCAGAGGGGTGTTCATCATCGGGTCCAGGGCCGCGAGCAGGCGGTCCCGCTTGATCCACGGCGTGGAGACGGCGAGCCACAAAGGTATTGGCGCGTGTTCGATCAGCTGCCAGTCGATAGAGCCAAAGCCGCCGTGGCCGTATTGTTTCTGCGCGGTTTTGATCAGCAGATCGTAGAATTCTCGCTCTAAGATCTCCAGGATCCAGGAGGCGATGTTGTAGTGCCAAACTGCTTGTGTCTCGGTGTCCTCTGGAAGCTGGTATTTCTCCCGCAGTTCTGCGAGCCAGCGTTTGCGCTCGCCCAGCATCGTGTGCATTAACTCATCCATTGCCTCATACATACCGGCCATCGTCAGCTGTGGTTCGTAGACGAAGCTGATCAGATGCAGGCGCGCGCCCGTTGCCTTGGCCAGCGCTAAGGCCCGCTGCAGTGCGATTTGTTCGTGTTTGGGTTTGTCGAGAATGACGAGAATATTTTTCACGGTTTCATCCTTATAACGGGCGCATTATCGCGGTGCCCCTTGCGATAATGCGCAAAGCCTGCGTCATTGCCCGGGCACCCTGACCCCGTCGGGGCATATCGGGTGGCCAGTACCTCCATAATCTAACGCTAGCTGCTGTATGGTGCTTGATCCAGATCATTACCAGAGGGTTCAAGGCAGCGATGCTGACAGGGATCAGGAAATCTCTGACAAAGTTCAAGCTGACGATAAAGATACTTTGAGGCCGGATGAGACGTTCAGGTGATGGGATGGGTAGTTCGAAACTGTCGGATAAATGGACAGGAGCTACAGGGATGTACTCGTGCGTTTTCGAAATGCGCACACTATGGTGAGCGCGCCGAAGTCCACTGTAGCTCCCATATAAAAGGCAGAGATTCCTGAATCAGCGTATTGCCCGGCTAGCGCGCTAGCTGCCGCTTATTCCACGCTGATCAGATGCACTGTCCCGTCGGGCAATCTTTCCGCGATTCGGCCTTTGGGCTCATCCATAAAGGCGCAGATAAAGAATACCAGCGCGGCGGAGCCCGCAATTATCAAGAAGAAAGTACTGTAATCGACGTACGACAGCGCGGTCAGATAGGCCACGGCACCCACATTGCCGTAGGCTCCGGCCATGCCTGCAATCTGCCCGGTCATGCGTCGCTTGACCAGCGGCACCACGGCGAAAACGGCGCCCTCACCGGCCTGCACGAAGAAGGAACAGGCCATAGTGGCGATCACCGCCGCCGGTATCCACCAGTCACTGTCGATTTGGCTCAGTACCAAATAACCTACGGCCAGGCCGCCGACGAGAAACATCAAACTGTTGCGGCGGCCCATTTTGTCACTGAAATGACCGCCTGTGGGACGCGATACCAGGTTCATAAAAGCGAAGCCGGAAGCCAGCAAACCAGCCTGTACCGCATTCAGCCCATCGAAGGTTTCCAGGAAAAACAGAGGAAGCATGGATACTACCGCCAGCTCAGAGCCAAAGGTAACGAAATAGGCCAGATCGAGGATGGCGACCTGCTTGAACTCATATTTTTCCAGTTCCGGAACACCGGCCCGCAGGTGTTCCCGGTTGACCAGCCAGATCTGGCGGGACTGCACTGCAAACAGCAGCACCAGTAATCCCCAAAGCACATAGGTGGTCTGCCAGGTCAACAGCTGCACGCCGGCCGGTGACAGTTTGTAGCCCAGAGATGCCAATGCCAAATACATGGGAATATTCATCAACAGATAAAGGTACAGATCCTTTCTGCTGGTGACTTCGAGCCCGCCCGTTTTTTTCGGTTTGAAATAGGTGGCGCCCTCGGGGGTATTGCGCGCGACACGGTAGTAGAGGAAGCCGTATAGACCGGCGATGACACCAGTGAGGCCCAGGGCGTAGCGCCAGCCGTTTTCACCACCGATCAGCAGTGCGATACCCGGCAGGGTCATTGCGCCTGCAGCGGAGCCAAAGTTGCCCCAGCCGCCGTAGATTCCCTCGGCCAGGCCCACTTGCTTGGCTGGGAACCACTCGCCCACCATGCGGATGCCGATAACAAATCCGGCACCGACAAAGCCCAGTAAAAAACGGAACAGTGCCAGCGATACATAGCTATCGGCGGTGGCAAAGCCGATACAGATTACCGAGGAAATCATCAGCAGGGCGCTGTAGACAGAGCGGGGGCCGAATTTATCCACCATCATGCCCACGATAATGCGCGCGGGTATCGTCAGCGCCACATTGAGAATCAGCAGCGCTTTGACTTGTTGGCTGCTGAGGTCGAATGCCTCCTGGATAAATACCAGTAACGGTGCGTGGCTGAACCAGACGACGAAGCTCAGAAAAAAAGCAACCCAAGTGATATGTAGTGTTTTAATTTTCGGGTCGCGCCAATTGAAAAGGTTGAGGCCGCTTTGTGAACGCATGACAGCTCCTCTTAACACAGTAGTTTTTGCCAATCACTCGGCAGTCCATCATAAGCGGGCCCCGTTACTGGAAAAGTTGGTAAAAGTGGTAATGGGAGGGCGGGGAAGCATGCAGAAAATCGGATCTACCCCCGGCGGTTAAGTGGTCTCTGATGAAATTGCACAAGCGCTTTTGAGGCTTCAGGGCGCTCAATTACGTTGAGCATTGGCTGCTGACGCCGGGGCTCTGTGGTTCCGCATAATTCCATAGGAGTAGCGGATCTTAGTGGGTACAGGTAATGAGCTTTTTATAGGTAGATTTTTAGGTATCGATCTTTCGGTATTTGCTCTCTTCGGCGCGGATAATAATCGGGCAGGGCGCAGGTGGTACGCCATCTGGCCAGTACCCGGAAAATGGTGCGTGGTGTAACTTTCGGGCAAAGGTTGCGCCCTCCTCTAAAGAGTAACGCGAACGCTGTAATTGCTCCTGGAGCACTCAGGCAATTTATCACTTGAGTTTCCGGTCGGCGCTTGAAAAAAACTTTCCCTCAGAAAGTGCATTCAACAGAGATTTCTAAATACTGTCCCAGAGGAAGAAAATATGCTCCCCGGTAACGCTACCAATACTAACCGCGCGCTATTGTTTTGCGCCACTTTGACTGCTGCAATGCAACCGCTCGCCGCCGACCGGGAAGCGCAGACACTGATCGATGCGCTGCAAAATGGCCAGCTGGGGTTGAGTCTGCGCTACCGATTGGAAAGTGTCGATCAGGCGGGATTTGATGATCAGGCCAATGCATCGACCTTGAGAAGCCGTCTCAGCTGGACAAGCGGAATCTATCGGGGCCTTGTCATCGGCGTTGAAATGGACGATGTCTCCGCCGTTGGCAGTGACAGTTATAACTCCACCACTAATGGCAACTCAGAATATCCACTGGTGGCTGATCCTGAGGGAACCGAAGTAAACCGGGCTTATCTTCGCTACGCGCGCGACAACTACGACATTACCGCTGGTCGTCAACGTATTAACCTGGGCGATCAGCGTTTTGTAGGTGGGGTCGGCTGGCGTCAGAACGAGCAGACGTTTGACGGATACCGCTTTCGCTACGGCAATTCAGAATCTCTGCAAATCGATTACAGCTACGTCTACAGAGTCCATCGCATTTTTGGTGAGGATAGCGATCAGGGAAGCTGGGATGGCGACATTCATCTTTTCAATGCCACTTATCCCTTTGCGGAGAAGCAAAAACTGCATCTTTTTTTTCTGGATGTTGACTTGGACCAGGCGACAAACAATTCCAGCCGAACACTCGGTTTCACCTATATCGCAGATGTCGGGATACTGGGAACGCGCCTGAGTTATGCCCGCCAGAGCGAAAGCGGCGAGAGCAGCCTCGACTACAGCGCGACTTATTACCTGGCGGAACTGTCTACAGCGCTGGGGCCAGTGGATGCCAAGCTGGGTTACGAGATTTTGGGCAGCGACAACGGTGTGGGCTTTGCCACGCCGCTGGCAACCCTGCACAAATTCCAGGGGTTCGCCGACCAATTCCTCACAACGCCGGCCGAGGGGGTGGAAGATGCTTATCTGGGCGCGAACGCAGGATTGGCCGGCGGACGGCTGGGGATAACCTATCACCGCTTTAGTGCGGCGGAGGGATCTGGTGATTGGGGGAGTGAGTGGGATCTCAGCTATGAGCGCGCACTGAGCAAAAATTTGTCGGCACTGGTGAAATTTGCCTCTTACCGTGCCGAGGACTACGGCAGCGATACCGACAAATTGTGGCTACAAGTGGTCGCGGCTTTTTGATCCGTGGGACGGGCGCGGTACGCCGTAAGGAGTACCACTTTTGCCCCCGGGCAATCTTCCGCTCCGCTGTTACACTGCCCGCAGTTTAAACACCGAGTTCCCTCAACCTAAGCGCTGTGCGTATGGAACGGGAACCGTGGCTGGAAAATTTTTCCACCACCAGGGCCGTCCGGGAAACCGGCCTGCCTCCCGGCTTTGGAAAGGCGTTTAATGTTAAAAGACAACTATGGGCGCAGGTTCTATTACCTGCGCCTGTCCGTGACCGATATCTGCAATTTCCGCTGCAATTACTGTCTGCCGGATGGCTACCAGTGCGGTGAATCGATTGCGCGGGAGAAGCCGCTCAGTGTCGCTGAAGTGAACACCGTTGTTCGCGCCTTTGCCTCCCTGGGTACCGAGAAAGTGCGTTTCACCGGCGGCGAACCCTCGCTGCGCAAAGACTTGGTGCAGTTGATTGAAACCGCGGTAAATGTGGATGGTATCCGCCGTGTTGCCATCACCACTAACGGTTACCGCCTGGCCTCACAAATCGATGCCTGGCAGCGCGCGGGTCTGGACCAGCTCAACGTCAGCGTCGACAGTCTGGACCCGCAGCGCTTCAGGGCGATTACCGGACACGACAAGCTGGCGAATGTCCTGCGCGGCATAGATCGCGCATTGGAGCTGGGGGTGTCAACCAAGGTCAACTCGGTATTGTTGCGCGAGCACAATCTGGCTGGATTTGAGCAGTTTCTCGACTGGGTGAAGGTAACGCCCGTCAGCTTGCGTTTTATTGAACTGATGCGCACCGGAGACAACCGCGACTTTTTTGCCAGTAACCATGTGGCCGGGCGCGATATTGAAAAATGGCTGTTGCACACCGGCTGGGAGCTGTTGCCGCGGGGGCGCGACGCCGGGCCGGCAAAAGAGTATACACACCCGGACTATATTGGCCGCATCGGTTTAATCATGCCTTATAGTCGGGATTTTTGTGCGGGCTGCAATCGCCTGCGCATGTCGGCGCAGGGCGCCCTGCATCTGTGTCTGTTTGCCGAGGCGGGGATAGATTTGCGCAGCGCGATTGCCAGTGGCGACCACCGGGATTTGGCGGCGCTGATTCGCAGCGCAGTGTGCGGCAAGAGCGCCGGTCATCAATTGGACCGAGGTTTCACTGGCGCGACCCGCAATCTGGCGATGCTGGGAGGTTGACGGTGTCGCGGGTGTTGGATTGTTGCGGTGTTGTGCTGGCCGGCGGACGGTCGCGTCGAATGGGGCGGGACAAGGCCGGGTTGCCACTGCCGGGCGGTGAGCACTTTCTACAGCGCGCCGTTGCGCTGCTGCGCGTGCTTCCGCTGGCGCAGGTATTAATCAGTGGCAACCGCCCTGGCGGTATTCCCGATCCGGTACCCGGCATGGGGCCCGTGGGCGGCCTCTACGGCACCGCGTGCGCCGTGGAAAGCGGGGCATTGCTGGTAATCCCCGTGGATATGCCGCTGCTGCATGGCGAACTACTGGCGCAGCTGCTGGCGGCGGGGCAACGCAGTGGCCGAGCCAGTTATTTCGGCGATTTTTATTTTCCGCTGTGGTTGCCATTGGATACCGGAGTGCGTGAGTTCCTGGATGCCGCGGTGCGCAAACGCGGACCGAATTCCATCGGCGCACTGCTGCGGCAATGCGGCGCGCAGCGACTGGCAATACCCGGCACTGCGCAGTGTTTTGCCAATATCAATACGCCGGCTGAGTACGCGGCGCATGTTCAGCCGGAATACGGGGCCCAAGCGCGGGGCCATTTGAGCACCATCCGCGCGCGGAACATTCTTTAAAACCGATTCACAAGACTCAACAGGCGGAAGAATAGATGGCTGGACACGCTGCAGAAAACTTTGAGCCGCTCAATATTGCGGTATTGACGGTCTCCGACACCCGCACCGAGAACACTGATACCTCGGGCCAATATCTGGTCGATGCCCTGCAGGCCGCCGGACACAGGCTGGCGCACAGGTGCCTGGTTCCGGATGACATCTACCGAATACGCGCGACGGTATCGCAGTGGATTGCCGATGCGGAAGTGCAGGTGATACTGGTTACCGGCGGCACCGGGTTCACCGAACGCGATTCCACGCCAGAGGCACTGGTGCCGCTGTTCGATAAAACCGTGGAGGGGTTTGGTGAACTGTTCCGACACATTTCCTTCACAGACATCGGCAGCTCAACCGTGCAGTCGCGGGCCGTCGCGGGCCTGGCTAATCACACATTGATCTGTTGTATGCCCGGTTCCACAGGCGCCTGCCGCACTGCTTGGGAGGGCATACTGCTCGAACAGTTGGATGCGCGTCACCGCCCATGCAATTTTGTGCCGCATATTCGCCCTGCACAAATGTCCTGCGCCTCTAGGGGGTGAAGCCGTGCAACGTTTAACTCATTTAAATGCGCGCGGTGAAGCCAACATGGTGGATGTCACCGACAAAGCCGTGACCGAACGCAGTGCCCGCGCCGAGAGCGCGGTGCATATGAGTGCCGAGGCCTTTGCCTTGCTCTCAGAGGGAAACAACAAAAAAGGCGATGCACTGGCAGTAGCGCGTATTGCCGGTATTCAGGCGGCAAAGAAAACCGCCGATTTGATCCCCCTGTGTCATCCCCTGGCGCTGACCAAGGTGGAAATTGAGTTTGAACTGCAGCCGGAGGCCCACTGCGTGCGCGTGCGCAGCTACTGCCGCCTGGCCGGACGCACCGGCGTGGAAATGGAATCTCTGACCGCCGCGGCGGTAGCGGCACTGACAATTTACGATATGTGTAAGGCGGTGGACCCGGCGATGGAAATCGGCCCCACGCGCCTGCTGGAAAAAAATGGCGGTAAGCGGGGGCATTGGCGCCCCGGAGGTGAGCGGCATGATTAAGATTCTGTTTTTTGCAAGTCTGCGCGAACAGTTGGGAACGGCCGAGTACAAGCTGGAAAATTATTCCGGCAGTGTGTCCGAATTGCGCACATATCTCGGCGAACAGTTTCCCGACTGGCAGGCGCCACTGCAAGCTGCGGACCTTCAGGCCGCGGTCAACCGGGAAATGGCTTTGGCATCCACTCGAATTGCCGATGGTGATGAGGTGGCTTTCTTCCCTCCGGTAACCGGAGGGTAAGCCGATGGATTTTATCGAAGTGCGCAAAGGCGCCTTCTCCGTAGCTGAGGAGTTTGCGGCACTGCGCCGGGAAAACCGCGGAGACGGCGCCTGCGTAATGTTTGTCGGCTCCGTACGGGACTTCAACGCCGGGGCGGCCGTCCGCGGGCTGAAGCTCGAACACTATCCGGGCATGACAGAAAAAAGTTTGCAGGACATCACCGCCGATGCGCGGGCACACTGGCCGCTGGGGCGGGTGCGCCTGCTGCACCGCGTTGGCCCCCTCGCCCTGCAGGACGATATTGTCTTCGTCGGCGTGACCAGCCCCCACCGCCAGGCGGCCTTTGCCGCCTGCCAGTACATTATGGACCGTCTCAAGACAGAGGCGCCGTTTTGGAAACAGGAGTCCAGCGAAACCGGAGACCGCTGGGTGGCGGCCAGGGAAATCGATAAACGGGAGATGGAGAAGTGGGGGTAGCCTGTGCTGGGGGTTTTTAAGGCTCTGTTGAATTCGTAATAGCGCTCCGAATCTCACTACACATCCTACGTAAATTGTCAAGTATTTCATAAAAACGATTTGGGCCTATAATAATCGCTCGCCCCTTCACCTTGTCGCCCCGATCAATCATCATCTCTTTAGAACCTCATATGCATCCGCTCTCTGGTGAGTAAAAGAACCGGCACGCGGAAAAACAATGCAAGTGGTGGGATATAAACATTTCGACTCTGTCGGAGTACCTAGGGAACCTCTGATCAACTCACCGTTTTCTGGGAATAAGCTGAGCCACTCAAAAAGTTGAACGTTTAACGCTCAAATTTCCGATATTTTCACGCAATACCCCCTCGTTTCCTTGCCTAAAACCTGCTATCCGCGGATTTCAGGCGCACTGCCCCTAGACGGGCAGGTATTTTCTCCCGATTAACAGGTTGGTGAAGCCTGCCAACAGACACAGGCGATCGGTATTTTTTGCAAGCCCCCGGTAGCGGACCTTGTCGTAGCCAAACACGCGCTTGATGTAGCGGAAGGGATGCTCCACCTTCGCCCGGATC
>NZ_FOKT01000006.1 GCF_900112305.1 Microbulbifer thermotolerans
GTGTATGGCGATATATTGGCGAATGGAGAATACCTGCGAGACGTCGGTGCGGGGAGTGGTGGCTCTATCTGGGTCGAAGCAAAGGAACTGATTGGAAGCAGCGGTACATTGATAGAGGCTTCCGGGGGGCGTGGATATTACGCAGGGACCGGTGGTGGTGGTCGTATCGCTATCTACTACGACTCGTTGACGGGCTTTGACCCTGCAGCCCGTGTTTTTGCGCTGGCTGGTAACAATTACGCCGGCGCTACTGCCTATGGCGGCCCGGGAACTGTTTATCTCTATGATCGTTCTCTGCCATCCAATAATGCCAAGTTGCAGATTATTAATCGCGGTACATCCACAGCCTATGAACCCTATCAATTGAGTGGGCAGGTGGATATCCCGATTTACTTTGAGGATTTGCGAATAATCATTGATGAGAGCGTAAATCTATCAACTCCATTAAGCTTTAAGGATGCAGTTGTTACGCTAAAAGATGGCGTGCACCTGGGCTCAGCAATATCGGGTAATGGTTATGGCTCAGTATATGTGAAAGCCGAGGGTGATTTTACGGTAGCCAACAACAACTTGGTCGTCGACGGCTACACTCTCGAGCTGCCGCAGGATTACAGCTTTGATTCCATTACGGTTAAGAACAGTGGAAAGATCACCACACCGGCGGCGTCAGACATATTTACTTCTGGTATTACTCTGAGTGCTACTGATTTCTATATCAGCTCGAATTCCTATATCGATGTTAGTGGAAAGGGATATCTACCTTCAGAGGAAGTGAGTTATCAATCTGGTGGTAGCTACGGTGGCCTCGGTGGGGTATTGGCTGATGGTACGACCAATGCAGTTTACGGCAGCGCGGTAGCCCCTATGGATTTTGGAACCGGCGGCAGGTATCAGGATGATAGTCAGCCGGGCTCCCGTGGCGGCGGCGCTATCAAATTAGTGGCAGACAGATTGGAGCACTACGGTTATATCGATGCCAATGGCTATGGTTCTTCCAGCTATAAAGGGGGTGGCAGTGGTGGCTCTATCTGGCTGGATATCGGCGAATTGGTGGTTGGAGGTAACGGTTATATAAGAGCCAACGGTGGCTATGGGATCAATGCCGGTGCCGGCGGTGGCGGCCGCGTTGCTATCTATTATGAATCACTCACCGGTCTCAATACGAGCCGGGTGGAAGCTAATGACGGTGGAAGCAATAGCAGTGGCGTTGATGGCGAGGATGGCAGCGTTCATATCGCTGAAAAGACTGCTGCACCCAGAGTGCGGGCTGTTAGCCCCAGCGGTTACCACAATGCGCCTATTTCCAGTGTGGTTGTACAGTTCAATATTGGAATTGATAACGAATCACTGGATATTAATGACTTTGAATTGACGGATTCTGTAGGAAATTTTATCGCGATTACTTCGGTTACATCTCTAGATGATATCCGCTACCAAATTGACTTTGCTCAACCTCTTGGGGAAGGTGTTTATACCTTTTCTGTAGGGCCGGATATTTTCGGTACTAACGGTCTGGGCATGGATCAGGATCAGGATGGGGTTGAGCAGGAGCCGGAAGACGATAGGTTCTCTGTCCCTATAGTTGTCGATATTACTAAGCCAGCTCCACTGACTCTGGATCAGCCACTGGCACCTGAAATAAACAACTCTAACAGCCGCTGGATTACGCTCTCCGGCAATCGTGAAGACGACACTGCTATCTTGGTTAACGGCAGTGAAATTGTACCTTCGGGATCAGGCCGTTGGTCTGGTCGTTATTATTTGCCGGAAGGTGAGTCCACGATTGAGGTAGTGGCAAGGGATCTGAGTGGTAACTTGTCGGAGCCAGTTTTCCTGATCTTTAATGTAGACAGCAATGCTCCCAATATTACGGCTGCCGATCCGATAGGAAGTCTCAACCTGGCCCCGCCCTATATCACACTGGTGGTAATCGAGGAAGGCAGTGGCATTGACCTGCAAAACAGTGACATTACGGTTAAACGCAATGGCGTAGTACTGGCAGGGGCTCTTGCCCTGTTTGAAGGTCAAATCCAGTTTACTCCGGACGCTCCCTTCCTGGATGGTGACTATGAGATTGTGGCTCAGGTAGCAGATAAACTGGGTAATTTGTCTGCCAAGCGTACTTATCACTTCACGCTCGATTACACACCACCGGCGCCTGCAACACTGAATGATTATCCGCCGGTGACTACCGTGAATGCCCATGTATTCAGCGGCACCAAAGAAGCGGGCAGTGCTGTTCTTGTGAATGGCAGTCTGGCCGTAGTTGCATCAGCTGATACCACATGGAGTACACAGGTTGCATTGTCATCGGGCGATAACACCATCGCCTTTGTCGTGCGCGATGCGGCTGGCAATGAGAGTGAGCCGACCTTGGCGCAGATCCGTTATGACAATAATCCGCCTGGGCCGGTTGCGTTGGTAATCGATCCCAACGGCAGTGGTTCAGATCTGCTGCTGAACTGGAGCAGCTACGATGAGTTTGCCAACGGCAACGATATTGGTGAGTACCGTATCTATCAGAGTGCGAGCAGCTTTACGGATATCGCCGGCAAAACACCGGTAGCGGTTGTACCGCAGGGAACCAAGCAATTCCGTGTGGAAGGATTGCCACGGGATACTCAGGCGCACTTTGCTGTAGTCGCTTACGATACCCAGGGACTATTTAATCCCGCGGTAACTTCCACGGGCGCTGTGCCGGTGGATGTGGCTGCGCCAGATGAGATCAGCAATCTGATTGTAATTCCGGGTACCGACCGCCTGCAGCTCAGCTGGAATCCGTCTGCTAACTCCGCCGGTGATCTGGCTGGTTATAAGGTGGTATTTGCCGGAGACTTAAGCGGCAGGGTGGATGATATTCCACTGGCATCACTCAGTGATTCGCAGGCGCCGGTAGAGCATTTGGTAGAAGATCTCAGCCCTGCTACCTCCTATCCCTTGCGAGTCTATGCGTACGATGAGAGTGGCAATGCGTCTGTCGGTATTGAAGATGCCGGTACCACATTATTGCCGAATCCGACTACTGTGACCGCGGTGCCGAAGAGCAGCAAGATTGAGATCAGTTGGTCCAGTGTCGCGCCCTATGAACTGCTGAAAAACTATGCGGTTTATGTGGAAGATAAGAGTTTCAATTCCATTGTGGGACTGCAACTAAAGGCCGTGCGCAGTAAAGGCGCTGCTGACAGTGAGCACAGTTGGTCTCTTGCGGGCCTGAAAAATGGCACTACCTATTATGTGGCAGTAACTGCTGTAAATATTTCCGGTGGCTCCGATCCAGTGGTAACACCGGTGGCTGTAACACCTGTGGAGGACACAGATGGTCCGGTTATCCATGCTGCGCAATATCAGCAGATAGCAGAATTGCTGGATCTCACTTTGGCTCCGACTTTGTCAGAAGATGGCAGTTTCAAAATCACCGCTGAGGATGAGTCTGGTGTATCCCGGATAGAGTTCTATCTGGACGGCACTTTGCTGGGTACCGCATATACAGCCAGTAGTGGCGCCTTTGGACGCAATATTGTCCTGCTGGATCTGTCGGATGGTGAACATGTCCTTACAGTTAAAGCCTACGATGTTTGGGAAAATGTCACTATTGCCCAGTACAGTTTCACCGTGGCGCTCGCCCCACCACCGGCACCGCAGATTACCAGCCCGAGTGACGGCTGGGTGACCAACAAGCCGTCGGTAATCGTTTACGGTAAAGCGGAAAAACAGACCCAGGTTCAGGTTTATCGCAATGGCGTTGCGGAGGGCAGTGTTGCTGCGGTCGATAGTTATGGCAATTTCCAGGTAGAAATTTCCCTGGAAGAGGGAGAGAACCAGATCAGCGCAGCGGCGGCATATCCGCAGCGTAGTGGTTTTGGCGAGCCGAGTGCCACACGCACTATAGTGCTCAATACATCTATCCCGGATGCTCCGACCAATCTGACTGCTATCGAGAGAGAGCTTGGTCAGATTTCTCTGTCTTGGAATGCGGCGAACAGTGATGATATCGATAACCAGACTGCTGGTTACAATGTCTATCGCTTAGCTTCTCCGTTCACTTCTGTGCAGGAAGCGCAGCAACTGAACAACCAGCTTCTGAATGAAACGAAATTTACTGATCTACCCTCGGTAGATGGTAACTATTTCTATGCCGTTACTACGGTTAATAAAGTGGGCACAGAGAGTAGCCTGTCCAATCTTGTAGAAGCCACTGCGGATAGTGAAGGTCCCCATGCTCTGGAGGTGCGCTACCACTCCAATGGCTTAGTGGATTCGGCTAGCGGCCATTACGCGCCAGGTACAGTGGAAGTTGTGGTGCAGTTTGACGAGCCGCTGCGTAACAAGCCCTATTTCGCCATAGTACCTGAGGGCGGTGTGCCTATCGCCGTTGATCTGAGTAAGGATTACAGCGATGACACCTTGTACACCGGCAGTTTCATTATCGAACCTGACAGCATCTCTGGAACCGCCTATGCGGTAATGTCCGCGCACGATAATGTTGGTAACCGAGGAACAGTTATCGAGCAGGGGGCAACACTGCTAATTGATGCTCAGGGGCCGGAAGTGACCGCGCTGACATTGAACCCGGGCGAGCCTCTGAAGGTCGATGAAGTGAGCGGCCTGCAGGTGGAAGTGGTGCTGCAGCTGAGCGACGAAGTCAAGCAGGGAGAAATGCCCACTTTAGTGCCGCTGCTCGACAACCTGGAAGTTCCCGGCTACGAGAGCGGCATTACTCTGGTGCGCGATGTTCAGTCTATAGAAGGAAGCCCCTTGTGGGTGGGAAGCTTTACTCTTCCCGCCAGCGCCGGGCGGGATGCAGACGGCAATCCCACGGTGGCAAATCTGAGCTTCAGCTATCAGGCGCTGGATGATCTGGACAATATTGGCAACAAAATCCGTGTACCGAACAGCTTCCAGGTCTACCAGGGCGATCTGCCACCGCTGGATATTCCACAAAACCTCAAGGCCACTGCATTGCCGGGTGGCAAAGTGGCGCTAACCTGGGATGCGGTGGAAGGCGCCCGCTATGTGCTCTATCGCAAGGCGGAGGGCGATGCGGAATTTGTGGAGATCCTGCGCCTTTCGGAAACCGAAACCCAAGACGTTCTGCCTGACGATGGCAACTATTTCTATGCCATCGCCAGTGAACGCCGGAATAACAACCAGGTTGCGGTGAGTGCGATGAGTGAGCCGGTGGCTGTCAGTGCGGACAGTATTCCTCCCGCTGCGCCCTCTGAGCTGGCCCTGGAGCTGAATGGTGCCGGCATAGTGGCCACCTGGCAGGCACCGCTGCAAGATGCCGATGGCAACGATGAGGCAGTGGACAAGCTCACTTATAACCTCTATCGCTTGAATTTGGCTGAGGGCGAGACTGCAACAGCGGAAACCCTGCGAGAGATAGAGCCACTGCAAATCGGTATCCCGGATACCATCGCCCTGGATGCCAAACCCAGCGAGAGCGAGCACGTCTATGTGGTAACTGCTCTGGATGAAGCGGGTAACGAGTCTGTTCCGAGTAACACGGTCTACCTAAACTTTGGCCTATTGCCTGTTTCCGATCTCAGTATTTCGGTCAGTGCCGAGGGCAACCCGCAGCTTCAGTGGAACCATAGTGGTACGGCTATCGCTGGCTATCGTGTCTATGTGGGTGAAAGCGATGATCTGCAGGAAATCACTGATGCGTTGATTCCTCATGGCGGAAATACAACGGTGTTCGTGGATACCGGTTACTCCGCTGGAGCACAGGGTGTAATGACGGAACGCCGCTATACGGTAATCGCCGAGGACGAGAAAGGAGCAACCAGCATAGGGCACAACCTGTTGTTGCCGGCGCTTTCGGTGGAAGTGATTGAGCCGGAAAGCGGCGATGCTGTGGTCAAGCGCGGCGTGATGAATGAAGTGCGCTTCCGCGTACAGAACCGTGGCAGCAGTGACATCTCGGGTATCAAGCTGTTTGCCACTGTCAATGACGGCGGTGTGGCGCGCGAGCACCAATCCGCCAGCTTCTCCGTTGCCGCCGGTGGCCTGGTCGAAGTGCCGATTGTGATTGGCGGTTACGAGAAGCTGGATACTCTCAGCAATATTCAGCTGCGCTTGGAGCAATCGCCATTGCCTGGCGAAACAGTATTTATCCACGCGGAAGATGAAATACTGGTGGGTGACGCAGCTCTGCGTCTCGGGCTGGAGACGGACACCGTTTACCGGGGCGGCCTGGGCAAGGTGCGCTTCACCATGGAAAACACTTCGCTTGTGGAAACAGAAGTGTTGATGGCGCGGCGCAATGGCCGCGATCCGTCGGACGAAGTGCGCATCCGCATCGAAGATGCGGATGGAAACCTGCTCGCCAGTCAGCCTGTACAGCAATTTACCGGTGATGTCATTACCGTCGCCAGTGGTGAGACGGTAGCGCGGCTGCAGCCTGGTGAGACCTTTGTTTCCGACTGGATTGAAGTGCCGATACCTCAGGCGGCACCGGATCAAGTCACTGTGGCACTGGAAATTGATCGTTTCCGCTACCACACCGGCAAGCCCACGCAGGTTTTGATTGAGGGTAACGGTACCCGTATCCAGGCGTCGCTTCAGGAGACCGCCTACTATGGTGAAGTTACCGAAGTTACTCCTGGACTGATCTACAGTGACGGGGAAGTTGTCACTATTAGCGGTCGCGCTATGGATCGCACCAGTGACTCGCCCGTTGGTAATGTGCCACTGACACTGGTGATGGAGTTGCGCGGCTTCGAGCGGCAGGTGTCCGTGATTACTGATGCGGACGGCAACTTCTCTTACGAGTTCGATCCCCAGGGGCAGAGTGGTACCTGGCGGATATCCGTTATCCACCCGGATAGTCTTGCCCGTCCTAACCAGGGGGAGTTTGCGGTGCTGACTTCCGAAGTAAGTCCGCCGCAGATCACCCTTCATATACCGCGTAATTACACCCAGGTTATCCCGATCAATATAAACGCGGGTTACGGCAGTGAGCTGACTGATGTGCGTTTGGTTTCTGTCGCCGAACCCGGAACAGAACAGCTGCAGATACCACAAGGTCTGCACTTGGATCTAGGCTCAGTAATTGCGCTGTCGCCGCAACAGAAGGGGGTAATCAACCTGTCTTTTTCTGGCGACAATCTGGCACCGGAAAGCGGTTCCCTTTATTTCCAGGTACTGGCGAATGTGAATGGTGTGGCGCAAGTGCTGGAAGATATTGCACTGGAATACCGCTTGTCTGAGAGCCAGCCGGTTATCAAGGCGACGCCCGCCTTTATCGATACCGGTGTTGCTCTTGGAGGCAGCACCACAGAGACCTTTACGCTGAAGAACACCGGTTTCGACGTGCTGCGCAATGCCACCCTCTCCCTGGTGGACAGCGCTCAGAACCCGGCGCCGACCTGGGTGCGTCTCGACGGCACCGCGAACCTCGGTGATATGGACATTGGCGCGAGTCGCGATATCAGCGTCACCTTCAGCCCGGATAACACCGTAGAGCAGGGCAATTACGAATTCCGTCTTCTGGTAGAGGGTGACGGAGGCCACAGCTTTACGGTGCAGATGTTTGTGGCCGTGGTCACTTCGGAAATTGGCGATGTCTTTTTCCATATCAGCGACATCTACACCGCCACACTGGGCGAGGACAATCAACTGATCCCTGGTTTGGCCGGAGCCAAAATTGAACTGCAGAACGAACAGGTATTGTCCGAAACCCGTACTATCAGCAGCGATGCTAATGGTGAAGCCTTGCTCAAAGACCTGCCGGCCGGCCGATACGCCTACCGGGTGAGTGCCTTCGATCACGAGAGCGTTTCCGGTCGCCTCTGGATCAGGCCAGGTGCGACTGTCGCCGAAGAAGTGTTCCTTATGAACCGCATTGTCACAGTCGAATGGCAGGTGAACGAAATTAACCTGGAAGACCGCTACGAGATCAAGCTGGAGGCTACTTTTGAAACCAATGTGCCGGTGGCCGTGGTGATGTTGGACCCGATCAGTGTCACTCTGCCGGATATGAAAAAGGGCGACGTATTCACCGGTGAGCTGAGCCTCACCAACTACGGCTTGATCCGTGCAGATGAAGTACAGGGCCTGCTGCCATCCGGCAATGACGTGGTGTCATTCGAGTTTCTCGCCGAGGTGCCGGAAACCCTGGAGGCGGGTGAAGTGGTGTATATCCCATACCGTATCACCGCACTGCGCGACTTTAACCCCAGTGAAGAGGGCGCGGCCAGTGGAGCCGGATGTGGCAGCCACAGCTTTAAATACAAAGTCAGCTATCAGAGCCAGTGTGCCAACGGCCAGGTAGTGCCCGGCGGTACATCTACTTACTGGTCCACGGCCTCCTACGGTTCCTGTGGAGGTGCTGGAGGCGGTAGCGGAGGCGGCTACTACTTCGGTGGAGGGGGCGGCAGCGGCGCCAGCTATGGCAGCGGTTATACACCGATAAGCAAAGACGAAACCCTCCGCTGTGAGCCGGACCCGAGTTGCGATGAGTGCAACAAATACAACACTGCGGCTCAATAAATGCACTGAGAACGCCCTCTCCCGGTGGGAGAGGGCTGGCCCGGGCGTATTCCGGTAGGGTGCACCCGCGATTGGAATTGGAAACAACGAAAAGAACTTTGGGAAAGTATCGATGAAGTTTTCTGTCGGGGAACAAGAAAAAATGCTTCTAGTCGGAGCCAGTGCTCGGGGGCGGCTACTAGTTTATAAACGCTGGATAACGGCAGTCTCCACAGTGGTATCCCTGGCACTTCTGGTGCTGACTTCCGGGACTTATGCAAAGCCCGGTATCTTCAGCGATGGCGCCCAGCCGCGCGCCGTTTCCTCGGAAAATATGGAAGACCTGGAAGATATGCAGGTCAAGGTGCTGGGCGGCTATGTGCGTATGACGCGCCGCTGGACCCGCAGCGGCTGGGAGTGGAACAGTCGCTGGAATCCAATTCTCACTTACGATCAGCTCAAGGCGCAGGCCTCGGAGGAAGAGCAGCAGGCATCAGGCCAACAGGCAACGGCTTCCGGTTGTCAGCAACCCTATGAGTTCTACCTGTTCCGCAATGGCCAGTCCTACCGTCCGGAAAAGTTCCGCTCGGATTTGAACAGCTGTATCACACCGGATGGAGACGGCTATCATGCCCTTTTAAATCAGACACTGACGAAGAGCGGTGAGGATTACACCTGGCGCGATAAAAAGGGCAACCTGATTTTCTACAAAGAGGGAAAACTCTCTTACTACGAAGATAAAAATGGTGTCCGCGTCAGCCTGGAGTACGAAGGCGACCGTATAGTGCGCGTCAAGGATCACTTTGGTAACACTGTGATCAGGTACCACTGGGAACAAGTGGAAAACCAAGTGAATGGTGATGCAGTTTTATCTTACCGCTTGATAAGTCTCGAGGACTACAGTGGTCGGCAGGTAGTCTACAAATATGGTGAGAATGCCGCTGATCCACTCAGTTATCAGCAGCTGGTGGAAGTGATCGACGTGCGCGGTAAAAGTTGGGTTTACCAGTATCAGTCCCTCAGTAATAACAAACTGGCACTTAAGAGTGTCACCGATCCCAATGGACGGATAACCACCTACTCCACCAATGCCGATGGCCATATTAACGGCTACGAAACTCAGGACGGTACCGGCGTTACCTATAGCCACAGTGCTGAGGATCAGGTTTACAAGGCCACCCAGCGCGACAGGTCAGGCGTGGTCACGGAAACCTGGCACAACGTGATGGGAATGCCGATCAAGCAGTTGATCGGCGGCGAACTGCAGTATGAAATAGAATACCAGTACTCCGGCAATAAGACCGCCAAAGATTTGGCTGAACAATACCGGTACACCGGTAGTACTCAGTTGGCAGCTAACGCCAATGAAGCACCGGTGCGCATTATCAGCAGTGTCACTACCGATGCCCGGGGTCTGAAAACCAAACACTTTTACGATACCTTTCGCAATGTCACCCGCACCGAAAATCCCGACGGTACCTATACCACCACTGAGTGGAATACTGAACTGACTCTGCCGCTGCGGGAGCGGGATGAGCGCGGCGTGATCACCGAATATGAATACGATGAGCGCGGCAATCTGATCACTCTGATTGAAGCTGCCGGCACATCCGATCAGCGCATCACCCGCTATACCTACGACCAGTACGGGCAGATGCTCAGCGAAAGTACTGGAGAATCCACAGCCGATAATACAGAAATTGCCATAACCCGCTGGGAGTATGACGATTTTGGCAACGTAACCAAAGTCATAGATCCCGAAGGCAATGTTACTGAATACCGGGACTACGATGTCAACGGCAACGCCCACACTATTGTCGATGCGCGTGGCAAAACCTGGACCCGAGACTACGATGCAGTGGGCAACCTGCTCTCGGACCTGAATCCCTATGGCCAGGGCTTCCACTACGAGTACGACGCCGCCGGTGACCTGATAAAAGTTACTGATGCCAGCGGCAGCAGCCTGCATATCACCAACAACGCCTCCGGCCTGCCGGTGACAGTGACCGATGACAAGGGCAACAAGCTGGCATTGACTTATGACAAAGGCAACCGCCTGGTAACTATCACAGATGCCGAAGGTGCCAGTATCCGCCTGGAATACAACAGCCAGAACAAGCTGAGCGCTATTGTCGACGGCGAACAAAACCGCACTGAATACAGTTATCAGCAGAACTTGCTTTCAAAGGTTAAGAACCCGACTTACGAGGAAGAGCTGGGCTACGACAAACGCAACCGCTTAGTGCAGAGCAGGCAAAAGGCCAACAATCTAGAATACCTGCGCGCTTATGGCTATGACCTGAGTAACAACCTCATTTCGGATACAGACGCACTGCAAAACACGGAAAAATATGAATACGACCACTTAAACCGCCTGATCGCCATTATCGATCCCGTCAACGGTGAGACAAAAAAAACCGAATTTACCTACGACGCCCGCGATAACCTGCTGCAAGTCAAGGACCCGGAAGGGCGCCTGACTGTTTACACCTATGACAAAAACGACCGTCTGAAAACGGAAACCAAACACGACTTTATCGGCACCTCTAAACAACGGGTCTACGATTACGACGCCAACGGCAACCTGATTGCGGTTACCAACCCACAGCAGGAAAAGCGCGTATACAGCTACGACGATGCCAACCGCCTGATCAGGCTGCAGGTCTATGCCCACAAGGACAACCCGCAGCCGGTCAAGGTAGTGGATTACCACTATAATGCCAAGGCCCAGTACACCGGTTATACCCAGACTCCGGGGCCGGATACCGCCAACGCCACTGCGGATATAGTTCATCACAGCGAAACTTACACCTACGACAGCCTGAACCGGCTGGCATCGGTCAGGGTGGATTATTACGGCCAGGGGGATCAGGCCGAAGAGATCACTTTCTCCAAAAGCTACAGCTATACCTATTACGGCAACGGACTGAAAAAAACCTATACAAATCCGGAAGGGATTACCTATACCTACTACTACAACAAAAATAACCAGCTGGCGGCGGTGCATATCCCCGGTGAGGGCCAGTTGGCCTGGACTGATTTCCACTGGCTGGCGCCGCAGACACTACTGCTGCCCGGCGGTAACCGGATCACCCTCAGCTACGATGACTTCCTGCGGGTCAAGGAGCGTATTCTTGAAGACAGCGCCGGCAACAATAAAGCCAGAGCCGTCTACGAGTACGACCTGGAAAGTAATATTCGCAAAATCACTTCCGAGCACGGTGAATATATATTTTCCTATGACAACCTTTACCGCCTGACCGAAGCGGACTACCCGCTGGAAAACGCCGCCAACGACGAGCGCTTCGGATACGACGGCGTGGGCAACCGCACAGAACACGCCGAGCGGGCAGATTCCGCCACGGAGGCGGATTTCAATCTGTCTGTATCTCAAAGCAGCTACAACAACCAAAACCAGCTGATCGCTATCAGCGGTGACAGTCTGGCCAGTTTCGAATACAACGACAACGGCCACACAAGCCGCAAAGTGCAGGACGGCATTACCTGGGACTATCAATACAACCACGAAGAACGCCTGATCGCCGTTGTTAAAAACGGCGTTACCGTTGGCAGCTACCAGTACAACCCCTACGGCCAGCGGATTCGCAAACAGGCCGGCGAAACAACCTACTTTCTCTACAACGAAGAGGGGCTGGCGGCGGAGTACGACACTGCCGGCAACCTGATCCGGGAATACCACTTCAAGCCGGGTATGCCCTGGATGACGGAACCTCTGTTTCAGCGGGCTGCCAGCGGGGAGCTTTACTACTACCAGAACGACCACCTGGGCACACCGCAGCGGATGCTGGATAAATCCGGGGCAGTGGTTTGGGAGGCTCGCTATTCGGCGTTTGGAAAGGCTGAGATTCTGGTTGAGGTTGTTGGGAATAATTTGCGGTTTCCGGGGCAGTATTTTGATGGGGAGAGTGGGCTGCATCAGAACTATATGCGGGACTATGATGCGGAGGCCGGCCGCTATCTTCAGGCAGACCCCCTGGGCCTGGAATCCGCACTGAATTATTACGCTTATGCATACAACAACCCAAATGGGTTTATAGACCCAACCGGAGAGTTTGTTCCTTTAGTATTTGCGTATGGCCGGTGTGTGCTGCAGTGCATGTTTATGAAGTGGATGGGATCTGCAGCACAGAATCTAATGGGAGACCCGTGTGCGGATTTTGATTTGGCGGCATCGGCAGGGGAGTGTGCATTTGGGTGTCTTAATCCGCTGAATTGGTTTAAGGGGAAGTTTAGTGTTAAAAAAAGTGAAGCTAGATGGAATAATGGCTGGCGTACAGATGACGGGAAATTCGCAAGTCCTAATGGCCTAGAAAGAGCAGGGGCTGCCGCAGAACAAAAAGTTTGGGATGCGGTTAAGAAAAAGCCTGGTTGGAGTATAATTGAAGGCCGTGTTTCTGTTCGAAATGCAGATGGCCAATTACGAGTTTATGATGGTGCTGCTGTTAGCCCACGAGGTAGAATTATTGGCTTAGAAGTTAAATCTGGGTCTGCTAGAAAGACAGCAGCACAGAGAAACTTTGATAGTGGTGTGAATACTAATAATCCTGCAGTAGGTGTCGGCAAGAGCCGTGGTATTAACGTTGGTCGTTCGCTTGAAATTCGAGTCCCGTAAATAAACATATGAGCGATATTAAATTAGCAAAAGCTAACTTACTTGAAATGTTAAATGGGCCTGTTGACCAGGCTCTTTCAAAGTACAATTTTAAACGACGCAGAGGGTCACTTGTTTATAAAAGAAAGCTTGTGGAATCAATTCAGGAAATTGATTTTATTACAGAGTTTTTTCCAAGGTATGAGCAAGGTGCCGAGGCGCATATTCATCCATTCTTTGTCTGGAAAATACCTCTTGTCTCAAAGGAAGCGTTGAGGCTAGTCAATGGTAATAAGATGCTGCTTGCTAATGCTCCTGATATTGTTCTCAAACAACCTATAGAGATTAGTGCTCCCAAAGAATACCATGAGCGTTGGTTTACTAAAAGTGCAGAAGATTATTCGCGGGTAGGTGTGGCGATATGTTCTTTCATAGAGCAATGGCTTGTTGAGTTGCTTGAGAGGTTACAAGGTATTGATGATTTGCTGGAAGCATACGAATCTTCAGATAATTGCTTGCTTAAACAGCAGCATTGGTATGTGTATGTGACCGCAGCCTACTTGCTTAAGGGAGAGCGAGAGAAGGCGAGGTCAGTGATGGAAAGCCATTTAGGTAATCCCGGTCTTAAGAAAAGATATTCTGCTGTTTACGATAATATTTGATCTAGTGGCAAACTATCACTTAACTCCTTCAACCAAAGCTATATCTTTCTTCAACAGATCATTGATCTGGGGGGTAACGCATTTGGTTTTGGTCTTCTCTGCAAACAAGGCAGAAAAACTATGCCAAAGAAGACCAGAATACTGTTAGCCAATATGCCTCACCATATAGTCCAGCGGAGCCACAACCGGGAGCCGGTGCTCCCGGCTGATGAGGTCTACCAGTACTACTGCGACAACCTGTTCGAATGCAAAGAAAAGCGGGATATAAAGCTCTACGCGTGATGACCAACCACATGCACCTGCTAGTGGAGCCAGGGGATTGGCCAGAAACTGTATCCCTGTTGGTAAAACGGCTTGTCGGGGCACCAGGCGGCCTATGTGAACAAGTTGTAGGGGCGCAACAGAGAGCAGAGACTTGCCGCTTACAAAGAATTGATTAAGACCACAGTGCCGGCAGATGAGCTGGCGTTCTTGAGTAAGGCTTGAGCGAGGAGCCAGCTGATCGAGCAGCGTCGGCTGGGTCGCCCCAGGGTGGCGACGAATAGATGAGAGATTTGACGGTCACCTAGCCGCTAATCGAGATCGTCAACATAAACAGGATTTGAAATACAAGTCATTGTCGGGAATAGAAAACATGTTGCAACGTTGGGGGATTTGGGCAGCTTTTTGGATTTGTACGCTGGATGTGCCGGCTGCCGTTGCTCAGGAAGAGGCGCTGTGTGCGGAGGTGCGCATAGAGATACTCCAGGAGCTGACACTGGAGCGTCAGGGCTTTGAGGCCATAATGCGCATTACCAACAGCCTGGATACCTATTCCATCGAAGATATCGCGATTACCGTCAATTTTACCGATGCCGACGGCAATGCGGTCACGGCCACCTCCAACACTGCCGCCAGTGATGCGGAGTTTTTTATCCGCGTGGATGATACGCAAAATATTAATTCACTGGTCACCGGCGACGATGGCGCAGTGACTGACGGCGTGATCCAGGCGGGAAAGGTGGGTGAATTTCGCTGGCTGATTGTGCCCACCGCCAATGCAGCGGGGCAGACGGACAACGGCGAACTTTATTTTGTGGGCGCAACGCTTTCCTATTCCTACGGCGGCAAGGAAGAGCTGGTGCAGGTGGCGCCGGACTCCATCGTGGTCAAGCCCCAGCCGCTGCTGACACTGGATTACTTTCTCACCCAGGAAGTGATCGGCGACGATGCCTTTACCACCGAAATTGAGCCGCCGGAGCCCTATACCCTGGGTGTGCGTATCGACAACAGCGGCTACGGTACCGCCAGAAATGTCAAAATAGAATCTGCGCAGCCCCGGATCGTCGATAACGAGCAGGGTTTGGCGATCGACTTTACCATTACCAAGAGTTTTGTTGAGAGCCAGCCTGCGGAACCCACCCTGCTGATCAATTTCGGCGAAATAGCGCCCCAGAGTATGAAAACCGGCCGCTGGGTGATGGAATCCACCCTGTCGGGAAAATTTACTGAATTTTCCGCCAGCTTTACTCACGCCGATGAGCTGGGGGGAGAGTTGACGTCCCTGATTGAAGCTACCAACGCCCACCTGCTGGTGAAGGATGTGCTGGTGGATCTGCCGGGGCGGGACGCTGTGCTTGATTTTCTCGCCTACGGTGCCGGCGGCGATTTATATCTCTACGAGAGTGAAAATACGGGTGCGGATCTCGCCTTGTGTAAGAGCTGTGCCCAGGTGACATCCTTGTCTTATACCCTCGGAAGTGAAAATGGCGGTAGCCGCGTTCTGAGCGGCGCTGTGCAGGAAGGCTTCGGTTTTATCCAGGTGTCCGACCCCTACGCCGGGGCCAAGGTGTTGCACAGGGTAGTGCGCGGAGACGGGAAAACGCTGAATCCGAATAATTACTGGCTGTCAAAAAAGCGCGCTGATGATAAGGTGAGCTTTAACTATTTTATTAATATTTTTGATTACGATAGTAGTCCCGACTATACGCTCTATTTTGTCGACTCCGCTGAGCTGCCGCAGCCTCCGGTGATCCAGGCGATTCTCGACCGCACCAGCCACGAAGGTGGTCAGATCGGATTCCTGGTGCAGGCCTCGGACCCGAACGGCACAGTGCCGCAGTTGTCTTCCAGTAACCTGCCCTCCGGCGCCACCTTTACCGATGGCGGTGACGGTACCGGCATTTTCCGCTGGCAGCCGGCCATCGGTCAGGCGGGCAATTATGTCGTTACCTTTACCGCGACTGACGGTGCTCTCTCCACTCAGCGTTCTGTCAATCTGAAGGTGAACCCGGCCGATGACACCGACGGCGACGGCCTCAGTGATGCCTGGGAGAGAGAGCACTTCGGTAATTTGGACCGGGACGGCACCGGCGACTACGACGGCGATGGCCGCACCGATGCCCAAGAAGAGGAAGTCGGCAGTGATCCCACGGTGCCGGAAGTGGCGCCCGGGGCCCCGCAAATTGCCAGCCCGGTATTTGATGCGGAAATACTCGACGGCGCCGCCGAACTGTTGCCGACACTGGAAGTGACGAACGGACAGCACGATCCGGAGCTGACTGTCGCCTATCAGTTTGAAATCTATTCCGACGAGGCGATGCTCACCAAGGTGGCGGAAGCCACTGTGGATGAAGGCAACGGCAGTACCCGCTGGACTGTTGCCGCCGATGCGCTGCTGCCCGGGCAGTCTTTTGCTGACAACAGTCTCTACTTCTGGCGCGTGCGCGCAATTACCGTGGTGGAAGCAGGCAGTAATGAAGCCCCGGTTGCTTCCAACTGGGAGGCGAGCCGGTTTTTTATCAACACCGCCAATGACGCGCCGTCAGTACCGGCGATTATCGCTCCGCAAATCGACGCGATGGTTGCCGACACCCGACCGGAACTGGTCGTAGCTCACGCCTTTGACGCAGATCGGGACGCACTGACTTACGGTTTCGATCTGTATCACGAATCCGACCTGGAAACGCCGATTGCATCCGTAAACGGACTTCTGCCCGGCGGCAACTTCCAAACCAAATGGCAGGTGCCGAACCCGCTCGATGAAGATGCAGCCTATGTATGGAAGGCCTGGGTGGAGGACGAACACGGCGCTCGCACAGAGAGTGCGATCGGCAGTTTTCTGGTCAGTATGCAGAACAATGCACCCACGGAGCCTTCGATTGTTTCTCCGGTTGGCGGATTGTCAGAGTGGTTGCCGAATAACGGCGTGGAACTGCGTGTGGCCAATGCCTCTGATCCGGAGCAGCAGCCGCTCACGTACTTTTTCGAATTGGATACTGTGGCCAGTTTTGACAGCGGAGCTGTTATTTCGTCCGGTCCGGTGACCGAGGGAGACACAGAGACCGCCTGGATTATCGAGGGACTGCAGGAGGACCTTACCTACTACTGGCGCGCCAAGGTCAGTGACGGTGAGGTGGAGAGTAACTGGGTAAGCGCCAGCTTCCAGGTGGACAGCGATAATTCAGCACCACCGGTGCCCAGCCTGCAGAATCCCGGCGATGGTGCGGTGGTGGAAAGCCTGCGTCCGCTATTTGAGGTCAATCCGGTGATTGACCCGGATGGCGATGCAGTGCAGTACCGCTTTGAAGTGTATTCGGATGCGGAGTTGACGCTGCTGGTGGCAAGCCAGCAGCAAGCGGATACTCAGTGGACGCCCGGTTTCGACTTCAATGACAACAGTCACTACTACTGGCGCGCCCGCGCTGAAGATGCCAAGGGCATGGCCAGTGACTGGAGCCCGGTCAACCGGTTTGCCATCAACGAAAACGCTGTCAATGATCCTCCGCAGATCACGCTGGTTCTGCCGGACAGCGCGGTTACCGTCAGCGGGCCCCAACTGCTGATCCAATGGCAGGACAGCGATCCAGACAGCAATGCCACTGTATCTCTTTACTATCTGTACGAGGGTGGCAGCAGGACATTGATTGTTACCGATATTCCTGAAGATGAAGATGGGGAGGGCGATCAGTATCTGTGGGATGTGTCCGGCCTGTTGCCCGGCAATTACACCCTGGAAGCGGAGATCACCGATGGCGAGACAACGGTGACCGCCAGCGGTTGCTGCACCATTACAGTACCCTCCCAGTCCAAGCGCATTACGGTTACACCCTTGACGCCGCTGGAAACCGATGAAGCGGGCACAGTGATCGCCGCAGTGGAAGTTAGCCTGGACCAGCCGCTGCAGGCGGGTACAAGCCTGACTCTCAATTTGTCCATTACGGATGAAACCGAGGCGGAAATTCTCGGAGATCACTACCTGCAGTTTACCGCGGAAAACTGGGATATTCCGCAGACGATCCGGTTGCGCGGCCTGGATGATTGCAATGTGGATGGAGACAGTCCTTTCAGCCTGGTATTCCAGCCGGCGCAGACTGACGATCCGGCCTACAGCGGCTATCTATTGGACAGCATTGCTTTTGTAAACCGGGACAGTGAGAGCGCGGGGCAGACACTGTTTATCTGTCGCTATCAGCTGGAGGAACAAGTTCCCCTAAGCGGTACCGATGAGGTGGAATCCCATTACCGAGTACAGCTGGATAATCAGGGCGTGGCACTGGTGGATGCCAGTGCGACCCTGACTCTGCTGCCGTCTCCCGATCTCAACTACGCCGCAGAAATTGTCGGCAGTAATCGCTTTACCTTCAGCGATATTCCGTTCGCCGGCAGTGTTTTGAGTAACGAAATACTGGTGATTCGCCATCCTGCCGGTCAGGCACTGGATTTTGCTAAATTCTCCTGGGATATAGAGGCTGGGGAATCTCAGGTCGATGTAGAGGGCAACAGCGGAAACAACACACTCCACGGCAGCGTCGGGGCCGATATTATCGATGGCAAGGCCGGCAACGATACCATCTATGCCGGTGATGGCGACGATGTAATTATCGGTGGTCCCGGTGCCGATCAACTCTACGGTGAGGGAGGTAACGATACTTTTATCGTCGAGGGTAATGATGGCTATGCCGATCGCTTTGAAGGCGGCGAGGGCTTTGACCAGGTGCTCGGAGGCAGCGGCGACGACGCCATCCGCTTCAGTGTGTTCAGCGGCAGTGCTACCGTCGAACGTATTGATGGCGGCGCTGGTTACAACGTTATTTACGGCACCAGCGCTAACAATATCCTGGATTTCTCCGATACGGAACTTGTCAATATCGCTTTTATTGACGGCCTGGCTGGCAACGACACTATTTATGGTAGTTCCTCTGACGACAAAATTATCGGTGGCAGCGGTAACGATCAGCTGTACGGCAACGCCGGTGACGATATTTTCTATATCGAAGGAGTGAATTCCGGCACGGATCGGGTGGAAGGCGGCACTGGCCTGGACAAGGTGGTCGGCAGTGATGGCGACGACTGGTTCCGCTTCAGTGTATTCAGTGGAGAAGCTCGAGTAGAAGTTATCGACGGCGGCGAGGGTAACAACCAAATATTGGGCACTTCTGCCAATAACACTCTGGATTTCCGCGATGTCACTCTGTTGAATATCGCGCGCCTGGATGCCGGTGCCGGTAACGATACTGTGTACGGTTCCAGTGCTGCGGACGTTATTGTCGGCGGTCTGGGCAGTGATAATCTCTACGGCGAGGGTGGCGATGATCGCTTCCTGATCACAGCTGGTGATGCCGGATTTGACCGCTATGATGGCGGTGAAGGTGAGGACTGGCTTGTCGGTACACCGAGTGATGATGATTTCCGCCTCAGGGTATTCTCCGGTAACGCGACGGTGGAAGTTATCGACGGCGACGGCGGCTACAACCGTATTCTGGGCAGTAGCGCCAATAACACGCTGGATTTCAGCAATACGCAGCTGGTTTCCATCGATTTGATTGACGCCGGTGCCGGCAATGACACCGTCAAGGGGTCTTCTGCGGCGGACGTAATTGAGGGCGGTTTGGGTTCAGACCTGCTTTATGGCAACGGTGGTGCAGATATCTTCCTGCTTACCGCCGGTGATACGGGTTTCGATCAGTACCGCGGTGGAGAAGGTACTGACCGTATTCTTGGCACTGATGGTGATGATGAAATCCGCCTGAGTGTATTTAGTGGTGAAGCGCGGGTGGAAATTATTGACGGCGGTGCCGGCAATAACCGCATTGTCGGTTCCAGCGCTAACAACACTCTGGATTTCAGTGAAACCCAGCTGCTGAATATTGCCGAGATAGATGCGGGTGCAGGCAATGATACCGTTTACGGTTCACAGGGTGCAGATCGCATCCTCGGTGGGCCCGGTTCCGATTACCTTTACGGCGAAGGCGGTGACGATACGTTTGTCGTGATGGAAGGGGATTCGGGCGCGGACCGCATCAGTGGAGGCGAAGGTTTCGACACACTGCTGGGCAGCTCCGCAGATGACAATATTGTGTTCTCTGTATTCGGCGGTTCGGCTACTGTGGAGCGTATTGATGGCGGCGCCGGGACTAATAGGATCAGTGGCACCAGTGCCAACAATACACTGGATTTTCGCAATACCGAGCTGGTCAATATCGCACTGATTAACGGTGCCGAGGGCAATGATACTATTTACGGCACCTCGGATGCCGATGTAATCGAAGGTGGCCTGGGCAGCGATACTGTCTACGGTGAGGGCGGTGACGATATTTTCAAATTGACACCTGGGGATACCGGGGCGGATTCCTATCGCGGCGGCGAAGGAAGAGATACGTTGCTGGGGACCAGTGGTGATGACCTTTTCCGGTTCAGTGTTTTTGCCGGCGAGGCGTCTGTGGAAGTGATCGATGGAAATGGTGGGACAGATCGTATCGTCGGTACCACTGCCAACAACACACTGGACTTTTCCGCTACAGAGTTGATCGGTATCGCATCCATTGACGCCGGTAGTGGTAATGACACCATTTATGGATCACCCCAGGCAGACACTATAGTTGGTGGTTTGGGCAGTGATTATCTGGTAGGTGGCGATGGCGATGACACCTTCCTGTTTACTGCCGGCGACACCGGTGCTGACAAGTACAGTGGAGGCAAGGGGGACGATCAGTTGCTGGGGAGTGCGGAAGATGACGATATGATTTTCAGCGTTTTCTCCGGCGCGAATACTGTTGAGCGTATAGACGGTGGCGAAGGGGTGAACCGCCTGTTTGGAACCAGCGCCAACAATACCCTGGATTTCAGAGAGACCCAGCTGGTGAATATTGCTTCGATCCACGGCGCGGCCGGTAACGATACTATTTACGGCTCCTCGGCGGATGATGTGATTGAAGGCGGAATCGGCAGCGATACTCTTTATGGCAGTGCTGGTGACGACACCTTTATCGTCACTCCAGGGGATACCGGCTATGACCGTTATCAGGGGGACGAAGGCAGCGATACTCTGCTCGGTACCGACGGTGACGATGAATTCCGCCTCAGCTTTTTCTCCGGTGATGCCACTGTTGAAACCATCGACGGCAAAGCGGGCACTAACCGGATTGTCGGCAGCAGTGCCAATAATACTCTGGATTTTCGCAATACGGAGTTAATCGCTATAAATCGGATTAATGGCGGTGCCGGCAACGATACCATCTACGGCTCCCAGGGAGACGACTTTATCGAAGGAGGCATTGGCAGTGACAACCTCTACGGTGAAGGTGGAGACGACGTTTTTCTACTCACAGCGGGCGATACCGGCTATGACCGCTACTCCGGCGGAGCGGGGGTGGATGAAGTGCGCGGTTCCAGTGGCAACGATCTGATTCGCCTGGCCTCTTACTCCGGAGCCTATACCGTCGAAGTAATTAACGGTAATGGTGGCGTTGACTATATCCAGGGTACCACTGGTAACAATACTCTGGACTTTTCAACGACGGTGCTGACGGCAATCGCTGAAATCCGTGGCGAAAAGGGCAATGACACTATCTATGGTTCGCAGGGGGCGGATACTATCCGCGGAGGAGCGGGCAACGACACCTTGCAAGGCAATGCCGGTGCCGATATCTATGTCTTCGCGCGTGGCGATGGCGTGGATACTATTAACGATCGTGGTTCAAGTGCCGGCGACACGCTGTTGTTTGAAGGTGCCATAGCGCCGGAAGATATCTGGCTGGTAAAAAATGGCAATCATCTGGATATCTATCTGCTGGCGGGCGCGGAAAAAGTGCAGGTCCGCAACTGGAAGTCTTCAGAGAGTGCGATAGAAGTGATTGCGACGGAGGCTGATGCAGAATTGCCACTTGCCAATATCGATGCGTTGGCGGAGCTGATGACTGCGATCGGTGTTCCGCAAAATGGCGTCATCAGTCTGAGTGGCGACCAACAGGCTCAAGTCGCTGAGGCCAGGAATACCGCATGGCAGTAAAATTCAAGAAAGTCTTCTGGAATCTACTCCAGTTTGCGTTTATCGCTGTACTGGCTGTCGGTGCGGTGGCTTACTATCAGCAGCGGGATATCCCCCGAGAGCAGGCGCCGCCTCTCTCGGGCATGTCTTTGGATGGAAGCCTGCTGGATCTGCACCAGGCTACTTCGCAGGGGCCGGTGCTGATTTATTTCTGGGCTTCCTGGTGCGGTTACTGCCGTGTGGTTTCTCCGGTGGTTTCTGAGCTCTCGCAGGATCATCAGGTGATTACCGTGGCCATGCAGTCCGGCAGTGATGAGGAATTAGCTGAATATCTGGTGCGCCGGGATCTGCAGTTCCCTACCATTAACGACCCCAATGGCGCATTGAGCCATGCCTGGGGCGTTCGGGTAACACCAACCATTGTAATTGTGGGCAGTGACGGCCGGGTGGCCTGGGTGACATCTGGCGCCACTTCCAAATGGGGCCTACAGTTCAGGCTCACGCTGACCGATTAGTATTCCTCCACGCTGCCGCAGCCAGTCAGAGACTGGATATGTCACACAAGTTTGCGGATATGGTAATTTCCCCTGCCTTGGTAATTGCGTTCAAATGGCTTTTCCTGAAAATTGAGGGATTGCTGTGTCTGTTCTCGATTCTTTCCGCTACCAGGGATTGGATGGGCTGCGTGTAGGCCGTTTTGACCTGGGAATTAACAGTTCGTTTATTGTCTACCGGCTGGCGGATACGATTATCGACACGGGTCCGAGCAATCAGTGGAAGTTTGTGCGGCCATTTGTCTGCGCTTGTCCCTTCAGTCAACTGTTATTGACTCACCACCACGAGGATCACACTGGCAATGCGGACGCCATTTACCGGTTGACGGGGGTGCAGCCTCTGGCCCCGGCGGGAACTGTGGATATTCTCAAGCGGGGCTTCCGAATTCCACCGATACAAAAGATCATTTGGGGAAGTGCGGGTAAGGTGAAAGCCAGGCCCTTACCGGACCACGTTCAGATTGGTGGCGAAGCGGTAGAAGCGATTTTTACACCGGGCCACGCAAAGGATATGACCTGCTATCTGTTACCGGAGAGGGGCTGGCTGTTCAGTGCGGATCTGTATCTTGCCAATTATTTAAAATTACTGCGCAGTGATGAAGATATTCCCACACTGCTCGATAGTATCCGCAAAGTGCTCGAGCGGGATTTTGAGGTGATTCTCTGTCCGCACCGCGGGGTGGTGGAAGATGGTAAAAAGCGCTTGCGGGAAAAGTACGATTATTTGCTCAATTTGGCGGACCGTGCGCAATCTCTGGAGCACCAGGGGCTGGATTTGTCCGCTGTGACAAGGCGTCTTTTGGGCAGGGAAAATATGATGAGTGTGCTCAGTCGCTATAACTTCAGTAAGCGCAATCTAATTGCGTCCTGTCTTCAAGTGGATTTATCCCGCTATCGCTAATCCGAAAAAAAGGGCGCCTTCCCTAGCGCCCAGGTCATGCCTGTGAGAATGACTTTAAGGAGCCTCTGATGTTTTTACTCGGGAGTGGTAGCGGGCTACGGGGTGTTCAGGCACGGTTTCGAAATATCCGTCCTATCACCTGAGCTTCACATCCGCCCCCAAAGAACCTCTGCTACCAGGAAATGAATTAATCAGAGGCTCCCTAGAATTTTTTTGCACCAGTCAGAGAATGGTTTAGATGCGGTTTAATTCGCTGAGCAAATGAGTGTCCAGCTGCCGTCACTGCTGCCCGGCTGGGAATTGGTCCACCACTTGGCTTGCCAGACACTGCCGTTGTGTACAATCCGGTCACCGCCGTTGGCGTGATCGCCAGCGGGCCAGTTGGGATAGACGGGATAAACCGAGGGGTCAATACCCATGCCTGCGCAGTTATCATCGCCGCCGCTATCACCGCTGTTACCGTCCCCGCCATTGTTGTGATCACCTGAGAGATCGGCCAGTGGCAGGTCCGGGTATTCGAAGGCCAGGGCATAAGCGGTTCCGTTAATAGTAACGGTGTAGGCCTGGGGGCCGGTGATCGGCAGATAGTAGTTGAGGGTCATGTCCCAGCTTTCGCTGTCGGCCAGGTCTTTCCAGTTCGGCAGAGAAAAGCGCACGCGATGGAATTCGTGTTGCAATCCGCCCACGTTACCACCGCCTGCGTTGGCGCCGCTTTCGATGACCTCCAGCCCGGCACCGCTTTGGTCGCTGATGGTATCTGGGGTAGAGGTTGGCATATCGAATTCGAACACTGTACCGCCTGGAATCGTGGTTCCGGTATTGTTTGTGATGGCGAGCTTGGGGTTGAGTGGATAATTCTGGTCGCCCAGTTTGAAGTCACTCACTGTTATTGTTATATCCACCGCTTGGGTTGGCAGCGGGCGGTTGCTGCGTTTTTCCCGATAGGGAGTGGCGCTTTTAAATTTTTCGTAGGCGACACCGGTCATGGTGGAGCCCACAAAGTATTCGTTTTTGGAGGCATTCCAGGCGTAATCACCCGCCAGCTCCCAGATCATAATGCCGCCCAGTCCCTGGTCGATGACATATTGGGCCTTGGCTTCCATGGAGGCTTCGTCTTCGATGGAGAGGAATACTTTTTTGGTGTCGTTCCATAGCCAGGCAGCCTGGGACACACTGTCGTAGTGCCGGGTGTAAGTACCGACGAGCCTGTCTGCCGGATCATTGACTGTATCCAGGCCGTAGTACCCGATATAACTGCCGAGGATCCCTTGCTCCAAATTCTTTGCGTGCCACAAAGGATTGGTGCCGGCTCCGATTTCTTGTCCGTTGCCGTCCGAGTCGTGCCAGATATTGTCTATTCCGATGGCACCGTAGCCGCATTTGGCTGCACCGCCGGTACCCGCCGGACACTCTGACTGGTTGGGTAATGAGGCTGTGCCGCCGAGGCCCCATTCGCCGTTAGCCGAAGTAACATTCTGCCATCCGCGGGTGTAGTAGGGGGTGCCGATATTGATGCGTCCGGGCGACATGGAACCGCGGAAGTATTTTACTGCCCAGTCGATATTCAGATAGCCAATGCCGCCATACTGTGCGGTGTTATAGATATTCGCCGCCTTGAGTTCCGGGTCATTGCCGTTATCAAAAATTGCAGAGTTGTGGCCCACGAACTCATTCCAGGTACCGTGGAAGTCATAGGTCATGATGTTGACGTAATCCAGGTACTGGGTGATCGGCATGGTTTCCATGCCGCGCAGAAGGTAGCCGGAAGATGGGGCGGCAATAGTGAGCAGGTAGTGGGTATTGTCCTCCTCTCCGGCCTGGTCCAGTTTTTCCCGCAGCACACGCATCAGCGCCACATACGAATTCATCAGATAGGCGCGCAGGGGGTTTGCAAAGCCGAAATCCAGAGGGTTGCCGGCGTCGTTCATCGATGTGGGATATTCGTAGTCAATGTCCACACCGTCAAAGCCGTAGGTGCGGATAAAGTCCACCACTGAGTTCGCAAAGGCTTCGATTCCCGCGTAATTGACACTGCCGTCGGCATTAGTGGTCATCGTGTAGAAGCCACCGTCGTTGACGCGATCACCCTGTTCGTTCAAGTGGCCACCGGTCTCGGCCCAGCCACCGACGGAAACGAGGGTTTTCACATCGGGGTGTTGTTTTTTGTATTTAGCCAGTTGGTTGAAGTGTCCCTTGTAATTAAAAGCGGGATCTGTTTCCGCGCCAGACACCCCCGGCCACTCCATACCGGTGGAGGGATTATCCGGGTTTGAAGTGTCACCAATGGAAATAGAATAATCGCTGTCTATATGGGCGAAGGCGTAGTTGATATGGGTAACCTTGTCCCATGGAATATCTTTCACCAGATAGCTGGGTTGGCCATTAGTGCCGTTTCGCCAGCTTGTGAAGTAGCCGATGATGCGCCTCTGGTGATCCGGCCCCAGTTTCTCGCGGCCGGCAGCATCGTAGATGTCGCAGTAGTTGGGCGCAGTTCCCGGTGTTGTATAGAGCCCGTCGGGGCGGCAGGGGTGGTCGCCTGTGTGCGCTTCGCCGACGGATATATAGACGCTATTGGAATTTGTGGAGAGGTGGTCGTTATCGGTCGCAACTGCGTGGATCGTATGGTTGCCTTCGATGGCGGTCCAGTTGAACTGATAGGGTGGTGTGGTATCCACCCCGACGCTTGCGCCGTCGACAAAGAATTCCACGTTGAGCAGACTGCCGTCTGTATCGCTGGCGGTTGCTGTGATTGCGACGCTGGCACCTGTATCGAAAGTGGTGCCATTAGCTGGGGCATCCAGACTAATCTGAGGTGCTTGTGGACCTTCGGGGTTGTTGACGGTGATGGGGATATCGGGGGTTACCGTCTGCTGTCCGGCATCATCGGTGATTCGGGCACTGAGCACAGGATTAGTGCCTGAGGCCGACCAACTGATTTGCCAGGGGGGAGTGATGTCCGTACCGATCGAGGTGCCATCGACAAAAAATTCGACGGACACCACGGCGCTGTTGTCGCTGGCATCAACCGATATGATAACGCTGTCATTTTTATTGAAAACGGTGCCGCTTGCGGGACTGGTGATGGATCCCTGTGGTGGTGTGTCTTGTGCGGCACCACATTTGCCCAAATCTGTCCATGCGTGGGGCCACGCCCAGCCGACACCCGGCGCATAGGGACCACCGATGGTGCACCACCCACCCACTGTGCACTGATAAGCCGTGTTGTTGTTCTGGACCTGATCACCAGTGTTGTAGCTGGTACCGTCCGCGTAGGCGGGCAGCCCGCTGCAATCGTAGGCGTAGCCTTGTGTGCCGGCTAAGCCAAGCGTCAATGCAATTGCGATTCTCCGTTGCATCGTCCCTTCCTGTTGCTCTTGATATTGTCGATGGTGTTTGGCTGCAAGTGGTGGCTTTACGCCGTGCACTTTGCGCTATGCGAAATGACACCGCTGTCAACACTAGCAACCTCTACTTCCTCAGAACAATGAGCAAATGGCGGATTTGTGAAATGTATAGCGTATTCGGCGCCAATTTAGTTTTTTCTAAATGTTTTGTGCTGGATTCCGGGTATATGGTTGTGGTTTTCCCCGACCAAATTTTTAGCGCCATCCCGTTTCTTGAAATCCGCTGCAGCACTTATGGAAATTTTTCGGAGGCGTAATCTAAGGGGAGCTTTGAGTCTGCGGGGGAATGCCGTTTTCGGTTTGCTATGCCAAGTAATGGTGCAATAGCTGCAAGCCCTTCCCGAATAGGTGCGAACAGGATTGTTGAACTGTAAACGAAGCGGTCGGAGATTTTGTCGTACTGTTTCTTTTTTACGGTAAAGAAATTGAAAAGGATAAATTTGCGCTTTGATTTTGTTAAAAAGTCATAATTTTCATTTTCGGGTGGTTAGGAATTGATATTAAGCTGTTGTGCCAATAAAAGCTGACCGGAATCACATATCTATTCGAAAATATTACCCTATGGGTGTCACAGTATTTGCATAGGCATTACGGGGATTAGAGGAAACTATAACCTCTGATCTGTTTTGCTAAGCTGCAACTGGCGTCCCTCAATTTTTATCGAACTCATTGGGTGCGTCCGGTATAGGAACTGGAAGAGCATTTAACTTCCAGCTTCTGGCAGTTTGGGGTCCTTTATCTTATAGATAAAAATTTCGGGTATCTCTTATGAAAGACAAAAAAATAATTGCGATTCGCTCTGTTTTGGCAACAGCGGTTTCCATAAGTTCGATTTCAGCAGTGTGTCAGGAAAATATGATTGAAGAGATCGTCACTATAGGGACACGTGTTGAAGGGCGATCCGCTACCGATTCCGCCGCTCCGATCGATATCGTCAGCGGTGATCAGTTCGTCAATCAGGGGGATGGTGACCTGAACAATCTGCTGCGCAATGTAGTGCCTTCCTATAATGTGAACACACAGCCGATCAGCGATGCGGCGACTATTGTACGTCCCGCGAACCTGCGCGGTCTGCCGCCGGACAGCACTCTGGTGTTGGTCAACGGCAAGCGTCGACACCGCGCCGCAGTGATCTCTTTTCTGGGAGGTGGGCTTTCCGATGGTGCACAGGGGCCGGATATTTCTGCAATCCCTGCGATTGCGTTGAAGCAGGTGGAAGTACTACGAGACGGCGCTGCGGCCCAGTACGGCTCGGATGCCATTGCCGGAGTGATCAATTTCCAGTTGAAAGACGCGGCAGAGGGAAGCTCCGCGGAAGTGAAGTATGCAACCACGGCAGAGGGTGATGGCGATCAACAAGTTTTCGCAGCAAATGTGGGTCTGCCTTTGACTGACTCCGGATTCGCCAACGTCAGCTTGGAATTTCGCCAGCAGGATGACACCAGCCGCAGCGTGCAGCGAGATGATGCCGCCGAATTGATTGCCGCGGGCAACACTGAAGTGGCAGACCCCGCGCAGATCTGGGGGCAGCCAGAGGTGGAGGATGACATCAAGTTTTTCATCAATAGTGCTGTTGAGTTAAATAGCGGTGCGGAGCTATATGCATTTGGCAACTATGCCAGCCGGACCGTGGATGGCGGGTTTTATTTCCGCAACCCAGAAACGCGCCCCGGTGTATACGCCTGGGAGGATGATGACGGAAACCTGTATCCGCTGATCGCTGATCTGGACCCAAGTAATGGTGTTGATAGTTGTGTGGGCATGGATCACGCTGATGCACTGGCAAGCGAGGAATGTTTTTCTTTCCAGGAAATTTTTCCGGGCGGATTCACGCCGCGTTTTGGCGGCGACCTGGAAGATTACTCGATGGTTTTTGGTCTGCGTGGAGAAATGGCCAATGGCATCGGCTATGATATCAGCGCGAGCCGCGGCCACAACCGGGTGGATTATTTTATCTACAATACCGTCAATGCCACGCTTGGACCGAATACACCGACTGAATTTTCTCCCGGTTCATATATTCAAGAGGAAACCAATTTCAATATTGACTTGACCAAGAGTATGCAGCTTGGTGAAAAGCCTTTGTTTGTCGCTGCGGGATTTGAATGGCGCGAGGAAGAGTTCGAGGCAAAAATGGGGGATCAGGCTTCATGGGAAGTAGGTCCACTTGTAGATCAGGGTTTTACTGTTGGCTCTAACGGGTTCCCGGGCTTTGGTCCCCAAGTAGCGGGGGTTTTTGACCGCGACAATATTGCTATCTATACCGATACAGAGCTTGAAATGAGCGACAGCTTGCGCTTAGGGGCAGCGCTGCGCTGGGAGGATTTTTCCGATTTTGGCAGTACCTCAAACTTCAAGTTGTCCGGACATTATATCGTTAATGATGTACTGGCTTTGCGCTCTACGGTCAGTACCGGTTTTCGTGCACCCACACCGGGGCAGTCCAATATCACCAATGTATCCACGGTATTTACCGATGGGCAGCTGGTCAACCGAGGTACGATTCCCGCGACCAATCCCATCGCAATGTTAAAAGGTGGCAAGCAACTGCAGCCGGAAGAATCTGAGAGCTATACTTTTGGGGCAATTATCAATCTCGGGGGGTGGGATATTACCCTGGATTACTTCCATATAACGGTCACTGATCGCATCACCCAGTCCGCTGACCAGGAACTGACCGATGCGGAGCGGGCGCAACTGGTGGCTGATGGTATCACTGGTGCTGAGTCACTCAATATCTTCCGGTTCTATACCAACGATTTCGATACAGAAACTCAGGGCATAGATTTGGTTGGTACTTATTCGCTCACAGATTCCACGGAACTCAGTTTGGCTGCGAACTGGACAGAGACCGAAGTGATCGACTATAACCCCGAGACCATGGATGAAACCCGGATTGGCCAGTTGGAGGATGGACTGCCGAATATCCGTGCAAACGCGACGATAACCCATTACGGTGATAGCTGGCGTGGTCTGATGCGGATTAATTATTACGGTAGTTACTGGGAGGCGCATCTGGATGATGGCAGCTTGCCGATTGACGTTGGGGACGAATGGACGCTGGATGTGGAGGCCGCCTATAATTTCAGTGATTCACTTTCCTTGATCGCGGGTGCTGAAAATCTGCTCGATAATTATCCGGACGAAAATCCGTGGGCGGGCGTTGCGGGAGCGGAATACCCTGTGACCTCTCCAATGGGATTTAATGGAGCACTCTATTATTTGCGGGCACGCTACGAGTTCTAGGGTTTTATTTGAATAAAAGAGAATGCCTGCTGACTCACTTACGAGAATGCTTTAGTTGATGTTGGGTATTCGGGCAATGGGATAGCATTGCGAAAATGCACGTATGCGACTATACATGCGTCGCATTTCAAAATGCTTTCCCCATTGTCTGAACCTTTTGTTCAAAGGTGAATTGTCGTTTTCATTAGGAGGTGAATTAATTAGAGATTTGTTAGAGTTCGGCGGAAATGTTGAATTCACATATCCCATAGTGAATTGGTGGCCATAGATAGCGTGATCCTCTCTTTATCTTGAATCTGCTTTAGGTCTTCAAATACTTCCTTTACTTCGGAAGACTCTATCGCCCCGTGTACTGCCTCGTAAAGATTGGAAAAGTAACGGTCTACTTCTCTGCCAATTTTGTTGATTTCTCTAATGGTGGGCGGGTCGCTCAGCTCAAGTTTGTTGATAAAGTCATCAGAAGATTCTTCTTGAGTGTACTGCAGCCAGGTTCGCATCACCTTATGCTTGGCGACTTCACCATAGTTGGAAAGGTTTCTCGCCATGCGCTCTTCGTGCTCCAGCATGTGCTTGAGCAGTAGTTGCGTTCGCCGATCCTGGGCTTTTTTTAATAGTTTTTTATACAGATCCGCCATTTTCAGGTGGAACTTCTCCGCATCTTTGATGACTTCATAAGCCTGCTTGAATGTTTTCATGGCGCTGCCTTTTGATTTTTGTAGCCGCCTGCACGTCAGAATGTGCGGCGCCTCTCCATATGTATTCTTATAGCGTATATATCCAATCGATCAAGATCTGTGGAAACACACCAAAAATCAACAATACGCCAGTCAGTGAGATCAGTAGTAGCCGGCCCGATACGGCTATCCGTACGCTTTCTATGGAATCCAGTGGCGCCTGAGGTTCACGCAGCACCATGGTTAGCAGCAGACGTAAGTAATAGAAAAGGCCTATGGCGCTGCCGATCACGACAGCGGCCAGAAGAAGCCGCAGTTGTCCCTGGATGCCGGCGGCAAAGATGTAAAACTTGCCGATAAAACCGATGGTTAGAGGGATGCCTGCCAGCGAGAGAAGCATTGCCGCAAGGCAGCCGGCAAGCCAGGGGGACCGCCATAGGAGTCCGCGGTAAAAGTCGCGTTGAAAAGGGGATGTGGTGGTGTAGACATACTCACCTGCACTGCCTGCTGTTCTCGCCAGGGCGCTGTCTGCGATCAGTCCCACCGCGCCGAAAGCCCCTAGGGTGGTGATCACATAGGCAACCAGGTAGTAGAGAACCGCCTCGTTGCCGAAGGCGCTGTTGCCAATCAGAAATGCGACGAGTAAGTAGCCGATATGTGCGATGGAAGAATAGGCCAATAGTCGTTTGATATTTTTTTGCATAAGCGCCAGTAGATTGCCGACCAACATACTGGCCACGGAAGCTGCGGCCAGCAGCCCGGTCAGCGCTGGAATGGAAAATAGTTCCAGTTCGGTAAACAAGCGCAGTAACAGAGCCACCACGGCACCTTTGCCAACGGTGGCAATCAGGGCGGTGACTGGCGAGGGTGCACCCTGGTAGACGTCTGGGGTCCAGATATGGAAGGGCACCAGAGAAAGTTTGAAAGCGAGTGTAATCAAAAGCAAAGTCAGGCCGCTCAATAACAGCGAAGGGGTGCGCGGTAAATTCGCCACCGCCGCAGCCACTCCACCAAAATCCAGCGCACCGCAAGCAGCGTAGATTAGGGCCATGCCGAACAGTCCCAATGCGGTGGACAAGGCCGACAGCAGCAAGTACTTAACGCCGGACTCAAGAGAGTACATTTGCTCCAGTCTAGGGGAAAGATCGCCAGTGACAGCAAACCCGAGCATTGGATAGAGCGCCAGGCTCATCAGTTCCATGGAGAGGAATACGCTGGCGAAATGATTGGAGAAAACCAGTGCCATTGCTCCCAACATAACCAGTAACAGCAATAGGTAGAAGGCTTCGGGTATGCTTTCCCGTGCAGAATCACATCGCTTTTGCAAATAACTAAACCCCAGAACCGCAATGGCCAGCGCGGCCAGTAAAAACAGCAGGCAGAAAAACAATGCCTGCTGATCGATCAACAGCAGACCGGTGACTTCGATGGGTGCTGCGCTTTGCGACAGAGTGCGGGCAACGTCAAAACAAGCCGCAATTGCCGCGATCAAGGTGATCACCGCTGTGGCCGCTGCAGCCTTGTGGCTGCGTAGAAAGGATACTTGTAGCAAAAGAAACAGGATGCCTCCGCTCAATATAAGCAACGGAAGAATGGCATGGAGTTCCCGTGCACTCATGGTGAATTTCCTCTACGATGATCAGTGTCTGGCCAGGCGGAAAGTCGCAATTTGGGCGAGGATATTTGTGAGGTGGCAGTGGGTGCTTTCTTATGTAGTGTTCCAGTTCTTGCAATGGCGGGTTGAGCGATATCGAAAACTACTTGTGGGCGAAGACCGAGGAGCAATAACCCTGCAGCCAGCGATATGAGCGCCAGAAATTCACGCGCTTTAAGATCCGTCGGAGACCGGGTCTGTGCGTCTTCGGGTGTGCGTAGTCCGCCGAAAAATACCCGTTGCATCATCAGCAGTGCATAGAGCGCCGCGCCGATCAGTCCTGTTGCCGCGATGGCAGTGATCCAGTGATTGCTGTCGAAGCTGCCAAGCAACACCAGGAATTCGGCGATAAAGTTACCCAGCCCCGGCATTCCCAGAGACGCCACCGCAAAAAAAAGTGCTGTTGCGGACAGCTTGGGCAGACTGCTCCAAAGGCCGCCCAGCTGCGCCATGTCGCGGCTGTTGAGCCTTTTTTGAATGGCGCCTACAAGGGAGAATAGTGCGGCAGTGCTGAAGCCGTGGGCGATCATCTGCATTACCGCGCCCTGTGCTGCAACTGTATTCATGGCGTAGAGGCCGAGTAATACAAAACCCATGTGGCTGACACTGGAATAGGCCACAAGGCGCTTCATGTCCTGCTGTGCGAAGGCGAGCAGAGCACCGTAGATGATACTGGCGGCGCCGATCGACATGGCAACGGGTGCGAAAGCCGCCGAGGCTTCGGGAAACAGCGGTAGAGTAAAGCGCAGCAGACCGTAGGCACCGGTTTTCAGCAATATTGCCGCAAGCAGTATGCTGCCCGCTGTGGGTGCCTGGGTATGGGCATCCGGAAGCCAGGTGTGCAGGGGCAATGCGGGCAGTTTTACCGCGAAGGCAATGAAAAAACCGAGCATCAGCCAATAGGCGTTTCCGGGTGTCAGCTGTGCGTTCAACAGCTCACGGTAATTGAAGGTCAGTATTCCACTGGCGCTGTAGTGAAGATAAACGAGGGTGACGATGGCCAGCAACATCAACAGACTGCTGGCCTGGGTGAAAATAAAGAATTTGATTGCTGCGGGAATGCGTTCCTCATAACCCCAGACCGCGATCAAAAACAGCATGGGAAGCAACATGACTTCCCAGAAAAAGAAAAATAAAAAGAGGTCTATCGCGGTGAAAACCCCCACTACTCCGGCCAGAGTCCAGAGATAATTGAAATAGAAAAAGCCGCGCCGGAAGCGGATATCCCGCCAGGTTACCACCAGACCGAAAAGGCCCATTAACACCGTCAGGGCCAGCATCAGAAATCCCAGACCGTCTATAGCCAGAGAGAAGCTGATACCGAAGCGGGGAATCCAGTTAATTTGCACACTGTCCCACCAAACGCCAGTGGGGGAATCCGTTAAGTGAGGCCAGTAGGTGGCAAGCAGGGCGGCGGCCACTGAAAGACTGATAAGCGAAATCTGGCGACTGCCACGGTTGAAATAGCGCTCGGACAGCCAGGCGAGTATGCCGCCACAAAACAGAATCGCGATGATTGCCGGGAGTGTGCTGAAGGGTGTCATAGGACCACCAAAAGCGCGAGAAAGATAATGGCACCACAGGTGAAACTCGCTATATACCAGCGAATTAGTCCGTTTTGCGAAGTGCTGAGCAGGTTGTGAAGCTGCCGGCAGATAAACGCAGTGCCGTTGTAAATACTGTTCAGAATGTCATTGCGGTTAATGCGCGCGAGGGAGGTTAAGGGTTGTACCAGCAATCTGTGGTAAAGCCAGTCAAAGCCCCAGCCAGAAAACCAGAGCTTTTCCAGGGCGGATTTGCCCCGGGACTCCATGGGACTGGTGTTGTGTCGGAACAGTAGCCATGCCAGGGCCAGCCCCAGGATGGGCGCGGCAATGGCCACGCCTTCAACCCAGAGCGGTGCATGGCCAGCCGGGGCCTGTGTGAAAACCCTTTGCAGTGGCGGGGTCAGTAGGCCTCCGAATAACGCCAGCACCGCCAGGACCGACAAAGGCAGTGTCATTACCCCGTTGTTGGCATCCTTGCACTGGGCGGAGGCCGGACCATCGTTGCCAAAGAACACCAAAAACAGCAGGCGGAAACTGTAAAAGCCGGTTATCAGGGCTCCCAAAATTCCCGTGAACCAGATGCCGTTGAAACCGCCTTGGTACTCCCATGCTTTGAGCAGTATCTGGTCTTTGCTATAGAAGCCCGCGGTAAACGGCAGAGCAGCCAAACTGGCGCAACCAATAGCAAAGCAGCCAAAGGTGAAAGGGAGTTTTCTACGCAGGCCGCCCATGGAAAACAGTGATTGTTCGTGGTGCAGGCTGAGAATCACTGACCCGGCGGATAAGAACAGCAGGGCTTTGAAAAAGGCGTGGGTCATCAGGTGAAAGATGGCGCCGGTCCAGGCTCCCACACCCAGTGCCAGGAACATATAGCCGATTTGGCTGATGGTAGAGTAGGCCAGTACCCGTTTGATATCGCTTTGTACCATTGCGCTGAAACCAGCCAGCAGTAGCGTCAGCGCACCGACAATACCCACAGCGCTCATCGCTGTTTCCGAGGCGTTAAAGAGTGGGTGCATCCGCGCGATCAGGTAGACGCCGGCGGTTACCATGGTGGCCGCATGGATCAGTGCGCTGACCGGGGTCGGACCGGCCATGGCATCGGGCAGCCAGGTCTGCAGCGGCAGTTGCGCTGATTTTCCCACCGCGCCGCCGAGCAGTAGCAGGGCGGCGAGCGTAACCGTTAAATTATTTGCGGGCGCGCTGGCTGCGGCTGTATTCAACGCGCGGATACTCAGCGTTCCGAACTGGCTAAACAACAGGATCAGGCCGAGGAGCATGGCCGTGTCGCCGATACGGGTGACAATAAAGGCCTTGCGTGCGGCGTCTCCGTTGGCTGAGTTCCGGTACCAGAAACCGATCAGCAGATAACTGCACAGCCCAACACCTTCCCAACCCAGGTAGAGCAAGAGCAGATTATCCGCCATCACCAGTATTAACATGGCGCCGACAAACAGGTTGAGATAGGCGAAGTAGCGTCGGTAGCCATCGTCCCCATGCATGTAACCGGCGGAGTAAAGATGGATCAGAAAGCCTACCCCTGTGACCACCAGTAACATCGCCATGCCCAGCCAGTCCAGATAAAAATCAAATCCCAGCTGCAGTGCGCCGACCTTGAGCCACTGCCATAACGAGACCTGTAAAACCGCCGACGGATTGTTGAGGAACAGCGTCCACATAATTAGCAGCGTAAGCAGTGCGCTCAGGCATACACTGCCAACGCCTACAACAGCACTGACGGCTTCGGGCGGCTCTCGCAGGTGAAACAGTGGCAAGGCGATGAGCAGTACAAAGCCGAGCAGCGGCAGTAGCGGGATCCAGGCGAGAAACGGGGCGAAAAAATCCTGCATATCAACCTCTCAATCCGTTCAGTTGGTCGATATCCACGGTGTGCCGGCGGCGAAAGAACTGTAAAACCAAGGCAAGCGCAATAGCCACTTCCGCTGCTGCTAGCGTGATAATGAAAATAAACATCACCTGGCCGTCGCTACTGTCCCAGTGTGCACCGGCGACGACAAACGCCAAGGCCGCCGCGTTGGTGCATATTTCCACGCACATCAACAGATAAATCACATTACGCCGCACCAGTAGACCGATGAGCCCTAAACAGAAAAGAATGGCGGACAGCGTCAATCCGGTGAGCAGGTCTGGCAGTGTTTCAGTCGGCATCTGGGGCCTCCGACGTTTCGATGCGTTTGTGCCGGGCCAGGTGAAAAGCGCCAACGAGACCGGCGAGCAGCAGCATTGATGCGAGTTCCACCGCCAGTATGTAGTGGCTGAACAGCGCGATACCCACTTCCGTGGGGCCAATGTAGTGTATTCTCTGTGCGGATTCCTCTGCGCCGCTGAATATCAACAGCAGCAGCTGTACCAGGAGAATTGCAGTCAGTAGCGCCGGGCCGTACCAGTTTTTCGGCGCGAGCCATGCTTTTTCCTGATCGACAGCGGCGTCCCCCTGATTGAGCATCATAATGACAAAAATCATCAATACCATGATTGCGCCGGCATAGACGATGACTTCCAGTGCCGCGGCAAAGGGCGCACCGTAGAGTGTAAAAATAACCGCGATGGCGAGCAGAGACACAATCAGGTGGAGCAGGGCGTGGACGGCGTTACGACTGGAGATAACCATCGCGGTGGCAACCGTGGCGGTGGCTGCGCTGATGTAGAAAATCACTGCTGTCATAGGTTTATTCCTCGCTCCGTAAGAAGGCGCTAAAGAAACGGCGATTTCACCTGGGCGTGTGCTTAGGGATTCCATTATTGTTTTTATAAATTCAGACTCTTGATTTCGACTGGCTTGGACTCTTGCTCCGCCTCACCTTTTTTCTTGCCCGCGACCGCTTTGCCCGCTATGCGGTAAAAACTGTAATCGTGATATTTTCCCGGGCCGCTGATCAGAAGATCTTCCTTTTCGTATACCATGTTCTGGCGATCGTATTCGCACATCTCGAAATCCGGGGTAAGTTGTATCGCGTAAGTGGGGCAGGCGTCTTCGCATAGACCACACATAATGCAGCGGGAAAAATTGATGCGGAACCAGGCCGGGCGCCAGCGGCCGTCTTCATCCTCGGTTTTTTGCAAGGCGATACAGTCCGGGGGACAGGCCGCGGCACAGAGGTTGCAGGCCACACAGCGCTCTTCGCCATCCGGGTCTCGAGTGAGCACAATGCGGCCCCGGTAGCGCGGCGCCAGATAGGGTTTTTCTTCCGGGTACTGCACCGTCGCGTTGCGGCGGAACAGGTGCCTGAATACCAGCCACATACTGCGCAGTTGGCTCGCTATCATGGGGTTTCTCCGGCGGTTCTTTGTGTATCTATCCAATCCATAACAGTGCCCCCGCGGTGACCAGCAAATTGAGCAGAGAGAGCGGCAGCATCACTTTCCAGCCGAATTGCATCAGCTGGTCGTAGCGGGGGCGCGGCAGGGCGGCGCGCAGAAGAATAAACAGCAGTACCAGGAACGCGGTTTTCAGGGAAAACCAGACCAGCGGTGGCAGCCAGGGACCCAACCAGCCGCCCAGAAATAGTGTGGTGATCAGGGCGGAAATCAGAATGACAGACAGGTATTCACCGACAAAAAAGATCCCGAACTTCATGCCGGAGTACTCAGTGTGAAAGCCGGCGGTCAGTTCGTGCTCCGCTTCCGGGAGGTCGAAAGGCAGGCGGTGGCTTTCGGCAATTCCGGCGATAAAAAATACAACGAATCCGATAAACTGGGGCAGCAGGTACCAGCCGTCCTGTTGTGCTGAGACAATTTCGCGCAAGTTAAAGCTCCCGGAGAGCATCACCACGCCCATCAGGCTCAGCCCCATAAAAACTTCGTAGGAAACTGTTTGCGCAGCGGCGCGCAGGCCGCCTAACAGTGCGTATTTGTTGTTAGACGCATAGCCGCCGAGGATCACGCTGTAGACTGCCATGGAAGACATGGCGAGGATAAACAGGAGGCCGATATTTAGATCGATGACACCGATGGTGGGGGATATTGGCAGTACTGCGAAGGAAAGCAGCATGGTGGCCATTACCACCGCTGGGGCGAGTATAAATACGGGGACATCGGCGAAACGGGGGACAAAGTCCTCTTTGAAAAACAGTTTGATCATGTCCGCCACCACCTGCAGCAGGCCAAAGGGGCCTACCCGGTTGGGGCCCGGCCTGTCCTGCCACAGGCCCAGCAGGCGCCGCTCACCCCAGGTCAGCAGGGCAGCCAGTAGTACTGCGGCCGCCAGTATGCCGAAGATATTCAGTAGCGTGATCCATATTGGAACTGTCATGGTGTTTCTCCCGGTTCGCGGTCGCTGCGGCGTTCCAGCTGTGCGGGAGCGGGCAACAGTGCTGCCAGGGTTTCCAGGCCCGGCAATCCGGAAGGCACACCCACCGTGCCGGGTGGCTGTGCATCGCTGATGCGGATCTCCACGGTGTGGGATTCACCGCCCAGCTGCAATTGCCCAATGTCCCCAGCTGTGACATCGAGCCTCTGGGCGTCTTCGCGGCTGATCTGTGCAAAGGGAATGTCGGTGACGCTTGCGATGGCTGCGGCGCCCACACTGAGCTCACCGGAGCCGAATAGCCGGTAGAGGGGAACGGCGGTCAGTGTTTTACTGGTTTTTGCGGGCACCGATGCTGCTAATTGCCATTCGGGGAGTGGTTGCGGTTGTCGCCGGATAGGGACGCTGCCCCTGACACCCAGGCGGTGGCCATTGATTTCCTGCTGAAATTTGATAATCGATTGATTTGAGTTCCAGCCTGGCGACCAGATATGGGCGGAGAGCGGTGTCATCGCCGGGCTTTGGATGCCCTCCATACTGAAAGTCATAGGGGCGTCTGGGTCCGGGTGTGGTGGAAGTTCGGCCACCTGCGCTTTGGCGCCCAGCGCGGTGCGCCCGCTGTAGCGGTGGCTTTGCCGCGCAATTTTGAGCCCGTTGAGGCGGTAGTTTTCGTCGGGGCCGATTTTCTCCAAGACTTCGAACTGGTGAAAATTTGCGGCGAGTGCTTCGCTCAGGTCCATGCTGTGCCTCCAGGCGGCGATGGTCGCCAGTTGCGGGGATTTCTGTTTGCAGAAATTCGCTGCATCCACCAGCCAACGCCAGCTTTCCTGAATATAGCTGGCCCCTTCACAAACGGCGTAAAAGCGCTGAGCGGTACCCTGGCTATTAATATAGGTACCCTGACTCTCCGCCGTGGCTGCGGCGGGGAAAATCAAATCCGCGTGTCGCGCGGTGTTATTGAGCAGGGTGTCGATCAGGATGACGGCATCGGCACTGTTGAAAATCCGTTCGACAGTGTGGCGGTCGGCGCGGCGGTAGAGGTCGTTTTCCAGCACGATCAGTGTGCACGGCGTGCCGCTGTGTATTTCTAGGGTGTGTGCCAGCTGTTCCAGATCCCCTTCCCCCGCTGGGAAAAATTGTGTCAGCCCGAGGCTGTTGACTTCTGGACAGGCCAGGTACAAGGAGCAGGGGGAGGAAGAGGTATCTGCCAGAGTGGCGGCGATTTTTCCGGCGCAGTGGATAATGTCACTGCTTCTGCTCCCACAGCCGGAGATGATCAGCGGATTTTCCGCCTGCCGAAGGGTGTTCGCCACTTGCTCCACCTGTGCGCGGCAGTCTGGGGCAAGTTTCCGTGCACCGGTATCGTCCCCCAGAATCAGTTGCGCGATGCTGTCGGCAAAGAGCGCGGTTTGTTCCGGTGTGCCGAGCAGTGTGGCACTGGTGATATCCGCGAGCCGAGGTTTTTCCAACCCGATAAAAAAAATGGGACTGGCTTCGACGCGCAGCTGGCGTACCGAGGCGTCCTGCCAAAGGGGAATCTGCAGTTGCTGTGCCTGCCGCTTTTGTCGGTTGCGTGCTGCCTGGCGCACTGCCAGTGCGACGCGCGGCGCGGTGTTGTCTATGTCTTCACCGAGAATCAATATGGCGTCTGCGCTCTCGATTTCCGGTGTGGTGGGGCAGTGAATGCGCGCGTCCCGCTGCGTTCTGTCCACCAGTTGTAGCAGTTGCAGGTCCCGCGCAGAAAGGCCGCTAAAAAAGTTGTTTTTTCCCACCAGCTCCCGGAGTGCAAAGTTGTTTTCCAGTGAGCTGCGAGGTGATCCTATGCCGATAAGGCGGCGCCGGCCCTGTTGGACCTCTGCGAGGTGCCGGGCCAGATGTTTAACCGCGGGTTCCGGGTGTATTTCGCCGTGGATTCTTTCCCCCGGTGCCGCAGTGGAGCTGATGATATTTTTTTCGCACGCGACCAAAACATTTTTGATGCGCTTTTCGCTGTTGACATAATCGTATCCAAAGCGACCGCGGTCGCAGAGGAAATAGCCGTTGATATCGCGGTTGTAGAGATTGACCACCCGGCGCAGTATCGGATCTTTTCCATTACCGGGGGCGCGCGCGCCGGGTGCGGTATTGCAGCCCACCGCGCAGTGTTCGCAGACCGAGGGCGCCGATTGCAGATCCCACTTGCGCACAAAGTGTTTGCTGAAGGTTTTGTCAGTAAAGACCCCAGTAGGGCAGACTTCCACCAGGTTGCCGCTGAAGCCGTTTTCCAGTAAACCATCTTCATGGCGGCCAAAGTAGACCTGGTTATTTCGCGCCAGAGGCTGTAGATCTGTGCCTCCGGCGTAGTCGCGGTAAAAGCGTGTACAGCGGTAGCAGGCAATACAGCGATTCATTTCGTGGTTGATAAAGGGGCCCAGGTACTGATTGCGGTGGGTGCGTTTACGGCCGCGGAATCGGCGCATGGTATGGCCGCTCATCTCGGTCATATCCTGCAGGTGACACTCGCCGCCCTCTTCGCAGACAGGGCAGTCGTGGGGGTGGTTGGTCATCAGGTTTTCGATAATGCCGCCACGGAATTGGCGCGCGCGCGTTGCGTCGACACTGTAAATACCGCCTTCCCTGACCTGGGTCATGCAGCTCATAACCAGACGGCCGTGCTTGTCATCGGTGTTTTTGTATTCGATCACTGCACACTGGCGGCAGGCACCAACAGATCCCATCGCCGGATGCCAGCAGAAGTAGGGCAGGTTTATTCCGGCTGTGAGGCAGACGCTGAGCAGGTTTTCTTGTTCTTCTGCTTGATAGTTTTTGCCGTCGATTGTGATGGTAGGCATAGCTTATCCGTTTTTTTATGGTTCCTTCTGCTCGCACAGATTGCGGGCATGGCTCTCTACCGGTAAGGGCAGCGCCCTTTTCTGATGTGATCGATAAAGTCCTCTTCAAACAGGCGCAGTGCGCTTTGTAGGGGCTCGGCGGCACCGGGGGCCAGAGCGCAGAAGGTATTGCCGGGGCCCATGCGTGCCACCTGTTCCTGCAGCAGATCCAGATCCTCCGGTGTCCCACTGCCGTTTTCGATTCGGGTCAGAATTTCCACCACCCAGGGCAGACCGTCGCGGCAGGGGGTGCACCAGCCGCAGGATTCCCGGGCAAAAAACTGACTCAAATTCAGGACAAGCCCCACTGGGCAGGTGTGGTCGTCCAGTACGATGATGGTGCCGGTCCCCATGCGGCTGCCCGCCTTGGCGATTGCGTCATAGTCCATCGGCAGGTCCAGATCTGTGGGGCCGAGAAAATCCGTGGAACCACCGCCGGGGAGGAAGCCTTTGAGTTTCAGTCCATCGCGCATGCCGCCGGCGTGTTCTTCAATGATTTCCCGGATGGGTGTACCCATGGGCAATTCCCAGGTGCCCGGTTTGTTGACCTTGCCGCTGACTCCGAACAGTTTGCTGCCCGCGTCCTGGCAGCGGCCGAGGCTTTTGTACCATTCGCTGCCAAGTTCGATCAGGTGGGGAATATTGCAAAGTGTTTCCACATTGTTGACGACGGTGGGTTTACCCCAGAGGCCGCTGACCTGGGGAAAAGGCGGTTTTGCCCGTGGGATGGCCCGCCTTCCCTCCAAGGCGTTGAGCAGGGCAGTTTCTTCACCGCAGATATAATTACCGGCGCTGCGGTGCAGATAAATTTCCAAGCTGTAACCGCTGTTGAGAATGTCCGGCCCGATAAGGCCGGCCTGTCTGGCTTCGTTTATCGCTTGTTCCAGGCGTACCGCTGCCAGGTGGTATTCGCCGCGGATAAAAATATAGGCGGTGCGCGCTTCTATGGCGTAGGCGGCGATGGCCATGCCCTCGATCAGCAGGTGAGGGTTTTGCTCCATCAGTAGCCGGTCCTTGAAGGTGCCCGGCTCCATTTCGTCTGCATTGCACACCAGATATTTGACCGCGGGGCTGCCCTTTCCCCGGGGGACGAAGCTCCATTTAAGCCCTGTGTTGAAACCGGCACCGCCGCGGCCGCGCAGTCCGCTTTTCTGAACCAGCTCGACAATATCTTCCGGTGCCATGCCCAGGGCTTTTCTCCAGCCGCTGTAGCCGCCGTTATCCTGGTAGCGCTCGATATCCGGTGGTTTATGCTGCGGGCATATGTTTTTGGTCAACGGCTTAGTCAGTGTCTGGTCCGGCATGGCAGGAGCCTTTCGCGCGATGGGTTTTGATTTTGTTGTCGAGAATTTCGTCCACTGTGGCTTCTGTGAGATGGCGGTGCATCTCTCCGTTGATCATCATTACCGGCGCGTTGTCGCAGTCGCCGAGGCAGGGGGTTTCCAATAAGGTGAAAAGCCCGTCTGCCGTGATTTCTCCTGGCTTGATACGCAACTTCTCCTGGATTTTTTTCTGCAGGTGGGCGCACCCCATAATCCAGCAGCTGGCGCTTTTGCACAGAAGAATCACTTCTCGGCCCACTGGCTGGCGAAATATCAGTTGGAAATAGGTGGCGACACTTTCCAGTTGCGCCACTGGAATGTCCAAATAGGCAGAGACCGCCCGCAGACTTTCGTCGGAAACCCAGCCGCGGTGTTTCTGCACTATACGCAGTGCTTCCAGGCCCACAGAGGCCTTGTCCTCGTAGTGGGCGAACTCGCGTTCAATCTCGGCTTTTTCCGCATCACTTAAGCTGGCCTTGTGAATGTCTTCGCCCGCCTTGTTTTGCTCCATTACTGCTATGACTTCCGCTTCAAAAGTGCTGGACATAGGTTATTCCCGATAATTTGGGAACCGCTGATAGGTTTGCTTGATTGCCCTGTGCCACAAGCCGTCATCGCGTTCGCGTGCATTCATCAGCGCGCCCTGCTACCGGTCCACATCTGCCATCACAAAATCGATACTGGCGATGATAGCGATCAGATCCGCCACCAATAGGCCGCGCGCCATCAGTGGAATCATCTGTAAGTGGGGGAAAGAGGGCGTGCGGATTCGGGTACGATAGGCGCAATTTCCGCCATCGCTAATAATTTGGTAGCTGTTCACTCCCTTGGTGGCTTCCACCGGATAACAGACTTCACCCGGCGGCATTACCGGCCCCCAGCTGTTGTTGACGAAGTGCTGTATCAACGTCTCTATGTCGTGCATGGTGCGCGACTTGCGCGGGGGGGTGGTAAGGGGATGATCGGATTTGTAGGGGCCGGGGGGCATATTGTCGAGGCACTGGCGGATAATCCGCAGACTCTGCCAGATTTCCTCGACACGAACCCGGCAGCGGTCGAAACAGTCGCCGCCGTCGAAACAGGGGATATCAAACTCAAATTGATCGTAGCCACTGTAGGGGCGGCGCTTGCGCAGGTCCCACTCTAGTCCTGTGGCGCGCAGGCCGGGGCCGGTGACGCCCCACTCCAGTGCTTCTTGTGTGTTGTAGACGCCGATGCCACGGGTGCGTTTTTGCAACAGCTTGTTTTTCAGCACCATGCCCTCGTACTCGCGCAGCCGTTTTGGCATATAGTCGAGGAATTCTCGTACCAGCTTGTCCCAGCCGCGGGGCAGATCCTGCGCTACACCGCCGATTCGGAACCAGGCCGGATGCATACGCCCGCCGGTGATCGCTTCGATAATGCCGAAAAGTTTTTCCCGGTCGACGAACATGTAGAAGACGGGTGACATCTGCCCCACGTCTTGGGCAAAGGTGCCGTAGAACACTAGATGGCTGGCAATGCGGAATAGTTCGCACAGCATTACCCGAATCACCTGTGCGCGAGATGGGACCGGAATTCCCGCCAGTTGCTCCAGCGCCAACACGTAGGGCAGATTGTTCATTACGCCGCCCAGATAATCGATACGGTCGGTGTAGGGCATAAAAGTGTGCCAAGCCTGACGCTCGGCCATTTTTTCCGCGCCGCGATGGTGGTAGCCGATGTCTGGCACGGCGTCGATAATGCGCTCGCCGTCCAGTTGCAGTGCGACGCGAAAAACTCCGTGCACACTGGGATGATTGGGCCCCAGATTCAAAAACATGAATTCCGCGCTGTCGCTGGCGCGGGCCATACCCCACTCCTCGGGCTTGAATCGCAGCGCTTCTTGTTCCTGGCGCTGTTTTTCCGCTGTTAGTTTGAAAGGGTCTACTTCAGTGGCACGGGCGTGGTGGTCTTTGCGCAGCGGGTGTCCCAGCCAGGTCGAAGGCATCAGGATCCGGCGCAGATTCGGATGCCCAATAAACTCGATGCCGAACAGGTCCCAGATTTCCCGCTCGTACCAGTTGGCGCTGGTCCACACGCTGGTGGCGGATGGGGCGGACAAATGCGATGCTGGAAGCGCCAATTTAATGCGGATAAACAGATCCCGCTGCACGGAAAGCAGTTGGTAGACCAGGGTGAAATCACTTTTAGGCTGCTCGGATTCTCCCTTGCCGCGGTTGATCCGCAGCCGTTCGTCGATGGCGGTCAGGTCGTAAAGCATTGCGAACGGGTGGGAAATTTCCGCTTTCAGAAAGCGCAGCAGCGGCAGCAGTGAGCGGCTATCCGTCCACAGCGTCGGCATATCGGGGCAGTCCGGTTGCAGCCAGTATTTGTTATGCCGGTATTGGCTGCGCAGGTCACCGATAAAACTTTTGGCCGCCGCACGGTAGGGTGTCGGGCTGTAAACACTGTTGGCGATGACGCTGTTCATAATTTTTCTCCCCCTTTCGGGAGGGCAAGCGCGGGCTTGCAGTGCTCAAACGGTATCGGGTGACCGCAGTTTGTCTGCCGCCATGCGTTTTTCACGGTTTTCGTCGCGCAGGCTGGGTTTTGGAATCCGGCGCACCCCCTGATCTTCCACCACCCAGCTGATGGGGCGGCGCTCCGTGGCCACCTGTTTTTGCAGTAGGGTCAGCCCTTGCATCAATGCCTCCGGGCGCGGCGGGCAGCCGGGCACGTAGACGTCAACGGGGAGAAAACGGTCTACGCCCTGCACCACACTGTAGATGTCGTACATGCCGCCGGAATTGGCGCAGGAGCCCATGGATATCACCCAGCGCGGCTCCATCATTTGCTCATAGAGTCGCTGGATTACCGGCGCCATTTTGATAAATACGGTGCCGGAAATGACGATAAGATCCGCTTGTCTCGGTGTGGCGCGGATCACTTCTGATCCAAAACGGGCGATGTCGTGCCGGCTGGTAAAGGCAGTGGCCATTTCCACATAGCAGCAGGAAAGGCCAAAGTTAAAGGGCCAAAGTGAATTGGCTCTGCCCCAGGCCACCAGTTTTTCTAACTTGGTAAGCAGGATATTTTTTTTGATCTCTTCGGAAAAAATATCGTCCTGTGTCCGCCTGGCATCCACGGCGATCAGATTGTCCGCTTTGGTTAACTGCCAGCGCATAGGCTTTCCCTAAGAGGTTATTGTTGTCCTTTTCGTCGCTCTATGGGAGCCTTTGCCCCATACGCTCCTTGGACGTGAAGACGGTTAAAGGTTAGGGAACCTCTGATTAAGTCACTTTCTGGTGGCAGAGGCGCTTCGGGGGCGCATGTGAAGCTCAGGTGATAGGACGGGCATTTCGAAACCGTCGGATACAGGGATGTATCCGTCGGAGCTACAGGGAAGTACTCGTGCGTTTTCGAAATGTCCTTCCTATTGCCTGAGCGCCCCGGAAGCTACCATAGTGTCCACGCGAATTAATCAGAGGTTCCTTAGATAAATACTCACAATTTCATTGCAGCGTCCACGCGAATTAATTAGAGGTTCCTTTGCTGTTTTCCGCCCCAATCCAGTGCGCCCAGGCGCCATAGATAGATCAGGCCGGCGAGGAGTATTACGATGAAAATAGCTGCTTCGATAAAACCCAGCAAACCGGTTTGCCGGAAAGCGATCGCCCAGCTGAACAGGTAGATAGCTTCCAGGTCGAAGACAATAAAGAGTATGGCCACCAGATAGTAGTTGATAGAAAGACGCACATGCGCGCTGCCCTGGGAGACAATACCGGATTCGAAAGGTTCATCCGTGGCGGCGTCCCGCCGCCGCTGGCCGAGGAAATACGACAGCCCTAACATCAGGGCGATGAGCGCGAGTACGGCAAATCCGTAGACGATCAGTGGCCATAAATGCTGCACTAGAGTGGCCGGGTCGAATTGGGTTGGTCGATTCAACATTTCTCTCCCCGATTTGCTGGAGGGTGCTGACCCTCTTTCGGTCGTACTGCGGCGTATAAAAATCCCTGATCGATTTTGTCTGCGGAATTCAGATCAACCGCGGCAGAGGCTGATTTTTTATTGTTGGCGTAAAAATTTTGATGTGTGACGCAAGTACGGAACACTGCCTGTTTTATAAATCTTTGCCGTGGAGAGTGCCAGTGAGCTAAAGGATCAATTACTTCTTAAGTAATGGGTTTATATGCGCGTTACTTCTGTAATATTGGGCGTCACCGCTTTCAGGTGGGCGTGGGAAGGGGGGGAAGGCATTTGGCAGCTGGTGTCGGGGAAAACAGAGAGTGAAGCGGTGACAACAAAAAAGGGGCCTGCGCCCCTTTTTTGCGAATTGTCACTGTTGAGAACCTCTGAAGCCGGAGAGGGCTTCGGGCGCTCAGTCACAGAATGACTTTTGCCGCCGGGATGTGAACCGATCAGAGGTTTCTCAAAGCTTACTGATTGCCTCCAGCTGTTGCTGCAGGCGCGCCTGGGCACTCAGCACGTCGGCCAGTTTATCCCTTTCTTTGGCGACTACTTCCGCCGGCGCCTTGTCGACGAACTTGGGATTTTCCAGCTTGTTCTCCAGGCGGCTGCGCTCTTTCGCCAGCTTGTCGATTTCCTTCTGCAAGCGTGCCGTTTCTGCCTGTACATCAATCAGCCCGGCCATGGGGACCAGCAGCTCCATGTCGCCAACCAACGCCGTGGCAGAAGCGGGCGCGGATTCTCCGTCGGCGAGCCAGGTGATGGACTCGAGGCTTGCGAGCTTGAGCAGCAGGCTGCGGGCCTGTTCCAGCAGTGCTTCGTCGCGCTGCGAGCCGTTGCGCAGCAGCAGCGGAATTTTCTTCGCTGGGGAGATGTTCATCTCTCCGCGAATATTGCGCACGCCTTCGATCACCTGCTTCAGCCAGGCGATGGCCGCTTCGGCTTCGGTATCGATCTTGTGATCGTTCGGCTCCGGGTAGGGTTGCAGCATAATGGTTTCGCCGCTTGCGCCGGCGAGGTCTTTCACCCTTTGCCAGATTTCCTCGGTGATGAAAGGCATCAGTGGATGCGCCAGCCGCAGTGTTGTTTCCAGTACGCGGATCAGGGTGCGGCGGGTGCCTTTTTTAATGGCGTTTGACGCGTTTTCGTCCCAGAGTACCGGCTTGGAAAGTTCCAGATACCAGCTGCAGTATTCACCCCAGATAAAGTCGTACAGCGCCTGGGAGGCGAGGTCGAAGCGGTAGCTGTCCATAGCTTCGCGCACGGCTTTTTCTGTGCGTTGCAGCTGGGAGATGATCCAGCGGTCGGCGAGGCTGAGTTCGAAATCGCCGCTGCCATCCTGGCCGCAGTCGTGGCCCTCGCAGTTTTGCAGCACGTAGCGGGAGGCGTTCCAGATTTTGTTGCAGAAGTTGCGGAAGCCCTCGATTCGGCCCACGTCGAACTTGATATCGCGGCCGGTGGATGCCAGCGAGTAGTAGGTGTAGCGCAGGGCATCTGTGCCGTAGGCGGCGATGCCTTCGGGGAATTCCTTGCGCGTCTGCTTCTCAATTTTTTCCTTCAGGTGCGGCTGCATCATGCCGGTGGTGCGTTTCTGCACCAGGCTTTCGAGATCGATGCCGTCAATCAGGTCAATGGGGTCTAGCACATTGCCCTTGGATTTGGACATCTTCTGCCCTTGGCTGTCGCGCACCAGTCCGTGCACGTACACGGTGTGGAAGGGCACTTCCTTCTTGAAGTACAGGGTCAGCATCATCATGCGCGCGACCCAGAAGAAGATGATGTCGAAACCGGTCACCAGCACCGAGGTGGGGTGGAAGGTTTTGAGTTCCGGGGTTTCCTCTGGCCAACCGAGGGTGCCGAAGGTCCAGAGGCCGGAGGAGAACCAGGTGTCGAGTACGTCTTCGTCCTGGCGCAGGGTGACTTCACTGCCCAGGTTGTTTTTCTCTCGCACCTCCTGTTCGGAGCGGCCGACGTAGACATTGCCTTCGTCATCGTACCAGGCGGGAATGCGGTGGCCCCACCACAGCTGGCGGGATATGCACCAGTCCTGGATATCGCGCATCCAGGAGAAATACATATTCTCGTAGTTCTTGGGCACAAAATTGACGCGGCCGTCTTCCACCGCTTTGATGGCTTCTTCCGCCAGCGGCTGGGTTTTTACGTACCATTGATCGGTAAGCCAGGGCTCGATCACTACGCCGGATCGGTCGCCGCGGGGAACCTTCAGGGTGTGTGGCTCGACCTTTTCCAGAAGGCCCAGGGCGTCTAAGTCGTCTACAACCTGGGAGCGGGCGGCGAAGCGCTCCATGCCGCGGTATTTTTCCGGCACGTTTTCGTTCAGATGTGCGTCGGCGTCGAGGATGTTGATCATCTCCAACTGGTGGCGCTGGCCCATTTCGTAGTCGTTGAAATCGTGGGCCGGGGTAATTTTCACGCAGCCGGTACCGAATTCGCGGTCTACATAGTCGTCGCCGATGATGGGGATTTCGCGTTCTGTCAGCGGCAGCTTAACCTTCTTGCCGATCAGGTGCTTGTAGCGCTCGTCTTCCGGGTGCACGGCCACTGCGGTGTCGCCGAGCATGGTCTCGGGGCGGGTGGTGGCGACCACCAAGTGGCCGGAGCCATCCGCCAGCGGATAGCGGAAGTGCCACAGGTGGCCTTGTTCTTCCTCGTTCAACACTTCCAGGTCGGAAATGGCGGTGTGCAGTTTCGGGTCCCAGTTCACCAGGCGTTTGCCGCGGTAGATAAGGCCGTCTTCGTACAGGCGGATAAAGACTTCCTGCACCGCCTTGTAAAACCCTTCATCCATGGTGAAGCGTTCGCGGGACCAGTCTGGGCTGGCGCCCAGGCGGCGCAGTTGGCGGGTGATGGTGCCGCCGGACTGTTCCTTCCACTCCCATACTTTTTCGATGAACTTTTCGCGACCCAGTTGATGGCGGTCTTGTCCTTCTGCGGCGAGCAGGCGTTCCACGACCATTTGGGTGGCGATACCGGCGTGGTCGGTGCCCACCTGCCAGAGCGTGTTATCTCCCTGCATGCGGTGGTAGCGGATCAGTGCATCCATGATGGATTCCTGGAAGCCGTGGCCCATATGCAGGCTGCCGGTGACGTTGGGAGGCGGAATCATGATGCTGTAGGGATTGGCTTCGGTATCGCCGTTGGGCTTGAAGTAGCCGTTTTCTTCCCAGGTTTTGTACCACTGCTGTTCTATGGCGTTGGGCTGATATGTCTTGTCCATGCGGGTGGGAAACCTTGTTCTGCTCGCCGCGGGGGCTGGGAAATCACTCGAGGCCTGTCGCGCCGAATTCGCCGAAGTGACGGGCGAATCCGGTGCGGCCAGGTCCTGTGCCGGAACTGTTGGAAAAGGCGGGGATTATACCGCGCTACTGCTTGGCTTCCAGTTCGTCGAGCATTTTCTCGATGCGCGCGCGGAGCTGGCGCTCCAGTTCGGGTAGCTGTTTTGCCACCAGGCGGTCGACGAGTTGCTTGCGCTGGATTTCCTTATCCGCCGGTTGTGCGTCTTTCCCCGCTTGCGGAAGGAGTGGCGCGGGCTCTTGGGGTTCCGCGGCTGCGTTTGCCTTGGGCCCAGTGCTTTCCGCAGAAACTTCTTCGGCCGGGCTCGTCGCGGTCGCTGGTGCTTCGGGGGTGGGTTCCACGGTTTTGGGGACCCGACCGCCTGTCAGGCGCGCGCGGATATGGGCGGGCAGAAACGGGTTTTCCTTGGACGGGGTCTTGGTTTGAACGAAGAGTTCTCCCTGTCCCTGTTCCTCGGCGCTTTGAGCGGCATCGCCCGCTGCAGATTGCTTCTGTAGATGCGCGGCAGGCGGTGATGGGGGTTCTTCCCGTTCCCGCGGCGCCGCTGCGGCCGGGGCAGTGGAGGACTCCGTCAGAGGTGCTCCGCTTTCCGGGCGCAGGTTTTGTAGCGGGCGCAGCAGTTCGAGTTCTGACTCGTTGAGCTCCGGTTTGCCGTCGTCCGGCAGCTCTTCGTCTACGGGAGAGAAGAGAATCGGCAGGTCAATTTCTTCCAGCGGTCGGCGGGACGCCGGTCGCAGCGGCTGCGGTTTTGGTGTCCGCGCGGCGGACTGTCGGGACGGGACAGGCCCGGCCACCTGATCGAGCAGGGGGATATCGCCGAGTTCGTCACTGCCGAGCAGGTCGCGCAGGGTGTTCAGCTCATCGAGCAGTTCGCTGGAAGGCCCGGGCTGATGTCCGCGCTGTTTGTATTTGTTCTTCCGACGGGACATGGCTGGGTGAGTGCCTGCTTGCCGTGTGGTTAATGTCAGTTGATCTTGTGGGATTGTAACGGATATCCGCGATCGCGGAAGTGACAGAATCGCGTTCGGGAACGCGCCAGGGCGTCCGGTTGCTGCACGACGATTTCTGCCAGGCGCTCAAAGCGGCTGAACCAGCCGGGGACGTCGCTGCGCAGGTTGATCAGCAGACCGTGGTGCTGGCCCGGTTCCTCGCCGCAGTTGATTTCCACCGCTGCGTTTTCGCCCGCACTCTGCGGCGCGTGGGGCAGGAAGCTGTCCTCGCGGAAAGTCCACAGCAGTTGGTCCAGTTCGTTGGCCCGGGTTTTGTCGTCGACTGCCAGCAGCACGCGTAAGCCCGCGCGGTAGGCTTTTTCCGCCAAGCGACAGGCGAAAATATCGGCGTCCCGGTGCTGATCACCGGGGAGTACATAGAAGTCTATTCGGGTCATCTTTAATTCCAGCTCGGGCGAATGGGACGCTGTCGCGGAGGCGTCAGGCGCGGCCCCGCCCGCGCCCTTCCCTGGCCGCGGGGTGGGTCAGAGGCCGCGGCCACCGGGGCCGTCACCTCTGGGTTTTGCGGCTCATTTGCCCAGCAGGTACTCCACCAGGAGCGGCACGGGCCGCCCTGTGGCGCCCTTCTTGGCCCCGGAGTGCCAGGCGCTGCCGGCGATGTCCAAATGCGCCCAGGTGTAGTCTTCGGTAAAGCGGGATAGGAAACAGGCGGCGGTGACGGAGCCCGCCTCGCGGCCGCCGATATTCTGGATGTCGGCAAAGTTGGAGTCCAGCGCGGACTGATATTCGTCCCACAGCGGCATCTGCCAGGCGCGGTCGCCAGTGCGTTCGCCAGCGGCGAGTAGTTCCTGTGCCAGACTGTCCCGGTTGGAGTACAAGCCGGTGGCGTGACTACCCAGAGCGATGACACAGGCACCGGTCAGGGTGGCCACGTCGATCACCACTTCCGGCTTGTACTTGGCTGCGTAGGTGAGGGCATCGCAGAGTACCAGGCGGCCTTCCGCGTCGGTATTGAGGATTTCAATGGTTTTGCCGGACATGGAAGTGACGATGTCGCCGGGTTTGCTGGCGCGGCCGCTGGGCATGTTCTCCGCTGCGGCCACCAGGCCCACTACGTTGATTGCCGGTTGCAGTTCCAGCAGTGCGCGCATGACACCGAAGACAGCGGCGGCGCCGCACATATCGAATTTCATTTCATCCATTTGCTGGCCGGGCTTGATGCTGATACCGCCGCTGTCGAAGGTGATTCCCTTGCCCACCAGGACCACCGGTTTGTCTCCGGCCTTGCCGCCTTTGTAGTTCATGGCGATCAGCGCCGGCGGCTGTTCGCTGCCCTTGGCGACGCTCAGGAAGGCGCCCATACCGAGGGACTGCAGTTTTTTCTCGTCCAGTACGGTGGTGGTCAGTTTGGCATTGCCTTTTGCCAGCGCGCGCGCCTCTCCGGCCAGGTAGCTGGGGGTGCAGATGTTGCCCGGCAGGTTGCCCAGTTCGCGTGCCAGGTTGCTGCCGGCGGCCTGGGCGGCGCCTATTTCTACGCCGCGCTTCACTGCCTTGAGTTGTCCCCGCTCCGGCGCGTGCACGGTAAATTTGGCCAGTGGATTGTCTTTGGCATCGCTTCGGCAGCGGGTAAATCTGTAGGTGGCGAGGCCCGCGCAGAGGGCCAGTTGCTGCGCCTGCCAGGCGGTATCGGCATCGGCCACTTCCAGCTCTGTCAGATAGCTGCAGGCATTTTTGAAGTCTTTGGCAACCCCGGCGCTGTTGGCGGCGAGCTTGCGGAAGTCCGCGCGGTTGAGCGCACCGTCTGCGGCGCGCACCAACAGCGCCCGCTCCACCGGCCCTTCCACCAGATTGACGGTCAGGGTGCTGGCGAGTTTGTTGCCGAGGTCGCCGCGTTTCAATATTTTGCCGATGACACCGCCACTGACTTCGTCCAGGGCGCGGCCAGCTGCACCCAGACGGTTTTTGGCATCGACGGCAATGATGGCGCAGGCGCTGCGCTGTTTGCTGATATCGGAGACCTTGGCAGAGAACTGCATAATTCCGTTTCCTTTCATTGAAATCTGGTTCTATGTCCCGCGTTTCGAGACATTGCAAATAAATTTGGCGATAATGCGCCGCACAAGTTTAACTCCTGCGCCATAGGATTGTCGTAATTGGAGTGACTTGTTCATTATTTGATCCACAACTTACCGCATCGCTGTCACCAAGGAATTCATTCGCCCCGTGATTATTTTCCGCTATCTGTGCCGCGAGCTGCTTTTCGCCACGCTGGCAGTCAGCGCCGTGCTTTTACTGATGGTGATGAGTGGCCGTTTTGTGAAGTATCTGGCGGAAGCAGCTGCGGGCGACCTCTCCGCGAATATCCTCTTTGCCTTGATGGGATACCGCCTGCCGGGGTTTCTGGAACTGGTGCTTCCGCTCGGACTCTTTGTCGGTATTCTGCTCGCCTATGGCCGCCTCTATATCGAGAGTGAAATGACAGTGCTGCACGCTTGCGGTTTCAGCGAGCGGCGTCTGCTGATGTACACCCTGGCGCCGGCCTTTATGGTGGCATTGGTGGTGGCGTCCATGAGCCTTTATTTCTCGCCCACCGGCATGGCGCGGTCCTCCAGCCTGCTCACCGCGGATAAATCGCGCAACGAGTTCGATCACCTGGTGCCGAAGAAGTTTGTCGGCACGGAAGGGGAGCGCGCGGTCTACTACGCCGACTCCCTGAGTGAGGACAAGTCCACCATGCGCGATGTTTTCCTCGCCGAGCTGGGCAACTCGCGCGCGGATACAGAAACGGACCACCAGATCGTCACCGTCGCGCGGGAGGGGGTGCAGCGGATAGATCCGGAAACCGGGTTGCGCTATCTGGTGTTGCGCGACGGTTACCGCTATGAAGGCATACCGGGGCAGCGCGACTACCGTCTGATGAAGTTCTCCAGTTACGAAGTGCAGTTGGAGATTCCCGAAGCCCGCAGCCGTTGGCGCGACCGCATAGAGTCCGCATCCACGCTGGATTTGTGGCGTAGCGACAATCCTGTTGAGCGCGCTTATCTGCACTGGCGCTTCAGCTTGCCGGTACTGGTGCTGGTGGTGGCAGTGCTGGCGGTGCCATTGTCCCGCACCAATCCGCGGCAGGGGCGCTACGCCAAGATGGTGCCGGCGGTGCTGCTCTACATTACCTACCTGGTGATATTGCAAGGGGTAAGGGGGGCAATTGAAGATGGCAAGATTGGCAACCCAGCGGCCATTTGGCTGGTGCACCCGCCTTTTCTCATTCTCGGTCTTTTGATGCTGGGCGGACGCGACTGGAGGCGGCGGCCGAAGCGCGCCGCGGTACACGGCGGAGAGGGGCGCAATGCGTAAACTGGATGTCTATATCGGCCGCACTGTGGCCATGGCCGTCGGCGCCGTCCTGCTGGTGTTGATTGGCCTGGATGTGATCTTTGCCATTGTCGATCAGCTGGGCGAACTGGAGGACAATTACCAGTTTGCCGACGCGGTGCTGTATGTGCTCTGGACACTGCCTGAGCGGATCTACGAACAGCTGGGTTTCTCCGCCCTGGTGGGCTGTATGGTTGGCCTGGGCACCCTCGCCGGCACCAGTGAACTCACGGTAATGCGCGCTGCGGGCATCTCTATCGGCCGGATCGCTTGGGCTGTGATGAAACCGGTGATGCTGCTGATTGTGCTGGGGCTGGCGCTGGCGGAATTCGTGATACCGCATACCAATCAGACCGCGGAAAACCGCAAGGCTATGGCCCTTGGAGAACTGGATGACAGCGGCCTGGAGGAGGGGCTGTGGCTCAAGGAGGGCGATGAATTCGTACACTTTAATGCGGCGCTGCCCAGCGGCGAGCTGTACGGTGTTACCCGCTACCGGTTCGGCGACGAGCGCGAGTTGCAGCGGGTGGAATTCGCCGAGCGCGGCTATTTTGCCGGTGACCACTGGATACTGGAGAACAGCCGCACGACGACCTTTACCGCCGACCGGGCCCTCAGCGAGGTGAAGGCGCGGCAAGAGTGGCAGGCGGAAATTTCCCCGGAACTGTTCGCTCTGGTGGTCCCTCTGCCGTCGGATCTGTCACCGCGGAATCTCTGGGCTTACGGCAATTTCCTCGACCGCAAAGGGGAAGACTCCAGCCGTTATTGGCTGCAGTTCTGGAAGAAATTGCTGCAGCCGCTGACAATTGCCAGCCTGGTCATGGTGGCTATTTCTTTTATTTTTGGCCCCTTGCGGGAAGTGACCACCGGCCTGCGGGTTTTTACCGGCGTTATCGTCGGTATCGTCTTCCAGACGCTGCAGGATATGCTCGGGCCTTCATCGGTGGTGTTCGGCTTCCCGCCGTTTATCGCTGTTCTGCTGCCGATACTGCTCTGCTTTGCCCTGGGCTGGCTGTTGTTAAAGCGGGCCAGGTAAATTAAGGAACCTCTGATTAAGTCACTTTCTGGTGGCAGAGGCGCTTCGGGGGCGCATGTGAAGCTCAGGTGATAGGACGGGCATTTCGAAACCGTCGGATACAGGGATGTATCCGTCGGAGCTACAGGGAAGTACTCGTGCGTTTTCGAAATGTCCTTCCTATTGCCTGAGCGCCCCGGAAGCTACCATAGTGTTCACGCGAATTAATCAGAGGTTCCTTAACGGCCCTTCTTGGGTTTCGGCAGCAGACGGACTTCAGAGGCGGAAATCAGATCGTGCCAGCTGGCGCGGTCCGTGCGGGTCCAGGCCCAAAAGTATCCCAGGCCCAGGCAGGCGACCGACAGCGGGGCCATCAATACGCGCAGTGTGCACTGACGCCAGCTCAGTTGTACGCCGCCGGGACTGGCCAACAGGAGGCGCCAAGCGCGCATGCCGATGGTTTGTCCCGCCGCGCGCCAGGACCAGATGAAATAACTGGCGACCACTGCCGCCATTCCCAGCGGAAAGAGCGTGTGGTACAGCGGTGTGCCCACACAGCGCTGATCCGGCAGGCACTCCAGTAGCCCCAGGGTTGAGGACAGGGGCACCACCAGTAATCCATACACCATCAAAAGCCCAGCCACTATCAAAGCGTCGTAAACCAGGGCCGCCAGTCGCCGGCCAACGCCGGCTCGCGGCAGTTGTGAGAAGGTTTTGGGGGTGGCTGAATTGGTCACTGTTGTCTCCGCCAGAGATAAATGGCGGGGATTCTATCAAATCGATGCCGGGGAAGGAGTTGGATGGAAATTGGGGGCGTTGGAAGATCGCCCCCGTTGGTGATACAGCGGCCCCCCTGGCGCACGATTGCAGCTGGGTGCCGGAATGCGATCTTTGCGCTCAGAATTCGTATTCGAAGGAGAATCTGAACTTTTCGTCTGAAAGGCGCACGTCGTAGTCGAGGGCTTTGCCGATAGTGCCGTGGCCACTGGTGTAGCGCAAAAGACCACTGCTGAAGTTGCGCTTGTTCTGCTCCCGGTAGGTTTTCCAACCCATTTTTAGAATTTCATTGAGGGCCTTGCCACCAGTGGTGGGCTGGAACTTGTCTGGGTTGGTGTGCATCTGCAGCCATTGATAATTGAGACGCCGCTGAACCGAATCCATGGAGTTGTTGCGTAGATTTTCCGCGGCTTCATATAGGGCGGCATTGTCCATGCCAAAGGCGCTGTCGGTAAAAAAAGCGTTGTCCGCCTGCAGATTCAGAGCGCTGGTGGAGTCGGGAATAAACAGTTCGTCGGCGAGGCAGGAACCGGACGTGGGAAGTAAAAGCAGACTAAATACAATTGTCAGGTGTTTGTTTGGACGGAATCGAAAACTGCTGAATTCCTTGGAGACTTCCATTTGATCTACCCCGGGGTGTCTACTTCTTAGCCAAGCGGCCGCAGTCGCCGTTGAATTTATTATGGTTCACCCTTAATGAACTGTTGTATCTCATATCTTTGGCGCCCCATGCAACCGGTATTTGTGGACGGGCTGGAAAAACTGGTCATTGCGCCACAGGCCGCGCCACTGTTGGTTTTTTCCATTCTTGTCGATCTTCTTCCAAAGGTGCGAAGCGGAACGCCAAAGTTTTTTATCCTGGTTCACACAATACGCCTGGTGCTTTAATGAAAACTTGATCTATGTCGCTTATTGAGTTTTCCGCGGAGGCAAAGGCACTTCCGACGTAATAGCGTGGGCGCGGTAAGGGTTCGAGAAGACCGCGCGAGGCCGGTGTGTGGCTTTATGTGAGTTTTCCCCGGTGTATTCGCCTGGCGTGCAGAAGATTGCAAACTGTGTCGCACTACACGCTGTTGACAGCGTTGTCTTTTTCGCTATGGTGACGCCAGCAATAAAAAAGATGAGAAAGCGCCATGATCCGTGTTCCCTTGATATCCGCACTGCTTCTGGCCGCGCTTTTATCTGCCTGCGACCGGTCCGGCGGCTTTCCCGCTCCGACCGGCAGTGAACGACTTTCCTCCGCAGAGCGGATTGCGCGCGATTTTTTGGTAACTCAAGAGGTGCTTACAAACTTCCAGGGGGTGGATGAACGGCTGCGCACTGAGTGCAAACGCGCTGGCGGCAGCGGTGCCATCTGCTCAAGCTATCGCATTTCGCTAATCAATCAGGGCGAGGCAATCCGGCCCGGAGAAGGCGATTGGGCCATTTACTTTCACAGCATCCGCCGCAGTCTGCGTCTGTTGAACCGGGATGACTTCACGCTCGAGCACATCAAGGGTGATCTGCACCGGCTGACGCCCACCGAGGCGTTTACCGGCATCGCCGAGGGTGAGACGCTGGCCTTTGACCTACTGGCGGAATATTGGATGCAGTCTGAATCGGATTTCATGCCGCGCCTGTTCGTGGTTGATGGGGCCGGTAAGGCCCATGTCATTGCTTCTACTGACAGCGATAGTATTGAAGGGTTGGCGCTGCCGATCACCTCTCATCATCCGGAAAATTGGAAACGCACTGCCGACGATGCCAATACACTGGCCACCCCCGCCAGTCGCTATGCTGCTTTCAGCACAAGACAACCGGACGGCGGAGAATCCTGGCGCACGCGCATAATTCCACGGCCGCAATTATTGGAAGTAACGGGAGAACCGGTGCGCCTCCGAACTGGCATCGCGGTGGACGCGGGACCTCTGGAGAGCAGGAGCCTGCACGCTTTTCGCCAGCGGCTTGAGCAGCTGGGGCTGGCACCCTCCGGCCCCGGGGCTTACCCGGTGCGGGTGGACATAGAACCGGAAGCCTTCAGGGAAAAGGTCGCGGGCGCTTACACTCTACAGACGAAAGCGCGCGGTGCGCGGATTATTGGCCGAGATCAGGCCGGCGCTTTTTACGGCCTGCAGTCCCTTTTGGCACTGGTGGATCTGCGCAGCCAGACACTGGCGCGGGTGCGGGTGGAAGATGCGCCACGTTTTCCTCATCGCGGATTTTCTCTCGACGTAGGGCGCAACTTTCACAGTAAGGCGGTGGTGTTGAAGTTGCTGGATCAGATGGCGGCCTACAAGCTCAACCGTTTTCACTTCCACTTGTCTGACGACGAGGGGTGGCGTCTTGAAATACCCGGCCTGTCTGAATTGACGGAAGTGGGGGCCAGGCGCTGTTTCGACCCCGGTGAAACCCGCTGTCTGCTTCCTCAGCTGGGTTCGGGTCCAAAATCCGACAACAGCGGCAGCGGCTTCTTTACTGTCGAAGACTATATCCACATCGTGCGCTATGCCGCTGCACGCCATATTGAAGTGATTCCCGAGTTCGACATGCCCGCTCACGCACGCGCCGCGGTGGTGGCGATGGAAGCGCGCTACAGAAAACTGGCCGATGAATCCGCACAGAGGGCGGCTGAGTACCGATTGATTGATCCACAGGACGATACGCAATACCTGTCGGTACAGTTCTACGACGACAGCTACATCAATCCGTGTATCGACTCTACCTACCACTTTATTGGCAAGTTGATCCGGGAAGTGCAAGCGATGCACCGGGCAGCCGGTGCTCCGCTGGCCAGCTGGCACTTCGGTGGCGATGAAGCGTTGAATATCCTTGCTGGCAATGGCTTCGAGGATGCTCCCGGCAGCGATCCAGACAAGGGCGATGTGGCATCGGTGAAGCGCCAGATGCCGTGGAGCGAGTCGCCAGCCTGTCAGAAACTCGTGTCCAAGGGCGAAGTGGAGGATCTCGGGCAGTTGGGTGCCTTCTTCGCCAAGCGGGTTAGCCGCCTGGTGGCCGAAGCCGGTATTCCCACTCTCGCGGCTTGGAGTGATGGCGTAAAACATATAGAGAATGCCGGTGAGATGCTGGCCACCAAGCGAAATTATGCCAATGCCTGGACACCGCTGTTCTGGGGCGGCGGTGCTGAAAGTGTGCGCTTGGCAGATGCAGGGTTTGGAGTGGTGCAGTCCCACGCGGATTTTCTTTATTTCGACATGCCCTACGAGCTGGATCCCAAAGAGAGCGGCTATTACTGGGCCTCGCGCTCAACAGACACCCGTAAAGCGTTCAGCTATGCGCCGCTGAACACCGCGCAACTGGCGGAAATTTCAACTGATCGCGATGGCAGGGGCTGGTCGGCGATGTCACCGGCGCCAGAGTTTGAGAAGAGTGTGCAGGGTATTCAGGGGCAGCTGTGGAGCGAGGTGGTGCGCACTGATGCCCAGGTGGAGTACATGCTATTTCCGCGCCTTTTGGCTTTGGCGGAACGCGCCTGGCACCGGGCGGAATGGGAGCTGCCGCTGGCGGAAGGACAGAATTTTTCCGCCCGGACCGCAGCTGTCGATAAGGCATCGCTCGACGCTGACTGGAACGGATTCGCTGCGGCGCTGGGGAACAGGGAGTTGCTCAAGCTGGATTTGAGCGGCATCGCTTATCGTATACCGGTGCCCGGTGTAGTGGTGGAAGATGGGGCACTGAAAACCGCGCTGCCTTATCCGGGATTGCCACTGGAGTATTTCGACGGCGAAAGATGGCGGGAACTGGAAACGAGTGTTTCGGCAGATGCGGTATGGGCGGTGCGCGCCCGCAGTGCCGACGGCCGCCGCACTGGGCGCGCGGCGATTTTGCGGGCGCTGCCTGCGGCGAATGCGCAACGTTGATCTCTGCGCGATCGCCCGGTGCTAACCGCTGGTAGTGCCCCGCCGGGGGCTACTCCGATGTATTCGCGGGCGGCGCCGCTAGTCCTGGCTCTCTAAACAGGGGGGAGCGCCCGCGTAGTACAAAAGTGCTTACCTGCGTACCCTACGGGCCACTTCTCAACCCCGCGGTTACCCCCCCCCCCTCTAAGTGATTACTTCTGCGTCCTTCCCCGGCATGGAACTACTTTTGCTGCCGGTGGCGAAGAATTTACCGATCGATGCCCAGGCCGCTGCTGCAGCTACACTTGCTGCACCACGTTTTGGCCGGACAGAAACACTGCCGAACGCGGTTTTTATCACTGATTTCAAAATTGTGGAGGGGTTTGTTTTGCACAGCCTGTGACAGGTCTATGGTCGCGTGTACCGTCTGGGCAGCAAAGCGATAAAAGAGAAAACCCTATGGCCCGTGAAATGGTATTCGACTATGTGATTGTCGGCGGAGGTTCCGCCGGCTGTGTACTGGCCAACAGGCTCAGTGCCGAGGAGCGGCACAGAGTCTGTCTTCTGGAAGCGGGACCGCCGGACCGCAGTCTTTTGATCAATATGCCCGCGGGCATCGGTTATCTGGTGCCGGGGGAGCGCTATAACCTGCACCATTACACTGAGCCGCAGATGCATTTGGAAGGGCGCCGCCTGTTTTGGCCCCGCGGCCGCACGCTGGGCGGCAGCAGTGCCATCAACGCGATGATCTATATGCGCGGCAACAGTGACGACTACGACGCCTGGGAGGCCGCGGGCAACCCCGGCTGGGGCTGGCGCGACATCTTGCCCTACTTTCTGCGGGCGGAAGGCAATGCCAGGGGTAGCGATGCCTTTCACAGTGGCGCGGGTCCTCTATCGGTGTCTGACCTGCAATGGAAGACAGAGGCCGGGCGCGCTTTTGTGCGCGCGGCCCGTTCCGCCGGCCACCCGTTCAATAACGACTTCAATGGCAGTCATCAGCACGGCGTAGGGTTTTATCAGGTGACGCAGAAACACGGTCGCCGGTGTTCCGCCGCCGCGGCTTATCTGCACCCAATTAAAAACAGGCCCAATTTGAGCGTTTTTACCCGCAGTCAGGTCGCACGCTTGTTGTTCAGAGGGGATCGGGTAAGTGGGGTGGCGCTGATTAACGGCAAGCGCATATTGGCCAACAGGGAAGTACTGCTCTGCGCTGGCGCCATCCAATCGCCGCAATTGCTGTTGCTTTCAGGTATTGGCCCCGGCGAAGCGTTGAAAAAGCACGGGATACGGCTGCAGGCACACTTGCCGGGAGTGGGCAAGAATCTGCAGGACCACCTGGATATCACCCAGGTAGTGCAGGCTTCGGAAGCGGTAACTTTTTCCAATTCTCTGCACTCGAAATTACAGATGGCTCTACGTCTGCCGGAATTTCTTTTGGCACATCGGGGGCCGCTCACCAACAATGTGGCCGAGGCGGGGGGATTCGTCTTTTCCAGTCGTGCTGGCGGACAACCGGACATTCAATTTCACCTTTCCGCGGCGCCGCTATTTGAGCACGGACGGAAAAAGCCCGGAGGCTATGGTTACTCGTTGCACGCCTGTGCACTGAGGCCCAGAAGCCGCGGGGAAATCATATTGGCGGATGGCGACCCCAGGTCGCTGCCGCTGATACAGCCGAATTATTTAAGCGAATCCGAGGATATGGCAGTGATGGTGGAAGCGTTTGAAATGGCGCGCGATATTTTGATGCAAGCGGATATGCAGCGTTACCACAAGCGCTGGTGGAGTCCGGATAAAGCGCTGCGCAGCAAGCTATCCATCAAACGCTTTATCCGGCGCCATGCGGAGACCATCTATCACCCGGTGGGTACCTGCAAGATGGGCCGTGATGAGATGGCCGTGGTGGACGCGGAACTCAAAGTGCATGGCGTGGATGGACTGCGCGTGGTCGATGCCTCCATAATGCCCGCCCTCATCAGCGGCAATACCAATGCACCGGTCATTGCCATCGCGGAAAAAGCGGCGGATTTGATTCTGCAGAAGCGGGCGAGTCCGCCGCAGGTAAACACGGAAACTCTGAAAACCGAATGATCTGGCAATGTCCTGTCTGTCAGCTGCCGTTGCAGTGCGATGATACGCGCTGGCATTGCGCCAACCATCACAGCTATGACTGTGCCCGAGAGGGCTATGTGAACCTGCTGCCGGCCAACCGAAAACGCAGCAAAGACCCCGGTGATTCCGCGGAAATGTTGCGCGCGCGGCGCCGCTTTCTCGACGCGGGTTACTATCGCCCGCTGGTTGAGGCGGTGACGGCGCTACTGCCATACACTCCCGGTCGACAATTACTGGATATTGGCTGTGGCGAGGGGTATTACCTCCGCGCACTCGAGGCCGCAGGCTGGCCGTCGCAGGCACTGGCGGGCGTGGATATTGCCAAGGCCGGCGTGCGTCTGGCAGCCAAGCGCATGCCGGATGTTCAGTTTGTGGTGGCCAGCAGTGTGGAGCTACCTTTGGCGCAGGACAGTGTCGACCACTTGCTGCGAATCTTCGCTCCAGCTGCGGACAGTGAAATGCGCCGGGTGCTGAATCCGGGCGGTTCACTGTTGGATGTATCTCCGGGGCCGGAGCACCTCTGGTCACTGAAGGCGGCCCTCTACGACGAGCCGCGCCTCCATCCACCGCCCGGGCGGGTGGACGGATTTGTACCGGAAATGGAAGTCCGTTGCTGCTTTCCATTTCGGGTTCAGGGGCGTGAGGCGATCGCGGATTTTCTGATGATGACTCCTTTCGCTTGGAAAGGCAGCCGGGATATGCGCCGCCAGCTGGAACAGCAAGACAGTCTGAATCTGGAAGCGGACTTTGTGGTGCGCCGCCTGGTCGCTACGGAACCTTAGGTTGCGTCGCTTAATGGCGGCAAAGATACTTTGCGCCCAGATGAGAAGCGCATGTGGTGGGATGGATATGACGGGCCCGTCGATAGGCTTCGGTATGCGGCGGATTAAATAAGACTATCCCGGCTACACGACGTCGGTATAACAATTTATCTGGGAACTTTATGGCAACCCCGAGAGATTACGGATTTATGCGCCGGGCCCTGGAGCTGGCGGAAATTGCCGGTGCGCGCGGTGAAGTGCCGGTTGGTGCGGTTTTGGTGTTCGAGGGAGAGGTTATCGGCGAGGGCAGCAACCGCCCGATTGGTAACTGTGATCCCAGTGCCCACGCGGAGGTCATCGCCCTGCGCCGCGGGGCTGAGCGGATGCGCAACTACAGACTGCCGCAGACTACCCTCTATGTCACTATCGAGCCCTGCACCATGTGCTTCGGCGCCATGATACACGCGCGTGTCGGCAGGCTGGTGTACGGTGCCTCGGAGCCGCGTGCCGGCGCGGTGGAAAGTCGACTGCAGCTCGGCGCGTCGGATTTTTACAACCACAAAATTTCCGTGGAGGGCGGTGTATTGGCGGAGGAGGCCGCGGCTCTGGTGAGGGAGTTCTTCGCGGACAGGCGCTGAGATGCTGGTTGCTTATCTACTCAACAGTTTTCTTGTGGCGGCGACAGTGCTGATTCACCACGAATCGCTCAACGGGCTGTTCCGGCTGGGGCAGAAGTTGTCGGTGCGGCGGAATTTGGCGGTGTTGATCGGTGTGTTCGGTGCTCTGTTCGCGCACGTTGCGGAAATCTGGCTGTTTGCCCTCGGTTACTACTATATGGTGCGGTCCGAGGATTTCGAAACCCTGGCCGGCAATTTTGATGGCAGTTTAATTGACTGTGTTTACTTTTCCTTTACCACATACACGTCTTTGGGGTTTGGCGATATCGAACCCATGGGCTATTTGCGCTTTACCGCTGGCCTGGAGGCGCTCGCAGGATTGATGATGATTACCTGGAGCGCCTCTTTTATGTTTCTGAAAATGCAGAAATATTGGGAAGTTTAAACTGAGCCCAAAGTCTATTTTATCGTCCGGACACCCTTGAGCTGGAAATAGCGCTTGCGAGAATGCACTGAAGTTTCCGTTAAAACTTGAGCCGCGGGGTGCGTCCCGGACGTTTTGTGGGGTTCTGAGCCGGGTAAAATGCACGCGCGTTCCGCCGCAGATAGTAATGGCGCTCCAGGCTGCGCCAGAGTTTACCCAGCGGGTGCAGCCAATAGAGCCAGGTTGCGACTTTGTCCCGTCCCGCGTTGGACTTCACGATACTGGATTCGTGTTCCGTTTCCCACAGCAGGTGCGGCTCCACGCCGTAGAGTTGCAAATCGAACTGCCAGAAGTGGTCAAACAGCTTGTCGATGGGTTCGAAGATGCGGCTGCCGTGTGCCAGCACCTTTTTCATGCCCGCGCGGTTGATCAGATACCCCTGCGCTCCACACCAGCCGCGCTCTGGCCGCACCAGTGTGTGACTGCCATCGGCGAGCGGCTGTATTTCCTTGCGCTTGCGCACCTTGAGGCCCATCAGGCGCACCATTTCCACATTTGCGGGCAGGCGCTCCAGCTCCGCCAATACCTTGCCGAAGCTCGGTTCCAGGCGTACGTCGTCTTCGAGAATACAGACCCGTTCGAGACCGGACTCATAGGCGCGGCGTATGGCGCGCAGGTGCGCCAGATAGCATCCGACTTCGGAACTTTTCAACTCGCATAAATGGCGCCAGCGAGTGGTGCCTTGGGAGAGGCGTTCGCCACGCTCAAATTCAGGCATACCACTGCGGCCATCGACGCCGGGGATGGCAGTCGTTGGCAGGCGCTGTGCTCGCAGTGATTCCAGTAGCGATTTTACCCGCTCCCCATCCGGGTCCAAGGTGATCACCCAGCAGGGTGCTTTGGTGATGTGCGAAGTTTGTGGGCGTTGCCGTGTAGGGCGCTCGCGCTTATGCGGTTTCTGTGGCCGCGGCTGGTAGGCGGGCGCCGGCTGTGTCGCCACTCGCTGCAACTGAGCGGAGGCGCCATTGGCTACAGCCACCCCCGTGTTGCCGGCCAGTTGTTTCAGAAGCTGGCCGACCATGTCCACAGGGATATTAGCGAAGCGTTTGAGTGCCGCGGTGAAGCGGCGATGATTTTGCTGTTTCATCCGCGCCTCCCACTTACACACTTCAGAGCTGGTGTGAGAGAGGAGAGGAGTCTGTTGAGCATGCGATCACCTTATCTGCAACGCGGTCGCCAGCGGGCGACCAATCCAGCGGTTGCTACTGCGGTCCGTGATCGAGCAAGGTTCGGCGCCTGGGCCGACCATCCCTGTGTCCGAATCTGGATTTTTTGGTTGATTCGTCTGTTGACTTTCAGAAGGTGGCCGGACACCGCTCGGCGCCGACGGGATGGAGACGAGAACCGCCCCCAGGATAGCTACCAACCCCCCAATACCTACCTTCTTGTTATCTTTCTTTGGTTTGTTTGCGGAGTCTAACCTTAACGCGGACGCTCGTACTGTTGAACGTCTGATTTTGGGATCTATCTCACATAGTTTGTCAGGTGCGGAAGAGGAGAAGCGGCTTGCGAATTAATCATAAGGTCAGGTGCTAGCCAAATTACATAGGGTTGTACAATTAAGCAAAGTTTAGCTGTGACTTTGCCGATTGTGTTAAAGCTCTGCCGATGGCGATGGACGGCCTTTCTATCACTTGATAGATAAGATGGGAAATGGCGATAGCGAACAGCGTAGTGATAAAAATATAGAAGCCAAGTGATAGGTTGGCGAGCGGTAGACCCCATTGCTGTTGAATTGACCAGTCGAGCACTTTAATGGCAATCGGATGGAATAGGTAAACAGAGTAACTGATAAGCCCCAAATACAGAAACTGCCGGGGAGGGGTTTTGCGCATCAGCAGTCCTCCCAAAAAAACTACAAGTGCAATTAGGTGAGAGAGCCCGAACCGTGCGGGGTTATTGACCAGATTGTGGCCCAGTAGGCCAAGAGTCAGTACTGCCAGGGGTAAAGAAAAAACAGTAAAAACACCCAGAATAGTGTAGTGGTAATCAGATCGGTTAATGTAAGTGTGACGGATCAGTGCGCCACAAAACATAACTGCCAAGCAAAACGGGGTGTAAGTGATGGGGGAGGGTAGGTTGGTAAGTTGAGGCATAAATTTACCGGCTAATTGCCAAACAACGAATATGAATAGATTGCTCAAGCAGGCTAGAAGCAGAGCTGCGGGCCGGTTGAGTAATTTCATCGCAAATAAGAGGGCAACCAGGCAGTAAAAGATTAGTTCGATTGTGAGAGTCCAGTATAGTCCCTGAATATTCTCATAACCAAACAATCCTTGTAGCATTGTGATGTTAGCTACAATAGTGCCTGTTGAAAGGTGGCTGTTGTCTACGAAAACAGTAAAGACTATCGCGGCGAGTAGTGATATCCAGTAAGGGGGGTAGAGCCGGAAGAATCGTCTTATAGCGAATCTCTTCAGAGAAGACTCTGTTTCGGAGAGACTATAGGGGATCACGAACCCCGAAATCAGGAAAAAGCAAATAACTCCGATTCGGCCGAAGTCAACCGTCGAGGCTATATCAGCCAGCGCTGTTCCATGTTGAGCTATTCTAGGGTTTCTAACAAAGAGCTCGCTGCTGTGTTGCCACACTACTAGTAAGGCAGCAATTCCACGTAGGGCATCTAGGTTGAAAAAACGGCTATTCATTGTCGTTTATTCGCGTTATTCAGCTCGTATCGAGTCGAATGGTCGTCCATGGCGCTTAACCAAGATACGAAAAAGCCCGCACTAAGCGGGCTTTCAAACTTGGTACCAGAGGCCGGACTCGAACCGGCACGGGTTTTACCCCAACGGATTTTGAATCCGTCGTGTCTACCAATTTCACCACTCTGGCACTGGCTCGGGGCCCGAGAATGCACACCGGAACCGCGAGAGGGGCCGATTATAGCGATGCGAGGCTCGCGGTCAACAGGATTTGGCGCGAAGAGCGGTTTCCGTTACTCTTCGCGCCCCTTGGTTCTCCAAACTGCTGATTGCCGGACTGATTCCATGCGCCGCCAGGATTTCCACTTCGAACTTCCCGATGAACTGATCGCCCGCGCGCCGGCAGCAGAGCGCCGGGGCAGCCGCCTGCTGTGCCTGGATGGCCCCAGCGGCGCTGTCCAGCACCGGCACTTTGCGGATCTGGCCGATCTGGTGGATACCGGTGACCTGCTGGTGTTCAACGATACCCGGGTTATTCCGGCGCGCCTGTTCGGGCGCAAGGCCACCGGTGGCCGCTTGGAGATACTGATAGAGCGGGTGCAGGGCGAGCGCGATGCCTTGGCTCATATTCGCTCCAGCAAGTCTCCCAAACCCGGCAGCGAAATATTACTGCAAGACGGTACCGAGCTGCGGATGGTTTCGCGCCGCGGTGCGCTGTTTGAACTTGAGTTTCCCGCAGAAGGCGTGCTGCCGGTGCTGGAGCGGCTGGGGCATATGCCGTTGCCGCCGTACATCGACCGGCCCGATGAGGACGCGGATCGGGAGCGCTACCAGACGGTATACAGCCGGGAAGCCGGCGCAGTGGCGGCGCCGACGGCGGGATTGCATTTTGACGAAGCTATGCTGGAGACCCTGCGCCACAAAGGTGTGGAGACTGCGTTCGTGACTCTGCATGTGGGCGCCGGCACTTTCCAGCCGGTGCGCGTGGACAACATATTCGAGCACGAGATGCACAGTGAGGTGATGAATGTGCCTGAATCCGTCTGCCGCGCGGTGGCGGATTGCCGTGCCCGTGGCGGTAGAGTGATCGCAGTGGGGACCACCAGCGTGCGGGCCCTGGAGAGTGCGGCGGCCGGAGGTGAGCTGAAACCTGTCGTGGGGGAAACGGATATCTTTATCTACCCCGGCTATCAGTTTCGCGTCGTGGATCGCCTGATTACCAATTTCCACCTGCCGGAATCCACACTGCTAATGCTGGTCAGTGCATTTGCCGGTTATGATCAGACAATGAATGCCTATCGGGAGGCGGTGCAGAAGCGCTACCGTTTCTTTAGTTACGGGGATGCGATGCTGATCGATCGCAACCCCCATGTGAGCGGCTGGTGAGTCTTCACATCTCTCAGTCCGCAGCCAAAATTCAGGTCCGTAGCGCGTGGGAGTGCCGCTGCAAGCTGGCATTTGCCGCCCGGGCCGGTACCAGAATCAGGAGTTTCCCTTGAGTCGCCAGTGCTTTATGCAGTTTGAATTGGACACCACCGACGGCAAGGCCCGACGCGGGCGCTTGCGTTTTCCACGCGGGGTGGTGGAGACGCCGGCGTTTATGCCGGTGGGTACCTACGGTACCGTCAAAGGGATGCTGCCGCGGGATATAGAGGCCATTGGGGCACAGATCATCCTCGGTAATACATTTCACCTGATGCTGCGCCCGGGGGCCCAAGTGGTGCAGGAACACGGGGATCTGCACGACTTCATGCAGTGGCAGGGGCCTATTCTGACGGACTCCGGCGGCTTTCAGGTATTCAGCCTTGGAGATCTGCGCAAGATCACCGAGGAGGGCGTGTCTTTCCGATCGCCGGTGGATGGCAGTCCGGTTTTTATGGGGCCGGAAGAGTCCATGCAGGTACAAAGGGCGCTGGGGTCGGATATTGTGATGATCTTCGATGAATGCACGCCTTACCCTGCCACGCCCGAAGAGGCGCGCAAGTCCATGGAGCTGTCCCTACGCTGGGCGGAGCGCTCCAAACGGGCTCACGGAGACAGTCCGTCGGCGCTGTTTGGCATAGTTCAGGGTGGTATGTATCCCGAGCTGCGGGATATTTCCCTGCGCGGTCTGACCGATATAGGTTTCGATGGCTATGCCATTGGCGGCCTGTCGGTGGGTGAGCCCAAGGAGGAGATGATCCGGGTGCTTGATCATTTGGCCCACCGAATGCCGGCGGACAGGCCCCGTTACCTGATGGGCGTGGGCAAGCCGGAGGATATTGTCGAGGCGGTGCGCCGGGGGGTGGATATGTTCGATTGCGTGATGCCCACCCGCAATGCGCGCAATGGCCATCTGTTCACCGCCGAGGGCGTTGTGAAGATCCGCAATGCCAGGCACCGGCACGACACAGGCCCCCTGGAAGCGGATTGCGACTGCTATACCTGCAAGAATTTTTCCCGCGCCTATCTGCACCATCTGGATCGCTGTGGCGAGATGCTCGGTGCCCAGCTCAATACCATTCATAATCTGCGCCATTATCAGCGGCTGATGCAAGGGCTGAGAGAGGCGATTGCCGCCGGGGCACTGGAGACTTTTGTGATCGATTTCTATCGGCGACTCGGGCGTGATGTGCCGCCACTGTCATCGTAATTGCGGGCGCCAGTCCGGGGCTGATTTGTACCCTAATACTATCCCCGTATAATCGGCCTCCATTTGGGGAAAAGGCGCCTTGCAATCCGGCACGGGAGCCCGCATATCCCCCGACATTGCCAAAGTTTACCGGCCGTAACGGCCCCACTAGAACAATGAGAGCAGCATGAATCGCTATCCCCTCTGGAAGTATCTCCTGATTCTCGCGGTTGCGGCCCTCGGCTTTTTGTATGCCGCGCCCAACCTCTACGCACCGGATCCCGCCGTGCAGATTTCCGGCCAGTCCAGCGCTATGACCGTGGGGCAGGGTGTGCTCGAGCGGGCACAGAAGGCACTGGATGACGCTGGTATCGCCTATTTTGGCGGCGAAGTGCAAGACAAGGCGGTTTTGCTGCGCCTCAAGTCAATCGAAGAGCAGTTGCCAGCCAAACGAGCCATACAAGAGGCTCTGGGGCACAGTGAATATGTAGTGGCGCTGAACCTGGCCTCCACTACCCCGGATTGGCTCGCCAATATGGGGGCCAGTCCGATGAAGCTGGGCCTGGACCTGGCCGGTGGGGTGCACTTCCTAATGGAAGTGGACACCAACACCATCGTCAAGACCAATATGGAAGGTTACGCGCAGGATGTGAAAGCCAAGCTGCGTGCGGCCAAAGCCCGCTACCGCAGCGTGGAGTTGGTGGATGAGCGGGAAATCGTTGCCCGTTTCCGCAGCGAGGAGTTACGTGATCTGGCGGTCTCCACCATGCGTAAGGAGTTCCCGCAACTGCAGCTGACCGAATCCGGCAGCGGCGACAATCTGATCGTGCGTGCGACATTGTCTGACCAGGAAGTTAAGCAGTTGGAGGATTACGCGGTAACTCAGAACCTCACTACCCTGCGCAACCGCGTCAATGAGCTGGGCGTGGCGGAGCCAATCGTGCAGCGCCAAGGGCGCAACCGCATCGTGGTGGAGCTGCCCGGTGTTCAGGATACCGCCGAAGCCAAGCGCATTATCGGCAAGACCGCCAACCTGGAGTTCCGCATGGAGGCGCGTCCGGACACGCTGGTCACCAACAAGGAATATTTCGAATACCGGGATGAAAGACAGCGCCAGATGTACGGTGGTGCATGGCTGGAGCGCAAGGTGATTATCAAAGGGGACCGGGTAACCGATGCCCGCGTCGGCTACGACGAGAGCGGCTTCCCGCAGGTAAACATCACCCTGGATTCCCGCGGTGGCGAATTAATGCATCGCGCCACTTGGAAAAACGTCGGCCGTCGCATGGGCACTCTGTTTATCGAAAGCCGTTTCGTGCCACAGGCCCGCACGGATGAGCAGGGCAATGAAGTCATTGTGCAGCAGCGCACCGACGACAAGAAAATCATCAGCCTGGCCACGGTACAAAGTGCTTTGGGGCGTCAGTTCCGCATTACCGGCCTGGACAGTCCTGCGGAAGCGCAGGAGTTGGCGTTGCTGTTGCGAGCGGGAGCCCTGGCGGCGCCCATGTATTTTGTTGAGGAGCGCGTTATAGGTCCGTCTCTGGGTGCGGACAATATCGAAGTGGGTGTGACTTCGGTGCAGATCGGCCTGCTGGCGGTGGTGATCTGCATGCTGCTTTTCTATCGGGTGTTCGGCCTCGCTGCCAACCTCGCCCTGCTGGTGAACATGATATTGCTGGTAGCCGTGATGTCGATTATCGGGGCAACACTCACTCTGCCCGGTATTGCCGGTATCGTGCTGACGGTGGGTATGGCGGTAGACGCCAATGTGCTTATCTTTTCGCGAATACGGGAGGAACTCAGGAATGGCATGTCGCCACAAATGGCGATCAGTGCCGGCTTCGATAACGCCTACAGCACCATTGTCGATGCCAATATCACCACGCTGATTGTGGCGGTGATCCTGTACGCGATTGGTTCCGGCCCAGTGCAGGGTTTCGCGGTAACCCTGTCCATCGGCATTTTGACCTCCATGTTTAGCGCAATCATGGGGACCCGTGCGTTGATCAATCTTTTCTACGGCGGCCGCCGTGTGCAAAAACTCTGGATCTGAGGAGTCGGCGATGAGCGAGACCAAAGTAGAGAACGGAAAAATTACCGAATATATGGGCAAGCGCGTGTTTGATTTTATGCGCTGGCGTAAATTGGCCGCGGCGCTATCCATCGCCATGGTGGTCGCGTCTATTACTGCCCTTGCAATGAACGGCCTACAGTTCGGCTTGGATTTTACCGGCGGTACGCAAATTGAGGTGGCTTACGAGCAGGCGCCCAATGTAGAGTCGGTCCGCGATCAGTTGGATTTGGCCGGTTTCGAAGGTGCTTCGGCGGTGCGATTTGGCTCCGATAACGAAATCCTGATCAAGCTGCCGCCGGAAGTGGCCGAGGCGCAGACTCAGATCAGCGCCCGCGATGAAAAGGCGTCACAAACCATCGGAGACAAGGTGGTGGAGGTGTTGCGTCAAAACAGCGATGGCGCTGTGGAGTTGCGCCGCGTGGAAATGGTGGGACCGCAGGTCGGCGAGGAGTTGCGGGACGACGGCGGGTTGGGCATGTTGTTCGCACTGGCCGTGGTGATGGCCTATGTGGCGCTGCGCTTTCAATATAAATTTTCCTTTGGTGCCGTGACGGCCCTGGCCCACGATGTGATCATCGTATTGGGTTTTTTCGCCCTCTTTAAGCTGGATTTTGACCTGACGGTTCTCGCAGCGGTGTTGGCGGTGATTGGTTACTCCCTTAACGACACCATTGTTGTCGCAGACCGCATTCGCGAAAATTTCCGCAAAGTGCGCAAGGCGAGTACCGAGGAGATAATTAATATTTCCATCAGTCAGACGCTGGGCCGTACCTTTATGACCTCATTCACCACTCTGTTGGTGCTTTGGGCATTGCAATTCTTCGGCGGCGAGCTGATTCACAACTTTTCCCTGGCGCTGATTGTCGGTGTGGTGGTGGGTACTTACTCATCCATATACGTGGCAGCCAACGTGCTGATGTTCCTGAAGATTACCAAGGAAGACATGATGCCGCCGGTCAAGGAAGGGGCGGAATTGGAAGAAATGCCTTAAGAAGCGCGTTGCCCCGGTTAAGCCGGGGCTAACCAAAACAAGGTGGTACAGCGACTGTGCCGCTGGCCGCGGAGAAAGATAAAGGAAGTAATCAGCTGCGGGGTTTTTTGCCCAGGGTGATGTGTCTGGGGCCTGAGGTGTTGGTCTGCCCGCTGACCCCTTTGGGGACCTGCTGGATCTTACCGCCAGCGGCGAGAAATGCCTGAACCTGTTCCTCGATACTTTCGCGGGTTTCGACGGCGGCGGGCTGTTTGCGCTTGGCGGAGGTGGAAGCTTTTTTGGCCACGGTAATTTCCGGTTTTGAGCGTGAACCACGCATTATACATAAAACTGGATGAAATTTCACCCAATCGATTAAGTGGTATTCATACCGCCGTTCCATGAATGATTTTTGGCCTGGATCCATGGAGGCCGGATTCGATAATGCCCGGCGTTTACCGGGCATATTTCCCGTATGTCTCTGTGAGTCCGGTGTTCTATCAGGGGCAGTTACCTGTCCGCCAAATGCTGCCATCGCTGCTGTGCAGTGTGGTCCAACCCCAGGTTGATCCTGGCATGGCATCGCCGCTCCCTTTGGCAAAGTAATCCGGTGTCAGGGGGTTGCCGGTACTGTATGCGCGCCCGGCGGCCTTGTGGTAGTAATTGTACGTTGAATAGTCGCTGCAACTGCTGTTGCTTCCGTCGTTACCGCCGCTATTACTGTCATTATTGCTGCAGGCCACTGCTGGGCCGCTGCAGCTGCCGTCACCATCTCGCCACTGGCACCGGTCGCTGGAAATAGGATATTCGTCCAGCCGGAAAGGTGCAGTGCTGTATTCGAGATAGCAGTTGGCATAGTTGGTATAGTCCAGGCGACCTGCAACGATATGATCATCGAGGGTTGCGGTCACACCAGCGTCCACGGTAAAGGTGACACTGGCGGTGGCCTTGAGACCGGTCAAGTCGGTGGCGGTAACAAGGGCAGTCTGCTCGCCCCCTGTCAGGTTACACTGTTCGGCCCTGAAAGCAGTCCCGGTTACCGAGGCGGTGACACTGTCGTTGGCGAAAGCTACCACCAACGAATCCAGGTTCTGGTTTTCATCGATGACAGTGCCCATGACCGATGCGCACTGACCGCTGGTTTCGGCGGAGATATCGCTCAGTTCCGGCGCCATCGGGGGCGGTTCCGGCCCAACCCGCACTGTCTGCGCGTAGGCTTCGCTTTTCGCCCCCTCATTGTCGGTGGCGACTATGGTGACCAAGTAGAGGTCATCAGTCAGTGAGTCGCTGGTAATAAAAAAAACCGCTGTTATCGACCTGACCGCTGGCGCTGGACGTGATGTTCCCGCTAAATGTGGCGTTTACCTGAGAGATGCTGCCCTCGGCATCGGTCGCGTTGCCGCTGACGAGGATGCGGTCGCCACTGGAGCTGACTTCCACGTTACTGAGTACTGGCTGCTGATTCCGGTCAACCCGTTTGTTGTTGTTGGCGAAAAATTGTCCCAGGTAGCGTGCGTAATTAATGCCTGCGCTGCTGATATAGCTTCCCGTAGCGCCCTCGCCGCCAGACCAGGAGTGGTCGACACCGTCCAGCCATAGCATGGAAACGCGACCGTCTTCCCAGAGGGTTTCCTGGGCGCTGCGGCCGTCTTCGGAGATGGTGTTTGTTCCGGAAAGCTGACTGACACCGTAGACACCCGCCATACCGTCCGCATTTTGTCGGTTGTAGCACTGATTGACCGTCGAGTCTTCCGTGCCGTGTGCAATGGATGCAATTTGGGTGGCGAAGTGGTTGGCGTAGCTGCCGGCGTAATTGTTGCAACGGCTAGCCACATCGGCAGCTTCGCAGGGGCCCAGAGCGCCACTGGCGCTAGTGCCAATGCTCGGCCCGGCGCTAACGCCCACGCCGGCGAAAACGTCCGGCGCCAGGCAGGCGGTGGTGTTGGCAAAGCTGGCGCCGGAGGAGAGGCCAGCGATGTAGACTTGGTTCGGATCTATCCCCCGGCTACTGTCGCCGGCCATGGTGTTGGCCAGATTAATCAGATTTTGGTAGTCGCCAGCGGAGCGGGACTTGCTGCCCTGCCAGTAGGACCAGCAGTTATAGCCCGCTTTGTTCATGGCGTCGGGTACGGCAATCACCATGCCGAATTCCTCAGCGGCGTCTTCCAGGTTGGCGGTCAGATAATTGTCGATAGGTTGTACGCATCCGTGCAGGACGATCAGCAGAGCTTTGCCGTTGCCGATCGGCGAACTGTTCTCCGGGGTGTAAATATGCACCTTGTTGAAACCGCCAACGGAGACATTCTCTTGCCAGCTGCCGGCTTGAGCTGTCGCAGTCGCGCACAGTGCCGCGGTGGCAAGCAAGCGCAGGAGGCGCCCTTGCAGGAGCTTGGAAGTCATCATCGCATTCACCTTTTATTGTTATTCGGGCATCGGACAGCCTAGAAGGGCAGGGGGGGGGATGGGAATGCGACCTTGGTTGTAGCGACAGATGTCGGGCTGACAGGTTTTCCCGTGCGCGCGGCCACTGGTGCAGGGGGCGCAAGGGCACCGGGCCTCAGGAGGTCTCCCGGTCTTCCCCCTGGGATATGGTTGCCGAGGATAGTGGCCATCCGCCCAGTGCCTTCCATTTATTCACGATTCCGCAGAAGAGTTCGGCTGTTTTCTCTGCGTCGTATTCGGCGGAGTGGGCACTGCTGTTATCGAATTCTATTCCCGCGACTTGGCAGGCCTTGGCCAGAACCGTCTGGCCGTAGGCGAGGCCGGCGAGAGTGGCGGTATCGAAGCAGGAAAAGGGGTGAAAGGGGTTGCGCTTGATACCGCAGCGCTCCACCGCGGCATTGATAAAACCGAGGTCAAAGTGGGCGTTGTGGGCAACCATGATGGCGCGGGTACAGCTGTGTTTTTTTACCGCACTGCGGATCTTGCGGAACATTTCCGGCAGGGCCATTTCCTCGGGAATGGCTTCGCGTTCCGGGGACTCCAGGTCTATGCCGATAAAGTCCAGGGCGGATTGCTCTATGTTTGCGCCCTCAAAGGGTTCCAGGTGAAAAGTGTGGGTCTCCTGCGGAAAGAGCTGGCCCTCTTCGTTCATATCCAGGATAACCGCGGAGACTTCCAGCAAGGCATCGGTGCGCGCATTGAAGCCGCCGGTCTCCAGGTCCACCACTACGGGCAGGAAGCCGCGGAATCGTTGGGCGAGTAGGCTTTTGGGTCCTGTGGGTTCTTCCGCGGGGGTCACTCGATGTCCTTCTTTGGTCTGTCGGGGTTAGTTTATTGAAATGCGAAGTCCGCTGCGGCAGCAGGTTTGGTGGATGCTTGCTGAGGTTTCACAAGCAGCTGCCGCTCCAGGGACTTTGCCTTTCGGTTTTTGCACGTGGCTAATGTTCTGTTTTTAAACCAGCTTCCAGTTCAATGTTTCCCCGGCCGCCAGTGGAATCAAGGGTTCTCCACCCATATCCAGGTGTTCGGGCAAAGACCAGGGCTGTTTCACCAGGGTGATGCGATTTTCGTTGCGTGGCAGGCCGTAAAAGTCCGGCCCGAACTCACTGGCGAAGCCTTCCAGTCTGTCCAGCCTGCCGGCGCGGTCAAAGGCCTCGGCGTAGAGTTCTATGGCTGCAATGGCTGTGTAGCAGCCGGCGCAACCGCAGGCGGCCTCTTTTCTGCCCTGGATATGGGGCGCCGAGTCGGTACCGAGAAAGAACCGGGGGCTGCCGCTGGTGGCTGCCTCCATCAGGGCGGCCTGATGGTAGCTGCGCTTTAGAATCGGCAGGCAGTAGTAATGGGGGCGCATGCCGCCTACCAGCATATGGTTGCGATTGTAGAGCAGATGGTGGGCGGTGATAGTGGCGCCCACGCCTTCGCGCGCTTTCTGCACGAACTCGACCGCATGGGCTGTGGTGATGTGTTCCAAAACGAGCTTCAGATTCGGGAAATCCTCCACCAGTCTGGTCAGCACCTTTTCGATGAACACCTGCTCGCGGTCGAATATGTCGATATCGCTGGTAGTCACCTCGCCGTGCAGCAGCAACTTCATGCCGGATTCCTGCATGGCCTCCAGCGCTGGGTAGATATTGGCCAGATCGGTAACGCCCGAGTCGGAATTGGTGGTGGCGCCCGCTGGATAGAGTTTGGCGGCGACAACGCCGGCTTTGCGGGCCTGTCTGATGACTTCCGCATCCGTCCTATCGGTGAGGTATAGGGTCATCAGGGGCTCAAAATCGGTGCCTTCAGGGATTTGCTCAAGGATGCGTTGTCGGTATGCGCGAGCATCATCCGCATTTGCAACCGGCGGAACCAGGTTCGGCATCACAATGGCGCGGCGGAATTGGCGGGCCGCGTCAGTAACTGTACGCGCGAGGGCGGCGCCGTCACGCAGGTGGATGTGCCAGTCGTCTGGGGCGCGAAGGGTGATCTGCTCCGTCATATTGCTCTGTGTAACCGGGTAAAGATGAGCGGGTTAGGGGCGCGCATGCTACCGGAAGCGCGGATAAATTGCGATGCACGGGCTGTTCATAATATGATCAACTGCTGTGGTGAATCGCTTTCCGCTAGTCGTTCGCCGAACTTGGCGCTACAATCGCGCCCCGAAAGAGGTACCGAGAGTACCACTCCTGGGCACACCTCCAAGAATAATTCCCCAGATCGACACCGATTTCGTGCGCGGAGACCACCGGCCCCGGCGCTTGTGGTGGCGCTTATTTGATTCAAGCGGCAGCAGAGGACAGCAATGAGCAAAATCGACAAGGTGGTATTGGCGTATTCCGGCGGGCTGGATACCTCGGTGATCGTACGCTGGTTGCAGGAGACCTATGACTGCGAAGTGGTGACTTTCACCGCCGATATAGGTCAAGGCGAGGAAGTGGAGCCGGCGCGGGCCAAAGCCGAGGCGCTCGGGGTCAAGGAGATCTACATCGATGACCTGCGCGAGGAGTTCGTGCGCGATTTCGTCTTCCCGATGTTCCGCGCCAACACTATCTACGAGGGGGAATACCTGCTGGGCACCTCCATCGCCCGCCCACTGATCGCCAAGCGCCTGATTGAAATCGCCAACGAGACTTCCGCCTCTGCGATCGCTCACGGCGCCACCGGCAAGGGCAACGATCAGGTGCGCTTCGAACTGGGCGCTTACGCCCTGAAGCCCGGCATTCAGGTGATCGCTCCCTGGCGTGAGTGGGATCTGACTTCCCGCGAAAAGCTGATGCGCTACTGCGAGCAGCACAAGATTCCAGTGGATTTCTCCTCTGGCAAGAAGAAGTCCCCTTATTCAATGGATGCCAACCTGCTGCATATCTCCTATGAGGGCGGCATTCTGGAAGATCCTTGGGCGGAGGCCGAGGAGAGCATGTGGCGCTGGAGCGTCAGCCCCGAAGCGGCCCCCGATCAGCCCACCTATATCACCCTGACCTTCGAGAAGGGTGACGCGGTGGCCATCGATGGCGAACGCATGAGTCCGGCAACCCTGCTGGAGAAGCTGAACAAGCTGGGTGGCGCCAACGGAATCGGCCGCCTGGATATTGTCGAGAATCGCTACGTGGGCATGAAGTCCCGCGGTTGTTATGAAACACCTGGCGGCACCATCCTGTTGAAAGCGCACCGCGCGATAGAGTCCATTACCCTGGATCGCGAAGTGGCGCACTTGAAAGACGAGCTGATGCCGCGTTACGCCAAGCTGATCTACAACGGCTACTGGTGGTCGCCCGAGCGGCGCATGCTGCAGGCTGCAATCGATGAGTCTCAGCAGGTGGTGAATGGAGAGGTGCGCCTGAAACTGTACAAGGGTAGCGTAAGCGCCGTGGGGCGCCGGTCTGCGGATAGTCTGTTCGACGAGCGCATCGCCACCTTTGAAGAGGATGCGGGTGCCTACGACCAGAAGGACGCCGAAGGCTTTATCAAGCTGAATGCCCTACGTCTGCGCATTGCCGCAGGTAAAGGAAGAAAATTGATATAGATCAGCCGCGCGGGGCCGATGATGCGTTTAAATCCTCGCCCTGCAACCAGTGCGGACGATTGTGACGCAGAAAGCCGCCGCTTTGGGTGCGGCTTCTGTCGTTCAACGTAAACAAATTTTAAAAAGCAACGGAAGTAACGCAATGACGACATCGGTGGCAAAGACCGGCCCTGTGCCGGGCTATGACTACAAGATCGTGCGCCAGTTCACCATAATGTCCGTGGTCTGGGGTATCGTTGGTATGGGAATGGGGGTGCTGATCGCCGCTCAGCTGGCTTGGCCTGCCCTCAACGACTTCTGGCAGCCGTTTTCCCACTTCGGCCGCCTGCGTCCGCTGCACACCAACGCGGTAATTTTCGCCTTTGGCGGCAGCGTGCTCTTCGCTACTTCTTACTATGTGGTGCAGCGCACCTGTCAGACGCCTCTCTGGGGTGGCTGGCTGGTACCTTTCACCTTTTGGGGTTGGCAAGCGGTCATCGTTGCCGCCGCTATCACCCTGCCGCTGGGTTACACCTCCACCAAGGAGTACGCTGAGCTGGAGTGGCCGATCGATATACTGATCACCCTCGTCTGGATCGCCTACGCCCTGGTTTTCTTCGGCACTATCGCCAAGCGCAAAACTTCACATATCTACGTGGCCAACTGGTTCTTTGGCGCTTACATCATCACCATTGCCGTGTTGCATGTCGTCAACAACCTGGAGATTCCGGTTGCGCCGTTTAAATCCTATTCCATCTACTCCGGCACTAAGGATGCGATGATCCAGTGGTGGTACGGCCACAACGCGGTGGGCTTTTTCCTGACCGCGGCCTTCCTCGGCATCATGTACTACTTCGTGCCCAAGCAGGCCGGACGCCCGGTGTATTCCTACCAGCTGTCCATCGTGCACTTCTGGGCGCTGATCTCGATCTACGTTTGGGCCGGCGGCCACCACCTGCACTACTCGGCGCTGCCGGACTGGACCCAGAGCCTGGCCATGGTGATGTCCGTGATTCTGCTGGCCCCCTCCTGGGGCGGCATGATCAACGGCATCATGACCCTGTCTGGAGCCTGGCACAAACTGCGTACTGACCCGACACTGCGCTTCCTGGTGGTATCCCTGTCTTTCTACGGCATGTCCACCTTTGAAGGGCCGATGATGTCCATCAAGACAGTCAACGCCCTGTCTCACAACACCGACTGGACCGTGGGTCACGTTCACTCCGGCGCTCTGGGCTGGGTGGCCATGATCTCCATCGGCGCCCTGTACCACCTGGTGCCGGTGCTGTGGAAGCGCAAGGAAATGTACAGCGTGAAGCTGATCAATGCGCACTTCTGGCTGGCCACTGTGGGCACCGTGCTCTACATCGCCGCTATGTGGGTGAATGGTATTACCCAGGGCTTGATGTGGCGTGCGTTCAACGCCGACGGCACGCTAACCTACAGCTTCGTGGAAAGTGTGATTGCCAGCCACCCGGGTTATGTCGTGCGCTGGATCGGCGGCTCTCTCTTCCTGCTGGGAATGTTGCTGATGGCTTACAACGTGTTCCGCACCGTGACCGAGACGGAGAATGCCGCTCGTGAAGACAACACTAAGGCACAACCGGTAGCGGCGTAAGGAGGTCAGATCGTGAAAAACCATGACATCGTAGAAAAGAACATCGGTCTGATGATCGCCTTCATCGTCATTGCCATCAGCTTTGGCGCGTTGGTGGAGATAGTTCCGCAGTTCTTTACCAAGGACAACAACGAACCTATTGCCGGCCTCAAACCGCTGGGTCCGATTGAGCTGGAAGGGCGCGATATCTACATCCGCGAAGGCTGTCACGTCTGTCATACGCAGATGATCCGCCCGCTGCGCGCGGAAGTGGAACGGTATGGCCACTACTCCATGGCGCAGGAATACGTTTACGAATTTCCCTTCCTGTGGGGATCCAAGCGCACCGGTCCGGATCTGGCCCGCGTAGGCGGCCGTTACTCCGATGAGTGGCACCGCGCGCACTTGTACAACCCGCGCAGTGTAGTGCCGGAATCCATTATGCCTGCTTACCCCTGGCTGTTCGACAATGTCGTCACCGGTGAGTACACGGCCAGGAAAATGGAAGCGCTGCGCACATTGGGTGTGCCTTATACCGACGAGGACATCGCCAATGCCTCCAAACCCTTCATCGGCGACAAGGTGAAGGAGATAGACGCACTGGTGGCCTATCTGCAACAGCTGGGTACTGTGGTACAGCAGAAACGCTGATCCGCGACGAGGTTTAGCATGATTGACATATTGCGGCAGATCGCCGTCGTTCTCGGAGCACTGGCATTTCTCGCCATCTGTTGGTGGGCCTTTTCTCCGAAGCGCAAAAAGCGCTTTGAGGAGGACGCCAAGCTGCCGTTCGCCGATGAAGAGCCTTCAACCGATGAAGCTCGCGGGGACAAAGATGAATCCGGAGACAAATCCGGCGCGAAACAAAAACAGGGGCAGGATAAGTAATGAGTACATTTTGGAGTCTGTGGGTAATTGTGCTCACCCTCGCGAACCTGGGTCTGATTGCCTGGGTACTGTTTGCCAACCGCAAAGTGGCGGTGGATGACCAGGCGGATCCGGAAAACAAAACCACCGGTCACGTCTACGACGGCATCCAGGAATACGACAACCCGCTGCCCAGATGGTGGTTCATGCTGTTCGTGGGTACCTTGATATTTACCGCTATCTACCTGGCGGTTTATCCGGGGCTGGGTAACTTCAAAGGGCTGCGTGGCTGGACTTCCGTGAATCAGCTGGAGGCCCAGCAGGCGAAGGCGCAGGAGCAGTTCGACGATACTTTCGGCAAGTACCTGGATATGCCTATCGAACAGATTGCCGAAAGCCGCGAGGCTTTGAAAATGGGTGCGCGCATCTTTGCCAACAACTGTGCTGTGTGCCACGGCGCGGATGGTGGCGGCAACTATGGCTTCCCCAACCTCACCGATAACGACTGGCTCTACGGGGGTACGCCGGAGAAAATTCTCGAGACTATTCACGAGGGTCGGCAGGGTGTGATGCCGCCACAGGGTCCGGTAATTGGCGAGGAAGGTGTCAAGAATGCCGCAGAATATGTGCTGGCTATGAACGGCCTCGAGCACAATGCCGAGATGGCCGCCGAGGGCAAGAAGATCTTCGGCACCGTTTGCATGGCATGCCACGGTATGGACGGGAAGGGTAACCAGGCGCTGGGTGCCCCTAATCTGACCGACAATATCTGGCTCTACGGCGGCAGCCGCGAGCAGATACAACACACCATCCGCGGCGGTCGTCAGAACCAGATGCCGAGCCAGAAAGACAAACTGCGCGAAGACAAGATCCGCCTGGTGGCGGCCTATGTCTACAGCCTCTCTCGTCAGGAAGAGGTAGAGCAGTAGTTTTCCAATCTGAACCATCGACCCGGCGCGGCCGGGTCGCAACGGGATCCCGGGCGTCGCACGGACGAATAAGAAAAGCCTCATCGAGTTGAAGAGAGCCCGTTCGCGCCGCGCAGGGGCTAAGAGAGGTATTGTGAGCGACAATCGAATCCCCAGCATCGAAGAGCAGGACGGTGACGGCGAAGTGCGCTACCGCATGCTCTATGAGTCGGCAGACAAGGTTTATATTCGCCATATCCGCGGCGTCTACACCCGGATCCGCAAATACACGGGCCTTCCTCTTCTGGCGGCCTATTTTTTCATCCCCTGGTTTAATATCGAGGGCCGTCAGGCACTTCACTTCGACCTCCCGGAGCGACAGTTCCACATTTTCTGGGCCACCTTCGGCCCCCAGGATGGCTTCCTGCTTGCGTGGCTGCTGATCATTGCCGCTTTTGGCTTGTTTGCGGTTACCACATGGCTGGGCCGGGTCTGGTGCGGATTTACCTGTCCGCAGACGGTGTGGACCATGATGTTTATCTGGGCCGAGCGGGTGTGTGAAGGAGACCGAAACCAGCGCATAAAACTGGATGCGGCGCCCTGGAGTGTGAACAAAGTGCTCCGCAAGGGGGGCACCCACGCCATCTGGATATTGATCGCCTTTGCCACGGCACTGGCTTTTGTCGGCTACTTTTACGGGATTCGCGATCTGGTGGTGGATCTGGCGAGTTTTGAAGCCCATCCTCAGGCCGTTTTCTGGGTAGCTTTTTTCACCTTTGCCACATACTTCAATGCCGGTTTTATGCGCGAACAGGTGTGCAAGTACATGTGCCCCTATGCGCGCTTCCAGTCGGTGATGTACGACCGGGATACCCTGGCGGTCTACTACGATGCCAAGCGCGGGGAAACCCGTGGCCCCCGCAAAAAAAATATGGATTATCGAGCAGAGGGACTGGGCGATTGCATCGATTGTTCCTGGTGCGTGCAGGTGTGCCCTGTGGATATCGATATCCGTGACGGAATGCAGTACGAATGCATCAACTGCGGTCTGTGTGTGGATGCCTGCAACAGCGTCATGGACAAGATGGGCTATGAGCGTGGCTTGATCCGTTTCACATCGGAAGACGAACTGGAAACGGGTAAAACTAATTACCTGCGCCCGCGCCTGTTCGGTTACGCTTTTGTGCTGACGGCGATGGTTGCCCTCTTTACCCATCAGGTCGTCACCCGCAGCCCCATAGAGGCCGAGGTGTTGCGCGACCGGGGAGCGCGCCTGTTCCGCGAGTACCGCGGGGATATTCAGAACGTGTACACGGTCAAAATCAACAACATGGACCGGGATCCCCATGAGTTTTCTATCGCCGTCGAGGGCGTGGCTGGTTACGATTACTCCCTGCGCCGGCCGCGGGATATCTACCTGGAGGCGGGGGAAATCTTTGCGGTGCCAATTCGCGTAAGTGTGCCCAAGGACCAATTGAAAACCGCCAAGCACAATATCGTTATCGTCGTGCAGGCGGAGGATGATCCCGAACTGATAGACCGGCATCAGACGGTGTTTATCGGACCTAAGCAATAGACGTTGAGGCCCGCGGAAAGCGGGCCTTCAAATAAAGGTTTCACGGTCCGTAATTTTGGATAACACAATGAGTAAACACTCTTCAAAACCTTGGTATCGTGAGTTTTGGGTGTGGCTTGTGCTTTCGCCACTGATTTTGACCGTGGTAGTCAGTTTCGTGATGGTCTCCATCGCTGTGCGTCACGCGGACGACACTGTCAGCGACACCTACTACAAAGACAGCCGCCTGTATCACTTCACCGCAGACCAGGACAAGCGGGCCAAGGCTTTGGGGCTCGCGGGTATGGTGCGCTTCGCGCGCGCGGACAACACCATCACCCTCGAGCTGACAGGCGATCTGGACTACCCTCAGCGGTTGCTGCTGACACTCAGCCACCCGGTGGAGGCGGATCTGGACCGCCATATTCTGCTCGAACAGTTGTCGGTGGGCCGTTATACCGGCTCAGTGACCGGCGAGCTCAAGCACCGTTGGTACTTGCGTTTGATGCCTGAACTGAACCCGCAGGAGCACCAGAAAGCCGAGTGGCGTCTCAAGGGCGAGATCAACTTTGACCTGGGCGACTCCGCGCCGCTGAATCCCGCTATTCAATGAGTTCCACTGCCTGCTATCACTGCGGCCTACCAGTGCCCGCCGGCAGCAACTTTTCTGTGCGCATCGGCGGGGTAGAGCGTCCTATGTGCTGCCCTGGTTGCGAGGCGGTGGCCGGTGCCATCGTCGCCGGCGGTCTCGACAACTTTTACCGCTACCGGGACAGCCGAAACGAACGCCCGGAGGAGGTGCCGCCCGAGGATCGCTGGGCCGCTTACGACCTGGCGGAGGTACAGCGCCAGTATGTGCGCCCCTTCGGTGATGACGATCGCCAACTCGCCAGTCTGCTGATCGGCGGTATCAGTTGTGCCGCCTGTGTTTGGCTGATCGAGAAACATCTGGGCCAGCTCGAAGGGGTGGACAAGGTGTCGGTCAACGCCAATACCCAGCGCGCGCAGGTATGCTTTGATCCATCCGCAATACGACCCAGTCAGCTCTTCGCCGAACTGGCCCGCATCGGTTACCGGCCGGCACCGGCCACTTCGGCAAACAGCGAAGACCTGATCCAGCGCGAACAGCGAGCGGCTTTGCGCCGCCTGGGTGTTGCCGGACTGGGCACCATGCAGGTGATGATGTTTGCCGTAGCACTTTATTTCGGTGCCAGCAGCGGCATAGAGACCGAGCTGCAAAGCTACCTGCGCTGGGTGTCCCTGCTGGTGGCCACGCCGGTGGTGTTTTTCGCCGCGAGACCCTTCTTCTCCGCCGCCTGGCGCAGTTTGCGCGGGCGCAGCCTCAGTATGGACGTGCCGGTCTCACTAGCTATAGGCCTCGCTTATGTGGCCAGTTTTTATGCCACTGTTTTTGAAACCGGCGAAGTCTATTTCGAATCCATCTCCATGTTCACCTTTTTTCTATTGCTTGGCCGCACTGTGGAGATGCGCGCACGCCACCGCGCCGGTCTCGCCAGTGGCGGCCTGGCGCAGCTGTTGCCACTGACAGCGACAAAAGTTGAAAAGGGTGAAGAGAACAGTGTCCCGGTGGCGGCATTGGCCGCCGGCGACACCATACTGTTGCGCCCTGGCGACACCATTCCCGCCGATGGCGAGGTCATCGAGGGTGAGAGCGGCGTGGATGAGTCCCTTCTCAGCGGCGAGTCCGCTCCGCGTCAAAAGTCCCCAGGGAGTACGGTTTATGCTGGCAGCGTCAACAGTGATTCCTCACTTCTTGTGCGTGTGACGGCTGCCGGCCAGGCCACGCGCCTGTCCGCGATAGAGCGTCTGGTGGAGCGGGCTCAGTTGGAAAAGCCACGCCAGGTGGCTCTGGCGGATCGCGTTGCCGGCTGGTTCGTCGGCCTGGTTCTTGTCGCGGCGCTGACGGCGTTCGCCTTTTGGTGGCACCTGGACGCGGAGCGGGCCTTCTGGGTGGCCTTGTCGGTGTTGGTTGTCACTTGTCCATGCGCCCTGTCACTGGCCACTCCGGCGGCGGTCGCGGCGGCGACCTTGCGCCTGCAACAGATAGGTCTGCTGGTGGCCGCGGGCAATCTGTTGGAAACCCTTCCGCGTATTACCCGTGTCGTGTTCGATAAAACGGGCACCCTGACCCGCGGCGAACCTCACATAACGCAGATTGAACTTTTGCGCGACGGCTGGACAGAACAGCGGGTCAAGGACTGCGCTGCGGCGCTGGAATCCCACAGTAACCACCCGCTCGCTCGCGCCTTTCGGGCCTGGCGCGGCAATCTCGGCGCAAGCGAGCTCAGACTGCATACCGGGCAGGGTGTTGAGGGTGTTGTCGATGGCGAGCGGCTGCGCCTGGGGCGGGCGGACTTCGCTGTGCAGCCGACCGGCGCGGCGGCACCGGAAATTCCGGCGGCGGAAGGGCAGTGGCTCTTGCTCGCCGATACCGAGGGCCCTGTCGCCTGGATTGCGCTGGGCGACAGTCTGCGCCCCTCTGCGAGAGGGGCAGTGGCTCGGCTGCAAGCGGAAGGCCTGCACACGGAACTGTTGAGTGGTGATCAATCGGCGGAGGTGGCGCGCCTTGCCGCTGCCGCTGGAATCCGCGATTTCCGCGCGGGGGCTTCACCGGAAGACAAGTTGGCACATCTACAACAGTTGCAACGGCGTGGCGACAAAGTGCTCATGGTGGGGGACGGTCTCAACGACGTGCCGGTGTTGTCCGGTGCGGACGCCTCGGTGGCGATGCTGTCTGCTGCAGATCTCGCCCAGTCGCGGGCGGACGCCATCCTTTTGAACGGCGATTTGATGGTGCTGCCGGACGCCATTGCCCTGGCGCGCAAATGCCGGCGCATTGTGCGTCAGAACCTGACATGGGCCCTGGGATACAATGCTCTGGCTCTGCCTTTGGCGGTGTGCGGTCTGGTACCGCCTTGGGCGGCGGCTATCGGCATGTCGGCCAGCTCACTGATCGTGGTATTGAACGCATTGCGGCTTTCGCGCAGTCGTGTGGGCAAGCGCCCTGTTGGCAACTTGCTGCCAACGGGGCAGGTTTCCTCGGGATTAATCAGTCGGGGGTAGTTTTGGACAGTCTCTATTTTTTGATTCCCATCGCCATTCTTTTTATTGGCCTGGCAGTAAAGCTCTTTTTCTGGGCGGTGAACAGCGGCCAGTACGACGACTTGGAAACCGAAGGAAGACGTATCCTTTTCGATGACGACGAGTCCGGCGTCGATGTACCAGAGCAAGATGAGCGGGATGACTAATGGGAGACTGGGGATTTTTGGCTGCTGCGCTGGCCGTCGGATTTTTTGGCAGTAGTCACTGCATTGGCATGTGCGGCGGTGTGGCCTCCGCTCTGGGGATGGCGGTGCCGGGACGGCAGACTGCCTGGACGCCGTTGATCTGTTATTCCGCAGGGCGTCTCAGCAGCTACGCATTCATGGGGGCTCTGGCGGGGGCACTGGGGGCGGCGGCACTGCCGACACTGACGCCACTGCGCCTGCTCGCGGGGCTGATGCTGATCGCTATGGCGCTCTATATCGCGGGGATCTGGCGCGGCCTTGTCTGGCTGGAAAAAGGGGGGGCGCATCTCTGGCGTTACCTGCGCCCGCTGTCGGAAAAACTGCTGCCAGTGAAGTCCGCTCCCCAGGCACTGGCCCTGGGGGCGCTGTGGGGCTGGTTGCCCTGCGGTTTGGTCTACAGTGCGCTCACCTTCGCTCTGGCTCAGGGCAGCGCATTGCGCGCGGCGCTGGCAATGCTGGCGTTTGGCCTCGGCACTGTGCCCGCAATGCTCGCCACCGGCGCCGCCGCGGCGCAGGTGCGCAGTTTTATGCAGAAACCGGCGGTGCGGCTGCTGTTTGCCGGCGCGATATTGCTGTTCGGTGGCTGGACCCTCTGGGGGGCGTTGGGGCACGGCGGCCACGCCGGTCATGACCACACGCCGGCGGTGGAAAGCATGGATCACCAACACCAAGAACACCAACATCACCACCATTAACAGCAGACTTTTTTAGCAAAACGTTTTGCTCTGACTGTGTCTCACTTCTTAGGTTGACGCGATTTTTTTCGCCGTTATGTGACCATCTGCACTTATTCGTAATCGCTGTCTGGTGCGAAAAAATAATCAGCGTTATCTTCTCTCGCGCACAGATGACAGCGTTATCATTTTTATTTTTGACAGCGCTGTCTGTGCGTCGGTAAACGGTGCTCAGCAGTCCCCACCGGCGAAACAGGGCGTTGAAGTGCTCGGATGCCAAAGGCGCATATTTGCATCAGTGTGGCTCGCTGGAGTGGTGGGGATGTGCAGCGGGATTGGTGTGCGCTGTTGCATCTTGTGGGGTATCTGCGCGGGCTTTCGCCGTTGGCTTATCGAACTCACTTTAAAAATACGGTGACATGCATGAAAACAATGACGTCTTTACGGTTGGGGGCCCTGGCGCTACTCGGCCTGATTACGGGACAGGCGTACAGCTACGATTGCGGAGGCGTACCTGTCTACGTGGACGGTTCCCCCTACAGCACGAACGATATTGTGCAGAATTACGACGTGGCCTATCGCTGTAAGGTAGGGGGCTGGTGTAGCCAGGGCGGCCCCTACGAGCCGGGTGGTAGCGCCGGATGGGCCTGGCCCGAGGCCTGGGAAGACATTGGGGCCTGTGACGGCGGTAGTGGTTCCTCTTCCGGTGGCACCTCTTCCGGCAGTTCTTCGTCGGGAAGTTCTTCCGGTTCCGGAGGCCCGGTTGACACTGGCAGCTGTGTCAGTCTGCCGCTGTGGTCTGCGACCGAGGTTTACGTTGGCGGAGACCGGGTCCAGTACCAGGGCAAGGAATATGAGGCCAAGTGGTGGACCCAGGGGGAAGACCCGGCCCAGTCTGGTGCGGAGGGTGTATGGCGGCTGATTGGGCAATGTGCCAGCGACTCCGGCAGCTCGTCTTCGTCCAGCAGTTCCGGCAGCAGCTCCGGCTCTGGTAGCGGTTCCGGCTCCGGCAGTGGTTCCAGCAGTGGCGGCGAGCGCCTGGGCGGCTACTTCGTGAACTGGGGCGTCTATGGCCGCAATTATCACGTGAAAAACATTGTCACCAGTGGATCTGCCGAGAAATTGACGCATATCTACTACGCCTTCGGCAATGTGCAGAATGGCAAGTGCACTATCGGTGATTCCTACGCAGACTATGACCGCTTCTACGATGCTTCCGAAAGTGTCGACGGCGTGGCCGATACTTGGGATACGGGCGCACTGCGGGGGTCTTTCAACCAGCTGCGCAAGCTGAAGCAGATGTACCCCCATATCAAGGTACTCTGGTCGTTTGGCGGCTGGACCTGGTCCGGTGGTTTCCCCCAGGCAGTGCAGAATCCTCAGGCCTTCGCCGATTCCTGTTACAACCTGGTTTTCGATCCGCGTTGGGCCGATGTATTTGACGGAATCGATCTGGACTGGGAATACCCCAATTCTTGTGGTCTGACCTGCGATAGCAGTGGTTTCTCCGCTTTTACCGAGATGATGGCAGCCATGCGCGCCCGTTTTGGTAACAAGCTGGTCACTGCGGCGATCACCGCGGACGGCAACACAGGGGGTAAGATCGATCAGGCGGACTACGCCGGTGCGGCGCAATATGTCGATTTCTACAACGTCATGAGCTATGACTTCTTTGGTGCTTTTGACGCCGATGGTCCCACTGCGCCGCATTCCGCATTGTATGACTACCCGGGTATCCCGACTCCCGGTTTCTACGCCGATAAAGCGATTCAGGCACTAAAAAGCAAAGGTGTTCCGGCACAAAAACTCAGCCTCGGTATCGGTTTTTACGGCCGCGGCTGGACCGGCGTCACCCAGTCGGCTCCTGGCGGCTCTGCTACTGGTGCGGCTCCGGGTACCTACGAGGCTGGTATTGAGGACTACAAGGTGCTTAAGAACACCTGCCCGGCTACTGGCACCGTTGCTGGCACGGCTTACGCGCACTGTGGCAACAATTGGTGGAGCTACGATACACCCTCTACCATTGCCGGAAAAATGCAGTATATCGCCGACCAAAATCTGGGAGGCTCCTTCTTCTGGGAACTTTCCGGCGATACGGCAGATGGCGAGTTGATTGAAGCCATGCACAGTAATCAGTAGATTGGTTTGGTTTCCGGAAAATATACTCGGAACCAAAGGGCCCCGATGGCAGGATGGCCGCGGGGCCCGGCAAAACAAAATTTATTTGACTGATTACCTGGCCGCGATATGAAAAAAAATAAAAAGCCCGCGGCGGCGGAAGCCGTCGAATGTCCCAAGTCACCCACCAGTGTTGTTATCAATCTGATCGCCCTTGGCATTTCTCTGCTGGCGGTGGTCTGGCTGCGCGAATACGGACAACAATTGCCCTCGCGCACAGCTGGTTTGATAGTGGTCTGCACAGCCCTGGCGGTGCCGATTATTCTGCTGGAGTGGTTGTTTCTGAAGCCTTACCGCAATGCGTCCGCAGGGTTGGATTTTTCCCGGCGCAAGCAGGGCAGCGCGCGGCGCGCGGCGGTGAAGCTGTTGGGCTTTTACGCCAGTGTGGGCCTGGTGGCCTTTGTTTACTGGCTGTTTCCCGAATATCACGGCTCTTTTTACGACAATTATTTTGCGGTGGTGAAAACGGTTCTGCCCTGGTGGCTGTTGCTGGCGGTACCTTATTTTTACTGGCTGGACGGGCACATGCTGAAACCCAGGGACGGCTATTGGCACTTGGGTAGCTGGCTGCTCGGCCGGCGCGATGATGTCGATGGCCGCGCCATTGGCCAATTGTTGCTGGGTTGGTTGGTGAAACTGTTTTTCCTTCCGCTGATGTTTGTCTATCTCGGCAATAACCTGACAACACTGCTCAATTTTGACTTTTCGCAGCTCGTGGGAAGTTTTCGCGCAGTGTTCGATTTCACCTTCAACTTTCTCTACTACATCGATTTGTTGTTCGTGACCGTGGGCTACGTGTGCACGCTGCGCCTGTTTGACTCCCATATCCGCACTGCAGAGCCGAGTTTTCTCGGCTGGGGGGTGGCGCTAATAGGCTATCAGCCATTCTGGGGCTCTTTTTCTGGTCTCTATCTCAAATACGATGAAGGGCCGGCCTGGGGTTATTGGTTCTGGAATACACCCTGGGCCTACAGCCTGTGGGGCAGCGCGATTCTTCTGCTGATTGCCATTTATGTGTGGGCGAGTGTGCCGTTCGGTATCCGCTTTTCCAATTTGACCCACCGCGGCATTCTCACCAACGGCCCATATCGCTACACCAAGCACCCGGCTTATGTCAGTAAAAATCTGTCTTGGTGGATGATTTCCATGCCTTTTATGGTCAGCACCACCGCGGATGAAGCACTGCGTCACTCGCTGCTGCTGTTGTTGGTGAATTTTATTTACTTCATGCGCGCCCGTACGGAAGAGCGGCATCTTTCTTGGGACCCGGACTATGTCGCCTATGCGCGCTATATCGAGCAGCGCGGATTGTTTGCCTTTGTCGGGCGCTGGTTCCCGCTGCTGCGATTCAAACCCGGGTGTTTGTTGAATGTTGGCGGCCAGCCCAGAGCCCAGGGGCAGGTGCACCCGGCGGCGCCGGAGCTGGCGACGAAATAAGGACAAGGATTATGAAAATGTTTTGGCTTGGCCTCACCGCTTTGGGGCTATGTGCGGCAAACGCCGCCGCGGTGGACTGCAGAAGTCTGCCCGACTGGGAGAACGCAGGCGTCTACGTGGGCGGAGATCAGGTTCGCCACCTTAACAATGCCTATACCGCCAAATGGTGGACTCAGGCCGAGGATCCAGCGACCCATTCGGGGACCTGGGATGTCTGGCGCTACGACGGTGCCTGTGATGGCGTTTCCTCCTCGTCGAGTTCATCTTCATCCAGTTCCTCAAGCAGCTCCTCCGGCAGCGGCTCGTCAAGCGGCTCTTCATCCAGTGGTGGCAGTTGCAGCTCACCGCAGTATGTCGATGGGGGGCGTTACAGCACTGGCGATTTGGTGCAAAACGTCGGATCGGAATTCCGCTGTGATGTGGGAGGCTGGTGCAGTCTGGGGGGAGCCTATGCGCCCGGTGTCGGCTGGGCTTGGGGGGAAGCCTGGACGCAGTTGGGGGACTGTGAGGGTAGCTCCAGCAGTTCTTCCAGCTCCTCTGGTAGCTCGGGCAGTTCTGGCAACCCCGGCAGTTCCGGCGGCAACAGTGGCTTGTTGCCGAAGCACGCGCTGGTGGGTTATTGGCACAACTTCAACAATGGCTCGGGCCTGTATCGCATCGCGGAAGTATCGGACGTATGGGATGTGATTGTCGTGGCTTTTGCGGACGATGCCGGCAACGGTAATGTCGCTTTCAATCTGGACGCGGGGCTGAACAAACAGCAATTTATTGATGATATTGCGGCCAAACGCGCCGCTGGCAAGATAGTGGTGCTGTCATTTGGTGGCCAGAACGGTACCGTGACGCTCAACAGTGCAGAGCATGTCACCAACTTCGTTAACAGCACCGCGGACATTTTGGATGAATACGGCTTCGATGGTATCGACATCGATCTCGAGTCAGGTGCCGGCGTTATGCATGGTGCGCCGGTGGTGCAGAATCTCGTCAGCGCGGTTAAACAGCTGAAAGCGCGCTACCCGAATATGTACTTGTCCATGGCGCCGGAACATCCTTATGTTCAGGGTGGCTATGTGGCCTACACGGGTATTTGGGGCGCATATCTGCCGATGATTGATCAGCTGCGCGACGAGTTGGATTTGTTGCATGTACAGCTGTACAACAACGGCGGCTTGTCCACCCCCTACCATTCCCAGGCCTATGCGGCGGGATCAGTGGATATGATGGTGGCTTCGGCGATGATGCTGATTGAAGGTTTCCCGCTCGGTGGAGGCTCGGCGGGCTATTTCGACGGGCTTCGCCCGGACCAGGTGGCTTTGGGATTGCCGTCGGGGCCCAGCGCCGCCGGGAGCGGACAGGCTGCCACCGCAGATATCAACCGGGCACTGGACTGCCTTACCGCGCGGGTTAATTGCGGCAGCCTGACGCCGAGTCAGGCCTGGCCGGATTTCAACGGCGTGATGACCTGGTCGATTAACTGGGATATGCACGACGGTGGAATCTTTTCCGGGCCGGTCGGCAGCCATGTACACAATCTGCCCTAAGCGGAAGTAAGAGAAAAAACGGGGCCGCGAGGCCCCGTTCTCAATTGCCGGCTAGGATCGGTCAACCATTTCCGGATGCCCCGCGCGCGCCGCGCAGTGGGCGCAGCAGTAGAATTTGCCCCCGGCTTCGGTTCCGTGGCCCAGGATACGGCAGTTGCACTGCTCGCACCTTGGCGCCAGGGCCTGGATGGCACACTCAAAACTGTCGAAGGTGTGCGTTATACCGCCCATAGTGATTTCCATCGTTTTGTCGTAGTCGTTACCACAGGTTTCGCAGCGGTTCATGACAGGAATCTCCGTGAAAGAAGGGACCAAATAAAGCTTAGGGAACGACTGCCTGAATCGCGAGGGTTGTATAGTGGGGAGGGGCGCCCGGACCTGGGGGCGGATACGAAAGTGCAAGTACACACCCGTGACGCTATGGGATACATCCGTGTATCTGGCGGTTTTGCACTGATATTCCCTCCGCTTGTGCGTGATTACGGGGCGCGGAGCCCCTCTACGTCAAGCGGTGATGCCGTCAGAGATCGATACGCAGGGAGAGGTCGATGGCGCGTAGATGTTTAGTCAGACTGCCGGACGAAATATAGTCCGCCTCCAGTTTCGCCAGCTGCTGTAAGCGGTCACTGTCGACACTGCCGGAAATCTCGATTTTGGCCTTGCCTTTGGCCAGGGAGAGCGCGGTCCGCGTGTCCTCGTCACTGAACTCGTCCAGCATAATTACGTCCGCGCCGCTGTCGAGTGCCTGGCGCAGCTCGTCGAGATTTTCCACCTCTACTTCGACCAGTGCTCCGGACTTGATCTTTTTGGCCTGGGCGATGGCCCGGTCGATACCACCAGCGGCGGCGATATGGTTTTCCTTGATCAGGAAGGCGTCGTAGAGGCCAATGCGATGATTGTGGCAGCCCCCGCAGAGTACGGCGTATTTCTGTGCCGTGCGCAAGCCGGGAATCGTCTTGCGGGTGTCGAGTATCTTGATCTGAGTGCCCGCTGCCCGCGCCGCGTATTCCGCTGCGGTGGTTGCCGTACCAGAAAGGGTTTGCAGAAAATTCAGTGCGGTGCGTTCGCCGGTCAGAATGGCGCGGGCGTTGCCAGTGAGCTCGAAAAGCACCGCGTTGGCGGCCACTTGATCGCCGTCTTCGCAGTGCCAGGTCAGTTGCAAATCCGGGTCCAATTGGTGGAAAACCTCCTCCACCCAAGCGCGGCCGCAGACGGTGCATGCCTCACGGGTAATCACCCGCGCGCGGGCGCTCCGGTCTGCCGGTATCAGCTGGGCGGTGATATCACCACTGCCGATGTCCTCCTCCAGTGCGGCTCTTACGGTGCGTTTGATATCGGAGATCAGGTTGGGAATAGGCGTGTCTTGTGGTTGCATGGGAAGACCTCGAATACGGTGGGCGAAGTGTACCTGAAACCCGATGGATTTGGACTCCGGGACGGCATTGTCATAACGCGGCGCCGCGGGTCGGGACAGGGGAAGTTGTGATGAATTTTCTGGCTGTCATCAGCTTGTGACAAGCGTCTCAATTACGCTGGTGCCCGTTGTTCAACCGTACCGAAACAGCGGTAGAATGGGCGTTGGCAATCAATCCGCCCGTGTGCGGTACAAACGGGTGAGCACAATATTGGACGCTTGCACGGCGCCCTGCGCGAAGCGCAATGGCAGGGCATAATTAGATACTATCGATAGAGCTGGGAGCCGGGGCGGTATCCCGAAGGCGGCTTGGCAATGAAAGATTCCAACAAGGTTGTTTCACTGGCGGAACGCTTGGATAGTTCTGCGCGCAAACCGGTGCGTCTGGCAGCGGCAGTGGTGGCTCTGCGTGATAAAGCGCGGGAGCTGCTGCAGGAGCAGGTCAAGCAGCTTTTCGGCAAGGTGGATGACTCTCTCTTTTCCATGGCGGAGCGGGCCCACGGGCAGGAAGAGCAGGATGGCCTTTTTCAGGCGCTGCGTTTGCTGCGGGTGGAGCGCCGCCATATTGTCGAGCGGTTTGCGGCCAATATCGATGCGGCGTTTCAGGTGTGTTCTCCGGAGCGGGAGAAAGAGGAGGCCTTCGCCTCGGATAATCTGTCGTTGGTACACAACGATGACCTGGAGCAACTGGTTGCCGCCGACACCATGGTGGCCAATGCCAAGCGCGATTGTGCCGAGCTCATCACGGAACTGTGCCTGCGCCTCGACACCCTCTATTCGGTCAAGATCTACGACAAAAACAACCCCCTGGGGCCCGATGCCATCTGCGACGCTTTTGTCGAGGCCGTGCGCCCACTGGATATTCATATTCGCGCGCGCCTGACCCTGCTGAAAAAATTTGAGCAGGGGGTGATGTCGCAGCTGAAGGATTTCTACGAACACTGCAATCAGCTGCTGGTGGAGCGCGGCGTCTTGCCGTCTCTGCGCGAGCAGCGTCGGGTCGCCCGGCAGCAGCGCAACGCGCCGCGCTCTGGCGGTGCTACTGGGGCCGGGGCAGGGCCTGTGCAGTCCGGAAGTACCGCGCCGACTCAAGGTGGTGGCCCTGTAAGCGCGGGGCATTTTCCACCGGGGCTGCTGCCCGCCACCGCTGGAATCGCCCCTATGCCGTCGTCGGACCTGCTGACGTATTTGGGTGAGCTACAAGGCAGTGCCCACAGCTTTAAGCCCGCGGACGAAGCTCAGCCTCTGAATGTTGGTGAGCTGCTGCAACAGCGCTTGGTTCAGGCCAACCAGGCCGCCTCTCTGGCCAAGGTAGACAGCGATATCATCAAGCTGGTGGAGATGCTGTTTTCCTTCATTCTCGAAGACCGCAATCTGGCCGATCCGATTAAGACGTTGCTTGCGCGGTTGCAGCTGCCACTGTTGAAGGTGGCCATTGCCGACAAGTCTTTCTTTAGCAAGGGCGGTCACCCCGCGCGCAAGCTGTTGAACGAGCTGGCCGACGCCGCGACCGGCTGGCAAGCCGGGGAAAATTTCGAGTCCGACCCGCTGTACCGGGAGATCAGTCAAGTGGTCGATCGCGTACTCAGCGAGTTCGACCAGGACGTCAACATCTTCTCGCTGCTGCTGGAGTCCTTCCGACAGTTTATTGCCCGTGAGCGCAAACGCGCGGAGATGCTCGAGCGCCGCGTGGTGGACGAAGCGGACGGGCGTGCTAAAACCCAGGCGGCGAGGGCGCGAGTGGCCGCGGTGATGGATGCCTTGGTCGCCGAACGGGAATTGCCGCAAGTCGTGCAGGACTGGCTGCACAAAGTCTGGAACAACGTCCTCTTTCTCACCTGTGTCAAGGAAGGGACAGAAAGCGAAGCCTGGAGCCGCGATGTGCGCACGGCCCGGGACCTGGTCTGGAGTGTGCTGGCTCCCATGCCCGACAGCCGCCAGCAATTGTTGGGGTTGTTGCCCACGTTACAGGAGCGGTTGCGCGAGGGTGTCGAGGCGGTTTCCTTAAACCCCTTCGAGGCGCGCACGCTGTTTTCCGGGTTGAAAGAGGTGTACCGGGAGCGCTTCGCGCTGGCCAAACAGCTCACCGAGGAGCGCGAGCGGCAAGTCAGGGAGCAGGTGGCCCAGGAAATGCGGGAAGCCGCGGAGAACACCTCTGAATCAGACGTCCAGCAGGCCCCGGAGATACCGCAAGAGGCGGTCTCCGTGCCGCAAATGGAAGAACTGGAACAGGTGGTCGCCGAGGCGGAAGTGGCCGCGCCCGAGGCGGAGCAGGGAGAAGCGCAGCTGCCGGAGAGCGACCCCCACTGGCAGATGACCTATCGCTTGGCGCAGGGCAGCTGGTTCGAACTTAAACGTTCGGACGACGAGCAGTTCCGCTGTCGCCTGGCGGCGGTCATTCGCGACATAGACCAGTTTATTTTTGTCAATCGCAATGGCGCCAAGGTGGCGGAGTTCTCTCGTCTGGAGCTCGCCTATGCCTTGCGCGGAGCACAGTTGATGCCGCTGGATGACGGTATGTTGTTCGAACGGGCACTGCAATCCGTGATCGGGAACGTGCGCAAGAAACGCAGTGAGCAAAGATAACCGCTGCACTGCCATTTCACCTGGGATTTAAATATCCGCTGATCGGTTCTCCTGTCTGGGGGTGCGCGGGGCCGGTTGGCATCCCCAGCACCGCTTCCATAGAATGTGAACTCCCTGGCGCGATGTGGTGCGCGAGCCCCCGCGCTCTTTTCTGCCGAAGCGGAGACCTAGCGTGAAGTATCGACTGGAATCCGGTTGGTTGTCCGGCGCGCGCCGGGTGCCCAGCCCCCACTGCGACAGCCGGCCAGCGGATTGCTCCATAGACTTGCTGGTGATTCACTGTATCAGCCTGCCCCCGGGCCAGTATGGCGGCCGCTATATCGACGACCTTTTTCTCGGCCAGTTAGATGCAAGTGCCCACCCTTATTTCGCTGAGATCGAAGGGCTTCGGGTATCGGCGCATATTTTGATCGACCGCGAAGGCCGCGTTACACAGTATGTCCCCCTGGAGCTGCGCGCATGGCACGCTGGACAGTCGCAGTTCGAGGGCCGCTGCAACTGCAACGACTTTTCCATCGGCATTGAGCTGGAGGGATTGGACACGGATAGTTATACCGATGTGCAATACCGAGTGCTGGCGCAAGTGAGCGCGGCTATCATGGCATCTTATCCGGTAATCGACAAAAGCCGGATTACCGGCCACTCGAATATCGCACCCGGCCGTAAACTGGACCCTGGCCCAGGTTTTGACTGGGATCGCTATTTTCGAGAACTGGATCAAGCGGCCGTCGTTTGATCGTAGAACCTAGGTAGCCTCTGATTCACTCACACGGGAGTTGTAGTGGGGGTGGGGCGTAGACATTGGGATGAGGGGCGAAAACACACGAGTAGGTCCCTGTGTCCGGCAGTTTGGAAATGCCCATCCCACCACCGGAACTTCTCATTGGGCCTCAAAGTATCTTTGCCGTTATAAAACGGTTTAATCAGGGGCCCTAAGTGCTGGTGGCGCGGTAATAGTTTTTTCTGAAGCTCGTCGGCGTTATTCTTCTCAATCCAACTCAATCATGAGAACGATTATGGCACTGTTGATCATGTTGCTGGCCTTGGGCCTAGTGCAGCTCTGGGGGTCCGGTGCGCCGCTGCACCGGGACGGATGGTTTCGATGGTGGCGCGGGCAACTGGACAAGATAGAACTACTGCACAAGGACGCGGGATTGATGCTGGCGGCCTGCGTGTTGCCCCCGGTGCTGTTTTCCGCAGTATTGATGGTGCTGGCGGAAGCTCTCCTGGGGGGGCTGGGTTCCTTGCTGATGGGGGTTCCCCTGCTTCTCTACTGCCTGGGAAGGGGCAATTTTAGCGAAATCCTATCGAATTACCTGCGCAACTGGTACAAGGGCGACTTGGCCGCGGCCAGAGAGGCGGCGGCCCCACTGATGAAAGAATTGCACGAGGAGCCGGCGGACAGTCGGCATCTGCATGAGCAGGTGTTTCGCGGTGCGGCCTATTGCGCATTCGAACGCCTCTTCGCCGTACTCTTTTGGTTTTTCCTGCTGGGGATTCCGGGCGCTGTATTGTTCCGGCTGAGCGCACTCTACGCCGAGCTGTCCCGTGGCGGTAACGGAGGCGCCGCGGCCGAGCGTTGGCTGTGGCTTCTGGAGTGGCTGCCTGTACGGGTGATGGGATTCAGCTTTGCCATAGTGGGCAATTTTGTCGGTTGTTACCGAGCCTGGCGCCAGTGCCTCACCTGCCGGGAGCGGGATACCGACGAAGTGTTGGAGACCTATCTCGAGGGTGCGCTGGGCGGCATAGATGCCAGTGAGTGCAGCGCTGGTGCCGAAGTGGCTGAGGGGCAGCGAATCTGCGGTGCGCAATTGGAAGGGTTGCAGGCATTGCTTTCCCGTTCTCTGCTGTTGTGGATCACCGTTATGGCGCTGGCGGTGTTGTTTGGTTTTTGAGGTGCCACTGGCCGCTACCGCGCCTCGGGGAGGGCAGTCTGTCAGTGGATGAACGAATTACGTGGCGGACCTGAATTGCGGCCGCCCCTTCCACATAGATAGGTGACTTGACGGTTTTTAAAAAAAATACATAAGGAGCCGCTGATGGATTCGCATGGGCGCGTAGTGGGCTTCGGGACGTCCATTCCATCACCTGAGCGGCTCATCTGGCCCAGAGCATCTTTACCGTTACCAAGCGACTTAAACAGAGGCTCTTTAATCCATTGCCCGAAGGTGCGGCACAACGGTCGTGCCAGCGACTGCTCATGGGCCGTTTCGCAAGCTTCATGCGCTCTTCGGTGATAAGAGAATCTGCGCCAAATTTGTAAAATTGTCCCATTTCCCTTCTTGACTTCATTCCATCCGCCTCCGATATTGCAGGGACTCTTTCCCAAGCCGGTGTAAAAAGCGTGCGGCTTTGACCGGTACCATAATAACGATACATCTGAGAGAGGAAACAAAGGTTGAAAGCGTCTGCGTTGGAATCTCAAGTAAGGTTGCCCCCGGAACCGGATAGCGGCTTCGATGCGGCGGCGCTGGTGGCAGGGCTGCGCACATATTTTCGCAGCGGCACTACCGCTGATATCGGCTGGCGGCGTCGGCAGCTGGAACAGCTGCGCAGCATGTTGTCTGAAAACGAAGCCCGCTTTCTCGATGCGCTGGCGCAGGACCTGCATAAAGCGCCCCAAGAAGGCTATATGACCGAGATATCCGGTCTCTACGAAGATATCGCTCACACGCTGAAGTACTTGAAAAAATGGGTGCGGCCGCGCCGGGTCCCGACGCCGCTAATCGCCCAGCCGGCAAAGAGTTATATGTTGCCGGAACCCCTGGGAGTGGTGCTGATTATCGGGGCCTGGAACTACCCCTTGCAGTTGCTGTTATCGCCACTCGTGCCGGCTATCGCCGCTGGTAACTGCGCCGTATTAAAACCCTCCGAACTGGCGCCGGCCACGTCCCGGCTGGTGGCAGAACTGCTGCCGCGTTACCTGGATGGCGATGCGTTTATCTGTGTTGAAGGCGCAGTGCCGGAAACCACCGCGCTGTTGGAACAGCGTTGGGACCACATTTTCTACACCGGAGGCGGCCAGGTGGGGCGTATCGTAATGGCCGCGGCCGCCAAGCACCTGACGCCTGTAACGCTGGAACTTGGGGGCAAAAGCCCATGTATCGTCGCCGACGATGCAAATATTGCGTTGGCCGCTCGGCGAATAGCCTGGGGCAAGTTTCTCAACGCTGGACAGACCTGCATTGCCCCTGATTATCTCCTGTGCTCCAAAACCACCGCCGACCGGCTGCTGCCGGAAATTGAAAAGTCTGTGCGCGCCATGTTCGGGGATGATCCTCGCAAGTCTCCGGATTACGGTCGCATCGTCAACAGTCGTCACGCTCACCGCTTGGCCAGCTACTTGAGTGATGGAGAAGTGGTTTTCGGCGGTCAAGTGGATGCCGATGCGCGCTATGTAGCGCCGACGCTGTTGCGCAACGTCGGCGTGGAGTCGGCGGTGATGCAAGAGGAGATTTTTGGCCCTGTGCTGCCGGTCGTGGAGCTGAATGATATTTCCGAGGCGGAAGCGTTTGTCAACGAGCGCGAAAAACCACTTGCACTCTACGTTTTCACCCAGAGCGATGCTACCGCCGACCACCTATTGGCCCGCTGTAGTTCCGGCAATGCTTGTGTCAATGATTGTGTAATGTTTATGGCAAACAGTGCCTTGCCGTTTGGCGGCGTCGGCGCCAGTGGCATGGGTGCTTACCATGGTGAACACGGTTTTCGCACCTTCAGTCATTTCAAGGCAGTGATGAAACGGCGCAATATCTTCGATCTGAGTATACGTTACGCACCCTTCAGCACCTGGAAATTTAAACTGTTGCGGCTACTGCGTTAAATTATCGGGGCGCCGGAGCCGGGGCGCAGCCGTCAGGGTCGCTCCGGTTCCAGTCTCTGGCCATTCCAAGGAAATAATAACCTCTGCCTTCCCGATACCCCTTATGCAGAATGATCGCAATGATGTTCCCCGCAGCGCTGATGTCTTCACCGCGGCACAGCATATCGCCAGTTATATTCACCGTACGCCTCTGATTAGCAGCCGCCTGCTGAATACACTCAGCGGTGCCAACCTGTGGTTTAAGTGCGAGCATTTGCAGAAGGTCGGTGCCTTTAAGGCGCGTGGTGTTTGCAACGCATTGGCGCAGGTACCATCAGAGGTCACTATGGTGGCCACGCATTCTTCCGGTAATCACGGCGCTGCGCTCGCCTGGGCGGCTGCGGAGCGCGGCTTGGCGTGCACGGTAGTGATGCCGGAGACAGCGCCTCAGGTCAAGCGCGCGGCGGTCGCTGCCTACGGTGCCGAGATTGTGATCTGCGGACCTTCGCAGGCGGACCGGGAGCGCGCGCTGGAAAGCGTGGTAGCTCAGACTGGAGCTCATGTGGTGCCCCCTTTCGATGACCGCCGCATTATTGCCGGGCAGGGTACCGTTGCCCTGGAGACCATACAGCAGTGCCGCGAGCGCGGCTTCACGCCGGATGTGCTGGTGGCACCGGTGGGTGGCGGCGGCCTATTGGCGGGGGTCGGCCTGGCGGTGGCAGCGCTGGCTCCGGATATTACGGTAATGGGGGCCGAGCCCGCCGGCGCCGATGACGCCCAGCGCTCTCTCCGTGGCGGGGTGCATATCACCGCGCCACAGGTGCCGGATACCATTGCCGACGGTTTGCGGACTTCCCTGGGGCGACGTAACTATGCGGTGATACGCCGTACCGTACGGGATATTGTCACGGTAACTGAGCATGGTATTGTCGAGGCCATGCGCATGTTGTGGATGTACACCAAACAGCTGGTTGAGCCGTCGGCGGCGGTCGGGCTGGCGGCGGTACTGGAGCACAGCGCGCGCTTTCGCAACAAAAATGTCGCCCTGATACTGACAGGCGGCAACATGGATTTGGATCGGGTTGCGGATCTTTTTTCCAGGGAGGAGCTGTCTTGAACGTTTCAGTACTGTTGCATCAATATCTCAGTTTGCTCCGTACACGGGTTGCTAAACTCGGGATTACTACAATACTAATGGTGATAACGCCTATGTCTTTTGCCGTTTCTTCCACTCCGGACTTTATTCTCACTTCGAAAACCCTGAAAGCTGGTGAGCGCATGCCCATGGCCCACGTTTTTGATGCCTGCGGTGGCGATAATATTTCTCCGCAGCTCAGTTGGCAGGGCGCACCTGAGGGGACCGAGAGTTTTGCCCTGATGGTACATGACCCGGATGCACCCACAGGCAGCGGTTGGTGGCACTGGGTTATGTTCAATATTCCGGCAGATGCCACTGAGCTTCCCGAAGGGGCTGGCGATCTGAAAAACGGCCTGATTCCCGAAGCGATACAGGTCCGCAATGACTACGGCGCTCCCGGCTACGGCGGTGCCTGCCCACCGGAAGGGCACGGAGACCACCGCTATCAATTCCGCCTCTATGCGCTTAAGGTGGAGCAGTTGCCTCTGGACGATACCGCAACCCCGGCCATGGTGGGCTTTAACGTCAACGCCAATGCGCTGGCGGTAGCGGAGTTGGAGGTCGTCTACGGTCGTTGATCGCTGCGGACGAGTTGATTCACACAGACATTATTCAGCGGCATGCCACAAAACAAACTCAGTTGGGGAGAGGCGCTGCAGGTTTATCTCAAGCCTCGCGTACTCGCCATGTTCTTCCTCGGTTTTTCCGCCGGACTGCCGCTGTTGCTGGTTTTTTCCACCATGACCGCGTGGCTGCGGGATTACGGTGTCAGCCGCACAGCCATCGGTTTTTTCGCCTGGGTGGGTATCACCTTTTCCATCAAGGTGTTATGGGCTCCGGTGATCGACTATTTGCGCCTGCCGCTGTTGACACGCTGGCTAGGGAAACGCCGCAGCTGGATGCTGGTCTCTCAGTTGGGGGTGGCTTTGGGCCTGCTGGGGATGGGCAGTTTGAATCCGCAGCTGGCATTGACTCAGGTGGCGGTACTGGCGGTGTGGGTAGCTTTCTGCTCTGCCTCCCAGGATGTGGTGATCGATGCCTACCGCATTGAAGCCGTGGATAAGGAACTGCAGGGGGCCATGGCCGCCAATTATGTCTTCGGATACCGGGTGGCGCTGCTGGTGGCTGGTGCGGGTGCTCTGTATATCGCCGAGCTGGCCAACTGGCCCATGTCCTATACCGTTATGGCACTGCTGATGGGGGTAGGGGTTATCACAACCCTGTTGGTGGCAGAGCCGGACCACTCGAAAGTGAAGGCGCAGGCGGCTTCTTTCCAGCACGCGTGGGTAGATCGGATGTTGGGCAGCGGTGAGCACGGCCCGCTTAAGGAATGGTTTGTACGCGCCGTCGCCTGTCCGTTTATTGAGTTTTTTGAACGCAACGGCCGCTTTGCGCTGGTGCTCTTGCTGTTTATTGGTATTTACCGCTTGAGCGATATCGCCATGGGGGTGATGGCCAATCCCTTCTATCTGGACCTGGGATTTAGCAAGAGCGATATTGCCGAAATCGGAAAAATCTTTGGCTTCTTCTGTACCATCATCGGTTCATTCCTGGGCGGTTTGCTGGTGGTGCGTTACGGCATTATGCGCCCCTTGATTCTCGGTGCGGCCATGGTGGCCGCCACCAATCTGCTGTTTGCCCACCTGGCTCAGGTGGGGCCGGACAAAGTCTGGTTGGCAGTGGTGATCAGCGCAGACAATATCAGCGGCGGTATATCCAACGCAGTGTTTATCGCCTATTTGTCGAGTTTGACCAATCAAGCTTATACGGCCACCCAGTACGCGCTCTTCAGTTCCCTGATGACCCTGCCGGGGAAATTCATCAGCGGTTTCTCCGGAGTAGTCGTGGATGCTCAGGGTTATGCTCAATTTTTCGTCTATGTCGCCCTGCTGGGTACCCCGGCGGTGATTCTGGCTGTTTATCTGTGGTGGCGCGACAGGCGCGGTTCTAAGGCTGCCAGCGGTACTTGAGCAGATCCACGCGCCCGTTGTGCAGAAAGATCCCCTCTCTTTCCAGCCGCGCTCTCTGCCGCGCCGCGTCTGGCTCCGGCAGTGATATACGCCCCTGGGCGTTAATGACCCGGTGCCAGGGCAGTTTGGTATCCCGTGGTAGTTTGCGCAATGTCTGTCCGGCGAGCCTTGCGGCGCGCGGATAGCCCGCCATTTGCGCCAAGTCACCGTAGGTGATTACGCGACCATAAGGGACTGTGGCCAGTACACGATAAATTCTGGTTGTGGCATCATTGCCCTCTGTTTGTGCGTCTGCTCTCACAAATAACTCCGCATTTCCAACTTCCCGATAACTCCAAGGCACTTCCTGTGGTTCCAGTTGTACGAAAATTAACATCGCTTCTGCTTTTTTTACCGCTTTTTGTCTCCCTTAATGCCGCGGCGGGTGTCTTGACACTGGATAACGGTGACCGGGTGCACGGGGAATTGGTGGTTGTGGAGCGGGAACAGGTTGTATGGAAGTCTGAGAATTTTGGCGAGATTAAGGTGGACAAGTCCAAGGTATTGTCCATGGATGTGGATGTGGACCTGAAGATCGCCGGACGCGAAGGCCCTTGTGCACTGGTTGGACACCGCCGCGAGCAGTGGGAGCTATACTGCGACGAAGGCGCGGGCTGGGTGATGGATTTTCCCGCTGTCGACCGGGCTGAACCCTATATCAATTTTGTCGGCAACCCGGTGGTCTTTCACGGCAAGGTCAGTGCCGGTGGCGTTTTCGAAAGTGGCAACCGCGAACGCGAAGATCTCGATACGAGTATCAATCTGGACATCCGCAATGGCGATTTCCACCATCTGATTAATTTCCTTTATCAGAATCAGACAGATAGTGAAGTGGAGGGACTGGAAAAATACCAGCTGGGCTATAACCTGCGCTGGATTTTTGCCGAAAGGTGGTTTGCCGCCGCCAATAGCGCAGTGGAACGGGAAGAAGCGCGCAACCTGGATCTGGGCACCACTCTGGGTCTTGGTCTAGGTTATCTCTTTTTTGACACCGCAAAGACGGCCTTTTCCCTGCAAGGCGGTATCAGCAGCCTACAGGAAGACTTTATCGATACTGATTTGAGTGAGGACCAGGATGACAGTTTCGCAGCCGGGCGTTTGGCACTGAATTACCGCTACAAATTCGCGCTTGGGCCTGAAGTCTATCTGGACCAGGAAACATTGCAGTCCCTCGATCGCAGTGACGACTACCAGGCCACAGCCAAGTTTGGCGTGCGCACCCCGCTGGTAGAGGGAGTGCTGATGGAAATCGCCTACCACTGGCTATATGACAATACGCCATCACTGGACTTGGAAAAAGAGGATACCAAGGTGACGGTTGGTGTCGGTTACCAGTGGTAGTTGTGAATTTCCGGTGCTTTGGACCAAGTGCTGGTAAATCTGCCTTGAAGGCTTAAAGATACGTCGTTATTGGCTGAGGAAGCCCGGTGGTGAGACGATGTGCCCGCCTCGGAGTTGATCACCCTCCCCGCAATTTACCCAAGGGGAGCACAAAAATAATGAAGATTAGAAAGAGGAATCCAAAATGCAAATCGCCAACAGCGTAGTAGCAATCACCGGTGCCGGTCGGGGACTCGGCCGCGCCACTGCTGAATATCTCGCCGAGCGCGGTGCGCGTTTGGCACTGATCGATTTAAACGAAGATGATCTGAAGGCGAGTGTCGAGGCCTGCGCGCAACACGGTGCAGAAGTACGCAGCTATGGAATCAACGTGGCTGTGGAAGAAGAAGTGGACAGCGGTTTTGCCAAAATTGCCGAAGACTTTGGCGGCCTGCAGGTGCTGGTGAACAACGCCGGCATTATGCGCGACGGTATGCTGCTGAAAGTCAAAGACGGCAAAGTGACCGATCGCATGTCCCTCGCTCAGTGGCAGTCGGTGATCGATGTCAACTTGACCGGCGTCTTCCTCTGTGGCCGCGCCGCTGCGGCGATCATGGCCGAGCGCGGGGAAGGCGGTGTGATTGTGAATATTTCCAGCCTTTCCCGAGCCGGCAATATGGGGCAGACGAATTATTCTGCCAGTAAGGCCGGCGTTGCCGCTATGACCGTCACTTGGGCGCGGGAGCTGGCTCGCTACGGCATCCGCGCAGCCGCGATTGCACCAGGCTTCATCAATACGGATATGGTTGCGCAGATGCGCCCTGAGATCCTCGATAGCCTGGTGAAGCAGGTGCCTCTGCGCCGCCTGGGTGAGCAGGAGGAAATCGCTTCTACGGTAGCGTTTATTCTGGAGAACGACTTCGTTTCCGGTCGGGTACTGGATATCGATGGCGGCGCGCGCATATGATCCCGCATTGAGGATAATGCGCTGTGGAAAAAACTGCGGCCGCGATCGCGGCCGCATCTATACCCCCTCAGGAAACCCGCTCAATACCACCCTGCAACCGATCTGAAAACATCCACTGCCACAGCTGAATATACCGGGCGCGGAAGGCGCCGGCGCAGGACAGCAGGTAGTAGCGCCACATGCGGTAGAACTGCTGTCCATATTGCTCTGCGAAACGCTCCCAGTGCCGTTCAAAATTGGCGTGCCATGCCAGTAGGGTCTTCTCGTAGTCACTGCCGAAGTTGTGCATATCCTCGCAAACCAGCAGATTGTCCGCCGCGTCGGTGATCTGGCCCGCGGAGGGAAGTTCACCGTTGGGGAAGATGTACTTCTCGATCCAGGGGTCAGTTGTTGAGTGGCGCAGGTTTTTGCCGATGGTATGCAGCAGCATCAGGCCGTCCTTTTTCAGGCAGCGCTTAACCACGCGCATAAAGGTGCGGTGATTCTTGCGCCCGACATGCTCAAACATGCCCACGCTGGCGATGCGGTCGAAGGGTTGATCCAGGCTGCGGTAGTCCCGCAGGTGCACGGTAATCGGCAAGTCCGCATAAGTTTCGGCGATATAGTTGCTCTGCTCGCGGGAGACAGTCACTCCGACGCATTCGACCCCGTAGCTCTTTGCCGCGTAACTGATCAGGCTGCCCCAGCCGCAGCCGATGTCCAGAAGGCGCATACCTGGCTTCAGACCCAGCTTGCGACAGATCAGATCCAGCTTGGCTGTTTGTGCCTCCTCCAGTGTCTTTGCCTCGCGCCAGTAGCCGCAACTATAAGTCATGCGGCTGTCGAGCATGGCCTGATAGAAGTCATTGCCCAGATCGTAGTGGTGTTCACCCACCTTGAACGCACGGCGCCGGCTCTGCAAGTTGATCAGATAACTGCGCAGGATACGCCCGGCATTGCGCCAGGGCTTGATATAACGGGGCAGGTCCGCGGTGAGAATGCGGTAGAAGAACTGGTCGAGGGATGGGACATCCCAGTCCCCGCGCATATAGGTCTCGCCCAAGCCCAGACTGTGACGTGCAACGATTTCGTCCAGTGCCTCCGCCCGGTGCAGGCGCATATCCCAGGGTCTGTCCCCGTTGATACGGATATCCGCTTCACCGAACACCTCGTCCAGCAAATGGCGGCTGCGGCCGACTGCGGGTACTTCCATGGTGTCTTGCTGCTCAGTTGCCATCGTTGGCCTCCTTGGCTCAATTGACGCTATGGCGCGCCGAGTTGAATGCGGCGCCCTTGAAGAATTTGCCACCTCACTCCATTTACTACAGCATATCGAAAATACCCAGTTTCGCCCGTTTCTCCAAACAAGCTGAAAGGAACCCCGAATGCGCCCACTGCTGTTGTTGTTCATCGCCATGCCCATCCTGGAGATGTGGCTCTTGATTACCGTGGGCAGCGAGATCGGCGCACTGCCCACCATTGGCTTGGTGCTGTTCACCGCGGTACTGGGGATGGCACTGCTGCGCCGCCAGGGGCTTTCCACAGTGATGCGGGCCCGCCAGAAGGCCGAGGCTGGTGAATTGCCGGCGCGGGAGATGGTGGAAGGAATTTTCCTCGCCGTGGGCGGTGTGCTGTTGTTAACCCCCGGCTTTATTACAGACCTGCTCGGTTTTGCCTGTTTGGTCCCAGGACTGCGCCAGCTGCTGCTGGTACGCCTGTTGCGGCACGTCACTATCGTGGGAACCAGCTATACAGCCCGTGGAGCGCGGCCAGATGATCGATTCAACGATCACAATGTGATCGAGGGGGACTACTCCCGCGATGAGAGTCACTCCAGCAAGGAAGATAAGCGTGACCCTGATTGAGTTGTACAAAAAATAAACTTCTGTGGCATGGCAGTCACAACCCCGCAGTTTTTTTTCCTGCCGCTGTTGAAATCCTCATGAGTGCCCATAGATAGGGTCCACCCCAAGTTTTTTGCCCCGGCTCTGCCAGCCGGAGCGGGGCGAGGGCCCGAGACAGGGCCTACCACTTTGGAAACTGTGAAACACTCAATGGAGAGCTTATCCATGAAAATTCGTCCTTTACACGACCGCGTCGTAGTGCGCCGTAAGGAAGAAGAAGAGAAAACCGCTGGCGGCATCGTGCTTCCGGGCGCAGCCAAAGAGAAGCCGAATCAAGGTGAAGTGGTTGCCGTGGGTGAAGGCAAGCTGCTGGATAACGGTGACGTTCGCGCGCTGTCTGTAAAAGTTGGCGACAAAGTTGTGTTCGGTCGCTATGCCGACAGCAACACCCTCAAGGTGGACGGCGAAGAGCTGATCATCATGAGCGAAAGCGATATCTACGGCGTACTGGAAGGTTAAGCGACCGCTGTACTCCCCGTAGCGCCCGTCCGGCGTGTAGATAGAAACGCATACAGAATCTGAGGAACAAAATCATGGCAGCTAAAGACGTAAAATTCGGTGATGACGCCCGTCAGAAAATGCTGAAAGGCGTGAATATTCTGGCTGACGCAGTGAAAACCACCCTGGGCCCGAAAGGCCGCAACGTAGTACTGGACAAGTCCTTCGGCGCTCCCACCGTGACCAAAGACGGTGTATCCGTAGCCAAGGAAATCGAACTGCAAGACAAGTTCGAGAACATGGGCGCACAGATGGTGAAGGAAGTGGCCTCCAAAGCTTCCGACGCCGCCGGTGACGGTACCACCACTGCCACCGTACTGGCCCAGGCAATCGTCAGCGAAGGCCTCAAGTCCGTGGCCGCCGGCTTCAACCCGATGGACCTGAAACGCGGTATCGACAAAGCCGTAGCCGCCGCTGTTGAACACATCGCAGGCCTGTCCACTCCCTGTGAAGACAGCAAATCCATTGCCCAGGTAGGTACTATCTCCGCCAACAGCGACGAGAGCATCGGCTCCATCATCGCGCAGGCCATGGAAAAAGTTGGCAAAGAAGGCGTAATCACTGTAGAAGAAGGTTCCGGCCTGGAAAACGAACTGGATGTGGTAGAAGGTATGCAGTTCGACCGCGGCTACCTGTCTCCCTACTTTATCACCAACCAGGAAAGCATGACCGCCGAGCTGGAAAACCCCTACATCCTGCTGGTGGACAAGAAAATCTCCAACATCCGCGACCTGCTGCCGCTGCTGGAGCAAGTAGCCAAGGCTTCCAAGCCGCTGCTGATCATCGCTGAAGACGTAGAAGGCGAAGCGCTGGCCACTCTGGTTGTCAACAGCATGCGCGGTATCGTTAAAGTTGCCGCTGTTAAAGCCCCTGGCTTCGGCGACCGTCGCAAAGCCATGCTGCAAGACATCGCCATCCTGACCGGCGGCACCGTGATCTCTGAAGAAGTTGGCCTGGAATTGGAAGGCGCCACTCTGGAGCACCTGGGTACCGCCAAGCGCGTGACTCTGTCCAAAGAAAACACTGTGATCGTCGATGGCGCCGGCGATGTGAAAGACATCGAAGCCCGCGTTGCTCAGATCCGCACTCAAATCGAAGAATCCACTTCCGACTACGACAAAGAAAAACTGCAAGAGCGCGTGGCCAAGCTGGCCGGTGGTGTTGCAGTGATCAAAGTTGGCGCCGCCACTGAAGTGGAAATGAAAGAGAAGAAAGCCCGCGTAGAAGACGCCCTGCACGCAACCCGCGCCGCAGTGGAAGAGGGCGTGGTACCTGGTGGTGGCACCGCACTGGTTCGCGCTACCCAGGCTATCAAGGTAACCGGTGACAACGAAGACCAGAACCACGGTATTGCCGCCGCACTGCGCGCCATGGAAATGCCGCTGCGTCAGATCGTTACCAACGCCGGCGAAGAAGCCTCCGTTGTGGTAGACAAAGTGAAACAAGGCTCCGGCAACTTCGGCTACAACGCCGCTACCGGCGAGTACGGCGACATGCTGGAAATGGGTATCCTCGACCCGGCCAAAGTAACCCGCACCGCACTGCAGGCGGCTGCTTCCATCGCCGGTCTGATGATCACCACCGAAGCCATGGTTTCCGAGATCCCGGAAGAAAAACCGGCTGCGCCTGACATGGGCGGCATGGGAGGCATGGGCGGAATGGGCGGCATGATGTAAGCCAGCCTGATCCGGCTATACCAAAGAAAAAGCCCCGCAATTGCGGGGCTTTTTTGTATTGGTCCGACTCCCTTCTCGTAATCCTTTATTCGGTACCATGAAGCGAGACGCTAGGCCGCTCCCGCTTCTGCAATCCCATCCAGCGCCTGCATCCGATCCATTGGGCTCAACACCCCCTTGCCAATGAAGCACTTATACAGGTAAACCAGGGCGTTCAATGCAACCCTCTGGGTATTTACCGAACAATCCCTCTGCTGGGAAAGATGTGTGAGAAAGTGCTCCACCTCCGCAGAGCCCATTTCCTGAGGGTGCCGTTTTTGATGAAAACAGATAAAGCGCCGCACCCAATGGACATAGGTCTGCTCGGTGGTAAATGCCAAGCCGTTCTGGCGAATATGTAGTCGTAGCATGTCTAAAAAACGCACCGGTTGGGCGGATATCCTGGGGCGAACGTCATCCATGACCATGGTAGAGCTCCTGGAACTGTTTTTATATACAGTATTTCCGCAAGAATGACGATGTCAAGACCGTAATCAGTAGCCAGTGGCTATTGTTCACCGCTGAACAGAGGTTAACTTATTGACTTTAAAGGACGTAGTGATAAAACTTGGAGCCAAATAAACAAAAAAGATAACAGGGCGCCAGGCTCGTTTAACTCCGGAAGTTAGATTGACTCGTAAGTTATCTAATTGATTTCAATGGAGATTTTTCAGTATGTGGCATTGGGCGCCTGTGAACAAGAGCCAAGGTGATATAGAGCCACTGGCTTTTGAATAAAACTGTTATGTTTTCATCGAGGAAATCAGTTCTGAATAAATATAGATATGATCCAGTAGTTACTGGTGTGTTAGTGGGTATCGGTGCACTGGTATTATGGTACTTCTCAGCATTAGCTATAGATAAGAAGGTGTTGCCTGCCTATTTTGAACACATATCGAGATTCTTTACTGTACTTATAGCTGCATTGGTGGGTGCGTTTGCTGCATTTCGATTCAATTCAATGCTTGACCATAAAAAGCGTGAGCGCGAGACATCCCAATTTTACTTGGATATTTGCTTAGATAACTACGAGATCTTTTATAAAACTTTAGATGGTTTAAATAACGTCAGAGTAGATTGGATATATGCTGCGCGTCTGCTTCTCGAAACTAAAGAGCTAGAAAATGAAATTATCTACAAAGAGCACAGACGAGTGCTTGATGTAAAGAAAATGAAAGTGCGTCATGATCTTCTGAATCAGTATCAGATCATAGATCACGAGACAAATACAGAAAGCCCTTTGCCAGTTTCATTTTTTTATGGAGTTGAAAATTGGAGAGATTATATAGACTCTCCCGACGATGCGGCTTATGAGGCTTTTAGGCGAGATCGGCCTGCAACGTTTGGTGAGCATGAGGTATCAAGAATAGAGCGACTACCAATGCTTTCAGAGCATAGTGTATACATCGTTTTTGAATTCTTGGCTTGGCCTGATGATTATGATGATCCATTAAGAAAGCATAAATACCCGTCGGAATGGCCGAATGACGTTAAAAACTTTCAGGGTGAAGGCGCTTACAAATATGCAAAACATAGACAGGAGTATGTTCATCCAGAATTTGGGATTTCTAAAAAGGCGCAAGAGAAAATTAGAGAAATGATAAAGAATGGTGAGGTTAAAATCGCTGAGGTCATTTCAAAAGATCATGAGAAAAAAACATAACAAACGGCTCCACGCAGACGCCCAAACCTACGTTCTTTTTGTGGAATTCGCTGCGCTCATTTTACCACAAAAAGCTCTCCGGCTTGGGCGCTGGTGAGCCGGACGTTATGCATACGAACGATGCAACGACTAGATAATCCTTCAAGTTTCTATGGCTGGGCTGCAATTGTTGTTGGTGGGTTGTTTCTATCGTTGAGCATTTTCTTACTGGCCAACCTTCCTTCAGCGAAAGAAATGAAGCTATTCCGCGGAGTTGTTGAAAGATCGGAACTAAAGTCCGGAGGTAAAGGTAGCGATATTTTTTTGCTATCTGTAGATGGAGAGAAATTCCGATATTCTGGCTTCTGGAGTAAAGATGTTTATAAATCCATAGTAGGTGGATCTGAAGTAGGGCTTAATTACTATAGGTCACTCGATGGTAACAACCAATTGGTATCATTGAGAGTCGGTAACACTAAAGTATTAAGTAAATTTCAGTCTTTATCTAGTATCGTTGTATTCGCAAGTGCCGGCATTTTGATCAGTTTATTATTTATTTTTACAGGCCTCCGTGACCTCCGGAAGCTACGGAACGCATAACAAACAGCGGCAGAGCGACAGCCAACGCTACGCACCTTTTGCGTTACTCGCTAGCGCTCAAACATTAACACAAAAGGAGCTCCGCGCTGGCTGCGCCTGCGCTGAGCGTTAGGGTTCAAAATGAGCGAATTTCGTAATTCTTTTCGGAATGTTGCTGAAGAATTTATGGCTTCGCTGTCTGTGGCAGCCGAAATCAAATCCGAAAAGGGCCGAGATGTCCTTCGTATCCCGCCGCAATCGGAAAATGGGTTTCAAGTTGAATTGGAATGCACGGAATACGGGGTATATCCGTCAGCTGAAGGCTGGCACGGTGGTTGTTGGGACGTAACAGTTTGGAAGCCTAAAGACCTAGAGGCTAGTCTGCGGGAATTCTTGAACTCTATAGTTACTGATGCAGAGCTGGAAATATGTTACTCCGGGTCAAAGCCCTATAAGTGGATACTTCGTCATACTTTTGAAGGGCAGCGAGTAGCTGATGAAACCGGGCTTATCTTCTTTAATTGGTTTGGTCGTCGTTCAATTGAAATTAAATGCAATGCGTAGCCATCCCACCCTAACAAGTTGCTGTTGTCGCAGCGCAAAGGGGCACGCTGCTGGGACGCCTACGCTGACGCTCCGACGCCCCAAAGCAAGGGGTTACAAGGCATAAGGAGAGAGCGTGGGAATTACTGTACATTTTGAGGGAAAATTAAAAGACGAAGCCTCCTATAATGCAATCTGCTCAAATGCTGAGGCGTTTGCTAAAGAAATGGAATGGCCTTTCGCGCTAATCTCTGAGCAAGAGATAAAGCTCGAAAGAACCCGCAATGAAGAAGATTGGGACTACATAGGCCCAGTTAAAGGTATTGAGATCTTTCCACATGAAGCTTGTGAGCCATTCCGCTTGGAGTTCGATAGGGATCTCTATATTCAAGAGTTTACAAAAACTCAATTTGCTCCCGTCGAAATACACGTTCTATTAGTCGACTTCCTTCGGTCAAATATTGAATTGTTCGAGTCCATTGAAATAATCGATGAAGGTGAGTACTTCGAAACAAATGATATCGAAGTACTCAAGAAGCACCTGCAAGCATGCAACTCTCAACTCGAGCAATATCTGGAGCAACCAGATAAATACTACGGTCCAGTAAAATTAGAAAACGGCCGTATAGTCGACCTTATGGAACAGTAATGCCTTGTAACAAGTTACTCAAGTTCACTCTGGCCGCAAAAGGCTCGGCCTCCGCGGGACAGCCTACACTGCGTTTCGGCTGCCCCTTAGCAAAGCGTTATAGGGCGTAAAGGATGAGTCCTCAGGTTCTAAAAGCTGGAGTATTTTCTGCGATTCTTGTTTTGGCCCTCTTCGGTATTTTCACGTTAATAGCTGTGCGTTCAGGATCAGATCTAGACCAGTCACAGTTAAGAGTCACACCGGTAGTTGAGGCTAAATTTGATTGCCAGCTAATTGAAGCTGAGGTTGAAAGCTTACGAAAGGTTTGTTCGGGCGGTTTCTGAGAAACCTCAAGCGATTGCAGAATCGTAGGGCAAGCGTGTTCGTCTATTCCGACAGATAAGGCCCAACAAATGGAGGATAAGTTTTCTTTTCTTCTTGAGATGTCAGATCAGCTAAGTTGCAATACTGGATTCTTAATATGTGAATTTGTGGCGCCTAGCTGTAAAAATGGGCAATGTGCTCTGGTTAGGTCTGTCAATGAGCCTCCGATTCGACCAGAGATGTAGAGCCCTATAACAATCGGCTGTTATCGCCCCTGCGGGGCTGGGACGGCCTTTCCGCCGCTTCGCGGCTACAAGTTCGCCCTAAAGCCGGGCGTTATACGTACAGAGAATCGGTCACTTTCGAAAAATTGATCAAAAAGGTATCCTCTCTGGGCCAAGACACCGCCTGGTGAAATAAAGGACAGAAAATCAAAGGAAGGAATCATTATGCCAAAAATCTATGAGTACCTTGGTATCGTCTTGTTCTTCTATAGCAATGAACACGAGCCCATTCATATCCATGGTAAGTTCAATGGATGAGAAACCAAGGCCGAGATCCATTTCTTTTCTGGGCGAATTCATAAGGTAACGCTTAAGGATAAGGGACCAGGTTTAGAGCCCAAAAAACGAAAGGAGTTCGAAGAATTTGTTAAAGCAAACGCTTCTGAGATCGTAGATAAGTGAGTGGATTACTTTGTAAAGAAAAAGCACATTGCTCCCAAGACGATCACTCAAAAGGTGCGAAATGTCAGAACTATTGGTTAAATCCGCCAAGCATAAAATTGGTCACATACTGGAAATAAAATTTAATGATGGCCATGTTGCTTGTGTCGATTTTGCTCCATTTATATTTTCAAATGGGCATCCTGATTATGAGCCGTATAAATCGGTAGAAAATTTTCTTGATTTTGAGATAGTGGATGGGAACTTAAATTGGGATGATTACACGATGATTTTTCCAGTAGAAGACCTTTATAATAATCGGCTTATTAAACGCTGATTAAAACTAAGATCGCTGGAAAGTATAACCAGTAGCGTCAGTCGGATCGGTTTGTCGTGCTGCGCCCGCCAAACCGCCCGCTGCGCATGGCGTTATGCTAAATCAGGTCATGGACAAATATGAACATATGGGAAGAAGATAAATTACTGGTTTTCATCGCTTTTGTGATACCCGGTTTCGTGGCGATTAAAGCATACGAACTATTTTTTCCATCTCAAAGAATGGATAGTTCAAAGCAGGTCGTGGATGCAGTTGCGTATAGTTGCTTTAATTATTCAGTTTTGATCTGGCCCATCTATTTAGTCGAGCACTACGATCTACAGAGTAAATATCCATTTGCATATGGAGCTTTCTATTTTTTCGTATTCTTTATCGCACCAGTTTTTTGGGTCTACCTTTGGAAGAAAATACGGCAAACTGAATATTTTCAAAAATTAGTTCCTCATCCCACGCAAAAGCCTTGGGATTTTGTGTTCGGACAGCGAAAGGCTTATTGGGTAATTGTTAACCTAAAGAACGGTGAGAAAGTAGCAGGAATGTACGGCCCAAATTCTTTCGCATCAAGTGCACCGGCCGACGAACAAATATACCTTGAACAATTGTGGGTGCTCAACGAAGATGACGGGTTTGAGCGCCCAGCAGAACAAACTGCGGGCGTTATCATCTTGTCCTCAGAGATTAAATCTATTGAATTAATCCATAGCGGAGAGCAGCTGGATGACAGAGAAGAAGACTGAAAATAGAGGTTATGTGCCATTAAAAAAGGGATATAAGCCCGGTGATAGCCCTGCGACAGCTGGCCACAAGCCTGAAAAAAGTGAACTGGCAAAACCGGTTAATCCGCCAAAGAAAAAATAGCATAACAATACGTGCCAGAGGGACCTACGTTGCGGCGCTTGATTTTGTGCTGGTCGCTACGCTTGCACAAAAGCCAATCGCCTCCACTCCGGCCCCTGCACTTGGCGTTATGCGTTCTAAATAATGAGCATTGAGAATAAGCTGAAAGAACGGGTTTCCTATCATTCGGGTGTAAAGGCCGAAGATGTATCATCTGAGATGTATTTAGAAGGTGATCTTGGCATAACCGGAGATGATGCGTTCGAATTAATTGAAGACATTCAGAAACTGTTTGATCTTGATTTGACTGAATTTGATTTCAGTCTTCACTTTGTCCCAGAGGCAGGTGGAATCAAAAATTCAGAGTATGGCTATTATCCTGTTTCTGTTGGTCATCTAATTGAGGTTTGCAATAGAAAATCTTGGTTCTTACCAGATAGAGATCTGGAGAATCACCAGAAGTTTAAAAGAGCTTTACTAGTACAAAATGTACTAGCTATTGGTGTCTTTACTTGTGTGTTAATGGCAATCTTATTGGTATTGTCCAATGAATGCGCATAACAAGTTGCTGTTGTCGGACGCACCTGCGCTGGCGCTCCGGTACGCCGCAAATCCATGGCGTTAACTGCCTATGAAAGTTTGGAAGAAAATTGCTATCTCTTTCGGTATTTTGGTTATTGGCGTTCCGCTAGCAATCGCAGGACTATTCATTTATGCAACCAGCGACATGTGCGGGAACGAAGTTTACACTGAGGTTATGTCGCCCAATAAAGAGCATAAAGTAGTCGTGTTTCAAAGGGATTGTGGAGCAACGACTGGTTTCAGCACCCAGGTTTCAATAATCGTATCTGACGATGAGCTCGAAAATGAGGGTGGCAATATATACATTATCAAAGGTCACCCAAAGGATGTCTCTCCTCAAGTAAGGTGGGTTTCTAACAAAGAACTGAGAATAGAGAGAAGTTTGAACGGTTCTGAACATAAAGCTGAGTCTAGCTGGGGTATTCTGAACAAGGTTAAGGTTACCTATGGCGCAGGCGGCAGTTAAAAAGTTTGTCAAAAGGACACTCCTGACGTCGCGCCTTTTACAAAAGCGTTACATGATGGTAGCTAAACATTGAAACTTGTATTTCTACCAGGAATGGATGGAACGGGATTACTCTTCAATAAGCTAATCCTGAATATCCCAAAAGAAATAGATAGAGAGGTTGTTTGCCTCAACGAAATACAGGGTGTGAGCTATCGCCAGCAAGCTGAGCAGATAGCCGCAAAAATCGGATCGTCAAGTGTTGTAGTAGTCGCTGAATCATATTCTGGAAAAATTGCGTATGAATTATGCAATATCCTTGGCAGCAGAGTTTCGAAGGTAGTTTTTATCGCTAGCTTTGTTTCCTGCCCTGGAAGGCTAGCAAAGCTTGCTGCTGTCCTTCCGGAGTGTTTTCTTAAGCCTAATCTGTTCCCAAACTGGCTTATGAAAATGCTATGTTTTGATGGCCGTGGTAATAGGGCGCTAATGGATCAAGTTCGCCAAGCTATTGCTCAGGTTGGGCCAAACGTCTTAAAGCAACGCTTATTGAATATTGCTGAACTTGATGAGCCAAAAGGTCATCAATCAACAACAGCCGTGTATATCCGGCCAACAAATGATCACTTGGTTTCGTATGATGCAATCAAAGTTTTGAGTAATATTTATCCCCAGTTAAGTATCGAATCTGTGGAAGGCGGACACTTCATTGCTCAAACGGCCCCGAAGTCATGTGCGAGAGTCATAGTCCGTGCCACAACCACGTAACAAGCGACTGTGGTTCAAGCGCTAGCGAAAATATTTAGTACGCCCACTCCGCCATCTCGTACCATTGCATTAAGAATCGTCAAAAACTTCCTCATTGCGGCCGTCAGTGCGACCTTTTTATGTTTTCCCTGTTTGACTAGGTGTCGATAGATTCCGCCGATTATTGGGTTACACCGGACCGCGCTATGTGTCGCCATATCGCGCTATGTGTCGCCATATACAGCGTAGTACGGACACTGTTGCGACTGACCCGGCTGTAGCTATCAATCACTTCTTCCGCAGTCAGACTGATGTTCGTCGAGAGCAGTAATCGTTCGGCCTTCGAGTCTTGTTTTTTGCTGTCCCAGTATTCGCACCAGACCGCGCGTACCTGCCGACCACTTAAGAACCGGGCCATGAGCACCTTGCTGCGATAGCGGACCTTCTGCTAGCGCCCATGCAGCCAAAGGGTGACTTCGGTTCTCTTCAGGTGCGCTGGGGTATAAGGATCTCCGTATTTCCTGGGGCGACCGCGTTGCCCGGGCTTTCTCGGTGGCGGGCTATCGCATAGCCGGGTATCTATACGCACTTGACCGATCACCGCGAAACCATAACCACACAGGGTTTCTATCAAACTTTGCCGCATGTACCAGCAGTCCATCAGTACCCGAACCGGCTTGCCCAAAAATCGCTGGTATATGGCGCGAATCAGCACCTGCGCCGCTCTCAACTTGCCGGTGTTACCGGCGCTTGGGCTCAGCCGGTTCAACAGCGGTATGGCCACAAACTGCCGGGCTCCGCGCTTGACTACCATCTCCAGGCTGACAAAACATTGGCCTCGTACGAATTTCGCCAAATTGGTTTTGTTGCCGTGCTGGTGGTGTATCTGGCTGGCCGGTGCCTTCTTTGATGCCCTTAGAGTCAGGGTGTCGTCAATGGCCAGATGGATGACTTCCTCACCATGTAAGGACAACGCTAACCGCAAAAACTGATTCACCAGCGCGAGCCATGACCACTTTCCCTTCTGTAACCACTTGTAGTAACTAGTCCAGTGGTTGCGCATATCCAACATCAGGTAGGCCTCGGTTACAAAGCCTGCGGGTGTCAGCATGGCGCCGATCAGCAGTTCGATAAAAGTGCGCACCGACCTCGCAGGTAGACTTTGTGCTAGAAATGTAATCCAATTAAGCAGTTCGCGAGGGATTTTGGCCCATCTCTTCGCGTTCATTGCGGCCTCCAGATCCAGTAGTGCAACTTACACATTTCTGGAGTCCGCGCCCTTTACGCCATGCCTTCGGCATAGCAAGGCGTAAAGGGCGCGGCAAAAATTTTCTGCCGCAATGTCAACTATTTTTTGTCTGTTTTTTGCTCCGCAAAAGTCAAAACTCTAGCTATGAAATACAAAAATTTAAAGTCAATGTCTCACAACTTCAGTCACTCATTCGTGAGTCTAATGAATTATATTGATGATGGTTACGTTGTTGATGATTTGATTGTCATGGCACGGGAAGCCAAGGGTGAAACTATTTCGATTCAATGGATTCCGAGAATAAACTACGACTCATCGAATTTTTCAAAAAGAGTTCGAAAGTCCATAGCGATAAACCAGGATTGGCTGCCCAAGCACTTAGCAAGCCACGGCGTCGATGCAAGTATTATCACGGAAATGCGTACCGATATATTTCGTACTCCATCACATCAAATATGGGTTAAAGCCTATTTGAAAGACAATAGAGGAAAGGAGTATGAAGCGTATGTCAGCCGCTAGGCATAAAAATCAGCGGCAGAGCGACAGCCAACGCTACGCACCTTTTGTGCTGCTCGCTGGCGCTCAAACATTAACACAAAAGTGCTCCTCGCTGGCTGCGCCTGCGCTGGGCGTTATGCATTATTAGAGAAAATTGAAAAAATATGGAAGCAATTGTTTACGTAGTTTTAGACGCAGTCATTACAGGCTTTATCGTATTTCTGGCTGGCAAATTAACTGCGGTGAAAATTGATTTTAAAGACGCTGTGATTTGCGTGGGTATGTCGTCGGTGCTTGGTTTCATTCCAGGTATTGGCTGGTTGCTTTCAATAATCGCTTTTTTCTATTTATTAAAAAAGTGCACGGAATCGGATATTTGGCCAGACCTTATTTTACTAGTGTTAGTTAGTAAGTTGATTAGTGTTATAGCATTGGCTGGCCTTGGCGGTATATAAATGCATAACCAACTCAGCCAGGCAGGACATCCGTTCTGTCGTTGATTTATGCAGTTGGCGCTACGCTACCGCAAAAACCAACAACTCCACTGTGGCCCATGCTGCAGGGCGTTATAAATCGAATGAGTGAAAAGAGAGTGAATAGGCTATCTGAGGAAGAAATCGCAAAGCTCAATCCGAATGAAAAATACATCAGAGATTACTCAGCAGTTTCACCATCGTTTCTGTTATGGCTCTCTGTCGATCTACTTGTACTCGCTTTCGCTCTTCAAGAGTTAGGTGTGTTGGATCGTCTTCTTTTTGAGGTTAAGGAGATATCTAGTTCAGGTAGGTTCGGAGGCCGGTGAAAATTTATAACAAGGCCAGACAGTTTGCTACAGGCCTTCGGCCCTCCGTGGGACGGCTTACCTTGTGCGCGTTTTGCGCATCCCAGTTTCGCGCAAAAGGCGCACAAGTTAAGCTTCCCCTGCTGGCGGCGTTAGGGCACATATATGATCAAACTTATATTCATTATCATCACTGCTCTCGGTCTAAGTTACATTTTATTGTCGAGCAACAGTTTTGCGAGTAATACGAAAAAAGAGGAAGTTAAGTTGGCTGACAATACAGGTGAAATTAGTGCAGGTGACTGGAAACATCTATATTTCTTTGGTATCACCAAACACCCAATTAGCGAAGTTGGCTTAAATCAACAAATGGCACAAGGTCTAATTCGGATGGTAAAGGTTCAGTCATCAATTAGCACGGGAGCCCTGATAGATCCAAAATACATGTTTAATGCAAAAGGTCTGACCCCTTGGTTGGCCATGCATACTTTACTGCACTTAAAACAACCTAGTTTGCTTACAGACGTCGCCAAAGGTTCTGGTTCGGCTCATGTTCCTAATACATTCCTTGAAGATATATTTAAAAATCATAATAACTGGCCTAAAGTGCTGCTAGATGAACATGATATTGAATTACAGGGGTTCAACGTTTTTATTCTCCCATTTATAGTCCACAAAAATACCAAATATGACCTAACATTTAATCAATCTATGAAAGCGCCAGATGGTAGTCTTGAGATATTTGGTGTTAGTGAGTTCGATGAAAAACACCCAGAAAAAGTTCTTTCAATTATTCAGAGAGAAATAGAGTTTATTAAAGAAAAACGACCAGATGTTTTTGGTCATTAGTAGAGTGTTTACCATGGCCAGCCCTAACAAATTGCTGCAGTTCGTTCGGGCGCTTCGCGTCTCCACCGGACAGTCAAAGCTGTGCGCCTTTTGTGTATTTGCTTCGCGTGTCACACAAAAGTCACCCAACTTTTCCTGCCTCTGAGCAAGGAGTTATGTGAAATAAATGAAAGACAACTATTTGGTAATCACTGCAGATGTTGAAGATGATGGGACCGTAGGTTTGAACGGAATCGTTTCAGCACGAGGGTTTTCAGGTACGGGCGAAGCTTGGTTTAACGTATCTCAAGTCATTGAGTTTTCAGAGCAGTTAGAGCACTTTGCTAAAACCACTGAAAACCCTCCAGAAATCTTTGGGGGTAATTTGGATGGCGAGGGGAGTTTGATAAACAAACTATTATCTCTTCGGTTCTACTCACTTTCAAATTATCGCGTAGGTGTTCAAGTTGAGTTCGCAGATCATCCCTATACGGGCTGCCGTACTGAGGAAATCGCTTGTGTTAAAGTTGACTCAAGCCCGTGATGCAGGCTTTAATTGAATTTTGTAGTCAGTTAAAAAAGCTTTTAACTAATGATTTGCACGAGGCCAAGCTTTATTGCTAGACCTCGCATAACAATCACAGGCAGTCGACGCGAAAAAGCCCGCGCAACTGCTACAAGTGTTAACTCTATGAGGCCGCATGGAAGAAATATTTAACTGGGTAAGACCAATACTTAGCGGGTTAGCGGGCGGACTCTTTGTCTGGGCGTTAGTCGCATTCACTAAAGATCAAGGAAAGCATGAAGGCAGTATAAGACATCTACATTACGGGAAGCCTTTCAAGATATTTGCTTTGCTGCTAATTCCTTTTTCCGTTTTCGTGGTCTATGCAGTTTCCCAATCATATAAAGGTCAAGAAATACCGGCGTTTCTTGTTGCATTGGGTTTTGTTTCGGGTGCCATATTTTTCCCTTACCAAGCTTTCTTCGTAAGGTTTAGCTACGATGACGAATTCGTTTATTATAAAAGCCCCTTGGTGGGAACAAAGAAAGAGCCGTGGGGTAATCTCATAGATGTAGGTTACTCTAAACTACTCCAAGCTGACTTCATTGTGGTTGATGGCATTGGGAAAATCTGGTGTTCGAATATGCTTAATGGGTATGGTGAGCTTGGTGAGTTTCTTGAGAAGAAGGTTCAAGAGCTATATCCAGAGCAGAGTTAAGGAACCTCTGATTAAGTCACTTTCTGGTGGCAGAGGCGCTTCGGGGGCGGATGTGAAGCTCAGGTGATAGGACGGGCATTTCGAAACCGTCGGATACAGGGATGTATCCGTCGGAGCTACAAGGAAGTACTCGTGCGTTTTCGAAATGCCCGTCCTATTGCCTGAGCGCCCCGGAAGCTACCATAGTGTCCACGCGAATTAATCAGAGGTTCCTTAACAAGGCGCTGTTGTCGGACCGGCCTCCCGCTGGAAGGCGCTCCAAACCAGCCGCAAATCGCGAATAAGGTAAGCCGCTCCTACCGTGGGAGTTACATGCCTAGGAGAGTTTTCAACATTGGATAATGATCAGTTTTACCCTAAGGAAATTATGAATATAACGTTAAGATCAATTGGAGTTTTCGGTGTCCTATTATTTGGAGTCTTGTTCTTTGTAACCTTTGTTTCTCCTGAGAGAATCGAGCATTCAGCCAAGGGTTTTGTAAAATATCAAATTGAGAAAGAAATCCGTGAAAAGCATCAAGTTTTGACAGAATCTGATGTCGCTACCAAGGCTTTGAATATTGCTAGTAGGCTGGGGTTTGAAAAGGAAAAAATTCAAGAGAATATCGACAATAAGCTACCCGAGAAGATTGCGAGTATAGTTGCCGCAATGTGCGGTTATGATTGTGAAAAAAAGAAAATTTTGGCGCAATCTATAACGTCTGGCTATTTAGAGCGTATTAAAAGTATTGAGATCGCTCAAAACACGTTAGGTGATATTGTAAAGAGTAAATATGTTGAAATTGTGGGTAACTTAAAAGTAGACCTTCGGATATTTCTTGGCACTAATTTTGTAATGTTTTTGATTCTTTTGGGAATATCTTTTGCTAAGCCGAAAGCTGTTGTCCACCTGTTTTTACCAGGAATGCTTTTGCTATTATCAACGATAATATCTTCATCTATATATATTTGGGGTCAGGATTGGTTTTATACAATTTTGTATAATGATTATATGGGGTTTGGGTATCTGGCCTATATATCGGTGATTTTTGCTGTACTATTAGATATTGTATTTAATAAAGCAAGGATCACGAGTGAAATTTTAAATGGCATTTCTAATGCGATCGGTTCTGCCTTCTCGGTGGTGCCGTGCTAATTGTATTTAAGGAACCTCTGATTAAGTCACTTTCTGGTAGCAGATGCGCTTCGGGGTGGATGTGAAACTCAGGTGATAGGACGGATATTTCGAAACCGTCGGATACAGGGATGTATCCGTCGGAGCTACAGGGAAGTACTCGTGCGTTTTCGAAATATCCGTCTTGCTGCCTGAGCGCCCCGGAAACTACCATAGTGTTCACGCGAATTAATCAGAGATTCCTTTACATAGGTTATTCCCGAGCTGGAATACAACAAAATCAAGAAATACGGCATTGTATATTAATGTGGCATACTCCAATTCTTAATGGAGCCTTGGTATAAGAAAATGTACTGATTTTATCTTGAGGGGCTACTATAGATACTAACCATAGAAAACCCGGAAAATCGCCTGCACAAGTGTATCCGATGACTCTGTGTTCAACCCATGGCAGCAATGGGAAGTTCGGATGGATAAGGCAGAACTGAAAAGTTTCTCTGAGCCGGATGAAGTGCGTGAGTTTCCCAAGGGACGGGTGGAGTTGCTGAAGATAGGCGGTGGGATTGTCGGCCGCGCTGTCTTTGAGCCGGGCTGGCGTTGATCGGAATCAGTGCGGCCAATTTTAAATACACAGAGTTGTGATGCTCCGCATTTTCAATATCAAATATCCGGAAGATTGAGGGTATTAACGGACGACGGTACAGAAATCGATTGTAAACCCGGTGATGTTCTGTTGCTGCCCACGGGACACGATGCCTGGGTGGTTGGGGATGAGCCTGTGGTGACAAAACTGGACACCCACCAATTGAAAACGTGATGGAAAAGCTAGGATAAAATGTCTTGCGAAGGTTGGCAGGGTGGTGGACCCTGGCACTATCGCTCTCGATGGCTATCTACGTGCTAACAGTGTTTACAATAGTTGAAGGAACAAAGATTTAGATTGGTAGCGAAAAGCGGTTGTTGTGAGCGTTTCATTTGGGGCCGGCATTGCTACTGGGGTATTGGTTGGTACGCTTATAGCGATGACGTCTGTTGGGTTTATTGTTGGCGTTTTTGTGGGAGGTGCAGCCGCCGTTGGAGTGGGCTATGGAGTCAAAGAAATTGTTGGGTGGATATATGACTAGTGGTAATCATGAATAATCATTCTTTGATGCTATTTTTTGTCGTCATAGCCCTCGGAGGTGTGGCAAGCATGATGCTCGGTCTTCTGCTTCTCCGCCTAACGCTAACTCGTCGCCTTAAGAAAAAACTGCAGGCAACCGGAGACTACTGGGAGAGTGGTACCATCGATTTTGGTTTTATAAATACCGCAATATTTGCCTGGGCTTGCACAATGCGTCGCGTTCAGAAGCTTGAAAGGTTTCAGTTAATCTACCCGGGGCTGGATGTCAGGTCATATGCAAATGGGTTTGAAAGAGTTGCAGCCTATGGCACTGTCGGTGGGTTATTGGCTGCTTCCCTGGGTGTTGTCTTCTTTTTCATTTTTAAGTTATAGCCATAGAAAAATTGAACTCTCGATAATTTAAAAGTAAGTTTATGGGGTCGTACATATTTAGTCTTTTTTTCGCAGCTTGCTATACGGGGAAATAGAGCCGACGTTCCGAGCGGAGTTGCGCCAAACCGTTTTTTTGTGGCGCAGTAGTCCTTCGCGGAATCTCGCGATAGTGTTTTTCAAGGAAAGGAAAAACTTTAGAAAGTGAATGGCGTTTTAAAAGTGTCCATGAATAGCGTGAATCTAGCACCTGACAAGGCCAGTCAGAGGGACACAAAACTCGCCGCTTTGCTGCGGTTTTCGTGCTCCTGCTGGCAGTGTTATGCATCTTAGTGACTTGAAGTGAATAATGTAGAAATGGAAGAAAAGAAGAAATTCCCTAAGGAAATCGCAATTGCACTGGCTGTCGTCGGTGTGCTAGTTTCACTGGCTCCAGTTGCCATCATTCAAAATGAGGCAGCAGTTTTACCCGTAATATTTGGCCTTTTAATGAACTTCGTTCTTATACCTTCTATATTTCTACTGTTTGGCGGTATCCAGAAACTACGTGATAAGCAGTTCAACTTGTGGAACGCATACTACCTTGGGCTCTTTGTTGCCATAGTTTTGGCGGTACAAAAGCTGGCTGCGTAGTGGCTATGCATAACAAGGCCGGGCCGTTTGCTCCAGGTCTTTGTCCCTTCGCGGGATATCTTATCTTGTGCGCATATTGCGGGGTAGTGAATCATCCTTTCTGTTAGTTTACCCGCGCGTGATCTAGGAGCGGGCCACGGTTAGACTGATAGTCGCCAAACATTCAGTCTAAAAGGAGATAACCGTGACCCACGATAATGAGAATACAGCAGCAATATCAGCTATGGCTGAAATCCTTTCTGATCAAGGATTTGATGGGCTGGCCTCGGCTTTCCTGGTTCTGCTCAACGAGCTGATGTTGATAGAATGAGATCAGTACCCGGGAGCGCCCTTCTGCGAGCGTTCATAGAGTCGTTGGGGCTATGTCGTACAAGATTCGGTATTTGCATATAGTTAACCTCGCTTTTGTCAAGGTTTTTTTAGTGTGGCCCATAATTTGTTGATTTGTCAGTATTTATAGCGTTGGTTAAATTTTCTCCACAAAAGGGTTGTGCTGGTTATACGGGCGCTGGAGGCGTTTGTAAGCGGAATATACATAGAGTTATCCACTGTATCTGTGGACGATATGGATGAGAATGAGGTGGCTATCAGCTGGGGTGTCTTTGCTTCGCCACTACCTGTAGGCAAGAGCGCCCCGACTTGATTGGGTGTGTAGGTATTCGAGGTATCTATGCTGGCCGGGCTTGTTCGCTACTTACACTGTGAGCAAGCCCGGCTGAAAAGTTACTTCTCGCTGACTGCTCAGCAGAAGCGCATTTCTACCCGCCGGTTCTGGGCGCGACCGCTTTCAGCCTCATTGCTTGCTACCGGTTGTTGTTCTCCATAACCTTTTGCTGTCAATCTGGTGGCATCGACCCCGTTTTGGATTAGGAAAGCGCGTACAGCTTCGGCTCGTTCACTGGATAGTTGCAGGTTGTAGTCGTCGTTGCCACGGCTGTCTGTGTGGTCCGCAATTTCCACTTTCGGGTTTGCGGTTCAGGTAGTGTTAGCGATTCGGACCGATTTCTAACTGCTTGAGTCTCGCTAGTTGGTGGTCATCAGTGCGATAAGATGTAAATTGCGGTTCCGTATCAATTGCAGGAGCAGACTATTCTCCGTGGCCCTTTATTCCAATAGTGCTTCCCCAGGATGACCTGGCACTGTTGATTGCGGATATTCTGTCTTTATGCCGGCAACTGAAGGAGGGTGCTCTTTTGATGAACCAGCAAATTGATCGAAAGACGTTAGGCTAGATAAAAGAAGCTGTATCCATGTGCGTGATCTTTTTGCAACTTATAAACCGTGTGAAATGTCCTCGGGTGGTGGTCTCCATTATTGATATAAGGAAGAAAAGATGTTGACTGACAGGGCAAAAAAGTATCTGGCGACTCTCGAACGGGTGCCCTCTATTCCGACTAGAGAGATAGAGCGCATTCTGTCTGATAATGAATATCCATGTATTCCAGAATGGCTAGAATTTCATGACAGATTTTCCGGGTATATAGAGCCTTTGGGGCTGGATAGGGCCGTGTGGGGATTGGCCCATAATTCTCCTGTCTGGATGGATTCATTTTCTGTCGATGTTGAATGCGACAAAATAGAAGGAACTTTTGAGGTTGTCTGCGCAGATGTTCATCCTTCATATAATTATACTATTGATGATAGGGGGCATTTTTTCGGATTGGCTTCAGAATCTTTTGAAATTTATGTAGAACGCAAAGCGGTTGGTTTTTTATTTTCGAAAGCGGGAAGTGTGAGACCGATTAGAGTGGCGGATATCGAAGATGAAGTTATTGGGCATATACTGAATAAGGAAAATCTCATTTCTGAGGCGACAGATAAATTTTTCACTTATTATCGGTATGATAATTACCTTTGCGTGCAGAATTCTGAAAATTTATCGATAAATGGCTGGATTATAGTTTAGGGTGGAGAGTAATGAACGCCTACAAATGAAGGATGGGAAAAATGAGCATGTAGTATATGCGCGGCCATAGGTAAAAGTTACCATCACTGAGTAGTTGGTATGTTGAGTGGGTTGAATGGACAGTATCAATCAGAAATTTGAAGTGGCATTCGATGTTTCGATTCGGGTAGAGGTGCAGATTGATCCTTAGCTACTCGAGAACGGGTACTAATCATCAAGAGCGCTTGATGGGTTCGTTTGAGTGCTGTCATTGCTTCTGGGCGCTTAAACAATGGATGGATATTTCGGAAACGCACGGGTGCTTCCCTGTAGCGCCGACGGGTATGCCCTTGTGCCCGATAGTTTTGAAAAATCCACCCCGCAGCCTGTGATTCTCATTTTGGACGTTTCTTTATTATTCAGGAACGAAATAATCTGTTGTTCCTTAGATATTTTTTATATTCACTGTCTCGGGTTACATCTTCTTTCTTTAGAAAGTCTAAGACTTTGCGTTAATTGGTTTAACATGCTCTGATTTTAATTGGTCGCGTATGGTTAAATTTATAGAAAGACAGTTTACCAGTCTTTTTAATTACAGATTGCCTATGGCGTCGATCAGTGACTGAAGAGCGGATTCTGTAATAATAAAATCGCCTTTGTCCCAGGCTAGAGGATCATGTTTCGCTTGGAACTTTGCGGCACTTACTCGTTGAACAGGGACGCCATTTAGTACTAAGGATGAATTTCCTGAGAGATCTAGAACAATACCTTTAAGCGGTCTTTGTAGTGGGCGGCGTTTGCTTTCGCTTATGAACTGGCTCCACTCTTGCATGCACCACTGGCTGTGGGCAAATTCGTCTGTATACACAAAAATCATCGCTTTGGCTTCTGACATGGCCTTGGTGTAGAGCTCATTCCAGTCAGTTCTTCTGGCGCCAATGGGTATGGCTCCCGTTGGGGATCGCATATGTGAGCGATAATCTGGTGAGACAAAAGCGACATTTGGGGGCGGGACAGCATTTCCAAATGTATTTGCATGCATGGTATTACCAGATCGGGATACAACAGAATCTAGGTATACAGCATTTACGTGATACAAATTGTAATGTTTCATTAATTTGTCCCGTAGCCAATGGGCAAATGTAGAGCCGTGATTAACCATTGCAAAACTGAGTAGAATGAGCGTGTTGTCCATATGAATACCTTTCGGTTTGATGAGTTAGACTTTAATTAATTCGAATAAGTACGGCAGTAGAAGGTAGGTCTCTATTTATTTATTGGAACTGCTGCTATAGCGCAGTTCAAATTTTCTTGTTTAAATGCTCAGTGATTGACGGTGCTGGGCAATATGGGCACGGAAATAGGTGGTTTGACTAAAATTTACCTGTTGGATCTTAGAGAGTATCCCAGCACGATGATTTCTTGGGAGCACTTTATGGACTGCGAGTTTCTATCCGATTGTTTCATATGGCTATGAAAAGTATGTGATGCAAGTTAGGTTTTACATGTTTTTCTGAGTTGTCTTGGGGTTGGCGTCCTATTTTGGCGTCAAATACTGCATAAGACAGCCGTAAAATATTTGTATTCAATGATCTGATTTTCAGCTTGAGTGGACTCTTCCCTGTATTCGATGCGTGAATATAAAGGCCACGTTAGTCATTTTTTGTTTTTGCAGCGCGAGATAACATACAGTAAATCATGTTTTTCTTTTTTTAAGCTAATTTTTGTTGCGACCTATATTCAATCAATGTCAGCAATAGGGCTTTCGAATGGATAAGGCAGAACTTAGAAGTTTCTCTGAGCCGGATGAAGTGCGAGAGTTTCCAAAGGTAAGGGTAGAGTTGATGAAGATCGGTGGCGGTGTCGTCGGCCGCGCTATTTTCGAGCCGGGCTGGCGATGGTCGGAATCAGTGAGGCCGATTTTAAATACACAGAGCTGTGATGCACCGCATTTTCAATATTAAGTTTTCGGCAGATTGAGGATATTAATGGATGACGGCACAGAGTTTGATTGTAAGCCCGGTGATGTGCTGTTACTTCCCACGGGACACGATGCTGGGTGGTAGGGAATGAGCCGGTAGTGGTTGTGGATTTCCAGGGAATGGCAGACTACGGCAAAGGAGAGTAAGTGCCGTTCCCCGGCGTCGAGTAAAGGCCACTTTGGACATCGGGAAAACCGATATCCTCAGTTCCGGTCCGGGCGGTCTGAAATAATTAAGCCGCTGTCTGGATCCACTTCCAGCGCGCGCGGCTTGCCTCCGTAAAGCGCTTTTATTTTCCAACGTCCTCCGGCAAACGTTGCTTCGGTAATCGGTCTAAAACCGAGGTTGTGTAGTTTGCTGCGAATAGTGGAGTAATCTAGGGCGATTTCGGAGGGTTTATCGCCATACAGATCGGGGCTATCGTAAATCGGAGCCGGGGTGTTGGGGTTCAGGTTCGGGGGAATGGGAAAGGTTAGGGCGTTTACGAGCAATACCGTGGCAACAAAACTCATGTGTAACTCCTCTCACTACCCAGAATACTGATTGATAATGTGAGGAGACCAAAATTCCCATATTTATTCGGGCAGAATTCCGCACTAGGGAACCTCTGATTCATTTACGTGAACACATCCGCCCCCGAAGAACCTCTGCTACCAGGAAATGAATTATTCAGAGGTTTCCCAGGTACCTCTGATTAATCGTATAAACACTGTTGGCAGTTCCGTGGTGCTCGGGTGGTGGGATGGATATTTCGAAAACGCGCAAGTATTTCCCTGTCGCTCCGCTGGGCACGTCTTTGTATCCGGCGGTTTCGAATGTTCAATCTCATTGCCCGAGCACCTCATTTGGGTAAGGTGCCTCTTTATCCTACAGGAACGAATTAACCAGAAATTCTTTGGTATTGAGACGCAGCGGGCAGATGATTCACTGCCCGCTCTGTTCCAGACGTTGCTGAATCATGCGGCACCATTCTTCGCTTCCGCCGTCAGGTCCGTGGGTTCCGTCGCCGCCGGTGAGTTTGTCTATCGCCAGGAACCATTCATCGGTTCCGACTTCCGGCAGGCCGGCGGGGTAGAGTTCGGCCATGTCGCCGTTTTGCATCGTTATTACTTGCTCGTGTACCCATACAAACCACTCCGGCGTGCAGATGGTGGCCGCGGCGCTATCGTCAGATGGGGGTTCCGCGGATTCGGGTGGGGCAGGTGGCGTAACCGGTTCTTCCATCATCTCGGTGGCGCCTTGATCCGGCGGTGTAGTCTGGTGATCGCCGGGATCGTGGGTATCACTGTTGCGGCCGCAGCCGGCTAGGCCGATGGTGAGTACGAGTGCGATGAGTGCTAGGTGGTGGTACATGGGGCCTCCGCAAGTCGCCGTTTGTTTCTAAGCATAGGTGGAATTTGGCGGCACTGCAGGCGGTTGACTTTATCTGGGGTAAAAATGAGAATGTTTCTCAACTTACTGGAGCAGGGCATGGATTAATGATGCGTATCCGATCTTTTTCTTTCATCGCAATGTTTGTTGCAGGACTGGGCAGTGCGGTTGCGGTTTGTGCTGCGGAGCGGGTGAATATCTATTCCTACCGCCAGCCGTTTCTGATCGAGCCGGTGCTGGACAAGTTTACAGAGGAAACTGGCATCGAAACCAAGGTCGTTTATGCGAAAAGCGGCCTGAATGAGCGGCTGCAGCGGGAGGGACGCAACAGCCCGGCGGATCTGGTGCTGACTTCCGATACCCGCAACCTGATGGATTTGCTCGCCAAGGGCTTGACCCAGCCGGTGCGCAGTGACGTGCTGGAAGGGAATATCCCCGCACAGTTTCGCGATGAGAACGGAAATTGGTTTGGCCTGACGACACGCGCGCGTTTGATCTATGCCTCTAAGGAGCGGGTCAAGCCCGGTGAGATTACCCGCTATGAGGATCTGGCGGACCCCAAGTGGAAAGGCCGTATCTGCATTCGCAGTGGCAAACACCCCTACAATCTATCCTTATTTGCCTCCATGATTGCCCACCACGGTGAGGCGGAGACCAAAAAGTGGCTGCAGGGACTGAAAGCGAATCTAGCGCGCAAACCCCAAGGGAACGATCGCGCCCAGGTAAAAGCGATTAAGGAAGGGGTGTGCGATCTGTCTCTGGGCAACAGCTACTACTTTGGCAAGATGATCACCAATACCGAGCAGCCGGAGCAGATTGAGTGGGCCAAATCGGTCAATCTGGTGTTCCCCAACCAGCAGGATCGCGGCACCCATATGTTTGTTTCCGGAGCGGTGCTCACCAAGCATGCCCCCAACCGGGAAAACGCGGTCAAATTGCTGGAGTTCCTGAGTGGCTCTGAAGCCCAGTACCTGTATGCGGAGAAAAACTTCGAATTCCCCGTGCGGCCTGGTACGAAACGCTCCGAGCTGATCGAGGAATATATGGGCGAGTTTAAGGAAGATAGTTTAAGCCTGACGGAAATCGGCGCCCTGGTACCTGCTGCCTCTCGTCTGGTGGACGAGGTGGGCTTCGATTTTTAAAATCGTGGGACCCGATTAATTGTTGTGGCGCGGCCCCCGCTTTCCGGCGGGAGCCGCGTTTTTTGATTCTATGACCCCTGCATCTTCACTTTCCCGCCGAAATTTTTCCGGTTTGCGGTGGATATTGTCGGTGGCGGCGATAGCACTGCTGGTGGCTCTGCCGCTGTTGTCAGTTTTCTGGCTGGCGCTGTTTCCCGAGGAGAATATCTGGCCGCATCTGCTGGATACGGTACTTTTCCACTATATTTCTGCGACCCTGATGTTGGCGTTTGGCGTCGCTGTGCTGACCTTGTTGGCAGGCGTGGGCGCCGCTTGGCTGGTGACCATGTGCCGCTTTCCGGGGCGGGGTTTATTCGAATGGGCGCTGTTGCTACCTTTTGCGGTGCCGGCCTATGTCATCGCCTATGTGTACACGGATCTGCTGGAATACGCGGGGCCGGTGCAAAAATTTCTGCGGGCGTTGTGTGGTTGGCAGACGGCGCGGGATTACTGGTTCCCGGAAATCCGTAGCATGGGCGGTGCTATTGCCATGCTATCTCTGGTCCTCTATCCGTATGTGTATATGCTGGCGCGGGCCGCCTTTATCGAGCAGTGCGGGAGTATCCGCGCCGCCAGCCGCTCCCTCGGTTGCACACCTTGGCAGAGCTTTTTAAGGGTCTCGCTGCCCATGGCGCGCCCGGCGATTGCAGTGGGCCTCTCTCTGGTGCTGATGGAGACACTGAATGATTTCGGCACTGTGGATTTCTTTGCGGTGCGCACACTCAGTGTGGGCATCTACGATACCTGGCTGAGCCGCGGCAATTTGGGAGGCGCCGCCCAGATTGCTTGCAGCACGCTGGTTTTCGTGGTGCTGTTGATCGCGCTTGAGCGCCGGGGGCGCAAGGGACAACGGCATTTTGTGCAGTCTCCCGTGGCGGGCAGCGATTTCTATCGCCTTCGTGGTTGGCGCGCTTTGTCAGCCAGTCTTTTCTGTGCGTTGCTTCTGATCAGCGGTTTTGGTGTGCCGATTGTTGTGTTGGGCGGTTATGCGCTGGACAACTTTTCCAGTTACTGGAGCGGAGATTTCCTCGCCATAGCGCGCAATAGCTTTCTGCTCTCCGGTGCAGCCGCAGTGGTGACAGCGGTTCTGGGATTGTTACTGGCCTACGGCAAGCGCCTGTATCCACGGCGGTCGGTTAAGTCTCTTGTCGGTTTTGCCAAGCTGGGCTACGCCATGCCCGGTGCGGTAATGGCCATCGGTGTGCTGATTCCACTGGCGGCCTTCGACAATGCACTGGACGCGCTGCTGCGCGAGCACTTTGGTATCTCAACCGGGCTGCTACTGTCCGGCAGTGTTTTTGCGATCGTATTTGCTTATGCCGTGCGCTTTCTCGCCGTATCTGCCGGTGCCATAGAATCCAGTCTGGACAAGGTTACGCCGTCGATGGACCGCGCGGCCCGCTCTCTGGGGCGCAACAGCTGGCAGACACTGTGGGCGGTTCACTTCCCTCTGGTGCGCGCCGGGCTTCTGAGTGGTGCGCTGGTGGTGTTTGTGGACTGTATGAAGGAACTGCCGGCCACGCTGTTACTGCGTCCTTTTGGTTTTGAGACGCTGGCGACCCATGTATATCAGTTTGCGTCCGATGAGATGCTGGAACGTTCCGCATTGGGCGCGTTGATGATTGTGTTGGTGGGGTTGCTGCCGGTAATACTTCTGAGCCGTTCGATGGGGCGCCGCAGAGAAGGGCAGGTGGCTGAATTGGTGGAGAGTGAGGCGCCTACTCTGTGATCCCACCGCTGGCCGCCCTTAGGGAGCTTCTGATGAATTCGCTTCCCGATGGTGAAGATACTTCTCGCCCGAGAGTGGAGTACCTTTAAGCCCTGAGAGCGAATTGATCAGAGATTCCCCTTCATTGCTTGAGATCCGCTCGCTGAGGTTCAGTAAAGATTACCGGTGAGTTGATGCGCAAGGGAACTTCACTGCCCGGGGCGAACTGAAGTTCTGCGCTCAAGGTTGTTTCTATTATCCGCCCCGAGGGCAGGCGGAACTTGTACAGTACACTGCTGCCGAGAAAGCGCTTATCCACTACCTCGGCGTTTACCGCATCTGGATGTTCACCGGGTAGCAGGTCTTCGTTGCGCACAAAAATCTGGAATTCAGTACAGGTCGCTTGGACGGATGGAGGCAGCGGCATCCGCCCCATTTCTGTTTCGATCAGGTCCGGTTGTCGCAATTCTCCTCGCAGCAGGCTGCCTTCTCCGACGATACGTGCCACCGCTGCACTGGCCGGTGTGCGGTAGGTATTTTCCGGTGTGTCCCACTGCTGCAGCCGGCCACCGCTGAGTACGCCCAGTTTGTCCCCGGCTGCAAAGGCTTCGTCGCGGTCGTGGGTGACAATCAGTGCAGCCATACCCTCTTCGCGCAATATCTGACGTACTTCGGTGGCCAAACTGCGCCGCAGCTCCATATCCAGGTTGGAGAATGGCTCATCCATCAGCAGCAGCTGCGGGCGCGGCGCCAGTGCCCGGGCCAGGGCGACGCGCTGCTGCTGACCACCGGAGAGCTGGTGTGGATAGCGGTTGGCGAAGCTTTCCAGGCGCACCAGTTGCAGTAGTTGGCGCACACGGGCCTCCCGTTCCGGGGCGGGCAGGGATTTGAGGCCAAAGGCGATATTTTGTTGAAGATTCAGGTGGGGGAAGAGGGCGTAGTCCTGAAATACGACACCGATATGACGCTTCTCCGGCGGGGTGATGGCGTCGGGGGTGGCGATTGGTTTCCCTCCCAGTGCAATACAGCCTCTGTAGGGTGACTGGAAGCCCGCGATGGCGTGTAGCAGTGTGGTCTTGCCACAACCGCTGGGGCCGAGCAGACAGGCGATCTCCCCTTTGTCGAGCGTGAAGGAGACAGATTCGAGAATCACTTTTTCGCCGTAACGGCATTCAAGGTCAGTAACTTTTAACAGCGCTTGCACGAGAAAATTCCGGGAAAATACATTTGCCGGGTGGACTAAGCGCAATCCACCCACCACGGGAATTGTTAGGCCAGGACGTCGACCATGGCGTTTGTCAGTTGGCTCAGATCCTGTTCTGAAATTACATAGGGCGGCATGGCGTAAACCAGTTTGCCGAAGGGCCGCAGCCAGACGCCGCGCGCGATCAGCGCCTCTTGTACCCGCGCCATGTCTACCGGCTCGCGCATCTCCACCACGCCGATAGCGCCCAGGCAGCGCACATCGGCGACGGCATCGGCGTTGCGCAATGGAGCCAGTTCTCTCTGTAGTTGCTGTTCGATACTGGCGACACGCCGTTGCCAGGGGCTGGAGAGCAGCAGGTCGATACTGGCATTGGATACGGCACAGGCGAGGGGATTCCCCATAAACGTGGGGCCGTGCATAAAAACGCCCGCTTCGCCCCGGCAGATGCCTTCGGCAACTTTATCGGTACACAGGGTTGCGGCCAGGGTCATGGTGCCGCCGGTCAGTGCCTTGCCGAGGGTCAGGATGTCCGGGCTGATACCGGCGTGTTCACAGGCGAATAGCTTGCCGCTGCGGCCGAAACCGGTGGCGATTTCGTCGGCGATCAACAGCAGCTCGTGCTGGTCGCAGAGTTCGCGCACACGCTGTAAATATTCCGGTGAGTAAAAGCGCATACCGCCGGCGCCCTGGACGATTGGCTCGAGTATCACCGCCGCCAGTTGCCCGTGGTTTTCCTCGATCAATTGTTGCAGCTCGGCGATATCCGCGTCCTCGCAAGGCTCGTTAAAGGTGGGCCGCGGTGCGGGGGCGAAGAAGTGTTGAGTCAGTTGGCCCGCGAACAGGTGGTGCATACCGGTGACAGGGTCGCAGGCGGCCATAGCGCCGAAGGTGTCGCCGTGGTAGCCGTTGCGCAGCGCCAGCAGTTTGTTTTTTTCCGGGCGCCTCTGGGAATGCCAGTACTGCAGCGCCATTTTGATTGCAACTTCCACAGACACCGAGCCGGAATCGGCCAGAAAAACCCGCTGCAACGGTTGCGGGGTTATCTCCACCAATTTTTTGCACAGGTCGATGGCTGGCTGATGGGTGAGGCCGCCGAACATCACGTGCGACATCTTTTCCATCTGCTTTTGCAAGGCGGTGTTCAGCTCCGGCACATTGTAGCCGTGCAGGGCACACCACCAGGAGGACATGCCGTCGATCAGGGCGCGGCCATCTTCGAGGTAGAGGTGTACGCCCTCCGCGCGCGCTATGGGATAGACAGGCGGCGGGTCAATCAGGGAGGAGTAGGGGTGCCATATATGGGCGCGATCGAAGTCCAGATCCATACAGCTTTTTTTGACTCAGTTCGGAGTTGCCCCAGCGGGAGCGGCCCGCTTCCGGCCGCTCCCGCTGGGAGATAAATTCACATTCACGCGAGTTCGCGCAGTACTCTCAGCGGTGGCTGACTGACTGAGCGGCGGCAGGCGAGGGTGCCCGCGGTGCCGACCAGCAGCGCGCCCGCCAGCGGGCCCAGCAGCCACAATTGTGGGTGGAAGGTGAGCGGCAGCTCGAAAACCCGTTGTGCCAGTACCGCCAGTGTCGCCTCGGCGCCGATGGCCGCTAGCATACCGGCGGCGGCACCGAGCAGGCCAAATTCCAGTATCAGGCTCTGCAGCAGCAACCGCCGGCGACCGCCCAGTGTGCGGATAATCGCTGCCTCCTGCAAACGTTCGGAGATACTGGCGCGCACACCGGCCAAAAGTACCAACACACCGGCCACCAGCATCAATACCAGGACGGACTCAATGGCCAGGGACACCTGGCCGATGGTATCGCGGATACTCTGGATGATCTTGTCCAGCTCGATCACGCTGACACTGGGAAATTCGCGTACCAGGTCGTTGATCAACAGCTTTTGCTCCGGCGGCAAGTAGAAGCTCGTGATATAGGTCGCGGGGAAATCCTCCAGGGTGCCTGGGGCAAACAGCATATAGAAATTGGGCCTCATGCTGTTCCAGTTCAGGGAGCGGAAGCTGGCGACCGGCGCCTCGATGGTGAGGCCGCCGACGGAGAATCGCAGCTGGTCGCCCAGGGACAAGTTCAGGCGCGCCGCCAATTCCACTTCCACCGACACGCCTTCATTGACTTTGTCCCACCACTCGCCCTCCAAAATCCGGTTGTCGGGCGCCAGTGTTTCAGTCCAGCTGAGATTGAGTTCCCGGCGCAGTGCGTTGTCTTTCTCTTTGATCTCCTTTACCGGCACACCGTTGATGGCCACCAGGCGCCCGCGCACCATTGGGTAGATTTCGGTGCTGACAATACGGTTGTCTGCCAGCATTTTGCGCAGGTATTCAACTTCGTGTGGGGCGATATTCAGCAGAAAGTGGTTGGGGGCCTTTTCCGGCAGCTGCATGCGCCATTCATCGATCAACGCCGTGCGCGCGAACACAAGTGCCAGCATTGCCAGCAGTCCGGTGCCGAAGGCGGCGATCAACAGGGTGTTAAAGGCGGCGCGGCGCTGCAAGCTGCCCAGGGCGATACGCCAGGCACCACCGAAGGATGCCAGGTGCCCGCGCACTAATAGCCGGTTGACGAGGGCCGCACCGCTAACCAACAGTGCCAGGCCGCTAAAGAGGGCCGCGGTGATCGCAAGACTCCCGGACAGCCACCAGATCAGGATCAGCATGGAAGTGGGGCCGAGCACCAGCCCCAGCCATTCACGCCGGTCGGGGTTGCTCCAGTCGCGCCGCAGAGTCTGCATGGGGTCGGTGCGCGCCAGGCGCACGAGGGGAGCCACAGCAAAGCCGAGTGCGCAGGCGAAGCCGGTGGCCAGGCCGACGAGCAGTGGGTTCCAGCGGCTGGGAGGTGGTTCCACCGGAAAAACATCCGCCATCAGGGCCACGGCCTGGGACTGGATCAGACTGCCGGCGAGCAGGCCGACAGCGGTGGCCAGCAGGGTCAGTGCGGTCAGCTGGCCCAGGTAGATGGTCAAGACCTTGCCGCGACTGGCGCCGAGGCTTTTCATCACCGCCACGTAAGCCGTGTGGCGCAGACCGTAGCGGCGCGCGGCCAAGCCGACGGCGATGCCGGCCAGAAGTACGGCAAGGCTGCCAGCGAGGAACAGAAAACGCTCGGCGCGTTCAAGAGCCGTGGCCACTCGCGGCTGGCCATCGCGCAGGTCGATAACGCGCTGGTGTTCGGTCAATTGCGGTTTCAGCCAGGTGAAATAGCTCTGCAGCACTTTGTCGTCGCCGGCAAACAGATAGCGGTAGCGCACCCGGCTGCCCGGCTGAATGACACCGGCGGCGGGCAGGTCTTGCAGGTGCACTAATACCCGGGCGCCCATGTCGAAGAGGCTGGTGCCGCGGTCGGGTTCCCGTTCGAGCAGGCCGGTGATTTTCAAACTGGTGTCGCCCAGTTGCAGGGACTCGCCCAAATGCAATTGCAGTAGGGGCAGCAGGCGCGGCTCGACCCAGGCTTCACCGGGCGCGGGGCCTCGTTGCACTTGGTGTGTGGGGCCATTTTCGCGATCGCGCACTTCCAGCTCGCCGAGTAACGGATAGCCCTCTCCGGCGGCCTTGACCGACGCGAACTGGAACTGGTCGCCAGCGGCGACCATGGATGCGAACTGCACTACTTGCGCTGTTTGCAGGCCGCGTTCGCGGGCTTCTTGCAGCCAGGCCGGATCCACCGGCTGACTGCTGCGCAGCACCCGCTCGGCGGCGAGAAAGGTCAGTGATTGTTGCTGCATCGCACGGGCGAGGCGGTCGGTCACGTGGGAGATGGCGGTCACGCACGCAACCGCCAATACCAGCGCCGAGGCGATCAGGGCCAGTTCGCCGCCGCGCCAGTCTCTGAAGAGCAGTTTGAGGGGCAGCATCAGGTGGACACCTCCGGCAGGGACCCGCTGCCAGTTTCTCCCGCCGCTATCTCGCCCGCTACCATACGCATCTGCACGCCGCAGCGCTCGGCCAGACGCTGTTCGTGGGTGACCAGCACCAGGGTGGTGTTGGACTCTGCGTTGAGTTTGAACAGCAGCTCGATCACGCGTTCGCCGTTGGCGGCGTCGAGGCTGCCGGTAGGCTCGTCGGCGAAAAGAATGCCGTCGTCACCGGAAAAGCTGGCAAATGCCCGCGCGATGGCGACCCGCTGCTGCTCGCCGCCGGATAGCTGGCGCGGGTAATGATGCAGCCGGTGTGAGAGGCCGACCCGGTCGAGGAAATTGCCGGCACGCTTGGCGGCGCCGCCTTCTCCGCGCAGTTCACTCGGCAGCATGACGTTCTCCAGCGCGGTGAGCCCGGGCAGCAGTTGGAAGGTCTGAAACACAAAACCGACGCAGCGGGCGCGCAGAGCGGCGCGCTGTTCCTCATCCATCCGGGTGATCTCTTCGCCGGCGAGCCATATGCGACCGCCGGTCGGTTTGTCGAGACCGGCCAGCAGCCCGAGCAGGGTGGATTTGCCGGAACCAGAGGCACCGGTGATCGCGAGACTTTCGCCGCGGGCGAGTTGCAGGGAAATATTATTTAATAGGGTCAGCGGTCCCTCGCCGGTGCTGACCTGGTGGTACAGGTTTTCGGCCCTTAGCATGGCGGACATTCAGTGTTCCTTCTGCAGCGTCTTACACAGGAGAATTGGAGAGTATGACATGACGACAGATTTTTTCCGGAGGCTGTACCTGTATTTTGGCTTGTGTCTAATGCTGTCTATCCCACTCGGACAGGCGCGGGCCGCGGACAGGCTGGTAGTGTTGGGGGACAGTATCAGCGCCGCCTACGGAATTGATGAGGCGCAGGGCTGGGTGCAGTTGCTGCGCGAACGCCTGCAGGGCTCCGAGAAGCCCATTGAAGTGATCAATGCCAGTATCAGTGGGGAGACATCGTCCGGTGGGCTGGCGCGTCTGCCGCGCTTGTTAGAGGAACACCGGCCGCGCTGGTTGATCGTGGAGCTGGGGGGCAATGATGGCCTGCGCGGTTATCCGCCCCTGGCTCTGCAGCGCAATCTGCAGAAAATGGTGAATCTGGCGCAAAATGCGGGGGCCGAGGTGCTTTTGCTGGGAATGCGTATGCCCCCCAATTATGGCCGCGCTTATACCGAGGCTTTTGCCGCTGTCTATCCAAAGGTGGCCGAGGCCGAAGAAATCCCGCTGGTGCCCTTCTTTCTGGAACCTGTGGCGCTGATGGATGGCGCCATGCAGAGCGACGGTATTCATCCCACGGCTGTGGCCCAGCCGGTGCTGCTTGACCATATTTGGCCCTGTGTTCAGGTGCTGCTGGGACAGGCGGTTGGCGATGAGTCCTGTACTCCGTGATTGGAATGCGTACAATCGCGGGCCAATGATTAAGGTGTCACCACCTGTTTAGAGAGGCCGGCTGCCGCCAGCCGGCCTTCCTTACACCCTTGTTGCAAGCACTAAGCTCAGTCGTAAGAGAACCGCCATGCCCGAATTGGAAAGTCGCCGCGAGCGCCTGGAATTCAACAAGCTGCAGAAGCGCCTGCGCCGCAATGTGGGCCGCGCCATTGCGGATTTCAACATGATCGAGGAGGGCGACAAGATCATGGTGTGCCTGTCCGGAGGCAAGGATTCTTATGCGATGCTGGATATCCTGCTGAATCTGCAGAAAACGGCACCGGTGCACTTTGATCTGGTAGCGGTGAACATGGACCAGAAACAGCCTGGTTTTCCGGAACATGTGCTGCCGGAATATTTGCAGTCTCTGGGGGTGCCCTATCACATTATCGAAAAGGACACCTATTCGGTGGTCAAGGAGGTGGTGCCGGAGGGTAAGACCACCTGCGGCCTCTGCTCTCGCCTGCGCCGCGGTACTCTGTATGGCTTTGCCGAGGAGATAGGGGCGACCAAGGTCGCGCTGGGCCATCATAAGGACGATATTGTCGAGACGCTGTTTCTCAATATGTTTTACGGCGGGCGCCTGAAGGCGATGCCGCCGAAGCTGCGCGCGGATGACGGGCGCAATATCGTGATCCGCCCCCTGGCCTATTGCCGCGAGGAAGATATTGCGCGCTTTGCCGAGTACAAGGAATTCCCCATCATTCCCTGCAACCTTTGTGGCAGCCAGGAAAACCTGCAGCGCCAGGCGATTAAGCAAATGCTGCGGGAATGGGACAAGAAGTTTCCGGGCCGCAGTGAAAACATCTTTGCCGCGCTCACACGGGTATCGCCTTCACAACTGGCGGACAGGGATTTGTACGATTTCGAAAGCCTTGAGCTGGACCGCTCTACGCCATCGGCTGCCGCGCGCGATGACTATGCGCTCCAGCGACAGGTGCAGACGTGGGTTCCCGATGGTGAAGCGGAGGCGCCGCCGCAGTATATCGAGGCGCTGAATCTGTAGGATCTGCGGCACTGACCAGGCGCGCGTAGCTGCACTGGAAATCCCGCACTGTTGCCGCGGGGCCGTGGTGGAAGTGCTGGTGCCAGAGCCGCGCCATGGCCACCACGTCGTTTTCCTGTACCTTGTTCACGCCGGCGGCGCGGTATATCAGCCAGGCGATCGCAGTGGCGTAGCGCAGGTTGGTGGTCAGCTCCTCGTGCGGGTGGTCCAGAAAGTCCCATTGACTCGCCAGTCCGCGCACTTTGGATGCCAGAGCGGGGTGGTCGATCAGGTATTCATCCCAGATCTCTCGGTGAGTGTGCGGCTGAATCTGGTAGATGCCGAGGCCGTGGCGCCGCCCCTGTTTGAGGTGAAAGCCCAGCTGCGACTCCTGCGCGGCGGTGCCCAGTAGCAGGTTTTCCATTCCCGGCGACCAGGCCTTCAAGTGCTTGAGGGTGGGACGAATGACCAGTAGCCGTAGTTCGTCCAGACAGATGCCCATAGTGTTGTCAGGTTTTTCCGTGTGTCCCCCAATATGTAGTTGGCGGATTGAGCCGCTGCCAGTGAATGAGTAGATTTGTGCGTAATAAACACAAAATTTGACTGTAACAGCTCCTGTAGAGCTGGAAATTGATTAAAAAATAATCATAATCTGAGCCCTACACTTCACCGCCATAATACTCCACATAACAGGTTCTCTATGTCTGAACAATGGCTCGTCTCCCTCACGTTTGTCGCCTACTTGGCCCTGATCCTCGCCATCGGTGCCTATGCCTATCTGCGCACTAGAAATGCTAGTGACTACTTCCTCGGTGGCCGCAGCCTGCCGCCAGCGGTAGCTGCGCTCAGCGCCGGCGCCTCGGATATGAGCGGCTGGTTGCTGTTGGGGCTGCCCGGTGCAGCTTACACAGCGGGCCTTTCTTCGAGTTGGATTGCCATCGGGCTGTTCAGCGGCATTGTCATCAGCTGGGTAAGCATGGCGCGGAGGCTGCGGATATATACCTATGAGTTGGACGATGCTCTGACTGTACCGGCCTATCTGCACCGGCGTTTTGACATGGGGCATCCCTATCTGCGTACGGTCTGTGCCGTGTTCATCTTGTTGTTTTTTCTTTTCTATGTGGCCTCGGGGCTGATTGCCGGCGGCAAGCTGTTCGAAACTGTGTTCGACTGGGATTACCGCTGGGCGGTGATTATTGGCGCTGTGGCGGTGATTTCCTACACACTCTTCGGTGGTTTTCTGGCCGTTTCCTGGACGGATGTGTTTCAGGGGCTGTTGATGAGCCTGGCGCTGGTGATAGTGCCGGTAATCGTCATTCGGGACGTGGGAGGGCTGAGCGCTGGCTGGGCACAGTTGCACGCGAAGGTGCCGGAATTGATGCATTGGATGAGCGACAATACGGGCCAGGCACTGGGGCTGGCGGCGATTGTCAGCTCGCTGGCCTGGGGGCTGGGCTACTTTGGCCAGCCCCATATACTGGCGCGCTTCATGGCCGTGCGTCATCCAGGCGATGTGCCGGTGGCCGCCTCGGTTGCCGCTATCTGGTCATTGTTCGGGTTTATCGGGGCCCTGTCGGTGGGTTTGTTCGGCCACCTGGAATTGCAACAGGTGCTGCCCGATGGGGAGCGGGTATTTATGGCGTTGGTGGAAACCCTGTTCCACCCGCTGGTGGCCGGTATCCTGTTGGCGGCAATTCTGTCTGCGATCATGAGCACTGCGGATTCCCAATTGCTGGTGAGTTCTGCCGCCCTGGCGGAGGATATCTACCATGTGTGGTGGGGACGCGAAACCAGTCCGGAAGCGATGGTGAAGGTGGGACGCTGGGCAGTGGTGGCCCTGTCATTGATCGCGGTCTGGGTGGCCATGGACCCCGATTCCAAAGTGCTCGATGTAGTGGCCTATGCCTGGGCCGGCTTGGGTGCAGCCTTTGGCCCGGTCACCTTGATCAGTCTTTTCTGGTCGCGTATGACCGGCGCCGGTGCCATTGCAGGTGTTGTGGTTGGGGGCCTGACGGTGGTCATTTGGGGGCAGCTCTCCGGAGGTATATTCGATATTTATGAGCTGTTGCCCGGCTTTGTTTTCTCTGCAGCTGCTATTGTCATAGTTAGCGCCGTGACGAAATGCCCCGCGGCAGTGGCCTCGCGCCACCGCCAGTTGCTGGGGTGACAGCGGCTGCGGCCGTCCCTGGGATAGTAGCCGCCTGTCGTCGCGAGTCTGTTGTGAAGTGATAAGGACGTCCATCCGCAGCGATTATTCCAAAAGCGGTTGGAGAAACTGAGTGATTGAAGTTCATCTCGGTGATATCACTCGATTACAAGTCGATGTAATCGTCAATGCCGCCAATCAGCACCTTCAGAGCGGCGGTGGTGTGGACGGGGCCATTCACCGTGCGGCGGGCCCCGGTCTGCTGGAAGTCTGCCGTGAAATAGGCGGCTGTCCAGTAGGGGAGGTTCGCGCCACACCGGCCTTCAATTTACCCGTGAAACGTATTTACCACACCGTGGGCCCGGTCTGGCGGGGTGGCAGCCTGGGCGAGCCTGAGCTGCTCGCCAGCTGTTACCGCCAGTGTCTGGCGCTTGCCCGGCGGGAACATATGCGATCCATTGCTTTTCCCGCCATTAGTTGCGGTGTTTACGACTATCCACCGGAGCAGGCGGTGGATATCGCGGTGGCGGAGGTGCGCCAGCACCTGGATGGCAATTGTCAGCTTCAACGCATAGTCTTCTGCTGCTTAGATGAGATGCTGGATAGACTGTACCGACAGAAACTCGGGGTCAGTGAAGAACGTTGACTAATTATTCACGATCGTGAATAAATATTGATTTGCAGTCATCGATAACGGATGATTGATCCGCTTCCAACAATAAAAACAGCGAGGAGGAGACCATGCGCAGCGCGGAACAATGGTTCGCCGAATACGGCGAGAGCCATCAAAATCCCACCAACAAAGCCATTCATTGGGTGGCTGTTCCGGTTATATTCGCGACTGTTGTGGGCCTTCTGTGGGCCATTCCGCAACCGGCCTTTATGGAGGCCATTCCATGGCTGAACTGGGCGGTAGTGGCGCTGGTGCCGACATTGATCTTTTACCTGCTGTTGTCTTTCCCTTTGGCTCTGGGTATAGCGGCAATCAGTGTTGTGTGCCTGTGGGGGTGGTCGGTGGTGGAACGGCTGGGGCTTCCCGTTTGGCAGACGGCGTTGGCCGTTTTCGTCTTGATGTGGATCTTGCAGTTTATCGGCCACTACATAGAGGGTAAGAAACCCTCATTTTTCAAAGATTTGCAGTTTTTATTGATTGGTCCAGCCTGGGTTATCGGTTTTATTTATCGCAAGTTCGGTATCAAATACTGACCTGTTTACAGGGGCTGGCGATGTATAGGTCTCGGGCATATCCCTAGTGACCAGCGGGGCCTTGGTTCTAGGCCCCTGGGTGCGGGAGCGTTCGCGCAAACCGCAATCCCATTGCCCGAGGGCCTGGAATCGGCGAAGCAATTGTGGCTCCTCCAGTTCACTTACCGGTTGTAGTGCACCGGTACTTCCAGCGTTTCCTTTACCTGCTCCATCACTACGTAGCTGGTGCACTCCAGTACCTCCGGCAGGCTCAGCAGAGTTTCCCCGTAAAATTTGCGATAGGCATTCATGTCGGCGACCCGCGCTTTAATCAGGTAATCGAAGTTGCCCGATACCAAGTAGCACTCCTGGACTTCAGGCAGTGCGGCCACAGCGTTGCGGAATTCCTCGAAAGCATCTTGGGCTGACCGGTTCAGGCGTATTTGTACGAAGACCATCAGGGCGGCATCGAGAAATTCCGGATTGACCAGAGCTGTGTATCCCTGGATTACGCCTTCACTCTCCAGCCTCCTTACCCGTTCTACGCAGGGGGTGGGCGTCAGCCCCACCTGCCGCGCCAGTTCCGCATAGCTTGTACGGCCGTTTTTCTGCAGGACACGCAATATATTGCGGTCAATGGTGCTCAGTTCGTTGGCGCGTTTGCGCATACAGGGGCTCCGATGCTTTTGTGAGATCAATAAATGATCAGAAAAAGGGTTGAACCAGTGGGTTCCACTAATTTAAGTAGAATTTTTTTATAAATCCACTTTTAAGACGGATCTATACTAGCCAGATCGCTGAGGTAAAGATAAGGCCACTTCCGCCTTCGCGGCGTGTCGGCCGAAAGTGAGGAGCGAAAATAATGTTGATTGGTGTCCCAAAAGAGATCAAAAACCACGAATACCGTATCGGTCTGACCCCGGCCAGTGTTCGTGAACTGATCAGCCACGGCCACGAGGTTGTCGTAGAGAAAGACGGCGGTGCGGCCATCGGCTTTACCAACGAAATGTACCAGCAGGCGGGCGCCCGCATCGCGGATACGCCGGAGGAGATCTTCGCCACCGCCGACATGATCGTCAAGGTAAAAGAGCCGCAGCCCAACGAATGTGAAATGCTGCGCCCCGGACAAGTGCTTTACACCTACCTGCACCTGGCGCCCGATCCCAAGCAGACTGAACTGCTGGTGAAATCCGGCGCAACCTGCATTGCCTATGAAACCGTAACCGACCGCTTCGGTGGCCTGCCGCTGCTGGCGCCCATGTCCGAAGTTGCTGGCCGTATGTCTGTACAGTGTGGCGCCCATCACCTGGAGAAAGCGCAAGGTGGATTGGGGGTGCTGCTGGGCGGTGTTCCCGGTGTGGCGCCGGCCAAGGTGCTGATTATCGGCGGCGGTGTTGTGGGTACCAATGCCGCCAAGATGGCAGTGGGAATGGGTGCCGATGTGACCATCCTCGACCGCTCTCTGCCGCGTCTGCGCCAGCTGGACGATATCTTCCGCGGCGCGGTACGTACTGAGTACTCCACCAACGATGCCATTGAGCGGCACGCGCTGGAAGCGGACCTGGTGATTGGTGCCGTTTTGATCCCGGGAGCCGCCGCGCCGAAGCTGTTGACTCGCGACATTGTCAGCCGCATGAAGAAAGGTGCCGTGGTGGTGGATGTGGCCATTGACCAGGGAGGCTGCTTCGAAACTTCCAAGGCGACCACACACCAGGAGCCGACTTACGTGGTCGACGGCGTGGTGCACTACTGTGTGGCCAATATGCCCGGCGGTGTTGCGCGCACTTCCACCATGGCTCTGAACAACGCCACTTTGCCGTACGCGGTGGCACTGGCCAACAAGGGCGCCAAGAAAGCACTGCTGGACGATGCCAACCTGTTGGAGGGGCTGAATGTCCATGCGGGCATGGTGACTTACCAGGCAGTGGCCGACGTGCTGGGTTACGAATATGTAGACCCGAAATTGGCGCTGCAGAAATCCGCCGTGGCGGAAGACGCACTGGCCTAATGACAAGCGGCGGCCCTTTGGCCGCCGTGTGAATGGTATTTCGTAACGCGCTTGTCTTTTTCGGGTAAACAGTTTTCTCCGGGGGATTCGTCTCTTCCCCCACTCTGTGAGGCTCGGTGACAGGAGCCATCTTTTACCGCCGCGCCATGCGCGGCTTTTTTGTGTCTCCTCGCTGCAGGTATGTGTGGCAACTCCCGGAGTTGGGGCGGTCAGCGCCCCGGAAAGATGCGGCCGAGCAACACCGGCAGGGCTGTTTCCACTCTCAGTATCCGCGGCCCCAGATGCACTGCTTCAAATCCATTCTCCCGCAATTTGTCCACTTCGTAGGGGATAAAGCCACCCTCTGGTCCCACCACCAGTGTCGCGGGCTCGGCGATATCCACCGGGCAGGGCCGCTCCGCCACGGGGTGCGCCACTAGCTTCAGCGAATCGGCGGCAATCCCTGGCAGCTCGTCTTCCACAAACGGTTTAAAACGTTTGCGCAAATGCACTTGCGGCATCCGGGTGTCGACCGCTTGTTCCAGGCCCAGCAGGCACAGTTCACGCAATTTGTTTTCGTGCAGCCAGGGGGTTTGCCAGTAGGATTTTTCCACCCGGTAGGCGTTGATCAGGTAGAGATTTTTTACCCCCAGTGCGGTGGCGTGTTCTATTACCCGCTTGAGCATTTTCGGCCGCGGTAGGGCCAGTACCAGCGTGAGGGGCAGGGCGTCAGGGGGGGAGCGGTGCAGGTCCACCTTGAGTTCAATGAAATCGCCGTTTTGGGCTGTGATTTCGCCGTGGCCGATATCTCCGTTCAAGAGGCCAACGCGAAGCCGGTCACCGGGAGTGGCTCTGTGTACTTCGCGGATGTGTTGCTGCCGGCGCCCGCGCAACCGCACGCGGTCGGGCGCGACAAAGTCGCTCTGTTCCAGAATGATTAGATTCAATCTGCCTTACTCGTTGTTGTCACTTGGCACCTGGGGGGCTCAGATTTTCGCCGCGGCCACGGCCCCTTTTCCAAGTCCCTCGTAAGCGCGTACCCGCACTTCCGTGTCCGGTTGTGCCCGGGCGATGGTATCGGCGATGTGTTGTGCCAGTTGCTCCACTGTGGTGTCGCACTCCACGAGCTCGCAGCGTTCGGCGGGGATCTCCAGGGAAAATTCGCCCTGCTGTGCCGAGTAGGCAAAATGCAGTACCTGCTCACTGCTATCGTTGCACAGGTCCTCGCGTGTCCCGAGGTAGATATCGCGCCAGCGCTCGGCCCAGCGGCGTTCCCACTCGGGACAGCGCTCTCCGTCGAGGTAGATCTCGATTCTGGAGCGGTGGCCGTGAGCGATGCGCTGGCAGTTGCCCGCGTGTTTCTTGAGGCCGTGGCTGTAGTGGTAGTAGGGCGTGGAAATTTTCTCACTGGCGAAACACAGGTTTAGCCGTTCGATACTGGCCGGAAAGGCAATGGTCAGCTGTCGAATACTCCAGGCGGCGACGCTGTCCGCATTGATCGCTTCTGCCTCAACCAGTGCGAATGCCTGCTCGGGCCCGGATACACAAATTTGCCCGCCGCTGTGCAGTGCCCAGGTCAGTGCAATGCCCCCGGCGTTTTTTTGCAGCTGTAAATGCGGTGAAAGAATGGGGACCAGTAGGCGGTGGTCGAGCTGTTCGTCCAGCCAGCGGCGCAGTGTCTTTTTGACAATGCCGAAGTCGCACACCATACCCTGACTGTCCAGGGCGCCATCGAGGCTTGCGCTTGCCAGCCAAGTCTCGCCCACCAGCCCGCGCTGGTGGTCCAGATAGCTGAAATCTACGTTGGTGAGATTGTCGACGAACAGGTGCATGAATAACTCTTGGCCGGGAAGGATTTAGGCGCGCACAGTATAACGGTCCGGAGCGCGAGCCGCTAAGGAACCTCTGATTAATTCGCTTCCTGACGGTAAAAATTCTTTGGAGCTAGATGAGAAGCTCAGGTGATAGGATGGCCATTTCGAAACCGTCGGATACAGGGATGTATCCGTCGGAGCTACAGGGAAGTACTCGTGCGTTTTCGAAATGGCCCTCCTATTGCCTGAGCGCCACGGAACTAACCAAAGCGTTCACGCGAACTAATCAGAGGTTCCCTAAGGAAGCTCTGATTAATTCGCTCAGCCGCTGGGGTTGCTGCGGCGCGCCCGGGCCGCATTTTTAGTGGGATTGGTGGGACGGGACTATGGACTTCAACAGCGGTTCCCTTATAATGCCGCTCCTCTTCGGATATCGCGAAGAGTGTTGTGGCGGCCCTTCCGGTCCCCCCGCAATGAACAGCTGTGAACCCCGCCAGGCCCGGAAGGGAGCAACGGTAGCAGTGACGTCATGTGCCGGGGGTGTTGCTGGTTGGGCTGCCTCCATATTTCCCTTCCGCTGCTGCACCCTTTCTCTCTCAAGATATTTCTCCAAAATTGTTTTGTTGCGGGAAATTTTGTACCGATATGTGCCTGCCACTAGTGGTCCCGTCCCTTTGCTTGCTCTCCTTATGCTATAAACGGCGGCACTTATAAGTGAATAAGTGAACCAATAATGATTTGGGGGAGAGCATGAAGAAAATTGCCCTAGCGATTGCCGCGACTGTGGCTCTGGCCGGATGTCAAGGCGAAAAGGCCGATTCTGTGTCTGGCGGGGATGCTAACAAGCAATTGACCGCGGAGGATGCCAAGGTATTTCTGCAGGACGCACAGTCGCGTCTGGAGGCAATGGCAGAAGAGGCGAGCCGCGCAAGCTGGTTGGCGGCTACCTATATCAACGGGGACTCCCAATTTGTCGAGGCATTGGCCTCTGAGCGCTACACCGCTATGGCGGTGGAGTTGGCTGCGGAAGCTGCCAAGTTCAACGGCCTGGATCTGGATCCAGATACTCGCCGTCAGTTAACCATGCTCAAACAGGGCTTGGTATTCCCGGCGCCCAAAGATCCGGCACTGACTGCGGAGCTTGCGCAGATCGGCTCCAAGATGCAGGGCATGTACGGAGCCGGAAAATATTGCCGCGAGGAAGATGGCGGGGAGAAGTGTTATACCCTGACCGAAATGGGCCGCCTGATGGCCGAGAGCCGCGACCCCGAGCTGCTCGAGGAGCTGTGGGTGGGTTGGCGCGAGATCTCTCCGCCGATGAAGCCTCTGTACGAGCGCCAGGTAGAGATAGGCAATGCCGGTGCGCAGGAGTTGGGCTACGACAACCTGAGTGTTTTCTGGCGTTCCAAGTACGACATGGAGCCGGACGCCTTCTCTGCCGATATGGATGCCCAGTGGAACAAGGTCAAGCCGCTTTATGAGGCCTTGCATTGTCATGTGCGGGCCAAACTGAACGAGCATTACGGGGATGAGGTGGTGCCGTCCACAGGAAAGATTCCGGCGCACCTGCTCGGAAATATGTGGGCCCAGGAGTGGGGCAATATCTACGACTTGGTCAAGGACGAGGATATGCAGGCGCCCTATGACCTGACTCAGCTGGTGGTGGATTCCGGCATGAGTGAAAAAGACATGGTCAAGGTGGGCGAGAATTTCTTCACCTCTCTCGGCTTTAAACCGTTGCCGCAGAGTTTCTGGGAAACCTCCCAGTTTACCCAGCCCCGTGATCGCGATGTCGTCTGCCACGCAAGTGCCTGGAATATGGACGGCCAGGATGATATCCGTATCAAAATGTGCATTCAGAAAACTGGTGAGGACTTTGTCACCATTCACCACGAACTGGGGCATAACTTCTACCAGCGTATCTACAAGCACCAGCCTTTCCTGTACAAGGAAGGCGCCAACGACGGTTTCCACGAGGCGATTGGCGATACCATCGCCCTGTCCATCACGCCGAAATACCTCAAGCAGATTGGCCTGATGGATGAAATTCCGGACGAGAGCAAAGATATCGGTTTCCTGATGCAGCAGGCGCTGGACAAGATTGCCTTCCTGCCTTTCGGTCTTTTGGTGGACAAGTGGCGCTGGCAGGTGTTTAACGGCGAAGTAAAACCGGAAGATTACAACAAGGCCTGGTGGAAGCTGCGCGAGCAGTATCAGGGCATACAGGCGCCGGTTGAGCGCACCGAGGCCAATTTCGATCCGGGTGCCAAGTACCATATCCCTGGAAATACACCCTATGCCCGTTATTTCCTCGCGCGTATACAGCAATTCCAGTTCCACCGCGCACTCTGTGAGGCCGCCGGCGAGACTGGCCCGTTGCACCGTTGCTCCATTTATAAAAACGATGCCGCCGGCAAAAAACTGCGGGATATGCTCGCCATGGGGGCCAGCAAACCCTGGCCGGATGCCATGGAGGCGCTGACCGGCCAGCGCGAGCTGGATGCCTCGGCGATCATCGATTACTTCCAACCGCTGATGGCGTATCTGGAGGAACAGAATAAAGGGCGTCAGTGCGGCTGGGAGTAACGCGTACTTGTTAAGTTATCCATACCTGGTCCCGGGGACAGCCTCTGCTTAGCGCCGGATGGTGCTTGTGAATATCGAGAGCCGGGATTGGGACAAAAAAAGGGCCGGATTTTGCAATCCGGCCCTTTTTTTGTGGGCTGTGCCCAATCAGAAGGCGTAGTTCAGGGAAACACCTGCCAGCCAGGCTTCGATATTGGTGGTTCCGCCATCGAAGTAGGTGGGTGCCGGCACGGTAGTGAATTCCTGGATGGTCTCGTCGTCACCCCACAGGTAGGCCAGACCGCCGTCAATACTCAGCTGGTTGTTGAACTTGTAGGTGCCGCCGATGGTTACCCAGTTGCGGTCGGTATCCGGGATGGACAGGGTCCGCCAAGTGATGGGCAGGCCGTAGGCGTTGGCTGCGGCGTCTCCGGTATTGAAGCCGTCCCGCGCCGCACCTTCGTCGTAGGCATAGCCGATGCGCAGGGTGACCTCCTCGCAGGGGTAGTATTCACCGGCGATGCTGTAGCGCCAGCCGCTCTGGAAGTTTTCCTCCTTGAACAGCAGCGGGTTGAAGCCTTCGCCACCGGCGGGAATAAAGGCTTCGAGTCGCTCGAAGTCATCCCAGTCGGTCCACAGGGCGCCCAGAGCCAGGCCCCAGTTTTCGTTGAATCGGTGGTACAGGCCCAGTTCCAGGGTGTCCGGCAGATCCAGTGTCACCTTGCCTTTGGCGTCGTTGAACGGAGACAGGGGTAAGGGTACCAAATCGGAATTGACGTCACCCTCCAGTTCGGGATCCAGCTCTGCGTGGTAGGAAATACCGAACCGGGTGCGGTCGGTGATATTCCACAGGGCGCCAATGGTCCAGCTCACTTCCCAGTCATCCGCGTCGTCATAGGACAAAATGTCGGCGCCAGCGACGGTTGGGTTTAGCCCGAAGTTGGTTGGAACCATGGTTTTCAGAGTGGCGTCGGCATAGAGGAAGTTCACTGCGAAGCCAATGCTGAACTGATCGTTGAAGTCGTAGGCTACCGACGGAGCGATATTGACGGTCAGCAGCTCGGTCTTGTCGGCAATGGTGGTCACCGGCCAGTCACTGTCAAAATCGGTTTCCAGGCCGTAGTTGGAATACATGGCCAGGCCGAAGGACCAGTTTTCGTTGAATGGCACGGCTAGGTAAGCATTGGGTACCCAGGCGGTTGGGGCGTAGTCAGTGGCCTTCTGGTCAGAGAGGGTGGCAATAGGGGTATCCGGCGCGGCGAAATAGGTAACGTCTCCCTCAGCGTCGATTTCCGGATTGACATAGATAACACCGCCAGAGAGGGTGATAGTGTCAAAGAGAGCGGAACCGGCTGGGTTGCGCGCCAGGATTGCGGCGTTGTCGCCGACAGTGTTTTCTGCCGCAAAGGCGCGGCCCAGGCCGGAGATGCTGGTTTCATTCAGGTAAAAGCCGGCGGCCATGGCCCCGCTGGAGGTGGTGCTGATTGCGGCAGCCAGGGCTGCGCGACGCAGAATTGTCTTTTTCATAAGGTCCCACTCTTATCGCTGTTAATAGAAAGCCACAAACAGGATTGAGATAACGCTGAACGGTGGCTGTAAAACCTATTAAGTATGTATGTGGTTATTGCAAGTTGTTCCCCGCCGAAAAGTGTAGCAGCGCCAAACTTCTCGGACAGTGGAAACCAGCGACTTTATAAAGATAAAATGCCGAAAAATCTATGGAATATAGTGATATTTTGTCGGCTAATAGAGTGGAAAGGAAAATTTGTTAGTCGATACTGATGGTTTTTCCGTCAATGATCAATTTGGTCAAGGAAATCTGATAGCTTTTGCCATCTTCCTCCGTCTGCATTAATTTCACCAGCGCGTAGTTCCACTGCGGTGCAAACCAGATTTTGGTTTCGCGCTCGGCGCCGCCGTCCCGGATGCGCTCCACCAGGACCGTGTTTACTTCTCCCAGTGGCGTTTGCAGTTTTTCGGTTCCGGTGACGGCGAAGCGGTATTCGCGAATTTTTTTGCCGTCCGCCACCTGATATTTCAGGTCTTTATCACCCTCAGCGACATCCAGGGCCAGCTGCAGTTGATAGCTGATTTTGTCCTGGATGTCCTCGGGGGTATTTTCCAGTGTGTGCTCGGCATCGGACAAATTGACTACGCGCCCTTCGTTTGGCTCAAAATTGAGCACTGTGTGTCTGTCCCGGCCCAGCCCTGTCTTGTGGTACTCGTAGTGTTGCGGTGTCAGTTGGCTGTTGCTGCTGGCAAAGCGGGAATATTCGCGGATTTTGGCGAAAATGGAATCGGCGCGGAAGTCCAACCGCCAGCTGTCATTGCTGCCGGAAAGTTCACGTTTGGCGGTGACGCTGAATCCGTTGAATTTGGCGGAGTAAGTGGCGGAAAAGGGTTGAAGCTCCGCGGCTTGCAGCCGGAAGGATAAAGAGAGCAGGAATAGGAGTGAAAGAAAATAAAGATTATGGCGCAAGGACACAGCGGCCTCCTTTTGTCCTGCCCCGCCCAATGTGCGGGGCGCTGTGGCTTCCCTGAACTCTTAGACCAACATCGGCCGCAAAAAGTGCCGTCTTAGGGAGCCTCTGATTAATTCACTTCCTGACGTCAACACTCTTTGGAGCCAGATGAGAAGCTCAGGTGGTAGGCTGGCTATTTCGAAACCATCGGATACAAGGATGTATCCGTCGGAGCTACAGGGAAGTACTCGTGCGTTTTCGAAATGGCCATCCTATTGCCTGAGCGCCCCGGAACCTACCGTAGTGTTCACGCGAATTAATCAGAGGTTCCTTAGCTTGTAATTTTTTTACCGCTGCGCGGAAGGATCTCGCCGTCCAGTTCGGCCTGGTCCCCCATCATGCGCAGCCGCCCCTGGGCAAACCAGGTAACCGCCAGCGGATAAATTACATGCTCTTGTACCTGCACGCGCTCTGCAAGCCGCTCGGGGGTATCGCCGGTTTCAATTGGCACCACGGCCTGCACAATGGCGGGACCGCCATCCAACTCTTCGGTAACAAAGTGCACCGTTGCGCCGTGCTCATCATCACCTGCCTCCAGTGCCCGCTTGTGGGTGTGCAATCCCTGGTACTTGGGCAATAGTGAGGGGTGGATATTCAGCAGGCGGCCTTTGTAGTGGCGTACGAATTCCGGCGTCAATATGCGCATAAAGCCCGCGAGCACTACCAGGTCTGGCTGGTGGCGGTCAATTTCCTCCATAAGGGCGCGGTCAAAGCTACCCCGATCGTCGAAGTCCCGGTGGTTGACTACCGAGGTGGCTATGCCTGCATCGGAGGCGCGGATCAGGCCGTAAGCATCGGATTTGTTGCTGATCACCGCGCAGACGGAGAATTCGGCACCTTCACTTGCGGCAGTATCAATGAGTGCCTGCAGGTTGGTACCGCTGCCGGAGATAAGTACTACTGTTTTACACTTGCTCCCGGTCATTAAATACCCGCCAGCTCCACAGGGTCCGCGTTATCACCAGCGGCCTCGATAGCACCGATCACGAAGGCATCCTCGCCCAGCTGGCGCAGTGTATCCAGCGCGGTATCGGCGGAGTCGGCGGGCACGCAGACGACCATACCAACCCCGCAGTTGAACGTGCGGTACATTTCCCGCTGGTCGATGTTGCCGGCTTCGCGCAGCCAGCGGAACACGGCCGGCATTTCCCAGCTGTTGACATCGATGCGTGCGCGGGTGCCTTGCGGTAGCACCCGCGGCAGGTTTTCCAGCAAACCGCCGCCGGTGATATGGCTGAGGGCGTTTACCTGGGTTTTCTTTATCAGTTGCAGCAGATTTTTGACGTAGATACGTGTCGGTGCCATCAGCGCCTGGGCAAGGGTGGTGTCGCCCAGGGGTTGCTGCAGGTCGGCGCCACTGATCTCCAGTACCTTCCGAATCAGGGAGTAGCCGTTGGAGTGGGGGCCACTGGAAGCCAGGCCGATCAGCACGTCGCCCGCTCTGACTTGGCTGCCGTCGATGATTTCGGACTTCTCCACCACACCCACACAGAAGCCGGCCAGGTCGTAATCTTCACCTGCGTACATTCCCGGCATCTCAGCGGTCTCTCCACCCACCAGGGCGCAACCGGCCTGCTCACACCCCGTACCGATACCGGAAACCACTTCAGCGGCGATATCTACATTCAGCTTGCCGGTGGCATAGTAATCAAGGAACAGCAGCGGCTCGGCGCCAGCCACCACCAGGTCGTTGACGCACATGGCTACTAGGTCGATACCGATGCTGTCGTGGATGCCGAGGTCCATGGCCAGGCGCAGCTTGGTGCCCACCCCGTCGGTGCCGGACACCAGTACCGGTTCCCTGTATCCGCTGGGGAGCTGGCACAGGGCGCCGAAACCGCCCAGTCCGCCCATCACTTCCGGGCGCGCGGTGCGCTTGGCGACATGCTTGATGCGATCGACCAGGGCATTGCCCGCGTCGATATCGACACCGGCGTCTTTATAGGAGAGAGATTGCGGCTTGGAATCGCTCATGGTTCATCCTGCGTGGACTTTTAGAGGGCGCGTATTCTAGTGGAATTTCAACCGATTGTGGGAATAGACCGCCATTTCTCAGCGAAATCCATGTCGAGAAATGCGTGCCAGGTACTGGGAGAAATAGCCGACACTGATACAATAGCCCCTTTTTTACACCGCCCCGCGTCTTTCCGTGGGGTGGTCGCTTCCAAAGACAAGAGGTTTTGGGGGAAATCCGATGCGTAAGTTGCTCAGGCACGGGCTGGCGTCAAAGGTACTGGCACTGTTGATGTGCGCACTGATTCTGCCCGCTCAGGCCCGGGTGATACCGGATCTGTATGAAGTGGTGGAGGCAGTGCCGAGCCGCGGTGCTATGGACCGGGCTTCTGCCAGCAGTCGTGGGCTGGAGCGGGTGTTCGTGCGCGTGACCGGTGACGCCACAATTGGCGACAACCCTCAATTGAAGACGGTGCTGGAGCGGGCCCAACAGTACTTGCAGGGGTATCGATACACGCGGGAGGACAACCAGCTTTATCTGCATCTCTCCTTTGATCCCCAGGCCGTGTCCGACCAGGTTCATACCCTGGGCCTACCCATGTGGCCGAACAATCGCCCGGCGACTTTGGTTTGGGTAGCGGTGGACACTCTGCAGCAAGGTCGCAGCGCTCTGCGCGAGGAGCAGTATCCGGAACTCTACGCGGCGCTGGAAGCCATGGCGCTAGAGCGGGGCTTGCCGGTGGACTTCCCGGTAATGGACCTGAATGACCAGCGCAATATGCCCCTGGGCAATCTCTGGGCCCTGGACGAGCGCGCCGCCGAGCGCGCCAGCGTCCGCTATGGCCCGGACGCCACCCTGATGGGCCGATTGCTGGAAGTGTCCGGCGAGCGCTGGCAGGCCAGCTGGCTGTTGATACACGGCGGGCGCAGCTACGCCTTTGATGCCAGCGGTACGTCCCTGGAAGAGGTGGCCCTGCGAGGGATCGATGAGGCCGCCAATTTGATGGCGCAGCGCTACGCTGTGCGACCGAGCGGTGACAGTGGCCCCCGGGGCACAGTTATCGTTGAAATCTCGGGGATCGACAGTTTCGCCGATTACACAGAGGCCTCCGCCTATCTGCAGGGGCTGGCCCAGGTCAGCAGTGCGGATCTGTTGTCGGTCGACAGCGACCGCATGCGGCTTGCCCTGACCACCTCCGCCACGCTGCAGAAGCTGCGCGACGCACTGGCGTTGAATCGCAAGCTGGAGGCTGGGGCGGACAGTGACCCCATAGATTTGACTGGCTACCGCGCCCCTCTTGGCAGCGCGGATAACCCTCTGCATTACCGCTGGCACTGAAATGAGCGTACACGAGGGCGTACCGCAGCAACTGCCGCTGGGAGTTTCCATGCGGGATGACGCCACATTCGATAACTTCTATCTCTCCGAGGCGGACCCCAATCGCCAGGTGGTGGCTCTGCTGCAGTCTTTCGCCAGCGGGGAGAACCCCGAGCCGGTTATTTACCTCTGGGGTGATGCCGGCAGCGGGGTCAGCCATTTGCTGCAATCGGTTTGTCAGAGTGCCGAAACCAGCGGCCGCTCCTTCCAGTACCTGCCTTTGGCAGACCTGCTGGCGATGGAGCCGGCGGTGATTTTGGACGGACTCGAACAATTGGAGCTGGTGTGTATCGACGATCTGCACCTGCTCGAGGGGCACTCTGAGTGGCAGACGGCGCTCTTCCACCTCTACAACCGGGTCAAGGATGGCGGCGGTCAGCTGCTGTTGGGGGCGCGCAAGTCCCCGCGCGGTCTGGATATCGGGCTGGCGGATCTGCGTTCGCGCCTGCAGTGGGCGCTGGTGTTCCAGCTGCGCCCGCTCAGCGACAGCGACAAGGTGGCGGCCTTGCGTCGCCGCAGCCAGTTGCGCGGCTTCGATCTGCCGGAAGATGTGGCCCAGTACATACTTCACCGCGCCCCCCGCGACACCCGTGCGCTCTTCCTGTGCCTGGAGCAGCTGGACCGCGCCTCCCTGATGGCCCAGCGCAAGATCACCATTCCTTTCGTCAAGCAGGTCTTGAATATCTGACCCGCGCTTCGATCCACTTGTGGCGGCCCTGTGGCCGCACCGCCGCACTATGGAACCTCTGATTAATTCGCGTGAACACTATGGTGGCTTCCGGGGCGCTCAGGCAATAGAACGGACATTTCGAAAACGCACGAGTACTTCCCTGTAGCTCCGGCGGATACACCCCTGTATCCGACGGTTTCGAAATGTCCGTCCTATCACCTGAGCTTCACATCCGCCCCCGAAGCACCTCTGCCACCAGAAAGTGACTTAATCAGAGGTTCCCTATGTCCCGTTTTTCCGTAAAAAGCAGGTTGGAAGTACTGCTGCCACTATATTTACTGGGGAACCCCTGACGCATTGGTGCGAGCGTATGGCGCGCTTTTGGTCCCAGATACGGGCCGATCAGAGGTTCTCAGCGTGTGGCCGGGGCAAGGCTATAGTGCCCGCAAACTTCAGAAGTCGCGCAGCCGGGGTAAGCCTTATGCAGAACTTTCACAATATTCTTTATGTCAGCCATGCCACAGGCGATGAGACTGCAGGGCTGCTGCAGGCGCTGGCAGCGGCGCGCAACAACGGCGCGGCGGTGAAAGTGTTGATCGTTTGTCCTGCGATACCAGATGGGTTCGAGGAATTCAGCCAGGTCTGTATGGATGCGTTGGCCGCGCGGCTGGATGAAGCGCTCGACAAGGTGCGGGCAAAACTGGCGTTGGAGAAGGATGCGCTGGCGCTGGAAGTGGAAACGGACTGCGGCAGTCGCCCGGCGGAGCGGGTGATTCGCAGGGTGCTCGCGGAAGGGTACGATCTCGTGGTCAAAAATGTTGAGGGCGCAGCTCAGCGTTTGGGTTTCAAGGCCATGGATATGGAGCTGTTGCGCAAATGTCCCTGTCCGGTGTGGCTGTGCCGCCCAATCGATAAACCGCATCGGGAAATCCGTGTGGCCGTAGCTGTGGATCCCGAATGCCGGGAAGCGAGTGTTTACGAACTTGCAATTGGCCTGCTGCGCTGTGCCAGGTCGCTGGCGGATACGTGCAGCGGCGAGTTACACATCATTTCCTGCTGGGACTACGACGTGGACGAATACCTGCGCCACAATTTTCCCCTCAGCGCGTCCGACGAGGAGCTGAACAGGGCCGTCGAAGCGGCACGGGCGACGCACCGGGCAAAGCTCGATGCACTGATTGATGCCTCGGGCATCGGAGGAACATTGGCGGTGCACCATGAAATTGCCCGACCGGATCGCTATATTCCCATGCTGATCGATGAGCAACGCTTTGATATTTTGGTGATGGGCACAGTGGGGCGCACTGGTATCCCCGGCTTTATTATGGGGAACACGGCGGAAAATATTTTGCAGAAAGTGCGCTGTTCGCTCCTGGCGATGAAACCGAGCAATTTTGTTTCCCCGGTGAAAGCGTGAAGTATCCAGCGGGATATCGAGCTGGTGATGTTCCTCGAGATGGGCATTTGGAAAACGCACGAGTAGGTCTCAGCCCCCCCTACGGTTTCGCGATGCCCATCCCATCACCCGGGCTTCTTAAGGCACCTCTGATTAATTCACTTCCTGACGTAAAAACGCTTTGGAGCCAGATGAGAAGCTCAGGTGATAGGCTGGCCATTTCGAAACCGTCGGATACAAGGATGTATCCGTCGGAGCTACAGGGAAGCACTCGTGCGTTTTTGAAATGGCCATCCTATTGCCTGAGTGCCCCGGAAGTGCTCAATCGCTTGGAAGCGAATACATCAGAGGCCCCTCAGAAGAATTCACCAAGGTTTTCTTCAGCGCTGTTTTTCCTGTTCAATCCAGCGTTCCACCAGTACTTCCAGAATGTCCAGCGGCACTGCGCCGTTGGCCAGAACGGTGTCGTGGAACTGGCGGATATCAAACTGGTCGCCGAGTGCCTGTTTCGCTTTTTCGCGCAGTTCCACGATTTTGAGCATACCGATTTTATAGGCGGTGGCCTGGCCCGGCATGACGATGTAGCGCTCTATGGCTTTGACGACATCACCTTTCGGGTTGGGGGTATTTTGCAGCAAGTAGTTAATGGCCTCCTCGCGGGTCCACCGCTTGCTGTGGATGCCTGTATCCACCACTAGGCGGCCCGCGCGCCAGAGTTCCATCGCCAGGCGGCCAAAATCGGAATAGGGGTCCTGGTAGAAACCCATTTCCTTGGGAACCAGCTCGGCGTAGAGCCCCCAGCCCTCGGTGTAGGCGGTGTAGCTGCCGAACTTGCGGAATTTGGGAATTCCCTCCAGTTCCTGGGCAATGGATAGCTGCATATGGTGGCCGGGGATCCCTTCGTGATAGGCCAGGGCCTCCATCTGATAGGTGGGCATGTTTTTGGTGTTGTACAGGTTGGCGTAGTAGATGCCGGGGCGTGAGCCGTCCGGGGCGGGTCGCTGGTAGAAAGCCTTGCCCGCGGATTTTTCGCGGAAAGGCTCCACGGCTTTGACGATTAAATCCGCCTTGGGCTTGGTGATAAACAGCTCGTCCAGGCGGCCTTTCATGGTGTCGATAATTTCTGTGGCCTTTTCCAGGTAGCGTTGTTTACCGTCCGCGGTGTTGGGATAGTAGAACTGCTCATCGGTGCGCATGAATTCAAAGAAATCCTGCAGACTGCCGTCAAACGCCACTCGCTGCATGATTTCGCGCATTTCGCCGTGTATGCGCGCCACTTCTTGCAGGCCGATTTCATGGATCTCGTCTGCACTCAGATCTGTGGTGGTGTATTGCCGCAATTTGAACGCATAGAATTCGTCGCCGTTGGCGAGTTTCCAGACTCCGTCATCGGTAGTGGCGCGCTTCTCCAGTTGCTGAAGGTAAGCGATCAGTTTCCTGTAGGCGGGGCCGGCGCTGGAAAGCAGCGCTGACTTGGCTTTGCCTACCAGCTGTTCTTTGCGTTCGCTGTCGATCGCCAACTGTTCCACCTTACCCTTGAAGTCCGCGAACAGGGTGCTGTCATCGCCGTCGTCAAAAGGAGCGCCGGTGATCAGGTTTCTGGCATCGCTGATCACATAGGGAAAGACAAATTTAGGCACTATGGTTCCGGCTTCGGCGCACGCCTCCAGGTTTTTCTGCAATTGGTCGAAGTGCGCTGGCAGGGCGTTGAGGCGTGCGATATAGGCCTCTGCGTCATCGGCGTTATCAATGCGGTGCTGGTTGATCAACAGTGATGCGACGCCCGTGTGCACCGCATACATTTGATTGACGGGGTAGCTGTGCAGGCGCCATTTGTAGGCCTCGATCTCCTGTTCCAGTTTGCGCTTGGCCAGTTGCAGACTCAAGTACGTGGCGTCGTCGAGTTTGGACGGGTCCAGCTTATTCAGTGTGGCCAGCTGACGCAGGTTGATATCGTGTGTCTCCTGGGCAAACTCGGGGGAGAGGTCGTCCCATTTGCCGTAGTCCTCTTTTACGCCCAGGAAGGTCATAAATTGCGGGCTGCGGGATAGATGCTCCTGGAAAAAGTCCTCGAACAGCCGGTTGGCTTGGGCGATGGCCGCCGGGTCGGCACTTCCCGGAGCCGGGAGCGTCTGTGGGGCTGCTTGAGTGGCCTCGGTACTTTCCCGCTTGATTTGCGGTGAAATTTCGGAATTACGATCGCGGTCACAGCCGGTCATCGCTATTGCGCTGATGGCAGTGGCGAACAGGGTGGTTATTAGCTTCATCGTCATCTCCCCTGTTATCTTTGCTGTTGTTTTTGGTGCGGTCTCTACAAAAAAAGCGGGCGCAGGGCCCGCTTTTATGCGTTTTCGGTGTCTTCTCAGGCGCCGAAGTTCTGGTTCACGAAGTCCCAGTTCACCAGGTTCCAGAAAGCTTCGAGGTACTTCGGACGCAGGTTGCGGTAGTCGATGTAGTAGGCATGCTCCCAAACGTCACAGGTCAGCAGGGGAGTCTGGTCGGCTTCGGTCAGCGGTGTGCCGGCGTTGGAGGTGTTGACGATGGCGAGGGTGCCGTCGTTCTTCTTGACCAGCCAGGTCCAGCCGGAGCCGAAGTTGTTTACGGCACTGGTGCTGAATTCTTCCTTGAACTTGTCAAAGGAGCCAAACGCCTTGTCGATCGCTTCGGCAACAGGGCCAGTGGGGGCGCCGCCGCCATTGGGGCTCAGGCAGTTCCAGTAAAAAGTGTGGTTCCAAACCTGGGCTGCGTTGTTGAACACACCACCGGAAGAGGTTTTGATGACTTCTTCCAGAGATTTGTCGGCGTCGGGTGTACCTTCCAGCAGGCCGTTCAGTTTGTCTACGTAAGTTTTGTGGTGCTTGCCGTAGTGGTACTCGAGGGTTTCCTCAGAGATATGCGGTTCCAGGGCATTCTTCGCGTAGGGGAGTTCAGGCAGTTCGAAAGCCATGGTGTTTTCCTTCCTTTGTGACAGGTTGTTGGTGAGGGCATTCTACACGGGCCATCGGGCGTTATTAAGCCGGGATAGCGGAGAAACGCGTATGGGGGCGGATTTCTCAATCGCAAGGGGGGATGTAGAATCCTTCTGGCTTTTGGTGTCTGCGCGGTTACGAGACGCCGTTTGTCCCGCCTGTGGCCTCCGGCTAGGCTATAGAGGAGCGCTTACTTTTTCGTCAGCTTTTGGTATAACTGCCGCTGGATTCAAGTCATGACAGATCCGGATACCAAGTGTCGGGTGCCCGGATCAGTGAAATCATCAGGTAAATAGTCAATATGCAACGCAGAGAGCCAACATTGGACAGCAGCGCCGCCATCGAGCCGCAATTGGATACCGGGCCCATCGGGCGCAGCCCGCGTACGCCGCAGCCCGCGCCCGTTGCGGAGGAACCGGGCGGCGGCTTCCCGGTACTGGCCCTGTTTGCGCTGATACTGGCTCTGGCGGGACTGGGTGCGGCGGCCTTCCTGTATCAGCAGTGGCAGGCCAGCCGGGTTCAATTGGTCGATGCGGAGGCCCGTATCGCCGAGCTGGAGAAGCGTTTTGAAATGTCGGACGAAGAGGCATCGGCGTCTGTCGAGGTGCTCAACGCCAAGGTCAAAGAGAACGCCTCCGAAATCCGCAAGCTCTGGGGCGTGTCATACGACACCAACCGCAAGAGCATTGCCGCCAATAAGAAGTCCGCGGCTGCCAACAAGAAAGAGCTGGCTGCCCTGGCGGGCAAGGTCAATGGGCTGAGCGCCAGTGTGCAAAAGATTGCCGCGGTGGAATCCTCCCTGGCGGAGCTGCGTAAGAGCACTACCGAAAAGCAGCGCGAAACGGCGGACAAACTGGTTAGCCTGGAACGCCAGCTGGCTTCCGTGCGTTCTGATCTCACCGCCCGTGTGGGCGCCAACGAAGAAGCGGTCGAATCCATGGACGCCTATCGCCGCTCAGTGAATAAAGACCTGGTGCAGCTGCGCGAGGCCATTCGCAGCCTGCAGTCCGGTTCCAGCACTGCCGCATCGTCCCTTTAAGGAACCGCTGACCAATTTCATATGAAGCTTCAACGAGCGGTAGTCCCGGATCGAAAGCTTATGTGACGGGATCGGCGAGTTGAAGCAGCGGGGTACAGGGACGTACCCGATGGCACTAACGGAGGGTTGTGAATCGCCGAACAGTCTACTCTCCCACAGGATCATTCTCAGGACTCTTAGAGCGATCAGCGATCGTGTTAGCCGGTCAGCTCAGCATTTCCCGCAATACCCCCACAAATTGTGTAAAATTGCCCGCCTCCCCGAGACGTTAACCGGAGTCGGACATGACCACTATCCGCCAGGATGATCTGATCGACAGCGTCGCCGACGCATTGCAATTCATCTCTTACTATCACCCGCGGGACTTTATTCAGGCCCTGCACAAAGCCTACGAAAAGGAAGCCAATCCGGCGGCCAAGGATGCCATGGCGCAGATACTGATCAATTCGCGCATGTGTGCCCAGGGCCATCGCCCCATTTGCCAGGACACCGGCATCGTCACGGTGAAGATGAAGGTGGGTATGAATGTTCAGTGGGATGCGGAGATGAGTGTGACCGAGATGGTCAACGAGGGTGTGCGCCGCGCCTACACAAACCCGGACAATGTTCTGCGCGCGTCCATCCTCGCGGACCCGGACGGCGCCCGCAAGAACACCGGCGACAACACCCCGGCGGTGATTCACTATGAAATCGTGCCCGGTGACACCGTAGAAGTCTATGTGGCGGCCAAAGGTGGTGGCAGTGAGGCGAAAAGCAAGTTCGCCATGCTGAACCCCTCCGACTCCGTCGTAGACTGGGTCTTGCAGATGGTGCCCCAGATGGGTGCAGGCTGGTGTCCCCCGGGAATGCTGGGCATAGGCATCGGTGGAACCGCCGAGAAGGCCATGCTGTTGGCGAAGGAATCCCTGCTGGACCCGATCGATATTCAGGAACTGCAGGAGCGTGGTCCCGCCAACCGCGCCGAAGAGCTGCGCCTGGAGTTGTATGAGAAGGTCAACAGGCTGGGGATCGGTGCTCAGGGCCTGGGTGGCCTTACTACTGTGCTGGATGTGAAGGTCAAGGATTTCCCGACCCACGCCGCCAACAAGGCGGTGGCGATCATCCCCAACTGCGCCGCTACCCGCCACACCCACTTCACTCTGGACGGCTCCGGTCCGGCGCGTCAGACGCCGCCGGCACTGTCAGACTGGCCGGAAATCACCCGCGAAGCGGGCGGTGGTGCGCGGCGGGTGAATCTGGATACCGTCACCCGCGAGGATGTGCTGAGCTGGCAGCCCGGCGAAACCCTGCTGCTCAACGGTAAAATGCTCACTGGCCGCGATGCCGCGCACAAGAAGATGGTGGATATCCTTGCCAAAGGTGAGAAACTGCCGGTGGACCTGTCCGGTCGCTTTATCTATTACGTGGGCCCGGTGGACCCCGTGCGTGACGAAGTGGTGGGTCCTGCAGGTCCCACAACCGCGACCCGCATGGACAAGTTCACCCGCACCATGTTGGAGCAAACCGGTCTACTGGGGATGATAGGCAAGGCCGAGCGCGGCCCCGCCGCGATCGAGGCCATCCGCGACAACAAAGCCGTTTATTTGATGGCTGTCGGCGGTGCCGCCTATCTGGTGGCTCAGGCGATCAAGGAGGCCCGGGTCGTCGCCTTCCCGGAGCTGGGGATGGAAGCCATCTACGAGTTCGAGGTGGAGGATATGCCGGTGACCGTGGCTGTAGATAGCCAGGGAGACTCTGTACACAGCAGCGGCCCGCTGATCTGGAAAGAAAAAATCGCAGAGAGTGCGGTTTAAGGGGCGATCCCTTGTGGGTAAAAGGCCGGTCTCGTTTTGAGACCGGCCTTTTTTTTTGGGGAAGGCGGAGAAGGATAGGGGGCTCAAACGGCACTTTCCTGTGTCGTTTTTAGTAATCTGTCCCATTTAGCGCGGTCAAAACCATATAAAATCGGTTTTTGGTCGGTGCACTTGTTTCCTTCGGGTGTGGCGGTTAGAGTCAGTCCAAGTCAAGACAAGCCATAATAAACACAATATCTTGAGGACTCTCCTATGACCGAACTCGCCCAACAACAGTGTGAAGCCTGCCGCGCCGATGCCCCTTTGGTCAGCGATGAAGAACTCCCAGAGCTGCTGCGGCAGATCCCCGATTGGACACCGATAACCCGCGACGGAATTCTGCAACTGGAGCGGGTCTTTAAGTTCCGTAACTTCAAGCAGGCGCTGGCGTTTACCAACCGCGTGGGTGCCATCGCGGAGGAGGCCGGTCACCACCCGGCGCTGCTGACTGAATGGGGTAAAGTGACCGTGACCTGGTGGAGCCACGAAGCCAAGGGGCTGCACAAGAACGACTTCATCATGGCCGCACGTACCGACCAGCAGCTTGAGGCGGAGTAGCCGGAAGTTTCCACTGGCGGCCCGCTTCGTCAGGATCGGTGGTCCCACTTTCATCGGACCGCCGCTTATGTCTGATGCCAGGATTGTAAAGGTACGGGACCGCCATGCTGAGAATGAAGTCCACCTGCGAGCGCTGCAGCGCTCCGCTGGGGCTCACCGACCGCGCTTTTATCTGCTCATTTGAATGTACGTTCTGCCCCCACTGTGCCCGGCAGCTGGAGATGTGCTGTCCCAACTGTCAGGGGCAGCTGGTGCTGCGCCCGCCCCGCAGCCACTCACCCACGGAGCGGCCGCCGCAGCGCTTCAAGGCCAAACTGGAAAAATTGCTGAAATAAGTTGCCCTTTGCCGGGAAGAGACGGGCCGCTCGGTGCCCGTGGCATCACCGGGGTATACCGGTGCCGCGGCTTGCCCAGAGCAAAAACTCCCGGTTGCCGTCACCGCCCCGGATGGGGCTGTCGATGTACTCCTTGACCTCCAATCCCAGCGCTTTACACATCCCAGTGACCTTCTCCTGTACTTTGGGATAGAGTGCTGTGTCCCGCACAAGACCGCCCTTGCCGATGCCCTCCGGCCCCACCTCGAATTGGGGTTTCACCAGGCTGAGCAGCTCGCCACCGGGGCGGAGCAGTGCCGGCAGCCGCGGCAGTATCAATGTCTGGGAGATAAAGGACACATCCATGACGATTGCATCGAAACCGCTGTCGCCATAGGGTGCCAGTTGAGCGGCGGTCAGACTGCGGGCGTTGATGCCTTCGAATAGATGCATGCGCGGGTCCTCGCGCAGTTTGGCCGCCAGCTGATCGCGGCCCACATCCACGCCCACCACCTGTGCCGCGCCACGCTGCAGCAGGCAGTCGCTGAATCCACCTGTGGAGCAGCCTACGTCCAGGGCATTCCAGCCGCTCGCGTCCAGCCCCGTGTGGTCGAGTATGGCGGCCAGCTTTAGTCCGGCGCGAGATACATAGCAGTCTTCCGGCAGTGGTTCCACTCTGAGTTCCCAGTCTTCGCCAACCGGCTGGCCCGCTTTTCGTGCGGGTTGCCAGTGGCCGCCGGAGGAGAGCATTACCCTGCCTGCGTCCACCAGTTTTTTTGCGTGGGTGCGGGAGTTGGCCAGGTTGCGTTGTACTAACAAAATATCCAGACGGGTCACGAAACAGGCTATTGTCCAAAAGGTGTAGAGGAGGAAATGATTGCCATGCTACCCTCCGACTCCCGTTGATAGAAGTACCGGCGCACTACGGTGGTTGCCGCATGTGTTTGGATGCTTGGCGGCACGGGTGCGAACTACTCTAGAAGAAAGGAGGTCGGTGGCCGATGGCAAAAAGGGTGCTGGATAAATTCAAGATTCGCAAGGGGAAGGTGTTTGAGGCGCCCCTGGAAAATGCCTTTGGACGGCTGGTAACCCCGTTCGAGGAATTTATCCACCGCCAGAGCAGTAGTGGCATATTGCTGATGCTAAGTGCCGTGGCGGCGCTTTTGATTGCCAATTCTCCTCTGCAGCACGCATACGAACATATACTGCACATGCCGCTGAGCCTCAATATCGGCGACTGGACCTTTTCACTCACGGTGCACCACTGGATTAATGACGGCCTGATGGCCATCTTTTTCTTTCTCGTTGGCCTGGAACTGAAACGTGAATTTCTGGTGGGGGAGCTTTCCGATCTCAAGCAGGCGGTGTTGCCGGTGCTCGCCGCCGTCGGCGGTATGTTGGTTCCGGCACTGATCTACGCGGGCTTAAACAGTGGAACCGAGGCGGAGCCCGGCTGGGGCATCCCGATGGCCACGGATATTGCCTTTGCCGTGGGTTGTATCGCGCTTCTCGGCAACCGGGTACCGCGCTCAGTAGTCATGTTCCTGGTGGCTCTGGCGATTGTCGACGACTTGGGGGCGATTCTGGTGATCGCCATCTGGTATACCGAGGACGTCAAGATGACGGCGCTGATGACCGCGGGCGCCCTGGTGTTGATTATGTGGCTGTTCAAGGCGGCTGGGGTGCGCCGTTCTCCAGCCTATGTTTTCGTCGGTATGCTGCTCTGGTATGAGCTGCACGAGGCTGGGGTGCACGCTACCCTGGCGGGTGTCATTACCGCTTTGGCCTTGCCCGCGCGGCCAAAATATGACCCGGTGGCGTTCAGCTCATTTGTCAAAGATATTATCCGCAGTTTCGACCGCTGCTTTCGCCCCGGCGATAACATCATTGCCAACGACGCGTTGCGGGCCCGGGTAATGGCCCTGGGTAACGGTGTCAACCTGGCGCAATCGCCGCTGCAGCGTATGGAGACCCGTTTGCATATACCGGTGGCATTCCTGGTGATACCGATTTTTGCGCTGGCGAACGCGGGGATACCCTTCGACAGCTTCACCAGCAGCGAGGCAGTGTTTAATCCCCTGACCATGGGGGTTATCGCCGGCTTGGTGGTGGGCAAGCTGGTGGGAATCACCGGCGCCACCTGGTTGGGCTGGAAACTTGGTTTGGGGCGTCTGCCCAGAGGGGCCAGCTTCCACCATATTGTCGGTGTTGCACTGCTTGGCGGTATAGGTTTCACCATGTCGATTTTTATTTCAGAACTTGCCTTCGCGGGGCAATCGGAATTGCTGGTGCAGGCCAAGGCGGGTGTGCTATTGGCCTCAGTGATCGCGGGTGTGCTGGGCTTTCTGGTACTGAGCCGGGCGCCGGTTTCCGAAGAGGCCGAAATGGTGGAAGCCGTATCGGAAGCCAGGGATGTAAAAGCGGCGGCGGAAAAAGCTGCTGGGGAACCGGTTCGACGGGATGCGGACGGGAGCTGAGGCAGGCCTGTGCCGCGGAATCAGGGGCGCTCAGGCAATAGGATGGCCATTTCGAAAACGCACGAGTACTTCCCTGTAGCTCCGACGGATACATCCTTGTATCCGACGGTTTCGAAATGGCCAACCTATCACCTGAGCTTCTCATCTGGCTCCAAAGAGTTTTTACGTCAGGAAGTGAATTAATCAGAGGTTCCCTAGGTAATTCTCCCCGGCTCTGGTATTTCAGAACCGCCGGATACAGGGACGTCCCGAGTGTTTTCGAAATGCCCAACCCTTTGTCGGAGCGGTGCAAAAACAATTGTAGCGGCGCATGTATTAAACAGCGGCTTTTACATAGCCGCTTTTCTGTTGTCTATGCACAAGTGAATTGCTATTTGAGTCGCGGTCGAAGGTTTGCCAAGCCCTGACTGCCGCCGTCACACAACTGGTCGGAGAGGATCGTGGATTATCAATCTGCACGAAATTATTTGCTCTCCCGCCCCGAAGCGGTAGAGGACTTTCCGTTTGGCCCCGAAGTGGCAGTGTTCAAAATCAAGGCAAAAATGTTTGCCACCCTGACCGTCGGCAAGGATGGGGTGGTGCGCTCCAATCTGAAATGTGATCCGGATGAAGCTCAGGCGCTGCGCGATATATTTGCTGGCGTTCTGCCCGGCTACCATATGGACAAGAAGCACTGGAACACGGTGTTGTTCGATGGCAGCGTACCAGATGGCGAAATCGAGCGCATGATGGACAAGTCCTATGGGCTTGTGGTCCGGGGATTGCGCAAAGCGGAACGGCAGACTCTCGAATTGGCATACGGTACTGATACCATATACCGCTAGTCCCATCTGACACAGGAGTGGTTGTGAACGAATTTATTGTCGAGGTAACGGCGCAAAACGCCCAGCAGGTACTGATCGAGGAATCCATGAAGCGCCCGGTGGTGGTGGATTTCTGGGCCGATTGGTGCGAGCCGTGCAAGCAGCTGATGCCAGTGCTTGAGAAACTGGCTAATGAGTACGCGGGTCAGTTTCTGTTGGCAAAGGTGAATGCGGACAGCGAGCAGATGCTCGCAGCGCAATTGGGCGTGAGGAGTCTCCCCACAGTATTGGTGCTCAAGGAGGGGCAGCCGGTGGACGGTTTTGCTGGCGCGCAGCCGGAAAAGCAGATCCGCGAGATGCTCGACAAGTACCTGCCGAAACCCTGGGACTTGAAGCTGGCCCAGGGCCAGCAACTGGTGGCAGAGGGCAAGCTGACGGAAGCACTGCCGGTGTTGCGCCAGGCCTATACAGAATCCTCTGAGCGCGCGGATATCGCCAAGCAGCTGGCGGCGGTGCTGTTGGAGCTGAACCGGGTTCAGGAAGCGGAGACGGTATTGGGCAAGATATTGCTGGCGGATCAGGATAGCGATTATCAGCAGTTGATGTCCCAACTGGAATTGAAGCAGAAGGCTGCCGAGTCTCCGGAAATCAAAGCCCTGCAGGAGGCTTTGGCGCAAAACCCTCAGGACAGCGAAGCCGCCTACAAGCTGGCAATACAGTACAGTCAGACACACCGCCACCAGGAGGCTCTGGATCTTCTGCTGGATGTGTTGCGCAGGGATATGAACTTTGCCGACGGCGCCGCCAAGCAGGCCTATCTGGATATCGTCAAAAGTCTCGGTGCCGGAGATCCCTTGGCAAGCCAATACCAGCGCAAGTTAATGACCCTTCTTTATTGATCATGTACAAGCTCTGCGTATATATCCCCGAGTCTCATCTCGAAGTGGTCAAGCAGGCACTGTTTGCCGCCGGTGCGGGACGTATCGGTGACTATGACCACTGCTGCTGGCAGGTGAAAGGCTGTGGTCAATTTCGTCCCTTGGACGGTAGCCAACCTTATATTGGCCAGACCGGGGAGGTGGAACAGGTGACGGAATACCGGGTGGAAATGGTGTGCGCTGACGATTTGGTGGACGCAGCCTTGGCGGCCCTGCGCCAGGCCCACCCCTACGAGGAGCCGGCCTTTGACCTGTGGCGCTTGGATGAGCGCTGCGGTTGAATCCTTAATTCCCAGGATGGCTTCTCTCTGATGGCGCCGTTACTGGCGCCTATCTGTTTTCGGATACTTGCAACTCAGCGTGAATACCTTGCGGATTTGTTGTGCGAGCAGCAAACACTGGGCACTTTCTTTGGGTAATAAAAATCACAACTTGCGGTGAATCACTCCCCGGCGCAGCGGAAAACTGCCGGTTTTGCGGTCTGCGAAGTAGTGCGCCAACGTCTCTTGGATGATGGGGAAGGCAATTTCATCCCAGGGGATTTCCTTTTCTTCAAACAGTTTCACTTCCAGTGACTCGGGGCCGGGACCAAAGCTGGTGTCGGTCAATTCGCCGCGGTACATCAGGTAAAGCTGGTTGATGTACGGTATGTCATAGATGGTGTAGAGATCATCTACACGTATGTTGGCGCGCGCCTCTTCCCAGGATTCCCGCAGTGCCCCTTCCTCACTGGTCTCGCCGTTTTCCATAAATCCTGCCGGCAGTGTCCACAGGCCCCGGCGGGGTTCTATGGCGCGCCTGCACAGCAGCACCTTGTCTCCGAGGTAGGGCAGGGTACCGACAATAATTCGGGGGTTAATGTAGTAGATAGCGCCGCAGTTGCCACATAAGTGGCGGGGGCGGTCGTCGCCTTTGGGAATCGAAAAGGTAACGGCATCGCTGCCGCAATGACTGCAGTATTTCATCGAGCCAGTATACCCGCCGGGACAAAAGCCGCCAGTGGGCTTTTTAGCCACCGCCTATAGTTGATAGTGGAGTTCCTTTGCTGTTGGCAATGGTTGTAGTCCCATGGCGCGATTTTTTTTGTTTGGCGTTTTACTGGTCTCGCTGGTGTCGTGCGGTGGCGGAAAAGGTGAGGAGCAGGCGCCGCCACCGCCGCCGGTAGAAGTGTTGACCGTGCGCGAACAACCGGTGATACCGCGCTTCGAATATGTTGGGCGGGTAGAAGCGACGGACGAATACAAAGTGCGCCCCCGGGTGGAGGGCTATATCCAGAGCCGCCATTTCACCGAGGGCGATACGGTACAGAAAGGTCAGCTGCTGTTTGAGATTGACCCCAAGCCTTTTATCGCCGTGCTGGAAAACCAGCGCGCCAATTTGTCCCAGGCGCAATCGGCGTTGCGGGTGGCGGAGCGGAACTACCGCCGCGGCCTGCAGCTGGTCGATCAGGGTGCTATCAGCCAGGTGCAGATGGATGAGCTTACCGGCACATTCGAGGAGGCGCAGTCGCAAGTGCAAGCCATGCGAGCGAATGTGGACAAGGCGGAGCTCGACCTTTCCTATACGGAGATCTATGCGCCGCTGACCGGACTCATTGGCCGCACCGACTACACCGAGGGATCTCTCGTGGGACCCGCCACTGATCCCCTGGCCACCATCGTCAAGATGGACCCGATCTATGTGTTGTTCGAAGTGCCTGAAGACCGCCTTTATTCCGTGCGGGTGGCGGAGGGGCAGCGTCGCCAGGAGGGGTTGGCCCCGGTACAACTGGATGTACGAATCGAGCAGCCGGACGGCACCTTCTATCCCTACCGGGGCGTCATTGTATTTGTGGACAACCAGATAGATCCGAATACCGGTTCCGTCGCCGTGCGGGCGCGTTTCCCCAATCCGCAACAACTGTTGGTCCAGGGGCAGTATGCGCGGGTATCGATTCGCGTCTTCACTGGAGAGGAGGCCATCAAGCCGCTGGTGCCCCAGTCGGCGGTGATGGAGGACATGCAGGGCCGCTATGTCTACGTGCTGGGTGAGGGCAATGTGGCGCTGAAACGCTACCTGGAACTGGGACAGCGGGAGGGTGAGCTCTGGGCGGTGGAAGACGGTATCAAGGCCGGGGAGACAGTGATCGTCAACGGCCTGCAGCGGGTGGTGGCGGACAAGCCGGTTACACCGCAGAACACACCGCGCAATCCCTACGATCAGGCGGTGCCGCCCGAGCCGCCGTCACCGGATCAGAACGGGATGTCCGATGACGCGGACGGAGAGCGTCGTCGCGACACAGGGGAATTCGATGACAGTAAATAACCTACTGTTGCCGGAGGGCGAAGCGACCATTACATGATCAGTGCCTTCTGTATCCGGCGGCCGCGGTTCGCCTTTGTCATCTCGATATTGATTACCCTGGCGGGGCTCTTGTCCATGCCGCTGCTGCCGGTGGCGCAGTTTCCGGATATTACGCCAGCGACCATCAGTGTCACCGCCACTTACTCCGGTGCCAGCGCCGACGTAATGCGCGACAGCGTGGCGGTGCCCATTGAAACTCAGGTCAACGGGGTGGAGGGGATGGCCTATATGTCCTCCACCAGCGGCAACGACGGCTCCTACAGCCTGACAGTTACCTTTGAATCCGGGATAGATGACGACATGGCCCAGGTCAATGTCCAAAACCGGGTTCAGCAGGCGACGCCGTCGCTGCCGGAAGACGTCAAGCGCAATGGTGTCACGGTGAAGAAACAGTCCAACACCTTGCTGTTGGTGGTGAACCTTTTTTCCCCCAATGAAACCTTCGACGAACTTTTCCTGAACAATTACGGTGAGGTTTATTTAAAAGATGAGCTGGCGCGGGTACCCGGTGTCAGCAGCGTGACGATTTTCGGCACCAGTACCTACGCCATGCGTATCTGGTTAAACCCGGACCGAATGGCATCTCTGGATGTTACCACCAGCGACGTGATCAGTGCCGTAGAGGCGCAGAATATCCAGGTGGCTGCGGGACAGCTGGGGTCCCCGCCCATCCGGCAAGAGCAGCAATTTCAGTACAACATCATCGCCCAGGGCCGACTGGTGAGCGCGGAGGAATTTGCCGATATCACCATCCGCGCCAAACCGGATGGGGGCATGGTGAAAATCAAGGACGTAGCGCGGGTGGAACTGGGCAGTGAATCCTATGCCTCTTATGGGCAACTGGACAACAAGCCGGCCGCGGTGATCGGTATCTATCAACTGCCCGATGCCAATGCCATTGAGGTGGCGGACGGAATCAAAGCCAAGGTAGCGGAGCTCTCCCGTCGCTTCCCCGAGGACCTCAAAGCGGAAATTCTCTACGACACCACGCTTTTTGTTGAGGCATCAATGAAGGAGGTGACCGAGACCCTGATTATCGCTTTGATCCTCGTTATTGTGGTGGTGTTTATCTTTTTGCAGGATTGGCGTTCCACACTGATTCCCGCCATTGCCATACCGGTATCCCTGATCGGTACTTTTGCGCTGATGTTGGCGCTGGGCATGACCATTAACACCATCACGCTGTTTGCACTGATTCTCGCCATCGGCATTGTTGTGGACGATGCCATCGTGGTGGTGGAAAACACCCAGCGTTTAATGGGGGAAGGATTGGCGCCCAGAGAAGCGGCGCTGGAATCCATGCGCGAGGTCACGGGTCCGGTTATTGCCACCACGCTGGTGCTGCTCGCCGTATTTGTGCCGGTGATGTTGATGCCGGGGCTGACCGGCAAGATGTATCAGCAGTTCGCCATCACTATCTCGATGGCCGTCATCATCTCCTCCATTAACGCTTTGACCTTGAGCCCGGCATTGTGCGCCAGTGTGTTAAAAGCCGAGCGGGGCGGTGAGACGGCTGGCGCCAGGGAAACAGGCGTCTTCGGTTTTTTCAACCGAATTCTGCACCGCGCGACCAATTTCTATATGCGCATGGTGCGTTTTTGGGTGGGAATACCATTGCTGGGCATTGCATCCATCGTGGGGCTGTTACTGCTCTGCTACTGGCTTTTTACCCATGTCCCCACCGGGTTTATTCCAGATGAAGATCAGGGCACGTTCATGCTGCACGTGCAGTTGCCGGATGGCGCATCTCTGGAGCGCACCGGCCCTGTGGTGGACAAGGTGACGGACATTTTGATGGAGGAAAAGGGGATGGCCCACGTGGTGGGTGTTCCCGGTTATAACATGTTGTCCAGCAGTGCGGTGTCCAATGCCGCCATGATGTTCGCGATTCTCAAGCCCTGGGAGGAACGCACCGCAAAAGAGGACCATCAGTTTGCAATCATGGAGCGGGTGCAGGCAAGGTTTGCGGAAATTCCCGGCGCACAGGTCATGACCTTTGCAATACCGCCTTTGCCGGGTATCGGTACCGTGGGTGGTTTCGAATTTGTACTCGAAGATTTACAGGGGCGCAGCGCCAGTGAACTGGCACAAGTGATGTACGGTTTGTTGGGGGAGGCCAACCAAAGCCCGGAAATCGCCCAGGCCTTTACCAGTTTCCAAGCCACGACTCCGCAACTGCAACTGATTCTGAATAAAGATAAGGCCCATGTGCTCGGCGTACCACTGCCGGAGGTTTACTCCACCTTGCAGACGCTGCTCGGCGGTTACTACATCAATGATTTCAATTTGTACGGCAAGGTGTTCAAAGTAATGGTGCAGGCGGACGCCCAGTTCCGCGATAAGGAAGAGGACCTGGCGGGTTTTTATGTGCGCGCCAACAGCGGCGGTCTGGTGCCGGTGACATCCGTCGCGGATATAGCTCCCATGGTGGCTCCGCAGAATATTACCCGCTACAACCTTTACAATAGCGTCACCATCAACGGCGCGCCGGCGCCGGGCCGCTCCAGTGGCGAGGCGATGAAAACCATGGAGGCGCTCGCCGCGCAGCTGCCGGAAGGTTACGGCTATGAGTGGACGGGGGCCAGTCTGCAGGAAATCAGTTCCGGCAATATGGCGCCGATACTGTTTACACTGGCGATAGTGTTCGTTTACCTGTTTCTGGTGGCGCAGTACGAGAGCTGGAGCATCCCGCTCGCGGTGATCCTGTGTGTGCCTATTGCCATAGCTGGCGCGATGTTTGCAGTGTGGGTCACGGACTCCATAAATAACCTTTACACTCAAATAGGCTTGGTGTTGCTGATCGGCATGGCAGCTAAGAGCGCCATCCTGATCACCGAATTTGCCTCTGTGGAACGGGAAAAGGGCAAGCCTATTGTCGAAGCCGCGGTAAGCGCTACCAAATTGCGCTTCCGCGCCGTTTTGATGACGGCCCTGTCGTTTATTCTCGGGGTGGTGCCTCTGTTGTTAGCCACAGGCGCGGGTGCCGTTAGCCGCGTATCCCTGGGACTGGCTGTTTTCGGTGGCATGACTGCGGCGAGTATTTTCGCGACTTTGTTGGTGCCTGTGTACTATGCCCTGGTACAGGGGCTGCGAGAGAAGATCAAAGGCGTGCAGACCCCTAAAGAGTGATACAGGTGGAATAAGCGGCTTCGGGAATCAGCAATAATTGACTTACCCTGTCACAGGGAACAGATATGATGGAAGCTGCGCCATGTGCGTAGTAGAAGTGTGACCCATTACCATGCTAGCCAGTATCGAAGAAAAAGTATTCCAGCTGCGGGACCATATACAGGCCCGGGTACCCAGTGGGCCGGACCTGCACGGGCACGCAGCGGTGCTTCTGGCCCTCACTGACGAGCCGGACCCGCAGGTGATACTGACTAAGCGCTCCGCGAATCTTTCCACCCACTCCGGTGAAGTATCCCTGCCCGGCGGCCGCTGGGATGAGACGGACCCATCCCTGGAATACACTGCGCTGCGGGAAGCCGAGGAAGAAATCAGCCTGCCGGCGGAGCGCGTGCGGATGCTCGGCCCTCTGTGGCCGCGCACCACCCGCTGGCAGGTGCATGTGACCCCCTGGGTGGGCGTTATCTCCCCGGATATTCCCCTCAAGCCGAATCCCGGCGAGCTGGATGCGATTTTCCGCGTTCCCTTGTCTTTCTTCTTCGCCGATCCGCGCATTCGCACGGATCGCATTACTATCGACAAGCGCGATATCTACCTGCCCGCGTACCAATACCGCGGTTACGAAATCTGGGGGTTCACTGCTGGCGTACTGACCGAGTTCCTGGTCAAAATTCTCGGCGCGCCCATCGGGCACCGGGATGGCGTCCCTATGCGGGTCCTGGGCTGAAACGCCCTCTCGCCGTCGGCGGTATCATTCCGGGATCGCCATATACCGTTACCCCAGTGCCTTGATAATTGCCCTCCGCCGGACTAATGTGGCGCCGGATCAAAAGAAACGATAGGCAGAATTCTTATGACAACCCCTATTAAGTACAAACAGATCGCCGCAGCGCTGCTGGCAATCGCTGTGGTGAGCGGTTGTTCGCCGAAAGACAAACAGCAGTCCGATGCCGCGAGCGAAGCGGCCCCACAGCAAGTGCAGGAAGTTGCACAGCAACAGGCCGCAGAAGAAAGCCAGGCTCGCTTTGATATCTATGCTCCCGTGGCTCTGAATGCGGATCTTTCAGATCTGAGTGACGATCAGCGGCAGATGATCGGTCTTCTGATCGAGGCCAGCCAGATTATGGACCGCCTCTTCTGGCTGCAGTCTTACGGTTCCCCGGAAGATCTGTTGTCAGGCATCGAGGACGCCCGGGCGCGCGAGTTTGCCAAAATCAATTACGGCCCCTGGGATCGCCTGGACGACAACGAACCCTTTATCGAAGGCTACGGTCCCAAGCCCCTGGGTGCACGTTTTTATCCTGAAGACATGACCAAGGCCGAATTCGAGGCCTGGGATCAGGCCGGCAAGGACGGCCTGTACTCTCTGGTACGCCGTGATGAAGACGGTAAGCTCAAACTGGTGCCTTATCACGAGGCATATAAAGACGACTTGCAGAAGGCCGCAGATCTTCTGCAAAAGGCTTCTGAGCTGGCCGAGGATAAGGAATTTGGCAATTACCTGCGGATGCGCGCCAAAGCACTGGTAAGCGATGATTTCCGCCCCAGTGATATGGCCTGGATGGATATGAAGAACAACCGTATCGACGTAGTGATCGGCCCAATCGAAAACTACGAGGATCAGTTGTTTGCCTACCGCACTGCCTATGAATCCTACGTGTTGCTGAAAGACATGGCCTGGAGCGAGAAGCTGGCCAAGTACGCGGCCTTCCTGCCGGAGCTGCAGAAGGGGCTGCCGGTGGAGGAAAAATACAAGGCCGAAGTACCGGGCACCGACTCGGATCTGAATGCCTACGATGTTCTGTACTATGCGGGCCACAGCAACGCGGGCTCCAAAACCATCGCCATCAACCTGCCCAACGACGAGGAAGTGCAACTGGCCAAGGGCACCCGTCGTCTGCAGCTGAAGAACGCTATGCGCGCCAAGTTCGACAAAATACTGGTGCCCATCAGCGAAGTGTTGATCGCCGAGGACCAGCGCAAGCACATCACCTTCCCGGCTTTCTTCGCCAATACCATGTTCCACGAAGTGGCCCACGGCCTCGGCATCAAGAAAACCGTCACCGACGGCAGCAATGTGCGTCAGGCGCTGAAAGAAACCTCATCCTCTCTGGAAGAAGGCAAGGCGGATATCCTCGGCCTCTATATGGTGACCGAGCTGCACAACAAGGGAGAAATAGAAGAGGGCGAGCTGATGGACAATTACGTCACCTTCCTCGCCAGTATCTTCCGCAGCGTGCGCTTCGGTGCCGCCAGTGCCCACGGCAAGGCGAATATGGTGCGTTTCAACTACTTCAAGGAGCAGGGCGCCTTTACCCGGGACTCAGAAACTGGCCAGTATCGCGTGGATTTCGAAAAGATGCAGAAAGCCATGACCAGTCTGTCCAATCTGATTCTGACCATTCAGGGCGACGGCAACTACGAGAAAGCGAAAGAACTGCTGGAAACCAAAGGTGTGGTCGGTGCCGAGCTGCAGGCCGATCTGGATCGTTTGTCGGAAGCGGATATTCCCGTGGATGTGACATTTATTCAGGGCAAGGAAGTTTTGGGACTTCAGTAAGTTTGTATTTGCCCCGCAATAAAAACCCGGCATCTGCCGGGTTTTTTTATTTTTGAAGCCCCCGCTTGTAGCCTGCCAAGGGAGTTCACCAGAGTATTTGTTTAGCCGCGGAGCCAGTGCGGTAACTCCACGAAGTGATTGAGCGGTTGGCTCTGTCGGTTTTTGCGCTTTGCAAAAATAAAAAGCCCCGGCAAGTGCCGGGGCCAGGTGTTGGCCCGCTTTGTGAGCGGGCCGGGTGATACTGTTATTTTCCTCAGGGGGTTATTGGGCGAACACAGGCTGCGTAGACATCAATCTGATTCAGCAGGTCTACTAGTGCTCCCGCATTGACTTGCAACTGGTTGAAGTTGCCATTGGCTTCGAACACTACCAGTTTGCGGTCGCCGCTGCCCAGCAGGTTCAGTGCCAGCAGGCTGCCACCGGATGCACTGTCTACCACGGTGCCGTTCAGCAGTGTGGAGATAGTGATGCTCTGCAGTATGGTCAGATCCAGCAGAGTATCCGGGTTTTCCAGCACAAAGCCGACGCTGTTGGTACCGGTATAGGTAGTGCCGGTATCGGTGACGCGGACAAAACCGCTGCCTGCCACACCGACCGGAACCGAGATGCGCGCTGCGTTGTTCAGGTTGTTGTCAATCACGTCCGCTTCGTCGGTCACAGTGCACAGCAGGCAGATGCCCTCGGTGCCGCTGCTGACGGTGGCGTTGGGCACGGTGATTGGCTCGTACACCTGGTTGTTACCGCAGCTGGCGAAGTCCGGATCGCAAACATCGCCGATGCCGTCACTGTCGGTATCCGCCTGATCTGCGTTGGCGATATTCGGGCAGTTGTCGACGTTGTTGTCGACCCCGTCGCCATCCAGATCGTTGTCACAGGCATCGCCGATACCATCGCCGTCCTGGTCTTCCTGACCCGGGTTGGGGTCGATGGGGCAGTTGTCGCTGTCGTTGTCCACACCGTCGCCATCCAGGTCATCGTCACAGGCATCGCCGATACCGTCGCTGTCCACGTCTGCCTGGTCGGCATTCGGGGTCAGCGGGCAGTTGTCGACGCCGTTGTCGACACCGTCGCCGTCTACATCGCTGTCACAGGCATCGCCGATACCATCGCCGTCGGTGTCTTCCTGACCGGGGTTGGGGATCAGCGGGCAGTTGTCAGCGCCGTCGTCGAGGCCGTCGCCGTCGTCGTCAGCGTCACATAGATCGCCGAGTCCGTCGCCGTCGGTATCGGTCTGGTCGCTGTTGGATACCAGCGGGCAGTTGTCGACGCCGTCATCTACACCGTCGCCGTCGTCGTCGCTGTCGCAGACATTACCCACACCGTCACCGTCGGTGTCGGTTTGATCGCCGTTGGGGATCAGCGGGCAGTTGTCGGCACCGTCGTCGACACCGTCACCATCGTCGTCGTTGTCACAAGCGTCGCCTGCGCCATCGCCATCGGTGTCGGTTTGATCGACGTTTGAAACCAGCGGACAGTTATCGGCACCGTCGTCAACGCCGTCGTTGTCGTCGTCGTTGTCGCAGGCGTCGCCGAGTCCGTCGCCGTCAGTGTCGGTCTGGTCGGCGTTGGCGATCAGCGGGCAGTTGTCGGTGCCATCGTCGACGCCGTCGCCGTCATCGTCACTGTCGCAGACATCGCCGATACCGTCGCCGTCCAGATCTTCCTGGCCGGGATTGGGTGTAGCAGGGCAGTTGTCCACGAGATCGCCGATGCCGTCACCGTCGGAGTCAGTAAGGGCGTCGCAAGCGTCGCCGATACCGTCGCTGTCAGTGTCTTCCTGTCCCGGGTTGGGGGTCAACGGACAGTTGTCGCTGCCGTCGTCGACACCGTCGTTGTCGTCGTCGCTGTCGCAGGCATCGCCGAGTCCGTCGCCGTCGGTATCGGTCTGATCGGCGTTGGGTACCAGCGGACAGTTGTCGGCGCCGTCGTCCACACCGTCGCCGTCGTCGTCGCTGTCGCAGGCATTGCCTATGCCGTCACCGTCCGTGTCGGTCTGATCCGAATTCGAATTCAGCGGACAGTTGTCGCTGCCGTCTTCGATGCCGTCGCCGTCATCGTCGGTGTCACAGGCGTTGCCCAGTCCATCGCCGTCGGTATCCAGCTGATCGGCATTGGCCACCAGCGGGCAGTTGTCCAGGCCGTCGGCGACACCGTCGTTGTCGTCGTCGTTGTCACAGACGTTGCCCAGACCATCGCCGTCAGTGTCTTCCTGGGCGGGGTTGGGGATCAGCGGGCAGTTGTCGACGCCGTCGTCGATACCGTCGCCGTCATCGTCGTTGTCACAGGCGTCGCCGATACCGTTGCCATCGGTGTCGGTCTGGCCGGGATTGGCGATGAGCGGGCAGTTGTCGGCAACATCGGCCACGCCGTCGGCATCGTCGTCACTGTCACAGACGTCGCCGAGTCCGTCGCCGTCGGTATCCAGCTGATCCGCGTTGGCATCCAGCGGGCAGTTGTCGCTGCCGTCGTCGATACCGTCACCGTCGTCGTCGTTGTCGCAGGCGTCGCCGATTCCGTCGCCGTCGGTGTCAGTCTGGCTCGGGTTGACGATCAGCGGGCAGTTGTCGGTGCCGTCTTCAACGCCGTCGTTGTCGTCGTCGTTGTCGCAGGCATCGCCGAGTCCGTCGCCGTCGGTGTCGGTCTGATCGGCGTTGGGAACCAACGGACAGTTATCGCTGCCGTCGTCCAGGCCGTCGTCGTCGGTGTCGGAGTCATCGTCGCAGACGTCGCCGATACCGTCGCCATCCTGGTCTTCCTGGCCGGGGTTGGCATCCAGCGGGCAGTTGTCGCTGCCGTCGTCCACACCGTCTCCGTCGTCGTCGCTGTCGCAGGCGTCGCCCTGGCCGTCGCCGTCAGTGTCGGTCTGGGCCGGGTTGGCATCCAGCGGACAGTTGTCGGTGTCGTTGTCCACGCCGTCGCCGTCCACGTCATCGTCGCAGGCATCGCCGATGCCGTCGCCGTCCTGGTCTTCCTGACCGGGGTTGGCGATCAGCGGGCAGTTGTCGACGCCGTTGTCCACACCGTCGCCGTCGGTGTCATCGTCGCAGGCATCGCCGATGCCGTCGCCATCCAGGTCTTCCTGGCCGACGTTGGCTGTGGTCGGGCAGTTGTCGACATCGTTGTTGACGCCGTCGCCATCGACATCGTCGTCGCAGGCATCGCCGATGCCGTCGCCGTCCTGGTCTTCCTGACCGGGGTTGGCAATCAGCGGGCAGTTGTCGGCGCCGTCGTCGACGCCGTCGCCGTCGTCGTCGCTGTCGCAGGCGTCACCGATGCCGTCGCCGTCGGTGTCGGTCTGATCGGGGTTGGCGATGAACTGGCAGTTATCGACGCCGTCGTCGACACCGTCGCCATCGTCGTCGCTGTCGCATAGGTCGCCGAGTCCGTCACCGTCGGTGTCGCTCTGATCCACGTTCGGGACTGTCGGACAGTTGTCCGCACCGTCGTCCACGCCGTCGCCGTCATCGTCGTTGTCGCAGGCGTCGCCGAGGCCGTCGCTGTCCAGGTCTTCCTGTCCCGGATTGGGCACTGTCGGACAGTTGTCCACGTCGTCGCCGATACCGTCGTTGTCGGAGTCGGTGAGTGAATCACAAGCGTCGCCGACGCCGTCGTTGTCGGTGTCTTCCTGGCCGGGGTTGGGTACCAGCGGGCAGTTGTCGCTGCCGTCGTCCACACCGTCGCCGTCGTCGTCGCTGTCGCAGGCGTCACCGATGCCGTCGCCGTCGGTGTCGGTCTGATCGGCGTTGGCGATCAGCGGGCAGTTGTCGGCGCCGTCGTCGATGCCGTCGCCGTCGTCATCACTGTCGCAGGCATTGCCGAGTCCGTCGCCGTCCGTATCCATCTGGTCGGGATTGGGGGTGTCCGGACAGTTATCAACGCCGTTGTCGACACCGTCGCCGTCCCGGTCGCTGTCACAGACATCGCCGATACCGTCGCTATCGGCGTCTTCCTGACCGGGGTTGGGTGTCAGCGGGCAGTTGTCTTCTGTGTCGGTGATACCGTCGCCGTCCTTGTCGTTGTCACAAGCGTCGCCGATGCCGTCACCGTCTGTATCTGTCTGATCGCTGTTGGCCACGAGCGGACAGTTGTCGCTGTCGTTGTCCACGCCGTCGCCGTCCACGTCGTCGTCACAGGCGTCGCCGATGCCGTCGCCGTCCTGGTCTTCCTGGCCCGGATTAGGCGTATTGGGGCAGTTGTCGGCGTCGTCGTTGACACCGTCGTTGTCGCCGTCGTTGTCACAGGCGTCGCCGATGCCGTCACCGTCCGAATCTTCCTGACCGGGGTTGGGGGTGTTGGGACAGTTGTCGTCGTCGTCGGGAATGCCGTCGCCGTCGTCATCGTTGTTATCGATGTCGTCGCAGGCGTCGCCGATGCCGTCACCGTCGGAGTCTTCCTGGTCGGGGTTGGAGACGAATTGGCAGTTGTCGAAGCCATCGGGCTGGCCATCGCCATCATCGTCGTCGTCGCAGAGGTCGCCGAGGCCGTCGCCATCGAGGTCTCTCTGGTTGGGGTTGGGTACAGTTGGGCAGTTATCCTCGGAGTCGGGGATAGTATCTGAATCCGAATCCACGAATGGTGGCGGGTGGCCGGTACTGCCGTCGGCGTCGCAGCCCGTTAGGACTGCCATCGCCAAAGCGAAAAACAGAATAGGTATTCGTAACATGAACGAAATCTCCTTGGCACAAGTGCCGCTGTGTATGGTGGGGTAGGCCACAGGGAGGGGCGATAGCTCTGGGGCAGGTGCCTTGCGCCGCCGGGGCCAGCAAACTATCGCTGGCGCTACCGTATACCGATGCGGCAGGTGGCCGCCGGAGCCACAGCCTGACATCCCTGTTTGGCCGTGTGCTATTTCCGGAGAAGGAAATGCGTTGCGGACTTGTGGTCCGCGCATCAGGTTTAGGCCAGGTTCCGGCACTCGTCCATCTATTGGCACCGCAGTTCGACACATGAGGCGGCGTTTGCCCTTTTTGTCAAACGGGGGCTGGAGCTGCTGTTTGCTCACCGCAAGCGGTGGTGAGGAAATCACTGGTCTGCAAGGGGGGCTAGCTCTACACTGCGCCGAGCATTGGGAAAAACTGCAGCGCATCCGGCCCGCTTCTCTCCGGGTGTCGCGGATTCGCGGTGGCAAGCGGCGAAACCGGGAGAATTGAAATGATCAACTATGAAATCTACACCACTCGCTTCGGTGCGGTGGCCATCGCCGCGGATACCCGGGGGGTGGTGGCGCTGGCATTTCACAGCGACGCGCGGCCCGTGTGCGCCGGGTCCCACTGGGATCGGCGCTCGTCGGCGCTGACCGATAGCGCGGCGGGGCAGCTGGAAGAGTATTTCACCGGTAAGCGGCGGGAGTTCGATTTACCGTTGTGCCCGCGCGGTACGGGTTTTCAGTGTCGGGTCTGGGAGGCGCTGCAGCGGATTCCCTATGGCGAAACCCGCAGTTACCGCCAACAGGCGGAAGCGATGGGCAATCCGAAATCGGTGCGCGCCGTGGCGCGGGCCAACGGCGCCAACCCTATCGCCATTGTGATTCCGTGCCACAGAGTGATCGGCGCCGACGGCAGCCTGACCGGCTACGCTGGCGGTCTGGACATCAAAGCGCGCCTGTTGGCCCTGGAGGGGGCCCGTTTTGTACAGCAGGAGCACTCGCTGTAATTGCGGGTTTATCTGCCTGCCTGTGTGCAATATTCACCCCATTCCCGCGCGCCTTTTCTCAGAAAACGTATTTCTTTTATTCCCCGGCGCGTATCAAACGGAGATTCTCTGGTCACCGCCCTCTGCGACCGGGATAATAGCCCCTCGATTTCACCGGGCGCGGAGGTCAAATGCTGTACAAACTGGGGGACAAAGAGCCGCAACTGGAAGGTGAGGGGCACTATGTCGCTCCCGGGGCCCAAGTGGTTGGCAATGTGAGGATGCTCGGCCACAGCTCTGTCTGGTTCAACGCCGTGGTGCGCGGCGATTCCGACCCGATTACCATCGGCGCCTACAGCAATGTGCAGGACGGGGCGGTGTTGCACACAGATCCGGGCCTTCCGCTCACCATCGGTAATGGGGTAACCATCGGCCACAAGGCGATGTTGCACGGTTGCTCCGTTGGCGACTACAGCCTGGTCGGTATCAATGCGGTGGTGTTGAACGGGGCCAGGATCGGCAAGTGCTGCATTATTGGCGCCAATGCGCTGGTGACAGAGAATACCGAAATCCCGGACTACTCGCTGGTGCTGGGCAGTCCCGGCAAGGTAGTCAGAAGTCTGGATGAATCCACATTCGAGCTGCTCAAGGCCAGCAGCGATCACTATGTAGCTAACGGTAAACGCTTTGCCGAACAGCTGATACCTGTTTCCGATACGTGATGTCCGATCACAGGAACAAGGCTGAAAAGCCGGTAAAGTCCCCCTGTATCTCAGTTTGCGCGCTCAACGCGGAGGATATCTGCGAAGGCTGTTTCCGCACCGGCGCGGAGATCAGCCGCTGGGGGAGGATGAGTAATGAGGAGCGCCGTGCCGTTTTGAGAAGCTGTACCGAGCGCGCGCGCCGGATGGGCCGCATCTGGTAGCTGATTGAAGAATGCAATGTAGATGTGTCCCTGAGGGGTACGTCTATAGAGTTAATGCCGAGAAGCAAACACACAATGACAAACCCTTTTGTCCATTTAAGAGTTCACTCCGAATATTCCCTGATCGACGGGTTGGTACGAATCAAACCTCTGGTGGCGCGGGCGGCGGAACTGCAGATGCCCGCTCTGGCGCTCAGTGATCAGACCAACTTCTTCGCGCAGATCAAGTTTTATCGCGCCTGCCTGGGGGCCGGAATCAAGCCTTTAAGCGCCGCTGACTTCTGGCTCAGCGAGGGCGGCGAGGATAAGCCGACCCTGATCACTCTCTATGCGATGAATGGCACAGGCTATCGCAATCTCACCGAATTGATTTCCCGTGCCTGGATGGAGGGGCAGTACCACGGCAATGCCTTTGTAAAGCGGGAGTGGGTAAAGGATTACAGCGAGGGTGTGCTGATGCTGTCCGGTGCCAGGTTTGGCGACGTGGGCCGCGCCCTGATCGCCGGGCGGCGCCAGCAGGCGGAGGAACTGGCCCGGGAATGGTCGCAGGTTTTCCCTGGCCGCTACTATCTGGAACTGCAGCGCACCGGCCGCCCCGGCGATGAGGAATATCTGCACGCGGCGGTAAACCTGGCGCAGACGCTGGAACTGCCGGTGGTGGCAACCAATGACGTGCGCTTTCTGGATGAGAGCGAATTCGAGGCCCACGAGGTGCGGGTGTGCATCCACGAGGGGCGCACTCTGGACGACCCAAGGCGCGAGCGCCGCTATTCACCGGAGCAGTATTTCCGCACGCCGGAGGAAATGTGGGAGCTGTTCGCGGATATTCCCGAAGCCCTGGAAAACACTGTCGAGATCGCCAAGCGCTGTTCAGCGCCGATACAACTGGGTAAGTATTTCCTGCCGGAGTACCCCATCCCCGAGGGGATGAACGAGAACCAGTTCTTCGAGAAGGTTTGCTTTGAAGGACTGGAGCGGCGTCTGGATAAGATCCTCGACAAGTCCGCACCGGATTACGCCGAGCGGCGCGCTGTCTACGAGGAGCGTTTGCGCTTCGAGCTGGACATCATCATCCAGATGGGCTTCCCCGGCTACTTCCTGATCGTGATGGACTTTATCCAGTGGGCCAAGGATCACGATATCCCGGTGGGGCCGGGGCGGGGGTCCGGTGCCGGCTCGCTGGTGGCCTATGCACTTAAAATCACCGACCTGGACCCGCTGCAATACGACCTGCTGTTCGAACGCTTCCTCAACCCGGAACGGGTGTCCATGCCGGACTTCGACGTGGATTTCTGTATGGAAAAGCGCGACCGGGTGATCGCCTATGTGGCGGACAACTATGGTCGCCAGGCGGTGAGCCAGATCATTACCTTTGGCACCATGGCCGCCAAGGCGGTGGTGCGCGACGTGGCGCGGGTACAGGGCAAATCCTACGGCCTGGCCGATAAGCTCTCCAAGATGATCCCGCCGGACGTGGGCATGACCCTGCAGAAGGCCCATGAACAGGAAGAGGTACTGCGGGAATTCCTCGAGACAGACGACGAGGCGCAGGAAATCTGGGAAATGGCGGTGCAGCTGGAGGGCGTGGCCAGGAACGTGGGCAAGCACGCCGGTGGTGTGGTGATTGCCCCCACCAAGCTCACCGATTTCGCGCCTCTCTACTGCGATGAGACGGGCGCGGGCCTGGTGACTCAGTTCGATAAGAACGACGTGGAGGACGCGGGCCTGGTGAAGTTTGACTTCCTCGGCCTGCGCACCCTGACCATTATCGACTGGGCCAAGCGCATGGTGGATGAGCAGCGGGCCCGCGAGGGACTGCCGCCGCTGGACATCGCCGCCCTGCCGCTGGACGACGAAAAGACCTTCCAGATGCTCAAGCGGGCCGAGACCACCGCGGTCTTCCAGTTGGAATCCCGCGGTATGAAGGATCTGATCAAACGCCTGCAGCCGGATAATCTCGAGGACATGATCGCCCTGGTGGCGCTGTTCCGTCCGGGCCCGCTGCAGTCGGGCATGGTGGACGACTTTATCAACCGCAAGCACGGCCGCGCCCAGGTGGCCTACCCGGACGCCAAGTACCAGCACGAGAAGCTCAAGCCCATCCTGGAGCCCACCTACGGGGTTATCGTCTACCAGGAACAGGTTATGCAGATCGCCCAGGAGCTGGCCGGTTACACCCTCGGCGGTGCGGACCTTCTGCGCCGTGCCATGGGTAAGAAAAAGCCGGAGGAGATGGCCAAACAGCGCGCCATTTTCGAGGAGGGCGCCAAGAAGCAGGGCGTGGACCCCGAGTTGGCGATGAAGATCTTCGACCTGGTGGAGAAATTCGCCGGTTACGGTTTCAACAAATCCCACTCCGCGGCTTACGCCCTGGTGTCCTACCAAACTGCTTGGCTCAAGGCCCACTATCCGGCGCAGTTTATGGCCGCCACCATGTCTTCGGATATGGATAAGACCGACAAGGTGGTGACCTTTATCGAGGAATGCCGGGCCATGGGCCTGGAGCTGGTGCCGCCGGATGTGAATCTGGGCAGCTACCAGTTCTCCGTAGATGCGGACAATCGCATTATTTACGGTCTTGGCGCCATCAAGGGGCTGGGCGAAGGGCCCATTGAGAACATTATTAAGGTGCGCAAGGAGGGTGGCCCCTTCACCGACCTGTTCGACTTTTGCTCCCGCGTCGATCCGCGCAAGGTCAACAAGCGGGCCCTCGAAGCCTTGGTGCGCTCTGGGGCGCTGGACAGTATCGGCCCGCGCGCTGACGGTGCGGACGGTCTCAATTACGCTCGTGCAGTGATGTTTAATGCACTGGATGAGGCGGTAAAGGCCGCTGAGCAACAGGCCGCCAACGCCAGCGCCGGGATGATGGATCTGTTCGGCGAGGTGGTCCCCAGCGCTTCCGATGGTGATGTCTATGCGGATTTCCGCCGCACCCGACCCTGGAGTATCCGCGAGCGCCTGGAAGGGGAGAAAAATACCCTCGGTCTCTATCTTACCGGCCACCCGATCGATGAATACGAGGATGAGCTCAAGCAGCTGGTCAAGGCGCGAATTGCGGATTTGAAACCGGGCAAGGACAGCCAGAAGGTGGCCGGCCTGGTAGTGGGCATGCGGGTGATGAAAACCAAACGCGGCGACACTATGGCCATTGTCACCCTCGACGACCGCAGCGGGCGTATAGAGGCGGCGGTATTCAGCGAGACTTTCTCCGAGTGCCGCGAGAAACTGGCCAAAGACGCCCTCTTGGTGTTGGACGGCCCGGTTGCCCACGACGACTACAGCGGCGGCCTGAAAATGACCGTCAACAGCGTCGCCAGCCTGGATGAATTGCGCCGCGACAGTGTCACCGGGGTGCAACTGCGGCTGGAAAGCGCTGCGGCCACGCCGGGGCTGGCCAAGCGTTTGGCTGCCTGCCTGCAGCCCTATACCGGCGGCGCCTGCACCGTCAGTCTCGAGGTGGTGCGCAGCGATGCTCGCGGCACCTACCGGCTGCCGTCGCAGTGGCAGGTGGAGCCGAGCGATCAACTGGTCCAGTCCCTGCGCGAGCTGCTCGGGCGGGAGCGCGTTGCGCTCGACTACACTGAGCGGCGCCGGCGTGGCTAAATTGGCCCTGGCCGCTTGCGAGATATTCCCTGGGCGCAGGCTCGACTAGGCGGTTCTATCTGGTAAGCTAGCCGACATTTTTAAGTAACAGCGAATATGCGGGCCCGCGGCCCGCGAGCTGAACGGGGGCCGGCGCTCCCGGGTTCCCAAATATCAAGGCGCGGACTTCATGAATTTCAACTTTCTCGAATTTGAACAGCCGATCGCTGAGCTGGAAAGCAAGATCAAAGAGCTGCAGCATGTGGGTGACGATGTCGATCTGAATATTGCCGACGAGGTGGCCCGGCTGCGCGAGAAGAGCAGGAGCCTGACCGAATCCATCTACTCCAACCTCACCCCCTGGCAGGTGGTGCAGGTGGCGCGCCACCCACAGCGCCCCTATTCAAAGGATTATATTGAGCGTATTTTCACCGACTGGGATGAGCTGCACGGCGATCGCCATTTCGGCGATGACAAAGCCATTATTAGCGGCATCGCGCGCCTGAACGGAAAACCGGTGGCTGTGATCGGTGAGGAGAAAGGGCGCTCCGTAAACGAAAAGGTGGCGCGCAACTTTGGTATGCCCAAGCCGGAAGGCTATCGCAAGGCGCTGCGTATCATGCAGATGGCCGAGCGCTTCAAACTGCCGGTGCTGACCCTGATCGACACTCCCGGAGCCTATCCGGGCATCGACAGTGAAGAGCGGGGCATCAGTGAGGCCATCGCCCAAAATCTGGCGGTGATGTCCCGTCTGCGCACCCCCATCATCTGCACCGTGATTGGCGAAGGCTCCTCCGGCGGCGCGCTGGCGATCGGTGTGGGCGACCAGCTGAACATGCTGCAGTACTCCACTTACTTCGTGATCTCTCCCGAGGGCTGCGCCAATATCATCTGGAAAACCGTGGAGAAGGCGCCGCTGGCGGCCGAGGCCATGGGGGTGACTTCCAGTGTGCTGGAAGAGCTGGGTATCGTCGACGAAACAATTCCGGAACCTTTGGGTGGGGCTCATCGCGATCCGGATGCCATGGCCGCACGCTTGAAGGAACGCCTCGGCGATCAGTTGGAACGGCTGACCAGCACGCCCATCGACGAGCTGTTGGAGAAGCGCTACCAGCGGTTGATGAGCTACGGCAATATCGCTTCCTGATACCCGCTCGGGCGAACACAGGGTTCGCCCTTACCTTTCTGTTTTTATCTTTGCTGGCCCGTGCCATGCGCCCCGCCCCCTGCAATCGCGCGATAGTACGGGTGGGGCTGTTGGTACCAGTCCCGGAATAAACCGGCGCGAGCGGTCGGGGATCGATCCCTTCCGCCGCAATTATCCGCGGATTTCCTCCAGTTCCAGCCCCTTGGTTTCTTGCACCAGGTAGACCACGAAGACAATGGACAGAAGAGCAAACAGTGTGTAAATGCCGTAGGCTCCGGCGAGGCCGATTCCCGTCAGCATGATCGGGAAGGTCATGGTAATGCCGAAGTTGGCAACCCATTGGGAGAGGCCGGAAACTGCAAGGCCGGAGCCGCGGATCTGGTTGGGGAACATCTCGCCCAACAGGGTCCACATGGCCGGTCCCCAGGAACCGTTGAAGAAGAACACGTAGACGTTGGCCGCGATCAGTGCCAGCAAGCCCATGGACTGAGAGAGATGCAGTTTACCGTTTGCATCCACGGTGGCGCCGGCAAAGGCGAAGGCCACCAGACCAAGCGTCACCGCCATGCCGATGGAACCCGCTAGCAGCAGCGGTTTGCGGCCGATCCTGTCGATCAGTGTCATGGTAATCAGGCAGGCTGCAATGCTGACACCACCGGAGATGATGTTTATGAGCAGCGCATCTGCTTCGGAAAAACCCACCGCCTGCCACAGTACCGCGCCGTAATAGAAGACAACGTTGATGCCGACTAGCTGCTGGAAGGTAGCCAGGCCAATGCCCACCCACACAATCTTGCGCACCTTGCCCACACCGCCGCCATTGGATTCCAGCAGGTCTGACAGGCGCGGGCGGCGGTTGCTAACGGTGGACTGGCGAATGCTCTCCAGTTTGCCGGCTGCAGCCGCTTTACCGTAGAGCTTGCTCAATACAGCCCTGGCTTTCTCTGTCTGGCGGGAAAGCACCAGGTAGCGGGGGCTTTCCGGAATCAGTAGTAGGGTGCAAAAGAACAGCATCGCCGGAACGATTTCAATCCAGAACATCCAGCGCCAGGCGGTGTAGCCCAGCCACCAGTCATTAACCGCAGAGCCAGCAGCCTGGGCCAGCCAGTAATTGCTTACAAATGCTGCAAACAGACCAAAAATGATTGCTATCTGGTTGATGGTGGTCAGCCGACCGCGCAGGGCCGCCGGGGCTATCTCACTGATATACGCCGGTGACATTACGCTGGCCGCGCCCACCGCGAGACCGCCGAGAATGCGGTAGAAAACAAACTCCACGGAGCCGGTGGCAATGCCGGAACCCCAGGCGCTGACGACAAACAGGACCGCCGCAATCAGTAGCAGTGTCTTGCGTCCCCAAAGATCGGCCAGGCGACCGGCAAAAAAGGCACCCGCGGCGCAGCCCAGCAACATCGAGGCTACGTTAAAGCCCGTGCCGGCGGTATCGGAATGAAATGCCTGCTGCAGCCCGGTCACAGTGCCGTTGATCACGCCACTGTCGAACCCGAACAGGAAGCCACCGATGGTGGCCACACAGCAGATCAGGGTTATCAGGGGAAGGGGCGCCGCGTCTTGGCGCTCCTGTAGAGGCTCCAGGTTGCCTTCAGTGGATTTCTCATACGCTTGCATTGGTTACTTCCTGCTTTTAGGTGTTTGGTTGTTATTGTGTTGGGTTCGAAGTTCTTCTTTACGTAATCCGCAGGGGCCGTTGATTGCGATATTTTGGTGTGACAAAACTGTTCCACTTTGTGTGGATTTACTAAGTAAGGTGCGAAAACGGTTGGAATTACGTTTCTATCAGTTGGTGCCGAAAAAAAGGGAAGTTGTGGGGCAGCGAATTCTGTATTCACTGCCATATTTCTTTTACCCGCGCGCCACCCCATTTACGGAACTCGGGGCAGCGCTATCCGTTTATTTTGAACTATTTTTTATGGAGCACTTATTGCAGGGTAAAGCTGCCCTGCAAGCCCGATTCTGCGTCTGGTGCAATCCATACATGGAATTCACCGGGCTCGATCACCTGTTGCATCTGCGCGTTGTGGAAGGCCAGCTGGTTGGCTTTAAGTGTAAAACTCACGCGACGGGATTCTCCGGGCGCCAGGGTAATACGCTCGAAACCCTTTAATTCCCGTACCGGTCGCGACACACTGCCCACCAAGTCGCGCACATACAATTGCACGGTTTCGGTGGCGGTGCGCTTGCCGGTGTTGGTGATGGTGGCGGAAACATGCAATTGTCCATCTGCATCCAGAGTGCTGTCGGAAAGTTCCAGTTCACTGTAATGGAATTCGCTGTAGGTGAGGCCGTAACCGAATGGGAACAGCGGTTTGTGCCCGTAATCCAGCAGATTGGATGAGTTGCCCGGCTGATGCTGAAACACCTCGCGACCGATTTTTTCGATACGAGTGTAATTGTCATCGGTTGCCGGACGGCCAGTAGGTAGGTGGTTGTAATAGATAGGGATCTGGCCCGCGCCCACCGGCCAGCTCAACGGCAGGCGGCCGGAAGGTGAGGTTTCTCCGTAGAGCACCTCCGCCAGTGCCGGTCCGGCCATGGTTCCCGGGTGCCAGGCCATCATCACTGCGTCGGCCTGTTCGAGGGTTTGATCCAGCTGCAACGGGCGCCCAGCCATCAATACCATTGCCAGCGGCTTGCCGGTCTTGGCCAGCTCTGCCAGCAGTTGCGCCTGTGCGCCGGGCAGGCGAATATCGCCGCGGCTGTGGCCTTCGCCGGAGAGGATAGCTTCCTCGCCGCCGACAAAAAGCACTACATCGGCTTTTTTGGCCGCTTTGATTGCCGCTTTGAAACCGCGCGTGCTGGTGTCCCGGCTGTATTCGAGGCCGGCGGCGTAGAGAATTTTACCTTTATCACCCACCATCGCGCGCAGTGCAGGTAGCAGGGTGCGCGAGTGCTCTTTGTTACCGTTGTACACCCAAGTGCCCATCTGCTCGTGAGGGGCATCCGCCAATGGGCCAATAAGTGCGACCGTCTGGCCTTTCTTCAGCGGCAGCAGCTGTTTGTCGTTTTTGAGTAGGACGAAGGTTTCCTTGGCGGCCTCTTTGGCGGCATTCAGGAATTGGTCGTTGCGGATGATCTGCTCACGCTCGGCTGGCGTTTTTGCTCGGGGGTAGGGGTTTTCCCACAGTCCTAAGCGCAGTTTTACCCGCAGGATATTGGCCACCGCTGTATCTAACTGTGCTTCGGTAAATTCCCCTTCGTCCATTAATCTTGCCAGGAATTGTTCGTAGGTGTCCGTGTGCATCTCCATATCGATGCCCGCATTGGCGGCAAGGGCGGCGGCGTGCTTGGCGTCGCGAGCATAGCCGTGAGGAATCATTTCCATCACCGCGTTCCAGTCACTTACTACAAAGCCGTCAAACCCCCATTCGTCTCGCAGAATCTGTTTGAACAGGAAGGGGCTACCAGTGCCGGGGACATCGTTGAGGGAGCTGTAGGTACTCATGATACTCTGCATACCTGCGTCTATACCGGCCTTGAACGGCGGCAGGTAGATATCGCGTAGCAGGCGCTCGGGAATATAAGCACTGTTGTAATCGCGGCCGCCTTCTGCGGCACCGTAGCCGGCAAAGTGTTTGCCACAGGCAGCGAGGCTGGTGGGATCGGAGAGGTTGTCAGTCTGGAAACCTTCCACCATGGCGACACCGAGGATCGAGGTCAGCAGAGGATCTTCCCCCAGGGTTTCGGCGATGCGGCCCCAGCGCGGGTCGCGGCTGATGTCGATCATGGGTGCAAAGGTCCAGCGGATGCCATCGGCGCTGGCCTCTTGTGCGGCGATGCGCGCCCCGTTTCTAATCAGTTCCGGATTCCAGCTGGCGGCTTGGCCGAGAGGAATTGGGAAAATGGTTTCGTAGCCGTGGATTACATCCTGCCCAAACAGAAGCGGAATGCCCCGGGGGCTTTCTTCCACGGCGAGGCGTTGCAATTCCTCGAATGCATTGTTATCCACGGAACTGAAGTTGACATTCAGGAACCCTCCGACGCGTCCTTCGCGTATTGCCTGCTTGATATCTTTCATATCCTCGGCCTTGAAGGTTCCCCAGTCGCGCAGTGCCAGCTGACCGATTTTTTCCTGCACGGACATTTGTGCGAGTAGGCTCTGGATACGGGACTCGATGGCATTTTGTTGGCTGTGGGATTGGGTGGTAGCCACAGATTCGTTGGCGGCCTGAAGTGGCAGAGTGGCGGCGAGCGAGAGAAGCCCGGCCATAGCGGCAATATAAATGGGATACTTTTTCATACTAATCTCTCTCAGGTACTACTGACATCAGTTTGCTTGCGCGTAAAATCGGCGCGGGGAAAAAGGCCCCCGCCAGCATAGGTGGGGGCTAGGACGACAAGCGAAGGTGAAGATCGCTTTACTGTTAATCCGGCAGTCGGTTAAAAGTTGTAGTTGCCGCGGATGCCATAGAAACGCGGCATGGAAACCGGGCCTTTGATAACGCCGTCGCCACCGCCGGCCCAATAGGTTTCTTTTTGGTCGGTGAGGTTGTAAACGAAGGCTTCCACACTCCACTTGTTATCCGGCGCTTCCAGCTTCAGGGTGCTGTTTACACTGTGGAATGCCGGGCGCACATCGCTAAAGGCGTCGGGAGTTTCCGTGGCGAAGATATCGTAGTGTTTATCCACGTTTAGGAAGGTGTGGTATGACTTGTCTCGCCAGAAGTAGCTGAGGTGAGGAATAATGGCGAAGCCGTTGTCGAAACGAAACGTATGGGTGTAGTTCAGCTTGACACTGAGTTTCGGGGATGCCGCCAGTTCGTTGCCCTTGAGGTTAACTTTCATTGCATCGTTGTCTGGGTTGGTGGCTACGCCGTGATCCACTTCGAAAAGGTCAGTGGCTGCGAAATCCCAGTGATAGATAAAATCACTGGTGATTTCGGTGTCCAGCCAGGTCAGGTAACCTTCAAAGCGACCGTTTTCAATCGGTGCCCAGTCAAATTCCACTTCCAGACCTTTGATTACGGCGCTGCCGATGTTGTCTGTCTGGAAAACCGTCTGAGTTTCAGTGGTGATTTCACCGGTTAACTCGCCGGTTTCGTCATCCCGCTCTTCCACATAGTAGGGAAAGATACCTTTGGCCGATGCTGCCTGCATATCTTCGTAGTCGCTGTAGAAGAGCGTCGCCATGATGTTCAGGTTGCCGTCCAGGTAAGTGCCCTTGGCGCCCAGCTCGTAGGTGGTCACGATTTCTGGATCGTAGGTGTTCTGATGGCGCTCTTTAATGATGCGGTCGCCATTGGCATCGGTCAGGTATTCTGCAGTGGTGGGGTCTTGCTCATACTGTACAAACACGTCGCCGATGCCGCCGGATTTGAAGCCGTTGGCTATATACCCGAATACCATCAGGTCGTCGTTGACAATGTAATCCAGGCCCACGCGATAGTTGGTAAAATCCCAACTGCCTTTGGTCTGGTTGTCGCTGACGATGCTGTAGATGGAGGAGTCCTCGAAGTAATCCGTGGGCAACTGATTGAACGCATCGCGATCCCACGCCGGGAAACAAGCCTCGCCGGTTTGTGGATTAATGGTGTCAGCGTTACAGGCCATATTGTGACCGCCCACATCCTGCTTGGTATCTTCGGTGTAGCGCACACCAAGAGTCAGGTTCAGCTGGTCGGTGATGGCGTAGGTGCCCTGGGTAAAAAGGGCCTGGGATTTGAGGGTACGCTCAGGCTGATTCCAGTAGTCCGCATTTTGGCCACTGTTGATCCAGCCACCCTGCATATTGTTGTCTTCTTCAAAATAGAAAACGCCGGCAATCCACTGCAGCGGGCCAGAGCCGGTGGACTGCAACTGGAATTCGTGGGACTGGGAAGTAAAGGTCGCATCGCGAAAGAAGATGGACATATCCCAACCGGTGATGCCGCGGTCCTGATCGGAGCGCTGTGAGCGCACCTGCTGGCTCCAGCCGGCGTTGTACACCAAGGCGATTTCGTCGGAAAGATCCCAACTCAAATTGGAGCGTACGGATTCGATATTCAGGTCGAGAAATCCGGGCACACTGACGTTGACGGTGTAGTCGTCGGCACCGGGGCCATATACGCTTTCACAACCCAGCTGGCCGGGTATTGGTACATCGGAAATATTGCCGTCGGCATCCAGATAGTTGCCATCATCGTCTTTGCGGATGCGCTTGGCGGCCATATCACAGTTGAGGGTGTCGGTACCGCCGGCACTGTCGTCTTGGAATTGCTCATAGGCCAGCATCCACGATAGGGATTCTACGGGTTCCCACAGAGCGCTGATGCGGAAGGCGTATTGATCGGAGTTGTTGTAGAAGTCGGAAGGGTCGGCCTTGACCAGCTCCTGTACTTCACCGCTGCCCCAGCGCTCGCGCTGGCGCAGGCTGCGGTCTTCATCAGCACCGGTATACACTGGGGCGTTCTGAATTTCTTCCGGCAGGTAGCGCACATCCCACTGGTTGGGGTCGTAGTAGCCGTCGAGATAGGAGTCGCGGGTTTCCTGCATAAAGGAAGCGCGCAGGGCAAAGGTCTCGCTGACCGGGATATTGATCATGCCGCGGGTCTGCTGGTGGTTCCAGCGACCGAGTTCGATGCCGATGGACGCGTCGAACTCGTTGAAGTCCGGGCGCTTGGAGATGATGTTGACGTTACCCACGGTTGAGTTGCGCCCGAACAGCGTGCCTTGAGGACCGCGCATGGCTTCCACCCGCTCCACATCGAACATCAACGCCATGGCGCCCTGCGGGCGGGGAGAGTAGATGCCGTCCAGGTGTAAGCTCACTGAGGGATCACCCAGCTCGGTGATATTGGTGGACCGCACACCGCGCATGGCAACCACCGGCGCGGTCTGGGACGAGTCCATGGAGATTTCCATGTTCGGCACCATTTGCGCCATATCCTTGATGTTGGTCAGGCCCTCGCGGTCCAGTTTTTCCTGGCTGAAGGCGGTGATGGAAATCGGGGTTTCCATCAGGTTGGTTTCCCGCTTGGTGGCGGTAACGGTAACTTCTTCCAGAGAGTTGGTTTGGTAAGCGTCGTACTGTGAGTTTCTCTCTTCCTCCTGGGCAAGAGCCATTCCCGTGTTGACCAGGGCAATGGAGAGCGCCAAAGGCTTGTGCAGTCTCATCATCGTTTTCCTCTGAGATATGGTTATTGTTTTATGCCGCCTGCTGTGACGGAGGAGGAACTCTGCCAAAGACCTTTTGGCCGTGCGTTCGGGTACCGTTACTCGAACGAAAAATCCAGCTTTTTGGGGGGTTCGAGTAGTTTTGATCAGTCGTACGCTTTAAAAGTCTTTTAAAATCAATGGGTTAGTGTGTGTTCAGTTGAGGGCGCCAGTTGGCTTCCACAAGTGACAGGGGCCGCGACAGGTGTCGGCGGCTCCTGTATTTCGGCTTAGATTGTTGGCTTTTGGGTTACTTTTCAAGCAGCCATAGCTGGTTGTCACCGCCGTGATAAGTCCACTGCTGGATGTTGCCTCCGGGCTCGGTGGAGCCGTCCTGAACGTCCAGGGATTTGCCGCTGTGGACGGATATGATGCGGAATCGGTTGGCGTCGACCTGCTCGATCAGCCAGTTCTGGTTGTCACCGCCGCCGTATTCCCACTGTTGGATATTGGCGCCGTTACTTGTGGATGCGTCCTGCACATCTAGTGCTAAGCCGCTGTAGGTGTTTTCCAGCCGGTAACTGCCATCGCCGAGGGCAGTGATCTGCCAGGACTGGTTGCCGCCTTGGATTACGTTACCCCCATTGGTGGTTGCGCTGTCGGCAACACCCAGCAACAGGCCGCTGGCCAGGTTGCGGATCTGGTATTCGCCGTTGGCGATACTGCCAGGATCTTGGCTGCTTGCTCCCAGTTCAATCCAGTTCAGATTGAACCCGCCGCCGGCTACTTGCAGGCGCAGGGTTTGGATGCCCGCAGACAGGTTTACATTCAGGGATACCGACTGCCAATTCTGCCAACCGCCGGTGTTTGGAAAGCTGGTGTCGGCCAGCTGAGTGCCGTCGCTCATCAGTCGCAGCTGCCCGGTGCTGGTGGTGCTGGCGATGCGATAGGTCAATGTGTAAACACCACTCTGCGGCACATCGACCCGGTACTCCAGCCAGTCACCACTATCGATCCAGCCCACATTCTGTCCGCCGCCGCTGTCACTGGTGTCTTCAAGTTGAATTCCGGACATGGAACAGTAGCTTTCCGCTTCAATACGGCCGGTACTGTGCGGGGTGACGCTGTCGCAACTGGCTGGTGGCGGTGTGCTGCTGTTGGTTTTGATGGCATCGTAGAAATCCTGATGCCAGCTCACATTGGCGGAACCATTGCCGATGTGATTTTGGGCAAAATCGATCATGCCCGCATAGGCATTGGCCGGGGGGGTACCGCCGTGATTGATGTAATCCACGACTTGGCTGTAAATGCTATTGGGCTGAATGGTCCATAGGGTGCGATCGTGACTCATCTTTTTGAACGACCAGGGAAACTGGCCGGCGATGTTGTTTGCGGACCAGTCGGTGAGCTGGCGGATGATGTCGTTGTTGTCTTCACCATACTCCCCCAGGATCAACGGTACCCCCATGTTGTTGGTGCGGTCCGCGCGAGGGTAGAGGTCTGAGACGGCACCGGCATTGCCGAATACATAGTGGTGGGTCTGATACACCAGGTTGTGGTCCCAGCGGCTGTTGACACCGGTATTGGTCTGAGTAGTTGAGTCGGTCCAGTCGATCTTTTGCAGATCTGATGCCCACCAACTGCCTTCCGCGATGATCGCGTGGTTATTGTCCACTTCTCGGATGGCATTACGCATGGCGATTAGCGAGGGCAACAGCTCGTACTCGCGCCCGGCCTGAGGGACGGGTTCATTGATCAGGTCGTAACCCCAGATCACCGGTTCGTTCTTGTAGTAGTCGGCGATATGACGCCATACCTGGCTGGCGATTAGCACATTGTCGCCATCCCAGAATTTGACGGAATCCCGCGGCTGGCTGGCGTTGGAATCGATGTTATCGCTGTGGTCTCCGGGATTCTGGTAGCCGGGGGCGGCGTGCATGTCCAGCAGTACATAGAGACCGTGGGTGCGGCAGTAGTCGATCAGGCGATCCAAGTACTGGAAGCCGTGATCCGACAGTTGCCCATTTTCCCAGAACAAGTTGTAGTGGAAGGGGACGCGCACCGCATTGAACCCGAGACTTTTCAGATCGGCGATTTCCCGTTCCGTCACGTAGTTCAGGCGCCACTGGTGTTCGAATTCCTTGGCCTGGGCCATACTGCCAAAGGTGTCGGCCAGGCTGTTGAGGAACTGGGTATGGGTGCGGTAATTGAAATCTCCCATCATCAAATAACCCTCCCACAACAGCCAGTTGCCCAGATTGATGCCGTTGAGGTGAACAGGATTGCCGTTGCCGTCGACAATCTGTGTACCCTCAGTGTGCAGGTATTGCGCCTGAGCTGTATCGCCCCAGAGAAAGGCCAAGGCCAACAACAGGGTACTGGCGATCCCTGGCGACCTGTCTCGCGAGGAAATTTTTTTGTGGGAGGTGGACCATTTACCACCGATTGTGGGTATTATCTTTCTCATCTCGATAGTCCTTTATTATATTGGTTTGGTATGCGATACACAGAAGCTGTGGTCGCTGGGTCAATTTATACTTGGGACACAATAAGGTCGTTCGGCTGAAGGGAGAGAATCCGAACTGCAGGCGAACCTCAACGGATTGGCGAGGTTCGGCTGCCGTGGATTAGCCGAACGTTGCGGAAAAGCCAGAAAATAAAAATTTTGATTCTCTAACTGGCAATAAAAACAAAAGCGATGAGTGAAGTTCTATTTAATTTCCACGATATCATCCTGTGGATGACGGCCATGCAGTGCCTGTTTTTCGCTGTGCTATTGCTTGCGACCAACAGCCATAAACAGACAAGCACCCGCTTTCTGGCCGCTTTCCTGTTTGCCCATGCTTTTATCTCTCTGCATGAACTGATCCTCTGGGGTGCTGAGTTTAAGTTTAAGGTGCGGGATTTCTGGCCACAGCTCTACTTCCTCGGGGGATTTGCCTATTACCTCGACGGAGCTCTGCTATTCTTTTGTGTGAAATCCCTCGTCTTCCGCGATTTTGCTCTTCGCCGGCGGGACCTCCTACATTTACTGCCTGTGGTGCTCTTCTTTATCTACATGGTTGTGGTTTTCTTTAGGTTGCCCCTAGCGGAGCGCCTGGCAGTGATTCACAGCGAGGATCTGGTGTACAGCTGGCACTATGTGTTAGTGGAATTCCTGTGCAAATGCCTGCGGGTGGCCTATTGCCTCTGGTCTCTGCGGCTGATGCTGCAGTACATCCGCCTGTTGAAGTCCACCCACTCCAATGTCGAAAAAGTGGATCTCACCTGGATGCAGGTGCTGGTTTCGGGTTTCCTGGTGGTAATGTCCATGGAGGTCGTATTGAGTGTCGCCAAGCTGGCGAGCCTGCGTCAACACTACGATTTAAGGGTGTTCGAGGTGATCGGACTCACTGGCTATTACACATTGTTTATGTTGATTAATCTGCTGGTGTTTACCGGTATCCGCTATTTCGCCTATTTTGAGGGGGTGCACCAGCGGGAAAAGGGGCGCAAGCCGGCCACTGAGCAGATTTTGAACCCGGAGTTGGCGTCGGAGATAGATGCCGCGATGGAGCGCGACAAACCCTATCTGCAGCCTGACATCACCCTTGATATCCTGGCGGAACGGCTGTCCATGCCGGCGCGGGACCTGTCCATGGTGATCAACCGCCATTTTGGGGTTAATTTCTACGAGTTCATCAATCGCTATCGTGTCGGGGAGGCCTGCAGGTTGCTGCGTTCAGAAGCGGCGCGGGACAGGACCATCACAGACATTTACCTCAGCGTAGGGTTTAACAGTAAATCCGTATTCAACACATTCTTCAAGAAGACCGTGGGTATGACCCCTTCCCAGTATCGTCAGGCGGAGGAGGTTGAGGCGTTGCCTACGATAGTGCCAGCAGATTGATCACGTCTTTCGACGCTCAATGAAACGGCCCCCTGGGGGCGCTTCTTATTAATTCTCTGCCAGGCTTAAAGGTGTTTCGAGTCCGGAGGGGAGACCCGCCGGATACAGGTGTGTCTCCGGCGGAGCTACAGGGAAGTGTGCTTTCGAAATGTCCGTGCGATTGTCTGAGTGCCCCAGAATCAACTGCGGCACTCACTGAAAAAATTCAGAGGTCCTTTTTCTCAATCAACCGCGACATTTCAATTCCGCCGATTCCGCGGCGCCAGGCACATATTTGATATTTGCCACAGCCAGAGACAGGGGGCCTTTACTGCGGAGTGTTAGGCCACTGGAAATGCGGCTGAAATCCGCACCGGCGCGGACGAAGCACTGCAGATCGATGGATACATTGGACCAAGTGTCGGGAGACTGCTGTTGCAGCAGGCCTTGCAGTGGCAACTCCGCAGCACAGTCGTCCCCGCAGGCGATAATCGCATCAACGGGACCTTCCGGCGGCTGGTCCACGCGGATATCCATGGTCAGAGCGGCATTTTCCTTCAAATAGCGGTTTAGGTTTTGCGGTTTTGGGGCCACCAGCTGCACGCTGCCGTCCCGCAGTCCTTTCCAGTGGATCAGACGCGCGTCTTCCTGGGATTCCATGTCGATGGATGCCACGGTGATATTCTCGTCGCTGCCACTACTGGCGCGGTTCCCGGTAACAGGCAATGGCGCTTTGTCCGCATCGGCGATAAACAGCTGCCATGGCGAGCGCGGGCGGGATACCAGAAGCCAGGCGTCTTCCAGTCTGCCTTCGACATAGGTTTCGCCGTCTTCCGGTAGATTGTTGCTGATTTGTGTCTGATCGCCATAGTTGAGACCGTAGCCGTAGGCAAACAGAGGATCGTAGTTTTCATCCCGCCGGTTCAGCACTGTCTGGTGCACCAGCCGCGGCCAGCTGAAGGACAGGCGTCCAGTGAAATCGTGCTGGATATTGCCCTCGGCATCGGTCAGTATCACGTCGGCGATACCTGCTCCCTCGGAACCCGGTAGCCAGGCGGCAACGAAGGCATCGGATGCATTCAGCTCTTTGTTGACCCAAAGGGGGCGCCCCGAAATAAAAATACTGACCACGGGTATATTTTGCGCCTTCAGTTTTTTCAGCAGCGCCAGATCGGTTTTTATGCCCAGCTGATATTCAATACTGGCCAGGTCACCGTGCCATTCGGCGTATGGGTCTTCTCCGTATACCACTATGGCGACATCCGGTTTTCCGCCGTCACTGAAACTGTCTTTGGTGTAAGTGCCGTCAACACTCAGCAGGACTTCACCGCCGGCTTTTTTTACCGCGTCCCGAATACCGTCGTAAATTGAGGTGGCGCCGGGAAAATCTTCATCGGTATTGCCTGTGCCCTGCCAGGAAATGGTCCAGCCGCCGCTTTGCTTGGCGATATTGTCCGCCGCGTCTCCGGCGACGAGAATTTTCCCGCGGGGGTCTAGCGGCAGCAGGCCGCCGTTGTTTTTCAGCAGTACCAGGGATTTGCGCACGGCTTCGCGGGCGATGGCCCGGTGTTCGGCACTGCCCAGGATGCCGCTTTTGCCCGCCAGTGGCTGATTGCGCTCGAAGAGTCCCGCGCGCAGTTTGACCCGCAGAATCCGCGATACGGCGTCGTTGAGTCGCTCTGCGGAAATCTCCCCGCTTTTGGCTTGTGCCAGGGTATTTTCGTATAGAGCCTTCCAATCAGAGGGAACCATAAACATATCCAGACCGGCGTTGATAGCCTGGGGGCAGCTCTCTACGGTGCAGCCGGGTACGAATCTGTGTCCATTCCAATCGCCGACTACAAAACCGTCGAAACCGAGCCGGTTTTTTAATACTTCCGTCAGCAGATAGGCATGGCCGTGCAGGCGCTCGCCGTTCCAGCTGTTGAAGGATGCCATGATGGTCTGCACACCGGCTTTCAGTGCGGAGATATAACCAGCGGCGTGAATTTCTGCCAAGTCCTTTTCTGAAACTCGGGTGTCGCCGCGATCTCTGCCCCGCGTTGTACCGCCGTCGCCGACGAAATGTTTGGCAGCGGACACTAAGTGGTATCCGTCGAGAAAACTTGTGCTGCCTACTTCCCCCTGAATGCCTTTGATCATCTGTTCGGCGTAAGGCCCCAGTATCTCCGGGTCTTCGGAGTAGCTTTCGTAGGTGCGTCCCCAGCGGTCGTCCCGCGCCACGGCGACGGTGGGAGCGAAGGTCCAGTTGACACCGGTTACGGCGACTTCCCGTGCGGTCGCCTCACCGATGCGGCGGATCAAATCCGGGTCGCGTGTGGCGCCGAGGCCAATATTGTGGGGAAACAGTGTCGCGCCCACTAGGTTATTGTGGCCGTGAACAGCATCGGAACCCCAGATAATCGGTATCGCCACGCCGCCATCGGAGGTGTCCATAGAGGCTTCGTAGTAGGCGTCGGCCATTGCCAGCCAGTCCTGGGGCGAAGCGAATTTATCGTTGTTCGGGTAGGTGCCACCGCCGTTGAGGATGGAACCGAGATGGTATTTTCTCACGTCTTCCGGGGTGACGTATTTGATTTCCGCCTGAATTAATTGGCCGACTTTTTCTTCTATGGACATTTGCGCCAGCAGGCTTTCAATTCTGGCCTCCAGTTCCGGATCTTGCGGCAGTGCCGGTGCCAGCCTGGGCCAGGTGTCGGTGCGTTCATTATTGGTGGGTTTGGGTGGGGTGTCGTCGCCGCAGGCGGTAAGTCCCGCGCAGATCAGCAATATGCCGACGGATACAACTTTTCCAAAGGACATAGATACTCCTGGGATGCGGTAAATATCGGGTAAAAAAGCGGGGGGCCAGCCCCCGCTTTTTGATCGAGTCAGAAGTTGACTTTGAAGCGCATGCCGTAGGTGCGCGGCAAATTGGTAAAGCGCAGGTTGTTGCCGTGATCGATGATCCCTTTTTGCGAGACCACTTCATCGGTGAGGTTTGCACCATAGGCTTCGATCCGGAAGCGGCCGCTGTTGTCGGTAAAGCCCAGGCCCGCGTCCAGGTTCAGATAACCGTCCACGGCATCCGCGTAATCCGGGTCACTGCCGACCACCGTTTCACCGTCCACCAGATCGTAGTCGGTATTGTTCCAGATGGTGAGGTAATAATCGCTGCGATATTGGGCTGACAGTGTCCAGTCGAATGTGCCCAGATCCGATTCGATTTGTTGTGACAGTGCCAGATTAAAGGTGAAGTCCGGGGCCAGGGGCAGTGTATTGCCACTGAGGTCGACGATTGGCAGATCGGTGCCCCATCCCTGGCGAGTGTCGGCCATCACCCCTTCTTTGATTTCGGCATTCAGCCATAGGGCGGTCATATCCAGGGTCAGATTGGCCGGCAGCAGGAACTTGCTCTCAATTTCCAGCCCCGTAATCTCCGAGTCGGCAATATTGCGGTTCTGCAGAGAGCTGGCGCTTTCGTCGTCGCCGGTGGCGACGATCATCTGAAAGACCTGGTCGGTGTAGTCGTAATAAAAGAATGAAGCATTCAAGCGTGTTGGTACTGGGCCGAGGTCGAATTCGTTTTTTGTACCCACTTCATACATCACCAGTTTTTCCGGCGCGTAGGGCTCGGCCACCAGCTCGCCGTCGGGCATCACCAGAGTATCGTTAAAGCCGCCGGACTTGTGTCCACTGGCGATACTGGCGAAAAGCATGCTGCTGTCGGTCAGTTGGTAGGTGAGGCCGGTGCGGAAGTCGATATAGTCGTCTTCATAGCTGCCCTTCTGCTGTACCGGTGCACCGACAGTCCAGGGCATGGTGATGTCGGTGCAGGAGGGGTCTGTCACGCAGGCGATCTGGTCATCCAGGTTGTCGTCAACTCCCCAGCTGCCAATACCGTCGAGCAGGTAGGCGTATAGCTCCGCGTCGCTGGCGCCCAGGATGTCATAGTTGCTCCGGCCCAGGCCATCGTATTCAAAGCCGGGGGTGCCGATACGCGAGGGCAGGGCGGTGCCCCATTCATCGCCAGCTTCAAAGAAAGCGAAGGCCCAGTTGCCGCCAGTGCCAAAGCGGGATTTCTCTTCCGTGGTATGGCGGATACCGGCGAATGCGGTCAGTTCGTCTGTGAAGTCGTAGGACAGATCGGCATAAACCGCCGTTGAACTGCTGTCGACATCCGGCATTACCCACTCGGTGCCCGTGTACCAGGTACCGCCATCTGTCAGACTAAAGAGCGCCGCTTGCTGGTCTTCCTGAAAGTGGAAGATACCGGTGCTCCAGGTGAGGGGGCCGTCGCCATTGGAGAATAGGCGCAGTTCGTGAACGGTGGATTCCGACAGAGTTATCCAATACTGGCTGCTGTAATTCTGCTGGTTGACCTCGTCGTGGCCCGGGAAGTAGACCCCGTCGTTGGCGGCGTTGACCTGCTCAAAGTCCAGGTCGCGGTAACTGCTGGAAAGCTCCACGGAAAACCCGTCGAATTCGTGGGTCAGTACTGCCATCACGCCCGTGTGGCTGGAGTCCAGATCCCCCTCGGTACCGCGATAGAGCACCTCGCGAGGGTCGTCGAGGTCATCGAAGTCGTAGCCGTTCTGCAGTGCCTGCTTGATCTGGGCACCGGGATAGCCGGTGCCGCCCTCGTCGGTGCTGTCGGCAACCACATAAAGGCTGGTCGCCTCACTGATTTCCCACAGGGCGGAAAGGCGGAAGGATTGCACATCCTCACTGCCCGCGGCGTCCAGGCTGCTGTCGGCAGAGGCATTGCTAAAGTAGGGATCGTGTTCTTCGGTATAGGCTGCGAAGCGCACGGCAAAGTTATCAGTCACTGGCAGGTTGACCGCACCGCGCACACCGAAGGTACTGTAGTTGCCTGTAGTCACTTCGAAGTCGCCACCAAAGTTATCGAAGTCAGGCCGCTTGGTGACGATATTGAGTGTTCCCGCAGTGGCATTGCGCCCGCGCAGCGTGCCCTGGGGACCTTTTTTCACCTCCACCCGTTCGATATCGTAAAACATGGCGCCGACCCCTCTGGGGCGGGGGATGTAGACACCGTTGAGGTGGGTGGCCGCGGCTGGGTCCCCCAGCTCGGTGTTGTTGCTGGAGCCAACCCCGCGGATATAAATTTCCATATTGCCTTCCTGATCGGCAATATTCATCCCAGGTACGATATTTTGTAGATTTTGAAATGAGGTCCCCACGCCGAGGCGGTTGAGGCTATCCTGGTCGAATGCCTGGGCAACGCCGGCTACGCTCTGCAGCGATTGCTCGCGACGTTCCACGGTCACCACCACTTCTTCAAGTGCACTGTGTTCAGCTTGTTCTCCACTCTGCGCAGATAAAGAGCCTGTGGCAATACTGGCCGTGAATGCCATTACCGCCCCGGCCAGTTGGTTTCTCTTGAATCTCATCATCACTGTTACTCCTTTTTTATTGTGTCAGAGGTTGCCGGCGCGGGGGCCGGCATCGGAGCACTTTGAATCAAGTCGCCCGGCCGATCGTCTTTATGCGTGATTGATCGCAAGTTTGGACGTTCAAATACCGGTAAATCCCAAAGTCAGACGCGGGCGCGACGGGCTGTTTACGCGCACTTGCACGGTGGGAGCTGGCCAATTAACCTTCGGCCGCATAACAACAATGATTGAGAGAAGACGCTGAGGATGGATATCCTGCTGTTCAATTTCCACGATGTCGTGCTGTTGATGACCAGCTATCAATGCACCCTGTTCGGGCTGTTGCTGTTTGTCGTCAAGAGGGAAAATCGACTGAGCAATCTGTTTTTGGCGCTGTTTTTGTTCTCACAGGCGCTGATCCCAATAGATATCCTGATCAGCTTCGGGGCCGGTTTTCGCCAGTGGGCCATACAGACTTCACCGAACCTCTTTTATGTCTTCGGGTTCGCCTACTGGTTGGAGGGGCCACTACTCCTCTGGTACACGCGTTCGCTGATTTACCGGGATTACCGGCTGACCCGTTTTGATCTGGTGTACCTGCTGCCCTTTGCCGCCTACGCACTCTATGAGTATTTCGACTATTTCCGCTTTGATACCGCTACCAAGGTAGCGATGCTACAGAATTACAACCTGTATGAGGAATCGATACTGACTCACGGTATTGGATTTGCGCGCGAGGCATTGCGCCTGACTTTCGGTATTCTTTGTTTGTTGGAAGTCCGCAGCTGCCGGCGTCAGATTCGCGACAGCTACTCCAATATCGAAACGATTGACTTCAAGTGGCTGTTGATCCTCGTGTGGGGATTTCTCGTCATCCGCGGTTGGGCGGTGCTGGTAAATATCGCCATCATTTTTTCCGCGCATTTGGACACATATATCAACTACCGTCTAATGGGGCTGGCCAGCAATTACACGGTGTTTATCCTTGTCAGCGCCATGATTTTCTTCAGCCTCAGCTATTCGTCCATGTTTGAAGGTCTGGAAAGTGGGGAAGAGGAAGCCGGCGATAAAAAAGAACCAGCAGGCGGCGAAAAGATTGCGGTTGATATGGCGTTGGTGGAAAAGCTATCGCGCCACATGCAGGAGGCCAAGCCCTTTCTCGAACCGGCACTAACTCTGGAGCAACTGGCCAATCAGCTCGGTGTGCCGAGGCGGACCCTGTCCATGACAATCAACCGCCATTTCGAGCGCAATTTCTTCGAGTTTGTGAATCACTACCGCATCGAGGAAGCCAAGGCCCGCCTGGCCGACCCGGAATGCGCTGATCAAACGGTGATGGAAATCATGCTGGAGTCGGGTTTCAATACCAAGGCCACCTTTAACTCCCTGTTCAAGAAGTTGGTGGGGATGACCCCCACCCAATACCGGCAACGCAACCGCCCGGAGGAAAAATCGGCAAGTGCCCGGGCGTGATGCGGTGGGGTGGGCTCAGCCCACCATCTGCTCCAGTTCCATACCTTTGGTTTCCCGTACCAGCCGAAGGACGAAAACGGCCGAGAGAAGCGCAAACAGCATATAGATGCTGTAGGCTCCAGCGAGGCCGATTCCTGTCAGCAGAATGGGGAAGGTCATGGTTATGGCGAAGTTGGCTCCCCACTGGGAAAGCCCGGAAACCGCTAGCCCCGATCCGCGGATCTGGTTCGGGAACATTTCCCCGAGCATGGTCCACATCACAGGTCCCCAGGAGCCATTGAAGAAAAAGACATAGGCGTTGGCGGCCACCAGTGCCAGCAGACCCATGGAGTCGGAAAGCACCAGGTTGCCGTTGCCGTCCAGGCTCGCGGTGGTAAAGGCAATGGTCACCAGGGCCAATGTCGCCGCCATACCGATGGAGCCCGCCAGCAGCAGCGGTTTGCGCCCGATGCGGTCGATCAAACCGATAGTGATCAGGCAGGCGCCTATGCTCACGGCACCGGAGATGATATTGATCATCAATGCGTCCGCTTCGGAGAAGCCTACCGATTGCCACAAAACCGCACCGTAATAAAAGACGACGTTGATACCCACCAATTGCTGGAAGGTCGCCAGCCCGATGCCGACCCAGACAATAGTGCGGATTTTGCCGGCATGGTCCAGGAGGTCGGTGAGCCGCGGGCGGTGGTCCACCGCAATGGAGCCCCTGATGGCATTCAGTTTCTCCTCTACCCGCTCTTGTCCGTACAGCTTGCCGAGCACAGCACGGGCCCTTTCTATCTTTCTGGACAACACCAAGTAGCGCGGGCTCTCCGGAATCCAAAGGAGGGCGAGCAGGAACACGGCAGCGGGCAGGGCTTCCATCCAAAACATCCAGCGCCAGGCCTCATAGCCCATCCACAGCGGAGTGGTCGCGGAGCCCGCAGTTTGTGCAAGCAGGTAATTACTGACGAAGGCTCCGAAGAGGCCGCAGATCAGCGCCACTTGGTTGATGGTGATCAGGCGCCCGCGCCAGTCCGCCGGGGCTACTTCGCTGATGTAAGCCGGCGACATTACACTGGCGGCACCCACCGCCAGACCGCCGAGTATCCGGTAAACTACGAACTCCATTGAGGATTCGGCCACGCCGGACCCCCAGGCACTGATCAGAAAGAAGACAGCGGAAACGAGCAGCAGCTGCCGTCGCCCCCAGGCATCGGCGAGGCGGCCGGCAAAGAAGGCACCGGCGGCGCAGCCGAGCAACATGGAAGCCACGTTGAAGCCGGTGCCGGCGGTATCGGAATTAAACGCCTGCTGGAGTCCGGTCACTGTACCGTTGATAACGCCGCTGTCGAATCCAAACAGGAACCCGCCCAGGGTGGCGATTCCGCAGATGAAAATAATGAACGGCAGGGGCGGGGTCTCCTGCCGGTGGCTTCGGTTAGTTTCGAGAATGTTCTCAGCTGATTCCATAAGGGACTGCCTATTCCTGTTATTGTTTGAGCTTTAGGACCTGTTCACTCTGTATTCGCCGGCCGCGATGGACCTGTTCCTCGGTTCGTATCTCGAAACGCGACTATCGGATGCAGAGTGAGCATGCCTCCAAAATATGGCCGCTGCAGCGACGGGTGATCATTGCCTAAAAAGCGACCGCATATCGTCCGACATTGGGTATTTGCACAAAGTTGAACCGGGTAAAAAGTCAGACTTTAGGAAGAGCCGCGTGAATCGACTGCTTAAACAAGTGGAGCATGCACTGCAGCAGCAGCCGCGCGAGGGCGTGCGCTGGTTGGGGTTCAGTGGCGGTCTGGATTCCACGGTATTGCTGTACCTGTTGTGTGAGCTGGGTGTTGAAGTGCGCGCAGTGCACGTCCATCACGGCCTGTCCCCAAATGCAGATACCTGGCTGGCACACTGTGCGGAAACTGCCGAAGCCCTGGGGGTGCCCTTCACAGCGCGGCGCGTGCGGGTGGATGCGAAGGAGGGCGGACTGGAGCGGGCCGCCCGCGAGGCCCGTTACCGCGTGTTCGGTGAACTTTTGCAGCCGGGCGATACACTACTGCTCGCTCAGCACGGTGACGACCAGGTGGAAACCTTCTTTCTGCGCCTGTTGCGGGGTGCCGGTGCCCTGGGGTTGGCGGCCATGGCCACCAGCCGGCCGTTGGGGGGCGCGGTGGTCTTGCGCCCACTGCTCGGCACCAGCCGCGCCGAGTTGGCATCCTATGCCCGCGAGCGGAAGTTGCGCTGGATCGAGGACGAGAGTAATAGCGATCAGACTCTGGATCGCAACTACTTGCGCCAAGTGGTGCTGCCACCGTTGCGCGAACGCTGGCCGGTGCGCGAGCGGGTGACACGGGCGGCGGATAATCTGCGCGAGGCCGCGGAACTGCTGCGTGACCTGGGTCGTGGGGATCTGGAACTTTGCGACCGGAGGCGCGAGTCTTTCGGTGAAAGCCTGGACCTTGAGATGTTGCGGCGGCTGCCGGGGCGGCGCCAGAAAAACCTGCTGCGCTGCTGGCTGGCGGACAGCGGTGGTGATATGCCCGAGGCGCCGCACCTGCAACAGGCCTTGGATCAGGCATTGCAGGCGGGCGCCGACCGGCGCATGGCGGTCGGGCTCGGCGGCCGGGTGGCGCGCCGCTACCGCAATCGCCTCTACTTAACGCCGCCCCTGGGGAGACTGGCGGACGGCGAATGGCATTGGCAGGGAACTTCGGCTCTGCAATTGCCCGGCGGCTGGGAATTGCGGGCTCGCTCCGGGTGGCCGCAAGGGGATTACACCGTGCGATTCCGCCGTGGCGGCGAGCGGGCCAGGCCCGTGGGACGGCGCCACTCACAGACGCTGAAAAAATTACTGCAGGAAGCGGCGCTGGAGCCCTGGCTGAGGGAGTGGATTCCTCTGGTATACCGCGGTGAACGTTTAATCGCAGTGGGGGGGCTCTTTCTTTGTGACGAAGGTATTGCGGGCTCACTCGAATGGTGTTACCGCGGGCCCTGACGGCGGTGTACAGGCCGTGGCCCACGCGCTTGCTGATTGAGAAGGGAGCGCCTTTCTGGTAGTGTGGCGCCCCATTCTATAAGGCACCGGGATGGGCGGAGCAGCCTCCAGGGCAGTTCCGGAAAGTCGCCCGGGCCGGCCCCGCATCCCCGATCCCATCGGGCATTCAACTGACCAAGGTTTTGCATGACGCGCTATATTTTTGTCACTGGTGGCGTGGTTTCCTCTTTGGGGAAAGGTATCGCCTCCGCTTCCCTGGCCGCCATTCTCGAAGCCCGCGGCCTCAAGGTCACCATTCTCAAGCTGGATCCCTACATTAATGTGGACCCGGGCACCATGAGCCCCTTCCAGCACGGCGAGGTGTATGTCACCGAAGACGGTGCCGAGACGGATCTGGACCTGGGCCATTACGAGCGCTTTATCCGCACGCGCATGAGCAAGCGCAACAACTTTACCACCGGCCGTGTTTACGAAACCGTATTGCGCAAAGAGCGCCGCGGCGATTATCTGGGGGGGACCGTTCAGGTGATCCCCCATATCACCGACGAGATCAAGCGCCGCGTGGTCGAGGGCGGCCGCGATGTGGACGTGGCCATCGTTGAGATTGGCGGTACCGTGGGCGACATAGAGTCTCAGCCCTTCCTGGAGTCCGTGCGTCAGTTGCGCGTGGAGCTCGGGCTAAACCGGGCGCTGCTGATCCATCTGAGCTATGTGCCCTACATCACCACTGCCGGTGAAACCAAGACCAAGCCGACCCAGCACTCGGTGAAAGAACTGCGCTCCATCGGTCTGCAGCCGGATATACTGCTGTGCCGCTCCGAGCGGGAAATCGATGAAGATTCCCGCCGTAAGATCGCCCTCTTTACCAATGTGGAAGAGCGCGCAGTGGTGCCCTTGCCGGATGCCAAGACTATCTACGGTGTACCGCGCTTGCTGCACAGCCACGGTCTCGACGATATCGTGGTCGAAAAGCTGCAGCTGGAGTGCGATGCGCCGGACCTGTCCGAATGGGATGCGGTGGTCGATGGCAAGCTGAACCCGCAGCACGAAGTGAAGATCGCCATGGTCGGCAAATACATGGAGCTGCTGGACGCCTACAAATCCCTGATCGAAGCCCTGACCCACGCCGGTATCAAACACCGCTGCAAGGTGGATATCGACTATATCAATGCTGAAGATGTGGAGGGTGAGAACGGCATAGAGCTGATTAAAGGCGCCGACGCCATTCTGGTACCCGGCGGTTTTGGCGAGCGCGGCCTGGAGGGCAAGCTGGAAGCGGTGCGCTACGCGCGCGAAAACAACATTCCCTTCCTGGGGATCTGCCTCGGCCTGCAGTCGGTGGTAATCGAATACGCCCGCAATGTGTTGGGCCTGAAGGATGCCAACAGCACAGAGTTCGACGTCAAGACCCCACACCCGGTCATCGGTCTCATCACCGAATGGATCGATAGCGACGGGAATGTGGAGAAGCGCGACGAGCACTCCGATCTCGGCGGCACTATGCGCTTGGGAGGGCAGGAATGCCGCCTGACCAAGGACAGCAAGGCGCGGGAAATATACGGTTCCGACGTCATTGTCGAACGCCATCGCCACCGTTACGAAGTGAACAACAACTACGTCGACCGCCTGCAAAAAGCCGGGCTGAAAATCGGCGGCTGGTCCGCGGACGACACCCTGGTGGAAATGGTGGAGTTGCCGGAGCACCCCTGGTTTATCGCCTGTCAGTTCCACCCGGAGTTCACCTCAACGCCGCGGGATGGCCACCCATTGTTTGAGAGCTTTATCGCTGCGGCAATGGAGCAGCATAAAAAATAAAGTTTTGGTGCGGCGGCTCGGCTGCACTTGGAGCCGCGCAAGAAAATCTTAACGACGAGCCCCGCTCCCGGTTTACCGGGGACGGGGAAAAGGAAGCTATGAAAACCATTGAAGTCGGAAATATCCAGGTCGCGAACGACAAACCCTTCGCGCTATTTGGTGGCATGAATGTGCTGGAGTCCCGCGACCTGGCCATGCGGGTGGCGGAGCACTATGTTGCGGTCACCGAGAAATTGGGTATTCCATACATCTTTAAGGCGTCCTTCGATAAAGCCAACCGCTCTTCTATCCACTCCTACCGCGGTCCGGGTATGGAAGAGGGTTTGAAAATATTCGAGGAGATCAAAAAGACCTTCAATGTGCCGCTGATCACCGATGTTCACGAACCGCACCAGGCAGCACCGGTGGCGGAAGTGGTGGATGTGATCCAGCTGCCCGCTTTCCTCGCCCGTCAAACCGATCTGGTGGCGGCTATGGCCAAGACCGGCGCGGTGATCAATGTGAAAAAACCGCAGTTTATGAGCCCGCCACAGGTCAAAAACGTGGTGGAGAAATTTGCCGAATGCGGCAATGAAAAAATCATACTGTGCGAGCGCGGCGCCTGCTTTGGTTACGATAACCTGGTGGTGGACATGCTCGGCTTCCGCACCATGATAGATGCTTCTGGTGGCGCCCCGCTGATTTTCGACGTCACCCATTCGCTGCAAATGCGCGATCCCGGTGGTGCCGCTTCCGGAGGGCGCCGCGCCCAGGTCACGGAGCTGGCGCGCGCTGGCCTCGCCATCGGTATCGCGGGCCTCTTCCTGGAAGCCCATCCAGATCCGGATAAGGCCTTGTGCGACGGTCCCAGTGCGCTGCCGCTCGACAAACTGGAACCCTTCCTGGCGCAGATGAAAGCCGTGGACGACCTGGTCAAGGGCTTTGCGCCGCTGGATACCCAATAAATGATACCGGGGCCCGCGCACCGGCTTGCCCGGTAGAATGCGGCCCCACAAAAACAACCATCGATTTGCCATTCACCCACAAACATGGAGCCCTTGTTCATGAGCAAGATTGTTGCCGTAAAAGCGTTTGAAGTGCTGGATTCCCGCGGTAATCCCACCGTTGAGGCGGAGGTCATCCTGGAAGATGGTTCCATCGGCAGCGCCTGTGCCCCCTCTGGCGCCTCTACTGGCTCCCGCGAAGCGCTGGAACTGCGCGACGGCGACAAGAGCCGCTATCTGGGCAAGGGCGTGTTGAAAGCCGTGGAAAACGTCAACACCATCATCGCCGACCTGTTGAAGGGTATGGACGCAACCGATCAGCGCGCCCTGGACAAGGCGATGCTCGACGCCGACAACACCGAAAATAAATCCAAACTGGGCGCCAACGCCATTTTGGCGGTTTCCCTGGCGGCGGCCAAGGCGGCGGCGGCGAGTAAAAACATTCCGCTGTATCAGCATATCGCCGAGTTGAACGGCACCGCTGGCCAGTACACCATGCCGGTGCCCATGATGAACATCCTCAATGGCGGTGAACACGCCGACAATAACGTGGATATTCAGGAGTTCATGATCCAGCCGGTCAAGGCCACAAGCTTTGCCGAAGCGCTGCGCCAGGGCGCTGAAGTTTTCCACACCCTGAAAAAAGTACTCTCCGCCAAGGGGCTGAACACCGCTGTTGGCGACGAAGGCGGCTTCGCGCCCAATCTGCCCTCCAATGAAGCGGCTCTGCAAGTGATCGCCGAGGCCGTGGAAAAGGCGGGTTACACCCTGGGCGAGGACATCACTCTGGCTCTGGACTGTGCATCCTCTGAATTTTACAAAGACGGGCAATACCAGCTCTCCGGTGAGGGCAAACAATTCGACAGCGCCGGTTTCGCCGATTACCTGGCCGAGTTGTCCGGCAACTACCCCATTTTGTCCATCGAAGACGGTATGGATGAAAGTGACTGGGATGGCTGGAAACTGCTCACCGATAAGATTGGTGGCAAGGTACAACTGGTGGGTGACGACCTGTTCGTGACCAATACCAAAATCCTCAAGGAGGGTATCGAAAAGGGCGTGGGCAACTCGATCCTGATCAAGTTTAATCAGATCGGCTCCCTGTCCGAGACGCTGGACGCCATCAAAATGGCCAAAGACGCGGGCTACACTGCAGTGATCTCACACCGCTCCGGGGAAACCGAGGACACCACCATCGCCGATCTGGCAGTGGCCACTGCCGCGGGTCAGATCAAAACTGGTTCCCTGTGCCGCTCCGATCGCGTGGCCAAGTATAACCGCCTGCTGCGTATCGAAGCGGAGCTGGAAGGTGCGGCACCCTACCGCGGCCGCGCCGAATTCCGTTAAGCCACCCGGGCCCTGGACCGGAGTATTTCCGTAGACAGCGGAGGTGCCCGGTCCGGTACGGCTTTCCGGCCCCGCTTTATTAAATGTAATTTCCCATGAAATGGCTGCTGGCACTTCTCTCTGTCATGCTGATCGCCACCCAGTTCCGTCTCTGGGTGGGTGAGGGCAGTTTGGCGGAAGTGACGCGTCTGAAGCGCGAGCTGGCCGAGCAGCGCAAAAAGAATGCCGCTTTGTTGCGGGAAAATCGTCAACTGCTGCGCGAAGTGCGCAGCCTCAAGGAAGGTACCGATGGTGTCGAGGCCAAGGCGCGTTACGACCTCGGCCTAATCAAGGAAGGCGAAACCCTGTTTATCTTCCTCGACCCGGAAGAGGTCAAGAAACGTGATTAGCGGATTCTGGGTAGTCGTGCCCGCCGCCGGCGTCGGCAGGCGCATGGGGGCGGACAGACCCAAGCAGTACCTGCCTTTGCTGGGACGCCCACTGCTGTCCCTGACGCTGCGCAATATTTTGGGCTGGCCCGGGCTGGCCGGTGTGGTGGTCGCACTGTCTGACCGCGATAGCGACTTTTCCTATCTGAGCGAATCGAAGGACCCGCGGGTACACCGGGTGACTGGCGGTGCGGAGCGTGCCGATTCCGTACTGGCCGCGCTCGATTTTCTCGCTGCGCGGGAAGCACCCGAAACACCAGTGCTGGTACACGATGCCGCCCGCCCCTGCGTGGCGCTGGAGGATATCGAAAAGCTATTGCGGGCGGAGCCCGTTGCGCTGCTTGCACAGCCCGCCAGCGATACGGTCAAGCTGAGCCGCAAAGATGAAAGCGGGCCCAGTGTTGACAGGACGCTGGACCGCGGCAGTATCTGGCTGGCTCAGACCCCTCAGCGGGCGCCGCTGGGACTGCTGCACGCCTGCCTGCGCCGCGCTTTGGCACAAGGCGCCGAGGTGACCGACGAGGCCAGTGCGCTGGAGTTTTGCGGACACAGCCCGCGGCTGGTGCCCGGCCGCAGCGACAATATCAAGGTCACCCATCCCCCCGATATCGTGCTGGCAGAAACCATTCTGCGACTGCGCTATGCCCCTACAGAGGACAATCGATAGTGAGTTTTCGAATCGGCCAGGGCTTTGACGTGCATGCGTTTGGCCCGGGCGACCATGTGATGCTAGGCGGTGTGGCGATTCCCCATGAACGCGGCCTCAAGGCGCACTCCGACGGCGACGTACTGCTGCATGCGCTGGCTGACGCACTGCTAGGCGCTCTGGCCCTGGGGGATATCGGCCATCATTTTCCCGACACCGATGCCGCCTATGCCGGTGCAGACAGCCGTTTGCTGCTGCGCCATGTGATGGGGTTGATTGCCGAGCGCGGTTATCGCCTGGTGAATGCGGATTGCACCCTGATCGCCCAGGCACCCAAAATGGCCCCCCATATCGAGGCGATGCGAGCGAATATCGCTGCGGATTGCAGAGTGGATCGCGGCGCGATCAGCGTCAAGGCCACCACCAGCGAGAAGCTCGGATTTACCGGGCGAGGAGAGGGTATCGCCGCCCAGGCAACAGTTTTGCTTCAACGCGCCGATGACTGACTGGAATCTGGACTGGCCCCGGGCTCTGGGCGGCGCGGCAATTGCAGGCGATTTCCGCTGTACTCCCGATGACTTTGTCGTCGATGAATTGGCTGAACCGCCGCGGGATGACAGTGGCGGTGCCGAGCACATCTATTTGCAAATACGCAAGCGCGGCGCAAATACCGCTTGGGTGGCCCGTCAACTGGCGGATCTGGCCGGCGTGCATAGCCGGGATGTGGGGTTTTACGGTCTCAAGGATCGCCACGCCGTCACTACGCAATGGTTCAGCGTCTGGTTGGGGCAGAAACCGGAGCCGGACTGGACTCGGGTGAACAGTGCCGAATTAAAGGTGCTGCAATGTTACCGGGGACCGCGCAAGCTGCGCCGCGGCGAGCACCTCGGCAACCGCTTCATCATTCGGCTGCGCAATATCCGCGGCGAGCGACCGAAGGCGGAGGAAGTGCTGGAGCGGATTGCCAGCGGAGTACCCAATTTCTTCGGCGAACAGCGCTTTGGCCGCGAGGGCAATAACCTCGACCTGGCGCGGCGCCTGGCGGAAGAGGCGGGGCGCTGCCGCAGAAGTGAAAAGTCTTTTGCCATGTCCGCCGCGCGCAGTTGGTTGTTTAATCTTGTGCTGGCGGAGAGGGTGCGTTTGGGGTGCTGGCGGGAGTCCATCGCCGGCGAGCCCGAGCCGGCGCCCAGTGGCCCCATCTGGGGGCGCGGCAGAAATCGTGCCGAAGGTGAACTTGCCGAGCTGGAATCCCGGGTTCTGGCGCCCTGGAAGCCTTGGTGTGACTGGTTGGAGCACTGTGGTTTGCAGCAGGAGCGGCGCCCTCTGGTGCTGCGGCCGCGGGCATTTTCCCGGCAGTGGGAAAATGGTGATCTGATACTGGAGTTCGCTTTGCCGGTGGGCGCTTTCGCAACGGCGGTGCTGCGGGAGGCCGCGGCGCTGGTCAACGTATCCGGCGCCCAATAGAATCCGATCCCAAAGCGGTACCGGCGCCTCAAATGTATTGAATAAGGCCGATTAGCCAATGGGCGCGGCTGTGGGACCGTTTTGCACCTGTTGGCGAAAACTCGATCGTGGAGACACACCCGAGAAGTTTGGAATAAAAACAAATATGGATCGCTTGAGACGTGAAGGTTTGGGGATGACCTCCCAGCGTACCCGCAACCGCCTGATTCAGCGGCTGCGGGATGAAGGTATCCGCAACGAACAGGTGCTGGATGTCATGGCATCCACCCCGCGGCACCTGTTTCTCGACGAAGCCTTGGCCCTGCGCGCCTATGAGGACACGGCACTTCCCATCGGCTACGGCCAGACCATCTCTCAGCCCTATATTGTCGCGCGTATGACCGAGTTGCTCCTCGGCCGGGCAAAATCCCTCGAGCGGGTGCTGGAAGTGGGTACCGGCTCCGGCTACCAAACGGCGGTGCTTGCGCGCCTGGTGGAAAAACTCTACTCGGTGGAACGCATCGATCCCCTGTTACAGCAGGCGCGTCGGCGTCTGCGGGAGCTGGAGATTCACAATGTGGAATTCAAACTTGGAAACGGCGGCTTCGGCTGGCCGGACAAAGGGCCTTACGATGCCATACTGACTGCCGCCGCACCGGCGGTGGTTCCCGATGAGTTGCGACAACAACTGGCGCCGAATGGCGTGTTAGTAATTCCAGTTGGCTCGGAGCGCCAGGTCCTGACAATCGTCACCCGGCGCGAGGACAGTGACCGGTTTGATGTGGAGAAGCTGGAATCCGTGCGCTTTGTCCCTCTGCTCGGCGGTGTTGTTCGATGAATATGACCAGATTATTTCGCAGCCGCTACCTTGGTGTAGCTGCCCGCGGTATGGCGATGGGAGCTGCGGATGTGGTGCCCGGCGTGTCCGGCGGCACTATTGCCTTTATCACCGGTATTTACACGGAACTTCTCGATTCAATTAGCCGCATTGGTCCCCACTGCATCACGGTGTTGCGGCGTCACGGCATTGCTGTGACCTGGCAATATATCAACGGCAATTTTCTGCTGGCGCTGTTTTGCGGAATTCTCTTCAGTATTTTCACTTTGGCCAGGGTGATCGGTCATCTGCTGGAGACTTACCCGATAGTACTCTGGGCTTTCTTTTTTGGCTTAGTGCTCGCCTCGGCGGTCCCCATACTGCGCAGCATTCCGCGATGGTCCGGGTCGGTGGTGTTGTTTCTCTTAGCGGGCGCCGCCATGGCGGTTCTGATCAGTGAGCTGCGCCCGGGCCAAGTACCTGCTACGCCGTTGACCCTCTTTCTGTCCGGAGCCCTGGCCATTTGTGCGATGATACTGCCTGGTATCTCGGGCTCTTTTATTTTGCTGTTGATCGGGATTTATCCAAGGGTCCTCGCCGCGGTACACGAATTGCAGCTGTTGAATCTTCTCTGTTTCGCAGCCGGAGCCGCCACTGGATTGCTGATGTTCAGTCGTCTGCTTTCCTGGTTGATGCACAGGTATATCGCACGCTCCCTGGCCTTTTTGGCCGGTATACTGCTCGGGAGCTTGAAAATAATTTGGCCGTGGAAACTTCCCCTGGTGGGGATTGCCGGTGATGGAGATAAACTTGCGCCATTGATGTCCAATGCTTCTCCACAGGGCTACGAGGCCCACACCGGAGACAGTGCCTATCTGGCCGCTGCTCTGGCCGCCGCCGTTGCCGCTGCGACCCTTGTGCTGTCCGTGGACTACCTGGGGCGCAGGCACCGGGCTTTACATTCTCAGTGCGCCAATAGTCAGAGGATTACCCAAGATCGGTAAGGCGGTTTTTTCTGAGGATTTTGGTGGTAATTTCGGCGTTTTTTTTAGACACTTTTTCCATAAATGCGGCCGTCTGATGTAAAAAGAGAATAATGGAATGTCGTTTGTTAACACATTATGCGCATCGGCCATGGCGGGATATTAGTCTTATCGTAATCCGGCTAGCTTCCCCAGTGTTAAATATATTAATCGTGGTGCTCCTGGCTCTGCTTCTCTGCTCCTGCGCCACCCCACCTGCACCCACGGCGTCATTACAGCAGCCGCCGAGTATCAAAATTCAGCATCATATTGTCAGCCGTGGTGAGACGCTCTATTCCATCGCCTGGCGCTATGGTAAGGATTACCGGGAACTTGCCGCTATCAATGGCATTCCTGCCCCCTATAACATCTATCCCGGACAACGATTACGCTTAACTGGGCGCCCCGTTGTGAAAGTGGTTTCCACTGCGCCCAAGGCATCCAAGACATCTCAGGCCAAGGTATCCAAGACATCCCGGACCAAGGTATCCAAGACGTCCCAGGTCGCCAAGGTAACTTCCCCGGTGTCGTCGACCGCAACGAAACGCCAGTCCAGCTCTGCCAAAAAAACCAAGACTGTGGCAAAAACGACGAAAACAAATAAAAAATCTTTAACACCTGCAAAATCGACCAAAGCAACCGCCCGAGTATCGAAATCCTCGATTCGCTGGCAATGGCCGGCAAAGGGCAAGGTGATCAGTCGCTTCCGGAAGGGAGACCCCTTGCGCAAGGGTGTTGATATCGCCGGTGAAAAGGGAGACTCTGTAGTAGCGGCGGCCGATGGCACCGTGATCTACGCGGGGAGTGCGTTGAGGGGCTATGGGAAGCTGCTGATCGTAAAGCACAGCAATGAATTTTTGAGTGCTTATGCCCACAATCACAAGCTGCTTGTGAAAGAGGGCGGCAAAGTCAAGGCGGGGCAGAGGATAGCGGAACTGGGTTCAAGTGGTACCGACCGCAATAAGCTCCACTTTGAAATTCGCCGTAACGGTCAGCCGGTGGACCCCCTGGCCTATTTGCCATAGCTCCTGTAGGCGTCAGAAAGCCCTGCAAATAAAAATGGATTTTTATGTGTACCACTTGAGGTAGTCACCGGACTCGTGGCGACCGCAAGGCCGATGGGAAATTGCTGCGGCGTTTCTCGCATTCAGTCGGCCTGCTGTTCGCAGATTCGGAGACTGTCGTACCCCTCATAGCCGGGTTGGTTGATCTCGGTTTGTGGTGCGGCTGATATTGGCAAAGTACAAGGAGTTGGGGAAATGGAAGCACGACGTCAAGACCGGTTGATGACGGGTCATGTAGATGAACTTCCTCCAGAGTTGGCAATTGATCACAACGAACATCAGACAGGTCAAGAAGAGGACTATTCCCCTGGCCGCCCCCGGAGCACAGCGGCCAAAAAAGATTCCGGACCCACCCCCCTCAAGGCGCGGGCGCGCAAACTGGACAACGACAGCCATTTGCAGAAAAACCTCGATGCCACGCAACTGTATCTGAACGAAATCGGCTTTTCGCCACTGCTCACCGCAGAGGAGGAAGTCTATTACGCGCGCAAGGCGTTGCGCGGTGACGCGGCGGCGCGAAAACGGATGATCGAAAGCAATCTGCGCCTGGTGGTGAAAATTGCCCGCCGCTATGTCGGGCGCGGGCTGGCTCTGCTGGATCTGATCGAAGAGGGCAATCTGGGGTTGATTCGCGCGGTGGAAAAGTTTGACCCCGAACGCGGATTCCGCTTCTCCACCTATGCCACCTGGTGGATCCGTCAGACAATTGAGCGGGCCATCATGAACCAGACCCGGACTATTCGCCTGCCCATTCATGTCGTCAAGGAGCTGAACGTTTATTTACGCGCTTCACGTGAACTGGCCCAGAAACTCGACCACGAACCCTCCGCGGAAGAAATTGCGAACCTGCTGGAAAAACCGGTGGAGGATGTCGAGCGGATGCTGGGTCTGAACGAGCGTGTTACTTCGGTGGACACACCAATAGGCCCGTCTTCGGAAAAAACCCTGGTGGATACCATTCCGGATCAACAGGAGTCCGACCCTGCGGAACTGCTTCAGGACAGCGACTTGTTCGAGAGTATCAACCGCTGGCTCAGCGAGTTGCCCGAGAAACAATGTGAGGTGGTCTCCCGTCGCTTTGGCTTGCGCGGTTTTGAAGCCAGTACTCTGGAAGAGGTGGGCCGGGAAATCGGCTTGACCCGTGAACGGGTGCGACAGATTCAGGTGGATGCGCTCAAACGCCTGCGAGAGGTGATGGAGAAACAGGGACTAGACGGCCAGTCTCTGTTTGGCAATCTGTAGATAGCACCCGGGTGGGTTGTACCCACCCGGTTTGCTTTTGCCTGGTCGTTAGGGAGTGGGCCTGTGCGTCTACTTTTTCTGCACCCAGCGACCCCGGCTGTCCTGGTAGTAGTGTCCCGTCGCCAGGCGGGCTTCCAGTTTTTCCGCGGCCCGTGCCGCGACCTGGGCAATGTCGATATTGTTGCGCTTGGCGATCCTGGCGTACTCGGCTTTGCGTTTTGCATTCACATCCGCCACCAGCTTTTCCAGTTCGGGGGTGCTTTTGCTGACTACGGCAATGTAGCCGCTGTTTGCTTCCCCAACCAGTCCCTGGTTTCGCGCCTGATCCAGAGTAATCGCAAGGGCCGGCAGGGTGAATAGCAGGCTCAAGCACAACAGGGCAGTCTTGAAAAGTTTCATGGTTCGCCTCCTTAGAAAATGCCTTCCTTGTCTTCGAACAGGTCGTCCAGCTCTCTGTCGACCTTTACGCGGATCTCGTGCTCTATCTTCACATTTAAGTTGACGGTAATCGGTTCACTGGGTGCCTGCACGGCGACCGTGGGCGTGCAGCCAGCTGTAATGGCCGCCCCCATCAATAGTGTGGAAAACAGTCTGGTGGCCGTCATCTGACGCTCCTCAGGATTTAACATAGGGGTTATTGTAATGGACTAACCTGAACCCAGGCTTTACTGAAGCGTCTTTTCCAGTGCCTCAGTCAAATCCCTGCTCGCCTGCAGGGAGCGGAGCATATCCGGGATGTTATTTTCCAGGTTCAGATTGATAATCAGGTCCCTGTCCGCCGCCACCGACTGGCTGCGCCCAACAAGTTTGAGCTGCATGCGCATGTCGCCGCTGGACGGGTAGTCCAGTGTGCCGGAAAGTGCCCTGTAGTTGTAGTCTTCCAAGGCGCCTGCGAGCAGTTTCAACTGCGGGTTGCCCGACAGCATCTGCGGGGAGAAGGCGCCGTAGTAACGTAACCTGCCTCCTGGTGGCCGCGCCTTTACCTGTCCGCGCCTCACCGTCACGCCCTCGCTACTGGTAGCCATCGGTATTTCCAAATCCAGCGTGCCTGTAGCGGCAAAGTTTTCCGCCTCCATTTCCCTTGCCAGTTCACTGAGGGATATGCCCTGGATTTGGATCTTCCCTGTGCGCTCTTCTCCGTCCAGGTTCCAGACTAGCCGGGAAGACTCCAGAGTGCCGCCGAGCAGTTGCGCGTTAACCGCGTTAAAAGCCAAGTCTCGCTTCTCGTCGAGAGAAATTGAGAAATGGATATTTTCGATCGGCAGTCCGACGTCGACCCGATCCACCTGTACCGCCTGCGGTTGGTCCGTGAGCCATAGATTACCCCGCCGGTAAAGGGAAATTTCGCCAGCAACGCCCGCGGCAAAGCTATCCCCGAAAACGGCGGCCGCCTGCTCAAGCTGCAGGTGAATGTGGTCCTTTGTGCCCATTGGCCAACTGTAGCGCCCGCTGGCGGAAAGCGTTCCGGCGACAATATCCACCGGCAGTCCTTCTATCGCCCGGGAGAGAGGATGTGTGCGGCTAAAGCTTGTCTTCGGAAAGGTAAAATCTGCCGTGCCTTCTGCGTTGTTCAAGTTGTGCTGCCATTGTGCCTGTAGTTTCACCGGCCCTGAGAGCAGCTGGCTTTCCCCGTGCAGCATCGCGTCCTCTAATAGCAGATTTCCCTGTATATCGATGTTCAACGCATAATTTTCTGCGGTTTTCAGCCTGATTTGGTTTGCGTGGTACCCCGCATTCAATTCGGTTCTTCGGCCCGACTCGCGGAACTGCACGTCGCTGAAAGTCAGCGCGCCAGAAGTGCGCAGTCCGGGCGTGTCCAGCGTGGAAAAGGCGGCAGTAATTTCCATGCTTTCGCAGTGTGCACTGCCATTTGTCACACGACACTGGAGCTGGGGAGCTGTTAGAGACAGCCGTTCGGCCTGTAATGAGGGACCTTTCAGGTCGTCGGCCCAGACTTCTGCCTGGGAGAGTAGCCACTGCTGGTGGTTATCTTCCGTGTGAAATTGCAACTCACTATTCATGGAAAAATTTTCCAGCATCAGAGTGCCGGGTAACGCCAGCCGTTCCGGTGACTCGGCGAAGATCTCCAATGAACAGCGCGTCTGAGTGAGGAGACTACATTCTATCTGTTGCAACCGTGCATTGACGCTGATATTTCCGTCTTTCTCTTGTGCGCGCAGTCTGATTTCAGCGCTGTTAAGCTGCATTTTCCCCGGCCACTGATCGGTCCGTACTGCCAGCACCTCGGGTAGATGGATAGCAATTTTCCCGTTTTGCCAGCCATCCGGACTGGCTCCGGGTTGAGAAACCGAGAGTTCGAGCCCGCTGTCTGGTAGTAGAGATAGGTCAAAGCGGTCCAGCCAGCTTTGCCGGCCGTCCGGTAGCGCGGTGAGAGACTTTGCGGTTGCCGATCCCTGGAATTGTAGTTTCCCGGCGGCTGAAGTCAGCCGTAGATCGGGTAACTTGTCCTGCAACACAGAGGATTGCAGCCAGGGAGTGAGCGCCTGCAGGTTAAGATTGCCAGCGGCGGTGATTTGCGGCTGTCCCTGACTGGTCGTGGATGCAAACCGGGCCTGGAGCAGGGTGGGCATGTCTTTGGGGGTCAGTGTTATGTTTCCGCTGCCGGAAAGGCTTTTTGCCTCCAGTGGGCGTAGAGCGGCGAGTTTCACCTCCAAGTGGTCGTCGACCGTAAGATTGAACGCCGCTTCCGTGCCCAGCAGTGCTTGGGGCAGGGCCAGTTGAATCGATGATTTTTCCAGTTTCACAGAGATATCCGCGTATTCTTCCAGTCGCAATACGCGGTCTGGTAACCGCGCCTGGAGTCGGGCAGACACCGCGCCTGTGGCGCCGGGGCTAAACTGGGCCAGTTTGTCCGGAAGTGGTAGCTGGGACAGCTTTTGCAGGTCGGATTGGAGGGTAATAGTGGCGAGCCAAAGATCCGATGCATCCGCAAGCAACGCACCTGTGAAAGACAGTATCCGTCCATCCTTTTTGTCATCCAGTTGCGCGGAGAGGTGCAGTTGCCCACCTTCGGACCGCAATAAGAGGGTGAGCTCTTGACGGTCGAAAGTGGCATTGGCTTTAACGGACTGGCGGTCATCATTGCGGGCAATATGCAGTTGACCGCGGTGCATCGTGTCATCGAGCCAACGGAATTCTTCTACCTGCACGTGCTCAGGCAGTGTTTTATGGAGCAGGGCGATCAGCGTCCGCAGGCTTGCGTCCTCTGCTGAGACCGCTTTGCCATTGGTGTTGGTGGGCGCCGGGGCGGCTTCGGCTTGTGGCTGGGGTGGGGTGTACTGCAGACTTGCAATTGCGAGCCGGCTGCGATTGCGCTCGCCGGTGAATATCAGCTCCCAGGGGTGGCTCAGGCGGAGATCCTCCATGCGCATAGAAGCACCGGAAGCGAGAGACAAGTGCACTTCGTCCACAGTGATGGCATCGATGCCGGGTTGCAGGCCGCGCAGACTATCGATGCGGCTGGTTTGCAACAGCGGATTGATCAGTGCCACTGCCAGTCGCTCCCTATCCAGCCAGATCCAGCTGCCGGTTGCGGTGATGATCAGAATTGCGGCGAGTAGTAGCGCGCGTCTTCTCTGCACGGGGGCTCCTCAAATTAAGCAATAGTGGCGCTCCATACCATTTTACGGAAGCTCTAGAGCATTTGCGTGAGCACAGCCGGCACTTGGCACCGGCAGTGAAATCTATATAGTGGGTGGCAGTATTCGCGTGCCCCCGAGAGGGAACGGTTTGTCAGAACGGAATATCCTTGTATTCACTATGAAAGATGCCCAACCAAACACTGTATACCTGAAGGACTACAAACTACCCGAGTACCTGATCGATAGCACAAAACTCCATTTTGAACTGCAACCCAAGGGTACCTTGGTCAAATCGCAGCTGAAAGTCCGGCGCAATCCAGCGGCCGGGGCAGGGTTGCCGCCGCTGTTACTGGACGGGGTGGAACTAGAGCTTTTGTCCGTTTCCATCGACGGCCAGCTGGTGCCCGCCAGCCGCTACCAGGAAATCCCGGCCGGACTGTCGATTGAGGTGGAGAAGCCCGAGTTCGAGCTGGAAATCTGTAACCGTATCAGCCCGGAGAATAATACCTCCCTCGAAGGTCTGTACCTGTCCAACGGTATGTACTGTACCCAGTGCGAGGCAGAGGGCTTCCGCAAAATCACCTACTATCCGGATCGGCCGGACGTGATGTCAAAGTTCACCACCACCATTGTGGCGCCGCGACAGTACCCGGTGCTGCTTTCCAACGGCAACGAAATTGAGCGCGGCGCCACCGAGGACGGCCGCCATTTCGTTACCTGGGAAGATCCCTTTGCCAAGCCCGCTTATCTGTTTGCGCTTGTGGCCGGTGATCTGCAGCGCGTGGAGGACAGCTATACCACGGCCAGTGGTCGCCAGGTGACGCTGCAGATATTTACCGAGGCGAAAAATATCGGCAAGTGCGCCCACGCCATGCGTTCGCTGAAAAAAGCCATGCGCTGGGACGAGGAGGTCTACGGCCGGGAATACGATCTGGATATCTTTATGATCGTGGCCGTAGACCATTTCAATATGGGCGCAATGGAAAACAAAGGGCTGAATATTTTCAACTCCGCCTGTGTGCTGGCCAGCCCGGAGACGGCCACTGATGCCACCTTCCAGCGCATTGAAGCTATTGTCGCGCACGAATATTTCCACAACTGGTCTGGAAACCGTGTCACCTGCCGCGACTGGTTTCAACTGAGCTTGAAGGAAGGTTTTACCGTTTTCCGGGACGCTGAGTTTTCCGCCGATATGAATTCTCGCGCGGTCAAACGCATCGAGGATGTATCTCTGCTGCGCACCCAGCAGTTTGCCGAAGACGCGGGCCCCATGGCGCATCCGGTACGCCCGGATTCCTATATGGAAATATCCAACTTCTATACCCTGACGGTGTACGAGAAAGGGGCGGAAGTTGTGCGCATGATTCACACGCTGCTCGGCGCCGAGGGCTTCCGTAAGGGCAGTGATCTCTATTTCGACCGCCACGACGGCCAGGCGGTGACCTGTGAGGATTTCGTCAAGGCGATGGAGGATGCCAACGGCGTCGACCTGACACAGTTCCGCCGCTGGTACAGCCAGGCGGGTACACCGGTACTGGATGTGACCGACAGTTACGATGAGGCATCGGGCAGCTACACACTTACCGTAAGACAATCCTGCCCGCCCACGCCCGGCCAGAAAGAAAAGCTGCCGTTTCATATCCCGCTGGCGCTAGGCCTGCTGAGCGCCGAGGGTAAAGATCTGCCACTGGACGAAGCGGGCAATACCCAGTTGGTTCTGCCGGTGACCGAGGCGGAGCAGACATTCCACTTCAGCGGTTTCGCGGAAAAACCGCTGCCGTCATTGCTGCGCGGCTTTTCCGCGCCGGTCAAAGTGCGCTACGACTACAGCAGCGAACAGCTCCTGTTTCTCATGCGCAACGACAGCGACGCCTTTAATCGCTGGGACGCGGGTCAGCGCCTGGCTTTTGCTGCACTGGGGCAGCTGCAAAAAGACTACCGAAACGGTAAAACGCTACAGCTGCAGCCGGAGTTGGTGGAAGCCTACCGCAGTGTACTGCGCAACCGCGATCTGGACCCGGCCCTGGTAGCGAAAATGCTCGCGCTGCCCAGTGAACAAACGCTGGCAGAGGAAGCCGAAAGGATCGATGCGGAAGCCATTATCAAAGCGCGCAAGTTTGCCCGCCACGCCCTGGCGGAAGCGTTAAAAGAAGATCTGCTGGAATCTTATCGGCGCCTGCACAAAGACAAACCCTACAGCCCCGAGGCGGCCGATATCGCCGAGCGCAGTCTCAAAAATACCTGCCTGGATTATCTCTGTGCCACGGAAGACGCGGACGCACTGCTGTTGGCGCAACAACAGTTCGATAAAGCGGCCAATATGACTGACTGTGCGGCGGCCCTGGCGGCACTGGTCAATTACGGTAATGAAACCGATGTGGATAAGAGTCTGGAGACTTTCTACGAACGCTGGAAACTGGATACCCAGGTAGTAGAGCTCTGGTTCTCTCTGCAGAGCGGCAGCGCCAGATGGGGAACTTTGGAAAGAGTACAGACATTGATGGCGCACCCGGCATTTGAATTGAAAAACCCCAACAAAGTGCGTGCGGTAATCGGTGCCTTTGCCAACCGCAACTTCGCCCAGTTTCATCGCACCGACGGCAGTGGTTTTGAGTTTGTTGCACAACAGGTGATTGCCTTGGATAAACTCAATCCGCAGATTGCGGCGCGCCTGGTGATACCGCTGACCCGCTGGAAAAAATACAGCTCGGCACTGGGTGAAAAAATGCGGCAGTCGTTGGAAAGTGTGATGCAATCCGGCAAGCTGTCTGCAGATCTCTATGAGGTGGTGAGCAAAAGCCTGCAATAACCGAAAAGCGGAGCTTCTGAGTCTTCAGTCTCGGACTTCAAAAAAGCCCCGTAGCCGGAAGAGATACGCAAGCAATGGGGTGGAAATTTCGAAACCGACGGATACATGGATGTATCCGTCGGAGCTACAGGGAAGTACTCATGCATTTTCGAAATGTCCATCCCATTGCCTGAGCGCCCCTAGTGTTCACGCGAATTAATCAGAGGTTGCCTAAAGAATACGGCTGCTTTTCTCTTTTCCAAGGCGCACCAACTCCAGCGCCCCTCCCTTCCGACACAATTCCGTCACTGACGTATAGTCCGGGCGGAATTGTTGTATCTTTCGGTGGTTGCGAATATGTGCCACCACGGAATTGATAACCATAAAATGGCAGAAGACTGCCGTGTCTTGCTCAAGTGTGAGCAGATACTCCAGAACACCCCGGCGCCACGCCACCTGCTGCGCATCATTTTCGTCCCAGTCGCTTTCGAGCAATAAGCGTATCCAGGCCGCGCGTTTTTGCAGTGGTATATGCGCGGGGGACGGAATTTCCGTGACCGCAGCTTCCAAGGCAATGGGACGCCGCCACACCTTTGCCAGCGGCCGTGCGGTTTGCTGTGTGCGCAGTTTGGGGCTGCTTACAAGGGCAATGGGGTTTTCCGCGGCGAATTCTCGCGCGAGATTTTCGGCCTGTTTGTGTCCCAGCGCCGTTAACTCCGGATCGGGAATATCCGGCCCTTTTGCCGCTTCGCCGTGGCGTATCAGTAAAATTTTTGTCACTGTTACAGATAACCGTTTAGCAAATTATCCGGTATATCTTGCCACAGTGCCGTCAACTCCGCCGCATCGAATGGGCGGGCCCGAGGATGATCGCCAAAACGGCGGCTGTGGCCACTGCCAAAATCCAGCCATTCGGCGCCGGGATCACCACACTCGGCAAAATTTAGCCAAGCTTTCTGCATGGCGCCACTCAAGCGGTGCGGATTTGCCTCCGCGCCATAGAGGGGCCGCAAGGATTCAGCCCCGTAAGTCCCAAAAACATAGCCCAGTTCCACTGCGTGGCAGGCACCCAGCAATGGCTGGGCGGCCAGTGGCTGGGCAAAATGGTAGTGATAGCAATCATCGCAATGCGCTTTTAGAAGGCGTATACCGGGGACTGTAAAAACCATATCTGTCAGCAGCAGATTCCAGGTGCGCGGCCATTCAGGCCATGGGTTTTCCTCTTGAGACCTTGCCAGCCGGTAGTAGTGTTTCAACAAGGGGGCCAATAGATGATGGGGAAAGAGCCACTCCAGACGCGCACGAATTTTTTTGTTATCCAGCGTAAAGGTTTCCGGTGTGATTGCACTGAATAGATTCCATTCGTCCAAATTGCTGCCGAGTAGCAGAGTGACTCCAGACGCCCGCTTGCGCGCGAGCGCTTCAAGTGGGTCGGCATCCAGCAGTTTGCCGTCTAGCACCGGCTTAAATGGCAGCTGTCCCCAACTTCGCTCCATGCGCGGGTCCGTCATTACCGCATGCTGAGCCTGAAGCAGGGATTTTGTGCTGGCTTTGCGCAACGATTGGTGGCCGCAAATTTTTTCCAGGTGTTCCACAAAAGCCAATGCCAGATTGTTTGCCCGCCTGGGTGTGTGCAGGGCGTGAGGGTTGCCACTCTGTACGATGGCACGCTTAAACAGACCGCGGCAACCTGGGGCGGCGAGCAAAGTGGCAATACTCATTGCACCAGCGGATTCGCCGAATAAAGTGATATTGTCTGGATCGCCACCGAAAGCGGCGATATTCCTGTGCACCCAATTCAGGGCTGCAATTTGATCTTCCACACCCTCATTGCCGCTTGACGGAATATCACAGATATCCCGGAGTCGCAGAAAGCCGAAAGCCCCCAGGCGGTAGTTAAAAGTCACCACAATCGCGCGCCCGCTGGCCGCCAGGTGACAGCCATCGTAGATTTCCTGGCATCCGGAACCCATATAAAAGGAGCCACCGTGTACCCACAGCATCACTGGTAGCTTGCCAGTTCCCGGTTTGGGTGGTGCGTAAATATTTAGGTACAGGCAATCTTCGCTCTCAGGCGGTTCACCGCAGGGCCCTTGCACCTGCATCAGCAGCGATGGATTTTGCGCCGCCGGCATACCGAAACGCACGGCACGGAAAGGTGTCTGCCAGGGCTGCATTGGTTGTGGCGACAGCCAGCGGAGATCTCCGATTGGGGGGTGGCAATAGGGAATTCCGAGAAATTTATTAACCCCGGTCTTTTGATCGACGGTGCCGACAATAGGGCCTGTCGGGCAATCCACGACAGGAGTTTCATTATTTTGAATGCCGGATTGAATCCCAGCCTTTGCATCCCTGCTCATTGAATATTTCTGTTTCCCTATAGAACCTCTGACTAATTCGCGTGAACACTATGGTAGCTTCCGGGGCGCTCAGGTAATAGGACGTACATTTCGAAAACGCACGAGTACTTCCCTGTAGCTCCGACGGATACATCCCTGTATCCGACGGTTTCGAAATGTACGCCCTATCACCTGAGCTTCACATCCGCCCTGAAGCGTCTCTGCCAACAGAAAGTGGCTCAATCAGAGGTTCCCTATCTGTGCCCGTCCCTCACTGACTCGCTCAGTATAGCGGGTGTAAACAGCGCCTTTTTCACCTTCTTTTCGACAAGGCACTGTGGGAGTCAATGTCCCAGCCGCCATGCCGGTTTCTTGAAAAATGGTGTTGCACGAGGACTGACATTTAATTTCCTCTATCGAGCTTGAAAAGCGCCACTGCGCAGTCCATACCAATAAAAGCTGTTCAAAAAATGTACAGCTGTAAGTGGCGTAAAGCAGGGATTGCACTAGCAGGATCATTCTCGCGCTAGCTCACCCTTCCTATCGCAGCAGTTACGGCTTTGCTCTCAAGAAGTAAAGCCCGACGTCCGTTTTCACAAGGGCTATTTCATCGGGTTGTAGTAGGTGATGGCATGATCGCGACGATATTCGACAAGCTCAGCGGTACGGTTGTAGAACGGCCGCTTGGTGCACTGGACCTGTCCTCGACCGGCATAGTGAAGCTTCCGCTGGGGCAAGATGAAATTGCCTCCTATGCCAGGGATGGACTCAACTTGGTAATCATTCTCAAATCAGGGCAGACCATCGTTATTGCGAATTTTTTCAAGCCCGATGAGGAAGGATTTCACAGCGAACTGGTTCTGGAGGGAGAGGAAACCCCCGTGTTATTGGCGGGCCCCCCCGGGACACCGGTTCCCGCAGGGCCGGCCGTTACAACTGCAGCTGCACCGGCGGCAACAGTATATCCCTGGGTTCTGGCTGGTCTAGGAGCACTTGGCGTGATTGCCCTTATCGCCAGCGACGATGACGATGACGACCCATTCAGAGAAACCGGAAACCATACACCCGACGATGGCGATGCAGATGCCGATGCGGATGCGGACTCAGATGCAGATGCCGATGCGGACGCAGATGCAGATGCGGATACTGACGCCGATGCCGATGCCGATGCCGATGCCGATGCCGATGCCGATGCTGACGCGGATGCCGACGCGGACGCAGACGCAGACGCAGATGCCGACGCGGACGCCGATGCCGACGCAGATGCAGACGCGGATGCCGATGCGGATGCGGATGCCGATGCCGATGCCGATGCCGATGCTGACGCGGATGCGGATGCCGATGCTGACGCGGATGCCGACGCGGACGCAGACGCAGATGCCGACGCAGATGCAGACGCGGATGCCGATGCGGATGCCGATGCCGATGCTGACGCGGATGCGGATGCGGATGCGGATGCAGATGCCGACGCGGATGCCGACGCAGATGCAGATGCGGATGCCGATGCGGATGCCGATGCGGATGCCGATGCTGACGCGGATGCGGATGCAGACGCGGATGCCGATGCGGACGCAGATGCAGACGCGGACGCAGACGCAGATGCCGACGCGGACGCCGATGCCGATGCTGACGCAGATGCCGATGCTGACGCAGATGCCGACGCCGACGCCGATGCTGATGCGGATGCCGATGCTGATGCTGATGCGGACGCAGATGCCGATGCAGACGCGGATGCAGACGCAGATGCAGATGCCGACGCAGATGCAGATGCCGACGCGGACGCCGATGCGGATGCCGATTGCGACATCAATATCGACATAGATATCGATATAGATATCGACTGTGACTGTGATGCAGACGCAGATTCCGATGCTGACGCGGATGCGGACGCAGATGCAGACTGGGGTGGACCCGGTTGGCACTGTGATAAGGATTGCGAAATCAAAGATATTGATTTTGATGTCGACGTAGATATTGACCGGGGGCATGGCAAAGACTGCGAGATCAATATCGATATCGACATAGATATCGATATCGAATGTGATGCGGATGCCGATTCTGATGCGGATGCAGATGCCGACGCGGATGCAGATGCCGATGCTGACGCAGACACAGATGCTGATGCCGACGCAGATGCTGACGCGGATGCGGATGCCGATGCCGATGCCGATGCTGATGCTGATGCCGACGCCGACGCGGATACGGATGCCGACGCAGATGCCGATGCCGATGCTGACGCGGATGCGGACGCGGATGCCGACGCAGATGCCGATGCTGACGCGGATGCAGATGCCGACGCGGATACTGACGCGGATGCCGATGCCGATGCCGATGCAGACGCAGATGCCGACGCAGATGCTGATGCCGATGCTGACGCAGACACAGATGCCGACGCAGATGCTGATGCCGACGCAGATGCAGATGCCGACGCAGATGCTGATGCCGACGCAGATGCTGATGCCGACGCAGATGCTGATGCCGACGCGGATGCAGATGCTGACGCGGATGCAGATGCTGACGCGGATGCCGACTCAGACTCGGATGCAGACTGTGAACTCCCGAATGCAATCTCCTACATCGCTTTCCGGCTGGAAGATGGCCAAGTGATCAAGGTTGAAGGCTTCGAGGAGGAAATCACGAACGGCAAGTATCCGGAGACGCTGTTCGACTGCATCGAGGAAACTTACGGTTCCCCGGTGGTTGAATACATCATCAAAGCCGGACCGCTTCACTATGACGAGGACTGCGAGGTAACAACCACCGAAGGATGGCCGACGAATCCTACCGGTAACGTGGGCGGGCCTGGAGTCACGGAAGTCGACATCGATGACTTGTGCAATGACGAGAATGCGGCCGCTGACGATGAATCCGAAGCTGAGGAAGATGATTGTGGCTGCGGTGGCGACACCGACCCCGATAGTGTCGGGGAGCCCGACGCGGAAGCCTCTGCGGATACTGAACCGGAAGCGGACGATGTCATCCCCCTCAAAGATACAGAGTTTGACTTTGTGGATGGTGGCGATGTAGCGGACCCGCACTTCTGGTCTGAGTCAGAAATGCCGATAGATGGCGAAGGCCTGCCCACAGTGGATGGTCACGAGTCGCTTCCCCAACTGCACGAGCTGTTGGAAGAGGCCGGCGCGGATGGCAACCAGCTGTTGGCACAGCTAGAGGCCGAAGGTCTGCCCGCACTGTCGGACATCTCTGGAGAGAGCGCGGATATCCTGTTGCAGGCCCCGCTGGACGACCAACTCCAGGATCTGTGGCAGCAATACGGGCACCACGACCTGTAGCTGGCTGGAAGAGATCCATGCCGAAAAACACCGGGCCCTCGGGCCCGGTGTTTTTGTTGGGCTAAACTGATAACCGCATTTATGTATTAAGGGACCTCTGTTTCATTCGCGCGGGTACTGCAGGTGGTTCAGGGGTGATCAGGCAATGGCGTCGATATTTCGAAAACGCACGGGCAGGTCTCTATAGCACTGTCGGATACCTACCAATACCCGGCACTTTCGAAATACTCATCCCATCTCCTATGTACCGCATCTGGGTCTGAAGAGTCTTTACCTCCAGTAGGCGAGTTCAACAGAGGTTTCCTGCAAAAGACATCCCGCAATAACCTGTTGTCAAAGGCGTGTAAAAATAGTGGATCGAATAAACCGGCTATGGATGGCCCTGCTTACGCTTGTGATGACGCTGTGGTTGCATCCGGCTTGGGCGCAAATTGTGGATGTCGTCAGCCCAACGGAGATGCAGGCTGAAGCGATTCGCTCTCCGGAAGAGCCCTATTTTTCTGTCACAGATTCCATTGCCCCTGGGACATTGGATCTTATCAGTGCGGTACATCGGGCGGTGGAGTGGCATCCCGTTATCTCAGAATCGGTCGTTGCTCTGCAACGGGAACGCGAAAATGTGCGTGCTGCCAGAGCCGGTTACTTTCCGCAAATAGGTGTGAATTTTGTCGCCGGGCGAGACACGGAAGACGACCGCGGCGGCGACGGGCACGTGGTGCAGATCTACGCATCGCAGATGCTCTATGACTTTGGCGAAGTCTCGAGCGAAGTCGATCTGGCGATGGCGGATATGCAGCGCTCCCGGGCGGTGGTACTTCAGGCGATCGATACCGTTGCCCGCGATACAGCACAGGCCGCAATTGAAGTACAGCGTTACCAGGCACTGTTGCAATCCGCCGAGGAACAGATTGAAGGCGTTTCTGCAATTACCGCTCTGGTACAGATGCGCAGCGACAGAGGCGCGAGTTCGCGCTCCGATGTGCTCCAGGCCCGCTCGCGCATGGAGGCGGCAAGGGCATCGAAACAGCGAGTGGAAGCGGAATTAAACCGCTGGCGAAGTACATTGCAGTATCTGATGGGCAGCCGCGACCGGTTCAGTATGTCTATGGAAATACCGGATGCAATCCGCCATGCGTGCGAAGTGGTATCGCCGGAAATCTCCGCTGTGCCGGAAGTGCTGATAGCAGAAGCGGCGCGGGCAGAGGCGATGGCGCGTCTGGAAGAGGCCAGGGCGGGTGCCTGGCCTACATTGTCACTCGATGCCAGCGTCAACAACTACCTGGATCAGCAATATGTGGATGCCAGGGCCTTGGACCAAAATGAAAGTGCGGTGTTTTTAAATTTGTCCATGCCAATTTATCAAGGTGGACGAATTTCTGCGAACAAGGCATCGGGAGTGCATGCACTGCGGGCAGCAGACGCGGCAAAAGACGCGGCGCGTGTATCGGTGATGCAGGCACTGCTGGCGGCACAGGAAGAAGCCAGCGGTTTAAGCCGTAGTTTGTCCATTCTCAATTCCCGCGAGCGCGCGATTGCCGAAACGCGCGATCTCTACAGGAAGCAGTACTCTTCCCTGGGTACCCGAACTCTGCTCGATCTATTGAATGCGGAACAGGAATTACACCAGGCGCGGCAAGAAAAGAATAATGCCCGCTACGATTTAAGCCGGCTGCAAATTGACTGCCTGTATAACCTGGGTGCACTCAGAAGAGCCTTTGAACTGGAGGGGCGGGAGATACAGGGTGTGGAGGTACTCCCTTGAGCGATAGCGAAGTTTTGGCGGCGGAAGCCGCCGCCCGGCCAGTGGAGGGCGCCGAGGAACGGTTGGATTATTCCCCCTGGCTGGATGCGATTCTGGTTGTTGCGCGGCACTACCGGCTGGAATATTCGGCGGAAAATGTGCGTATTGCGGGGAACTGGAGCGGCGACGAGCCAGTGGAAACTGTGATCCGGCATATGGCCCGCCAAGCCGGCCTGACGGTGCGATTTGCGGATTTCAAAAAAACTCTTTTGACACCCTGGCGTCTGCCTCTGGTGGTACAGCTCACTGATGGGCAGGTCGGCGTTATCGAAACCATCGCCGCGGACGGCAGTCTCGGTATTAGCTACAGCGGTGACCAGGGGCTTGAGAGCCGGATTGGTGTGGATGAGATCGCAAGCCGGATTTCCCAGACCTTGATCTTGCGCCCTGCGCGCAATGTCTCTGACGCCCGCGTCGATGAATACATCAAGCCGGACAACAAACACTGGTTCCGTAAGATTATTTTGCGCGATCTGAAACCTTACGGGCACGTGATGTTGGCGACAACCGTGGCCAATACACTGGCGCTGTCGGGAATACTCTTCGCCAGGCAGGTGTACGACCGCGTGATACCGGCGGAATCCATGCCGACACTTTATGTGCTGTTCAGTGGTGTGATGTTGGCGGTTGTATTCGATTTCATCATGCGCATGATGCGGGTACGAATTACCGATCTGCTGGGTAAACGCGCGGATATCCGCGTATCGGATCTCGTATTCGGCCACGCGGTACGCCTGCGCAATTCCGCCAAACCCAAGTCCACCGGTACTTTTATTTCACAGATCCGCGAGCTGGAGCGCGTGCGGGAAATGGTGACGTCCACCACCATACTGGCACTGGCGGATATGCCCTTTTTTCTGCTTTTTTTGCTGGTGATGTGGGTGATCGGCGGCCCCCTGGTACTGGTGCCCCTGGGCGCGGTGATATTACTGATTGTGCCGGGCCTGCTGGCACAGAGAAAGCTGGCAAAGCTGGCTTCGGAAACCATGCGCGAGTCATCGCTGCGCAATGCCATGTTGGTGGAAAGCGTGCAGGGCATGGAGGATATCAAAGCGCTGCAGGCGGAGCAGCGTTTTCAGCGCCAGTGGAACCACTACAACGCCGTGACGGCGGATTCTAATTTAAAGCTCCGATACTTGGTCAATATGCTGATGACCTGGACGCACAATGTGCAGTCTTCAGTATTTGCGGTCATTATTTTGTTCGGCGCTCCCATGGTGATGGCCGGTGATATGACCACGGGCTCCCTAGTGGCGGCATCGATTCTCGGCTCTCGTATGATGTCGCCTATGGCGCATATCACCCAGGTGCTGAGCCGCTGGCAGCAGGCGAAATTCGCACTCAAAGGACTGGACGAAATTATGCAGCGCCCAGTGGATCATCCGGAGGGCAGTAAGCGGGTGCACAAGCCGGTGATTCTCGGCGCCTATCACTTTAAAAGGGCCGTTTTTCAATACGGGGACGAGACCGGCGAAGCCGCGCTGATGGTTTCGGAGCTTTCCATTAAACCCGGCGAACGCATCGCGGTATTGGGGCGCAACGGCGCCGGTAAATCGACGTTGTTGCAGGCTCTGTCCGGCATACTGGAGCCCGTCAGCGGACGCGCCGATCTGGATGGCGTCTGCATGGCCCATATAGACCCGGCGGATATCCGCCGGGATGTGGGGTTGCTCAGCCAAAACGCCGGACTTTTTCACGGCACTTTGCGGGAGAATCTGACACTGGGCGCGCCCCATGCGACAGATGCGGAAATACTGTGGGCACTGGAAATGAGCGGGGCCCTGGAGCTGGTGCAGAAATTGCCGCGCGGCTTGGACCACGTCATTCTTGAAGGCGGTCAGGGGCTTTCCGGCGGACAGCGTCAGTCACTGCTGTTGTCGCGCCTGATGATTCGCCAGCCTCATATTCTGTTATTGGACGAACCCACGGCATCGCTGGATGAGTCCACGGAGCGGCGCTTTATCCAGCGCCTGGATGACTGGTGTCAAAAGCGTACGCTGATTGTAGCGACACACCGTACCAGTGTGCTCAGCCTGGTGAATCGGATTCTGGTAGTGGAGGGCGGACGTATTGTCATGGACGACACCAAGGCGTGCGTACTGGAACAACTCGCCCAGTCCGTCAGCCGCGAGCGGCGGGAAAGAGAAGGGATGTCCTGATGGCGAGTAACAAAACAGCCCCGTGTGACAGAAAATTCTCGGGTTTTAAATCTATACCGCTATTGGAATCCGATTATCACGGAACGGGGCAGTACAGCAGTGATGAGGCGGACGAGGCCACAATGGTGCGTTCCACCCGTGTTGTGTGGGTGGTGTTTTTGTTGATTGCGGCTCTGGTGGGTTGGTCTTATTTCGCGCAGGTCGACGAAGTGTCATCCGGGGCTGGCAAGGTTATTCCCACTTCGCGCGCACAGGTGATTCAGTCTTTGGAAGGGGGAATACTCGCGGAACTGCTGGTCAGCGAAGGAGATATTGTTGAGCGCGGGCAGATATTGGCACAACTGGACCCGACCAAAGTGCGTTCCAATGTGGAAGAGAGCGCGGCGAGATACCGCGCGGCCCTGGCCCGCGCGGCGCGATTGACGGCGGAAGTTAACGGAACCGCTTTGGCATTTCCAAAGGAACTTGAGGGGCACGAAGACCTGAAAGCCAAGGAGACGAAGCTTTATGTCACCCGGAAGCAAGGGTTGGAGGAGTCCCTCAAGGGATTGCGGGAATCTTTGCAACTGGTGCAGAGGGAATTGTCCATCACCCAATCGCTTGTCAGCTCCGGCGCCGCGAGCAATGTGGAAGTGCTGCGCTTGAGCCGGCAGAAATCGGAACTGGAATTGAAAATCCGCGAAGTGCGCTCCGAGTATATGGTGAAGGCGCGGGAAGAACTCGCAACGGTCAGTGCCGAAGTGGAAGCGCTGTCGTCTGTGCTGGCGGGACGCTCGGATTCACTGACGCGGCTGACCCATCGATCCCCGGTGCGGGGTATTGTCAAGGATATCGAAGTCACCACTATTGGCGGTGTCATTCCTCCCAACGGCCGCTTGATGGAAATCGTGCCTCTGGATGATCAGCTGTTGATTGAGGCGCGTATATCCCCGCGGGATATTGCCTTTATTCATCCCGGGCAGCCGGCCAAAGTGAAGATCACCGCCTACGACTATGCCATTTATGGCGGCCTGGACGGTAAAGTGACGACGATTTCACCTGACACCATCCAGGATGAAATCAATCCAGATCAGTTTTATTACCGTGTCTTTATCCTCACAGAATCCGATGCCCTGTTGAACAAGGAAGGTGAAAAATTTCCCATAGTCCCGGGAATGATTGCGACCGTGGACGTGAAAACCGGTTCGAAAACCATTTTTGATTATCTGGTGAAACCAATGAATATGGCGCGTGAGGCGCTGAGGGAGCGCTAGGGAGGGCCGGCTAACACATCTCCGTTGTAAACGGTTTGTGAGCGGTTGGCGGTAATATGACGGGCAGGAAAAAGCTGTTTTCAACGCTCTTGCTGTTGTTTGACTGGCTCGGAGCCAGCCTGGGGTTCGCCGCCTCAGCACAGTCGGTCACACTGACAGCGGAAGTTACAGTAGTCAACAATTCAGACCGGAATATCGACGGGTATGTCCACAGATTTTCCGTCCCTGTCAGCGACCATATGCAGCAAAAACTGGTCGCTATCCGCTACGATTATCCGGAAGGCTTTGAACGCAAGGCGCACCGGCGTGGCGACAGCGATTACGTGGAGTTGCGATGGAATATTCCCGCCAGGACCACATCTGTCAGAAGAGTGCACTTTGACCTGGAGTTATCCTCCTACAATTATCGAAAGGTGCCGGACTCCGTAGATCCGAATCCCGCTGTGTATTATTTGCAGCCGAGGAAATATATCGAATCGAATTCCAGTGCCATCCAACGCCTCGCGGCGCAGATAGAGCGAACATACGAAACGGATGAGGAAAGGTTAAGGGCGGCGTTTTTATTGCCGCAGCAGATGATTGAGTACCGGGTGCAGCCCACGGAAGGGGCGCTCTACGCGATAAAGCACGGCAAGGGTGACTGTACCGAATTTGCGGCCCTGTTTGTCGCTCTAGCGAGGGCGATGGGATTTCCGGCACGGATGACAACAGATTTTTTGTTTACCTCCAGAACGGAATTCCGGCAGCCAAACCATCACTCGGCGGAAGTCTATTTGCATGGGAAGTGGATTCCAGTGGACCCGAATCTTGCCCTGGATCCAAAATTCGGTTACGGCTTCGGTGTCGGAAAAGCGAAAAAAATTGTTCTCAACCGGGATTTTTCCTGGGTGTGGTCCAATCTTTGGCCGAAAAGTTTTCGAGGCTATTCTCGCTATACGGATGTAAAGGTGCACTGGAAAATACACCGGGATGGGAAGGATGGATATTAGTCTTCCGGAAGGTTTGGAGGAAATCACGGAGCGGGAAAATAATTACGAAGAGTCCCCGCATTTGCACAGCCGGTCCGTGGGTATTTCCCTCATCAGTGCCGCGGCTGAAAAGCGTGGGCTGAATGTCAATATGCACCGGGGATTGGTTTACGAGATTTCGGATGAGAACCGGCGGGTGCTTTTTCTGCAAAACTCGCCGGAGAACTCGACGGTCTTCAGCTATTGCGCACGTAAAAAACACTTGGCAAAGATTTTGCTGGCGCGCAGGGGGGTACAGGTCCCGGCGGGAGAAGTGTTTACCCGTTATGATGACGCTTTGCAGTATTTTGAACAGTGTCATTTTCCTGTGGCGTTAAAGCCCGTGGACGGTGCACATGGAACCGGAGTCAGCGCGGGCGTATCCACCGTAGAGGAGTTTCAGATTGCTTGGGAGAATGCCAGCGCGTCCGCGAGCGAGGTCATTGTCGAGCAGTCGATTAAAGGGTATGACCTCCGTGTCATTGTGATCGGGGGCAGTGCTGTGGCAGCTTATATCCGAATCCCCGCCAATGTGGTTGGAGATGGTGTCAGTACCATAGCGGAGTTGGTGGAGCGTAAGAATGAGCGCCGCAAGCTGAACCCGAGTCTAAGGATCGATATGCTCAAGCGTTTCGATCTTCTGGAGCGTCAAGGGCGTTCTTTGAGCGATGTTCCCGCTGAGAACGAAAGGGTCTGGCTGGCCAGTGTGGCCAATATATCCGTCGGTGGTGAGGTGGTACAGTGTATTGACCATATCAATCCCTCGGTGTTGCGGGTAGCAGAGGAGGCGGCCAGGGCTTTTCCGGGATTGCCACAGGTCGGTGTGGATTTAATGCTCGATGACTCCGGAGAACGTGAGCGTATTTGGGTTATAGAGGTGAATTCCAATCCCGGTATTTCCGATGCCGTTTTTCCCGGTTACGGCAGGCCGGTCGATGTGCCGGATGCCTTGCTCGATTTTGTCTTCAAGAAACAGCCGCAAAACACCGGTACAACCGATGAGTACCCGCTGGTATTGGCAGAACCCTACACCTACGCCACCTGTGAGCCTTTATTATCAAAAAATTCAGATCGCCAGGTAGAGTTAATCAAACAAGCTGCCTACGCCTGTAATCTCACGGTGGAGGATCTGGCGGACAATTTGTATGTTCTTTCTTCGCAACACAATTCCGTCACCTTTTACAAGGGCCTGCCGGATAGAACCAATGTGATTTCCCGCAAGGCAAGCCGAAACCGTCGCTGGTTATTGGAGCTTTTGCAGCAGCGGGGCGTATTTGCGTCTGTCCATCCTTCGGATAGAGCACCTTATATGCAGTATCGCCTGGTTGTCGTTAACAATACGCTGGTGGCAGGTATCAGCGGCGGCAGTCACTCCGGCAAGAAGGGAGAGAAGTGCCGTTTTGATCGCGGTAACCGGGATGTCAGTGATGAAATTCATCCCGGGTTTGCGCGCATCGCTATAGAGGCGGTCAATGCAATTTTCAATCCATTCATTGCCGGTATTGATCTTATTGCCACGGATATCCGTCGCTCTCCGGACCGGCAGACCTGGAAAGTGAATGACGTGCTTTGTCATCCCAACCTGTCCCTGCATCACTTCCCCAACTGCGGTCTGGGCCGCGACCTGGCCGGGAAACTGATTCGAGCGCTTTTCCCCGAGCTGGCTAATCAATCTCTGCCCAACCGTTGTGTATTCGCAACCATAGAAGGGCGGGTGCAGGGTGTCGGCTTCCGCAACTGGCTGGAAAGGCAAGCCGTATTACACGCTGTCCACGGTTGGGCGCGCAATACGCCAGATGGGAAGGTGGAAGTGTTTATGGAGGGAAGAGAGAAGGCAGTGGATGCCCTGCTGACTCTATGTGAGGCCGGGCCGCCTGCCGCCTCGGTATCCGGGATCTCCGTGAAAGAGTATCCGTTTGTCGGTCTTCGGACATTTATTGTTCTCCGCTAGGGGTGATTACTTTTCGAAAGTACTGAGTTGAATATCCGGAGCGCGTGAAACAGCGGTTTTTGAGGTAGGGAGCATGCCGATGCATGTCGTCAAGTCTGTTTTCTGCACGCCGATATTGGTGCGGGACTGGGGGGATTCCGCTGATTTAAACCAACGGCTGAGCAAAATTATTCTGGAAAAGGAGGCAAAAGCACCGGCAGTCCAGCGTTCGAATATTGGCAGCTGGGATTCCAACAAGGATTTCCTGGAGTGGCCCTATACAGAGATTCAGCAGTTTAAGGCTTTTATCGTAGAGGCGGTCAGAGAAATTACGTTCAAAGCCACCAAGGGCAAGTACAATCCGAAACCGGAGGATATGTTTGCCCATGCCTGGGCCAATGTATCCCGGGCAGATAGTTACCGGAAAATCCACAATCACGAGTCTTGTACCTGGTCCGGTGTTTACTATGTCAAGTCGCGTCTTGTGAAGGAAAAATGCAAGAGCAGTGGGAATATTGAGTTTCTCGACCCCAGAATGCTCTGTATTGCCACGGAACTGCCCGACAGCAATTTCGGTGGCCGGGTCAAATTGCTGCCGCGGGCTGGCAGAATGGTGCTCTTTCCGAATTGGCTGCATCACTATGTCAATCCGGTGGAGGATAAATCGCTGCGGATTTGTATCGCTTTCAATGTGAAGCTGGAAACCAGCTCTGTAAAGCGGCGCATGAATACCATGTGTGCCTTGGGTGGGGTTTCCTGAGACAGTGACGATGTATCTTTAGGGGCACTGTCATGAGTTTGGGCGCGCAGAGAAACTGTTCACGCCATGATCCTGGCTTTCTATCTGTCGGAAAGCGTCTCTTTCTCCGTGCAGAAAGTTGCCCGTAGGTTCCTTAAGGAACCTCCGTATAACTGCTGCTCTTCTGTGCTTCCTCCATCAAAAGACGGGGTACATCGCCAAAATCGGAATCCCTCCGGGAGCCTTTGATTAATATCAGGTCCGCGCTGCGTGCGAATTCCGCCAGATAGCGGACCAGTGGCGCCGCTGTGGAGAAATGCGGACCGAGTATTGTTTCCGGAAGCTGTTCGCGCAAGTAGCGCATCTCATCACCGTGCGTGATTACCCAGTCCGCGCCGCTGGCGAGCAGAGGTTCCGCCAGCTTGTGGTGCAGCGCCCTGGCTTGTTCGCCGAGATGTACGATGCGCCCGAGTACGGCGATTTTGCGCCCGCCGTCGTTTACCGGAGTCTGTTCAAATACGGAAAAAGCGTTCAGCATGGAGCTGATAGTGGCATTCCAGCTGTCGTCGATCACACTCAGCAGGCGGCCGCCCAGGTCCAGTTGGAGGCGCTGCAGGTGTCCTTCGTCCAACTGCAGATGTTGCAGGGTTTGCGCCGCCGCCTCCAGGTCCCGTTCCATGGCGTAGACGGCGGAGAGGGCTGCCACGGCGTTGTAGACCATGCCGGTGCTGGGCGCAGCCACGCGAAATTGGAGCTGTTGATCTGGCGTGCGCAGAGTTACCCAGCTGCCTTCTTCGTCGCCGCGTATATCCACTATCTGTATTTCCGCGGCGTCGCTGCTGCCGAAAATCACAACGCGCTGTGCGTGTTTACGCGCCTGTTGCATCACGTAATCAAAGCATTGCAAATGTTCCCCGACAACAGCGACTGCACGGCCTGTGAGGCCGTCGAAAATACGGGATTTCCACTTTGCGGTGTCCTGCACGGTTTTTACCCGCTTGGTGGTCTGGGACAGGCCGATCTCGGTAATCAGCGCAATGGTAGGTTTGATCTGCCGTGTAATGGGGCCGCGCTTCATCCACAGCGCGCTCTGCGCCACTTCGATCACTGCGGCTTCGTGGTCGCCATTCAGGCTGGCGAGCATGGAGGGGGCGCCGACACGGGAATTGTAATTGCCGAGGCTGGTGAGCGCTTTTTCCCGGCTGCCGAGCATTTGCCCCAGCATTTTCAGGGTGGTGGATTTGCCTGCGGTACCGGTAATTGCAATAACGTCGCCGTGGAAGCGGCTGCGCGCGGCAAAGCCGAGTTCGATAATCGCCTTGATGGGGTCGTCCACTTGCAATACCGGTAGCTGGGGCGGCAGTCCGGGCACTGGTCTGGCGACGATAGCACCGGCGATAGTGTCGGCGAAGCTGGGCAGTTTTTTGTGCAGGTCCCAGCCCTTGGGCCAGGGCGTGGTGCTCTGTTCGTGGAAGGCGCGGTCCAGGTTGGTGTGGGCCACGAACAGGACCGGGGCCAGGGACTGCGGGATAAACCCTTTGCCGGAGACCACGCTGCGCACAAGCCACCCCTGCGGCGGTTCCACCAGCCAGCGGCCGCCGGTGACCGCTAACAGCTGTTCGGCGTTCCATGTCTGGCCGGGGTGGTGCTCGTGTACCAGCGGGGGAAAATCTGTTCGGTAGTGGGGCGGTTTTTTCTGTTTGGCAGCGCTGTTTTTCGCCTCGATATCGATATGGGTGACCATGCCTTCCAGCGGGACGGGATCGATGGTTTCCCCCGCGGCGATCAGTCCCAGGTGCAGTTGCAGCTTGGCTTTTGTCAGAGTTTTGGGGGCCGGTGGCCTGAGGCCGTAGAAATCCCGGTAAATGACGCCAGGCTGCCAGCGGCTGGTGGGCATCTGCCAGTCGCAGGGATCGTGGTCCATGGCTTTTCCCCAGTAGGGCATGGACGTTTTCTCCGTGGGGACAGCGCGGAAATCAATGCGGTAGTCTTTGCTCGGTATTTCATCCGCGGTCCAGAAGGATTCCACCCACAGCAGCTGCCGCGACTTGATCTCGCGCGGATGGAAACGCAATCCCACCAGTGTGAGCGGGCCGAAACGGCGCGGGGAAATCCTCGCATCTTCGGGCACTGAGTCCACCTGCCAGGCGGGATTTGTCGGGCGGGGGGTATGGATGAGCGCGTCCAGGTTGTAGCGGGTGGGGGCCACCGGTTCCCGCTCGGCTCGGGGTCTGTCCGGCGGGGCCAGGGTAATGGTGGCACTGCCGTCTTCGAGCAGTTGCATACTGGTGCCGAGTTTTGCGCACAACTCTGCGTAACGGCGGCTTGCGGCTAAGGCTTTGTCCCCAGTCAACTGACGGCTGAAACCGAAACCTGCGCCTACGGGCACGAAGTGGACTTTTTCCACCCCCCGGTGGCTGAGCTCCAGGCGGAAGACGCCGCTGTCGGCAAGGGTGTGGCGCACGGCATCGAAGAGCAGGTCGCCGGCGTCGTGGATGATCGGGCGTTCGCGATAAATCTCAATGCCCTGTAGCAGGTGGGCACTGGCCCCGAGCACAGCGTCGGCGCCGGCATCGATGATTGCCTGGCCCACAGCGATTTCCTCCAGCCCTGGGTGGGTTTCCAGGTTGGGACCCCAGTGAACCGCGACCAGTACCACCTGTGCCCGCTGCCGCGCCGCCTGTATCCGCGGCGCCAGTTGCGCTATCCACAATTGTGGGTTTGACAGAGGCAGGTAGGCACAGCCGGGCGAGTCCTCGCCGGCGGCGAAACGCCGCTGGGTTGCGTCCACGGAAAAAATAGCCACGTTGAGCGGGCCGGCGGGGCGGATTACCGGTGTCAAAGCGGCGTTCAGATTGGGCCCGGCGCCGGTGTGGCCGATACCGACCGCATCCAGCCAGCGGCACTGCTCCAGCAGCGCTTCGGGGCCGTAATCCCCGCTGTGGTTGTTGGCGGTGGTGACCACGTCGATTTTCGCAGCTGCCAGTTGCCGCAGCATTTCCGGTCTGGCGCGGTAGTAGTAGGGGGCGGATTCCCCTTTGTCGACGCCCTGTTCGCCGCTGGTTGCCACCACGCATTCCAGGTTGACGATACTGAGGTCGGCGTCGTTGAGCGCGGGGATTTTTCCCAGTACCGCTTCTTCTCCCAACTCTGCAGTGCGGTAGTGCTGGCGCCGCGCCAGGTTGACATCGCCTCCCCAGGCTGCCACTGGCGCGTCGCTTTGCGGCGCAACCGGGTGCAGGGTTTCGTCCACAAGGGGCGTGGGCGCTGCCGCCTGTCCGCCGTTGCGCAAATAGTTCCGGTAAGCCACAAATCCGGACAGATAGTGCTCCACATCGTCGATACGCACGCGGAAGGCGTGGTGGCGGATAAAAAAGCTGCCGGTGATTCGCTGAGGGTTGCGGAAGAACATGGCGAATTCCGGCCAGAAGTAGCCGTTGAGCAGGTAGTGGGCCCGCTTGTGCAGTGCGCGGTAAAACCAGTCCAGGTTTATTTGCGTCAGCAGGTGCGCAAAGCGCTCCTCCCGCTGCAGGCGGGCAATCATCTTTTGCGCCGCCATCATCAGTTCGAGCAGGGTGGGGAAGGTGGTGATGCGGTTTTCCACAAAGTCCAGATAGTCGGCGACGTTGCGGATACCGAACTGATAGTACTTCTCTTCCGGGCGGTAGAGCGTCAACTCATTGACACAGTAGCTCAGCCAGTGATCGTGGGCTCTCCAGTGTCTGGCGGCAATAAAGTAGGCAAAGGCTTTTTCCACCATGGCCAGCCAGCGGGGGTTGCGAGTGAGCCCGTAGAGACGCATCAACCCGAAAGCCGCTTCACCGTCGTAGTAGACAATGCGGAACGCCTCCTTGACTGTGAGATCCGGGAATTGCAGCACATGCACGAATTTACCGCTATGCGGGTCTTGCATGTATTGAATGCCGAGTGCCAATTCATCCATCAGCGGCAGGTATTGTTCCGATTTGGTGAGCTCGGTGAACTTCACAAGGGCGAGCAGGCACACGGCATTGCCGCCGAGTTTTATTTCGCCGTTGCTCTCCACCAGGAAGGCGGCGTCTGCACCGGATGGCAGGGTGACCCGCTGGATGAGTTTTTCCGTCAGGTAGGTGATCGACCGGTCGATGGCGTCTTTTAACTTTTGATCCCCGGTCACTTCCCAAGCTTCCAGCATGGCGTAGGTGCTGCTGGTGTGCCGCAGGGTATTGTAGGTATCGATATATTTGTCGTAACAGGCGTGCCAGCCGTAGTAAAAGCGGCCGCTGGGTTTTACCTGGCTGGCCAGGTATTGGCTGCTGGTTTCAATGAGTCGGGTGACACTGTCTTCATCGAGTGTTTCAATAATGCGTCGACCGGCATTGCGTCCCGGTCCGTAGAGTGGTACCGGGCTTCCGCACGCATCGCAAAAAATCCCTTTGGTGGATAGTACGAAGACCGTTTTTTCATCGGAAAAATCGACTTCCAAATGGTTGCCGTAGCGTCTGCGGACATAGGAGCGGAAATTTTTTTCGTTGATGACGGCGTGGCTGATTTTATTGCCACCATAAATCATGGCGTTGCCGTTTAGTTCCTGTTCCAGGAAGGCGTATTGATATTCCGGGTCCAGGGCGATGCCGTAGCGGAAATAGGCGCGTTTGGTCGCTTCGAAACGCCGCTTTAAATCGCCCCAGGTCATGGACTCCGCTTCGAAAATCCAGTCCACCCTAAGCCAGCAGACATCCATCTTGGACGCGTTGGCGGCGCGCCGCGCCATCGCGGCGGCCGTCTGCCAGGCGGTGGCGAAATCCTTTGCGCTGGCGTGTTGAACCTTGGCCCGCTGTTTGCCGTCACTCACGGAAAAAAACAAAGTATATGGCGGTGTGAGTTCGCGCAGCGCTTTTTCAACGGCGGGGCGGGTTTGCATCAACAGTTTGGAGAGGGACATGTTTTTAACGTGTTGGCTGTGGATTTTGGCGCGCCTGTGTATTCGCAGAAGCGCCTACTGGATGAATATTTAACCTCTGAAATATTGTTGGCGGTCCAACGAAAGCGTTGTATTCAGCGGTGATGTCTTTGCGGGGCAATGTAATGCCCGGCCCGCGCGCAGAAAGGCCGACCGATGGATTCGCCAGAGCGGGCATCATTTTTCCCTGGGATAGAGTGAAGCCCGTTTATTTCGCTACGGCGAAAAAAAGTATAGACCCGGTGCCGGATACTGCCTGTTGGGGATTATTGCGGTGAAATTGACGTGAAATCGCGCTGAGCGAAAGGGGGAAGTTTTTGGCGAAATGATTAAGGAACCTCTGATTAATTCGCTTCCTGACGGTAAAAATTCTTTGGAGCTAGATGAGAAGCTCAGGTGATAGGATGGCTATTTCGAAACCGTCGGATACAGGGAAGTACTCGTGCGTTTTCGAAATGTCCGTCCTATTGCCTGAGCGCCCCGGAAGCCACCATAGTGTTCACGCGAATTAATCAGAGGTTCCTAAGTCCGGGCGGGCACTTCACAGGTCTTGAGCGAATGGCTCTGAGGTATTTTAAAGTTCCGCCGCCAATCGCGAGCCCTGATTGATCGCCCGCTTGGCGTCCAGCTCAGCGGCTTCATCGGCGCCGCCGATCAGATGAACACTGACGCCACTACCCTGTAATGCATCGTACAGATCCCGCGCGGGTTCCTGGCCGGCGCAGATGACGACATTGTCCACTTCCAGCAACTGCTCCTGATCGCCGACGCGGATATGTAAGCCGCGGTCGTCGATTTTTTCATAGCTGGCACCGGCGATCATTTGCACATGGCGATGTTTGAGGCTGGTGCGGTGAATCCAGCCGGTGGTTTTGCCGAGTCCTGCGCCCACCTTGGTAGTTTTACGCTGCAACAGTGTCACCTGGCGCGGAGCCGAGACCGGTGCGGGCTGCTTGAGGCCGGCGCGGTGTTCCAGTTGGATATCCACACCCCATTCGTCGAAGAATTCCTGTTTGCCAATGGGCGTCAGCTCTCCGTGGCTGTCGCCGTCGTGGGTAAGGTATTCGGCCACATCGAAGCCGATACCGCCGGCACCGATAATCGCCACCTTCTGTCCCACCGGTTTGCCGTATTTCAGTACGTCCAGGTAGCTCAGTACTTTTTCGTGTTCGATACCGGGAATTGGCGGTGTGCGCGGGTGTATGCCGGTAGCGATAATGACTTCGTCGAATTTCTGCAGGTCACTTGCGCTGGCGCGGGTGTTGAGTCTCACATCGACACCAGTGGTTTCGAGGCGGCGGTTGAAATAGCGCAGGGTTTCCTCAAATTCGGCTTTGCCGGGAATGCGTTTGGCGATATTGAACTGACCGCCAATTTTTTCCTCGGCTTCAAAGAGGGTTACTTTGTGACCGCGCTCCGCCGCCACTGTTGCCGCCGCCAGGCCGGCGGGACCGGCGCCGACTACGGCAATAGTTTTGGGGTTGTCTGTAGGGAGATATTGCAGCTCTGTTTCGTGACAGGCGCGGGGGTTTACGAGACAGGAAGTCAGCTTTAGTTCAAAAGTGTGGTCCAGGCAAGCCTGGTTGCAGCCGATACAGGTGTTGATTTCGTCGGCGCGATTTTGTGCCGCTTTGTTGACGAACTCGGGATCGGCAAGGAAGGGCCGTGCCATGGAGACCATATCCGCGTGACCTGCGGCCAGCACCTCTTCGGCCACTTGCGGCATATTGATTCGGTTGCTGGTGATCACCGGCACGCTTAAGTGCTGCTTCACTTTGGCGGTAATTTCCGTAAATGCGGCGCGGGGCACAGCGGTGGCAATGGTGGGAACGCGGGCCTCATGCCAGCCGATGCCGGTGTTGATGATGGTCGCGCCCGCTTTTTCGATCGCTTTGCCGAGGGCGACCACTTCTTCAAAGGTGCTGCCGTCCTCGACCAGATCGAGCATGGACAGCCGATAGATAATAATAAAATCATCGCCTACTGCTTCGCGCACACGGCGCACAATTTCAATTGGCAGGCGGATGCGATTTTCGAAGCTGCCGCCCCATTCGTCAGTGCGTTTGTTGGTGCGGGAGACGATGAATTGATTGATGAAATAGCCTTCCGAACCCATGATTTCAACGCCGTCGTAACCGGCTTCGCGGGCCAGGGTGGCACAGCGCACATAGTCGTCGATCTGGCCTTCGATTTCCTCACTCGTCAGCTCGCGTGGGGTAAAGGGGTTGATCGGGGCCTGGATGGGCGAGGGAGCAACCAGGTTTTGGTTGTAGGCATAGCGGCCGGTATGCAGTATCTGCATACAGATTTTGCCGCCTTCGGCGTGTACAGCTTCGGTGATTTCGCGGTGGTGCTGGGCTTCTTCCGGCGTGGTCATTTTGGCGGAACCCGCGAAGACTCCGCCCTCCTCGTTGGGCGCTATACCGCCGGTCACAATCAGGCCCACACCGCCGCGGGCGCGCTCGGCATAAAAGGCCGCCAGCCGTGTAAATCCGCCAGCGTGCTCTTCCAGGTTGGTGTGCATCGAGCCCATCAGCACCCGGTTTTTCAGTGTGGTAAAGCCCAGGTCCAGCGGGGCCAGCAGGTGGGGGTAAGCTTGGGACATGGCGATTCTCTCTTCTTGTGACGGACAAGATATGCAAGAAGTTGCATATAGCTGCGGTGGAGAATAACAAGCCGGAAATGTTGCGGCAGTGACCAATCCGGTCGAATTCTTTGGCCTGTTCGGGGTTGTGTATCCATGAGCCGCGCTTATTCGCTGCCTCTACCCTATTGCTTGAGCGCCCCCCGCCTCACCGCTGGCCGGTGCGAAAGTGTCAGAGGTGTACCAGATCCATTAGCTGAGCCCGCAGCCATCGGTTGGCTGGATCATCGTGCTGGCTTTTGTGCCACAACAGATGCCAGTCTATCTGGGGAATCTGAAAGGGTAATTCGAACCGCCGTGCCGGAAACTGATCGGCGAGGCTCGCGGGCACCGTCAGTGCCAGGTCACTGCGCAGTACCACCAGTGGCGCTACCCGATAGTGTTGCACGCGCAGCTTGATCTCCCGCTGGCGGCCCAGTTTGTTCAAGGCGATATCCACCAGGCCGGGGCCACTGCGGCGGCTGGATACGTGGATATGCTCCAGTTGCAGGTATTGCTCCAGGGTCAGGCTGTCTTGCTTCGCCAGTGGGTGGTCGGCGCGCAGCATGCACAGATAGCGGTCGCGGATAAGGCGCTGCTGCTTAAGCTGCGTGGCTGTAGGCAGGGGTATATCGAGACCGAAATCCAGCGTATTGGCGGCCAGCTCCTTTGCCAACTGGTCCCGGGGTACATAGTAGGACTCCACACGGATTCCGGGCGCCAGCTGCTGCAGCCGCTCCAGAAGCCGCGGCAGTAACAGCGTTTCGGCCATGTCATTCATCGACAGGCGCAGGGTCTTGCGCGCAGCGGCTGGGTCGAACTGGCGCTGTTCATTCAGGCTGCCGCCGAGCAGCGCCAGCCCTTGCTGAACTTTGGGCATGATGCGCTCGGTCAAGGGCGTGGGCTGCATGCCCGAGGGGGTGCGGGTGAACAGGGGGTCGTCCAGCGTGCGCCGCAGGCGGGCCAGCGCATTGCTGACCGCCGGTTGGGTAATGTGCAGCCGCTGTGCCGCGCGGGTCAGATTGCGCTCGCTGTAGATCGCTTCCAGCACCAGGAAGAGATTCATATCCATTTGCTGCAGCTGCACAGGCGGCACCCATCATAAACATTGTGAATGATTGAATATTCGCATAATAAACTTCAATGATCCAATGGCCGAGGCTAAGGTGGAGATCAAACCGGGGAGAAAGCATTGGCTGAGTTTTACACGGTGCGCCACGGGCAGGCCTCATTCGGCGCCGATGATTACGACAAGTTATCCCCACTGGGCTGGCGTCAGGCGCGCTGGCTGGGGGAACACTGGCGCGAGGTGGGTGTGGCATTCGACCGGATTCTCTGTGGCGACCTGTTGCGGCACCGGGAAACGGCACAGGGCATCTGTGAGGGGCTGGAAATGGACGGCTCCCGGGTACGGCTGGCGCCGCAGCTCAATGAATTTGATTTTCACAGTGTGCTGCAGTGCTACGGTGAGCGCGATCCGCAATCGGTGCCGCCACCCGGTACCGGCCGCTCTGAGTTTTACCGTTTCCTGAAAAAGGCCATGTTGGCCTGGGCAGCGGGGGAGATCCATCCGCTGGAGCGCTGGTGTGATTTTGAGCGGCGTATCGAAGACGCTCTGGAGTTGATCGCAGACGCGCCGAAAGGCAGTAAAACCCTGGTGGTCAGTTCCGGCGGCGCTATTGCGATGCTGGTGTGCCGGGTGTTGGGCGGCCCCGCGGAGACGGTGACCAGGCTCAATCTGCAAATAAAAAATACGGCGGTAAGCCGCTTTTTTATCGGTGCCGACGGTATCGCCCTGCACAGTTTCAACCACGTGCCGCATCTCGAAAGGGATGGGCGGCGGAAATTTATCACCTACAGCTAGAGCGCGCGATGGATTTTGAATATTCCCCCAAGGTGCAACAACTGCTAAATCGCCTGAAAAAATTTATGGGCGAACACATCTATCCCGCTGAAGAGGCCTTTCATGAACAGTTGCGAGCCGATCCCTGGGGCGAACCGCCGCTGCTGTCGGAATTAAAAGCGCGGGCCCGCGAACAAGGGCTGTGGAATCTTTTTATGCCGGACCCGCAATTCGGCGCGGGGTTGTCGAATCTCGAATACGCGCCCCTGGCGGAGGAAATGGGCAAGGTGGTCTGGTCTTCGGAAGTATTCAACTGCAGTGCGCCGGACACCGGCAACATGGAGGTGCTCGCCCGGTACGGCAGTCCGCAGCAGCAGAAACAGTGGTTGGCGCCGTTACTGGCCGGGGAAATCCGCTCCGCTTTTGCGATGACAGAGCCCAAGGTGGCGTCTTCCGACGCAACCAATATCGAGACATCCATAGTGCGCGACGGCGATGACTATGTCATCAACGGTCACAAGTTTTACATCAGCGGGCTGATGAACCGGCGCTGCAGGATTCTGATCGTAATGGGAAAAACAGATCCAACCAATCCCGATCGCCACCGGCAGCAGTCGCAGATTTTGGTGCCCACCGATACACCGGGCGTCGAAATCATTCGCCCGATGACTGTGTTCGGTTACGACGATGCCCCCGAGGGACACGCGGAAGTGATCTTTGACAATGTGCGTGTGCCTGCGGCCAACTTGATTCTGGGCGAGGGGCGGGGCTTTGAAATCGCACAGGGGCGCTTGGGACCTGGGCGTATCCACCACTGTATGCGCCTGATTGGCCAGGCTCAAAGGGCTTTGGAAATGATGGCCAGGCGCGCGGAGCAGCGCGTTGTTTTCGGCCGCCGGATGAGTGCGCAGGGCTCGGTGCGGGAGGACATTGCCAAAAGTGCCTGCGAAATAGAACAGGCGCGTCTGCTGACACTGAAGGCCGCGGATCAGATGGATAGATACGGCAACAAGGCGGCCAGGGATTTGATCGCCATGATCAAAATCGTGGCGCCGCAAATGGCCTGCAGGGTGATCGACCGCGCGATACAAATTCATGGTGCCGCCGGATTGAGTCAGGACTACAACCTGGCGCAGCACTACGCTTATGCGCGCACTGTGCGTCTGGCGGATGGCCCGGATCAGGTGCATATGATGCAACTGGGGCGCAACCTGGCGGCCCGCTACGGCGCGCAAGACTGACACGGGAGCGGCGCATGGAACAAAAAACTGCACAACAGCGCGACGCGGTGGCACAGCTGCCGCTGGAAAGCCTGGAAAAATATCTGGCCGCGCATATCGACGGATTTCGCGGCCCGCTTTCCGTGCGCAAATTTTCCGGCGGCCAGTCGAATCCCACCTTCAAGCTTGAAGCGGCATCCGGTCTTTATGTGTTGCGCCGCCAGCCGCCGGGCAAGTTGCTGAAATCCGCCCACGCGGTGGACCGGGAATTCCGGGTCATGCGCGCACTGGCGGATACAGATGTGCCCGTGCCGCGGGTGATGCATCTGTGCGAGGACCCGACGTTGATCGGGTCACTCTTTTTTGTCATGGAATATTGTGAAGGACGTATTTTTTGGCACGCCGACCTGCCGGAAGTGGACGAGCGCCAGCGCATGGCGATCTACGACGAGATGAACCGGGTGCTGGCGGCGCTGCACAGTGTGGATATCGAATCTGTGGGACTTTCCGATTACGGCCGCCCGGGCAATTATTTTGAGCGCCAGTTTGAGCGCTGGCGCGGTCAGTATCGGGCATCGGAACTTTCCCGCATCGGTGCCATGGAATCCCTGATGGCATGGTTGGCGAAAAACCTTCCGGAAGACGATGGCCGTGTGGCGCTGGTACACGGCGACTACCGCCTGGATAACATTATGTTTCACCACCGCGAGGCGCGGGCGGTCGCCTTGCTCGACTGGGAACTCTCCACCCTGGGCCACCCCTTCGCCGATCTCGCCTACCAGTGTATGCAAATGCGTATGCCCGCCGACGGCGGCAAGATATCCGGCCTGATGGGCCTGGACAGGGCGGCGCTGGGGATTCCTTCGGAGCGGGAATATGTGGCGCGCTATTGCGAACGCATGGGGATTGGCGGAATCGATAATTGGGCCTTCTATCTGGCGTTCAGCTTCTTCCGCCTGGCCGCCATTATCCAGGGCGTGGCCAAGCGCGCGCAGGATGGCAATGCCTCCAATAAAAATGCGGCAACACTGGGCAGGCTGGTGGAACCGGTGGCTCTTATGGCGTTGGACGTTATCGAGACCGACGGCTGACTTTTCGCAGCGGGCGCTCCCGTCCCGCGGCGCAGGACATCAACGGAGATAGGCGAATGGCTACCAATTTGTTTGACCTCAGAGGAAAAATCGCCCTGGTAACGGGGGCCAGCCGCGGCATCGGTGAAGCCGTTGCCAAACTGCTGGCGGAGCAGGGCGCCCATGTGCTGGTTTCCAGCCGCAAAATCGAAGGCTGCCGCGCGGTTGCGGAGGCAATTGTCGACGTCGGCGGTTCGGCGGAGGCCGTGCCCTGCCATATCGGTAATATGGACGACATAGCCGCGCTGTTCGACGGCATCCGCCAGAAGCATGGCCGCCTGGATATTCTGGTGAACAATGCGGCCACCAATCCCTATTTCGGTCATATCCTCGACACAGACCTGGGGGCTTTTCAGAAGACCGTGGATGTCAATATTCGCGGTTATTTCTTTATGTCGGTCGAGGCCGGCAAACTGATGCGTGCGCAGGGGGGCGGCTGTATTGTGAATACCGCTTCCGTCAATGCTTTGCAGCCGGGTGTGGGCCAGGGAATTTATTCCATTACCAAGGCCGCGGTCGTCAATATGACCAAGGCTTTTGCCAAAGAATGTGCCCAGTTCAATATCCGCGTCAACGCGCTGCTTCCGGGGCTCACGCGCACGAAATTTGCCGGTGCGTTGTTCACTCACGAAGAAATCTACAAGACCGCCATTGAGCATATCCCCATGCACCGCCATGCGGAGCCGGAGGAAATGGCGGGAACGGTTCTCTATTTGGTGTCCGACGCTTCCAGCTATACCACCGGCGAATGTGTCGTTGTCGACGGAGGCCTGGTTTGTTGCGGAGGTGTTTAATGGAACGCGATCCTCTTCTGGACTTCAAAGGCAGGGTGGCGCTGATCACCGGTGCCGCCGGAGGCCTTGGCGCAGGTTTGGCGCGGGAACTGGGCATTCGCGGCGCGCAATTAATATTGGGTGATATCGACGAGCGCGGCGTGCAGGAAGTGGCGCGGGAACTGGAAGCAGAAGGTATTGCTGTGCGCGCGCAGCGTTGCGATGTCTCTGTCGAAAGCGATTGCGCCGCGCTGGTGGAACTTGCTCTGTCCCAGTTTGGTTCACTGGATATCGCGGTCAACAACGCGGGTATAGCTCCGCCCATGCAGGCCCTTGAGACGGTGGATGCGGGGGTGCTGGAAAAACAGCACAACGTCAACGTGAAGGGCGTTTATTTCTGCCTTAAACACCAGCTGAAAGCGATGAAGCCGAGGCGCTCGGGCATTATCCTCAATGTCAGTTCCATGGCCGGACTCGGCGCCGCGCCCAAAGCGGCCACCTATTCGGCGGCCAAGCACGCGGTGATTGGCCTGACCCGCACGGCGGCGGTGGAAAACGCTAAATACAATATTCGCGTCAATGCGGTCTGCCCCTTTTTCACCCTGACCAGAATGGTGACAGACTTGCAGCCACCGGAAGGCGTTAGCGGCGACCAGATGCAGGCATATTTGGCCAGTGGTTGTCCGATGAAACGGCTGGCGGAACCGCGAGAGGTAGTTAACGCCATGCTCTTCTTCTGCTCCCCCGCACTCACCTATATTACCGGGCAGGCGCTGGCGGTGGATGGCGGCGTTTCAGCCTTTTAAGGAACCTCTGATTAAGTCACTTTCTGGTGGCAGAGGCGCTTCGGGAGCGGATGTGAAGCTCAGGTGGTAGGACGTACATTGCGAAACCGTCGGAGCTACAGGGAAGTACTCGTGCGTTTTCGAAATGTACGTCCTATTGCCTGAGCGCCCCGGAAGCTACCATAGTGTCCACGCGAATTAATCAGAGGTTACTTAAGAAGCTGCTCATTTATTCATGCTCCGGCTGTGAAGAGACTGCAAAGCTAGATGGGAGACAAGCATGCGCGCACTGATTTGTCGGGAATACGGCACCGCGGAACAGTTGGTGATTGGGGACCAAGCGCTGCCGCCGCTGAAAAATGACGAAGTGCGGATCGATGTTCGGGCCGCGGGGATCAACTTCCCCGACACACTGATTATTGCCGGCAAATATCAAATCAAGCCGCCACTGCCGTTTATTCCTGGTGGCGAGTGTGCCGGTGTGGTGAGTGCTGTCGGTGATGCGGTGACAAGTTTCAAGGTGGGCGACCGGGTGATTGCCATGCCGGGCCTGTCCGCTTTTGCCGAGCAGGTGCAAGTGAAGTCGCATTTGCTGGTGCCCATGCCGGACAAGCTTTCCTTCGAACAGGCCGCCGGATTCTGTATCACTTATGCCACTTCTTACTATGCGCTGAAGCAGCGCGCCGCACTGGAGAAAGGGGAAACCCTGGTGGTGCTGGGTGCCGCCGGAGGCGTAGGCGTCACAGCAATCCAATTGGGCAAGGCTCTGGGAGCGCGGGTCATCGCCTGTGCGTCCAGCGACGATAGGCTGGCATTTTGCCGCGAAGTGGGCGCGGATGATGTAATCAATTACTCGCGGGAAAACCTGAAAGAGCGGATCAAAGCGCTCACTGACGGCCAGGGTGCCGATGTGATTCTGGACCCGGTGGGCGGTGATTACACGGAGCAGGCTTACCGCTCCATTGCTTGGAGCGGCCGCTACTTAGTGATTGGCTTTGCCTCCGGTGATATTCCCAGGTTGCCGCTCAACCTGCCGCTGCTCAAGGCGGGGGATATCATGGGCATTTTCTGGGGCAGCTGGGCGCAGCGCGACCCCCAGGCGAATCTGCGCAATTTTGCCGAGCTGCTGCAGATGGTGGAGGATGGCAGTTTGAATCCACTCACCACCGAGGTTTACCCCTTTGAGGAATATGCGCGGGCCTTTGCCTCGATTACCGAACGCCGCGCGCGGGGCAAAGTGATATTGGTTATCGGTTGACAGGCAGCAGCCGGCAATGGGTTTTTGCTTTGTTTTCCAGGTCGCGGGGCAGCCTCTCGGCAAGCGTTCCCTGCTGCTGCCGCCGCCACAGGCGGCAGAGTTCCATATAGCTGCCCGCCCGTACCTGGCTGCGTAGATCGAACCAGGGGTCCGGCGCCGCCTGCGGCGCGCTTTCGGGTTGCCAGTTGTGTAGGGGAGATGCCTGCGTGTTCTTTGCCGCGCGCAACTCGGGGGTCAGCGCACCCAGATATTGGGCCGGGTGCACCAGGAGAATCATCACTGCCAGAGCCGTGCATCCGCCCGCGGCCCTGGATAGCCAGCGGTTCTCTGTTTGGGGCGGCCGGAATTGCTTGGCACGCTGCAGGATTTTTTCGTCGAGTGCTGCGGGGGAGGTGATATCGGCAACGGCATTCCGGTATTGGTGTTCCCAGTCATTCATTGCGCCACTCCTTCAACCGCTTTGAGTTGCCAGGGTTGTCTTTGCGGCCCGTAGAGAAATTCTTCCAGTTTTTCTTTGCCGCGGCGATAGTGCTCTTTGCAGCGCTTAAGGGAAATGCGTTCTATATCTGCCACCGTCGCCAGGGGCAGGGCGCACTCTATGTGCAGCAGCAGTATGTTGCGTTCGATTCTCGGCAACTGCTGTATGCCTTGCAGAGCGCGGCTTTGAGCAGGAGGCACTCGCCTGGGCGCCTGCGCATTTTGGCAGGCATGGTTGCGCAGCAGTTTATTGACCTGGATGAACAGCCAGCTGCGCAAAAGGCGGCCGCTCAACTGCGGCGGGTGTTCGAGCAAGCCGTTCCAAAGAATTTCCAGTACCTCGTTTGCCACCGCGGGGTCCATTTGTACACAGTAGCGGTAGAGGCAGTCCTTGTGGCGTGCGTAGAGCTCGCGAAAGGCTTTGATATTTCGCGTGGAGTGATAATAGTCCAGCAGGGATTCATCGCTCAGCTGCCGGTAGTCTTTCCGTGACAAATTGCCGCGCCTCCGTGCGCTGGTAAGACTGTTCTCGAGTTGCAATACGTTGGGCAGATCAGTGGCGGTGCGTGTCGCGGCGGTCGGCCGGCGACTCTTCCGTTGACCGCTCATCTTTCCCTGTGCCGTCATATTTTTCTTTCGCTGGTGTCTGTGCGCGCCTGTTTTTCCGGGTTCCCAGGTAGAGTGTGGCCAGGCCCAGAAGTACTTCGTCGGCAAAGGGCAGTAGGTCGGGAATCAACAGGTCCACCAGAAAAATAGCGGCCACCCACCTGAACAGCTGCGGGTGCTCCAGTTTGCGGGCATAACTCAGAAACCAGCCGACTAGGGCACTGGGCAGCGCTTTTTTCATTGACCTGCTCGTATCGCCTGTGTGGGAAGTATAGTTATCGCTTCATTGTGGCCCGGCGTCGGGGGGTGGGGGCTACGCCAGATTTTTTGACCGGTGGGTGCCCGGTGGTTTTTGCGTGATTTGTTTAAGCCGGAAACGCGTTCGGCTCCGGCAATGGCAACGGCAGTTGTTCCGGTCCCATTTCTGCGCGCAAGTCTTTGAGTTTTACTCCCATCCCCAGCAGGCGGATAGGGGCTGGCCGTCTGTGCCAGCACTGGCACAGCAGCTGTCTGAACTCGGAAATACGGCAGGTATGGCTGGCCCGCTCTTGGGTCATAATGGAAAAATCATTGTATTTCACTTTCACTGTGGCACCGCTGATTGTGTAGCGGTCGCCCAGTTTTTCCATACGTTGCAGCAGGCGCATATAGAGCCCGGTCAGCTGTTCCAACCACTCCTCCAGGCTCTTGAGGTCCTCGCTGAAGGTGTGTTCGATACTAAGGCTTTTGCGTGAGCCGTCGCCGTTGACGGGACGCTCGTCGATACCCCGGCACAGTTCATACAGGCGGCGGCCGAACTTTCCGTAATCCTGAGTCAGCTCGATCAGGGAAATGGTGCGCAGGTCCGCGCAGGTGTGGATGCCCCGTCGGCGCATTTTTTCCGCTGTCACTCTTCCTACGCCGTGGATCTTCGCCACCGGCAGGCGCAGTACAAACTGGTCCACCGCGTCCGGTGTGATCACCGTGAGTCCATCGGGTTTGCGCCAGTCGCTGGCGACCTTGGCGAGAAATTTGTTCGGCGCCACCCCGGCGGAGATGGTGATGCCCAATTCCTCGCGCACTTGCCGGCGTATGGCTTCCGCCATCAGGGTGGCGCTGCCCTGGCAGTGGTCGCTGTGGCTGACATCCAGATATGCCTCGTCCAGCGACAGGGGTTCAATGGTTTCGCTGTAACGCAGAAAAATATCCCGGATCTGGCGGCTGACCTCGCGATATTTGTTCATGTTGCCGGGTACTACAATCAATTCAGGGCAGAGCTTTTTTGCCTGCGCCGTGGGCATGGCGGAACGCACGCCGTAGCTGCGCGCCTCGTAATTGCAAGTGGAGATCACCCCGCGCCTGTCGCTGGCACCGCCCACGGCGAGTGGGCGACCGCGCAGATTCGGGTCGTCCCGCATTTCGACCGACGCGTAGAAACAGTCGCAATCGCAGTGGATGATTTTTCGCATGCTGGGATTATATACAGTGTGCGGCTTGGGTAGAAAGCGGTTGCGGTCAATGGAGCCAATAGTGGAAAGGTGGATTATGAGCCGGATTCCTCTGGTGGAATTCCCGACGGAAGACAGGGTGGAGGCGGTCTTTGCCGAGATTGAGGATGAGCTGGGCGCGATTCCCAGTATCTTCCGCGCGTTTGCACACCAGCCGGATCTGTTAGAGGCCAGCTGGCACCGGTTTAAGGCGGTGATGGTGCACGGTGTCCTGTCGCCGCAGCTCAAGGAGGGGATGGGGCTGGTGATTTCCGCGGACAACCACTGCAATTACGGCATTTACCACCACAGCAGCAATCTGGAAGATTTGGGGGTGGATCCGGCGGAAGTGATGCGCATTCGCGTTGATCCCAAGCATGTGCACTATTCCGAGAAAGAGCATGTGCTATTCGATTTGGCCCGCAAGGCTAATCTGTCGCCCAACGATCACGGTGAGCATCTGATTTCCAAGGCGCAGAAGCTGGGTGCCCGGGACGATGAAATCATCGAGGCCCTGGCGGTGATGGAGCTGGTGGTGGGGTTTAACCGGGTGGCGGATGTGCTGGGCCTTGAGCCGCAGAGAGACAGGTAAAGACAGTGGCCGCTTCGCGCGACAAATAAAAGAAAAGCCGTCGGTGACGGCTTTTCGTTGATTGGTTCAGCGCTCTAGATGCTCCAGTTTGCCTTTTTTGCCGTCCCACTCTTCGGCGTCCGGCAGTGGGTCTTTTTTCTCAGTGATATTGGGCCAGATCTCCGCCAGCTCCGCGTTCAGTTCAATAAATTCCAGCTGATCTTCGGGTACCTCATCCTCTGAGTAGATCGCGTTGGCGGGGCATTCGGGTTCACACAGGGCACAATCGATACACTCGTCGGGGTGGATTACCAGGAAGTTGGGGCCTTCGTAAAAACAGTCCACCGGGCAGACTTCCACACAGTCGGTGTATTTACACTTGATGCAGTTTTCCCCAATTACGAATGTCATCTTTGTCCCTCGCTACGCCCTTTACTGACGGGGCCATGATTCTGTGAAGCTGCGGATTTTATCAGCTGCTGGCGCGAATTGTAGTGGCTTTTCAGTCGAATTGGTTGGGTGTTTATAACCGAAGGGCGGGCGGCGGCCACCAAAGCCGCCCGCTTAGCGGCGGTTACAGCAGTTTCTGCAACTCGTAGAGTTTTTCCAGCGCCTGGCGCGGCGTCAGATTGTCCGGGTCCAGTTCTTCCAGGGCTTCCACCGCCGGGTGGCTGGGGGCGCCGAAGAGGTCCACCTGCTGTGGTGACGCGGGCTCGGGGCGGGGCTGCGGGGCCGGTGGGGTCGGGGACACTTCCGGCCGCACTGCCTCCGCGGCCGTCGCGGCGCCGGATTCCAGCGCCGCCAGGCGCTGTTTGGCTTCTTTCAGCACTTCGCCGGGCATCCCCGCCAGCTTGGCCACCTGCAGACCGTAACTTTTGGACGCGGGGCCTTCCTGGATGCGGTGCAGGAAGACGATGTCGTCGCCGTGCTCGGTGGCGTCCAGGTGGATATTGGCGGCCAGGGGGCACTGTTGCGGCAAATCAGTCAGTTCGAAGTAATGGGTCGCAAACAGGGTGAAGGCGCGCACCTGATCTGACAGATAGTGAGCGCAGGCCCAGGCCAGGGAGAGGCCATCGTAGGTGCTGGTGCCGCGCCCGATTTCGTCCATGAGCACCAGGCTGTGCTCGGTGGCGTTGCGCAGGATATTGGCGGTCTCGGTCATTTCCACCATAAATGTGGAGCGGCCACCCGCCAGGTCATCGGCGCTGCCGATGCGGGTGAAGATGCGGTCCAGCAGGCCGATTTTGGCCGCGTCCGCCGGCACATAGCTGCCCACATGGGCCAGCAGGGCGATCAGTGCCGTCTGGCGCATATAGGTGGATTTACCGCCCATGTTGGGGCCGGTGATCACCAGCATGCGGCGGTCGTCACGCAGTTCGATATCGTTGGCCACGAAGGGTTCGTCCAGCACCTGCTCGACCACCGGGTGGCGGCCGGCGCGGATATGCAAGCCGGGTTCGGTGCCGAGTTCGGGACGGCACAGGCGCAGGTTGTCGGCGCGCTCGGCCAGACAGGCGAGGACATCCAGTTGCGATACGCCGGCAGCGGCCAGCTGCAGTTCCGCCAGAGACAGGTTTAACTTGTCGATTAGCGCTTCGTAGAGGGCTTTCTCTCGCGCCAGGGCGCGGCTCTTGGCGGACAGCGCCTTGTCCTCAAATTCTTTCAGCTCTGGAGTGATAAAGCGCTCGGCGTTTTTTAACGTCTGGCGGCGGATGTATTCCGCCGGGGCCTTGTCGCTCTGGCCGCGGCTGATTTCAATAAAGTAGCCGTGTACCCGGTTGTAGCCCACCTTTAGCGTCGGGATGCCGGTGCGTTCCTTCTCCCGCGCTTCCAGCTGGATGAGATAGTCGCCGGCGTTTTCACTGATTCCACGCAATTCGTCCAGCTCCGCGTCGTAACCGGGGGCGATGACGCCACCGTCGCGGATCACCACCGGCGGGTTTTCCACCAGGGCCCGCTGCAGGAGTTCCACGGTTTCCGGCCATTCGCCGATATCCCGCGCCAGCTCCGCGAGCAGGGGGGCATCTGTCTCCGCCAGCTGCCTTTGTATTTCCGGGAACTGGGCCAGGGATTGCCCCAGGCGCGCCAGGTCCCGCGGGCGCGCGGAGCGCAGTGCCAGGCGGCCGAGGATGCGCTCCATATCCCCAACCGGTTTCAAGGCGTCCCGCAGGGGTTCGAAGCGGTAGTCTTGCAGTAGTGCCGCCACGGCGGTCTGGCGGTTGTGCAGCGTGGTCAGTTGCCGCAGGGGGTTGTTCAGCCAGCGGCGCAGCAGACGGCTGCCCATTGCGGTTTTACAGCTGTCGAACACCGACAGCAGGGTATTGTCATCGCCGCCGGACAGGTTTTGGTCGATTTCCAAGTTGCGGCGGGAAGCGGAATCCAACGCCACGGTTTCGTCGCCGCTCTCGGTTTGCAGACTGCGTATATGGGGCAGTTCGGTGCGCTGGGTGTCGCGGGCGTACTGTAGCAGGCAGCCGGCGGCGCCGATTGCAGCGTGCATGTGGCTGCAGCCAAAGGCCTCCAGGTTGAGAGTGCCAAATTGCCGGTTCAGCAGTTGTAACGCCGTTTCCAGCTCGAATTCCCAGGGCGCGCGGCGGCGCAGGCCGGGGCGGCGTTCAATGTCCGCGGGCAGCGGCAGATCTTCCGCTACCAGCAGCTCCGCGGGGCCGTGTCGGTGCACCTGTTCCGCCAGTGCCTCCAGGGTGTCCACTTCCTGCACCACAAAGCGGCCGGTGGCCAAGTCCAGCAGCGCCAGGCCGTAGGTGCCGCCGGTTTCGGCGGCGGCTGCCAGCAGGTTGTCGCGGCGTTCGTTCAGCAGCGCTTCGTCGGTGACGGTGCCGGGGGTGACGATGCGCACTACTTTGCGTTCCACCGGACCCTTGCTCGCCGCCGGGTCGCCGATCTGCTCGCAGATGGCCACCGACTCGCCCAGTTTGATCAATCGCGCCAGGTAGCCTTCCACCGCGTGGTAGGGGATACCCGCCATCGGAATCGGCTGCCCGCCGGATTTGCCGCGGGCGGTCAGGGTCACATCCAGCAACTCCGCGGCCTTTTTGGCGTCGTCGTAGAACAGTTCGTAGAAGTCCCCCATGCGGTAGAAAACCAGCTCCTGGGGGTGCTGTGCTTTGATGCGCAGGTATTGCTGCATCATTGGCGTGTGTTCTGTCTTGGCGGTCTTTTCTTTCTTGTCGGCGATTTTGGGCATGTTTGTCGGTTGAATTGTGATCGGTCGTTGGTTTCTCCCGGCGGGCAATGCTTGCCGGCGCGGCAGAATAGCAAAGCGGGGGGGAAACCACTATCGCGATGACAGGCGCGCGGGCTCAGGCTCGCGTCTGTGCGCCGGTGCCTGAGGCGCTTCTGGCTTCTGATGAATACGTGTGAACACTGTCGCTAGTTCCGTGGCGCTCAGGCAATGGGATAGATATTTCCAAAGCCACGAATACTTCCCTGTAGCTCTGACGGATACATCCCTGTATCCGACAGCTTCGAAACATCCATCCCATCACCTGAGCTTCTCATCCAACTTCGACGGGTCTCTACCGTCAGGAGGTATATGAAAGAGGTGCTCTAAGAGTAAGTGCGCGACAGATGTCGGATGTCATGTGGGGCTGGGGAATCGCTTGCCTCAGCACACCAAATGGGTAAGAATAAATTATTCGTGTCGTGTTTATTTTTCTAATTTATTATTGCCCTATGAACCGTCTTCGCCATGTTCTAATGCAGGCGCACCCGAGTCCCGCCGCGGCAAGACGCCCGTTACTGCGTTTCGCCCTCCTGCCCGCGCCCGCGCCCGCGTATGCGGACCCGGATGTGCGTGTAATCAGCCAGGGGAGGGAGGCGCTATGAGCAGGCCTTTGCGCGCGGAGATCGATCTGGAGGCGTTGGCGCACAATTACCGCTACGCCAAGTCCCTCAGCCACGGGCGCACTCTGGCAGTGATCAAGGCGGATGCCTACGGCCATGGCCTCCTGCGCGTGGCCCAGTGTCTTTGCGGTGGCGACGGCTTTGCGGTGGCGACTATCGAGGAGGCGGTGGCCCTGCGCGAGGCGGGTTTGCGCAACCGCATATTGGTGCTGGAAGGCGTATTTGACCGCGAGGGGATGTGTGAGGCGGCCTGGCGGCGGCTGGACCTGGTGGTGCACAGTGGTTATCAACTCGAGCTGCTGAAAGCTCTGCCTGAAACTCGTCCGCTGAGTATCTGGCTCAAGGTCGATACCGGCATGGGGCGGCTCGGATTCGACGGCGCCGACGCACCCGGTATCTACGCGGACCTGGCCGCACTGTCTGCGGTGCGGGAGTGTGTCCTGATTACGCATCTGGCCTGTGCCGACGAGGCAGACAGCCCGCACAACCATCTGCAGTTGCAGCGCTTTGACGCCACCGCTCGAGCCATTGAGACGCAGAGCACTGTGCGTCCATTGCCGTTTGCACAGAGCATTGCCAATTCCGCGGCGCTGATCGGTTTGCCGGATGCGCGCCGCGAGTGGGACCGTGCCGGCGTCATGCTGTATGGGATCAATCCGCATATGGGCACCGCTCAGGATCACAATCTCAAAAGCGCTATGACACTGCGCTCGCGGTTGATTGCCGTGCGTTCAGCGCGGGCGGGCGAGTCGGTTGGCTACGGCTGCGATTACCGCTTTTACCACGATGGCCGCTTCGGCATTGTCGCCTGCGGTTACGGGGACGGCTATCCGCGCCACGCTCCCTCTGGCACGCCGGTGCTGGTGTGCGGGCGGCGCGCGCAACTGATCGGGCGTGTTTCCATGGATATGCTGGCGGTGGATCTCTCTGCGATTCCGGAGGCGAGAGTGGGCACTGAGGTGGAATTGTGGGGCGGGGCACTGCCGGTTGCGGAAATTGCGGCTAGTGCGGGAAGCATCGCCTACGAGCTGCTCACCGGTGTCACCCAGCGGGTGCCGCGCGTCTACGGCAATGGCACACGGCTGGAAAGCGGCGGGGGCGCTGACCGTGCGGCCGGCCCGGACTCACCCGCGCCTTGACGGTTACGTCAAATGGCTGGGCCTGAGCGAATTGGTGATGTTGGGGTGACTGAATCACCGGGTCTTTAGTCTATTTTTATCGTTTTTCTTCGCCGGAGTGAATTTTTTATGCATAATGGTGGTGAATAAATTATTCGCAAAGGCGTGCTGCGCGGCGGGGTTGGCGGCTGAACTCCCGGGGGCGCGCAGGCATCAGCGTTTGGCAGGATCAAAACTGACGTTGCTTGTCCGCTTGAACAGGGCACATTTAAGTGCCCTTTTTTTCATCTTGCGATGGAAAATGATGGTATTAGCTGCAGTGGAATAAGAGGTTGCCCATGCTTCATAAGAGGTTGCCCATGACCAGAATCAATTTGTGGATTGCTATTGTTTTTTTGCTGATGAGTGCCGCCTGCGCGAAGCAGGAGTCGCAGTTCGCCAGTGAGGCCTCCCCGGACTTTGTCACCGATGTTCCCCTGCTCGAAGAGCGGATGCTGTCTGCCGATTTTTGGATCCGGCGGCTGGCCCGCGACGACGTGCGGCTCACCGGTGAGGAGATCGCGGCAATGAACGCCGCCAGTTTCGAGCGCGACCCCAACCTCTACGACCTGGATCAATTTCCCGACATTATGCCGCGCGAGCAAGTGCTGGCCTTGATCGACGGCGTCAGTCGTCCCGCTGCGAGCCCGCGTTTTTTTACCGATGGGCGCCCTGTCACAGAGGAAACCTACGCGCGTCTCGAAGCCGCGGTACAGCGTTCGGCACTGCCGGAACAGGTGCCGTTGCGCTGGGGGTTGGCGGTGCGGCGCGCGAGCATGCGCAGCTATCCCACAACTGAGCGGGTACTCAAGAATCCCGACGACAGGGATTTGGACCGTTTCCAGGAAACCGGTGTGTTTCCCGGTCATCGCTTGGCACTGTTGCACGAGAGTGCGGACGGAAAGTGGTGGTTTGCGGTGAACTATCACTACGCTGCCTGGCTGCCGAAATCTGCGGTGGCGGAGGGTTCGCGGGAACAGATCACCGCGTGGGAACAGCGCGCACCGAGACTGACGGTCACCGGCGCGCAGGTGCGAACGAACTTTAACCCCGAAGAGCCCAGGACCTCGGAAATTTTATTGGATATGGGGGTGTCTTTGCCGCTGCTGTCCGCACGGGAAGTGGGGCACAATGTGCACGGGCAAAACCCTCATGCGAGCTATATCGTTTCACTGCCGGTGCGTGAGGAAGATGGCAGCCTCGCGTTCGAGCCGACACTGATCGCGCGCAGCCGCGACGTGACCGTCGGCCACCTCGATTACCGTCCCTCGCTGGTGCTGCGTCAGGCCTTTAAATTTTTAGGGGAGCGCTATGGCTGGGGACATGACTACAATGGTCGGGACTGCACCGGTTTCGTCGGCGAGGTTTATCAAACTTTCGGTATCCTGATGCCGAGGAATTCCGGTGACCAGGGTAAAAGTGATTTTGCGCCCACGCGCCGTTTTGCCGAGGGCGATGACAGCGAGCGCCGCGAGGCACTTGAGGATCTCTCTGTGGGAGACCTGATTTATATTCCCGGGCACGTGATGATGTATATAGGCCGTGTCAATGGAGAGCCTTATGTGATTCACGATGTGACCGGGCTCAGCTACTACAGCAGTGATGAAAGCTTGTACAAGGGCACCCTCTCCGGTGTCTCGGTGACGCCGCTGATGCCGCTGCGGCTGGCTTCCGGCAAGCGTTATGTCGACAGCATTTATGCAATTAAATCGATTTTTTGACAGGATTCGGCCATGAAAATTGTTGATGTAAAACTGGGTATGCTGCGGGTTCCCCTGGTGACACCATTCAAGACGGCCCTGCGCACCGTGGAAAATGTAGAAGATGTGGTCGTCATGCTGGAAACGGATACCGGGCATACCGGTTATGGCAATGCGCCGGCCACGGCGGTGATTACCGGCGATACACACGGATCGGTGATCGAGGCGGTGCGCCAAATATATGCACCTTTGCTGATCGGACGCGAAGTGGCGGATCTCAACCGTCTTTGCCGTCAGATACAGGGCGCCATGATTCACAACACCAGCGCCAAGGCGGCGGTGGAAATTGCGCTCTACGATCTGTTCGCACAGAGCTACAACACGCCCCTTTACCGGATTCTCGGCGGTGGCGAGAGCGGCCTCACCACCGATATCACTATCAGCGTGGACTACATCGACAAAATGGTGGCGGATGCGGAGCGCGCAGTGGAGCGCGGCTTCGAAATTTTGAAGCTGAAAGTGGGTAAGGATATCAATCTCGATATCGAACGTATCAAGGCGGTATACGCAGCTGTGAAAGGGCGCGCCCTGCTGCGTCTGGATGCCAACCAGGGGTGGAGTCCCAAGCAGGCGGTCATGGCGATCCGCGGGCTAGAAGAGGCGGGCGTGGTGCTGGAACTGGTGGAGCAGCCGGTGAATGCCGGCAATCTCGAGGGAATGCGCTATATCTCCGAAAGAGTGAAAACGCCGATAATGGCCGACGAAAGCATATTTGGCCCGCGCGAAGCTATCGATATCATCGAGCGCAGAGCTGCCGACATCATCAATATCAAGCTGATGAAAACCGGCGGCATTTCCAATGCCTTGAAGGTCGCGGACTTGGCGGGGCTATTCGATGTGGAGTGCATGGTGGGCTGCATGCTGGAGACCAGCATCGGTGTTTCCGCCGCCGCGCACGTAGCCGCAGCCAAGGCGCCGGTTGTCTCCAAGCTGGATCTGGATGTGCCCTCCCTGTGCAAATACGACCCGATTGTGGGAGGGCCCACCTACAAAGATGCGGATGTTATCCTCAATGAAACTCCCGGTCTCGGCATCGAGAAAATTGAGGGGCTGGAGTTGTTAGCGTAATATCGCCCGCTACCAAGGGAACAGAGCCAACTCCATGAACTGCCTCCTGAAAATGCGCGCACAGCGCGATCAGATGTCGGTGAATGAACGCAAACTGGCGGACTTTATCCTCGACAACATCGAGTTGCTGCGCGACTACTCGTCGCAGCAGCTGGCGGATGCGGTGGGTGTCAGCCAGTCCAGCGTGGTTAAGTTTTCACAGAAACTCGGTTACCGCGGCTATCCCAGCCTCAAGCTCGCCGTCTATGAATCCTATGCCGGGTCCATGATGGCGCAGGCGGGCGATGATTCCGCCCGGCACTTCTCCGGTGGGGACAGTCCTCTGAGCCAGTTAGGGCAGAAAAAATTCGAAATTCTGGAAAACACCACCAGCATCAACGAGGCCGACCAGATCACTGCGGCCATTGCTGCGATTCGCGCGGCGCGCTGTATCCAGGTGTCGGCCTGTCCCGGCTCTGTAGCCGTTGCGCGTTACCTGACACACCAGCTACTGGAGTGCGGTCGCTGGGCGATATTCGACGAAGGTGGCAAGCTGCAGAGTCCTATTGCCAGGACTCTGGAAGATGATGATCTTTTGTTTATTGTCTGCGATTTGGGCGGCGAGGAATCCCTGGTGGACGTGGTCAACCGGGCCAGAGAGCAGGGCGCCAGGGTGTTGAGTATTACCCGCTACAACTACAACGCCGCCAGCATCCACTCCGATATCCGTCTGTATGTTGCGCCCGCCGAAGGGGACGAAGGGTGGCAGCGGATTTTATTCCGCGCCGCACAGATGCATTTGATCGAAGGCCTGATCGGTGGCCTGATCAATCAGGAAGGGTAGGGAATTTCCGTCCGATTCGCTATCGGGCGGTCAAGATTCTGCCTGCTCAGGTGATGAGGTGCTATTTCGAAATCGTGGGACACAGGGGGCTATCCAGTGGAGCTACAGGGACCTTCTGGCGCATTTTCAAAATAGCCACCCCAGCGCCTGAGAGCCCTGTGACCAACGGGATGCTGGTGCGAATTTTTAAGCGATTTCCCGACAACTGCCCGCACTACAATTCTCTTCTCCGAGCTTTTCTTGCCTCGCTATTTTATCTTTTCTCTCTGACATCCTCCCCGTTGCAGCGGAAAGTATTTGAGCTGTTGCGGCGGGCCCGGTGCTCTCGGCGGATCAAGGGTTTGCATTGCTGAATAAAATATTATTTACTCGCTGAAAACTGATTGATAAATTATTTTGGTGCCGACATCGTGTCCAGCGGACTGTATGCAACCGCTGTGCCACTCACCGAAGTGCGGGAGGTAATGGTAAACCATGTTGGAATTTCTACAGGGAGCGGATGGCAGCCGCAAGCGCCTTGCCGCAGCGCTGGGGGTGGCACTCGCAGCGGTGCTGCTGCTCAGCAGCTGCGGTACCAAAGCGCCGCTCGAAGGCCGCGAAGCCGAGGCACTGGTTGAGCGTGTGCTCGAAGAGGAACGTGTTCCCGGCGCGGCGGTGGCCATCTGGTATCAGGGCAAGCCCGTATTGCAGCGCGGCTTCGGTGTCACTAACGTCGATTATCCGCACCCGGTGGATGAAAATACCCTTTTTAAACTTGCGTCCACCACTAAGGCATTTACCACTGCGGCCCTGGGACTGTTGGTGGAGGAAGGGCGCCTGGACTGGAATGACCGCGTCGTCGATCATTTGCCCCAGTTCCGCCTCGCCGATCCCTGGATTACACGGGAATTCCGCATCGTTGATTTGCTGACTCACCGTTCGGGCCTCGGGCCAGGCGCTGGCGATCTGATGCTGTGGCCGCAGCCGAACCACTTTACCCGCGCCGATGTGTTGGCTGGGCTGCAATATCTACCTCTCACCTTGCAATTCCGCGCCGATTACGCCTACGACAACCTGCTGTATATCGTCGCCGGTGAACTGATCGCGGAAATATCGGGTATGAGTTACGAAGACTTCGTGCAGACGCGTTTGCTAGATGCCATGGGCCTGCAGAACTGTTATGCCGGTCCGGTGCCCGCCGCGGCGCGAGCGAATCTGGCCGACCCGCACCGGTTAGAAGCGGGAGGCCTAGTGGTGGATACCCCGAATCTGGCAGGCGATGAGCCCATAGTCCTGGCCGCCGCCGGCGGTATGCATTGCAGTGCCGCCGATATGATTACTTGGTTGCGCACTTTGTTGGCGGGGGGCACAACCCCCAGCGGTAAAACCCTGTTCTCAGCGGAGACCCGCGATCGCCTCTGGAAGCCGGTGACACTCATGCCAATGTCGGCCGAGCGCGCCGAGCGGGATGGGGGCAGCTTTTACGCCTATGCCCTGGGCTGGCGCGTGCAGGACATGCACGGAGTGCGGGTGATTCACCACACCGGTTCCCTGTCGGGCATGTATGCCTGGGCTGCCGTGGTGCCGGATAAAGACCTGGCCATGGTGGTGTTGATGAACCGCAGCGCCGGGGCGGCGCGCCAGGCACTGATCTACAGCCTGCTGAAACCCTATCTGGGCGCCCCGGATAGGGATTGGCTGAGTTATTTCCAGGCACTTTATGGCGGCGGCAAGGCAGCGGTTCCGGAACCGGACCTGCTACCGCCTCCGGACGGACTGGTAGCGGTGAGCGATGCGGCGCTCAGCGGTCGCTATCGCGACCCCTGGTTTGGCGACATAGTGATAGAAAAAAACAACGGTCAGCTGCGCTGGCGCTCGGAAAAATCTCCGCGCCTGGTCGGCACCCTCACCGCGGCGGGCACCGGTGTCTGGGCACTGGAGTGGGATGACAGAAGCCTGAATGCCGATGCCTGGCTGGTGGCTGATCGCAACGCGTCCGGCACCCTGATTCTCACCATGCAAGCAAAATCCCGTGGCGTTGACTTCAGTTACGATTTTCCGGATCTGCGTTTTGAGCGCGTGCCAACTGGGGATCAAAGCGATTTATAAAAAAACAGATAGGAGAGACCCCATGCTGAGAAGGTCTTTGCTCAAATCCATGGTGGCGGCACCGTTGGTTGCCGCCAGCGGCGCAGCGGTCGCCAACAGCGGCAAAACCGCAGTAGCTGAATCCGATCGGTTGCTGCGCCCGAAACGGCTTGTCAAAGGAATGATGGTCGGGCTGGTGACACCGGCCAGCAACGTCTGGGAAGATGAGGATATCCGCTTCGCCATCGACGTGGTGAAATCGCTTGGGTTCCGCGTCAAAGAGGGCAAACATCTTTACCAGCGCACCCAGTATCTGGCTGGCCCCGATGCCGCACGGGCGGCGGATATCAACGATATGTTCGCCGATTCCGGCGTGGACGCAGTTTTTTGCCTGCGCGGCGGTTACGGCACACCGCGCATTCTGCCGATGCTGGACTTCGACACCATTCGTCGCAATCCGAAAGTGCTGCTGGGTTACAGCGATATCACCGCCTTGCTCAATGCCATTTTCCTGCGCACTGGCCTGATTACATTTCACGGGCCCATCGCCGCGCAGAATTTTACCGACTATACGCTGCGGGAATTCACCAAGGTTTTGGTCGATGTGGAAAATCCCACACTTCTCGGTGCGCCGCCGCCTTTCGAAACCGCACCTGGGCGCGTGGAAAAAGAAAACCGGATCACCCGTTTCCGGGGTGGTCGTGCCCGCGGGCGCCTGGTCGGCGGCAACCTGTCACTGATTTGCAGTTTGCTCGGCACCCCCTTTGAGCCGGATTTCCGCGATAAAATTCTCTTCCTCGAAGATGTGGGTGAGGCTCCCTACCGGGTAGACCGCATGCTGACCCAGCTGTGGCTCGCAGGCAAACTGGATCAGGTGGCCGGAATTGTGTTCGGGAAATTTACCGAAGCGGAAACCAGCGGCAACAGCTTCAGCATGGAACATGTGCTGCGCGAACGCTGCGCCGCCCTGAGCGTGCCGGTGGTGCGCGGATTGATGATCGGCCACGTGGAAGATCAGACAGTGGTGCCAGTGGGCGCCATGGCGGAACTCGACGGCGACAGCGGCACCCTGCGCCTGCTGGAAGCCCCGTTGCGCTGAGCGCGCAGGCTGAAGCCCGAAAAGCAAGGATTGCCTCCACGCCGCCGGCACTGCCGGCGGTAACCACACAATAACGACAATAACGTACTTATGAACGAGTTATCCTGGACCACATTGCTGCCGTCATTTTTGGCTATCGCCCTGGCACTGTTCACACGGCAGGTTTACCTGGCGCTGTTCGCCGGTATCTGGATTGGCTACTTCCTCCTCAACGGTTCTGGCTTTTTTCCATCGCTGGCGGACTCACTCGACGGGCTGTTAGCTGTTCTCGCCAGCCCCGGCGATGCCCGGGTGGTGATGTTCACTCTGGTAATCGGGGCCTTTATATACACCCTGGAACGCAGCGGCGCAGTGCGCGCCTTTGTGCAACTGCTCAAACGCAGCCAATGGGTCACCAATGGCAAACGCGCTCAGTGGATGGCATGGCTGATCGGCATAGTGATTTTTATCGAATCCAATATTACGGTACTGGTGGCGGGTACCGTTGCCAAGCCGCTGTTCGACCACTTCCGTATTGCCCGCGAAAAGCTCGCCTACATCATCGATTCCACCTCTGCGCCCATTTGCATGCTGATCCCACTAAACGCCTGGGGCGCCTTTAACCTGGGCCTGCTAAATGGACTTGGAGTAGAGGACCCGCTCAAGGTTCTGCTTGCCAGTATCCCGCTCAACCTTTACGCAATTACAGCGGTCGCTATCTCTGCCTATGCCATCGCCCGGGACTACAATCCAGGTCCAATGGCGAGGGCGGAAGAGCGGGCGGCCCATTCCCGTATCGAAGATGCCGTAGTGGCCCCGGAAATTAAAAAGCGGCGCTCGCCCCATGTGAGCACCATGCTGATTCCCGTAGTGACATTGGTGGTGGCCATGCCAGTGGGACTTTGGATCACCGGCGACGGCAAAATTTTTGCAGGCTCAGGTTCAACTTCTGTGCTCTGGGCCTCCCTGGCCGCTCTTGCCATCTTGTCGGTGATGATCGCCGTTCAGCGGATTATGACTCTCGACGAACTGAGCGAATCCTGGATGAATGGCGCAGGCCGCATGCTGCCCATGGCCATTATTCTGGTACTGGCTTTGGCTCTGGGAAGTGTCTCCAAAGCACTGGGAACCGGTGACTACGTGGTGAGCCTGGTCGGCGACACCTTGCCGCTGGCCCTGATGCCTTTGGTCATATTCCTGGTTTCCGCGCTGATCGCATTTTCCGTGGGCTCCAGCTGGGGAACCTTTTCCATCATGCTGCCCATCGCCGTTCCCGTTGCCACAGCCATGGGCGCCGACCCGACATTGCTTGTCGCCGCTGTGCTATCCGGTGGCATCTTCGGCGACCACTCCTCACCAATATCCGATACCACCATTGTCTCCTCCCTGGCAGCCGGGTCCGAACATATTGAACACGTGCGCACCCAATTGCCTTACGCCCTCCGTGCCGGTGCCATTGCCGCGGTTGGATTTGTTGTATTGGGCTTTTTGTTACTGTAACTATTTGAACGCACGCGTTAAGGTGAAAGCTCGCTTTGAGTAGTGAAACGATAGCGCAATTCCTCGGCCACTTTGGCCATCTTGCGCATCGATGCGCCCTGTACGTAGGATTCTGCCAGCGCCAGCCGCAAGGCTCGCTTGCAGCGTATTCCTTCTCCAGCGCGGACAGGTAAAACTGACTGTCGCGAATTTGAGGCACCTGCAACTCAAACTCTCCCACACGGGTAGGTATAGGCTTCTTCTTGATTCCGTTGGCATAGCGCCTGCGATTCTCTGAACGCTCGTAGTAGGCCGCCCCAAGGTACTGCTTACGCTCTACCAATATCAGCGTGTTGAGTAGCACCTAGAAAGCCGAAGCCAGATCATTCAATCCTTGTTCAGAAAGGATTTCGGCCATAGCGGATATTGCTGTATTCTCATTGTCGCGGGTTATGGTTATTTCCTTATTAAGAACGATAAGGGGTCTTTCTATGGCGAAGGAAGTAGATAGAAAATTGTTGGCCTACATAAAACCAGAGGGGTCAGAAGAGGTTTTTATTGATATTGTCGAAATCTCCAGAAGAAGTACGTCTTTTCACTATAAGGGTATAGTCTGGAATAGATCTCCGCTTGTTATGGGGGCTGGAAACTGCACAGATCCTCACGGCAATAAATGTAAAATATTCCCTCTGAATAGGCATTACACTCCCAGCTGGGCAGTGGATGCAAAGGTTATAATTAAAGAAAGCGCGAAAGAGCGATACAATTTATGGCTTTCAAGAAAAATAAAATCAGAGTAGGAACAAATAAGAGAGGTTTTCAGTATTTAGAGTAGAATCAATATCTGATATTGCTTGATATCGAAAAATCATTGCGATGCATGAACTGTTAATTTTTAATCGTTAGACGCTAATGGATTGTAGTGTTATAGAAATATGAAAATTAGAACAAAAGAAGAGCTTGTTGAATTCGTAAATTATGGAAATAGAGTTAAGTATATATTTTTCTGGGGCCATAAGGAAGACTCTAAAGTAACCAAAGCGTGTTTTAGCCAGTGGTATGAGTCTAGCTTTGAGATTGACGGAGTTAGATTTCTGACGGCAGAGCATTTCATGATGGCTAAAAAGGCTGAGCTTTTCGATGATATTAAGTCATACAATAAAATCATCTCTTCAAAAAATCCTGGAGAAGCTAAAAGGCTCGGCAGAGAGGTAAAAGGCTTTGATGAGTCTGTATGGATTGATCAGAGATTTGAGATAGTTGTTCAGGCAAACTTCGCTAAATTTTCGCAGAATGAAGACTTGAAGTCTTTTTTGTTGGCAACAGGTAATCGCGTCTTGGTAGAAGCTAGTCCTGTAGACAGAATTTGGGGTATCGGATTGTCCGCTGATGATGAAGCTGCAGAAAATCCAAATAGATGGCGAGGTCTTAATTTACTCGGGTTTGCGCTGATGGAGGTTCGAGATAGATTACGCCCCTGTGTTTAAAAGGTAAACAGGGATGAGTCTATTAGAGGTTCCAATTTTAATGAAATCTAATAAATTCAATCGCTCCTGAGATTGGGGCTTTACCGGATTTTATTTTTGCACGGATTTAAAGATCTAATACGAAGCTATGTTAAGAATTTTTACGGTTTCTGTGATTTCGTTTTTATCTTTCTTCCCAATCTATATGTTTGTCACAGAAGTATGTGGATTAAATGATGATTTTGGCGCTGTGGTGGCTATTGCTTTGGCTATTATCGCCGTGCCTGCGGTACTTTTAAAGTTGTGGAAAGAAAAGCCCAGCCCGGAAGTTATTCCGGTTAATGTAAACGATCCTGTTATGAAAGAATTCGTGGAGAAATCCAGGAAGCAAATTGATAGGTTGATTGAAGGGTTGGAGGAAGAGAAAAAAGAGGCATATGTGAAATTTCCTTATAGATTTGGCGGCGAAATTGAGCATGTGTGGGGCACAGCACATTATATAAAGGATGGTTATGTAATTGTATCCTTGGATTCGTCGCCCGTGGGAGATCTTCCGGAGGAGGTATATGGAAGGCTGAAAATAAAGCTGGAGGAAATTGAAGATTGGATGCTAGTAGATACAGATGGAACAACATTCGGTGGGTATAGCATTCTCGCTCATGCCAAAATATACACGCGAGAATATGGAAGTTTGCCAAGGGATTATGAAAGGTATTTGAAAAGATTTGTAGATTTTGACTGGCCGGAAATTACATAAATCCTGAAGTGATAAGAGGTTGTTTCGGCTTGATACAGGGTAATCCTTAAATTATCTTATGGCAACATAGATGTTATTGGTTTATCGATTCTGCTGTCTCCAGGCCCACTTCAAACTGTGAGGTAAAATAATAGTGCAGGGTGTGGGCAGAAATAGCTGTATACAAGAGTTTGCAAAAATGGTCCGTATTATTTATGCTTTTTCTTATAATTTTGTAAATTTAATCTTGTTGTTTTTTTGTCTTCACTTTTCAATTACCATCCGGTCGGATGGTCCTGATGGTTTTTTTGAGTCTATAGTTAAATCGATTATTTTTTATTTGTCTTTGGTGTCTTTTGGTTCGGGCGTGGCTTTGTCCTTTGAGAGGTATCGCATAAGAAATTCTGGGCGTTTTAATCTGTGCATGCGTGTGGCCATTACCATGTTTTTATCTTTTTTTGCTGTGGCTGGTGTTATTGAGGCGTGCGATGACGATAAAGGTTATTGCCGCAATTGGAGGTTAGTTAATGTTGGGTATAATAAATAGCTAGCCAATCCAATAAAATTAAAAAATATATAAGAGAGATCGTTTAGTTTTCAAAAAATTAAGTGGGTAATTGCGGGTGCTTATCCGATGTGCGTAACAAGGATGTTTTATAGGAATGTTGCGCTTTTGTGATCATATGAGATGCTCTTTTGAGTTGATATTAAAATTGTTGGAGTTTTTGTATATACAATGAAACAAATATTGATTTTGGGTGTGTTGGCGTTTTTAGGGTGGAAGATATACCAGGAAAAAGTTATGTCACATGGGGCGCGATGGGGGGATTATAAGGTTGAGAAAATTGGTGTGTCCGCAGATGGTATGGAAACGATTAAGCTATCTCCGACAAAAGGTACTGCAAAGAGTAGGCACGACTCTTATCAAGCTTTTAAGTGTGATGGACGACAGTATTGTAGCCAAATGACATCCAGAGAAGAGGCTGTTTTCTTTACAAGAAATTGTCCCAATACAAAAATGGATGGAGATGGGGATGGTATTCCCTGTGAGAATGATTCTAGATTCTAGAGGATAACTGATAAGTTCTCTCCTTGGTGATAGTGAGACGTAGTTATTTAGATAAGACTTATGTGATGCTGTGGATAGAGGTGCTCGTACTTTTTCGAGGTGCTCATCCTACTAGTTGAGCGCTTCATGTCTATCTACAGCATTCATAAAATTATTCAGAGATACTATAAGGAAATTTATAGTGAAGCAAAAAGGCTCTCTCACTTCTTGGGATGACAACAAAGGTTTTGGCTTTATTACACCAGACGAGGACGGTGAACGGGTATTTGCGCACATCAGTGCTTTTCAGGGGCGTGGAAGGCCATCGGCTAGCCGTAAGGTGGTTTACGAGCAAAGCAAAGATGCCCAGGGGCGTTTACAAGCAGCCCAATTTCAGTATTCCGGTGTAAGCCGATTGGGAGCGGCGTTGGTACCCGGGGTCTGGATAGCGCTGCTGATTGCGACGGCTGTTTTGGCCTCGCTTTCGCTATTGTTCAAGCTGGGCTATGTGCCGTTGTTTTTGCCCGCGACCTATGGGGTTATGAGTTTGATCACCTTTTTGATGTATGCAGTAGATAAACGTGCGGCGGAGCGTGGCAGTTGGCGTGTACCAGAGGGGCGGTTACATTTTTTTGAGCTTCTATGTGGCTGGCCTGGTGCTTTGGTGGGGCAGCAGTTTTTTCGCCACAAGACCCGCAAGTTATCATTCCAGGCGACCTTTTGGTTTTATGTGCTACTGAATCTCACGGTACTTGGCTGGTTGTTGGCATGGCCGGATGCGGATTTTGCACGCCAGCAGCTGGGGATTAATGCGGTTATGCTTATCAGGATTTAATAGTAAAATGCCTGCGCAATATAATCTTTGACTCTTGGAATTTTTATTGCGATGACTTTGCTAATCGCTAGCTGCTCTCAGGCCTTGATACATTTGGAGGCAGTGGCTGAAAACCGCCCGGTAGGGGCGGTTTTTTGTATGGGCATGTCGCCCGGCTAGTCCGTACTTAGCAAAGGGGTCTTTTCAGGCCTGCTGCCGAGTAGCTGCGATGGTGATATCGCGGATATTCACGTTCTGAGGTTGCTGATACATAAAGAACGCAGCCCGGGCAATATCATCGGCCGCCAGTACTCCACCCATGGTGGTTTTCCATTCCTCATATCCTGCGATGATCTCCTGGCTGGTGGTGTGGCTGAGCAGTTCTGTTTCCACTGCGCCGGGGTGGATCGCCATCACCCGCACGCTGCTATCTGCCACCTCCTCGCGCAGGTTCTCGGTTATGGCACTGACCGCGAACTTGGTACCTACATAGGCGGCGTGGTTGGGAAAGCTCTTTTTGCCCGCAATGGAGCTGATGTTGAGGATGGTACCTCGGCCGCGGGCCACCATATTTGCGAGTACCGCCTGAATGCCATTCAGTAAACCCAGCACATTCACATCGAACATCTGTTTCCATTCTTCCGGGGCCTGGGTGTCCAGTTGTCCCAGCAACATTACGCCGGCATTGTTGACCAGAAGGTCTGCGGGGCCATAAACGGCTTCAGTTTCACGGAGCGCCTCACGAAATGCCTGTGCATCGGTCACGTCCACTGGACGGCACAAAGTGTCCGGCAGGTCGAGCGCCTCGATTCTATCCACCCGGCGGGCGAGCAATAGCAGAGGGTGGCCAGCGCCAGAAAACTGCCGGGCGATGGCAGCGCCGATACCTGAGGATGCGCCGGTAATAACTACAAGTGGTTTTGCCATGGATTTTCTCCCTTGGGCAACATTGTCGAAATGGTAGGCTGGAAATTGAAAGTACGAGCGCATTCTCTGTTCGCAGAGTATTATGAAAAACAGACACACTTGAAAAAGACTGTTCGGTTTTTATGAACAATATCTCTTGGCGGTGGGTGCGTGCCTTCTTACTGGTGGCCGAGTATGGCAGTTTTACCGCCGCTTCCAATGCCTCTGGTCACTCCAAGGCCAACATCAGTCAGCAGGTGACGGCGCTTGAGCAGGCGCTTGGGGTGCAGCTGCTGCACCGCACCACACGCAACCTGCGCCTGACCAGCGTTGGCAAGGGCTATTTTGAGCGCAGCCAGCTGGCTTTTCGCCAGTTGGACTCCGCTGCTGAATGGGCGATGCAATCCACCCAGGAGCTAAAAGGTGTGATCCGTATGAACTCTGTCGGCGGTCTGATAGGGGAGGAGCTGATAGCGCCCTTGGTATTCCGCTTCCAACAGGCAAATCCGGAGGTTGATGTTGAACTGGACTTCTCCAGCACACGCGTGGATCTGCTGAACAGTCCTTATGACCTGGTAGTGCGAATGGGGGAACTGGCTGATTCCACACTGGTGGCTCGCAGCCTGCACAGGATCACCACCCGTTACGTGGCCAGCCCGGAGTTTCTGGCCCGCCACGGGCCTATCCATGCGCCTGCAGACCTACGGGAGCTGCCGCTTATCTACGGTAGTGTTGACCATTGGCTACTGGAGCGGGGAGACGAGCAGCAACTGATTCGAGCAAAAAATGGTTTTAGAATTGTAAGCGGACGTGCCATGCGTCAGGCGGCTCTTTCCGGTCTTGGAGTCACACGGCTGACCGACACCCATGTGCAGGCAGATATCGCGCGGGGTGATCTGGTGGAAGTGCTTCCAGAGTGGTCCGAAACAACTCAGCTGTCACTGGTCTGCCCACCGCACCGGCATCAACTGAAAAGAGTACGTGGGCTAATGGATTGGCTGAAGGAGCATTTTGCAGAAGTCTACGAAAAGGCTCTGAGGGAAGGGCAGCCACTGCGGCGGATGGTTTGAGCAATAACCAGTTACACCCGTCAGCCGTGCCTCCATTCTTCACTCACTTTATTTAGGGAGACTCGGATTAATTCGAATGAGCGCTGTAGTTGATTCCGGAGCGCTTACGCGAATTAATCAGAGGTTCCTTAACGTCTCCTCTGGGGAAGCTGAATGATAAGTTGGCCAAAATACTTTAATCAGAACCAGAGCTCATACTGTGCGAAGAGCCGTAAGTATAATAAACAGCTTAAAGTAGGCTGTTCACAGCGTTGGCGCCATTAGCCGGGTGTTCTGTGTTATGAGGATGAGATGATAAAGTTTATACCGTTGACTGGATTGCTTTTTGTGGGCTCGACGCAGGCTGTTGCAATGGAAGGCTGCTATTTGAAAAGTGATGAAATCACCAGCCTTGTGTCCAATGAGTCAGAGGGAAAACTAACATATATAGAAGTCTCAAAGGTTGCCGATGACTTCTTTGTGGATGGCGTCATTCAGGGGGGGAACTTTCATGTTTGCCATATAGGTTCTCCGCTTGAGGGAGATGAAGGTCCGCTGAAAATGGCATATGTTGATAACACGCTTGTCTATAGTGAGGACGATCCAGAATACGATATTAACTGCAAGTTGGTATTTTCTTTTGAGGGCGGAAAATTAACAATAAGTGACACAAATGCGCACTGTGCAAGATACATCTTCTCTTGTGGTGCACATGCTGGTTTAGATGGAGTGGTTCTACCAAAAGTAGAGCGTAAATGCCCTGGTTCTGACACGTAATAAGTTTTTAAGAGAGACTTGTAGACCTGGTGCTTTTTAATGTGCGGGCTTCGGTGTTTAAGTAGCTGTTCTGAAGATTTTGTATTGTGTTTCCATCCGTCCTGTAATGTTGTGATGGCCAAAAAGAGCTGGCCACTAGAGCCCTCGAAAATCATACTTAGTGCGAGATTTACGGAAAAAGTAAAGCAACGTAGCAAAATGCAATAGGAAGATTAGAGGGCTTCCAAATTGTACCTGCTAACTGATTAACAGACGGGCTTGTGATTTATTTAGCTAAGTGCTGTACAACTTCCAAGATGCTCAGGCAATGGGTGAATATTTCGGAAGCGCACAAGTACTTCGCTGTAGCTCTCATCCCGTATTCGATGGGCTTTAAGGAACCTCTGATTAATTCGCGTGGACACTATGGTAGCTTCCGGGGCGCTCAGGAAATAGGACGGGCATTTCGAAAACGCACGAGTACTTCCCTGTAGCTCCGACGGTTTCGAAATGTCCGTCCTATCACCTGAGCTTCACATCCGCCCCCGAAGCGCCTCTGCCACCAGAAAGTGACTTAATCAGAGGTTCCTTAAATGCCCACCCCATCAGTTGAGCTTCTTTCCCCTGGCGCCCGCCTTCTTTAAGAGCCGGGAGTGAAGTATCTGGGAAAACCCCGAGAATTAATCAGCGGTCCCTTAATTCGAAGCGGTAGAGTGGTGGAATAGAAGTCATAGCAATAATTTATTAATTTGCGATCATAGATAGCATTTGTCTGCGTTTCGCTGATTAGACGGGGCTCAGCCAGAAGGTGTCTGTTCGGCAAGAGATGGTCAATTTTTAAACTGTACGAGTGTGCCAGTTGGCGTTAGATTGGGGCTGTTGTGCTATGGCATCTCTGGTGTCGGGACCACCGCGCCGGAGAGCCGGCGCGGTGGTGCAATGGTTGCCGCAGCGCCCGTGGCAGGCACTGCGGGGTAGGGTGGCATTACAGCTTCACAAAGCGGATTTCATCGCCATTCCACTGCCAGTTACTGCTGCCAGTGCTTTTCAATCGGAAGTTGTAGTTGCCGGGGGATGAGACGCTAATGGTTTGTGGGAGAGTGAATGTTTGATAGGACTCCCAGCCGCCGGTATTTGAGAGTGTCACGGTTTTGGCTGCATTGCCGGCAAAGGTGAGTTCTGCGCCCAGACCGCTGCTCATGGGAGACGCGATAACCAGATCGACGCGGTACTCGCCGGCAGCGGGCAGGTTGACAGTGTAGTCAGCCCAGTCGCCCTTGGTGTTGTAGTTGATGTTGTTGCCGTTTTTGTTGAAGCCCAACACTGTATCACCGGTCACATTAGCGCCGTCTTTACCCGTGTTGTGGAAGTTTCCAAGCTCAACGGTGGTTGCATTGCCGTTGATGGGAACGGGCTTGTAGAACCGTACCCAGTCTACGTAGTAGGTATTGCGGTTGGGATCGGCTAGCTCGGCATCGGTAGGGGTAATGCCGTTATCCGAGCGCCAGTTTTGATCTTCCATATTGATAATGGCGTACATAGGTTTACTGAGACCGGTGCCGCCAGTGAACCCGTTGGGGTCTATGATGTCCTGGCCCGAAACAGTGCGAACCAGCTTTCCATCCACGTAGTACTCCAGGTGCCAGGGGTCACGCCAGTAAACGCCGACACGGTGGAAAGCATCCCGCCACTTGGTTCCTTTGCCGTCCGCATACCAGGAACCCGCATCCGTGGGCTGATAGTCCTGAAAGGGGTCGCGAATGAATACATGGTGGCTGAGGTGCAGCCGTTCTGCATACCATTCCTGCCCTGGGCGGTCACTGCCGTAGGCTTCGATAACATCGATCTCTTCTGTTGAGTCTGCACTCAGGAACCAGAAATCGGAGGCCAGAACCATATTGCTCAGTTTGGCTCGGGCTTCCATATAGACGGGGTAGGTAAGGGGCGCTTTTGATGTAATGCTGCCGAGATATACCTGGTTTGTGCCCGGTTTGCGCCCGGAGGTGATAGCCAGTTTGCCGCCGCTGACGTAGGAGTAGTGCGGGTGCCACTCGGTCAGGCCTGGCCCGGTCCAGGGGTTAATAAAGCCCTCTTTCCAACGCTCGTAGAAGCGGGTGCTTTTACCGGCGGCCGGTGCCTCGTAGTTGAAGTCGTCTGAGAGGGGATGTAGCTCCCAGGTTTTGCCGCTCCCGGGGTTGGCGGGTACGGGAACTCCATCCCAATCTGCGGCGTATGTCGCGGTACAGCCCATTACACACGTGAGTAGTATTGAGGTTATTTTTCTCATCGCGGTTTCTCCTTTGGGTCATTATCATTATTGGAGCCGCGACCATAGCAGTTTTGTTGACAATCTACAATTAACTATTGACATTGGGTGAGCATGCGCCCAGGATATTCGCGTCAGCCACGTGAGTGGATAACCAATAATCCACCACTCCCGGCGGCTGTACCGAGAGGTTCTATCCAATAACAATGAGGCACTCTATCCCTTGGTCAAAAGGACTTGGACCTAGGCATCGAGCGCCCGGATGAAGAGAGAAGCACCCATGCCTATCAATAATAAGCGCTTCCACTTGAGCGCCTTGTCCGCTGCTGTAGTTGCCGCCAGTGTCAATCTGCAAGCGCAAGAGACTTCTAACTATGGTGACGCGGCTCTGGAAGAGATTACCGTAACCGGTATCCGCCAGTCCTTGACCAATGCCATGGATATTAAGAGAGACTCTTCCGGTGTTGTGGAGGCAATTTCCGCCGAGGACATCGGCAAATTCCCGGATACCAATTTGGCTGAGTCCCTGCAGCGTATGACGGGCGTATCCATCGACCGCAGCAATAACGAGGGTAACAAGGTTACCGTGCGCGGCTTTGGGCCCAACTTTAACTTGGTGACTTTGAATGGTCGCCAAATGCCAAACTCTTCCGCGTTGCAGTCCGAGGGTATCACACGTAGCTTCCGTTTCGCGGAGATCTCTGCTGAGAGCGTATCTGGTGTGGAGGTCTACAAAACCGGTAAGGCGGATGTGTACTCCGGCGGTATCGGTTCCACCATCAATATTAAGACAGCGCGCCCATTCGATTACGATGGCCTTGTGGCCAGCGCGAGTGTAAAAGGCGTGATGGATACCAGTGTCGAAAATGGCGATTCCGTCACACCGGAAATTGCCAGCATGGTGAGTAGTAAGTTCTTTGACGATAAGTTTGGTGTGCTGTTGGCCTTTTCCCACGCTGAGCGCGACAGCCGTAGTGAGGCAGTCAAAACTCAGGGATGGGTGCCGAACTACGGTACAGCGGATACCTCTGCGATTGATCGCACCAAAAACCCGGAAGGCACCTACTGGGCGCCCTGGACCTTCGACGTAGATGTGGCGGATCACCAGCGCGAGCGCCAAAACGGTCAGCTGGTATTACAATTTGCGCCTATTGACAGTGTAACAGCGACTCTGGACTACACCGCATCCCGTTACGACGAAGAAATTTCCATGAACCGCACCAGCGTGTGGTTTGATTCTTCCGATGGTGTGACTGATGCAAACGGTACGGTAATTAACCCGAGTGTTCAGAACGATGAACTGAACTTCTGGGCCTGGGATTATCATTTCGTAACCGAGAATGACTCCATCGGTTTCAATGTGGAGTGGGAGGCGACGGATTCTCTGCGCTTCGCTCTGGACGTACACGATTCTACATCCCAGTCTCAGCCGAATGGTGAACCGGCGGAAACCATTGCCAATACCAAGAACCCCGGAAAGCTGGTAGATGCAGTGGCAGACTTCTCCAGCGGCAGCGGCCTGCCGGGAATCAGCTTTGATGATTCCGCGCTCGATGGCGGCGCCTATGACCCGGATAACATCGTTTCCGATCTCTTCCAGGAGCGGGGTTATCAGATTGAAAACAATATTCAGCAAGTTCAGCTGACTGGCACCTGGGACAACTTGGATGATGGTGCTCTTAGAACAATCAAGTTCGGTATTGCCAACACCGATTACCAGATAGATGTATACGAAAGCCAATCTTTCGCTTTTGTCGATCTAGGTGATCTGTCGGAAATGGGCATCGATTTTGAGTCGTTGGGCGATTTTGGCAGTGAAATCGGTAACAACAGTGGGCTTTTCCCGCTTCTGGCGGACTATGAAGCTTCCGATTTTATCGACGCGGTAAAGGCTTCTGGGCAATACTATGAGGCTACGCCTACTTTTGACAAAGTGAGCGAAGAAACATTTGCGGCCTTTGTCTCCATGGATTTTGAAACCGAATTTAACGGCTATCCCATTCGTGTAAATGCCGGTCTTAGGTTTGAAGATACTGAGGTTACGGGCACATCCATTCAGAACGGTTTCCTCGGCCTGAGCTATTGGCACTCCGAGGAATTGCGTGAAGTAACTGATGATACGCCCAGTGCAGATACCCTCGAGGGTGAGTACACCCGCTTCCTGCCGAACCTGGATGCCAGTATTGAGCTGACCGACGAACTGGTTGCGCGCGCTTCCTACAGCCGCACTCTGAGCCGCGCGGATATTTCTGCGATGTTCCCGTCCACTTCGCTCAATGTTTCCCGCCCAGGAGGCCCTTTCAATGCGTCTCAGGGTAACCCGGGTCTGTTGCCTATTACCTCGGACAACTTCGATCTGTCCGTAGAGTACTACTACGATGAAGGCAGTTATGTGTCTCTGGGCTACTTTAAGAAGTACGTGGAGAACTTTATCGGCTCAACTACGGAAGAACGCGTAATTTACGATGTTAACGGCAACCCGCTGACTGACCCCAGTGTCAACCCTCGCTCTGGCTGTCCTGACTCTAGTGGTACTAACCCGGCCTGTATGGGCACTGCCGATGATCCGGTCATTACCTGGAACGTGACTACTTCCGACAACTTGGAAGATGCAGAGGTTTACGGCTGGGAATTCGCCGTTCAGCATATGTTCGGAGATAGCGGCTTCGGAACTATCTTCAACGCCACACTGGTGGATGGCGATGTGGACTACGATGTTTACAGCACTGACAATGTCTTTGCCCTGACGGGCCTTTCCGACTCTGCTAACCTGATTGGGTTCTACGAGCAGGGGCCTCTCCAGGTACGTTTGGCCTATAACTGGCGCGACGACTTTCTGCTGGATACCCGTCAATCGCAAATTGGCGGGGAGCCGGTATTCACCGAGGCCTACGGACAGTGGGACCTGAATGCCAGCTATGACGTGACTGAGAATGTCTCTGTTTTCTTCGAAGGTTTGAATATCACCGAAGAAACTATCCGTCGTCACGGTCGCTTCGCCAACCAGCTGGTTAGTGCAGAGCAGTATGGTGCGCGTTACAACTTTGGTGTTCGCGCCAAGTTCTAACCGATTTAGAGATTGTTTTTGTAGTATGGAGGAGGGCTGCCAGGGATGTGGTGGCCCTCTTTTTTTTTAGCGAATAAAGTGAGATCACTATGTCTCAACCGGTAAAATCTGTGGTGATACTGGGGGGTGGTACGGCGGGCTGGATCACTGCCGGCACGCTTGCGGCGCGCTTTAAAAGAGACCAGGCGGAGCCAGTCAGTGTTACTTTGATAGAATCCCCAAATGTTCCCACGATTGGGGTAGGCGAGGGGACTTGGCCCACTATGCGCAATACCCTGAAGAGAATGGGTGTTCGCGAAACGGACTTTATTCGCGAATGCAATGTGGGCTTCAAGCAAGGGGCGAAGTTTGCACGCTGGAGTACAGGAGCCAAAGAGGATTTCTACTACCATCCTTTAGTGTTGCCAGAAGGTTTTAATAGCCACAACCTGGCTCCCCATTGGTTGGCGGGTGATCGCTCCGTGTCTTTTTCCAATACTGTTTGTCCTCAGGAAGCTCTCTGCCAGCGCAATCTGGCCCCCAAGACGATTGACACGCCTGAATACGCTGCAATCGCTAATTACGCCTATCACCTGGATGCGGGTAAGTTTTCCAGGTTCCTACAGGAACATTGCACAGAAAATCTTGGCGTGCGCCACATTCTGGCTGATGTGAGTGGCGTGCGGGAAAGTGAAACCGGTGATATTGCTGCCCTGCAGACCGATACGGCAGGGGAGGTCTCCGGCGACCTGTTTATTGACTGCAGTGGCTTCCGCTCGAAGTTGCTGGGTGAACACTTCGGTATACCATTCCATTCCTGCAAAAGTGTGCTGTTTATCGATACAGCCCTGGCGGTTCAGGTACCTTACGAACACGAAAATTCTCCTATGGCCACTCATACCATTTCTACGGCCCAAAGTGCCGGTTGGATATGGGATATCGGCTTGCAGAATCGCCGTGGTGTCGGTCATGTGTATTCCAGTGCGCACTCTGATGAGAGCTCGGCTTACCGCGAGTTGGCGTCTTATCTCAATATGTCCGAACCGCAGCTCGATGAGCTGGGTGTGCGTAAAATCCCCATTGTGCCCGGCCACCGGGAAAAGTTCTGGCATCGCAACTGTGTTGCTGTCGGTCTCTCTGCCGGATTTCTTGAGCCGTTGGAATCTTCCGCTTTGGTATTGGTGGAAATCTCCGCAAACATGATCGCGGAACAGTTTCCTGCAAGCCGGGCCGCAATGGATGTGGTCGCTCGCCGCTTTAATGAATCCTTTCTTTATCGCTGGGATCGGATCATAGATTTTCTAAAGTTGCACTATGTGCTCACCAAGCGTAAAGATAGCGAATTCTGGCTCGATAACTGCGATCCGGTAAGTGTGCCGGACAGTCTGAAAGAACTATTGACCCTCTGGAGGTACCAGCCCCCTTGGCACGACGATTTTGACCGGGCTGTAGAGGTGTTTCCCGCGGCGAGTTATCAATACGTATTGTACGGTATGGGATATGAAACAAAGCCGCGACCGGGTGGAATTTCTGCACCCAATCTTGAAATGGCCGCGCAACTGTTTGAGCAGAAAAACCGCGGGCTTGAGAAAATGTTAAGATTGCTTCAGCCCCACCGGGATCTTATTAATAAAATCCGTAAATTCGGATTGCAAAAAATATAAAAAAACGGGAGAAAGTCATGGCTAAAGCCGTAGCCCTGAATAATGAACGCCACAGAAATCTGCGAGTGATTACTAAGCGTGGAGCAGAATATGGGGAAAACACTAATTTGGTTCCGGTAATCGCTGATGAGTTGCGTAATCTGGTACTGGAATATCCCGTATGTATTACAAAAAATCCGAATAATGGGCAGTTTTCCCTGTGCGCTTTGTTGGGATTTGAGCCCGATGAGAACTTGTTTCTCTATGGCGATGAATGGAAAGCTGAGTACCTTCCTTTGCATATTCGACGCCAGCCATTCATGGTCGGTCATAAAAAAACGTCGGCGGAGGGAGATACTGAGGCACTGATTATTATTGATACTGATAGTGAACGGGTACAGGAGAAAGAGGGAGAGCGGTTGTTCAATGATGATGGCAGTAAGTCCAGCTATCTGGAAGAAGTGACAGTTATTCTCTCTCAGCTGATTTCAGGCATGACATCTACCAGTGCGTTTCTGAAGTATTTGGCTGAAGAAGATTTGATAGAGCCAGTTCAGTTAAGTGTACGTTTTTCCAATGGTGAGCAGAAGCGTTACGAAGGTCTATATACAGTTAACGATGAAAAGCTTCAGAAATTGGACGCAGCACGGTTGGTGTCTATGCATCAACGTGGCTATCTACAGGCGGCCTATTGGCTTTCCGCATCCATGGGACAGGTGCGAAAACTGATTGCGTTAAAGAATGATTTGATTAAATAATAGCCTGTTTAAAGGCTTACACACGTATATCTAACTAATGCGTGTTACTACCACAGCTGGTTTCGGTACGCTCCGGAACCAGCTACTGCACTTACATGAATTAATCAGAGCTTCTTTAGAGGCTTGCAGCGGTTTTTTTTCATTTAGAAATATCTTGGCTTTCGATTAAATTTTTAAAAATGGATTTATCCACCAAAGCGCCCTTGTGCTGAATTACCAAAGCGGAAATTGTGGCAGCCCGGGCAATGGCTTCTCTTGGTGAGGCTCCCTGACTACGGAAGGCGAGATAGCTTCCATTAAAAGAGTCGCCAGCTGCGGTGGTGTCTACTACCTGTTCAACTGGTGTAATTGGCTCGAGAAAGGATTCCTCTGGCCCCCGATAGTAAACGCCGTTGGGGCCATCCTTGATTACCAGCTCCTCGATATCAAACTGCTCCAGAAACTCGCAGGCACCACAAAAGTCTTGTACTCCGTAAAGCGCTTCCAGGTCTTCTATACCGGGGAGAACCAAGTGGGAGTATTCAAACGCAAGGGCGTATTCTGTTCGGGTGTCTTTACGTGAGGCCCATAGTTTGGGACGGTAATTGGGATCGAATACGATGCGGGCGCCTGCATCGCGCAATTGCAGTAGTAAATCCCAAAAGGCTGGCCGCGTATCGGGAGTCAGCACGGCTAACGATATACCACTAAAAAAGAATAGATCTGGGCAAGGTACTAGTTTGCTGGGAAGGAGGCCGCTATCGCCAGCTAGCAGGGTTGCATCCCTGAGCAAAGACATTATCTCCCTGGCGGCAGAGTTTGAGCGCCAGTAGCTGAAATTGCGTTCTCCGCAGGCGTCGTTGCTTACTATATACAGACCCAACTGACGGTTGGGGTGTCGAAATACTAAAGAGGTATCGATATCTTCCTCTAGAAGAGCGGCGATCATTTGATCACTGGCAGAGTCATTCCCAACTGCCGTCAACAACCGCACCCTATCTTCAGCGTCTGCCAGGCGTTTGAAATACACCGCGACACTGTGCACATCTCCGGCGAAAGATTGCCGGTAAAGCCCGGGCTCAACCTGGCTGAGTTCGAGCATGCTTTCACCAAGGATTACGAGGTCTGTCATTTCAGTGTCCTTTAATCTTTATCCTGTTGTGGATCGCCTTGAAAGTAGTATTGACAGTTAAGTCAATATGCGGCGCATCAGCGCACAGCAGGGTGGATATTCTGCCCTTTGTTTACCTTGCTTTCTATTGTCCATTGTTAACAATGTTTGTATGGAGCCTTGATTATAAAAAAATATTATAAAAAACAATAACTTAAGCTATTTTTGGTCGATTTTGGCGATCGTTGTTAGGCGGGCATTTTATCATCGTACGGTCAAAAAATGTATATTGTTAACAATAAATAGTTGACTTATGGCGGTGGTGTGGCGGATGATTGCGGGTGCTGGAGAAGCTCAAAAAAATAAAAACGGGCTTTTTTCGAGTCTAGGGAACCGCAAGCGGTATCGTGAACACCGACTTGATAATAAAAAACACAACCCGATGGAGAGAGATACCTATGTCTACGTCTTCTGTACGTAATCACTTCCGTATGTCGGCATTATCTGTTGCAGTGCTTTCAATATGCACTGGACAAGCGTTCGCACAGGATGATGAAGTAAAGGACCCCGATGAAAAGAGCGCATATCTTTATCTTGAAGAGATAGAGGTAACTGGTATTCGCGCCAGTATTGAAAAGTCTATTGATGACAAGCGATATGGTAACAACATCAAAGACACTATCAATGCCGAGGACATAGGGAAAACCACGGACCAGAATATTGCTGAAGCCCTCTCCCGTGTGACAGGTGTTTCTATGCAAACGGACGACGGGGAAGGTACCACTATTACTGTGCGCGGAGCAAATGCGCAGCAGAACAATATCAGTTTAAATGGTGTACAGCTTGGTTCTACCGGATTTAGCCAGGCAGTGGATCTCTCCGCATACTCGGCGGATATCCTTTCCAAGATTGAAGTTGTTAAGACGCCAAGTGCAGACCACGACGAGGGGTCCCTCGGAGCAAATATTAATCTGATCACTGCAAAGCCATTGGAGATCAATGAAGGCTTTAATATTAGCGGTCAGGGCCGCTATAACGACCTTGCCGAAGGGGAGGATTACAAGATATCCGGTACTTACACCGGAAAATTTTTTGATGACACACTGGGTATCATTGTTACCGCTTTTGATGAGACAAACTCGGTTCGAAAAGATCAGTATGAAGCGGAGGACTTTGTCGCAAAAACATCCAGAATTGCTCGCGATGAGAATGGCGAAGTTGTTGAAAATGTAACGGGTATTGCTATTCCATTCTCACATATGAAGCTATTCCAGAACGAACGTGATCGTCAGGGTGTCAATCTGGGATTGCAGTGGGACGCAACGGAAAATACTGAAGTAAACGCCAATATCAGCTGGAATAAGCAGGACATAGTGTCCGAGATGCACGATGTGAGAGTGCGAATTGGCGAATACGGAAACATGTTTGAAGGTGAATACGTCGATGGGGTTATTATGGAAGGCCCTTCCGAGTGGACTGACCCTCAGGAAGACTGGCATACCTATGACACCGAAACACGCACTTTCACAAAGATGCTGAACCGGACTGCATTGGGTGATATATCCCAGGGGACCAATGAGTTTTCTAATGAAAACAGTATTGTATCTTTGGATATCACTCACCAGCTAGGAAATTCGTTTATCGTAAGTGGTGGCGTAAACTATTCCAAGGCTGAGCAGATTCCCGGAAAATCTCTGTATGTAAATATGCAGAATTATGACCGAATCAATGCTCGTCAATTGATGTATACCAATCCGGAAGATCTTGAGCCGGTTGGCTACGACTGTACCTCAGGCCGTTGTGTCCTTGTCGCAGGTACAGGTTATGTTGATCATGGAGAGGTTCTTCCTCCAGATGAACTGCATACCCGCGATAACTTTTCAACGACAGGCTTTAACCCTGATGACTTGGCTGCACAGCATCTAAGCTATCTGACAAAAACAGAGCGTGCGGTAGAGGATACTCAGAGTTCTGCATTTTTTGACGTGGATTGGGATGTGAACTTTGCCGGTATTAATAAGGTGGAGTTCGGTGCCAAGTTTTCAAATCGTGAAAAATTTGTTGATAATCAAACAGGCATATTCACTAACGTAACTGAAGGCATTACGACAGTAGACCCGGTTACCGGAGAGATATTTACCACTATCAGAGGTATGACGGATATCAGTGGAACCAATATCGTCGGCGGAGATTTCCCGGTTGATGACTTTATGGAATCTCTGGGGTACTCGGCAAATAATATTACTGATGGCTGGACTGTTGTTTCCGCGGAAAAGGCATTCGAGGCTGCGCTCGGAAATTCCGATGTAGCTATAGTTCCTGATAATACGGAAACCAGGAGCGCAGAACTCGATACCCAGGCGTTCTACCTAAAGGGAAACTTTGCATTTCTGGATGACAGGCTTACTGGTGACGTAGGCGTACGTTACGTAAATACTACGGTGGAAACCGAAGGCTACTCCGGTGTTGTGTTTCACTCTGATCCAACCAATAACGGACGTGTGTTTGACCCATTTGTCCTGGAGCAATACCGTGATCCTTCGCTGCCAGCTTGTCCAGGAATTCTCTTCTATGGCGGTGATAACTATACAGAAGAAGCCCGTTGGTCTCGTGTAGATGGCCAAGGTTACGATACTATGGGAACAGAAACTCGTGTAGACGATGTGCCCTTGCCGGATGTTGGCCTATGCTATGACCCCTTGTTAACAACAGGAGCCGACAATTGGGTCGGTACCATTCACGAATGGTGGGTATGGAGGCATTCCGACCTGTCTACTGAAAATTTCAACATTTACGGTGAACGTCAGTTTGACGAGGACGGCAACATTATTCCTGGCGAAGATTTGAGCCGCCGATCTTTCGCGGTAACTGATGAACATGACTACGATGTTGTATTGCCAAGTCTCAATATCAATTATCTGATTTCTGAGGAACTGATTGGTCGTTTTGCGATCTCTAAAACAATGTCCCGTCCTCAGATAGACTCACTTCGGCCAGGCTTCCGGGTGGTTGAAACCGTTTGGGGCGATCGGACTGCAAACGCGATTACTTTGTATAACACCAAGCTAGACCCGCTGGAATCCAATAACCTCGACCTCTCATTGGAATGGTACTTCGCGGATAATGGATTGTTAGCTGCAGGTCTTTTCTATAAGGACATGACCAATTTCGAGGAGTCCCAGACCATTGTTACTTATATGGACGACTTGAGGGATCTGGGGCTTGATGAAAATGAGGAGCCGTACGATCCCGCTAACCTCATCAAGACTGCTGATGATCTGGAAGGTTGCATGCCCAAACGCATACAGGGCAATGAGCAGTTGAACTCTGACTGGGCGCTGTCCGGCGATCCCGAGCAAATGTGTGCACAATTCCGCACGACTCAGATCAAAAATGGTAAGGGTGCGGAAATCAAAGGGATAGAACTTCAGTATACGCAAACCTACGATATGCTGCCGGGGATCTTCTCCGGGCTGGGAACTATGTTCAACTACACCTACCAAGATAGTGCCTATGACCAGGAGGTTTCATCTCTGGACCCGAGTCTGGTTCTTCCGGAATTGCCGGTGGCTTATACTCCAGAGCATAGCTATAACGCGACAGTTTTCTGGGAAAAGGATGGTCACCAGATCCGACTTGCGTACCAGGGAACATCTGATCAACTGGCTCAGCGTAGCTGGAACAACGGCGTTTTGTGGCAAGAGGGCCGCCGTACCCTAGATCTGTCTGCCACTTATGCGCTTACTGATAATATTTCATTGTCCTTCCAGGCCACGAACCTGACCGACGAAGGTGTGCGGACTTATTTCACCAGTCGCTTTATGGATCTGGGCGATGTAGATGCAGACGGAAACCCGGTTCTGTACGACGAAGGTAGCCCCCTGGATGGCGATGCGACCAAATCCCGCACGGTTGTTGATTATCGCACAGGGCGCAGTTACCGCTTCGGTATCCAGGCGCGCTTTTAAGTCCTCTCAGATACGTTAGTGATCTGATTTGCCGCACTTCGGATGAAGTGCGGCTTTTTTATGAGTTTTGCTGTTTATCAGAGCCGGTTGGAATTGCCTCCATTTAAGTTGCGCGAATCCTCGTTGAATAATATTAACTCGGGACGCAGCGGATTTTCGCTCGTCACAACGGCAGATGAGAAGTCCACAGGATAATAACCTGCTTCCTCGGCTTTAATATCTGACGAGGTATCACCAATTTCATTGGCATTTCTCTGTGAGGCGATAATCATCGGAGAAGTGGGTTGCATCAGATACCAGCGACGTCCAGAGCGATTGTGCGGAAGATCCGCCTGCGTGATGCGCCCGTCGCCGTTCCGGTCAGTCAAATTGTCACGCTCCGCCGGTGACATGAAATATGTGAGCATATTGCCAACTTCCGCTACGGCCTTGCCTGCGTTTTTATTTGTCCTGATCAGTTTTATGTTTCCTTTGATGGTAAGGTTTTCGAAGCGGCCATTGATAAAGTCTCGGCTGTGGGGATTCATGCGACTTTTGTCGGTGATAACCGCTGTGCCACTATCGATCGCAGTGACATTGCTGACGGTAATATTTCTGTTAATTTTCCCGTGCGCCTTCAGCCAAACACCGGTGAACCCCTTGGTGACAGTCACGTTGTGTACTTCTACATTGTTGATAGACGATAAATAGGGGCCTGCCCGGTTGATATTGTCTGTCGCCGAGCCGTTTCCTGCTTCAATTCTGACGCCGACGCCTTTTACCGCTTTGATATTATTGATATATATCCAATCACCACCAAATATCTGAACGGCCCCATAACCTGTGTGCGAATTTTGCAGGACAATATTTTCAATAGTTCCTTTTACGGGGGTGCGTCCGTAAGTGAGATTGCGGATTATAGCCTCCTCGTCGGGTATTATTCGGCCCTTATCATCGACATAGTTTCCTTCGGAGTCCATGGGGAGTGGTTGACCATCCCGACCAAGCCAAACATCGTCTTGTGGATTTCCATTGGTTCCATTGCGATCAGCCAGAGCGCCATCTTTATAGTCACAGTCTGGGTAAAGGGAAATGCCGACATGCTCGGTGTGATTGTCGATTATTCGTATTCCTGAAATAGCAAAGTTTTCCGCGTAATAGATACCGATTGGTATAGCACGGGTGTAGTTGATGGCTGTATCCTTGGTTTTATCTCCGTGAACACCGTAGGAGATAGGCATATTGGTTTTTGCATCGATGGTGAATCGGCGGGTAGGGTGCGTGGAGGTAATTTCCACGTTGCGAATACGCTCTCTGATTAGATTGTTGACGTTAGGGCTGCGGCCGATACTGAAAAGGAACTGGTTTGATCCAGAGGTCTTCAGATTGCCAATCATTTCTATAGTGACATCCGGGTCTACCTCTAAGCGTACATTGGAGGGCATGTCCACGCGGTCTAACCGGTAACGGTTGTTGCCGCCGTTTTTTGCTGCACGGAGTATAACTACCCCTCCATCACTGTCTTCTTGGCTCGCTCGCCGTAGGGCGGCCAGTAAGCGCTGGGTGTCATTAGTCTGTGATGTGTAGTTTCTAGCCGGGTACAGCTCTTCTGGCTGCTGGTCAAAAACACGGTTTTCGAAGTATGGAGAAGCCCCTTGTATATACTTGTGTGCAAAGGTGTTGATATCTTGACCGTATCCCGTCCCGCTTAGGTCGTATTGGCTCGCAACCTCATCTTGACCGGCGAATAGAGGTGTACAAAAAATCGCCAAAACTGACGTGGCGAGTAGTGCTTCTTTTATTTTCATCGCTCTAATCCTCTGATTTTATTGATTATTTTTGTCATATTGGCGTCGCGTGAGGCGCCTTCCAGCCATCGACAGCCATATTTGGACTGCAAACAACGCGATAGGCTATTGATATGACTGAATTAAACATAATATGTTTGTGAGGCGAACTTAGAAAACTGTGTCACATATTTAGGTCGCTGGCGGATGATTGATTGGAACTGCAATGCATCGATCTGTGTGTTATTTGATCAAATGCTACTGGCTGGATGCGCTGCGGATACACAAGCGTTGTACTCTTTCAGCGCTGTTGATCAACAAGGTAGAGTTCCGGTATGGGGAAGTACTAATCAGTCAATTGGGTAGGTCGGCCGCTGGTGGTGTACACCTCATTTGACATTAAACCCTTGGAAGAGTGGAATAGAAGATTCATATTCAGGTTTCGAGTGATTGAAAATTTATTCAGAGACCTCCCGGAAATTTAAGTTTTGGTGTTTGGAACGATGCGTTATTTCTCCGCTGTTGAAGCCATTGTGCTTATTGTCGGTGTTCTTGCCTATTGGGTGATTATGGGGTGGGCTTTATGGTTAGGTTTTGAGCACTATTTTGGCGCGCTAGGTGGAGGGGTAATTTTAGCGGTAATTCTGCTAGTCGGTGTCACATTGTCGATTTTAGATGGTCTATTTCTTAAATTTATGCCGCCTTTTGAATCGTCAAACAACATATTACTTAGCTTGCTATTGCCTGTTGGAGCGTTTATAGGGGCAGTGCAAGTTTGGCATTGGCATTGGGCGGTAGCTGCATTATTTGTGCTGCCACTATTGGCTTCTGCAGTAAATAATGACGCGTCATAGGTTCGTACAAGGAAAATAATGGGAGCAGAAAGTATTTGACTTTCTTAACTGTACTACTAGTAGCAGAACAAGAAGCAGTACTTGACAAAAATTCTGAAAAAGTTGAAAGCAATTTGTAGAGATACCCACACCGGTCCTTTGACCGATGTGGGTTGCTCTAGAGGCCTAGGGCAGTTGTGATCAATGTCGTACAGGAGTGGTTGTGTACTCCTTGATTACAAGATTTGCAACAGTTAACTCTCCATTATGCCGGAAGTCCACGCTGATCGTGTTATTTTTCTGTAGTACATCAACGGGCACCGGTATCTCCAGTGTGTTGAAGTAGCGCTCCACAGAATTTTCTTTACGACCTCGCCAGTCTATGGGTGTCTCGATGGTGTGCCCATTAATGGTCAGAGTGTCAATCTGCAGGAGGCTGTCAGGGGTGTCGTCCTGGCTGGGATAGAGTGCCACGGTGAGACGCAGTTGTGACTCCGCATAACCGGAAGGTACGGATACATTGTTCACTTGTAAATTTTTTGCACCTCCGGCTACAGATATACGATGGGGTACACTGCCGCCACTCACGCTGTTACCAAAGTACTTTTTCTCGTCTACGGATTGGTTAATAGCAATAGTACTGTTCAAGGTATAGCGCAGTACCAGAGTAGCGTCAGCCGCAAGAGTGACCTTGGTCGGCATTTGCTTCATATGGTGTCGCTCCAGCTGTGTATCAAAGTTGTTGTCGAAATGCATATTGCGCAATTCCACATTTTGCAGCTGGGCGTTATTCAGTCCTGCCACCGTCAGGTCGATGGTTGTATCTACGGTTTCCAGGTTATTGATGATGATAAAAAGTTCATTGTTATTCACATAGGACTGAACTTGTACATCCGGGTCGCTGGATACACTGTCCACACGGGTTCCGTCGATATCTGCCCAAAGTTCATAGAATTTAATGTAGTCAGACCACTGCCAATTATCACTGTTTAATACAGGCTCTATGAGTAGGCTGTAGTGATAGGGCGCTGTACAGTTACGTACTTCCTCGTACCCGCAGCCACCCGGGTAGTAGCCCCACAATGGCTTGGCGGGAGTAAAGGGCATGGATTTGATCACGTAATCCGGGCGCTCGAGAATCTGCATTAACATAGCGTTAAAGGACTTAAGTACTTCCGACTCGAAGCGGGGTTGATGTGCCAGAGTGTTCCAGCCTCCCTGTACCGCACCATACTCGGAAATTACGATGGGTTTTCGGTTGGCCTGGCCATTTTGATACACGTCATACCACTCAATCATATCAAGCATGGCGGGGAGGTGACCGTTCCGACGCAGGGTGGACTTGGCATCACTGTTAACGCCGGGCCAGTCGTAAACATGGACGGAGTAAAAGTCCATGTTGTGTCCGGCTGCATCCATAAACCCTTTCCACATTACGTCCCACTGATACCAATTCTGATCGCGTGTATCGTCGACGGTCGTGGCCATTGCCTGACGGAAAAACTCTTCCGCTGCAGCCTCTTCGGCTGGATCATCGGCGACTATCCATTGGTCGTATGCGTTGTCTGCGTAGCGGGAAATGCCATCGCGACGGTAGAAGTCATGTTGACCCCAGGTCATACCGCCAATCAGCGGAGCCTCGTTGCCCAGTTTTGAGCGTATTTCCTGGGCAACCAGATTATGGTATTCCCAAATAGCTTCCTGGTTGGTAACCATAAATTTTCCGGTTTTCATTTCCATATCTGGTTCGTTGATGACTTCCCAGAATTTTGGCATTGGATCGCCGATATAGCCGTTGCTGGAGTTGGCGTAGTAGTGCTTAAGGTATTGTCCCATCCAGGCGGCAGAGGTTTCGATGTGCATCGGTTGCCAGTCGTGCCAGGTGGAGCCATTGGCATTCCAGCTGAGGGTGGGGTAGGTGGGGTGTGGATTGGTACCTGCGATCAGTTCCGTTCTGTCGGCACTGAAGCGCTTGTAGAAGGGATTGGCTTCATAGTTTTCACGCAGTTCCTTTCCCCGGGTCACCATGTAATCCAGGTCTGGCCAGTTTTCTCGGTTGGGGTCCTCCTTAGTGTCTTGAAATTTCCAGGTGGCAGTACCATTGTCGCGGCCCAGTGTTACATCCAGAGTGTTGACCAGATAATTGAGCTTGTCGGCATGTCCTTCCCAGTCTTTCTCATAGATGGTGGTATGTGCAGTGATATGCCGGTTGCGCCCAAAGTCAGAAATGCCCTTAACGCTGTGTTTAATATTCGCGTTGACCGTAACCTTTACACTGTGTGGATTGGCTACCTGAGAGGGTGAGCAGCCAGACTCATTGGTAAACTCCTTGGCCGGAGTGGATGGACATTGATCCGTGCCGTTGGCAATGCCATCGCTATCGCTGTCCTCAAACCCTGTGCATCCTGATGGGGCTACGTTTTCCCCAAAGGGGGTGTCGGGGCATTGGTCCTCTTGATTGGCTATCCCGTCGAGGTCGTCGTCATCAGCGCCGGTACTGGCACAGCCTTCAGAATCGACAAAATCCCCAGGTGCTGTGGTTGGACATTGATCCCGGTTATCGGCAATGCCATCTTTATCTGTATCCAGCTGAGAAGGCGCACACCCTTCGCTGTTGGCGGTTTCTGATGGATCGGTTCCCGGACAGCTGTCGTTTACATCCGCAATGCCGTCGCTGTCTCCGTCCAGATCGAGGTCGACGTCACTGATACGCTCAAAAATGACGTAGTCAATATTAAACTGGAAGTCTTGAGTACCTGCGCCGTATATACGAATAGTCAGGTCGCCGGAAAATAGGTTGATATCAGAGGCGGCGTTGAGCAGGTAGAAGCTGTCCCAACCCCCCTGACTTTGAACTTCACTAGTGTTCTTAGTTACCAGGGCACCTTCATGATCTGTTGCCATTAGACCAACCGCCACACCGGAGCTATGTGCGGTACTCACATAATACTTCGGTCGATAAAGGCCTGACTGATCCAGGTGCAGGTTGTACTCCAGATAGTCGCCGCTATTGAAATAGTTGACGGCAACGCCGCCGTTGATTGCATAGGTGTCGATTTCTCCCCCCACATGGTGTGCACTTTCGGCTTCCAGCTTAAAAGTCCCCGAAACATGACCACCTTCCTCTGGAGATCCTCCTGAGCTACTGCTTCCTGAGCCAGAACTCGAGGAAGATCCCCCGGATGAAGAGCTGGAAGTTGATCCTCCACCGGAACTGGAAGAGCTGTCATCAATGTAGGCAAGTTCCATTTTGTCCAGATTCCATTGCCAGTCGTGATCTCCGCCTCCGAATAACCGGATCTGCTGTGATCCAGAGGAGAGATGAATACTACCTGCGGGCAACGGTTGAAAATTGTCCCAGCCAGCATTGGGTACATCGGTTCTAGCCAGTGTTTGCCAGCTGCCATTGTTGTTGACCTGAAAATCAATCCGCGCTCCATCAATGGCTGTGCCGGCGAAATAGGTCAGATCGTATTGTCCCGCTTGTGGGACGGAAAGAGTATATTCAGCGTAATCGCCCTTGTTGACATAGTTGATGGCAGTAATGCCATTTACTGTGTAGACACTGATTTTTTGTGGCTGACCATCGTTGTAGGTACCTCCTACATTGGTAAAGTCTTCGGCCTCTAGACGGTAATCGGCAGCGGTGGCTGCGGTACTGTAGGCGATTGCTGCCGCTAGCACAGCATGTGCTAAAGGCAGAATGCCTTGAGATTTGGAAAGTCTCATCGCTTGCTCCAGGATTTGAACACCTTTTAACTGGTGTGTTTATTTTTTGTTCGGCCGCTTACAACTACGCCGCAACCACCGTAATCTGCGGGAAAACCTAGAAGTGGCCCAATGGAAATTGACAGCAGGTAACAGTTAACGCGATATGGATGCTCGTTTTGCACGATGTTGAGTTAGCGGCTTTTTATATAGTTATATCTGCTGTCGACGGTATTAAATAATATATTGTAAACAATAAACAATGGGGGTCGCGTTAGTTGGCGCGAGAATGTTGTTTTGCTTCCCGGGAGAGAGAAATGATACGGCTTTTAGAAAAAAGCCCTGGCGAGTTACGCCAGGGTAGCAAGAAGCGAAGGTTGGGAGAAAAGCAGAAAACCTCTTATTAATTTGCCATCAAATTTTAATGAGGTTCCGTAAGCATAGAGGATATTCAACCGGTGAAATCGACATTTCGAAACAGTCAGACACAAAAAAGTTGCTTATGGGATTTCGAATAGTCTATTTCATAGCATGAGCGCTTTCTAGTTATCTGCGGCGCTCATGCTATTGTTAATAGATTACCCTCTAGCGTACTCCACGATTTATTGCACTGCTTGTGGAGAATACCTGTAGGGTGGTTGTGCTAACGTAACCACCATCGTCGGGGAATTCAATTTCCACGGCATTATCTTTGGTTAAATATTCGATGGCCACCGGTATTTCGATAACTCCGAAAAACTGATCCCGGCCCTTACCATCGTAATATTGATCGTACCCTTGATAATCTTCCGGTACTGATACTTTGTGACCATTGACCGTTACGGAAGGCGTGAGGGATTTGCCGTGGTCGCGACCGATGCCAAGGCGTAGTATCGCCTCCCCTTCGTCAGACACTTCTACGTTGCTGATCGCAAACTGTAATTTGCTTTTTGCCTCAATGGGTTGCTTGTATTTGTCTGCGTAATATTTTGTCTCCGAGTTTTCCTCATCTAGTGTGATGTTCTCTTTGTAGTTTAGTTGCAGAACAAGAGTGGCCTCAGGCTTCAGTGTGATTTTTTCGGGAAGCTGCTCGAGGGTGGTTTCTGAAAGTACCGGGATGCCATCGTCATTGTAGGAGAGCTCCTTGACGGTCACCTCCTGTAACGGATTGGCCCCTGTTCCCAGTGTCGCGAGGTCCAATATGCTGGTTTCTTCTTCCAGGTTGTTTAACACGATATAAGCGGTTGCGCCGTCTACATAGGCATTGACTTGAACATCCAGATCGCTGGCCCAGCTATCTACTCTTGTTCCCTTCACTTCTGCCCACAGCTGGTAGAATTTAACCAGCTCAGTGTATACCCAGGAATCTCCACTCTCAGTGTCGGCTTCCTTTTTCTGGCGCATCAGGCGATTGGTATAGGGTACGGTTTCAGATTGTCGCCCCCATTCCGCCTTTACGGTAATGAATGGAATGGACTTCAAAATTTGATCCGGGCGCTCGAGAATGTTCATCATTAACCCGTTAAACGCACGCAGTTTGTAGCCATCCCTTTCCGGCGACCAGGGCTGGTTCATCATGCTGTGAACCGTTGCCCCGAATTCTGAAATCAAAAATGGCATGCGTTCGCCGGTGGCCATCAGAGTGTATTGCTCCAGCATATCGAAGGTAGCTTCGAGATTGCTGCCGCGGCGGAGCTTTCGCTTGCCCTCGATATCCGGGAAGTCATAGAAGTGTAGGGACAGAAAGTCCATTTTTTCTCCGGCGATATCGATGAACAGCTTGTCGCGTTCCTCCCAGCGATTAAAGTCGTTCTTTTCGAAATCCGGGAAAGCAACGGTATAGCCCCCGATTAGTACGTTGTCGTGAACGGCTTGATCCCAGGGGTCGCGAAATGCGCGGACTGCATCTGCTACGGCATTGTGGAATTTGAACACCTCCTCCGGCGTTGTGCCTTTATCTTTGTCCGACGGAAAATCCACTAGGTCGTACAGGGGCTCATTCATAACTTCCAGAAAAACGGGTTTGGGCTGGCCGTATGTGTCACCCGCTCCGCGGTTAAAGTACTCGTAGAGGAAGTTCGCCATATAGTGACCAACGGCGGTGCCGAAAGGCTCTTCCTCACTATCTGCGGTGGAAAAGGACCATCCCATACCGGTATCGTCACCATTTGGCCAGTAGGGATGCTGTTGGCCGCCAACTACCATATCGGTTGCGCGATGCTCGTGATACCGGGCGAGTTGGGCTCCAGTACTGGTTCCTGTGGTGTAGTTCCAGCGCGCACCACCACCATTGCTTTTTGCTGCCGTCTCATCGATAAACCCGGGTCGGGATGGGTCTTCCGGCAGTAGGCTCAATTGCCATTTCATGCCTCCGGTATCCCTTCCCAGGTAAACATCGTACCCCTCCAGGAAGTTTGTCATCAGATCCGGATCTTCATTGGGAGCACCGGCACTCTGACTATTGTTACCGACCCAGTCTTGTTCGGTATTGGAGGCGTGGATGTTAATGAACTTTCGGCGATCAAATACCGACTCACCGCCTACGGTGTGTCGCATATTCAGGTTGACATCGACTTTTACTGTGTCTTCGTTATTGGTGGATTCGGCTTTGGTGGTAACACGGAATTCGGCACTGACGCCGCCGACCGTCAGAGTCGCGGTGACCGTAGCGCCGTAGTCAGTGCTCGCGATCAGGCGCAGAACGACACTGTCTCCGCTATTGACGGTTCCTGTCGAGTTTTGGAAGGGGCCATCATTAATGGAGAACTCACCTCCATTCACGCTGATGTCCGTACTGGTGTTGATGCCGGTAATCGTGATGGCATTTGAGACTTGTTGACTGCCAGGCTCGGCGTCTGAAACGGCGCCAAAGGTAAAGGCATCTGGCTGTGTGTCTTGCTGTACGTTGTCTTCTGGGGGTTGTGGCTCCTTGCGATCAGTTTGGTCACTGTCGTCACTACAGGCAGCCAGGAGCAGAGTTAAGAGTATGAGCGCAATTCGGCCAGGCCGGAAAGGACTGATCATCGTTTTATCTCCAGTTATTTTTATTAGTTATTTGGCCAGCCAATGCTAGCCACGGCTGGCTATATTGTAAATAGTTTATTGTATACAATGTGGGCTGAGTGGTTAAAACCTGTCATTCATGACAATTGTTGTTTTTTATGTGAAGTGAAAGTTGTTGCAGCTGTCTTCTTCAGGTTGTAAATTGTTAACAAAATGGCACTTTGATAAATTCACACATATGACATAGCCGTTTTTCTACAACAATAATGAGAGGCGAGTGATGATCGAAATGACCGCGAAAGTGAAGGATTTTCTCGGGCAAACGCCCGTTCCCTTCTACTCTGATGGCGCTTGGCAGGCTGGAATCAGCAGACAGTCCATGCTCGTGGAGAATCCAGCCGACAAATCGGAACTGGCGCAAGTGTCCGAGGCCAGGAGGGCGGATGCAGAGCATGCCATTGAGGCCGCGCATGTCGCCTTCCTGTCCTGGCAGGACACTACAAACGCCGAGCGGGCCCGGTTGTTGCGTGCACTGGCAGACTTGTGCCAACGCGATGCGGAAGAGCTGGCTCAATTGGAAGCCCTGGATGTTGGAAAGCCCGTAGAAAATGCCCGGGGTTTTGATGTGCCTTTCGGTATTGAGTGTCTGCGCTACTATGCCGATTTGTGTGAGAAAGAGCCGTTTGAAAAACCGCTGGATCTGGCGGGTATGAAGCAGGCAGCTTCAGTTCGCCTCCCCTACGGTGTGGTCGGCTTTATTTTTCCCTGGAACTTTCCTCTTACGTTGTGCCAGTGGGGCATAGCTCCTGCACTTGCGGCGGGCAATAGTGTGGTAATCAAACCCTCAGAAGTAACGCCATTATCGACTCTTTATCTTGCAAAACTTGCTGACGAAGCGGGTTTCCCCGCTGGTGTAATCAACGTACTACCGGGCGAGGGGCCGGAAGTCGGTGCCGTATTTACCCGCCACCCCAAAGTACGCTTTGTTTCCTTTACCGGATCTTCCCGGGTGGGCCGACAGATAGCAGAAACCTGTGGTGCAAATTTGAAGCCGGTAAAGCTGGAATTGGGTGGCAAGGGTGCCTCAGTTATCTGTGACGATGCGGATATCAATGCCGCTGCTTCTGGTTTGGCCGGTGCTATCACCTTGAACACCGGACAGGTGTGCTGCACTGCCACGCGCTGGATTGTACACGAAAGCATAGCCTCGGAATTTATTGAGAAAGTTAAAGTCGAGCTGGATAAAGTTGTTATTAAGGCCGGCATGAATGAAGACAGTCAAATGGGGCCGCTGGTGAGTGAGCGTCAGTTGAAAACAGTGGTCGGCTATATTCACAAAGGTCGTGAACAGGGGGCAGAAATCGTTTACGGCGGTCAGCCGTTAAGCGATGCGGAGCGGTCCGGATATTATGTAACTCCAACGCTGATAATGGGTTGTGAGGACAATATCTGTTTCCGTGAAGAAATATTCGGTCCCGTGGCTTATATCACCACTTTTAAAGATGATGCGGATGCGGTGCGCCAAGTAAACAGCCTCGATTACGGCTTGGCGAACAGTGTCTGGAGTTCCGATAGCTGCCGGGCTATGGCGATTGCGAAGAAAATGGTTTCCGGAAATAGCTGGATCAATGCGCACAACGTCTTTGCTTACGGCCTCCCATATGGGGCAGTAAATGCCAGTGGTATGGGCGGCGGAGTAAACAGCCGGGAAACTATGCTGGACTATACCCGTGGACTCTCCATTGCTGAGCCGGAAGAGGGATAAAAGTGGACCGTGAAGAGCTGGCCAGTAATCTGCTTGAAAAAGGTTTGCTGCAGTCAAAGGAAGTAACTTTTACTGCACTTTCCGGTGGTGTTTCCTGTGAAATCCTCTTAGTAGACGATGGCAGCGCGCGCTTCGTTGTAAAGCGTGCACTGAAAAAGCTCAAAGTCAAGGATGACTGGTTTGCAGATGTCAGAAGAAATATCACCGAGCAGGAGTATCTTCGCTATGTAGGAGGTATTCTTCCTGCGGCAGTTCCTCAAATTATCTATGCGGATAACGAAAGATATTTCTTCTGTATGGAAATGATCGAGGGCGGCATGACAACATGGAAGTCACGTCTTCTGGAAAGGGATTACAACAGCAGCTATGCCCAACTTGCGGGTAAATACCTGGGAGTTGTTCATCGATCATCTATCGATGAACAAGCTGTGCATGAGAAATTTGACACGGCAAAAGACTTTTATGAGCTGCGTATTGATCCTTATCTCTTAAAAACAGGTGATCGCCATCCTAGATTGAAAAAGTACTTTATTGAAGAGGCTGACCGTATATCCGATACCGCCCGGTGTCTTATTCACGGAGACTACAGTCCAAAAAACCTTATGGTAGGTGAAGGGCGTCTGGTGATTCTCGACTGCGAAGTGGCATGTTTTGGTGATCCTGTATTTGATCTGGCTTTTCTACTGAATCATCTGTTCCTGAAATCAATCCATCAAAAAAAAGATGCACAGAAATTATTTGTACTGGTTGGCGATGTATGGAAAAGCTACCAAAAGGCGGCTGGAGCCGTAGTAGATCAGGGTTTTGAGGCACGGCTCTGTCATCTTATTCCCATGCTGATGTTGGCGCGGATAGACGGGAAGTCCCCTGCGGAATATTTGTCCGATGAAAGCCAGCAGTCTGTGCGAGAATTCAGTTACACCGCAATACCTTTTCCCCAGAAAAAACTAGATGAATTTTGCCACCAATGGGCTGATTTTATGTCGGTGGAGAAAGCATGAATATAAAGAAAATTGACGCTTTTCAGATTTACGATTCCCGTGGGTTTCCTACTGTAGAAGTTGAGGTGACTCTGGATAATGGCGTCACCGGATATGGGCTTGTGCCATCTGGCGCATCAACTGGGCAGTTCGAAGCGTTGGAGTTGCGCGACGGAGATAAAAATCGATTTAGAGGAAAATCGGTTTTCAAAGCAATCGATAATATCCGTAAAGAGATAGCGCCTTCATTAATCGGGTTTCCCGTTACAGATATGAAATCGATCGATATGAAGTTGATTGAATTGGATGGAACCAATAATAAATCGCGTTTAGGGGCTAATGCGACTCTTGGTGTATCAATGGCCTGCGCTCGTGCAGCGGCAAATTTTCGCGGAGTCTCTCTCTTTGAATACCTGGGAAAAGGGCAGGGGCACCTGCTTCCTCTTAATGAAATTCAGATTCTTGGCGGTGGCGCGCATGCAAATTGGGCTATTGATATTCAGGATTTCCTGATAATCGCCGTGGGAGCGAAAAGTTACCAGGAAACTCTGGAAATGACTTTCAATATCTACCATGCAGCCGGTGAGATAATGCGGTCAAGGGGGAAGAGTGTTGGACTTGCAGACGAAGGTGGATGGTGGCCGGATTTCTCCAGTAACGAGGAACCATTCGAAGTGCTACTGGAAGCGATACGAATGGCCGGTTACGAAGCCGGTAAAGATATCGCTATTTCTCTGGATATTGCTGCCAGTGACCTATTTGATGGAAGGGTTTATCACCTGAAAAAAGATGGGGTCTCGTATACCCCTAAAGAATTCTGTGAATTAATGATCAGTTGGTGCAATAAGTACCCAATCATATCGATAGAAGATCCCTTCGCTGATACAGATTATGAAAGCTGGCGTGCGTTTACCGAGCAAGTGGGTGGAAGGGTTCAGGTAATAGGAGATGACCTTTTTACCACCAATATTGATCGAATAAAAAATGGTATAGAAAACCGACTGGCAAACGCGGTATTGATTAAGCTTAATCAAATAGGAACAGTTTCAGAGACTATATCTGCTATCGAGATGACTCAAAGTGCTGGCTGGCTGCCGGTTGTTTCGGCCCGTTCTGGAGAAACAGAAGACGCATTTATCGCACATCTTGCAGTTGCTACCAATGCTGGTCAGCTTAAGGTGGGATCATTTTCAAGAAGTGAGAGAATGGTGAAATGGAACGAGGTGTTGCGGATTGAGAGAATCCTGGGAAATAGGGCTAACTTTATAGGAGGTGAGTTGTACAGGAGAATATTAACGGATTAGTTGATTTCAGATATTTTGAAAAAATTTTCACGTAAAAACGATTATGTATGAACAAATATAATAAATTCCATGTTCTAACGCTAATCTTTATTAGTGTAGTTATAAACTACATGGATCGCACCAATATATCAGTAGCCGCTACATCGATATCCGAAGACTTGGCACTGACACCTGTAGATATGGGAATCGTATTTTCTGCCTTTGCCTGGACCTATTCTGTGATGCAAATACCGGGTGGGATGATCGTGGATACGGTCCGTGTGCGTATTTTGTATCCATTTATTCTTATAGCTTGGTCTATAGCTACCATCGTACAGGGACTGGTGTCTTCTCTGGCAGCTATGGTTGGTTGCCGTATGATAGTAGGGGCTTTCGAAGCTCCCTCTTATCCGGCAAATAACAAAATCGTGACACAGTGGTTCCACGAGCGCGAGCGCGCTAGTGCCATCGCCGTTTACACTTCCGGTCAATTTATTGGTCTCGCCTTCTTGATGCCATTACTAGCTCTTATTCAGGATTGGTTTGGGTGGAGGGGGCTCTTTTTTTTATCGGGTGTGATTGGTATTGCATGGGCAGCGGTATGGTATTTTTTGTATCGTGATAATACAGAGGGTAGAGTACGTGCCATACCGTCTTCCGAAGACAGCACGGAAAATCTGAATTCGTGCCCGGAGACGGAATCCATAAGCTGGGCCAATATACGTTTGGCATTCTCAAACCGAAAACTCTGGGGAATATATATCGGTCAGTTCTGCCTTGGAAGTACGTTGATATTCTTCCTGACCTGGTTTCCGACATACTTGGCAGAGTATCGTGGGCTTGGAGATTTGAAAACGGGCTTTCTCGCTTCTATTCCGTTCATCGCTGCATTTTTCGGAGTGTTGTGCTCTGGGTTTTCTTCCGACTGGCTGGTAAGGCGCGGATATACTAACGAGTTTGCTCGTAAGACACCAGTGATCCTGGGGCTGTTTCTGTCTGGCAGTGTGGTCGCTGCGAATTATGTCGACTCTATGGCTGCGGTTACTTTCTTTCTCTCGTTGGCATTTTTTGGCAATGGGTTGGCTTCTATCAATTGGGTTTTTGTGTCTCTTATTGCGCCTCGACATATGGTTGGGCTAGTGGGTGGGTGCTTCAATTTTATTGGTGGGCTGTCTGCAGTGATTATTCCTGTGGCGATTGGATTTCTCGTGCAGGATGGCGATTTTCGTCCCGCTTTAATTTTGATTGGCGGTTTGGCTTTAACGGGGGTGTGTTCCTACCTGTTTCTGGTTGGGCGTGTAGAAGAAATATCATTTTCAGAAAGTGAATCAGAAAAAGTTATCGCATGATTAGCATTTCAAAAACGATAAATGGTTATGGAGTTAATATGGAACATTCAATGAAGTTCCTGTCAGCAGTGTTGCTTTCATCTTTCATTGTATCTGGGTGTGGTGAGAACAGCGCCGACGCCTCCTCCTCTGTATACAGTTCTGGAGGGGAAGGAAGATCCTTTGGAAACATAAATGAAAGGTCTGAATTTGTTCTATGGAACTTCGATCAAGGAAATACACCTCAGGAAATAAAATTAGAAAATGCCGAAGCTGAATTGGTGTCTGGTCGGTCGGGAAAAGCGCTCAAAATCCGCCTATTGTCTAGGGATAACTACATATCATCTTTTACCTTTGACGCAGAAACAGCGTGGGATTGGAGCGCTTTGGGAAATTTTGCTTTTGCACTGGATATTGCCAATAGGGAGCCAACGTCAGTTCATCTTTATGTAAAGGCAACTGACCGGGATGGCAAGGTACATAGCCGAAGTTTCGTGGTTCCTGAGAACTCCAGTGGGACATACTTTTTGGAATTGAAAGGACCGGATCTCTCAGTGGATACGGGGATACGATCCAATCCGCCGAGCTGGAACACCCAGTTTCAGGAAATGATCTATCGCTGGGGAAATAAAAAACTTAACCTAAGTGCTATAGAAAGCGTTGAGTTTTCGGTAACCGGTGTCCTGGAGGATAAAACACTGGTTATCGATAATGTTCGCTTGATTCAGCCTGATTCTCTGGATGAGCTATATCTGGTGGAATTGGTGGATAAGTTCGGACAGAACAACAAGCTGGAATTCGCGAATAAAGTTCACTCAGAGGAGGAGCTAAAGCGGTTGGCAGAAGAGGAGCTGGCTCAACTGCGTAAGACTCCCTGGGAAGGTCGTTCCCGTTTTGGTGGTTGGGCGGAAGGGCCGCGTTTAAAAGCAACCGGTTATTTCCGGACAGAAAAAGTGAACGGAAAATGGGCTCTGGTTGATCCCGATGGCTATCTTTTCTTCTCCACAGGAATCGCTAATGTCCGCCTGGCCAACACCTCGACTATCACTGGATACGATTTTGACCATTCACTTATTCCGCAGAGGAAACCGGGCGACCTAACACCGGAAGACTCTCTGGGCCTGAATCGAGTGCCAGATAAAGCGATTCCAACTCGTCACGTAAGCTCCAGGCTTAGAGCTGATATGTTTACCTGGCTCCCAAAATATGATGAACCCCTCGGTATGAATTATGGTTATCGACGTGAGGTTCATACGGGAATTCTGGAGCGTGGAGAAACCTTTAGTTTTTACCGGGCAAACCTGCAAAGGAAGTATGGCATCAATGATGATAAGAAGCTGATGGAAAAATGGCGGGAGGTAACAGTTGACCGTATGCTTAGCTGGGGATTTACCTCCTTTGGTAACTGGATTGATCCCGATTATTACCAATTGAATCGCTTTCCCTATTTCGCTAACGGCTGGATCATCGGTGACTTTAAGACGGTAAGCAGTGGCAATGACTACTGGAGCCCCCTGCCAGATCCGTTTGATCCACTATTTAAGGAGCGGGCCTATATTACCGCTGAGCAGATTTCCCGGGAGGTTCAGGACAATCCCTGGTGCGTCGGCGTATTTATAGACAATGAGAAGAGTTGGGGACAGGAAGGGTCTATCAAATCGCAATATGGAATTGTGATCAATACACTCTCTCTGGATGCCCGGAACAGCCCTACGAAAACACAGTTCCTCCATTTGATGCGCGATAAGTACAAGGACGTAAGCAAGCTCAACGACGCGTGGAATGTCAAACTAGACTCCTGGGATGAGTTTTCCAAGGGTGTATCCCTGGCGGAGTTTAATGATACTGTTGTCAGCGACCTTTCTGCCATGCTGCAGCATTATGCTGATCAGTATTTCAAAGTTGTACGCGAAGCGGTCAAGCACTATATGCCAAATCACTTGTACATGGGCGCTCGTTTTGCGGACTGGGGTATGACGCCGGAAGTGCGCGGAGCCGCAGCCCGTTATGCCGATGTGGTCAGCTATAACTACTACAAGGAAGGTGTAAGCGATAAGTTCTGGCACTTCCTCAAGGAAATCGACCGTCCGAGCATAATCGGTGAGTTCCATAATGGTTCCTTGGATTCTGGTTTGCTGAACCCCGGTCTGATACATGCCAGTTCTCAGGCGGATCGTGGCAAGAAATACGCTGAGTATATGAATAGCGTAATTGATAACCCTTACTTTGTCGGAGCGCACTGGTTTCAATATATTGATTCTCCGTTAACCGGTCGCGCTTACGATGGTGAAAACTATAATGTCGGTTTTGTGAGCGTGGCTGATATACCCTATTCGCCACTTATTGAGTCAGTGAAGGCCGTTAATAAAAATCTATATCAAAGAAGGTTCGGTGCACTGTAATTTGATGGGCCATGAGAAAGGTCAGCTGGATTTATAGGGGGTGTTAAAATGAGAGTGACTCATCTGATTGCGGTGCTAGTATCTATTGCTGCTATATCTGAGGCTATTGCTGGACCTGCAGAAAGGCCAAATATTCTGTTAATTCTTGCAGACGATCTCGGATATGCCGATACCGGATTTACTGGCGCCAAGGATATTGAGACACCTAATCTGGATATGTTAGCCAGCGGAGGAATCACGTTTACTAACGGATATGTTACTCATCCCTATTGCGGCCCTTCGCGGGCCGGATTGATGACCGGGCGCTATCAGGCCAGGTTCGGGATGGAAAACAATAGTACTTATTCACCATTTGATAACTATATGGGACTGCCGGTCTCGGAAAAAACCTTTGCCAAGCGGCTGCAAGAAGTTGGATACCGTACTGGTATTGTCGGTAAGTGGCATTTGGGAGCCGCGCCGCCATTTCATCCGAACAACCGGGGTTTCGATCATTTCTATGGCTTCCTTTCAGGGGGGCACTCTTATTTTCCTGATAGCGTATCTAATCGGGTGCCTTTGGAATTGGAGGATGGCCGGGCAGATTATATGGCTAATGAAGGTGGCTACTTGCCACTTGTTCGAAATGCGGGAGCTGGTGAGTTCAATGAATATCTGACTCGTGCTCTGAGCCGGGATGCAGCGCAATTCGTGCGTGAGGGAAGTGAGCCATTTTTTCTATTTCTCTCCTATAATGCGCCCCATGCGCCTCTTGAAGCCCCAGAAGAGACCATTAAGAAATACAATCATATACAAGACCCTGAGAGACGTGTTTATGCGGCGATGATTGATGAGATGGATTCAGGAGTGGGCATGGTTATCGAATCTTTGAAAAAATCGGGAAGATTTGATAATACCTTGATATTTTTCCTGTCTGATAACGGTGGAGTATATCCAGAATATTGGATGCCAAATAGCGATTGGGCCGATAACCGCCCGTTTCGGCGTGGAAAAGTCAGTTTGACTGAAGGGGGGATTCACGTTCCATTTGTTGCTCACTGGCGTGATAAATTGTCTCCCGGAAAATTTGATGGCTTGGTTTCCTCATTAGATATTGCTGCCACAGCGGTTGCGTTGGGTGGTGCAGAAGTTCCTGAGGGAAAATTGGATGGGGTGGATCTCATGCCGTATCTAACTGGCGAGAAAAATGGATCACCACATCAAGCTCTCTTTTGGCACCTGGAAGAGGGTGATGGGAATACCTGGGCTGTGCGCACGGAAGATGCAAAGTATATGTATCAAAATCTCCCAGGTGTAGGTCGCAGTTTCTTTGATATGCGCAGTGATCCTTATGAAGAGAATAACCTGGTGGATCAGTTTCCGGAGCGTCAGTCCCAATTGGCGGAACTTTGGAACCGATGGAATTCGGAAAATAAGCAAAATATTTTATTGCAGGCGAATGATTATCAGAAGCGGCGTCAGGATTTCTATAAGGCGCTATATCAAGAGCGTGTTCGACATTCTAATGAACGTAAACCTATTGTAGTGAACTGATTTTAGTTGGCTTGAAGCGCCTCTGGTCTATTTGCTGTCTGCCCTAATAGATCGGGGGCGTTCAATCTGTCGGAATACACCTCAAAAGCGTTTGCGTAACGTTTATCTGCGGGATACATCCCTGTATCCGCTGGTTTCCAAATTACATTATATTCCTTAGTTTCTTTTTAAGAATGCGAAATAACTCTGAATCCATGGAGCAAATCTTCATAAAGGTCTTAGTGTACTGCCTCTGGTGTTTTCGGTGTACGGTATTCATCCATTCGTTGCATCGCTTTTCCTTCATACTCCCGCTTTAACTGCCATCTTGGCCGTTCCAGATTGAGCTCCCACTGGAATAGCTTTTTGTAGAGAGCGGCTAACTTATCGGGATGCTTCAGTGCCAAGTTATTGCTTTCTCCTACGTCCACCGAAAGGTTGTAAAGCTCCGCAGGACGATCTGGAAAACGTAATAGTTTCCAGTCGCCATCCCGTATGGCACCACGGTTTTCTTTCTTCCAGTAGAGTGTCTCGTGCGGCTTGGTTTTGGCGATTCCCTGAATAAATGGCAGCAGATTGACGCCGTCAATATCCTCCGGAAGGCTCTCCTTACCACCAGCGGCATAATAAAATGTTGGAAGTAGATCCAGGGTAATGATCGGGTGATTGTAGGATATGTTTTTCGGTAGTTTTTTCGGCCAACTCATCAGAAATGGGACGCGAATGCCTCCTTCCAGATGCGTTGCTTTAGTTCCGCTGAGCGGGTAGTTGTTGGAGGCATTGTGGTCAGTTGGACCTCCATTATCGTTAGTGAATACAAGCAGTGTGTTTTCAGTTAGCTGTAATTCATCCAGAGTGGATAGTAATTTTCCCACTCCGCGGTCGAGAGCTCTGGTCATGGCCGCGACTTTTTGCCTATTTCCACTGAGGGTGGGGAAGGCCTGGATATCTTCCGGCAGGGCGTCCATAGGTGCATGCACTGCGTTAAAGGATAAATACAGAAAGAAAGGATTTGATCGGTTGCGTTTAACGAATGCGACCGCTTCATCTGCTAGAGCATCGGTCAGATAGCGGCTTGTTTCTGCGTAACTGCCGAAATTTCGTTCGAGAAAGTTCTCTGTTAGATGATGATTGGGGTTGTTTTCAGAGAATGGAAAATATGAACGTGCGCCGCCGCGAAAACCATAGAATTCATCAAATCCGCGGTTTAATGGGTGAAACCGGTCCGCATTACCCAGGTGCCATTTGCCTAGGATGGCAGTTCTATAGCCCAGGGGCTTCAGATAGTCGGCGATGGTTTTTTCATCGACAGGGAGGCCCATGTCGTCTCCGGTTGTACCACTTTTACTCATGTAGCCGGGAACATTATTTTCTTCAAAACCGAATTTCTGCTGGTATTTCCCGGTGATCAAGCCAGCTCTAGAGGGGCCGCATACAGCGGCACTTACGTATGCCTGCTGGAAGCGCACACCGGTTTCGGCAATACGGTCGATATTGGGTGTTTGGAATACTTGGCTACCTTGAAAGCTGAAATCGGCATATCCCGCATCGTCAGCCAAGATTAAAATGATGTTTGGTTTTTTAGGTGACTCTACGGCTGCGCTGACTGCGGAAATGAGTCCAAGCAGTAACAAAATGATTCTTATAAACATGGCTTTAGCCCAGTGAGGAACACGGGCTTGCTTTATATCATATTGTATATTGTTAACAAAGCTTGATGATGGCGAGCCAAGGAGCTCTGATTAACCCATGTGATTGCTGCGGCGGGCGCTCAAGCAATTGGTCGCGAAGTCTCTTTATGGCCAGGAAGTGCATTAATCATGGGCTCTCTAGCCTGTATTAAATCATTATCCGCAAACAGGGAATCATTGCGCACTGGTATTTTGCGTTTTCTTTATATGGATTTGGAATGACCAGCTGCGAGAGGACTGTGGTGGTACTGTTGGGGCGGTTCCACGTTCGATCAGTGTTTTGAGGCTGTCGGCGTTACCGATAGCTGGCTCCAATACCAGGTTGAAATGAGGTCTTCCACCATCGCCCGCCCAGCTGCGATAGTTCAACCAAAGGGCGATATGGGGGATCTGTGTGATCGGTAGCTCAAACAGAAGTTGTTCATTAGTGTAGGGGTTGTGTAGCCCGGCCATCTTAAGGGCTCCCCCATTGCCGCAGTCGCTGAGGTCTGTGGCAGAAAGCAGCTTGGCTGCGAACGGCTTTTCTGCTTCAGGATCTGGTATTAAGGAAAGGTCGTAGGCATTGGCAGTCTTTGGCCAAGTGACCACTTCATCCGTTGTTACAGGTGCATTTGGCGTGGCAAATGAGCAGTGTAGCCTGTGGTGTTTCGGCAATATGAGGCGCATACCTGGACGCAGTTGGAGTGCGGGGTGTAGGCACCAGCTGAAGGGAAAAGATAGGTCGCCGGGATTGTTCAGTTGGTATTCCAGCGAAACAGTACTTTGAGCGGGACTCAGTTTTAACGTTCTCTGAAATTCGCAGGACAGGGTGGAGCAGGATTGTTTTAGGGTGATAAAAGCCGCACCATTGCTATCCACGCCCACCGACGTTTCCCGCCAGGGGCGCCCGTAGAGTTCCCCGTGATCCGGTAAGTGGAGGCCCGCAAGTGGGCCGGCATGGGATGGCAGGGTGCAGGCATCCACGCTGGGGAAGCACTCGTCAATTCCACCGGTATCGTGTTGTTCGGTGTAACTGTGTTGGATCGCGGCCTCTTTGTAGCTGATCCTCCCATTGTGCCAAAGCCACTCTGTCTGTTTTTCAACGCCCGAACATAAACTGACAATTTTCCCTCCCAGTTGGGGTACCACGATCAGGGATAAGCTGCGGTTCTGCATCTTATAGGCGGACAGGCCGCGGATATGGCAGGGTGTGATCGTTGCGGTGTCGGGTGTGGCCATGTCTGAAGTTCGAAGAAAAATTTATGGAATTATAAAATAATAAGCGAGTCGTTGATGCTTTTTTCTTGACTACAAAGCGTCTTCTCGCCCAGCTAATAAGCCCTGGTGGTGGAATGGACATTGCCTCTTGCCCCGAGATCAACGGCCAGTCTCACGTAATGAATAACTGGGTTCACAGTTTTTTTCATCACAGAATTTACTGGTATGAAAGAGGGAAACTGAGGCATTGGGTTGGTGCCCGGCAGGTGCCGGACACCCAAGGGAGCTTCTATGGTTACGGGGTTACGGTAAGTGAATAAGTCGCTGTTTTTCCTTTATTTTTTGTCTTCACGGTAATCTCTGCCGATCCTGCGCGTTTTGCGCTGACAACGCCGTCGGCATTCACGATAGCTACGGATGGATTGCTGCTGCTAAACACGACGCGCTTGTTACTGGCGCATGCCGGTGTGACTGTGGGTGTGATCCTTATGCTTTGCCCCACAGAAAGCTCGCCGCTGTCCGGTGTGACATGCACACCGCTGACGGGCACCCAGCCCCCTGTGCAGCTTTCCCCATCGCCGCTGGAGGATACCACTGATAGTTTGGTCGAGGCTTTGTGTCCACCATCTTCTGTTGTAACCGTGATTTTTACATTGCCGACAGATTTGCCCTGCACCTGTCCCTGCTGGTCAACAGTGGCAACCTGCATGTTATTCGAGTGCCAGCTGACATCGGGGTTGTCCGCATTTGCCGGGAAAACCGTGGCTTCCAGGCGGGTTGTTTCACCAACTTGCAGCTCAGTGGTATCGGCTGAGACCGATACCCCGGTGACTGCCACGGGCCCGGGGCTTTGGCGGTCAACCACCTTGATGGGCTGAAGTTCCCCCATTTGAAAAATGTCGCTGCCGTTGGAAGAGCGGAATACCGGTGCAAGGGCGTAGTAATGCCCCTGGGGCAATTGGTCAGCGGGGGTAACGCCACTGAGATCCAGGCGAAGTGTCGTTTGTCCACCGTACCGCTTTTCTTCACTGGTTACCGATGCATCGTTGGCGCTGGCAACAATTCTTACGAAGCCATCTGTATTTTTTTCCACAAGATTGACGGTGATGCCGTTGTATTTATCGCCAACTACATGGTGATTACTGCCGCCGTGGTAGTTGACCACGACTTCGAGTTTGCCACCGGTTTCATAGTCAGTGGTCAGGTATTTGTTTTTGTTATCGACCCAGATAGAGGGCAATACTTCCCAGGTCTTCACGTATTCCACCTGCATGGTGGCGTCTTCTGGGAAGCCCTCCGCAGTTACTGTGTCCGGATTGGGGTCTGCGCGATTGCACGCATCGTTGTATTTGATGAGTTGGCGGCGAAGGCCCATCGAAAAGATGACGTGCATGGGACGGTGCCAGAACAGATTGGGTTTTTCTCCAATGAGTTCGCCGTCTACATACCAGCGAATGACATCCTTGCGGTTTTCTACCGCGTAGGTGTGGAAGTCCTTCGACGGATCAAAAGGTGCCTCGAATTTGAGCAGCTGGGCTTCCGGGTAGGGCTTCGGGCGCCGCCAGTAGGTTTTGCCGTCCTCGCCGACAATACGGGCGTGTAGGTTGTGATCCATAACATTGACAGGGTCCGCATCGTCTGGGCCGGGGCCATACCAGTCGGCCTGCTGCAGCTCGACCACATCAATTTCGCTGTAATCCACGCTGCCGGGAACATTGCGATCGGGATAGGGGTGGCCGTCGCTGTATAACCAGAAAGCGGGGCTCAGGCCGGGAAAGATTTTTACGCCTTTGATTCGCGCTTCGTAATAGCCGTAAACACCGTCGGCCGCCGACTTTACTGCCCCAGATTTATAGTAGAGCTCGCGTTGTACCGTCGCGCCGCCCTGGCAGCTGTCGCGAAATGGCCGGGTATGGGTTTCCTGGGTTGCGATGATATTGAGTTTTCCATCCCGCACATAGGCGTTGTTTTCGTCGAATGTCCAGGCGCCGATCACTAAGTCACTTGGGGCATTGATCCATTTTGCGGTGTTAAGGCTATTGCCTTCGAAGTCATCGGTACGGTTACCGAGCTCCTTCCAGCGCATTTCACCTTCAACGGCACCCAGTGGCCGTATGTCTTGGGCTTGTACGGCGGTGCAGCTGGCGAGCAGCAGGACCGCCAGTGTATGCGTCGTTTTCATGTCGGACTCTCTTCGCTAGAAAAATTTATTGTTTTATCTCGCTACGCTGAGATGATCGCTCAACGAGTGAGCGTACAAATCCAAACATCATACGAATGCATTTGCAATATGTCATCTGTTTGTCGGAGTGAAAACGAGAGCTTTATTGCAGAATTGAGGTGACGGGGTTGATATGCGAAATAAACCTACGTTTACCCCAGTGACAAAGGCGCTTTATGTGGAGATGTGGATTCAAAAAAGAAAAGGCGTGAATTTTCGCGCAAGGGACGCCAGCGCGCGGTAACAACGCCGCTGCGCCCATCGCTGGGCGCCCCGGAAGCAACCTTAGTGCTGTCGCGAATGTGTTTGTGGCCTATGTTTGGGGGGCTTGCGCCAAAAATTGCCGCAGCCGTAACAAAAGTGGGTGGTTTGGGTTGACCGACAGCGACTGTTTTATCAGTGTCCGGGCTTTCCGCCATTGTTTATTTTGCACATAAAAGCTCGCCAGTCCTTGAGTAAACTCGGGGTTACCCGGCGATAATTCCAGTGCCTGCAAATAGGCTTTCTCCGCATCCGCGCGCCCTTGTTGATGCCGCAGCACCGCGAGGTTATACCAAGCGCGCGGATTGGCACCAAGACGGGCCGCTGCTTCAAGTTCTGTTTCCGCTGCTGTCAATTGCCCCAACTCCGCCAACAGAAGCCCAAGTGCGTAGTGCGGGGCTGCGGCATCCGGCTCCTGGCTGATGACTTTCCGATAGAGCGATTCCGCCGCTGTGATGTCACCCTGGCGGTAGCGCAACTGGGCGAGGGACATTCGGGCGGCATTTTGGTGGTCGTCGATTTCCAGCGCGCGGACAAAGTGCCGGGCAGCATCTTCTTCGCGTCCGGATTTCAGGGCGTCGGTACCCTGTTGAATATGCGATGCGGCAAAATCGCTGTTTACCGTTAGTTGCGTTTGGTATTCCTCTGCCGCTTTGGCGAGTAAATTGTGTGTATCTCGGTTCAGGGTATGCCAGGCCGGGCTGTTGGGCTTAAGTTCCACTAAACTGCGCGCCGCGGCGATGCGCACTGCGGTCACCGGGTCGTCAAGAAGTTGCAATAGATCCGGCAACTTTTGCTCCAGGGGCAGGTCGTACATGGCACGTGCGATGGTTGCCCGGATCAGCGCGTTGCTGTCGTCCAGGCCGTGCAGCAGCGCTTGGCGCACTGCCGGATCTGTTGGCATCAACTGGGCTAGATATTGTACCGTCGCCGCGCGGGCAATATGGGGTTGAGCTGGGTCTTGCAGCAGGGTAATCAAGGCTTGTCGGGTACCCAATGGGTCCACCGCTGCCCGGGTGAGGGTGTCCGAGTAGTGTGGCGCCCGGGTGTCTCCAAACCAGAGGCGCACCTGTTCCGCCGCCCATTCGGGAGAGCGGTCCCCGTGACAGTTGTTGCAGGCGTTGGGGGTTCCGAACTTGGCACTCAGATCGGGCCTGGGAACTCTCAGGCTGTGGTCCCGTCGGAAGTCATTGGTCATGTATACCTTGCCCGGCATATGGCAATCCACGCATTGATCCCCTGTACCCCTGTCATAGGCTGTGTTCTCGCGGCTCGCTCCGTCCGGGCTGTGATGATGGTGCGCCGGCGTCGCGTATTGGGCGGCGTGGCACCCGAGGCAGAGCGCGTTGCCTTCGCGTTTGACTTTTGCGCTGTGCGGATCGTGACAGTGGGTACAGGTGACGCCCAATTGATACATGCGGCTCTGTGTAAAGGACCCGTATACAAATACCTCTTGGTCTATCTGCCCGTCACTGTGGTAAAGCCCCTGAGATAGTGGATCGGGTAGGTAGTGATTCAGCATGGAATGCCCACCGTGTTCAAACGCTGGGGTCAGCTGTTCCCGGCGCGCGTGGCAGCGGCCGCATTTCTCCACGGTTTTTTGCGACGTTTCCCCGCGAATCATGTCCAGTAGTGCCCGGTTGATGGTGGTCCCGGCCTGCGCTTGTTTCACATGTGCCGCGCCGGGGCCGTGGCAGGCTTCACACCCCACGTCCAGCGCCTGCCAGCTTGTCTCGTAGCGGTCGTCCGCGGGGACGTAGTTTTTTTTCAGGCCGGTGCTGTGACAGTCGGCACACATACTGTTCCAGTTCATGCCGCCGCCGGTCCAATGTATCCATTCCCCGGTTTTGGGCTTCAGGTCCTCCTGCAGGTGAAACCAGAGGGAGCGCTCCGTATCCCACGCCAAAGGAAGTGCCTGCAAACGCCCTTTTTCTGTTGCCACAAGGTACTGTTGGAGTGGTTCGGTGCCAAACGTATAGAGCACCTGATAGGACTTGGCCACGCCTTCCTCCCCCTGGGTTTCAACCCAGAAAGTGTCGCCTTTTGAATAGAAGCGATGCTCAAAACCGAGTGCGCTGAGGCGGGCACCCGAGAAATCTCCCTTGACGGAAACCTTGGTGGCCCGCTGCATCGATTCATCATGATGTGACCCCAACCAAAGCATCGTTTCCCGTTGATGGCAGTCTGAGCAGACTGCGGAACCTATGTACTGGCTTTGGGCGGCTGATCGGGGGTGTTTTTCATTCGCGGGGAGTCCGGTTTGCCGGGCGGGCTGGGGAAAAAGCGCTAAATATCCCGCGAAAGTGAGCAACATCAGCGCAACTGCCAGCATTACAGGCAGGAGGGGCTTTTTGTACATATTCGCTTTTCTTATGTCTTGTCGGCCATACAGGCGGGCCGTGTCACTAGCCCTCTCATCATACTGGAATGTAATCTATTGACAAACATCATATGTTTACATGTATATTATGAATCCATGATGTCTTGCTCCGTACGCAGCCCCTGTAAGGGGCAGGATGTCTAACCATTCGCTCGTTCTTTGTGCGCGAGCGAGCTATTGGGCGATCAGCTTTGCCGAGGCCGGTAGTGCTGGCTGGGGAGCTCTGATGAATTCGCACCTGAAGGTAAGGATATATTTCAGGTTAATGGGACTTTAAAGTGATGGGGTGGGCACTGCGCAACAGCTAGTTACAGAAAGGTGACCGGCGGCGATACAGGGAAGCACTTATGCCTTATGGTGTTCGCTCCACTGCCCCAGGCTCCGAAACGTATTACGGGGCGCATGCGAATTGTTCACAGGTTCCCTCGGGAAGGTGAGCGCCCGCCAAAATAATTCAATATAAAAAGATGAGAGGGAAGGCGTGAAAAATAAAAGTCAAAGCCCCATGCGCAGTGCGGTGTTGCTCGGATGTTGCTCGGTAGCCACACTATTCAATGTTGCCATTGCGGAAGAGATTGCAGCCAAGACGAAAACCAGGCCGTCTGACGCCCTGGAGGAAGTGGTGGTAACCGCGCAGAAGCGCGAGCAATCCGTGCAGGATGTACCGGTTTCCATGCAGGTGCTGTCGGGCGACGTGGTTGAAGAATTGGGTGTGGATACTGGATTCGATATTGTTAAGTATCTTCCAGGCTTCGGTATTGATGACAGCAACGAAATTCGTACTACTACACTGAAAACCCGCGGTATAGGCACTTTCACCAATTCCATTGGGCTGCAGTCATCCAACCTGGTGGTTGTGGATGGCGAGGTGCTGCCGCGCCAGTCCATGATGAACCTTGCTATCGCCGATGTGGAGCGGGTTGAGGCATTGCGTGGCCCCCAGGGAACGCTGTTTGGCCAGAATACCTCTACAGGTGTTATCCACTATGTGACAAAACGTCCGGATTTCGACAGTTTTTACGGTAGTGTCAAGGCGGAAGTGACCGATTTTAACGGCCGCTCGGTAAGTGGCGCGATCAATATGCCAATCAATGATCACTGGGCGACCCGTGTCAATATTCAGCACAAAGAACAGGATGGCTGGATTCGCAACGAGTATCCCGGCGGCGAAGATGTGGGGATGGAAGAAAGCAAGGGTCTGCGCGGACAGCTGGCTTATGATGACGGCAGTAATCTCAATGTACTGGTGCGTCTGGACTACTCCGAGCGGGATACCAATTGCTGCTCCATGGTAAAAGCCGAGGCCGATCCGTATTACGGGCCCAAACCTGTGGTGCGTATTGAGGGCGGTGTTGTCACTGCCTCCGCTTATAACGAAATAGATTCCGAACCAGGGTTTAATGATTATGGGGAACCGGCAACGGCGCGTAACCCGATTTCCAACTATGGCACTATCGAAAATTCCGGCCTCTCAACCGAAGTGAATTATGACTTCGACAACGGCATATCACTGACTTATCTGGCCAGTTACCGGGACTTCGAATTGAATAACAGCTCCGGTTTCTTCACCTTCAAGTTTCCTGTACACCGTGAGCATTTTGGCGGTAACGAGTCGGTTGAAGTTATTCAACAGGAGCTGCGGATCAGTGACTTTGATAACGACACCTTAAATTGGGTTTTAGGAGCTTTCTTCCACGATACCTCCGGTCAGCGCAGTGAAATTACCGACGGTTGCGTCGGTGGTGGCGGCGCTAGTTCCAGAGGCGTCATCGAGGACGGTGTCATGATCGGTTGTGTCAGCAATGCGTCCGCCTTGGCCTTTATCGATCATTACGAATCGACTGGTATGCAGGACAGGTCTTTGCTCCAGGCCGACCGCAACCTATCCTCGGGTGACTTTACCGCAGACTTCACGAATACCGCGATCTTCGGACAGCTGGAATATCAGATTACCGACAACTTAGATGCTACACTCGGATTCCGTGCTCTGCACGAGAAAAGTTCCGCTTCCTTTGATGCTCTCTGGCTACGTCCGCCGGTCGATGGCACAGGTATGGAAACCTATGCTGAAGTGTTGGCGATGTCCAAAACAGATCCGTCTCTGGTGCGCAATGATCTCCCGGGATCAAAATTCTCTGATTCCAATTCAGACTTTATTTACAAGGCGGTGCTGGGATACGACTTCAGTGAGAATATCCGGGCATATGTGAATTACTCCACCGGTTACAAGGGCCCGTCTTACTTTGTGACCAGTAATACCAATCCGGATGAGGCGGAGTATTTTCCGACCCGCCCTGAACAGTCGACTAATATTGAGTTCGGATTGCGCACACGGTTGCTCGACGACAGGTTGCACTTCAATCTGACGTACTTTGACATGACCGTGGAAGACTACCAGGTGCGCGCGTCGCGTTTGATTGATGAAGCGTCAAATACCATTTTTTCCGGATATGTAAACGCGGACGAGGTTCGCTCTACCGGCATTGAAGCCGACATGGTGTACAAGCTCAGCTCTGATTTGAAGTTGATTGCAAGCTATGCCAATTATGAAGCAACCTACGAGGATTTTGCCGATACTCCGGTGGACTGCCCCGGGGGTAGCCTCGCGGACCGGTGCAGTTCACTCGGAGGAAAAATTGTCTTCGATCAGACTGGATTGCCATTCCCGAACAATGCGGAAGAGCAGGCATTGGTCACAATCAATTACAATCGCGAGATTGGCGAAACCGGCTGGGATACCAATGTCAATATGGTATGGCGCTATGAGGGTGATTTTTCTCCATCTGCCAACATGATTGCGCAGGGTATTGAGCCGAACGCAGATTACGATGTCCTGGACCTCTATATTGGTATCGGCAACGACAAACTGCGCGGAAATCTGTTTGTTAAAAACCTGCTGGATGAGAGCTACACTACCTTCAAGTACCTCGACCAGTATGGCAATCAGGCATTGTTCTACCCGAGAGACTATGAGCGCTACTATGGTGCCAGTGTGACTTATATGTTCTGATGCCATTTTAGGATCGATGTTGTAATTAGCCCCTGATGCCTTTCTGGTTGTTTGTCCGGATGCTCAGGGGCTTTTTTCTGCGGAATTTATGGCCGTTTGATATTCGGGTTATAGGTGCCTGAAATCCGGCTGGGAAATAACCGGTATAACGGGAAAATACCTGTATGGTTAGTGCAATGAAAAAATTACTACTCATTTTATTGTCATTCATTTTTGTTCAATTAGCTTGTGCCGATGGCAAGGATAAAAACCGATTGCCCAACATCGTTCTAATACTAGCCGATGATGCGGGTTATAACGATTTTGGTTTCCAGGGTAGCGAGGTGATGCAGACCCCCAATTTGGACAAGCTGGCGTCTGAGGGGATCCGTTTTACCCAGGGTTATGTATCGGACGCCACTTGTGGTCCTTCGCGAGCCGGTCTGATGACTGGAAAATACCAGCAGAGGTTCGGTTACGAAGAGATTAATGTACCGGGGTTCATGAGTGAAAATTCAGCGCTCAAGGGGGCGGAGATGGGTCTTCCTCTGGAACAGAAAACCATGGCGGAATACCTGAAAGATCGTGGATACAGAACCGCTATGATCGGAAAGTGGCACCTGGGAGACGCGGACCGCTACCACCCGTTAAAGCGGGGGTTTGATGAGTTTTATGGATTTCGCGGCGGCGACCGCAGTTATTTTAAATATGATGAGGCGAATCCGCTGGGCAATGTCGAGGCTGCCTTTGATAAAAAGTTAGAACGTGGATTTGGCCATTATGAAGAGCATGAAGGTTACCTGACCGATGTGCTGGCCGATGAAGCGGTAGATTTCATCGGCAAAAACCGCGATAAGCCTTTTTTCGTCTACCTGGCCTTTAACGCAGTACATACGCCAATGGAGGCGCTGGAGGAAGATATGCGTCGCTTCCCACAGCTTTCCGGTAAGCGCCGTGAGCTGGCGGCGATGACCTTGGCCATGGACCGGGGAATCGGGCGCGTTATGGACCAGCTGGAACAATTGCGATTGACGGAAAATACGATCGTCGTTTTCTCCAATGACAATGGCGGCCCGTCGGATAAAAACGGGTCCAGCAACTATCCTCTGGCTGGAACCAAATCCAATCACTTGGAGGGCGGACTGCGGGTTCCCTTCCTGATGCGCTGGCCGGAGAAGTTGGCTGGCGGCGTTGATTACGATTTTCCCGTATCCACCTTGGATCTGTTGCCGACCTTTTACGAAGCCGCGGGTGGAGAAAAGTATGCGTCGGTTCTAGATGGTGTCAATCTGATTCCCTATCTGACAGGGGAAAAGCGCGGACGTCCACACCAGACATTGTTCTGGAAAAAGGAGACCCGGGCTGTAATTCGTGACGGCGACTGGAAGCTGATCCGTTATCCAGACCGCCCGGCGGAACTCTATAACCTGGCAGAGGACATCGGCGAGCAGAATGACCTTGCGGCGGTGCATCCGCAGAGAGTGCGGAGCATGTTCAAGAAGCTCTTTGCCTGGGAGCTGACCCTGCAGCGCCCGCTTTGGCTGCTAAAGCGCAAGTATGAAAAATACGATATCGACCGCATGGATCAATACCGTGTACCAAAAAAGCCGGATGCCTGAGCCTGAGGATAATGCTTTGAAAATTGAATCCATAGAAAGCTTATTTGGCGCAGTGGGCAGCAGAAACCAGCTGCTGGTCAAGGTGGTTACCGAGAGCGGTCTGGTGGGCTGGGGCGAGTCTGGACTCTCCGGCCGCGAGCACGCGGTCATCGGTGCGGTGAAACACTTCGCGGCGTTTCTGCGCGGGAAGGACCCGCGGCAAATCGGCCGTCTGTGGCAGGAGATCTATCGCAGTCAGTACTTTGAGGGAGGTAGAGTGCTGACTGCGGCTATGTCCGCCATCGATATTGCCCTGTACGATATTGTCGGCAAGGCTCTGCAGGTTCCCGTCTATCAACTGCTTGGTGGAAAACAGCGGGAACGCATCCCCTGTTTTGCCTGCTGCTATACCGAAGCCGACCCCGATCACCTGGATGCGCTGGCCGAAGAAGTCAAAGCTCTGATCGACCTGGGGTGGACCTGTATCCGTGTTATTCCCGCCGGCTTTAATAATCCAGAATTTTTCCAGCCCGCTGAATCCATCGCCCGAACCGCCCAGTGTCTCGGTATGTTGCGGGAAATAATCGGCCCCGACATCACCCTCGGAATAGACTATCACCACCGTCTCAGTGTCGCCGAGGCGGCATCGTTTTGTCAGCGTTTGGCTCCGGGAACCCTGGACTTCCTGGAAGAGCCGATCCGCAATGAGTCGCCGGATGCCTATGCTGCTTTGCGCAGCATGACAGACGTGCCCTTTGCGATCGGCGAAGAATTCAGCTCCAAATGGGCTGCGGTGCCCTTTGTACAACGTGGCCTCACCCAATACCTGAGGGTGGATGTGTGCAATATTGGTGGCTTCACCGAGGCAATGAAAGCCGCCGCTTTGGCGGAGATGTATTATGTGGACGTAATGCCGCATAATCCGCTGGGTCCGGTTTGTACCGCCGCTTCAAACCACTTTGCGGCAGCGGTAGCCAACTTCAGCCTGATGGAGACCCACCAGGGGCCTTTCTGTACTTTCGGCTTTCACGACCGGGCTCTGTTTCCTGTTCAGCACACATTGGATAAAACCGCATTTGTACTGCCGGATTTGCCCGGGCTCGGTGTGGAAGTCAATGAAGCGGCATTTCGCGCATCGCCACCAGTTGCCGCAGAAGCGCCACATCTGCGGAAATCCGATGGTTCTGTCACCAATTGGTGATTCACATACCGCAGAGTGATTGATGAAAAATATAAACCAACGACTTCCTATTTGTCGCAGACAGTTGTTGCTGAGTTTGCTGGCCTGTGGCCTGGGCTTATCTCGGCAAGGTATCGCCGCATCAAAGGAGAATCCAATCGTGACCAATCAAGTGTCCGGTGAGGCCGCGGCTATTCGGCCTGAAATATTTGATGAGCGGGAGTGCAGCCTGGGTGAGGGTCCATTGTGGCATCCACAAAGGGAGACTCTGTACTGGGTGGATATCCTTAGTCGACGGCTGCTGGGCAAAGGGCCTGACGGGGCTCAGGCATGGGAATTGGGGGAAATGCCTACCGCCATTGGTTGGGTAGATCGAGAGCGTCTTTTGGTCGCCTGCGAGAGTGGACTCAATCTGTTTGACTTGGAATCCGGGCAGAAACAGCTTTTGTGTACACTGGAACCGGATATTCCTTCCAACCGCAGCAACGACGGCCGCGCCGACCCCTGGGGCGGATTCTGGATAGGAACCATGAGTAAAAACGGGGAGGCCGGTTGCGGGAATCTCTATCGTTGGTACCGGGGAACTTTGCGTAAACTGGTTGAGGGGCTCTCTGTACCCAATGGGCTCTGTTTCGATCGCAGGCGCAACTTGGGCTATTACGCGGACTCAGCGGAAAACCTTATTTATCGCCTGGCTCTGGATCCCGATACGGGATGGCCTTCGGGGGCACCGGAAATATTTCTGGATTTTCGCGAACAGGGAATGATTCCCGACGGCGCAGTGCTGGACGTGGATGGAGGCCTGTGGACATCCCTGTGGGACGGGGCGCGTACGGTTTGTTATGGACCTGACGGTAAAGAGCGCGGCGCATTGTTCGCGGCCACACCCCGCACGACGTGTCCGGCGTTTGGTGGGCCGGACTATACAGACCTGTATGTTACTACGGCGGCCGTCGGGGTAGAGAATGCGGCGGATACCCCGACGCCCGCGGGTGTTACCTTGGTTTTTAAAAATGCAGTGAAAGGGCGCCCTGAGCCTGCGGTTGTGCTGGAGGGGGCCTGAGAAGCCTGGTTCCGCACAAGATTTTTTCCGCGCGCAGGAAATTATGGCGGCGGAGGGTGCCCGCCGGCTTTCTGCCGCGGGCCGCTACGCCGGACCCGCATTACACAATCGCGCGGATTGGTGCTCCACACCCCTGTGCAGTGCCTTTTCTTAAAAAAACAGCCCCAGGTGGCCGAGGTCGAATTGCCTGAGATGTAGACTTGGGTATTGCTGATCTAAACATCATATGTTTAAATATATCGCATAATTAATAACGGTTTTTCACCGGGTGTAAAATGAATAACAACACAGCCGATGTCGGCACCATGGGTGTGGCCGGCGTCTCCCAGGTGGCGGGTAATGCCGGCAGCAGCGTCACCCGATTCGCATTGATCGCCGCATTTGGCAGTTTTGTATTTGGCCTCGATGCTGCAAATATTTCTGGTGCCGTGCGGTTTGTCAGCTCACAATTTGAGCTCTCGGCCATGCAGGTGGGCACTTTGGTGGGATGTGCCATTGTCGGGGTGATTCTCGCCTTGTTTTTTACCGGCGGCTTTTGTGAACGGTTCGGGCGCAAAAAAATCCTGCTGGCCATTGCCGCAACCTACTCACTCTCCACATTAATTTCCGCTTTCGCCACCGGCTATACCATGCTGGTGATCGGTCGCTTTATCGGCGGTGTAGCCTTTGCCTCAATCACCGTCTCCGCCATGTATATCGGCGAAGTGGCTCCGCCGGATAAGCGCGGTAAGTTTGTCGCGATCAATCAGTTGCTGATCACCATCGGCAGCTTGTTGGCGTTTATCGTTAATTTTTTTCTGGTTAAGGCTCTGGCGGAAAGCAGTTGGCTGAATAACGATAATGTCTGGCGCTTTATGCTGGGATTCGAACTACTGCCAAACATTATCTGGTTTTCCCTGCTGCTGACGATTCCAGAATCTCCCCGCTGGTTGGTGACCCAAGGGCGCATTGAAGAGGCTCGCGATGTGTTTTCCAGAGTGGGTCCGGCCTCCCACGCCGACCGTCTGGTTGCAAGCGTACGCGAAAGTATCGATAGGGATAGCCGAAATACCACAGTTGCACAGCTGAAATGTCTCTTCGGTAAACCGATGCGTCTGGTACTGGCATTGGCTGTATGCTACGCCGTGGTACAAGGCGCCACGGGCATGAATGCGGTTCTTTTTTACGCGCCGACGGTTTTCGAGCAGGTCGGCATGAGCGTGGAAGACAGTTTTATGCAGACGGTTGTGCTGGGTGCGGTTGCGGTAATTTTTACCCTGGTGGCCATTACCTGCGTGGAAAAGCTGGGTCGCCGTTTCCTGACACTGGTGGGGCTGGCGTTGATCGCCGTTGCCCATGTTTCCACCTGGTACGGTTTTGACTCGGCCCACTATACGCTGAGTGCGTCTGCACTGGAAACCCTACAGGCGCAACAGGTGGACACTGCACCGCTGCAGTCTTTTGTAGGCAAGGTGTATGAAGATGACGTGGCGTTGAAGCAGGATCTTGCAGCGGTTTACTCCAAGAAAGATCTCCCGCTTGTTAGCGGGGCGATTATTAACGCGACAATCGATATCAATGGGATTTTTGTCCTGTTTGGTATCTTCGCCTTCCTCGCCGCATTCAATATGTCCATCGGACCGGTCATGTGGGTGATTTTTTCGGAGGTTTTCTCCAGCCGGGTGCGCAGCGTAGCGATGCCATTTGCCGCCTTGGTACAGAGTATTTCCAGTTATTTGATTCAGCAGTTCTTTCCCTGGCAGCTGGAGAACCTGGGGGCAGCCAATACCTTCCTGAACTATGGTGCCCTCGCGTTCGGGGGTTTAATAATCATGCTGTTTCTGCTGCCGGAGACAAAAAACAAATCGATTGAGCAGATCGAAAAAGACCTAGTGTATTCTCGGGTTTCTGGCGCTTCCCAGGGAAGTTCTGATGAGATTGCTCCCTGCGATAGAGCGGATCCTGGGTCAGAGGGGAAGAGCGAATAATGAGATGGGCAGTTCGATATCATTGGATATAGGGATTTGTTTGTACGTTTTCGCTATGTCCATCGTATTGCCTGAGTGCTCCGCAACCAATAACAACAGTTACGCGCCCAAAGCAGAAGTTCCCCAGTTGAGTTTGTGAGGTGGCAGATGTCAGCGCGACTGAAAAATCAGATCGCAATTATTACCGGTGCGGCAGACGGCATTGGCCGCGCCATCGCCGAGCGGTACCTGGCCGAAGGGGCAAAAGTTTGTATCGCAGATATTAATGCGGACTTGGGTCAGGAAGCGGCCGACCGCCTGAACAGGGAAGGGCCGGGAGCGACATTCGTGCATACGGATGTCGCGGATCCGGAGGCTGTACAGGCTATGGTAGCCGAGACCTGCAGGCGCTTGGGGAATCCCTCAATTCTGGTGAACAACGCAGCGCTGATTGAGGTGGGGAAAGATGCGTTGTCTGTATCGGATGATGCCTGGAGGCGCAATTTTGCGGTAAATCTGGATGGTTATTGGCATTGTTGCCGCACAGTTTTGCCCCTGATGAAAGAAGCGGGTGGCGGGAGCATTATCAATATCGGTTCTGTACATGCCTTCCAAATCGTTCCGCAGTATTTTCCTTATGCAGTAACCAAGCATGCGATCATCGGATTGACCCGCAATCTTGCGGTGGAGTACGGCCCTTTCAATATTCGAGTGAACGCTCTCTGCCCGGGCATGGTGGAAACCCCAAATGCCTTCAAAGCCTGGGAGGCAACGGGTGACCCGGATGCCGCGCGGGCCGCCATCGCGACAATACATCCGCTCAGGCGCAATGCCAGTATGGAGGAAATTGCCTATCCGGCGGTGTTTTTGGCCAGTCATGAATCCAGCTTTATGACCGGACAGAGTCTGATTGTAGACGGCGGCCGCTCGGTGGTTTACCACGATTAATCACTTATCTCTTTACTTTGTACCTCGCGTGTAAAGTTTTTGCGCTGATCTCTCTTGCGGATCAGCTTTTTTCTTTTTTTCTTTTCTTTAGCTCGGACTCATTCGGTGTATCAGGGCTGCGGGTTGTTACACGGAGAATAGGATTCATTGCCGTGTGCCTGTATTGAGGTGTAGGCAAAACATCTTGTTTGTATAAACATCATATGTTTAAATTGTCGGCAACGGCAATAGCGGTTCTTGTCGCCTGACAGATGCCAGATTGCCGCGAGACGAACACCGGGTATAGCACGATTTTGCCGCTGTACACGCTGGTGAGGGGCCTATAGGGGGATTTATGACGCTTTCCAAGTGTATGTATATCGGTGGCGAATTATGTGAAGGTAATGCCACCATGGATGTGGTGAATCCCGCTACCGAACAGGTGGTAGGGCGGGTTGCCGAGGCGGGTGTTGCGGATGCCTGTTTAGCTCTGGAAGCGGCGGAGCGCGCTTTTCCGCTTTGGTCCGGAACCAGTATTGCAGAGCGAGTGGAGTGGATGCAGCGCTTGCGCCAGGCGGTGCTGGACACGGAAGAGCATTTACGGGAATGCGTTCATCTCGAAATGGGCAAGCCGTGGGCGTCCACCGAGGAAGATTTCCGCATGCTAGCCCACAGTCTCGCCTATTACGCAGAAGAAATATCTCGTATACATGCGGAATCCCTTGTGGACAGAGATGGTACCCATGTACACCTGTTGTCCCGGCAACCCGTTGGTGTAGCGGCCGCGTTTTTGGCCTGGAATTTTCCTCTGTTGAATCTCGCCTACAAGCTCGGTCCGGCGATGGCCGCAGGCTGCCCGATAGTTATCAAGCCTTCATCGAAAACCCCTTTGTCCGCCTACGCCGTAGGCGAGCTCTGCGCGCATATCGGTCTTCCTGCGGGTGTGGTGAATATCATCTCCGGTGTGGACCACGAAATTGGCGATGCAATTTCTTCATCCACTATTCCGGCGCTGATCACATTGATTGGCTCCACGCAGACCGGAATGCATGTGATGCGCAATGGCGCCACCTCGATCAAACGTTATTCCATGGAACTGGGTGGCAATGCCCCGGTGTTGATTTTCCCGGATGCCGATCTGGATCTGGCTGCGGATGTTGTGTGCGGGGTCAAGTTTGCCAATGCGGGACAAATCTGCGTTACCCCTAACCGGGTCTTTGTGCACAGCGAAGTCGTGGACAGCTTTCGGGAAAAAGTTTTGGCGCGCACGCACGCGGTTAAAGTGGGCTATGACCGCCATGGCGATATCGATATGGGGCCAGTGATCGACGGTGCCGCCTGGGAGCGGATCCACGGGCTGGTGCGGGATGCCGTCGCAAATGGGGCGCGGCTGTTGACCGGTGGCGGCCGGCCCGAGGGTGTGGAGCGCGGAAGTTTTTACGCGCCGACAGTGATCGACGGAGTCAGTGAAAAGATGCGTATTTACCGGGAGGAGGTTTTTGGACCTGTGATCAGTCTTTTGACCTTCGATGACGACGAAGCCGTCATTGCCGCCGCCAACGACACTGAAGCCGGTCTCTCCTCATTTATTTTTACTCAAGACCGGAAAAAAGCGGACTGGTGTGCGGAAAAACTGCGCTTTGGCGAAGTGCAGATAAACGGTATCAAGTACGCAATTGACCTGCCGCACTGCGGCGTCAAACAGTCCGGGATTGGTGTGGACTGTTCACCGTTGGCACTGGACGACTATTTGGCAATAAAACGTGTAACCCGGGCCATAGAACACTGATTGAAGGAAGCGCCATGGAAATCACAAAGATCGTCAGCCACGTTCTGCAGTATGACCTTGAGGAGGAGTTGGGGTACTCACAGCAATATTATCTAAAGCGCACCACGCACCTGGTGGAAGTGCAGACTGACGAAGGCATCACTGGATGGGGAGAATGTTTTGGTGGCGGGGATGTCGCTTTCGCCAATAAGGTTATTGTGGAAAAAGTGATTCAGCCCATGGTATTGGGGATGAATCCCATGGATCGGGAATTGATCTGGCACAAAGTGTACAACCTCCTGCGCGATCACGGCCAGAAAGGGATGCCCATTCAGTCGTTGTCCGGTGTGGATATTGCACTTTGGGATATCGCCGGAAAAGCGCTGGGTTTGCCGGTGTATCAATTGCTTGGTGGCGCTTTTCGGGAACGGATACCGGCCTATGGCTACGGTATGATGTTGCAACGGGTGCCGGATTTGAAGCAGCGGTTCGAAATGGAAGCCGCGGCCATTCGCGAGATGGGCTTCAGAGCCATGAAAATGAAAGTTGGTTTAGGCCAGAAAAAGGATATCGAACTAGTGGAAGCCGTGCGCAGCGCTATTGGTTCGGATGTGGGACTTATGGTCGACGCAAATCACGCCTATACCACACGGGAAGCCATACCTATGGGGCGTGCGTTTGAACAGTTGGGCGTCGACTGGTTCGAAGAGCCGGTGGCTCCAGAAGATTATCAAGGGTATCGAACGCTTTGCGAGGCACTGGATATTAATATATCCGGGGGCGAATGCGAGTTCACCCGTTGGGGGCACCGAGAGCTGATTCGTAATCGCTGTGTTGACATTCTTCAACCTGAAGTCTGCGCGCTGGGTGGAATTACCGAATATCAAAAGGTGCTGGCTCTGGCGAGTGCGCATTTTATTCCTGTGGTTAATCACGTATGGGGTTCGGCGGTAGCCGTAGGGACAAATCTGCACCTTCTGGCCGCGCTGCCCGATATTCCCGGTGCCGCGCATCCGGTTCAGCCGATGCTGGAGTATGACACTACTCCAAACCGCTTCCGCGAAGAATTACTGACAGAGCCGCTGAATATTCTTGAACAGGTCCGGTCCAGTGGCGGAACTGTGGGTCTGCCCCAGGGGCCTGGATTGGGAATTGAGCCGGACCGGGCGTTTATCAAGCATTTTGAAGTAACAGCCTGAAAAACCGGGTGTCTCGGGAAATTTGTATAGCGCTGTGGTTCATGTGCGGGAAGGGTAGACGATAAAATATTTTTTACGGGTGTGAATGTGCCTCTTTCGTTTCAATTTCCACATTCAGCGGTAATGCCCTCTCTACCTGCTACATGTGTTTTTCTTTGACGGTGCTTGGTTATTCACGGTTTTATTCCATACGGGGCGCGACCCCCTTATAGATTTCTCAATGCCAAATACAGATACAGACATTCCAGCGATTATTGCGGTCGATTGGGGCAGCTCAAACTTTCGCGCCTTTCTACTGGATCGGGAGGGGCGGGTGCTTGCCGAGCGTTTGCAGCCCCAGGGTATGCTGACACTAGCACCGTCTGAATTTGAAACCTTTTTGCTGGGGCAGATCACTGCCTGGCTGCAGGAGAGACCTATGCCGGTATTGATGGCCGGTATGGTAGGAAGCGCACAGGGGTGGAGGGATGCGGGGTATGTGGATTGCCCTTTGCCCTTGTCTGAGCTGGGGAGAAAGTTGTGTAAGGTCGACAATAGCGTCGGACTGCCAATGGCTATAGTGCCGGGAATCAGAGGTGTCTCTTTTAACGGCTTGCCCGATGTGATGCGCGGTGAAGAAGTTCAGCTCCTCGGCGCCGTGCGTATGTCGTTGAAAGATGAAGAGACGGACCCCGCCTGCACGGAATTTCCCATCTATTGCCTGCCGGGTACCCACTCGAAATGGGTGCGTCTTTCAAAGCTTGAAGGGGGGCGTGACAAATCAGAAACCGGTATCAGTGATTTCACCACTTTTATGACGGGTGAACTTTTCAGCCTTTTGGTTGAAAAAAGTATCATCGGGCGTGCTATCCCCCAGGAGTCTCCAGTGTCACCTACCGACACTTTTAGCCGTCATGTGTTTGAGCGTGGCGTTGATACCGCAAGCGCGTACCCGGATTTATTGCATACATTGTTCAGTGCGCGCAGCGCTGTGATTTCCGCTGTTACGAACAGCAGCCTGACACTCGCACCGGAGGAAGTGCGCAGTTACCTATCCGGTTTGTTAATCGGCACTGAGATTCATACCGTGGTAAACAGTATCGGAATGCCTGCCCGCGTCACCCTTGTGGGGGGCGGTAATTTAACCGAGCTTTACCGTTTTGCCCTGGAGCGACGCGGCATTCATTGTCGATGTTTGGATGGTAGCGATACAGTGCGCAATGGTTTGTTTGCTATTGCGACACAGGCGGGAATGATTGATACCTGCACTAAAGGAGTGCAACCGTGAGTGTGAAAACATTAGCCTCTGAATTTGCCACCTATATTGCGGACTTGCCAATGGTCGCGATTTTGCGGGGAGTGACGCCGGATGAAGTCATCGGCATTGGTGAAGCCGTGCGGAGTGCCGGCTTTCAGGTGATCGAAGTTCCGCTTAACTCCCCAGATCCCTACTCGAGTATTCGGATGCTGGCGCAGACTGTTGGTAAGGAAGTGTTGGTAGGTGCGGGTACCGTACTAACAGTGGAGGAAGTGCGGGCCGTTGCCGATGTGGGCGGGAGGGTGATTATCTCTCCGAATACCAATGTGGCGGTAATACGGGAAACCAAGCGTCTGGGTCTGGTGTCGGTACCGGGATTCTGCACTCCTACGGAAGCCTTGGCTGCCGCCGACGCCGGCGCAGACGCTTTGAAGATTTTTCCGGCCAGTAGTTTGGGGCCTGAAGGCTTTAAAGTGATTGCCGCAGTAATGCCGGATCTGCCGGTGCTTGCGGTGGGTGGCATAGCACCAGCGGCAATGCCAGAGTACCTGGATGCGGGGATCTCCGGTTTTGGGTTGGGCTCGGGTTTGTACCGGGCGGGAATGGATTGCGCTCAAGTGTGCGAGAACGCTGAACGCTATGTGGGGATATACCGGGAGTATGTGCGGAGCGTAAAATAGGGCACCTCTGATTACGTCGCTTTTTGGTGCTTTAGATACATTGATGCCAGACGGGAAGGTTGTCCGACTGGCTGAGTACGGCGGGGACAATCCACCATTGGAACGCGCCGCCCGGAAGTGGCCCTGCTGGAAACTCCAGGAGCGAATTCATCAGAGGTCTTATTGCGGTCTGCCTTTTACCGACAGCAACCTGCTTCAGGAGCTCTGGATTTATGAAATATATTCTTGCGGCCTATGCGACGGCGCCGGTCACCGAAACCTGGCAGCCGGAGCTGCAGGCCCGGTATCTCAACGGCATTAAGCAACTGGGTAATATTCGCGGGATCGAGCACCCGTTTACCGGCCATCTTCATCCTCATGATGATCAGTGGTTTTTAGAGAACATTGATCCCGGATGGGATTTCGTGTTCACCGGTGTCCCCGGAATTATGCTGCGCCTTGGCGATCACGCTGCTTTTGGCATCGCTTCCGACGATGCGATCGGCCGGGCAGAAGGTATCGCTTTTTATCGACAGATGCGCGAGGCGGTGCTGAAACTGAATCAGTCACTGGGGCGCAAGGCGGTGGATTTTATTCAATTGCACACCAGTCCGAACCGGGCTCGTGCGGCCTCTTCCACAGCCTCATTGATCGCGTCCCTGGAGGAGATCCAGTCCTGGGACTGGGACGGTGCGCAGTTGGTCATTGAGCACTGCGATGCTCACATTGAAGGCGCAGCGGCTGAGAAGGGATTTCTGACCTTGGAAGAGGAGATACAAGCCGTACAGTCCGTCAACCAACGCTGCGGTTGTGATATCGGCCTGTCTATCAATTGGGGGCGTTCCGCTCTCGAAGCCCGCAGTGTGGAGGGCCCTCTGTCGCATCTGCGCCAGGCAAGGGAAGCCGGACTTCTGCGCGGCCTCATGTTCTCCGGGGTTTCTCCGGAGGAAACGCCCTATGGTGCGTGGTGCGACACACATATGCCGCCGGCCCCTGTTTTTGCAGAAGGGCATTTTGCAGAGACGTCTCTGCTTACCGCCGAGCAGATAGCGAAGAGCCTGGAAGTGGCGGACTGGCGCCGACTGGACTTTCTGGGGATCAAGATAGGGGTGCGTCCGCGGGAGCTAAATGCGGAAGAGCGGGTAGCATACAATCGCGATGCTCTGGCCGCGCTGGATATGTGCACGGAGCGGGAGCTGAGCGGTGTGATCTGACGGTCCCGGGAAAGGCATTTTCAATTGTGGGTTTAAACATATTATGTTTAAATTGGTGCCGTGAGTGAGCTAATTTTTTACGACCTGAAGCGTGCCCCGACCATGTCCCCAAGCCTCTCTGTGCAGGTGGCCAGAGAGCTGGGGCGAAGGATTGTGTCCGGTGCTATAGAGCCCGGGCGCCTGCTTGATGACGAGAACGCGCTGGCCGAGCGCTACCGGGTCAGCCGTGTGGTGATCCGCGATGCGGTAAAAATTCTGGTGGGCAAAGGTCTGTTGGATGTGCGCCGCGGCATTGGTACCAGGGTCCGTCCGCGCAGCCAGTGGATACTGCTCGACGATGATGTACTCGCCTGGCATCTCTCCGCACCGCCAAATCCTGCGTTTCTGAAACAGTTGATGGAAATTCGCCTGGCGTTCGAGCCCAAGGCCGCGCGTTGGGCTGCTGAGCGTGCGACAGCGGAGGATTTGGCTGAAATTGAGGCAGCCTGTACGCGTATGGCTGAGGAGGGGGGCGCCGCGGAGGATTTTGTGATCGCCGACTCCATGTTTCACCGTGCCATTATCAAGGCTGCGCGGAACAGTATTCTTACCGCCATGGAAGGGGTGATCTACTCCGCGCTCCTGGTCAGTATCCGGGTCACTAACAAAGATCCGCGGGAAAACGGCGCCTCGGTTACGTTTCATCGGGAAGTGTATGAAGCGATAGCGGCTGGCGACGGGGATATGGCGGAGACGCTCACTGAAAAGCTCTTGAATGACGCGAGTTGCCGTCTCCGCCTGGAAACAATTGAAACTTGATTGCGCTGTTGTCCGTTTTTTATTTGATTCCGCGGAGGATTGCCCAAAGGTGGTGGTCGTTGATACCGCTGGGGAAATTGCCGTTTGAACCCGGGTGGAATAAACGCTTGGCAAGTTGAAGATGCTATGTTTAGATGCATGTCATGAGCGAACTTGTCTACTACGATCTAAAACGTTCGGCGTCTATGTCGCCGAGCCTTTCCGTACAGGTGGCCCGCGAACTGGGACGCCGTATCGTTGCCGGTGCCATTGAAACCGGTACGCTTCTCGATGAAGAAAATGCGCTGGCGGAGCGTTTTAAAGTCAGCCGGGTGGTTATACGGGATGCGGTCAAGATTCTGGTCAGCAAGGGAATGCTGGATGTGCGGCGCGGAATTGGGACACGGGTACGCCCCAGAACGGATTGGATTCTGTTGGATGACGATGTGCTCGCGTGGCACTTGTCTGCGCCGCCCAATCACGAATTCCTGAAGCAACTGCTGGAAATTCGGATTGCCTTTGAACCGAAGGCTGCCCGCTGGGCCGCGGAGCGCGGTACAGAGGAAGACATCGCCACGATACGCGCCGCCTGCGATCAGATGGAAGCGTCCGTCGGTTCGTCGGAAGGTTTTGTGGTCGCCGATGCGCTGTTCCACAAGGCCATACTCAGTGCCGCGCACAACGATATACTCACTGCCATAGAAGGTGTCATCTACTCGGCGCTGTTGGTCAGCATCAAAATCACTAACCAGACCAGGGAAAGCAATCTCCAGTCTGTGCCTTTTCACCGTGAAGTGCTGGAAGCGATTGCCGCCCGCGACGGCGATTTGGCGGAGCAGCTTACCAGCAAGCTATTGGAAGACGCTGCTGAGCGCCTTTACAGAGAAATGGCGTCCTGCACATAGCAGTTGCCAATCCGGGTACCGGACAGCGCCGTGTTGCTGTAACTCCAACACGGCGTTTTCTTACTGTTTTTCTCTTTTCGACACACCTATCCCCCCTCCTCGCTAACTCCATCCTCTAAAAATCTCTGTAAGCGGCAAAATCATGTCTTGCCTTTAAACATCATATGTTTATATTATTTCTATCTTGTGAGGTGGCGCTGTCGGTTTGTCGGCATGAGCGTGTTCAATCAAAAAATAATCAGCGCTGTGCTTCACCAGCGCGTGACAATAGTGATGAGGCTGAGGGAAAGACCAAGTGAGCAAGCAAATCAAACTACTGCCACTTAGTGTACTCGCTGCGGGTGTACTGATGGCCACAGGGTGCGACGGTGCCAGCCGGCCAACAGCACCGGAATCCGCAACAATGGAACCACAGCGAAAGCAACTGCTTCTTCCAGCATCGGACCCGACCAATACCGGTAACTGGGTACTCAATCAGGATATCAGTGACGAATTCAGCGGTGATTCACTCGACCGCAGTAAGTGGTTCGTGCAAGGCGAGAACGGCGATTACTACATCTGGAAAGGGCGCGCACCTTCGCAGTTTGCGCCTCACAATGTCTATGTTGAAGGCGGAATGCTGAAGATTACTTCCCGCTGGGAGCCGGACTATAGCTTTGCCGTTGGCGAAGGGCACGAGGGAAATTTCTACGGTGTTCACGAAGGGCAGAAGGTCCCCGTGACAACCGGTGCCGTGGTAAGTAAAAAGCGTTTTCTGAACGGCTATATGGAAGTGCGATCAAAAGCCGCCGATGCGGCGATGACCAGCTCTTTCTGGGCCATTGGTTATCAGCAGGAACTCGATATATACGAACAAATGGGCCGGCCGACCCTGAAAGGGGATGTCGATATCAAAGGCAATACCTTGAAAGCCTCTGTGCATGACTGGCAACCGCCCGCAGTACGGCCGACACGAAAATTCGGCCATAAAACGGATTTGTCCTTTAATGTGGCAGAGGAGTTCCACGTATATGGTGCGGAATGGGGAGAGGACTACTTAAAGTTTTATTTGGATGGAAAGTTGGTGCACGAGGTGACTCAGGAAGAAGTCGGTGAACACTGGGTGCTAACGAATCCAATGGAGATATGGCTGGACTCAGAAATATTTGTATGGCAAGGCTTACCGACCGAAGATCAGTTACCGGCGACCTATGAAATAGACTATGTTCGTGTATGGCAAAAACCTGAGTCCAATTTGTTGGACCGGGCGTTCTTTGGCTTCGAAGGCCCAATTCTGTATGAGCAAGAAAACCGCCCGTTAAATCTAGTTCCGGAGAATTCGGAAAACAATAAGTATCAAAAGTTCTGGCTTATAGATGAGCAGTCTGCACAGAGCCTGCAACGGGTGCGCAACGAAAGATTTGCCAAAGGTACCTGGAGCTTGAAGTACACGGGCGGAAAAAACACAAAGGCTACAGCAATCGCACCGGAAAACTCTGTCAACCTATTAAAAGGAAATTACCGGCTATCGGCAAAAATTTGGGTGGAGCCCTATTCTACTGCCGATAAGGTATCTATATCACTTAACAGCACGGATACGCCCATTGCTGAATTTGATCTGCAGAGTTTAGCGCGCGGAGAGTGGATCAAGGTTTATAAGGAATTTGATTACCCGCAAAGTCTCAGCGGAGACTTTATGAAAATTTCCATTACTGATCAGGAAAACGGGAGCGGAGTTCTGTATATCGATGATATTGCCATCGAAAAAGAATAAAAGAGGCATAAAATGATCAGGTTACGCGCAATTCTGATAATGGCGATTACTTGTATCGCCATATCAAAAAATGCTTTGGCAGTGCAGGAAGCCAGAGAAAAAGAAAATGTGAAGCGTGAAAATGTCCTTATTTTAATGTTTGACGATATGCGCTTTGATACTTTTTCTTACCGCGGAGGTCCGGTGGCCACGCCCAACATTGATCAACTGGCGGAGCAGAGTGTCCGATTCGACAATGCCATGACCACGACAGGATTATGTTCTCCGTCCCGGGCGGCATTATTTACCGGGCGGTGGGGGCATAGGACTGGACTTGATGACAACGTCGGCTTGTATCACTCGCGCCTTTCCGAACTGTCTCTGTCGGAGCAGGGGCTAATTGGACGTGCTAAAAAGGCCGGGTACTTTGTTGGTTATGTGGGCAAATGGCATCTGGGGCCACAGGGTGTCAAGCTCCGCGGAGCGGATTATGTTGCCGAAGTGAAGGAGTCAAAATGGTCGCGCGCTATGCGTCCACTTACACCCTATGGCATCGCAGCAAATATCGATCGCTATAATGCTTACCGTCTAAACACAGATAGGGGGCAAGTGGACTACTTTCAAGAGAAGGTTGAGTACTATCAGACGCTGCCAGGTTCCTATGAAGATACGCCCACTTACGCGAAAGTCCGTGCCGCTCGGGAAATGCTGCGCATAGCCGCGAAGGAAGAACGTCCGTTTTTCGGTGTTATCAGTTTTGACCAGCCCCATCCTCCATATCGAGTGCCGGAACCATATGCGAGCATGTTTGATCCGGAAAAACTGGAATTGCCAGCGAATCACCTCGCTAAACGGGTCAATAAGCCAATGTCACAGGAGGATGCGTTCTGGCCCTGGCATGATGTAGGCCATATGACCGATAAAGATTGGTTGAAAATGCGCACCTATTATTATGGCGCCATGGCCATGATTGATCGGGCTGTCGGTGAGGTGCTGGACACCGCTAAAGAGGTGGGCGTCTACGACGACCTGCATATTGTATTCCTCGGTGATCAGGGGAGCATGTTGGGTGAGCATGGCTTATATGACAAAGGGCCTTATGCCTACGATGAGCTGATGCGAATGCCATTGATGATACGGAATCCGGAAGTAGAGCCGAAATCCGTTCTTCGTCAAGTATCCATGCTCGATATTGCTCCGACCCTGGCTGAAATTATGGCGCTGCCCGATGACGGAGTACAAGACGGTCGATCCCTGAATCCTTTGATTGAGCAGGGAGATAATGCGGAGAAAGGCCGCAAAGATATCGCTCTATATGCCTATGAATGGTACAACGGAGCCTGGTTTGGAATACGCGCCCTGCGCACGCCGGAACTGAAGTTTGTCTGGAATCCCGGAGATATCCGCGATGAGCTGTATGATCTGAGCAAGGATCCGGTTGAAATCAACAACCAGGTAGACAATCCAAAATACCGCAAAAAACTTCTGCACATGGTGTCCCTCATGCGCGAACAGCTGGAAGCCAGTCAGGACCCAATGTTGGAGAAGTTTAATGCGCAAATGAATCACTATTCCGAATTGGAAGGCAGAGAAAACTCTGTGATGAACTAAATAATAGTCAAGTTGTTTTCTTTTTATATAGTATTAAAAATGACAATAAAAAAGTTTATAGGATTTATATCAATTTTTCTTGTCTCGCTAAGTGTCACAGCGCTTTCCCCAGAAGATAGCGACAGGCCAAATATTGTTGTTATTTTGGCGGATGATCTGGGCTATGCCGATGTGGGTTTTAATGGATCTAAAGACATTTTCACCCCGAATCTTGATAAGCTCGCCAGTGAGGGCATGGTTTTTGACGCGGCATATACAGCGCATCCGTTTTGCGGGCCCAGCCGGGCAGGGCTTATGACGGGGCGCTACCCGCACAAAATAGGCGCGCAGTTTAATCTTCCGGTACGCGGTTCCTTCGTTGGCGTGCCTACAGAGGAAAAGTTTATTAGTAAGCTACTTAATGAAAATGGGTACTACACGGGTGCAGTGGGGAAGTGGCATCTAGGCGAAGCTCCGGAGTATCATCCAAATCGTCGCGGGTTCGATGAGTTCTACGGGTTCCTGGGGGGAGGTCATAAATATTTTCCTGAGGAGTTTAAGAAAGCCTATGCTGATCAGCTGGCGCAGGGGGTGACCAATATTGATCACTATCTATTGCCTCTGGAGTACAATGGCAAAGCGGTCGACGAAAGCGAGTATATAACCGATGCGCTTTCCAGAGAGGCGGTAAGATTTGTGGAAAAGGCGGCGGGCAAAGAAAATCCTTTCTTCCTTTACTTGGCGTACAATGCTCCCCATGTGCCGCTGGAGGCGAAGCGGGAAGATATGGAGAAATTTTCTCATATTAAAGACAAGAAGAGAAAAACATACGCTGGGATGGTCTATGCACTGGATCGCGGAGTTGGGAGACTGGTCGACGCATTGAGCAAAACCGATCAACTGGACAATACACTTATTATTTTTCTGAGCGATAATGGCGGCAAGTTAACGCAAGGAGCGAGCAATTTCCCACTGAGAGAAGGGAAGGGAAGCGTCTATGAGGGTGGATTTCGTTCTCCGATGTTGATGTACTGGCCTGGAAAGATAACCCCGGGGAGTCGTTTCAAATATCCCGTCAAGGCATTGGATTTCTACCCAACCTTTGCTGCTTTGGCGGGCGCGGAAATTCCATCGGAAAAGAAATTAGATGGAAAAAATATATGGCCATCAATTCAGTCTGGATCTGACCCACATAAAGATGAATTGATATTTGCGTTGCGTCACTATACCGGCTATAGCAATGCCGCAGTGCGACGTAATCAATGGAAGGCGGTTAAATACGGGCAGGAAAAATGGAAGCTGTTTAATATTGCCGAGGATGTGGGTGAGAAAAAAGATCTGTCTAAAAATTATCCTGTCCTGCTTCGGGATATGGTAAGAGAAATGGAAAAGTGGTCTTGGGATAACGCACAGCCACGCTGGTTTCATATCTCTGAAGAAGGGGCAGGTTGGCGTCAGGCAGGCATGCCTCGATTTGACAAAACATTTTCTATTGATTAGTGCCGGCACTGCTTCGCCTGAAGAGTTAAACTTGCCGCCAAATAAAAGGCGGCTTTTTTGTATCTGGTAAGTAGCCTCTGATGAATATACAGGATATTTCTATCAGGGATGGAAGGGTGAACATGTATTGGGGCGGTTTTTGAAATATACATATCTTTGGTGGGATATAGATTCTGCGATGGGAGGCGGGGCGTTGTTCCTAAGGCGGCATCTGTCTGCCGCCCTATAGACACATAGGTCGAGACAGCTCAATTACTGTCAAGGTAAACCGTGCGTTTTTGAAGATATCCTTCGATACCGTAAACCCCATCTTCGCCACCGATACCGCTGCGCTTATGCCCAGAGTGGTAGCCCTGGATATAGCCCACAATCTGTTTATTCACAAAGACAGTGCCAACTTCCAGGCGCGAAATTCCGTCCATAATGGTGCGGTAGTCGTTCGTCCATAAGTAGCAGCTGAGTCCGTCTTCACGGCGATTGTTGATTGCCACTGCATCATCGTAGGATTTAATTTTGACGATTGGTAATACCGGGCCAAATATCTCCTCCCGGGCGGCTGCCATATCCGGTGTGACCTCAGTGAGTACGGTGGGTAGATACCAGTTTCCTTTCTCAAATTGAGCACCCTGGGGGCGCTCGCCGCCGCACGCAAGTTTGGCTCCGGATTCTATGGTGTCACGCACAATGGTTTCTACCCGGTTAAGATTCTGTGCGGTGACGGATGGCCCCATATCCGGGTTGTCCATTGGGTCGCCGACTTTGAGCTGCTTCACTTTCTCTACAACTTTGCGGGTAAACTCTTCTGCGACTTTTTCGTGGACCAGAACAAGCTCTGCACAAATACAGACCTGGCCGCAGTTGGCATAACGGGAGGTAACTACAGCATCGGCGGCTTTGTCGATATCTGCATCTTCGAGAACGATAAAGGATGCTTTTCCCCCCAACTCCAGGGAAACAGCAGTGATGTTTTCCGCCACCGCACGGCAGATTGCCTGGCCCGCGCGTATACTGCCAGTTAGAGTGACAAGCTGGGTGATAGGGCTTTTGACCAGGTGCTCTCCGACCGCAATTCCGCTGCCGCTAATGACATTGATGACGCCTTGCGGGATTCCGGCTTCCTCTACGGCTTTGGCGAATTCCATTGCAGTAACCGGAGTTGCTTCGTGAGGTTTCACAATTATTGTATTTCCGGTAACCAGTGCGGGGCCGACTTTGCGTCCAATCAAGGCAAGTGGATAGTTGAAAGCACACAGGCCGATGGTAACGCCATAGGGCACTTTTTGTATCCAAAGTTGCTCTCCGGCGTTATCGGACGGAAATATCTTTCCTTCCAGTCTTCGTGCCGCTTCTGCGGAGTAGGTGAGATACGTCAGTGTATCGTCAAATTCACCATAGGCTTCGTTCAGGGTTTTTCCCTGTTCTAGCACTAAGAGCCGGGCAAAATGGTCTCGTTTTGGCTTTAGAGTTTCAATTAAGCGGAAGATGTGTCGGCCTCGTTCGATTGCGGGGAGCATTTTCCAGCTTTGCAAGGCCTGCTGTGAAGAGGCCAAGGCCTCATCCGCGTGTTCAGTGGTGCAATCGGGAACCCTGGCGAAGATTTCTCCGGTCGCCGGGTTTTCCACGGCGATATGTTGTTCGCTATCTATCCATTTTCCATCGATATAGCATTGATAGCTCATTTCTCCGGTAGTCATTTTTCCCTCACTTTTTATCGTTCTGTTAGTGGTATTTGCTAAAGTAGGATGGTGTTTCCATCGGGGGCTCTGGTCACTGCCAATGGCTTAGCCTGGACACGGGTTGGATAATCCGTGTGTCTTTCGGCAGTGAGATCCTTAAGGTAGAATCACTTACTGATTGAACACCGGTTTGCGCTTCTCCAGAAAGGCACTGAGCCCTTCCTTGGCGTCCGCTGTTTCATAGAGTGAATCCGCCAGTTCGGATTCCAGAGCCAAGGCCCGATCCAGTGGCAGCGAGCACCCTTCCCGCAATGCGCGTTTAATTGCGGTGGATGCGCGACCAGGACCTTGTGCCAGCTCTTCGGCAAAGTTCTGTGTGCCTTCGCGCAATCCCGTACGGCTGTAGAGGCCGTCCAGCAGGCCAAGTTCGTTTGCTTGCGCCACACCGAAAGTATCACCGGTAAGCAGTATTTCTAGTGCGGCTCGGAATCCGATGCGGCGCAAAAGCCTTTGTGTACCGCCGTTTCCAGGGATCAGGCCTAGCTTGATTTCCGGTAAACCGAAGCGGTAATCGCCCTCCGATGCGAATATAAAGTCACACGCCAATGCGATTTCCAGTCCGCCTCCCAAGCAGTGGCCTGCGATCTGAGCGATATAAATTTTACTGCTGTTCTCGATCTCTAACGCATTGGTTCTTGCCTGTGAGACAAGGGCAAGATTTTCCTGCACTGTGTTGTTTGCAAATACCTTGATGTCGGCTCCCGCACAGAAAAATTTTTCAAGGGCGCTTTCGATAATTACAACCCGTATTGCGTCATTTTTTTCCAGGGTATCTACAGCATCGCCAATTTCGCGTAAAAACGCTTCATAATATGCGTTCGCGGGCGGAAGGTTCAGGGTGATACGCGCCACTCCAGTGGGTGATGTCTGTATCGATATAGCGTTATGCGTTCTGTTCTCTCTCATTGTAGGCCCCGTTATTATTGATCTCGTTTTGAATGGCTGCTTGGTTTTGCCCGAGTTTAGGCGCTGGTTTGCTGCCCCAGAGCCGTTCGTCATCGATGCGAATTGGACAACGACTTGTGATGATTTCAGTGCCCTTCTGCATTGGTAGAGACTGCAACATATCGAGCTGAATAAATCCCTGGTGATCCAAGAGTTGGTCCCAGTTGAGAACCTCGGCACACCAGATATCTTCGGGTTCCAGCTTTGATAGCCAGTAGGCGGTTGGTTGCGTCGGCAGGTGATCTGCGAGAATTGCCTTTATCGCGTCGCGTTCACTGTAGGCTATTGAGGGGTTGGTGTACGGCAGTAATGCGGGACAGTCCAGTAGCCTGGCCAGGTCCTTTATCTGCCCCATGGAGAGTGCAATGTAGCCGTCACTGGTTCGGTAAAAACCATAAGCACCAGCAACCAGCGTATGGGCGCCATTTACTTTTGCGCGCTCGATTTTCTGGCTTGGGTCGTGGAGCAGTATGGTCAGGGGTTCAAACTGGAAGTCGAGCATGGCTTCCAGCATACTGATTTCTACATAAGCGCCTTCTCCGGAAAGTTCGCGGGCAAAAAGCGCGGCGAGAATGCCCTGTACCAAGAGCGCGCCAGTGAAGATATCCGCAACGGGTACTCCCATGGCAACGGGGCCATCGTTTGCGCTGCCGGAAAGCCATGTGATACCGGATAGCGCTTGCAGAAGCAGGTCTTGCCCCGGTCGGTTTTTCCACGGCCCTTCTTTTCCGTAGCCGGTGATTTCCCCATAGACGATACGCGGATTGATGGCTTTAACGGAGTCGTAGTTCAATTCCAGCCGGTCCATAACGCCGGGGCGAAAGTTGCTGATAATGACGTCCGCTTTGCGTATGAGTGCGTGGATATTCTGCCGCTGTGCGGCGTCTTTCAGGTCGGCACAGAAACTTTCTTTGTCCCTATTAATGGCGTGAAATAGTGTGGATTCGCCTTCAATAGTGCAGTCGGACAGGTACAGTTTGCGGCAGTCATCGCCTCCGTCCGGTCGTTCGATTTTTATGACTCTCGCCCCCAAGTCAGCCAGTCTGAGTGCGGCGGATGGGCCCGAGAGGTACTGGGAAAAGTCCAGAACCAGACAGCCGTCCAAGGGTTTACTCGGGAAACTCATTGCAATTCCTCTAGAATGCTTGCTGTATCGGCGCCCAGTGTCGGGGCCGCCCTGGGACTTGACAGTGTTCTTCCATTGATGCGAATCGGACACCGGGTTGTGGTGACGTTGACGGGATTTCCAGTGCCGTTGTTACTTTCGCGGCTCACTGTCAGTGGGATTGACAGTGCTTTAAACGCGGGGTGTTGCAGGAGCTGGTCGTAGTTCAGAACTTCTGAGGCCCACAGGTGATGGCTGTTCATTCGCTCTAGCCAGTGGGCGGTGGTGTTTGTTTTCAGGTGCTCTGCCAGTTTCTTTTTTATCTGGTCGCGTTTAACAAAGGCTTCACTTATGGATACATTAAGCTCGGGCAGTGCCAGGGCTTCGGACAGTTGCCCGGGTTCGCCCATCGAAATAGCGATCCAGTGATCCCGGGTCTGATATATACCGTAAGGAGCTCCGAGCAGTGCGTGTGCATTGGCAATTTCGCTGCGGCTGGGCATTTGGCGGCCATTGTTGAGGTAAGTTGTAAGGCCTTCAAACTGCAGATCAATCATGCTTTCAAGCAGGCTGACTTGCACTTTGGCTCCGATATTTTTTTTCTTGCGCCGGATCAGTGCCGAGAGAATGCCTTGGGCAAGATGGGTGCCGCATAGCATGTCCGCGATGGCCAGTCCTAGGGGAACCGGGTCCTGATTTTTATTGCCACTTAGCCAGCCAATTCCGGAGACGGCTTGTGCGAGGAGGTCTTGACCGGGTTTATGCGCCCAGGGGCCTTTGTCTCCGTAGCCACTGACTTCGCCGTATATAATGCGCGGGTTTATGGATTGGACACCCTGGTAGTCCAACCCGATTTTTTCCATCACGCCGGGGCGGAAATTGTGTGTCAGGACATCTGCCTTTTGAATCAGTTTGCGTACTGTGGCGAGATCTTCACTGTCTTTCAGGTTTGCGCAGAAAGACTCTTTATTCCGGTTTATGGTATGAAAGAGCAGGCTGTCGCCATCGACGGTCAGATCTTTAGTGGTCAGTTTTCTGCAGGCGTCGCCACTGCCGGGACGCTCTATTTTTATCACCCGCGCGCCGAGATCCGCCAAACGCAGGCCCGCATAGGGGCCTGCCAGGTATTGGCTGAATTCAAGGACAGTGATTCCTTTAAGTGGTAACAGCATTAATCAACCTTGCCGTGACTTTATATAGAGTTTATTGAGATCTTGAAGCAGTGCCTGTGCATCTCCGCCGTGCATGAGGTAGTCGCGAATGGGGGCACCGGCGTTGTCTTGGAAATACATATGCCCATGATAGCGCGGGCGCAGGAAGGCGCGATCCAGCGTCGGCAGCGTATTGACAAAATAGTTGTTGGTCATTCGGTTGGCGGTTTCGTTGATCCAGGCGCGACGATGGCCCGGCTGTCCTCCATACTGGATATAAAAGGAGGCCTGGAAGTCCGGATCTCCGGTAAACGCAACAAATTGTGCGGCTATTTCCGGGTGACGCGTGTGGGCGGAGATGGCGAGTCCGGTGCCACCCAGGGTGGTTTTCAGATGTTCACCATTGGGCCCTGCGGTCACGGTATCGCGAAACTCCAGGGTTTTGCGCGCGTAGCCCGGTTGGGCGTAGTTGGCGTATCCGTAGGCGAAGGGGCAGTAGGCGAAGTCGTCAGTTAAGGTCATCGCCTCGTAAACTTTGATCGGATTCCAGTCAAAACAGCGCCTATCCAGCTGATCTGATAGTGCTTTCAGCATGGCCAGCGCTTCGACTCCTACTGAATTGCTCACCACTTCTTCTTCTCTTGTGCACGGGTCTTCGCCCATCGCGGAACACAGCATGTAGAAATTCATGAGGGTGTCCTGGGGAATACTGGGTACCGCGACCAGCCCACGCTCCGCCAGGGACATCAGGTCTTCCCAGGTTTTCGGCTCGTCGACGCCGGCTTTTTGCAGCAGATCGGGACGCAGAGAGGCAACGGGAGTGGCGGCATCCAATGCCAGTGCCCACTGTTGTCCGTCGTAGTGGTAAGAGTTGTGGGATTCACCCACCGCATTGTCTGCCTGGTCTTGGAGAAATTCCCGCGGCAGATGTTCGTCCAGCGGCAGGATGACTTTTTCCTTGGCCGCAAAGCCCGTCCAGGGGTGGTCGATCACCAGCAGGTCGTAGCGGGCGGCCAGGTCATCGATAGGATGATCGGCAAACGCCTGTAGTGAGCGCTTGTCCCAGCGAATGCTGATATTGGGATTCAGTTCTTCAAATCGCTGCGCTGCCGCTACCAAAGGGGTATAGCCGCGCGTGTGGTCCCAGGTCATGCCGTGCAGGGTGATTTTCTTGCTATCGGAGCTGCTCATAAGTCTCTCTTGGGAAGCAGTGGCGGGCATTGGTTTGCTCCGCAGTTTGACGGCTCATCAGGATATTTTTTATATATGAATTATTGATTCAAGTATAAAAATCGTTTTTCGGCGCTGTCAACCTGTGCTTAAATGCGCTTTTGCGCGAGCTGAGCGCCGGTTTGCCGGCAGGGCGTGGAATTGGGGGGGAGCTTTGCCCAGCAAGATCAAAAAATATGCGGTGCCTGCGTTGGACAAGGCACTGGAAATCCTGGAGTTTCTGGCGGCGGAGTCGCTGCCACTGTCGCAGTCGGAGATTGCACAGGGCATTGGCCGTACGAGCAGTGAGATATACAGGGTGTTGGTGGGACTCGAGGCGCGGGGTTATCTGCTGCGGGATGATGTTTCCGGCAAGTACCGGATGTCTCTCAAGCTGCTGGAGCTGACCCGAACGCTTTCACCGGTCTCGCAGCTGCGCTTCGCCGCGCAGCCGGAGATGGAGTTCCTGGCGGCCCGGCTCGGCCAGTCCTGTCACCTGAGTGTGATTCACCAGGGACAGTTGATGGTGATATTGCAGGTGCAGAGTCCCGGTCCGGTGTCTCTTTCGTTCAACGAGGGGACACTATTTCCGCTTCTGCAAACGGTGTCTGGAAGGGTGTTGCTGGCAAATTGTGCCAGTGACCGCAGGGCCAGGCTGTTGCAGGTGCTGCCCGAGCCGTCACAGAGAGCGGCGCAGGAGGAGGCGTTGCTGGCAGTTCGGGAAGCGGGCTATGAGCTGTGCAACAGTGAATTGACCGATGGAGTAACCGATTGTGCCGCGTTGGTGGGGCGCCCCGATGGCGAGACCATTGCCGCGTTGGCGGTTTCGAGTTTGACTTCGGTGCTGGGAAAGCAGTTGGGGCGCGAAGAGCTGGTGTGCGCAGTGCGGGATTCCGCCGCCAAAATCAGTACGGCGCTGGGGTTGTAAGCCGAGTTTTGCAATTGGGATCGGAGAAAAGAGGTGCCCGGCTACTGGAACCGGGCAGATAGAGAAGGGGGCTGCATTCAGTCTCCGAGTGCCCGGACGCGCCTGGCCGCTTCCACCATGATTCGCGCCTTGTCCGCCACTTGGCTGGCGGTGTCACCTGCGGCGTAGATGTTGGAGCCCAGGCCGAAACCCCGGGCGCCGGCCTTCCAGTAGGTTTCCATATTGGCGTCGGTTATTCCCCCCACGGCGAGGGTGAGTATCTCTTTCGGTACGACGGCGCCCAGGGATTCCAGGTACTGTGGCGGGAAGTCGGCAACGGGGAACATTTTGAGTACCTTGGCGCCGGCTTTGAGAGCGCGGAAGGCTTCGGTAGGGGTCAGGCAGCCCGGCACTGATACCAGGCCTCTCGACAGGGTTTCAGAGATGACTTCTGGATCACAATTTGGTGAAACAATGATCTCTCCGCCTGCATTTTGTACACTTTCCACCTGTTCTGGCGCCAGAACGGTGCCTGCGCCGCAGATGGTGGGCGCGTCGTACCCGTCCATAATCTTTGCCAGGCGTTCGATGCTCCTGAGGGGCTCTACCGGGGAGTTGAGAGGGACCTCGATAGCGCGGACACCCGCCTCCAGTAGAGTGTTGGCCACTATATCGATTTCATCCGGGGTGACGCCGCGGATAATGGCGATCAGGGGGCAGGCCTCAAGTGCTTGATGGAAGCGCTGATTCCGCATGGCTTTATCCTGTTTCTCGTTCTTAAATTGCAATCAGTGGGAAAAAGTATAAAGGGTGGGGAGTTGATATGTATACAGTAAATTGTTAACAAAATTGGAGTGAGGTTGTATGATGGGTGGAATTACGCGGTGCCCTGTCTGCAACATCAGCCAAGAGCACCAATAACAATAAATGTCGAGGTGCGATCCGATGAGAGAGTTCCAGCTGAACGCCTTTAAGTTTGCTGCCATAGTGGCGTTTGGTGGTTTCATTTTTGGTCTTGATGCCGCTCTGATCTCCGGTACCGTTCGTTTTATTACCGCCGAGTTTGCGCTTTCCGATCTTCAGGTGGGTACCGTTGTCAGTGCCCCCGGTTTTGGGGTGATCTTCGCCCTGATGGTCACGGGACGTATCTGTGACGCCTGGGGACGCAAGATCGCTTTGTTGATTATCGCTTCGCTCTATCTTCTTTCCGCGGTTGCGTCGGTGCTGGCCCCTAATTTCGAGATGCTGGTGGTGGCGCGGTTTTTGGGTGGCCTAGCGTTTACATCACTGTCTCTCGCTTCCATGTATATCGGCGAGATTGCCCCGCCGGAAATGCGCGGAAAGCTGGTTTCGGTAAATCAGATTACCACCGTGGTGGGGCTATCTGCCGCCTATTTTGCCAATTACCTGATTTTGATGGCATCCAATGCGGATGCGGCCTGGGTGACAGCGCTGGGGATTGACCGTTTCACTTGGCGCTGGATGTTGGGTGTGGAGGTGCTACCCGCGCTTGTCTGGCTGTTGATGCTGCTGGCCATCCCGGAAAGCCCCCGCTGGCTTGTGTTAAAAGGGCGCCTGCATGATGCCCGCGGGGTGTTGACCCGCCTGCTGCCGGAAGGGCAGATAGAAGGGCAGATTCGCGAGATTCAGGCAAGCGCCGCGTCGACGCCTGTCGGTTCCTTTCGCCAGCAGGTGGCAGAGGTATTCAAGCCGCGTCTGCGCACGGCTTTTTGGGTGGGGCTGGTGATCGCTGTTGCCCAACCGATCACCGGGATCAATGCCATCATGTTCTACGCACCCACCGTATTTGAGCAGGTGGGGATTGGTACTGATGCCGCCTTTCTACAGGCGGTGGTAGTGGGCGTGATCAGCGTATTGTTCACGGCTCTGGCGCTGCTGTTGATTGATCGGGTTGGTCGTCGCCCGCTGGTATTGTTCGGGCTTGCCTGGGGTGGTGCCAGTCTGTTTCTGTGCAGTTGGGCTTTCTCCCACGCGTCCTATGCACTGAGTGCTGCGTCTTTGCAGTCTCTGACGGCGGCGGGTATCGATATATCCGGTCTGCAAACTTTGGTAGGTACAGTGTTTGCGGATGATGTTGCGTTTAAACAGGCGATGTACCAAGTGCTCGGTGAAGCAGTTGCGCGGGCCAATGAAGGCATCCTTATCCAGGAGGCGATAAATATCGATGCCACTTTGGTGCTCGGGGGCATCATGTGTTTTATCGCCTCGTTCAATATGTCTATCGGCCCGGTTATGTGGGTGCTCTTTTCCGAGATTTTTCCCACCCGCGTGCGCGGCATCGCAATTCCCTTCTTTGCGTTGATCGTGAGCACCGTCAGCTATTTCGTGCAGCAGTTTTTCCCGTGGCAGTTGAACAATATGGGTGCGACGGAGATTTTCCTCTTTTACGCCGTCTGCATCACTGTATGTTTGGCGTTGTTGTTCTATCTGTTGCCGGAAACCAAGAATAAATCCATCGAAGAGATAGAGGCTTCCCTGGTGCGGGCTTGAGCCCGTGCCCTGAAGTGGATTGTGAAAAAGTGAGATGTCTCGATGTTGAGAGTGGGTCTGGAACAGAAAGTTGTAGTGGTAACCGGTGCCGCAGCGGGAATCGGCTGGGGCATTGCCCGGGTGTGCGCAGAGTGGGGCGCCACGGTCGTATTGGCGGATATCAATGACGCCAGTGGCCGTGCGGAAAGCTTGTGCGCACAGGGGACAGAAAGTATTTATCTGCCGCTGGATGTGTCAGATGCCGGTGCCATTGAACCATTTATGGAGGAAGTTGCCGGCAGGTTCGGCCGAATTGACGGGCTGGTGAATAATGCCGGCGTGACAATAGAGGGGGATTTTCTCGATTTTGACCTGGGGAATCTCGAGCGCCTCTGGCAAGTGAATCAGCGCTCCGTATTCCTGATGTGTCAGGCCGCCGCGCGCCTAATGGAACCTGGGTCCGCGATCGTGAATATTGCGTCCAACCATGCAGGTGCCAGTGTGGCGGGTTATGAAATGTATGCCGCCACCAAGGGGGCTATTGTGGCCATGACGCGCGCCATGGCCTGGAGTCTTGGCGATAGGGGGATCCGCGTTAATAGCCTATGTCCCGGATTGACCAAAACAGAGGCGGTGGCCAAGGTTGCGGAAGAAAACCCTTCTCTGGCGAAATCTTTCAATAAGATGCATGCGGATAATCAATACAACACGGTAGAAGAGGTGGGCTATATTTCCGCATTCCTCTTGTCCGGTTGTTCCGGCGCCCTGACGGGTTCCAATATCACCGCTGACCACGGGCTCAGCGCCAGTTTGTGTCCCACTGACGATTTGAAGTAAGTGGCCTGAAACCGCACGAAATAGAAAGCTGACCGATGAAAATATCTGACATCAAGGCGTACCCTGTATGGGTGGGGCACAGAAATCTGTGCCTGGTAAAAGTAGAGACCGACGAGGGAATCTACGGTTGGGGGGAGTCCGGTCTCTCCAGTCGTGAGTTGGCGGTGGCAGGAGCAGTAAAGCATTTCCGGGAGTTTTTGCTGGGGCGCGACGCGCGCAATATTGGAGCGCTGTGGCAGGAAATGTACCGCAGTCAGTATTTCGAAGGTGGGCGGGTATTAACCGCGGCGATTTCCGCAATCGATATCGCCTTGTGGGACATCGCCGGTAAGGCACTGAATGTGCCGACTTATCAACTGTTAGGTGGAAAACAGCGAGATGTCATTCCTCTATTCGTGACTTCCACAAAACCCATGGGCAGTGCGTTGCTGGATGATATCCGCGCACTGGCTGATCAAGGGTGGGAGGTGATTCGGGCCACAACAGGCGAGCACGGTTCTGCAGTTCAGCCCACCACTTTCGATGTACGCCGTTCCATTGCCGCCACCTCAGGCAGTCTGAGGGAAATTCGGCAAGAGCTGGGTGAAGCGACAGTTTTGGGGATCGATTATCACCACCGCTTGTCGGTGGCGGAGGCCGCAAGCTTCTGCCAGAAGCTTGGTGAAGGCGTGCTGGATTTTATCGAAGAGCCGATCCGAGATCAGTCTCCTTCCGCATACCAGGGATTGCGGCGCATGGTCGATGTTCCCTTTGCCATCGGCGAAGAGTTCGCCAGTAAATGGGACTTCATGCCTTATATTGAGCAGGACATCACCAATTTTGCCCGCATTGATGTCTGCAATGTTGGGGGGCTGACAGAAGCTATGAAAGTCGCCGCCATGGCCGAGTCTCACTATATCGATATTATGCCGCATGACCCTCTGGGGCCGATCTGTACCGCAGCCACAATACAAATGTGTGCGGCGGTACCGAATCTCTCCTGGTGCGAAATAGCACCTTACGACAGTGATACCTCTGACCACGATAAGTTTTTTATCAATCGTCCCAAAGAAGTCAACCGGGCATATCCCGTAGGTGATGCGCCAGGTCTCGGTATTGACGTGAATGAAGCGTTGATCGCGGAACAATCATTCAAGTACTGGGAAGCGCCGCGCCTGTATAAACCGGATGGCAGCTATACCAACTGGTAGACAAAATATAGAAAAATGGTAAAAAAAAATGAAATCAACGTCTATGAGTTTGCATACATTTGCACCTTTGGCTGTATCCCGTTCAAGCAGGTCTTTTGTCTTTGCAGCGTTATTCAGTCTGACCGCGTGTGGCGGTGCCTCCGATCCATCTGTACCGAAGGTGCAAGCCGCTTCTACATCCGGGCAGTTATCTGAAGATTTAGTGCTCGAAAGTTTTGACAAGACGGCTATTCCCGCAACTGTAAAAGTCAATAATGGCGCAGTCTCACTGGTAGATAGTGCGCGAGGGGATAAAGCACTGCTGGTTAAGTTGGATCTCAAAGAAAACAACAGTGCAGCACTTGTGATTGCACCAGAAGAACCTTGGGACTGGAGTGAATTTTCCGATTTCAATCTGGCTTTTGATGTGGCCAATAAGGGCACTGAATCAGTGCAAATAGACGTCACAATGACGGACAAAAACGGAGACTCCTATACCCGGGGCATGGTGGTTCCGGCGGACGGTGTTTGGCGTACATACTATGCCAAACTGCACGGACACGATCAGCAGGATCCAGACAGTGCGGCCAAAAATGAATTCAATTTCTCTTCGGGATTGCGTTCCAACCCTCCAACATGGCAATCCGATGACGTTATGCTCCACTCTTTTTGGGGGAAAAAGTTACTGGATTTAAGTGGTATAACAAAAATTTCCTTCGGCTCAGATGGGAGTCTTAGCAATCGTCAGTACACGATCGATAACATCCGTCTGCGTGCCAATCCGGAGATGGATAAAAATTTCCTGACTGGTCTGTTGGATAAGTACGGGCAGAATGCCAAAGTGGACTACGAGGGCAAAATTCACTCGGACGAAGAACTAAGGGCCGTTGTAGCGGAAGAGCTGGCGGGGCTTTCAGGAAAACTTAATGAGGGGCGCTCCAAGTACAGCGGATGGAAGGATGGTCCCCGTTTTAAATCCACTGGCTACTTCCGTACGCAAAAGGTAAACGGAAAGTGGGCGCTAATTGATCCGGAAGGCTATCTATATTTTTCTACTGGTATCGATATTATCCGTCTTTCGAATTCATCAACAATTACTGGCTACGACTACGATCAGGCACTGATTCCCGCGCGCAGCGATGATGAAGTTATAGCCGAAGACGATCAGCCGCTGAATCGTGTGAATGAAAAAGCCTGGGCCACCCGGCATTTGGTTTCGGAGACCCGTGCGAAAATGTTCACCTGGCTGCCCGACTATAATGACCCTCTGGGCAACCACTACGGTTATCGCCGTGAAACCCAGTCTGGCCCACTCAAACACGGCGAGACATTCAGCTTCTATAGCGCCAACCTTGAGCGCCGCTATGGAGAGAGTTACCCGGAATCCTATCTGGATACTTGGCGCAAGGTGACAGTTGATCGCATGCTGGACTGGGGGTTCACTTCTCTCGGTAACTGGGCCGACGCGTCTTTTTACCAGGAGGAGAGGATTCCTTTCGTCGCCTTCGCGGATATTATCGGTGACTTCGGAACCCTTTCCAGCGGTTTTGATTTTTGGCATCCGGTGCCAGACCCCTTTGATCCTAGATTTTACCAGCGCGCCCTTGTCGCGGCCGAATCCGTCAATCAGCAGATTAACGGCAGCCCGTGGTGTATGGGGGTGTTCTTCGATAATGAGCAAAGCTTCGGCCGGCTGGAGTCCGATGAACTGCACTACGGTATAGTCATCAACGCCTTGTCGAGAGATGCAGCGGATACACCGGCCAAAAGCGCTTTTACCGAAATTTTAAAGAAAAAATATGGTTCAATTGAGGCCTTGAATAAGGCTTGGAACAAACAGGTTGCGTCCTGGGAGGCATTTGCAGCGGGCATGGATTCCAGTATCAGTACGGATGCGCAGTTGGAAGACTACGCCAGCCTGCTGTTTGCATATGGAGACCAGTATTTTGGCACTATCAACCGGGCCATGAAATCCATTATGCCAAATCACCTTTACCTCGGTTCCCGGCTGCCCAGCTGGGGAATGCCGGATGAGATCGTAAAGGCCGCGGCCAAGAACGTCGATATTATCAGTTACAACTTGTACGAAGAAGGTCTGGTGCCGTCCAAGTGGGAGTTTCTTGCTGAAATAGACAAACCCAGCCTGATCGGTGAATTCAGCTTCGGTGCTGATGATCAGGGACATTTCCACCCGGGTATTGTTATTTCGGCGGATCAAAAAGACCGCGGTCGTATGTTTAGGAACTATATGTACTCCTTTATCGACAATCCGTACTTCGTCGGTGTACACATGTTCCAATATATGGATTCCCCGATAACTGGCCGTGCCTATGACGGTGAGAACTATGCCAATGGGTTTGTTTCCGTAACCGACGTACCTTACATAGAGCTGGTCAAAGCGGCCAAAGAAGTCAATGGCAGTCTCTATAAGCGCCGGTATGGTGATGTACAGTTGCGCGCTCGCTCCGCTAGCGAAAGGGGCTCTGATTAATTCAGGGGCCACTGATGTCTTCACACGGGAGCTGCAGTGGACTTCGGGCGCTCAGTCCATGAGATGAGCGTTTCGTACATGTATGGGTATTTTCCTCGTGAGTAGGTTTCTATAGTTCTACAGGATATCGTCCTTCTTTATCCGACGATTTCGAAATGCCCGTTCCACTATCTGGCTTCAAATATCTTTAGCGGGAGAAGGCTGCGGAATCATAGGTGCCTTCGCTTCATCTTCCCACGTTGTGCCTTAGCCGTGCGCGCCCCATTTTGGGGCGCGGTATTGCCTGTGCAGTTCCATGCATAAAGTGATTGACGCCAATTGTTAACAATTTACAATAGGGGCGGTAAGACGCTTTTGCGGGACTGTATGCACAGTAAAGAAATTGGGTTCCACCATGTTGACCGAAGTACAAGAACAGGCTCCCCGTCAGATGGCCCCCGGCACTATCGCGGCAACCAAGGTCGAGTATTACCAGATTCCGCTAGCCGAAGTGCTTTCAGATGCTCGTCACGGTGATCACACGCATTTCGAGCTGCTGGTGTTCCGGATACGCTGCAGCGATGGCTTGGAAGGTGTGGGGTATACCTACACCGGCGGGCGCGGGGGGCGCGCTATTTATTCTCTGCTGAAGGATGATATTCAGCCCTTGCTGGAAGGCCGGGATTCCTCGGAGATTGCCGCCATCTGGGAAGATATCCAGTCACACCTGCATTATGTGGGGCGGGGAGGGCTTTTGAGCTTTGCAGTCTCTGCGGTGGATATCGCGTTATGGGATCTGCGCTGCAAGCGCCTCAATCTGCCGTTGTGGAAGGTGGCTGGCGGCGCTGGCAATACCACAAAGTGCTATGCCGGCGGTATTGATCTGAATTTCTCCGAGTCAAAGCTGCTTGACAACATCTCCGGCTATTTGTCCCGCGGCTTCAATGCGGTAAAGATCAAAGTGGGTAAGGAAGATTACCGCGAGGACGTGGCCCGGGTGGAGGCCGTGCGCCAATTGATCGGTGATGATGTCACTTTCATGGTGGATGCCAATTACTCAATGACGATTGAACAGGCAGTGCGCTTTGGCCGAGCGGTTGATCACTGTGCTATCACCTGGTTTGAAGAGCCCACCATTCCCGATGACTATACTGGCTACGGCCGTATCGCTGATGCCATTAACATTCCCCTGGCGATGGGTGAAAACCTGCACACTGTGCACGAGTTTACCTACGCCATTGCGCAGGCAAAACTCGGATTTCTTCAGCCGGATGCTTCTAATATCGGTGGTGTAACCGGCTGGTTGAAAGTGGCGGAGTTGGCTTATGCGTACAACCTTCCGGTGTGCAGTCACGGTATGCACGAACTGCACGTTTCCCTTATGGCGAGCCAGCCTCACGCGGGTTATCTGGAAGTTCACAGCTTCCCCATAGATGAATATACAACCCGCCCCATCGTGCTGGAAAACGGTCGCGCCCAGGCTTCCAATGAGCCAGGCACTGGCGTGACTTTCGATGAAACCCTGCTCAGACCGCATTTGGTCATGCACACTTGATAGGTGGAGATAATGCAAGCTCTAGCAGCTCAATACGTCGGTAACCGGTCTTTTGAAATACTTGAGGGACGTGTTGATGCGCCCTCGGCGGGTGAGGTGCGCCTGAGAGTCGGCTATGTCGGTATCTGTGGTACCGATATGCACATCTACCATGGCCTTATGGATTACCGCGTGCAGCCGCCGCAAGTGGTGGGGCACGAGATGTCCGGTGTAGTGGATGCGGTGGGTGCAGATGTTACCGGTTTTAGCGTCGGCGATCGGGTAGTGGTTCGTCCGCTGGATTACTGTGGAGACTGTCCGGCGTGCCGGGAAGGATACAGTCACATCTGTCATAACCTGAAATTCATGGGGGTGGACTCTGAAGGCGCATTCCAGAGTTACTGGAACGTCAAAGCCAGAACGTTACACAAGCTGCCGGAGCATGTGTCCCTTAAACAGGGCGCTCTGATCGAGCCGCTGGCCGTGGCCTGTCACGATGTGTCGCGTGCCCGCTTAAAAGCCGGTGAGAAGGCAGTGATTCTTGGTGGTGGACCCATTGGTCAGCTGATTGCGCAGGTGGCGATCGGCATCGGCGCCGAAGTCATGATATCCGAGCCGAGTCCGGAACGCAGAAGCTTCGCCACAAGTAACGGCGTGTTAGCGGTGAATCCCGTCGAGCAGGATTTAAAGTCTGCGGTAGACGAATGGACCGGCGGCAAAGGTGCCGATGTAGTATTCGAAGTTTCCGGTGTTCAACCCGCTGTGGACGTTATGACTGAAATTGCCGCTGTGCGCGGCCGTATCTGCATGGTGGCCATTCATTCGAGCAAGCCGCAGGTAGATGTGTTTAAGTTTTTTTGGCGCGAGCTGGAGCTGGTGGGCGCCCGAGTCTATGAAGCGGAGGACTTCGAGCGGGCGATTGATATGGTGGCGGACGGTAAGATCGACCTGGAGCCTTTTATCAGCAAGGTGGCGCAGCTGGATCAAATCGATAGTGCCTTCTCCAGCATGGATGGAAACCCCTCCGGTATGAAGGCTTTGGTGTCCTGTGGCGCCGATGGCTAAGTGAGTCAGTCAAATAATATTTTAAGGGGTGAAATTTATGTTGGATCAATTCAGTCTTGAGGGAAAAAAAGCCTTGGTTACTGGGTGCAACCGAGGTATCGGTAAGGCGATGGCTGTTGCATTGGCGGAAGCTGGTGCCGACGTGATCGGTGTATCGGCCAACTTGAGCCTGACTGAGTCTGAGGTGGCGAGTGAGGTAGCGGCTACTGGAAAACATTTTTTTCCCTATCAGTGCGATTTTTCCGACCGCAATTCTCTCTATGCATTTATCGATAAAGTGAAAACGGAACATCCACGAATCGATATTCTCGTCAATAACGCCGGCACAATTTTGCGAGCCCCTGTCGTGGAGCACGGGGATGATTTGTGGGATAAGGTGATTGAGGTCAATCTCAATGCCCAGTTTATCCTGAGCCGTGAAATCGGTAAGGAGATGGTTGGCCGGGGATCTGGAAAAATTATTTTTACAGCCTCTCTGCTGACTTTCCAGGGAGGAATTACAGTTCCTGGATACGCCGCCAGTAAAGGTGCCATTGGGCAGATTACAATGGCGCTGTCCAACGAGTGGGCCAGCAAAGGGGTGAACGTCAACGCGATAGCACCAGGCTATATTGCTACCGATAATACGCAGGCGCTGAGAGAAGATAGTGAGCGAGCGGCCAGTATCCTAGCGCGGATACCCCAGGGGCGCTGGGGGGTTCCGGAAGATTTTAAAGGCCCTGTGGTTTTCCTTGCATCCGAGGCTTCCAATTATATGAACGGTAGTATCCTTCTGGTGGATGGCGGTTGGATGGGGAGATAGTCTGATGGCGCTAAAAAACAATGTGAATTTTATCAACGGTGACTATGTTGCTTCCCACTCGGAAGGAATTATTGAAGTGCTTAACCCCAGTACCGGAGAAGTTCTGGGGGCTATTCCCAAAGGGTGCGTAGAGGATGCGGAGGTGGCGCTCAATGCCGCAAAGCAAGCGCAAAAAGCCTGGGCGAAACGGACAGCCCGGGATCGCGCGGCGCTGCTGCGTAAATTTGCCGCGGCTATTCGGGCGGAAACAGAAATTCTTGCCGAGCTGCTGGTAAAAGAGCAGGGCAAATTAATTGGTGTTGCTCGCGACGAAGTCAATGCAACCGCCACTTTTATCGAGTATGCCTGCGACAATGCGTTGACACTGGAAGGAGATATTTTGCCTTCAGATAACGAAGGCGAAAAAATTTATATCCACAAAGTGCCGCGTGGTGTGGTGGTGGCAATTACAGCTTGGAATTTCCCCTTGGCATTGGCTGGCCGCAAGATCGGTCCGGCGTTGATCACAGGCAATACCATTGTGGTGAAGCCCACCCAGGAAACGCCGCTTGCGACCATGGAGTTGGGGCGCATTGCCAACGAAGTGGGGATTCCCGCTGGTGTTTTGAATATCGTCAATGGCGAGGGATCCGTGGTTGGTCAGGCGCTTTGCGAAAGCCCGCTTACCGCCATGATTACAATGACCGGCAGTACTCGCGCAGGCCAGATTATCCATCAGGCCAGCGGCAAGCACATGATTCCGGTGATGCTGGAGCTTGGGGGTAAGGCGCCGTTTATCGTGATGGAGGACGCAGATCTGGACAAGGCAGTTGAGGCGGCGCTCTGGACTCGTTTTGCCAATTGCGGCCAGGTTTGTACTTGTGCTGAACGCCTGTACGTCCACGAAGACGTCTATGACGCTTTTATGGATAAGTTTGTGCCCAAAGTGAAAGCGCTGAAAGTCGGGAATCCGATGGATGCAAGCGTGCAGGTAGGCCCGAAGGTGAACGCCCGCGAAATTGAGCATATTCACGCGCTCGTGCAAAAGAGTATCGAGCAGGGGGCTGAGCTCGTCTGTGGTGGCAAGCGCGCATCGGTGGAAGGCTTTGAGGGGGGCAACTGGTACGAGCCTACGGTTCTGACCAATGTTCGGCAGGATAATATTTTGGTGCACGAAGAAACCTTTGGCCCGGTCCTGCCCGTGGTGAAAATTTCCAGCATTGATCAGGCGATTGAGTATACCAATGACAGCGAGTACGGCCTTTCTGCCTATCTGTTCAGTGCGAATCTGAAGTATATACACCGTGCTATTGCCGAAATGGAAGTTGGGGAGGTATATGTGAACCGGGGTATCGGGGAGCAGCACCAGGGATTCCACAACGGGTGGAAGAAAAGTGGTATTGGTGGTGAGGACGGACGTTACGGCCTGGAACAGTACGTGGATAAGAAAACGATTTATTTCAATGAACTCTGACTGATCGACTCTTTTCTTTCATCTCATCAGGATGAATTTTTGCGGGGATTATTCCCCGTTTTTTTTGCCTGCGAAAGTGCTTCTGAGGCGTCAACGCGCGTGTTTCAGCCGGTTTCGGGGCACACTATCTACTTGGCTCTCTTGGCCAAGAAGTATCGTTGTTTTCAGGGAGTGAAAGCATTGCAGGTGCCCTGTCTAGTCGCCGTCGTTTTTCTTCCAGGTACGGAGTGCCCCTAATGCTCTCGGCTAAGAGAATCAGGGGGTTCCCAAGTGGGCAGGGGGTAATGCGCCCAAATTGTGTGTCTTGCGATACAGGGCTGGGTCAGACGGATAGCCCGGCAATCGGCCGGGCTCTAGGCTGTCGTTATTAAGAGGCTTATGCTATTTGATGTTGGCGCGCAGCGCCGTGGTGGCCACATTGATCTTGTTGGCCTTAAGTGCGTCGAGAATCGCACGGTGCTCGTCAACGCAATCTTTGGGGTCGGAAATGCGCTTGTAGTTCATGCGCATACGTAACACGATCGGATACCAAAGGTTGACCAGCTCATCACCGCCAGCGGCGCGGATCAGGTACATATGAAAATCGATATCTGCCTTGGTGACTTCGTGGAATTCCTGCGCGTCGAAGGCATCTTGCAGCCGCTCAAGAATGTCTTCCAGTTCGGCAAAATCCATTTCGGTCAATTTGCCTTTTAGGTTTCGTATTGCGTGTACCTCGATTCTGCGGCGGATGTCGATCATCAATTCCTGCATCGAGGGGTCCAGCACGCTGTTGACTGAGACTCCGCAATTGTTCTTCGCTACCAACAGGCCTTCCTTGGTAAGCTGCAACAATACGTCGCGCACCGGCCCCCGGGAAACGCCGAATCGGTTGGCGAGCTGTTGTTCATTCAGTTTGGTATTGGGAGCAAGTTTGCCCGAAATGATATCGGAGCGCAGTTGATCCGCGATCTGTTCGCGGACGGGAATAATCTTATTGGCCTCACGCATATTCGTATCTGCTGACCAGTTAATCTTGGGGTGGGAGCGTATCGCCACCGCGGTATTTCGTCGAAAGACCCCTAGTGGGGTATGCCGGGATTTCTAGTCCCAGACCACTTTGTAACAAATTTACAAATTTTATCAAACTGCAGATAGCGCTGCAGGGAATAGGTATAATCCCACTCAAAATGTTAAATGTCTACAATTTGTGGGTGTTTGCAGAGTTTTCGTACAGGGGGGCGCAGTCCCGGCCTGATCTAAGCGCAAAAATGAACCGCGGTAGTCGTTTGTCCGTGCAGGAGGGAATACCGGAGTGGGGAATAATCAATGAGTGAAATTCTGGTTTGTGACTGGGGAACCAGCAGTTTTCGCCTGATGCGGCTGAGCGCCGAGGGGGAGATTGTTGGGCAGATTGCCTCTCAAGCGGGAATAAAATCCCTGCAAAATAAAGAAATCGAGGCCTACTTGCTCGATCAATGCCATCAGTTGGATGAGTCTGGAGCACTGCCGGTCATTTTGTGCGGGATGGTGGGCTCCGGTATCGGCTGGTATGAGGTGCCCTATGTGGATTGCCCGGTATCGATCGCTTCCCTGGCAGGGGCAATTCAGTCCATGCCGTCCGGGGCCGTGAACGCCTATTGTGTGCCGGGGGTAAAAAAATTGACCGGCGCGGAGGCCGACGTTATGCGGGGGGAAGAAACCCAGGCAATCGGGTGGTTGAGCGGTGCCAGCGAGGCCGAATGGGCGCAGAGCCTGCTCTGTCTGCCGGGTACCCACAGCAAGTGGATGTCAGTGGTGGACGGAGCGATTCGGGATTTCAGTACAGCTTTCACCGGTGAACTCTATTCCTTATTAAAGGAGCACAGTGTGCTGGTGCAGGGAGAGCAAGAGGATAGTGCGGCGGCCTTTGACACAGGGCTCGAGGACAGCCGCTCGGGCACCGCTCTGATTCATCAATTGTTCAACAGCCGCAGCCGGGCGGTGTTGGGCGTTTTGGATTCTGCCCACAGTGCCAGCTACCTTTCCGGGCTGCTGCTGGGCTGTGAAGTGCGGGCTATGGCAGAGAAGCTGAGCGCGGGGGCGGAGGGCAAATCACTGGTTCATCTTATTTGCGGTGATCATTTGGCGAAGCCGTATTGCCGCGCCCTGGCGTTTTATGGCATGGATTGCCGCCACTACTCCGGCGATACCTATTCCGCCCGCGGACTGCTGGCTATCGCCAGAGCGAGTGTATTGGTATAGCGCGTTCTGATGGTGGCCCCCGGCAATCGCTAATGGATACATGCCGGGAGCGTGCAAACATGCGCCCGCAGCCGCGGCGGTGGTATCAGCCCGGGTAGAATTTCTCTTCCATGCCTCTGGTGTCGGTTGCGTAAATAAAGAGGTGGCCGGCCTGCGGTTGTCGGCGCAGGGCGTCGGCGTCTAGCCCGAATTTGGCGGTGTTTACAAACAGTAGATTGCGTTCCGGGCCGCCAAAGCCGACGCAGGTAGCCTGCTGAACCGGTAGGTGGATTTCTCCAGCCACGCTGCCGTCCGGGGCGTAGCGAACCACCTTGCCATTGCCCCACTGCGCATTCCAGACATGTCCCTCTATATCCACGGTGGAGCCATCCGCGTGCACACCCTCCTCGGTAGTGGCGAACAGGCGGCGGTTGCTTAGCTGGCCCGACTCCGGGGCAAAATCAAATGCGTATATCGCGTAGCGGGGAGAGTCCGCAAAATACATGGTACGGCTGTCTGGAGACCAGCCGAGCCCATTGCTGATACGGATGTCGTCCAGGTGCTCGGTGACATTGCCATCGGTATCCAGGCAATAGAGTTTCCCGCGCTGCGCCGGATCTTCTGCCCACAAATCCGGCGTATCGATCAGAGATCCGACCCAAAATCGCCCCTGGCGGTCCATGCGGCCGTCGTTCAAGCGTACTTTGAGGTTTTGCGGCAGCCGGAAGATCCATTCCAGAGCCTGTGTTTCTGGCTGAAAACGGGCGATGCCGCTTTGAAACGCACACAGCAGCCAGTCACTGTTTTCGATAAAGGCAAATGAGCAGAGGTTTTCCGCAGTAGGGAATACTTCCTTGCGGCCATTTTCAGGAAAATAGCGGATTAGTTGATTGTTTGGCATGTCTGTCCAGTAGATGGCCTGGTGCTCAGAATGCCACAGCGTGCTCTCCCCCAGTCCGCAGGCGGTGGGTAGGGTGTCGATCAGTTCGAACTGCATTTGCGCTCCTATTTTTGTTAATTGTTGACATTATGCCGGGTGGAAGGCGGGCGGGGAAGCGTATAGGGTTGATCATGCGCGGAGCGGCCTGTGGGATCGGTAGTAGCATGTGGCGCAGGGCCTGGCGCCTCAAACGGCTGGCGTCGTTGGACAGGCATTTCCCATAATTTTGCCGGCGGCGGTACACCCAGTCCCTTTTGCGCGCTCGGCGTCACTTATTAGGTGCCGTCGAGCGTGTTATTGGCGGAACAATGAAAGAGAAAAGGCAGATGACGGAAAACATGGAGATTTTTGAGTTGGCTCAGGCCCTCGGCGAGGCATTGAAAAAACGGGGCTGGCGTGCCACCGCGGCTGAGTCTTGTACCGGTGGCGGCATAGCGGATGCCATGACTTCCGTGCCGGGAGCCTCCGAATGGTTTGAGGGCGCGCTGGTCAGTTACGCCAACCGAATCAAGCGTGACATGCTGTTTGTGTCGGAGGATGACCTGGAGACTTTCGGGGCGGTCAGTGAACCTGTGGTACGGCAGATGGCCAGCGGTGTGTTGGCGATGATGGATGCCAATGTCGCTACGGCTGTAAGCGGTATCGCCGGCCCGGAAGGGGGCACTGAAGAAAAACCGGTTGGCACTGTGTGGATTGCGTGGGCACACTCCGAGGGGCAGGAGCCGGTGACGATTGAGGCCAGGTGCTACCATTTCGACGGCGACCGCGCGGCGATTCGGCGGCAGTCAGTCATCGCGGCCTTGCGGGGTATGTTGGAGCTGGTGCGGGCACACCCTGAGTAACACCGGAGGTTGCCGCTGGTATCACCGTGGTGGCAAGCTCAGGTTTTTCGGTCGGGGTGACGCTGCCGTGGACCGCTCCCACAGGCGCGCTCCAAGTCCGCGGCCTCTTCGAATTACTGGTTGCTTATACAGTAATCCTTCGCTAAGCTTGCCCCCATTCGACAACGTTTCAACACACGGGAAGACTCATGGATTCCAACAAAAACAAGGCGCTGCAGGCGGCTCTGGCGCAGATCGAGCGCCAGTTCGGCAAGGGCACAGTGATGCGGATGGGCGACAAGGGGCGCGAACGCATCCCCGCGATTTCCACCGGCTCCTTGGGCCTGGATGTGGCACTGGGTATCGGCGGTTTACCCCGTGGCCGTATCGTCGAGATCTATGGACCCGAGTCCTCTGGTAAGACCACCCTGACCCTGCAGGTGATCGCCGAGGCTCAGCGCCAAGGGGGCACTTGTGCCTTCGTCGATGCCGAGCACGCGCTCGACCCCATATACGCGGAGAAGCTGGGGGTCAATGTGGACGAGCTGATCGTGTCCCAGCCGGACACCGGCGAGCAGGCCCTGGAAGTGGCCGACATGCTGGTGCGCTCCGGGGCGGTGGATGTGCTGGTGGTCGACTCTGTGGCGGCGCTGACGCCGCGTGCGGAGATCGAGGGTGAAATGGGAGACTCCCATGTAGGGCTGCAGGCGCGCCTGATGTCTCAGGCTCTGCGCAAGCTGACCGGCAACATCAAGAACACCAATACCCTGTGCATTTTCATCAACCAGATCCGCATGAAGATCGGCGTGATGTTCGGTTCACCGGAGACCACTACCGGCGGTAACGCGCTCAAATTCTATTCCTCCGTGCGTCTGGACATACGCCGTATCGGTTCGGTGAAAGAGGGCGACGAGGTAGTAGGTAACGAGACCCGTGTGAAGGTGGTTAAGAACAAGGTGGCGCCGCCATTCAAGCAGACCGAGTTCCAGATCATGTACGGCGAGGGTATCAACCTGCTGGGAGAGATCGTCGATTATGGCGTCAAGCTGGGGTTGGTCGACAAGGCCGGTGCTTGGTACAGCTATAAGGGAGAGAAAATCGGGCAGGGCAAGGCCAACGCGGTGAAATTCCTGAAAGAAAACCCGGATATCCGCGATGAGATCGAAGGGCAGCTGCGCGCTCAGATGCTGGGCGATTTGGCGCCGGCCTCTCCTGAAGAAGTGGTGGCGGACACTTCGGACGAGTAAATGCCCGCCACCACTGGAACCGAGGCGGCCAATTCGGCTCGGGCGCTCTTCGATGCGGCGCTCGAGCTGTTATCCCGTCGCGAACACTCCCGCCTTGAGATCAGGCAGAAACTCTCGGGCCGCTTTCCTGAGGCCGACTTCGATGCGCTATTCGAGCGCCTACACCAGCTTAATTATCAGTCCGATCGGCGTTTCGCCGAGGTGTTCACTCGCTCCAAGATACAACGCGGTTATGGGCCACTGCGTATCCGCCGCGAACTGCAGCAACGCGGTATCCACAGAGACCTGATCGGCGATGCCCTGGAGGGAGTCCAGGTAGACTGGTTTGCGCTGGCCGCTGAGCAATTGCAGCGTCGCTTCCACACCCCGGTCAGCCGTGCGCTGCCCCGAGAGCAGCAATGGAAAGAGCGCGCTCGGCGCCAGCGTTTTCTCGCTAACCGGGGTTTTTCCGCCGAGGCAATTCAATGGAGCCTGGATGCGGAAGGGATCGACCTGGGTGATTCAACGCGCTAATTGCCCGAGGTCACGGATGTGCCGTCCCGCAGGCGCTAATATTTCCGTGCAGCCCTGACCGCTTGCATATACTTTCGGTGGTTGCAGGCTGCTCCCTTGGAGCGATAAACCCAAAATAATAAGAGCGAGGTGTCCCCATGATTCTTTCCATAGACCAGGGCACCACTGGCACCACTGCCTTTGTCTTCGATACCCGTGGCACTTTGATCGGCCGCAGCTACACGGAACTTCCCAACTACTATCCGCGGCCGGGATGGGTGGAACAGAAGGCCGATGCCATTTGGTGGGTCACCCGGCGAGTCTGCGCCGCCGCATTGGAGCGCGCGGGTATCAGCGCCTCCGACCTGATGGCCGTGGGCATCACTAACCAGCGGGAAACCACTTTGCTATGGGACCGCCAGAGCGGGGAGCCGGTCAGCCCGGCCATCGTCTGGCAGTGCCGCCGCTCGGCGGATATTTGCGACACGCTCAACGTCGCAGGCAAGGCCGAGTTGCTACGGGAAAAAACGGGCTTGGTTCTGGATGCCTACTTCTCTGCCAGCAAGCTGCTTTGGCTGTTCCGCGCCCAACCGGAGTTGCTGGCGAGAGCCCGGTGCGGAGAGCTTTGCTTCGGTACCGTAGACAGTTGGCTAATCTGGAAGATGACCGGTAACCGCGACCATTTCACTGACCACAGTAACGCCAGCCGCACGCTGCTGTATAACCTGGACAACAAATGCTGGGACCCGGAGTTGCTGGACCTGTTTGGTATCCCGGAATCTCTGTTGCCGGAAATCCGGCCATCCGCGGGGCATTTTGCGGATACAGATCCCGAGGCATTTCTGGGTGCATCAGTACCAATCTGTGGTGTGGCGGGTGACCAACAGGCGTCACTATTTGGGCAGGGCTGCACCAATCCCGGGGATGTCAAAAATACCTACGGCACAGGCTGCTTTATGCTCGCCTATGCCGGTCCTGAGCGCCCACGGCAACCGGAGGGCTTGTTGGCGACGATTGCCTGCGACCCAGCCGGGCAGCCCGCCTATGCGGTAGAGGGGGCGGTGTTTACCGCGGGTTCCGCGGTGCAATGGCTGAGGGACGAAATGGGCCTGATACAAGAGGCCGCGGAGACAGAAATGATCGCCCAGAGCGTGCCGGATACCCGCGGAGTCTATCTGGTGCCGGCCTTCAGCGGTCTTGGGGCGCCACATTGGCGCGCTTCGGCCCGGGGGACCATTTGTGGACTCACACGGGGCTCAGGTCGGGCTGAATTGGTGCGCGCAACCCTGGAGTCCATTGCCTACCAGAGCGACGAACTGGCGCGGTTGATGGGCGAGGCGCTGGGGCTCCCAATCCGGCATATGCGTGTCGATGGCGGTGCCAGTGCCAACAATTTTCTGATGCAATTTCAGGCAGATATTTCCGCACTGCGAGTGGAAAGACCGAAGCAGATTGAATCCACTGCTGTGGGCGCCGCCTTACTGGCGGGAATTGGCGCCGGAATTTGGTCTGCTGACAAACTGCCGCCACGTCTGCTGGATATAGAGCGGGATTTCCTGCCGGCGATGGCGGAGGAAGAACGCAACCGATTGCTCGCCGGTTGGCGGCGGGCTGTTGCGGCCTGCTGCGCATTTTGAGTGGGCCGCCTATCCTCAGGGAAGGAGGTGACAATCATGTCTGTACACGACGAGTTACAGAAGACTATTGCCGATATGGTGGACGGGAGCCGGGGTATTCTGGCGGCCGATGAGAGCAGCGGCACTATCGCAAAACGGTTTGCTGCCATCGGTGTTGAATCTACGGAGGAAAATCGACGCTTCTATCGCGCCTCGCTGCTGTCCGCTGAGGGACTGGGCGACTATATCAGTGGCGTTATTCTATTTGAGGAAACGCTCGGCCAGGTGGATGATCGGGGCGTCCCATTACCGGATGTGGCAGCGGCGCAAAACATTGTTCCCGGCATCAAGGTAGACAAAGGGAAGGGGGCATTGCCGGGTGCCCCTGGCGATCTGATCACATATGGTCTTGACGGCCTCGCGGAGCGTCTGGCCGGTTACAAAGAACAGGGTGCCCGCTTCGCCAAGTGGCGGGAGGTCTATCCCATAAGCCCGGGTAATCCCACTCGGTTGGGGCTCACTGCCAATGCGGAAATGCTGGCGCGCTACGCCGCTGTGTGCCAGTCTGTCGGCGTGGTGCCGATCGTGGAGCCGGAAGTGCTGATGGATGGCAATCATGATATTGAGCGCGATGCCGAAGTGAACGAATGGGTGTGGCACGAGGTCTTCCACGCCCTGTACCGCCACGGAGTTGTGTTGGAGCTGATGATTTTGAAGCCAAGTATGGTGACGCCTGGCAAAGAATCCACCAGGGCGGTACCGGAGCAGGTGGCCGAATACACCATGCGCAGCCTGCGCCGGGCGGTACCCGCAGCGGTGCCGAGTATTAATTTTCTCTCCGGTGGCCAGGGCCCGGAGGAGGCCACTGCCAACCTGAACGCACTCAATCAGCTGTGGCAGGCGCCCTGGCAGCTCAGCTTTTCCTATGGCCGCGCGCTACAAGAGCCGGCGCTCAAAGCCTGGGCGGGCAGATCCGAAAACGGTCCCGCATTGCAGCGGGCGCTGTTGAAACGGGCTCGCCTCAATCATCTGGCAATGCGAGGGGAGTACCGGGAAAGCCTGGAACTGGAATGATATGACAATTACAAGAAAACAGAGCGAGGAGAGAAATGGAGTTTGTCACCCGTGGAAACCGCCTCCACTACCGGTGCTGGTGGGTTGAGGGGGCACTGGGTGTCGTAGTCATTGCCCACGGCCTCGGCGAGCACGGAGGCCGCTACCGGCAGTTGGCGCAGTTTTTAAACAGTGCTGGGTTCAGCGTGTACGCGCTGGATCACTACGGGCACGGCCTGTCCGAAGGCAGAAGGGGACATATCGAGGACTTTGCATTCTACAGCGAGGATCTGCACCACTTTATCCGCCTGGTCAAAAAGGACAATAGCGGGCGCACCCTGCATTTACTGGGGCATAGCATGGGTGGTGTAATTGCCTGTGGTACTGCTATCCGCTTCGGTGGTATTGATAGTCTGATACTATCGGCGCCGGGTATTCGCGGGTGCGAAGAGCCGGCAGGGGTTGAACTGTGGCTGGTGCGGCGGCTGGTCAGTTTGCTTCCCCGCCTGGCCCTGCCCAATCGGGTGGACCCACGCTGGTTGAGTCACGACGAATCTGTGGTTGAGTCCTACAATACGGACGACCTGGTATACGGGCGGATCTCGCTGCAGTGGTTCGATGCTTTTCTGCGGGAACGGGAATACCTCTATCCACGTCTCGCGCAAATTACCGAACCCTGTTTGATGCTGCTCCCGGACTCAGACCGCATAGTGGATAGTGCCACCAGTCGTGATTGGTTCGCCCATTTGGGGAGCAAATCCAAGGTGCTGGAACTTTTCCCGAACGCATATCACGAGGTGTTCAATGAGCCAGAAGATGGGCCTCGTGCGCGAGAACTTCTGCTGGAACACTTGAAGGCGGTGGCGCCGATGGCCGCTTCGGCGGTTGCCGGCTGACAGCGCGGCTGTGGAACTCCCGTCGAGTCCGTGCTGTTGAGGGTTTAGGCGGCTTAAAGGGGGAAGCGGTTTTCAAAATGCGCGCATACCTCCTTCACGCCTCCGTAGTTCCGACGTATGCCTCCCTGTAAGCGCCGTCAGCTCCACGAGCGGCGTCTCCAATTCTTGGGGTTGCGCTAAAACCGGGAGCCCCGCCGTTACACAGTGAAAAACCCCACTAACCGTTGTACTATACGCGGTCATTTTTGCCCCCCTGAGCGCGGGGCCTCGGGAAATCTGTAGGGTGGAACATGGATAAAAAGTTGTTGAGTCTGCTGGTGTGCCCGGTGAGTAAGGCGCCACTTGAGTATCGCGAGGAGGCTCAAGAGCTGGTGTGCAAAGCCAGCGGTCTGGCTTATCCGGTACGCGACGGTATCCCGGTCATGCTGGAGTCCGAGGCGCGTCAGCTGACCGCCGAGGAAAAACTGGAAAAGTAGAGCATGGCCGAACCGAGTGTATTCAGCAAGATTATCGCCGGAGAACTCAGTGCCGAGCGAATCTACGAGGACGAGCAATGCATCGTAATCCCGGATCGTTCTCCACAGGCGCCGACCCATCTGCTGATTATCCCGCGCAAACCTTTGATCAACCTCTCCGATGCGGAAACCGAGGATAAACCGTTGCTCGGCCACTTAATGTGGGTGGCGGCGGAAGTGGGCAGGAAGCTGGGTTTGGACGGTTTCCGCCTGGTGGTCAACAATGGCCACTCAGCCGGGCAGACAGTCTTTCACCTCCATATCCACCTGTTGGCTCAGAAGAAATTATCGGAGCAGGGACTGGCCGTCTCTTGATTGGGCGGCTTGGTAACGGGTGACTTCCGGAATGACTGGCCGGGGAGCAAATAGGCCCCGCCAGCGGCACGGAGAGTTACGGGAAGCATTTTGCCCGCACAACTGGCATTATTAACCAATTAAATTTAACTAGTGAAGTGGAATTACGCCGGATGAAAAGCGCACAGATTCGCGACGCCTTTCTGAAGTACTTTGCCGAGCAGGGCCACACGGTGGTGCCCTCCAGCTCCCTGGTGCCGGGCAATGATCCGACCCTGCTGTTTACCAACGCCGGTATGGTGCAGTTCAAGGACACCTTCCTCGGGCAGGAGCAGCGCCCGTATAGCCGCGCAGTCAGCGCTCAGCGCTGCGTGCGCGCCGGCGGCAAGCACAACGATCTGGAAAACGTCGGCTATACGGCCCGCCATCACACCTTTTTTGAAATGTTGGGCAATTTCAGCTTTGGCGACTACTTCAAGCGCGAAGCGATCCAATTCGCCTGGGAATTCCTCACTAAAGTATTGAAGTTGCCCGAAGAGCGCCTCTGGGTAACCGTCCATATCAGCGATGACGAAGCGGCGGACATCTGGCTGAAGGAGGTCGGTGTCAGTGCCGAGCGCTTCTCTCGCCTGGATGAGGACAACTTCTGGCAAATGGGGGACACGGGGCCCTGTGGCCCCTGTTCTGAAATCTTTTATGATCACGGCCCCGAGGTGCCCGGAGGTCCGCCCGGCTCCGACAACGACGACCTGGATCGCTATATTGAGATCTGGAATTTGGTGTTCATGCAGTATGAGCGCACAGCCGACGGAGAGCTGCATCCGCTGCCCAAGCCCTCAGTGGATACCGGCATGGGGCTGGAACGCATTGCTGCGGTGATGCAGGGTGTGCATTCCAACTACGAGATAGACCTTTTCCAGGCTTTGCTCAAAGCCGCTGGTGACATTGTCGGCTGCAGCGATATGGAGGAAAAATCCCTGCGTGTTATCGCTGACCATATCCGCTCCTGCTCCTTCCTGATTGCCGACGGTGTCATGCCCTCTAACGAGGGACGGGGGTTTGTGCTGCGCCGCATTATCCGCCGCGCTGTTCGCCACGGCCATAAGCTGGGCCACAAGGAAATTTTCTTCTACAGACTGGTCGAAGCCCTGGTAGAGCAAATGGGCGATGCCTATCCGGAGCTGCGCGAGCGGCGCGAGACTATTGAGTCTGCATTGCGCAAGGAGGAAGAGCAGTTTGCCAGAACCCTCGACAAGGGAATGGCGCTGCTTGAAGAGGCCCTCGAATCCCTGCAGGGAGATGAAATTCCCGGTGAGCTGGTATTCACACTGCACGATACCTACGGCTTCCCTACGGATCTGACCCAGGATATTGCCCGTGAGCGAGGCCTGACTCTGGACATGGCCGGCTACGAGGCGGCGATGGAAGCACAGCGGGAGCGCGCGCGGGCCGCGGGCAAATTCAAACAGGATTACAGCGGCGCTCTGGAACTGGAGGGTGCTACCGAATTTTTGGGTTACGAAACCACGCGGGCGGAGGGCAAAGTCATTGCCCTCGTCAAAGGTGGTGAGCAGGTGGAGCGGCTTGAAGAGGGAGACGAGGGCACAGTTGTGCTGGACCGCACCCCGTTCTATGCGGAATCCGGTGGCCAGGTTGGCGACTGCGGTTATCTGAATAACGGGAGCAGCCGTTTCGAAGTGCGTGACTGCGCCAAGCAGGGGGCACATCACTTGCATGAGGGGCGGGTGTTGGCCGGTGCCATCGCCGTGGGCGACAGTGTCAGTGCGGAAGTATCCGCCGATGTTCGTCAGGCGACGGCCTTGAATCATTCCGCAACCCACCTGTTGCACGCCGCGCTGCGCAAAGTGCTCGGTGAACATGTTACCCAGAAGGGGTCGCTGGTGGATTCCGAGCGGCTGCGTTTCGATTTCTCCCACCCAGAGGCGGTTACAGCCAAACAGCTGCACGCCATCGAATCGTTGGTGAATAAGCAAATACGCGCCAACACCGCGGTGCACGTTGAGGAAACCGATTTGGAAAGCGCCAAACGCAAGGGAGCAATGGCGTTGTTCGGCGAAAAATACGGTGACAAGGTGCGGGTGTTGTCGATGGGGGCAATCGATGACGGTAGCGCTTTCTCCGTGGAACTTTGTGGCGGCACTCACGTTCGGCGTACCGGCGACATCGGCCTACTGCGCATTGTCAGCGAGAGCGGTATTGCCTCCGGACAGCGGCGCATAGAAGCGGTTACCGGCGCCCATGCACTCGCACTCTTCGATGAGACCCAGCAGCGTCTGGAGCATGTCGCTGCGCTGTTGAAAACACGTCCCGACAAGCTGGCGGATAAGGTTGAGCAGCTGCTGGCTAACAATCGCAAATTGGAAAAGGAAGTCGCCCAACTGAAGACCAAGTTGATTAGTGGCTCAGGCGGGGACCTCTCCAGTCAGGCAGTGGAGGTGGCCGGGATCAAGTTGCTGGCGGCTTCTGTGGATGGCGCCGACCCTAAATCGCTGCGCGATCTGGCGGATCAGATGAAAAGCAAACTGGGGTCAGCCGTGGTGCTACTGGCGGCGCCTGCCGAGGAAAAAGTGGCCCTGGTGGCGGCTGTTACCAAGGATCTGACCGCGCGGATCTCCGCCGGTGATCTGATGCGCTTTGCTGCGGCCAAATTGGGGGGCAAGGGCGGTGGCCGCCCAGATATGGCTCAGGGTGGCGGTACCGATGTGGCGGCGTTGCCGGCGGTGTTGAAAGAAGTGCCGGGCTGGGTCGAGGGCCAGCTCAACTAGTTAATTTCGGCCAAATTGCGTTTGGTGCCCGTGTGCCAAGTTGATTTCACTGAAGTTTGGTGATTTAGTGCGCGCCTTGCGCGAATTGGTGCTGCGAGCGCATTAATAGGCAGTAGTAAGGAAACACTACATCTTATGAGTTTGTTCGTGCAGAAATACGGCGGCACCTCGGTGGGTTCTATCGAACGCATTGAGGCCGTGGCTGACAAAGTGGCGGCGTTTCGCGCCCAGGGACACGAAATGGTGGTGGTGCTCTCAGCCATGAGCGGGGAGACCAACCGTCTGATTGGCCTTGCTCATCAGATCCAGGAAAACCCGGATCCCCGCGAGATGGATGTACTGGTGTCCACTGGCGAGCAAGTCACCATCGCTTTGCTCAGCATGGCGCTGAAGAAGCGTGGCTATGACGCCTGTTCCTATACCGGTGGCCAGGTCAAGATACTGACCGATAACGCACACACCAAAGCGCGTATCCAGCGCATTGACGTCGAGCGTATGCGACGCGACTTGGATGCGGGCAAGGTGGTTGTGGTCGCCGGGTTTCAAGGAGTGGATGAAGAGGGAAATATCACCACGCTTGGCCGGGGCGGTTCAGATACCACCGGCGTGGCTCTTGCCGCTGCCCTGAATGCAACCGAGTGCCAGATCTATACCGACGTGGACGGCGTTTACACCACTGACCCGCGGGTAGTGGACAGCGCTCGCCGTCTTAAGCGCATCACCTTCGAAGAGATGCTGGAAATGGCCAGCCTCGGCTCCAAGGTGTTGCAGATACGTGCGGTAGAGTTTGCTGGTAAATACAAGGTGCCGCTGCGCGTGCTCTCAACTTTTGAAGAAGGTGAGGGCACACTGATCAGTCTGGATGAGGAAGACAACGAGATGGAACAGCCTATTGTTTCCGGCATAGCTTTCAACCGCGATGAGGCCAAACTGACCATTCGCGGTGTGCCGGATACGCCCGGCGTGGCTTGCCGGATACTCGCGCCGATCGGCGCCGAAAACATAGAAGTGGATGTGATCGTACAGAATATCAGTGCTGTCGATGGCACCACTGACTTCACCTTCACGGTGCACCGCAATGACCTGGCCAAGGCACGCAGAGTACTGGAGAGGGTGGCAGAGGAATTAGGTGCCAGGGAGGTGATTACCGACGACAAGATCGCAAAGGTCTCCATCGTCGGTGTAGGGATGCGATCTCATGCCAACGTGGCAAGTCGCATGTTCAGCGCTCTGGGCGAGGACAATATCAATATCCAGATGATTACCACCTCGGAGATCAAGATCTCGGTGATCATTGACGAGCGCTACCTGGAGCTGGCAGTACGCGCGCTGCACAGTGAATTTGAGCTTTCGAAGCCCCGGGAAGCCAGCTAAAGCTCCTGTCAGGATAGGCCTGTCGCGGGTGCCCTGTGCAGGCCATCGGTAAAGTGCAGGAGATTGCTCCACCCAGATATGGGGCCTGCCGCGCAAGTAATATGAGTCTATGGGCTGAGAAGGCTTGCCGTGGCCCTATCCCCTGGAGGGAATAGTTGGCAAGAAGCTATAACCAGAGTTTTGGCGGTTGCGAACCATCTATAGCGATTCGGTCATTGGCGCGGAGTCCGACCTGTTGAGATTTTGATCGACTAGGCAATACTGAATAGTGTGATGGGCAGTATTCGACCTTTTGCGCCGCCGTCCGGTTATTATGATGACTATAAGCGTAGCTTCAGGAGTATCCCGCTGCGCTATATCACAGGATGATCAAGGAGAAGTAGGTAATGTTGATTTTAACCCGCCGGATTGGCGAAACGCTGATGGTAGGTGACAATGTGACGGTTACCGTGCTCGGAGTAAAGGGCAATCAGGTGCGTATCGGCGTCAATGCCCCCAAAGAAGTCGCTGTACACCGGGAAGAGATTTACCAGCGTATCCAGCGCGAGAAGCAATCCACAGAGGAGGGTGGCGGCGGCAACGAGTAAGCTGCGCTACCCCGAAGAGGCCGGTGCTGCCGGCCTTTTTTGTTGTTGATTCTACAATCCGGCTCCGCGAAGTGAACAATCGCTGTACAATTGGAGTGATGTGGAGTCTGAAGTGCTAAAAAGTTATTGATTCCCCATTGATTTTTGCCTCGCTGTTGGTATGATGCCGCCCACTTTCAGCGGTTACCGAGCAGTAGCGGATCAGCGTTGAAAGTAGTCTCCTCTTTAAAAGGGGGAGGATACAAGGTGAGATGGCCGAGTGGCTGAAGGCGCGCCCCTGCTAAGGGCGTATGGGTTAACGCTCATCGAGGGTTCGAATCCCTCTCTCACCGCCATATAGAAAGGGCCCTGCAAGGTAGGGCCCTTAAAAAAACACCCTCTTTTGAGAGGGTGTTTTTTTTGACTCCGTGTACGGCTGAGTTGGTGTGGCCGGTGGGAAGCGCACTGGTAACCCTTTTCTTAGCGCTGAAAAAAAGCACATAAAAATGTGCTTGCGGAGAAAAAATTGGCCGCTATAATGCGCGCCACCTCAGGCGAAACCCTTGCTGGATTCGCGGCTTCAAAAAAAATTTTTGAAGCAAAAAGCTCTGAAAAAAAGAGCTTGCCAAGGTCGGAGAGGTCGCTATAATGCGCGCCACTTCGAACGGAGCCGGAAGGGGCTTCGGGAGGTTTTAAGAGCGGCGTTGGCCGCGAATTGAAGCCTCAAAAAAGTCTGCAAAAAAAGCACTTGCTTAAGCAGATCGGATGTGTAGAATACGCGTCCCACGGTTAAGGCCAGGCGCCTAACCGAGTTGTTTAAAAAGTCGATCAAGCAATATGTGTGGGTGCTTGTGGGGCGATGGATCGATCATCTGGTTTCGGCCAGAGACAGATTTATCGGAAGCAAGCAACTCATGTCAATGAATTGCGCGTAATTCCGAGCAAGACTTAAGTCTGGAGTGAGAGATTATCTCACGAAGGGCGACTCTTTAAACTGAAGAGTTTGATCATGGCTCAGATTGAACGCTGGCGGCAGGCCTAA
>NZ_FOKT01000003.1 GCF_900112305.1 Microbulbifer thermotolerans
AACCTGACGCTGTCACAGCTGGCGATCCACTTCCCGGAACGCTTGGAGAAATACATCAGTCTATGAGGCTATTTGGCTGACACAGAATTTTGAACACCCTCTGGCATAAGGAATTGAGCAGGAGGCGCGCGTTTGGCGCGCCCAGGCTTAAATTTGTTATATTATTTTTTATTGTTAGCCCAATATTCTGCAGCTTCTCTTTCCTTTTCTTCCTCATACAGCTTCCTTGCTAGCGCTTTATCTTCTTCCGACATAAATTCTGGCTCAATAGAGCCACTATCAATACTTAGATATCTATTCTCATTGGCTATGCGAACAAACTCATCGGGAAGAATAAATAGAACATCATTCTCAAGCCTATAATGAATTCCACGATCCCTCAACAAAGCGAACACTTCATCCAAAAAGTCATCACATACTGGACCGCCGGTGAAAACGAAGGGGATCGATTTTTCATCTCCATCAATCGTAAAATTAACTCTTGAATTTTCAATATCACATTCAATATTTTCAGGATTAAACCTATTGCGGGAAATATTACTTATTTTTCTAATCAATTCAGAAAAACACTCCGGATCTAGAAACCCTTCAAACCAGTCCTCTATTATTCTTTCGGACTCGCGTAAAGAATGCTCAATAAAAATGTACCCACTCCAATAGTTACTCTCAACAGACTTGAAAATATAATTTCTACCATTTTCAATACTTTCATCGTCTGCAAGATCAAATTCTCTAAGTAAAACCTCTAAACCGTCACAAAGCTTTTTAACTTCTTCTCGATAAAAACTCTTCTGACCTTCCAAATCTCTTTCATAGAGCACTTTAATATATTCTTTATTACTTTTTAGTTGAGGCAATTCCATAATTATTACTAATCCCACGAACCATTTGTATATAACACCCATACAATATGAGCAAAAAGCCTTTTAATAGGCTGCATTTTAAGGCCACTGATGCCTGTTTCAGATTACTGCGCTCGTTAGTGCGTAAGTTCAACTGAAAAACAATAATTTGCCCGCTATGATAAATCTATCTCCTTTAAAACATTCAGACAGTATAAGATATCATAAGAATCAGATTTTTAAACAAATATTTTGCCTGACGAATATGGTAGCAGTATCACTCCTCTGATTTATTTTTGCTCATCTAATGGTAAAAAATAATTGTAATAGATCACTTGTAGATCTCTATTCTATGGATAGTCAATAGATTCTCCAGGAAAAATAACGCCTAGGATAAATGGCCGATCTTTGCAGAAGCTAATGTATTTACGGCGCAGCAACTTTGTTTAATTGTGTTGTTATCCATTTATACGACCACTTCTAAGATCTTATCGAATGCTATTTTCTTGATTACTTCACCATCAGCTAAATTAACACCTAAATCATGTAGCTTCTCAATTTTAGGGTCTTCTATTATGATTTCCTCTATCACTTCATATCCGATATTCACACGCAATATTTCTTTGTTTTTATTCTTACGTATAAGTGCAAATTCAGAAGTAGAAAACTTCCTTGGTTGATTTACCTCTGAATCATCAGATATCTCTATGTAATCGTATAAATATTGCCCATACAGACCAATTGAATAACGTTTTGTGGGTGTCCATGAATTTAGCGGACTGAATATGCGGCAGCTTTCCCACCAATTTTTCAATTAGTGAGTGTCCAATTTTGTTCCTCCGTTTTGTTATTACTCATATACAGCTCTGGTCAACACAAAACCAATCACATTACCCGCTCTAAAAAGAAAATATCCATTTTCTTCCACACCGTTATTTCCCGTGGTAAACGCCCTAATTTGATCCCCCTCAGAATATAGAGAAAGAATACAGCCCGCTTGTTTCACATAGGGTAGAGAATTAATTTCCTCTAATTTTTCAACATGAGCTTCCGCCACCATATCGTCTGGCAACCTGTAATCAAGAATTCTTCGTCTCGCTGCTACATCCATCTCAAGCAACTCCAGAACCACTTGTTTAACCTCTACAACATCATTGGATATGACATACGATTTTATATCCACATCATCCAACTTAATCGATTTTGACCAAAGACAATGCTCAACCTCGCTGCCAACAGCAAACGGAACAACTAGCGAAAAAACCAAACCAATAAATAAATTCTTTAGTATACACATATGCACGCCCTATCATCTCGCACCATTCCAATCCCGCAGGAAGCCCTGATAAGTATATATGTAAGCGGTAAATCTACCGTCCCTTGCCATTACTCTCCTGATGTGCAGGCAAGATTCCACGGCAGCAGCCGCTCTATCTCCTCCACACTCTGCGCCTTGGGCAGTTCTGTAAACACCTGCCTGAGATAGCGGTACTAATAGTAGTCTCATTCTTTTATTTGCTATCGGACGAAACAGGGGCCACCGATGCTATGCAAATTTTGTGCGAAGCTGGGAGCGCAGCGGCCCACAAAAAACGTGCATAGCATTGGGCTTCCTGAAAAGGTAGGCGGGGCCGGAGTATTCTGCTTGCGTTTGTTAGAGTAATCAGAGTTGAGTTTCACGAGCCATTTGCCGTAGTTGATCTAGGCGTTCTTGCAAATTAATCGAGCTAGCTGGTTTTTTATCGGTTTGCTTAAACGCATTTATAATTTTCGTAGCTTGAGCGTAGTACGGACTATCTGTTGCGGTGCTTGGGTATATTTCTCTATATTTTTTAACACGGCCTAAAAAGATCTCAGCTCGCTCTCTTTCTAGATCGGAAATTGGCTCCTTTAAAATACGGTTTAAATCTACTACAAAGTAGCCAATTCTTCGATCTAAGAATTTTATCAGGCCATCCTGTCCTTCATTTTTTAACACTTCAGAAGACTCTAGAATCGCAAAGCCAGGATTCAATGTATCGATCACAAGTCCATCAAGCATGGACTACGCATTCTCTATACATATTTCACCAAGCATCTGTAATTTTTCTTCACAAGAATCTTGGGCACTTAGATTCGTCGAAAATTGCAAAAATACGGCAAGTAAACAATAGGCTCTAATTTTCATGGATTACTCTAACTCCTGTATAAATGACGCCCAATTAGGACGTCCGATAGAGGCACATCGGGCCGGAACGAATTTAGTGTATTGGTGAGGCCCGAGCCAGCTTGCTGGAGGGCGGGCGTTGATTGTTCTGTTAGGTTTATCCTACTCATTCAATAAATACACTTTTGAGCCGATTGGAACCTTCGATTTTTCAATATCTCTGGGCAACAGAATTGGATTAAACTTTACAGGCGTTTGTACAGAACGGATTATTTCGATTCCGTTAATTTTGGTTTCCAGCTCAGACCCATCAGGGCGAACAATGACGATTTTTGATCCAACTAATACTGGGCATTCCGCATTACTTGAAACACCAGGAGCTAATACGCAACCTCTATTTGTCAGATTAAACACATCTTCAACTTCGAAAATATATTTCATCGCTTATTTAAAACATAATGCCGTCAGCAGGTGGAAGGTCCGAATCATACTTCCTGGCTTTATTAAGAATTTTATCTGCCATGCTTACCATTAACCAAACAATCATGTGACCATTCAAAATTTTTGACATTGAGAGCACTTACAATTCTTTTTTTACCGACTCCATTTCACTATCCGGTATAAAGTTGTCAGATAAGTATAATGTATCAATATTATTATATCTGCTAACTTTTGTGATTAATTCATCTATAGGATACGCCTGATAACACTTGGCACAAATATCTAGATGCGTTACTAGTGATGGGTCAACCTTTGATTCAGCCGCCAGCAATTCTTCTTTATCTCAAAGACTCAATCTTCCTTTTGTAAAATTCTCTGGTTTCATACTTACTCTTAATACTGCGATTAGCCACGGCTACGTCTGTGCACTTTATGCGCGCTAATGGGAGCTAAGCGACCGCACATAAAGTGTGCAAAGTTAGACGTCTGCCTGCAGCGCATTATTATATTTTTTGGGGTTTACTCAAACGTCCAATCCCCAAAGTTGGAATCATGCCCCATTACCTCAGCTATGAACCAACCATAACCGAATATAGAAGCAATATATAGCAATATAAGTATCGGAATAGCGATTGCAGAAAGCCTACTGAATGGCTCCACCTCAATAAATGCAACTTCAGGTGTTCGAGGTAAAACCTTGACATCAACGTGATCACCCACTTTGTATTTTTTGAGAAGCTCATGCTCCAAGTTATGATCCTTGAACAATTGAGGTGATCTTAGGAGGGGAGTGTCGGAACAATATCTCTGCCCTTCAAATTCATACTCAAATTTTATACTTGCCTCGTAAACACGCTGGCCTTCTATATTTGTAAAGTTTTCCAGTTTGGACTCGATGATTTTTCCACGCACTACAGGAAAAGACCTCCATTTACCTTGGATTCGCCGATATATGTAGGTTTGTCCCACTCCAATAAACGCTAAAATCAAAAAACCAACGTACTTTAAAATACCAAACATAATTTTTTACCTCCGAAACGTCACACCTTTGTAGCGGTCCAGCTCTAAGTGCTATTACGAATCGAATCGTGACGAATCCTGGAAACCCATCAAAAAGCTTTCAGCGCCAGCTATATTGCTACATTCTCTACCTCATAGAAAATACTGTTCATCCGCGGGCTTCTGCGAAGGACTGCTGCGTCACAACAAAACTGTTTGACCCAATTCCACACAGGGTGCAGGCTCTACTTACCCGAATAGCAAGCTATGGCAACAATAGTCTGAATATGCAGCAGTCTTCTCACCAAGTTTTTCAATTGGTGGTGTCCAATTTTGCAGAACTCTGACGGCTACAATGAGGAAGTTTTTGACGATTCTTAATGCAATGGTACGGGATAGCCAGGAGTGGGCGTATTAAATATTTTCGCTAGCGCTTGATCCACAGTCGTTTGTTATGTTTTTTCCTCACACGTACTCCCACATTAGGATTTCTTCTGCTTTACGCTTTTCGCTAGACTCACTTACAACGAACCCTTCTGCAAACATGTTTCCATAACCCAGAAATCTAGTATTCTTACATTGAACGATTACTAAAATTTCACCGTTTGGCAATTCATCTTTGTATGTGCAAATAGTTAACCTCTTACTTCCAATTTTAATATCTTCAACTGACTCAGGTGGCAGATTTTTTATCTCTTCCAAGTTGAAACTCATGAGCGATTTCGATCTAAGGATTACTTCTTCTGAAATAGCTTTATCAATTTCACTATTTTTCATGGCTTATACATAACGCCGCCAGCACAGGCCGAAGCACGCAGTGCGGAGGTCCAGCCCACGAAGTGGGCGATTGTGCCTGGCCTTGTTATGCATTTTACTCTGCGACCTCGATTAAACTGCTTACATTGCTCTCAACGTCTTTTTCAGTACCGAAACCATACTGCCAAACAGGAAATGGCGACATTAAAAGGGTAACCCAGCCCTGCATAGACGTGACTTTAACAGTGCCTAGCTCGTTGCTCTCTGCTGTAACAGTATAGGTATCTACACAGTGCGTTGGAATAATGCCTAGAGAAAGCACATAAAAGAGTGGCTCGAAACAATGAGCCCCTTCTGGCCATTCATTTTGTTTCTTGATAGAAATCTTTTCGCCTTCTGGCAATTTCTTCAATTCTCCTTCTGGAACAACTTTGTATGATGCGCAGCTCGACAGAAAGAGAGTTAAAATTATCGCAATATATCTATTCATAGTGCATAACGTTGCCAGCAAGGGCAGCCGAAGCGGAGCGTAGGCTGTCCAGCCCAGCCCCGAAGGGGGTGGGCGAGCTTGACTGGCCTGGTTAATTTTCGGGGCTGGCCGAGGAGTTCTTGCCCGCCTCAATGTATGTTTCTATGTAATATTCCGTTGTACTGTATGGATATGAGTTGACCATTAGATCAAGCACATCATAGAGCCTTGTACCTTTTATTGCCGCAGACTCTGTAGCGAGCACACTTTGAAGACTGTTGTATGTATCCATGTTCTGAACAATGAACTTTTCACCCCATTCATACATTTTTTCTTCTTCCCCCCGCCTCGCATATCCGAGAAGAAGAGCAATCATGTTTGCTTCATCTGCTGACCTTCCCGATGAAGCAAAAACTGCAGAAATTTCTACACCCCGCTTGAACCCCCGCTGCTCGCCAACATAGTAAGCAGCAACGACTAAAAAAATCACTACACCAGATCTAATAATACTCTTGTAAGGCATGGCTACTCTTAGAAAATTAACGCCCACAGCAGGGGCGACCGAAGCGAAGCGTAGGGCGTCCCGCGCAGGCCAGACGGGCCGGAGCATTCTGCCTGTGTTTGTTAAGTGAGCGGGCTTGTATCCTATTGAGTCCCCAACCACATGATAAACACAGCAAAAATAATCACTAAAGACTGCAGTACGGTACCCACCTTGACTAAAACACGCAGAGCAACGCCAGGAATCAATAAGCTTAAGGACCCTAGCAATGATAGTGAGGGGATGATCCTACCAATACTATGCGGCTCTTGGTAGATTGGATCCAGAGCAGTATTTAGGAACAGCCACATGGAAATCAGCGCAAGTATAAAACCAAGGCCAATTTCGACGTTCGATATCTGCTTTAAAGTATTTGAACTTTGCATCACAAGGTCACATAACGCCGCCAGCGGGGGAAGCTTACTTTGTGCACGATTTGCGCGAAAATGAGAGCACAGCAACCCGCGTAAAACGTGCATAAAGTAAGCTGTCCCGCGGAGGGCCGAAGGCCCGTAGCATACTGCCTGGCTTTGTTATGCGTGTCGAAGATGGTGGAGATCACGGAAGCCTACAAAGATTAAAAATAGGCTGAGCAAACCACCTACACTTGGAAATACAATCCTACCAGATAAAGATTGAAACTTACTCAATACAATAACGTTACCGATGCTTAGAGAAACCAATTTGTTGCCACCGTCAAATGCTTGGTAGTAGCTAATTGCAACCTCCGAGCCCTTCACTATGGCCTTAGAAACATCTTCACTCCAGAACCCCGAATAGCAGAATTGCTTACCGTCTACAGATACCAACAAAGTGTCGCTACCCTTACCTCCAGGCCTCAGCCGAACTCTCTCCACTACTCCACGAGTTGATTCTATATCTTCAGATAACGGAAAGTTTGCTAGTAAAAAAATACTCAATAATAGAAACACTCCGCCAACGAGAATTGCAGCCCATCCAATAAAAGTTGAAGGATTATCTAGTCGTTCAATCATTCTTACGCATAACATTTATATCATAGCCCCAAAGACCAATCCCCCCACGCCCCATATCCCAAAGCGCAATTAACCCCAGAATGCCCCGAACCCCTTGATACGTCAATCCTCAGCCATAATTGGCTCGATGGTGCCAATTATAAAAAACGGCCTTCACGACTCATATCCACATTCTCAACGCCCATTGTAACTACTTGATTTAGCTCGGCCTTTCTGCCATTTCTAACCGCACTTCATTAATATCGGCCCCGGCGAATGAAATCTCTTCCGCAGAATGGTCACGATCAGGTAATACCTCCTTCTTTCAACAAGCAGTTTCTAAACATAAGGTCCAAAAATGTGGAGTTTGATAAGACCACTAAGGAGGGATTCTTATCAGTAGTATTTACGCCGAAGCGGCCGTGGCTGTACTCGCTCAACAAAAATTCAGAATAAGTTGGCGGTGTTGCTGGCGTAAGTGCTGTCCTCGGGTAATGGAGGCAGAGCAGCTGTGGACTCTGGAATCAGGTTTTAGCAGTGCTTTTTGTAAGGAGGGCGAAAGAGAAAAGTGAATTCGATCTGTCACACGTTCAGCATTCTATTGCCATTAGTTTGCTGGCTGCCGAAAGGGATATCTGCAATATTCTGAATCGGTCGGGCTACAAGGCTGTGCGCCATATAATGATTTACACCCGGCATCGGAGCGCGGGGAGGCGAGCCCTCCGGCTAGCGAGGGCTCTTCGGCAGTTATTCAATACCCCGCACAAATTCCCCCACATTGCGGTAAAAGGTTTCACAGGCTTCCGGCACCAGAGATTCCAGATTCAAGAAGGCGTGAATCATATCGTCGAAGTGCAGTGATTCACAGGCGATGCCCGCCTTCTGCAATTTTTCAAGATACTGGTCTCCCTCGTCCCGCAGTGGACAGAACTCGGCGGTAATCACGAGGGTCTTCGGCAGGTTACCGGTAAATTCACCGTGCAGGGGAGAGGCATCGCGGCGGTTTTCCGCCCCTTGGAAATAATTGTCGAAGTACCAGCCAATTTTTTCTTTTTCCAGAAGATAACCGCTGCCGTTTTCGTCGATTGACGGTTTCTGCATGGTGTAGTCGAGGCTTGGGTAAATCAGTACCTGGGCGGCGATGTTGTGACACTGGTGTTGCAGCAGACGGCTGGCCGAGGCGCACAGGGCACCGCCACCGGAGTCGCCCATCAGAATCCAGCGGTTGTTGTGGGGGATGGATTTTTTCTCCAGAGCCGGGCCCAGGTTGTTTACAACGGAAAGCAGGTCCTGCAGCCCGGCCGGGTAGGGGTTTTCCGGCGCGAGGCGGTAATCGAGCGATACCAGGGGCCGCTGGCAGGACTCGGCGATACGGCGGCAAATGGGATCGTAGACGGTGACGCTGCCGGCCATATGGCCGCCGCCGTGGCTGTAGATAATGACCGGACCCGGCACGATATCTCGGGGCGAGTAGATACGCACCGGCACACGGTATTGCCCCCCGCAGACCAAAGTTTCACACACTGCCATCTCTGGGCCCGGCTCCACATAGGTGCGGGTCAGATTGGCGAGACTCTCCCGCGCGCTGATCGGCGTGGCCTCAAAGCCCGCCGCTTTCAGTTGTGCCACCTGTGCGTTGACGCCGGCGAGCCACTCCGCCAGTTTGGGATCAAGCTGTCGCATTTTCTGCTCCCTTTTCTCTCACCTCGTTTTTTTTGCCGCTCTCTGGCAGCAGGAAGGAAAACACAAACAGGGAAGCCGAACAGGCCACGGCAAAATAAGCCGCATATGCCGGCTCGCCCGTGCTATCTGCCAACAGGCCGGCGCCGTACATCAGCGCCGTCTCCACTCCGTAGGAGACAGACCAGAACATGCCAAAGGTCACGGTGATGCGCGCCGGCGTCATGCCAGGCAGCTCCTGCGGCAGTGTTACCAGCGCGGTCATCGGCAGGAACATAAAGAAACCCGCCAGGGCTGCGGCGGCGTAGGCGACGATGGGGTTGCGGCTCACCAGCATCAGGGCGGCAAAGAGCACCAGTGCCAGGCCTGAGTAGCGCAGTACCGGCAGGCGTAGGGGGTAACGCTTGGTCACCAGAATACCGGCAGCGGTCCCCACCATGCCGGCGAATATCATCACCGCCGACAGGTCTTTGCTGGCCACGGCAAAACCGTCGATCAAGGGAAACAAAGCAAAGACGGCGATATAGCAAAAGAGTACTCCGCAATAGGCCAGGGGCAGCCACCAGTTAAAGGGTTCACGCACCCCCTGCGCCAGGCCGTAGTTTTCTTCAGGCTGATCGCCGCCACCGGACAGGGGGAAGTTCTCCGCCGCCAGCCACCAGAGCAGCGCCAGCGCCACCACCATCACGCCGTAGAGGGCAATTACCGACTGCCAGCCGCCCATCCAGGCGGCCAGTGCCGCGGTTGTGAGCAGTGCGAGCAGGTTGCCGGTATTGAAGGCAGCGGCGTTGATGCCGTTGATCAACGGCCGCTCGCGGGTGGAAAAATAGTGCAGCACCACCGGGTTGAAATACACAATCGCCAGGGCGCCGCCGAGCCCCAGTGCCAGTCGCGACAGCAGCCAGCCGCCGTAACTGCCGGCGAGGGCACCCAGTCCGCCAGTGGCAATGAGCAACATCGCCAGCGCGAAGGCGCGCTTCGCGCCCAGACGCATCAGCAAGGCAGCTGCAACCAGGTTGCCGACAATTTTTGCCAGGGTGATGACATTGCTGCCCCAGGTGGCATTGGCGAAGCCCGCTTCGCCGAAGGATGCCTGTATCGCCGGTGTCAGCATGGCCCCGGAAACCCAGGAGGCGGCGAACAGGGCGTAGGCGGTAAACATCAGGCCTTCGAGCAGGTATTTTTTCATTTGCCGATTCTTTTTCTCGTTTTCTCTATCAGAGGTGGCATCGCGGTGCCCGGAGCACCGGAAAAAGCTTTATAAAACCGCAGGCAGGTGTATAGGTGTATTCAACAACCCCCAGGGAGGCTAGATTGCGCCGCGCGCGCCGGCACCGCTATACGACCTTGGTCGCAGGGCTTTCCGACAATAGCTTTTGCCGCGCAAGCAGCAGCGCGCGCAGTGCCGCCGGGCGCAGTGGTTTTTGCAAAAACTGCCAGCCCAGATCCCGGGCGCGGTTCTTAACCAGATCGGTGTTTTCCGCAGAGATAAGGACACAGGGCACAGGCCGCCCCCAGACTTCCATCAACTCCCCGGCAAGGGCGATACCGTCTATGCAGTCGTCCAGGTGAAAATCCATCAGCAGCAGGTCCGGGCACGCCAACCGCAGCGCCTGCTCGCGGTTGCGCGCACAGTGGACACTGCAGCCCCAGCCGCCGAGCAGCGCCTGCATGGCCTCGAGAATCGCGGGTTCATTGTCAACGCAGACCACTTGCAAGCGCAGCGCCGCTGGCGATTTCGGCAGTTGTGCCGGCACCGGGACCGCGCGCGCGGCCCGCCGCGCCGGTGGCAACAGTACGCGGAAGACACTGCCGCGGCCCGGTTTTGAGCCGAGACTGATGGGCGACTCCAGCACCCGGCACAGACGCTCCACCGTGGCCAGCCCCAGGCCGTAACCCTGTTCACGCTCCTCGCCGCCAGATACTTTCAACCGATAAAACTCGCGGAAAATATTTTTCTGCTGGGACACGTCTATGCCGCAGCCGGTATCCCAGATTTCCAGTGCAATACCGCCACCACGTCGGCGCGCCCCCACCAACACACCGCCGCGGCGGGTGTATTTGATCGCGTTGTCGAGGAGATTCTGCACCACCCGGCGCAGCATTTTTTCATCGCTCATTACCCAAAAACCGGACGGGCGGTAGCGCAGGCGGATATTGCGGCCATCGGCGGCGAGGCGAGACTGCTCGACCGCATCCGAAAGTACCCGATCCAGTTCGATGGGGCGGATATCGGGGTGAATATCGCCGGCATCCATGCGCGCTATCTGCAGCATATCGGTGATCAATTGCTCCGCCGAGGCCAGGGCGCTGTCGGCGCGGCGGAGCAGACCGCGACTTTCCCCGTCGAGACGACGCTCGCCGAGGGCGTCGAGGAAGAGGCGACTGGCGTTTAACGGCTGCACCAGATCGTGGCTGGCGGCGGCGAGAAAGCGGGTCTTGCCGCGGCTGGCGGCTTCCAGCTCGCGGTTCAATTTCTCCAGTTCGGCGGTGCGCTCAGCCACCTTCTGCTCGAGGGAATCTTTTACCTCAGTCAATTCCCCCAGGGCGCGCTGATAATCGGATACGTCGGTATAGGTGGTCACGAAACCGCCCCCGGGCAGGGGGTTGCCGCGAATTTCCAGCACAGTGCCGTCGGTGCGGTGGCGCTGTACCCGGTAAGCTGTACCGGCCCGAAGGTGCTCCACCCTTTTGCGCACGTGTTCCTCCACCGTACCGGGACCACACTCCCCACGGCTGGCGTTGTAACGCACCAGTTCCGCCACTGGCTGGCCGACATAAATCATCGACGGCGGATAGCGGAACAGTTCCACATAGCGCCGGTTCCAGGCCACCAAGTTCAAATTGGCATCCACCACCGAGATACCCTGGTCGATATTATCGATGCTGCTCTGCAACAGCCCGCGGCCAAAGCGGTAGATGGCCGAGGCCTGCTCCAGGTTCTGGGCGCTCCCCAGTTGGGACACCAAGCGACGGGCACTGGTGGAACCGACAATACCGGCGAGGATCTTTTCCACAGTGTCGCGGTAATCGCCGCCGTTTTCTCCTTCCAGCCCGGCAAAAGTCCGCTCCGCCGCATCGGCGCCGACAAAGCGCGCTAACAGTTCGCGCAACTGCACCTTGTCAACCGGCGCTTCTTTCGCCCCCTGGGCCATAGGCCTCCAGCGGTGCAGCCCCCCGGATGTCAACAGCAGAACCGCGCAATTCACCCCCAGGCCGAACACGCAAGTGACCGACAGCGGGCTCCACCCCAGCCCCAGCCAGCGCGCCAGTAGGTCTCCGCTCCCCAATCCAGCCGGCAGTGCCGACAGTGCCCAGACAGCGCTGCCCGCCACCAATCCCGCGATCACCCCCGCCGGGCGCAGGCGCGGCCAGCGCTTCGGCCAATAGACGGCGGCCACCATCGCGGGCGCCAACTGCACCACCAGCGCCAGCGACAGCAGGCCAAAGGTGCCGAGACGGACACTGGCGCCGATGGCTTCGCTCACCGCGAAGGCGGCGAGCATAATCAACGCAATGATGCCCCGCCGCACCCGGCGAAGATCCGAGCCCAAAGCGCCGCCGGCGGGGCGCCGGTGCAAGCGCTGCAGCCACAGGGGTACCACCACGGCATTGGAGATCATGGTGGACAGGGCGATGGTGGCGATAATCACCATACCCGAACCAGCGGAAAGACCGCCGATAAAGGCCAGCAGGGACAGCCACTCAGAACCACCGTGCAGGGGTATACCGAGGACAAAGCGCTCCGGGTTGTTGTAGGTGTCCGGCAGCCACAGCAAACCGCCGTAGCCCACTACCAGAATCGCCACCGCCAGAATTCCCAGGTAGATGGGAATCAGTTTGCGCACCGGGCCTATGTCTTCCTCGCTATCGCTCTCGACCATCAGCACATGGAACTGCCGCGGCAGGCAAAATATCGCCGCCATCCCCAATACCACCACGGCAAAAAACCCGGTGTCCGCCGGACGCGCTTCACTTAACCGCGCCACCTTGTCGCTCGCCAGTGCCGCCCGCGCCAGATCGGCAGCACCGTCAAAAGCACCGGTCACAACAAACCAGGCCACGGCGACGAATGCACCTATCTTCACCAGTGCCTCGAAAGCCACCGCCAGCAGCATGCCGTTGCGGTGCGCGCCGCTGTCGATATGGCGGGTGCCGAACAGCAATGCGAACAGACCGATGGTGGCACTGACAAAGGCCGTTACCGCGGAAGCGCTGATATCGCCGCTGTCGGCCAAAAACAAAAAACCGTCCGCAACCGCGCGCAACTGCAGCGCCAGATAGGGCAGTATCGCCACCACCGCGAGCAGCGCCACCGCCGCCGCCAACCACTGGGAGCCGGCGAACTGGGCACTGATGAAGTCTGCAATGGAAGTGGAACCCTGCTGCTTGGACAGGCGCACAAAGCGGATCAACAGGGGCGCACCGAAGATCAGTATCAGACTGGAGCCGACAAAGGTCGGCGGCAGCAGCCACCCCTCCTCCACCGCCTGGGCCGGAGTGCCGAAAAACATCCAGGCACTGGTATAGGTACCGGCCAGCGCTAGCAGAAAGGGTTTAATGGGGCGGATGCGCGAAGCCGCCAGCCGGTCCCCCCAAAAGGCAATGGCGAACAGCAGCAACAGATAGGCCAGGGCGACAACGGCCAGGGTGGTCAGGCTAAACAAGCGGGCACACCTTCGTTATTCTTGTCTGTACACAAACCATACCCCAGCGGCTGTTTTTTGTCCCCCATCCCCATCGTTCCCACCGTCATACCTTGGTCTAGCAGGCAAATGGACCCGGGGCCGATAGAGTGACAGCTCCGAGACTTATAACAACCATAAATTTGGTGATTGGAGAGAGTCATGAACAAAACGATAAAGAGCGCAGCAAAATTTCATCCCCTCGCCGCCGCCGTGATGCTCGCCTGCGGCGCGGGACTCGCCCACGCCGATGCCGGCCTCGAAGAAGTGACCGTAACCGCCCAGAAACGCGAACAGTCCCTGCAGGAAGTGCCAGTGGCAGTTACGGCCTTTAACGAAGATTCACTGATTGAAAACGGTGTCGCCGACCTGAGCGACATTCAGAAACTCACCCCCAACACCACACTGCAGGTCAGCCGCGGCACCAACTCCACACTGACCGCCTACATTCGCGGTATCGGTCAGCAGGATCCACTGTGGGGGTTTGAGCCGGGCGTGGGTATTTATGTCGATGATATCTATGTGGCCCGGCCCCAGGGGGCAGTGATGGATGTCTTCGATGTGGAACGCATTGAGGTTCTGCGCGGCCCGCAGGGTACCCTGTACGGAAAAAATACCATCGGCGGCGCGGTCAAATATGTGACCAAGCGGCTCACCGGTGATACGGAATTCCGCATCCGCGGCGCCATCGGCTCCTACAACCAACGCGACATTGTGCTCAGCGGCCAGACAGGCCTGACCGACACTGCCGCCATCGGTTTTGCTGTGGCCAGTTACCAGCGCGACGGCTATGGAGAAAACCTCCTGACCGGAGCCGACAACTACAACAAAGACATTCTCTCCGGACGCGTTTCTCTGGAACTCAACCCCACCGACACGCTTTGGATCCGACTCGCCGCGGATAGCACCAAAGACGATTCCAATGCTCGCTTCGGCTTCCTCATGGAGGACGCACCCACAGGCAGTGAAACATCGCCGGGCAGCGTCTACGACCATGAGTCGAATATGCCTTCCGACAACTCAGTAGAAACCAGCGGTGTTTCCCTGACCGCTGAGTGGCAGCTGTCCGAAAACCTGACCGTAAAATCCATTACCGCGAGCCGCTCCGGTGAGACTGAAACCAATATCGACTTCGACAGTATCAGCCGACCGGATTTCGATGTGCCGGCCTATTACGAAGACGACCAATTTACCCAGGAATTCCAGCTGAGCTGGAGCGGCGAAAAAAGCAACTTGGTTTCCGGTATTTACTATTACGAGGGAACCGCGAAGGGCAGTTTCGACGCGGTACTGGGCATGTACGGCATCACCCAAAACGTCAGCGGCTCGGTGGACACGGAAAGCATCGCTGTCTATGCCAACTATGAGCTGGCTCTGACTGATGCCTTAAATCTCACGCTCGGCGGCCGCTACACCGTCGATGAAAAATCCGCGGATGTGTTTAAAGGAAACTATCTTGGCCTCTACTCACCGGAGTTCGCCGACCGCTACGACGGAGAACCTGCAGTTGCAACCCCCTACGCGATACTGACCGACTACAGCAACAGCGATGAGTGGGGACAGTTTTCACCGAAAGTCGGCTTCAACTATCAGCTCGATGAAGACACCATGGTCTACGCCAGCTACAGCTCTGGCTTCAAAAGCGGTGGCTTCGATATGCGCGGCGATGCCAGCGTAATGCCGGAAACGGAAGACGGTTATGACCCGGAAACCGCGGACACCTATGAGCTAGGCGTAAAAGCGGAACTCTTTAACAACCGTATCCGTTTGAATGCCGCGGCTTTCCACACCAACTATGACGACATGCAGGTCACGGTACAAACCTTTTCTGAAGCAACTCAAAACTTTTCCAGTGCTGTGATCAACGCGGGTAAATCGGAAATCCAAGGTCTCGAACTGGAAATGATGGCCAGTATCACCGACCGCCTGACTTCCAATATCGTGCTCGGCTACACCGATACCGATTACCTGGAGGTGATCGATGGCGGTGTCGACGTCTCGGATCAATGGGGCGCATTCCAGTACAGCCCCGCGAAAACGGCGCTCGGTCAATTAAGCTACAACATCGACGCCTTCGAAGGCAGCTTGGTTCTGAACGGCTCTGTCTCCTATCGCAGCGAAATGCAGATTTACGCCGCCCCGAGTCAACTGGACGTAGGTTCCGTCACACTGTTCGATGCCGGAGTGACTTACTTCAGCGGCGACGACAAATGGCAGCTGAGCCTGCAGGGCAAAAACCTGACCGACGAGGAATACCGCAATGCAGGTTACACAGCCTTCGGCTGGATAACCGGCTACTACGGTGCGCCGCGCACCGTCGCGCTGACCGGCAGCTACAACTTCTAAACCGCACACGGTGCAAATGACGACCGGGGCCCGCGCCCCGGGGCACTCCTCACCCCGGCTCACCGAGCTGAACCTTGCCGCCGCGACTCCTCGGCGGCTTTTTTGTTTTCAGCACCACCGCCTTTGCTGCGGTGAGATCAGCACTATCTGTCGTTGCTTTGTACAAATTGGCGGCAAATAACACACTATGGCAGCAGTTTCCTCTAGGCTGGAAAGAGGCGTGGAATAATTGCGCGCCGTTCCAAAGAACCCATGAGGTACCTGCAGTGCAGAAGTTGTGTTGTATTCTGCTGGCAGTGGCCATGGCGACAGGAGTTGCCGGTTGTTCCACAACCGCGCCCAAGGGAGCCCCCAAAGCCCTGACCGTGAACGGCCAGAAATTCCACTGTATCGAACAGGAGCTGGACTCCAAGATTCTCGTGCGCTGCGTCCCGAGTCCCTAGGGAGCCTCTGATTCATTCATTTCCTGGTGGCAGAGGCTCTTCGGGGGCGGATGTGAAGCTCAGGTGACAGGACGGATATTTCGAAACCGTCGGATACAAGGTGGTATCTGGCGTAACTACAGGGAAGTACTCGTGCGTTTTCGAAATATCCATCCTATTGTCTGAGCGCCCCGGAACCTACCATTAATTCACTTCCTGACGTAAAAACGCTTTGGAGCCAGATGAGAAGCTCAGGTGATCGGCTGGCCATTTCGAAACCGTCGGATACAAGGATGTATCCGTCGGAGCTACAGGGAAGTACTCGTGCGTTTTCGAAATATCCATCCTATTGCCTGAGCGCCCCGGAACCTACCATTAATTCACTTCCTGACGTAAAAACGCTTTGGAGCCAGATGAGAAGCTCAGGTGATAGGCTGGCCATTTCGAAACCGTCGGATACAAGGATGTATCCGTCGGAGCTACAGGGAAGTACTCGTGCGTTTTCGAAATGGCCAGCCTATTACCTGAGCGCCCCGGAACCTACCGCAGTGTTCACGCGAATTAATCAGAGGTTCCTTAGGGGTAGATTGACGTGCCAATCCCCCTCTCTGCTCTGGCCAGCAACTAAGCTATTCAGAAGAGCCAGGGAGCGACGCAACGATGAGCAAGTTAGTACAGTTGTGGCTGCTGGGTGCGGCACTGGTGGTGAGCGGTTGCCTGGGTGTCGGCACCGAAGAGGCGCCGGTGGTGCAGTCGGCCGGCAACATCAATACCGTCTGCGGCAGCAAGTGGGAACTGAAGCGGCTCAGAATCAACGGAGAAGCGGTTCCGATCGACGATACCAAGCGCTTCACCTTCCTGTGCAGCCGCGACGGCAACGTCATGGGTAAAAGCGGTATCAACACCTATCGCGGCGCTCTGCAGATTACCGCCAATGGACAACTGCTCTGGGACACTTCCAGCTTCGCCTCGACAAAAATGGCTGGTCCGGAAGACCAAGTGCAACAGGAAAACAGTTACTTGCGCGCGCTGGCTGGCACCCGTCAATCCTTTACCAAAGCGGGCGGTAAACGCCTGATTTTGCGCGATCCCTCAGGGAATATCTATATAGAATATGTCAAGGTTGGGCCATGAACGCGGCCGCAGACTCGGCGGCTATTTTGGTGTTAAATAGCACAAAAATAACGAGAGCCACTCTATGCCGCACCTCCGCAACCTGTTTCCCCCGCTCTTGCCACTAGTACTGCTGCTGGCGCTTTCGGGCTGTGGACACCTGAGTGAAAGCGGGCCGGCTGAGCGCGCGGAGGAATTTTCGGCCTGCGAAAATCACTGGCTGCTGGAGAGTCTGTCGGTCAACGGGCGCAAACACCGCTCCCGCCTGCTGTGGCAGAAACTCTTGCGCGACCGCCCCTATTTCACTTGTGACAAACTCGGCTATGTCCGCGGCAGCACCGGCAGCAATCCCTACCTGGGGCGCTTTGCGTTATCCGACAGCGGGAAAATATCCTGGCTGCAGGCCCCGGTAATTTCACGCGTGAGTGACGTCCGTGACAGTGGCGACCTGGAAAAAGATTACCTCAAGGCACTGCCGCAGATCGACAGCCTCACGGTAGAGGGCGACACACTAATACTGCAGGGCCCAGCCATCCGCATGGAATTCACCCGAGTGGAAAACGGCATCCGCTGACCCCTGGAATTATCCGATTGAGTCACTCGCTGACGGTAGAGATACGGCGCTTGTGGAAATCAATCAGAGGCCTCTTACTGAGGCTCCCATTAGAAAAATGGCGGCCAGTTGGCCGCCAAAAAACAATCAAGAAGGGTTAAAATTCCGCTAAGCGGAGCGATGAGAGAAGACCAACGACACCTCGCATCTACTGCATGAACCTGCGCGAGGAAGACAAGCGTGTCGTTGTGATTGCATCGTAGCTATCTTCTGTGACAAACAGATGACACAGCCTTCCCAAACGCGACTCCGCGGCCCTTACCCGTACAGCAATCCGCACCCAAGGCCTTTTTTTTCCGGGAACCAGTGCGACTTAACGATTGCGCCGCTGGTGCTGTTCCAGGTTTTCCTGCCGCTTGCGCTCGCTTTTGCGCAAGAGCACATAGGTGGCGCCGAGGCCGCCGTGCTGCTTCTGCGCACTGTGGAAGGCCAGCACCTCATGGAGTTGTGGCAGCCAGGTGTTGACACAACTCTTTAGCAACGCGGGCTGCTTGCGGCCCTCGCCCTTGCCGTGAGTGATCAGGGCGCAGCGAATATCCGCCTCTACACAGTCGCGCACGAATTCCAGCACTGCGCGGCGCGCCATTTCCACTGTGTGGCGGTGCAGGTCCAGACGCGCGTCCACCGGGTACTTGCCCAGGCGCAGGTTGCGGTAGACACCGTGTTGCACACCATCTCGCTTGAATTCCAGCAGATCCCACGGCTGCACCGGTTCAACAAACTCTCCGGCAAGGGGATTCAGCTCCTGCGCCGTCTCCCGCTCCGCGGCTTCGCGGCGCGCGCGCTGATTGAGGTCCGCGTGCCGGCGGTCCTTTTTCAAAGCCACGCGACGCTCCTGCGCCAGGGGCTCAACACCGCCGAGCTGGCACAAGGCATCCTGAAAAAGATCGCTATCGTTCACGCTGGCTCTCCACTTCCCCCTCGATTAATCCAAGAACAAGTCCACGGCCAGCTGGTGCGCCCTGGCCGGATTGTGGGCGTAGTCGGTAAAGTCGCTGACACCGCGCTCGGCCAGCAGTACTTCGTCGATCAACTGGCGGCCGCTCAGCACATTGTCCTGGGTGATCAGAATTTCGTAGGCGGCATCGGCCATTACCGCCGGTTTCCGGCTCTGCTCGAACAATTTGCGGTTACCCACGGCAAACTCTATTGCCGCCGTAGCTATCAAGGTCCGCGGCCACAGCGTGGTGACGCTGATACCCGCCTCGCGCAGCTCTTCCGCGAGCCCCATGCTCAAAATGGTCATACCGAACTTCGAGAGCGCATAGGGTCCGTAAGGCCCCAGCCATTTCGCCTGTAAATTGACCGGCGGGGACAGGCTGAGTATGTGGGCGCAATCCGACGCTTTTAGGTAAGGTATCGCCAAGTGCGCAGTGAGGTACACGGCGCGACTGTTGATACTTTGCATCAGGTCGTAACGCTTGGGCTCAGTGGACTCGACATTGGTCAGGTTGATGGCACCGGCGTTGTTCACCACTGCATCGATACCGCCGAAGGTTTCCGCCGTCTGCGCCATCGCCTCCTCGACCCGCTGCTCATCGCGCACATCCACCTGCAGCGGCAGAGCCCGGCCCCCAACGGCCTCCACTTCGGCCGCCACCGAGTGAATGGTACCGGAAAGCTTCGGGTGCGGCTCGGCGGACTTGGCGGCAATTGCGATATTGGCGCCGTCGGCGGCACACTTGAGCGCTATGGCGCGCCCTATGCCTCGGCTGGCTCCGGTAACAAAAATGGTTCTGCCCTTAAGGGCGCCGGTATTCGGGGTCAGGCTGACAAATTCTTCGCTCACTTTCGGCCTCCGGGGCAATCACTGCCGGGCTGTAGACCTCCTTGAAAATGTCGGGCATGCGCCTGGGTTTGCCGCTGGACAGCTCAATGCACACCATCTGCCACTGGGCGCGCAGTATCAGCGCTTCATCTCCAGCGCGGAGCACCTGGAAACGGCGGGTCATATTGATGCGGCCATCCACCCTGGTCAGCCAGGTGCCGAACAGCAGTTCGTCGCCCTCCCTGGCTGCCAGTATATAGTCGTACTCCGCATGGCGAATGGCCATACCGCGATCCAGCCCCTGGTAATTTGTGACATCCAGCCCCAGCGCTGCACTGTGGGCCCAGCCAGCGCTTTCACACCAGCGCACATATTCGGCGTTATTGGCGTGGTGCAGGCCGTCCACATGCTCGGCACGTACGGTAACGCGCCACACAAACGGGTGCGGTAATTCCCAGTTCATCAAGAAATTGTGCCCTTCGGTTTAAAGCGATCCGCCCACAGTGGCGGCTTCCCCGCAGTTGCAAAGAATTTTCCAGTTACGGACGCCGCCCGAGCTTAGGGAAGCTCTGGCGAATTCGCAAACCTGCTGTAGCTGGTTTCGGCTCACCGGACTCTTTAGGCCGGAAGGCTAGGGAACCTCTGATTAAACCACTTTCTGGTGACAGAGGCTCTTCGCGGGCGAATGTGAAGCCCAGGTGATAGGACGGATATTTCGAAACCGTCGGATACAGGGAAGTATCCGTCGGAGCTACAGGGAAGTACTCGTGCGTTTTCGAAATATCCGTCCTATTGTCTGAGCGCCCCGGAAGCCACCATAGTGTTCACGCGAATTAATCAGAGGTTCCCTAGGCCCCAAAACGAGAAAAGGCCCCGACTGGGGCCTTTCCGCGCAATGGGTTCAGATCGTCGATCAGGCCTCGGCCTGCTCTTCCTTGGTGCCTTCCGCCTGCTTCTGAGCCTGCGCCATGGCCGCGGCAAAGAGCGCGTCGAAATTGATCGGCGGCAGCATCAGGGCGGGGAAGGAGCCCTTGGTCACCACGTTGTCCACAACTTCGCGGGCGTAGGGGAAGAGAATCTGCGGACAGGCGGTATTCAGTGCCTGTGCCAGCTGTTGTCCCTCCAGGCCGGAGATGAGGAACAGGCCCGCTTGTTTCACTTCCACCAGAAACGCGGTTTCCTCTTCCAATTTGACGGTGATGGTCAGAGTCAGCGCCACTTCGTACAGGTTTTCATCGACCTTGGCGGTCTGGGTATTCAGCTCCTGATTGACCTGCGGCTTCCACTGTTTTTTAAAGACCTCGGGCCCCAGAGGCGTCTCAAAGGAGAGATCTTTCAGATAGATGCGCTGCATCGCGAATTGTACTTTCGGGGCCTCTGAATTTGCCGCCGCGCCGTTGTGTTCTTCAGCCATGTTAGTGTCTGTCTCGATGTGAGTGGTTTATTGATGCCTTCCGTGAGAAAGACTCCCTCTAAGAGCCTTTCAGATGGGGCCGTTGAAGCATGTTTCAAGAGCGGGCGTGGAATTTAATTGTGACCCCGCCCACAACTTCGCTCAGAACAGCAGCTTATCCAGCTCCCCGCTGCGCGAGAGTGCGATCAAATCGTCGCATCCGCCCACGTGGCGCTCGCCGATCCAAATCTGCGGCACTGTGCGGCGCCCGGCCTTTTCCGCCATTTCGGCGCGCAGTTGCGGATTTCCGTCCACTGAAATTTCGCGGTACTTCACCCCCTTGCCATCCAATAAACGTTTGGCGGCGATACAGTAGGGGCAGAAACGGGTAGTGTAGATAACAACGTCTTGCATGGGCGAAAGCCTCTGAATTAAGCCTTGACCAGCGGCAGGTTCTGGCTGGCCCATTCGGTCATCCCGCCCTGCAGGCGCCGCACCTGGAATCCCCTCTGCTTCAGCAACCGGCCCACGGCGCCGGCGTGCTGGCCGAGCTTGTCCGCCACGATCAGCGGCTTGTCCTTGAACGGTGTGAGTTCAGCGATGCGCTCTGCCACCTCGCTGTGGGGGATGTGAATAGCATCGACGATGTGACCCGCGCTGTATTCATTGCGGTCGCGCACGTCCAACACCCGCGCGCCCTCGCTGTTAATCAAGCGGGTCACTTCGTGCACCGAGGCCGGAGTGCCCGCCTTGTAGCGCTCGTTCAACGCGAATGCGTAAAGCAAAACCACCAGCAGGCTGACCAGCAGCCACTGTTCGCTTATGAAGACAAAAAAGTCCACTTCGCCCCCAAAATCCTGCTTGTTCTTGTAAACGGCACCACCCGGCGCCCAACGCGGCGGGAGTATACACGATCCTGGCGAAATCTTAACCAGCGATTTTGCGCACAAATTCCCTACGGCGTGCCCGCCCGCGTGGTTGAAGGGCACACAAACAGGTTAAAATCAGCGTCCGCGTTCAATTCACCAGCAAAGGAATCATCCCGCATGGCCGCTGCGCATTCCCAATCCAAACGCCCTCTGGTACTGCTGATCCTGGACGGCTTCGGTCACAGCGACAAATCCGAGTACAACGCCATCCACGCCGCCAACTCACCGGTCTGGGACAAGATCTGGGCCTCCAGGCCCAAGACACTGATCCAGACCTCCGGCATGGCCGTGGGCCTGCCTGAAGGACAGATGGGTAATTCGGAAGTGGGACATATGACCCTGGGCGCCGGCCGGGTGGTCTACCAGAACTACACCCGCATCAACAAGGCCATAGAGGACGGCGACTTCTTCCGCAACCCGGCCTATACCGCCGCGGTGGACAAAGCCATCGCCAACAACGGCGCTGTGCATGTCATGGGGCTGCTGTCCGAGGGCGGAGTGCACAGCCACGAGGACCATATCATCGCGATGGTGACCCTGGCGGCGCAACGCGGTGCCGAAAAAATCTATGTGCACGCCTTTCTCGACGGCCGCGACACGCCACCGCGCAGTGCCGAACCATCCCTGGCGCGCCTCGCACAAGTCTGCGACTCACTGGGCAATGCGCGCATTGCCAGCCTCGCCGGGCGCTATTTCGCCATGGACCGTGACCAGCGCTGGGACAGAACCCAGGCTGTCTACGATCTGCTGACAGAGGGCAAGGCGGAACACCAGGCCGACGACGCCCTGGCGGGCCTGGCCGCCGCCTACGAGCGCGGCGAAAACGACGAATTTGTGGCACCGACACGGATCGGCGCCCCGGCCCCGATTGCGGACGGTGACGCCCTTATCTATATGAACTTCCGCCCGGACCGCGCCCGCCAGCTGACCCGCGCCTTCACCGAGAGCGATTTCGACGGCTTCGAGCGCACTTCCACACCCAAGCTGGCGGATTTTGTGATGACCACCGAGTACGCTGCGGATATCCACGCCAGCTGCGCCTTCCCGCCGGAAAACCTGGTCAACTCTTTCGGTGAATACTTGGCGGCGCAGGGCAAAACCCAACTGCGCATCGCGGAAACCGAGAAGTACGCCCACGTGACCTTCTTCTTCAGTGGCGGCCGCGAGGAGCCCTACCCCGGCGAGACCCGCGAACTGATCAATTCACCCAAGGTGGCCACCTACGACCTGCAGCCCGAAATGAGCGCTCCGGAAGTCACGGACAAACTGGTTGCGGCCATTGAAAGCGGCGCCTACGATGCCATCATCTGCAACTACGCCAACGGTGACATGGTCGGCCACACCGGTGTTTTCGAGGCCGCGGTAAAAGCGGTGGAAGCTCTGGATCAGTGCGTAGGGCGAGTAGTGGACGCGGCACTTACCGCCGGTGGCGAAGTGCTGATCACTGCCGACCACGGCAATGTCGAAGAAATGTATGACACCGCATCTGGCCAGGTCAGCACCCAACACTCGACGCTGCCGGTACCTTTCGTATACGTTGGTGAACGCAAGCTCAGCCTGCGCGACGGCGGCAGCCTTGCGGATGTGGCGCCGACCATGCTGGCGCTGATGGGCCTGCAACAGCCGGCTGAAATGACCGGCCAAAGCTTGGTGCAATTCGACGAGTCATGAACATGCTCACCATCACTTGCCATGGAACGAAGGCTCGCGGCGGAGTCAGCTCCGCCGCGCACCGCCTCGCGGGCGTGCTCGCGGGGCTCATCATCCCCATTCTGTTGCTGGCATCCCTGCCAGCGGCGGCACAGACGGATGACAAGCAGCAGGCGCGGCTTGCGGAAATCAAGCAACGTATCGAGTCGCTGCAGCGGGAACTCAGCCAAGTGCGCAACGAGCGCGATCAGCTGCTGAAAGAGCTGGAGAACAACGAAAAAAATATCTCCGAACTGCACCAGCGCATCGATAAGATCAAGCGCGATATGCAGAGCCGCGGAGAAAAACTGCGCGAGCTGCGGGAGGAGCAGCAACAGCTGGAAGAGTCGCGACGAAGTATGCAGCGGCGGGTCGAACAGGAGGTCGCCGCCGCTTACCGACTCGGCAGACAGGAGCAGATCAAGCTGCTCCTCAACCAGCAGAACCCACAGCACATCGCCCGTCACCTCCGCTACCACCAATACTTCCTTCAAGCTCGCAGCCAGGTTATCGACTCTTACCTCACCACCCTCAGCGCCCTGCAGACTGTCAGCAGCAGTATCCAGCGCGAGCGCGATACCCTGGACACGGAGAGGCGCAGGCTGCATGAGCAGAAGCAGCAGTTGCTCACCCGCCAGCGTGCGCGCAAATCCACGCTGGACAAACTGGCGGCGCAACTGGCGGACAAAAGTGGCGAGCTGCAGCAACTGCAGAGCGACAGGTCCCGCCTGCAAAAACTCGTGGATGAAGTGAGCCGCACCATCGCCGCGCTCATAAGTCCCGGGGATCAGCAGCCGTTTGCCAAACAGCGCGGGCGCATGCAGTGGCCGGTCAAAGGGCGCCGCGCCAACGCCTTCGGTGCCACGCGTGCCAGCGGTATCCGCTGGAAAGGCATCACCATCCGCGCCGCCGAAGGGGAGCCCGTGCACGCGATACACCGCGGTCGCGTGGTCTTCTCCGATTACCTCCGCGGCCAGGGCATGTTGCTGATCCTCGACCACGGTGACGGCTATATGAGCCTCTATGCTCACAACCAGTCTCTGACCCGCAGCCTCGGCGAGTGGGTCGAGCGCGGCGATGTCATCGCCCGGGTCGGCAACACCGGCGGACTGGAACACAGCGGTCTCTACTTTGAAATACGCCACCGCGGCATACCGCAGGATCCCACCATCTGGTGCCGCCGCTAGCGGCACTCTCCTCCCCTCCCCGCCCCCGTCAGCTACGCTGTTGGAGAGCCACTGCACTACTTACCCCGTGAAAGGTCCAACATCCATACACTGCAAACGCGCCTACGAACCACCGCAGCAGAGGGATGGCTGCCGCGTCCTGGTGGACCGTCTGTGGCCGCGCGGCCTGAAGCGGGAAGACCTACATCTGGACATGTGGTGTAAAGAACTGGCGCCGTCCGATGAACTGCGCCGCTGGTTCAATCACGACTCCCGCCTTTGGGCTGCTTTTTACCAGCGCTACCACAAAGAACTGCGCGGCAAGCAAGAGGAACTCCAGGCCCTCCTGGAAGCGGCTGACGGGCGTCCCCTGACATTGCTCTACGCCGCGCGGGACTCCGAGCACAACAACGCAGTGGCACTGGCAATGTTCCTGCGGAAAGTCATGGGTTAAAGCGCTGACAGTGACAGCGGCCTTCCACGTTGTGGCTTTGTCCGTCAACTTAAAAACCCGGCAGCGCCCGCGGTCTACACTTTTGCGAAGAACCGAAGAAATAACTTAGAGGTTTCAACGACATGTTCATCCCCAAGGCGCTAACCACGTTGATCGGCGCGGCAGCCCTCACCGCCCTGCCTCTGATGGGGCTCAGCGAAGGCAACACCACCGCAGCCCCCACCGCCGAGACAAGAACGCGCCTGCCGCTGGAGGACCTGCGTAACTTCGCCAAGGTCTTCGAACAGATCCGCCAGGGATATATAGAGGAAGTGGACGACAGCACCCTGCTGGAATACGCCATCAAAGGCATGCTGCAGGGATTGGACCCGCACTCTTCCTACCTGGACCGGCAATCTTTTGACGATTTACAGGCAAATACCACCGGGGAATTCGCGGGCCTGGGTATAGAGGTGGGTATAGAAAACGACTACATCACCGTTGTCACCCCCATGGACGATACCCCCGCCGCCCGCGCCGGCTTGAAAGCGGGCGACGTCATCTTGCGCCTGTCCGGCAAATCCATGAAGGGCGTCAGTCTGGAGGAAGCCGTAGAGCGCATGCGCGGCCCCAAGGGCAGTACTGTCACCCTCACCATCGCGCGCAAGGGCTATAAGGAACCCATCGACATCACCCTGAAACGCGATACCGTGCGGGTACGCAGCGTACGCAGCAGGCTGCTCGACGAAGGCTACGGCTACCTGCGTATCAGTCAGTTCCAGTTGGATACCGGCGACGATGTGGCGGAAGCCATCGTCAAACTTCAGAAAAAAGGCGAGCTCAAAGGCCTGATTCTGGACCTGCGCAACAATCCCGGCGGCGTGCTGCAGTCATCAGTGGAAGTGGCCGACGCCTTTCTTGAAGAGGGTCTGGTGGTCTACACAGAGGGCCGCACCGAATCCGCCAATCTCAGTTATTCCGCCAAACCCGGCGACCTGACCATGGGCGCCCCCATGGTGGTCCTAATCAATGAAGGCTCCGCCTCCGCCGCGGAAATTGTCGCCGGCGCTCTGCAAGATCACCGCCGCGCGGTGGTCATGGGCACTGAAAGCTTTGGCAAGGGCTCGGTACAGACAGTTATTCCGATCAACGACGAGCGGGCTATCAAGCTGACAACGGCGCTCTACTACACTCCCAACGGCCGCTCCATTCAGGCCCAGGGCATCACCCCCGACATCGTGGTCGATCGGGTCAAAGTCACCCGCCTGGAATCCTCACCGCGCACCACCGAGGCGGACCTGGCCGGCCACCTGGGCAATGGTAACGGCGGCAGAGAGCGCGGTGCCGCAGATCGCGAACAGGAGAAAGAAAATCGCGATGACTGGATGGGCCGCGACAATCAGATTTTCGAAGCCCTCAATGTACTCAAGGGCCTGAATCTGTACTCGCAGAGAGAAAAAGGGTTGCGCGAGCGGATCGCCCGCAGCGACTGACCCGGCGCAAGTCCGGAAAACTTCAGGGGATTTTGATTCATCGATATGCAGCGACATCGCGCTGGCGAGGAGCGCCGGCCCCTTCCCCCGCGCTCCGACCGCTTTTACAAACTGGGGGACGACTGGTACTTCCAGGTGCGCGGCGGCGCCTGTTTCGGACCCTACCCCTGCCGCGAAGAGGCCCGGCGCGCCGTTGAGCAGTTCTTCAAGCGGGAGAAAGACGGCAGCGGGCGCAAAATCGCCCTGATCCACCCATTGATCAACAGGCGGGCTTGAGCCTGTTCTCCTCCGGCTACAGCCGCATTTCTATACCGGCTTCCCGCATAAAAGCCTTGGCCTCGGCGATGCTGTATTCGCCAAAGTGAAAAATACTGGCCGCCAGCACCGCGTCAGCGCCACCTTGCAAAACTCCATCTGCCAAGTGCTGCAGATTGCCCACACCGCCGGAGGCGATGACCGGCACCGGCACCGCATCGGATACCGCCCGTGTCAGCGCCAGGTCGAAGCCATTTTTAGTGCCATCTCTATCCATACTGGTGAGCAGGATTTCGCCGGCGCCCAGCTCTGCCATCTTTTCGGCCCATGCTACGGCGTCGATTCCGGTGGGTTTGCGCCCGCCGTGGGTAAAGATCTCCCACTTGTTCTCACCCACCTGCTTGGCGTCAATCGCGACAACAATGCACTGGCTGCCGAAGCGCTCGGCGGCCTCGCGCACAAAATCGGGATTTTTCACCGCGGCGGAGTTGATCGCCGTCTTGTCCGCGCCGGCGTTTAACAGGTTGCGGATATCCTGCAGACTGCGCACTCCACCGCCGACGGTGAGCGGAATAAACACCTGCGAGGCCATCTTCTCCACTGTGTGCAGTGTGGTGTCGCGCCCCTCGTGGGTAGCGGTAATGTCCAGGAAGGTAATCTCGTCCGCGCCCGCTTCGTTGTAGCGAGCCGCAATTTCCACCGGGTCTCCGGCATCGCGGATATCGACGAAATTGACCCCCTTAACCACGCGGCCAGCGTCCACGTCCAGACAGGGGATAATACGTTTCGCGAGGCCCATACTATTTATTCCATTGATCGCAGAGCTGCTGCGCCTCGCGCAGATTCAATTTGTCCTCGTAGATGGCGCGCCCGGTGATAGCGCCGGCGATTTCGCCCGCTTTCAGCAACTGTTCGATATCCTCGATACTGCTGACACCGCCGGAGGCGATTATCGGAATCTGCACCGCGCGTGCCATTTCCAGCGTCGCCGGAATATTCACACCCTGCATCATGCCGTCGCGGGCGATATCGGTGTAGACAATCGCACTCACACCACAATCGGCGAACTGCTTGGCCAGTTCCGTGGCCTGCAGCTCGGACACTTCAGCCCAACCCTCGGTGGCCACCAGACCGTCCTTCGCATCCAGGCCGACGATAATATGGCCCTCGAACTCGCGGCAGGCCTCTTTCACCAGCTGGGGATTTTTGACCGCTGCGGTACCGATAATGGTCCAGGTGACACCCGCATCCAGGTACTTTTCGATGGTGTGCAGATCGCGAATGCCGCCGCCAATCTGCACTGGCAGATCGGGAAACTGTTTCACAATGGCGGTGACCGCTTCGTGGTTGACCGGGTTGCCAGCAAAGGCTCCGTTCAAATCCACCAGGTGCAGCCGCCTGGCCCCCTGCTCAACCCAGTGCCCGGCAGTGGCCAGAGGGTCGTCGGAAAATACAGTGGCATCGCTCATCTCGCCCTGTCGCAGGCGCACGCACTGGCCGTCTTTCAGATCTATGGCGGGTATAACAATCATGTTCGTTTCCAAGAAAGTGGTAGGTGCAGCAAGATGCTCCACCGGGTCAGACATGGCCGTTCCAGCCGACAAAATTTTTCAGCAGTTGCAGGCCGCTTCTGGCACTTTTTTCCGGGTGAAATTGGGTAGCGAAAATATTTTGTCGCGCAACCGCTGCCGCCAGAGAGACGCCGTACTCTGTTTGTCCGGCGATTTCGCCATTGCCATCAGCGGGCACATAGTAACTGTGGACAAAATAGAATCGGTCGCCGTCATCGATATCTCGCCACAGCGGGTGGGGACGCTTCTGCGCAACGCGATTCCAGCCCATATGGGGGACCTTCAGACGCTCGCCGTTTTCCTCCAGGCAGCTGCCGAAAAATTTTACTGGCTGCGGAAAAATATCCAGACAATCGACACCGCCATTCTCCTCCGAATGGTGCATCATGATCTGCATACCGACACAGATGCCCAATACGGGCAGGCCTGAGTCGATGGCATCCTTTAGCAACGGGGTAAACCCAGCGTCAGTAAATCCCGCCATGCAATCGCGAATGGCTCCCACGCCGGGGACCAGCAAGCGATCGGCGCCCTGCGCCTCTTCCGGTTTTCCGGCGAGCACCACTTCCTCATCCGGAGCGACTCTCTGCAAGGCGCTGGCAACCGAGTGCAGGTTACCCATACCGTAGTCGAGGACTGCGATCTTCTGCATCAGAGAACACCCTTGGTCGAAGGCGTGGTACCGGCCATGCGCGGGTCCAGCGCCAGCGCCATGCGCAGGGCGCGCCCGAAGGCCTTGAACACTGTCTCTACCTGATGGTGGGCATTGTGGCCGCGCAGGCAATCGATATGCAGGGTGACGAGGGCGTGGTTGACGAAGCCCTGGAAGAATTCATACACCAGCTCGGTATCGAAACTGCCAATCCGCTTCTGGGTAAATGGCACCTCCATGATCAACCCCGGGCGACCGGAGAAGTCCACCACCACCCGGGAAAGCGCCTCGTCCAGCGGCACATAGGCGTGGCCGTAACGGGTGATGCCCTTTTTGTCGCCCACCGCCTCGGCGATCGCCTTACCCAGAGTGATGCCGATATCCTCCACTGTGTGGTGGTCGTCAATATGGATATCGCCATCACAGGTAATATCCAGATCCATCATGCCGTGGCGGGCTATCTGATCGAGCATATGTTCGAGGAAGGGCACCCCGGTATCGAATTTGCCGCAGCCGTCACCATCCAAATTGACGGATACGGCGATTTTGGTTTCCAGAGTGTCGCGTTTGACGCAGGCCTTGCGCATGAATGGGGAACCCCTGTTTCTGGCGAGTAAGACGAAGGGGGCGAATTATAGGACGAATGCCCGCGCCTGTGGCCAATTGGTGACAGATGAAACTTGAATAGTAACAAAGAGCGCCTATTATTGGCGCCATGGTCAATCGCTCCCCCAACAATTCCCGCTTCTGGGCCTGCCTGTTGCTGCTGCTCGCACTGCTTGCGGCGCAGCCGCTGTGGGCGGAGCATATCCACCTGAAAAACGGCCAGGTGGAACTGTGCGACCTTTGCTTCAACCATATGCCGGCGGCCTTCGGCAGCGACTTTAAGCTCGACCAACCGGCCCCCGCCGTTCTCTACAACATCCAGTCCGCGCCGGTCCCGCGCGACTGCCAGCCCGAACGCCAGCGCGCCCGCGCGCCCCCCGCGCACCTGTCACTCCGTTAAACGGTATCGAGCGGGACACAAAAAACCGCAACCAGGGGATTTTCGGGATTCCGGCGAAATGCATTTCACCGGCATAGCCACGGATCGTCGATCCCCCTAAGTGCCGTGTCCGCTCGCCCTTTGCAGACCACAACCCCGATAAATGATTGAACGGCGGCAGCGGCCTGCGCGCAAGCGCAGGTCCGTCACCGCCTGTGACAGGAATAAAATTCGATGAACAAGACCAGCAAACTGGCCCTGGCAATCGCCGGCGCCCTGACCGTGCCCGCCGCTTACGCTGCCGAGACCCTGGAAGAAATCAGTGTCACCGTTTCACCGCTGGACAAGCCCGCCGACGCTGTTGCCGCGCCGGTAAGCGTGCTCTCCGGCAACGCCCTGCGAGAAGCCGCCTCCGCCACCCTGGGGCAGACTCTGGAGAACCAGCCCGGTGTGGCCAACGCCTCCTTCGGCAGCGGTGTGGGCCTGCCAGTGATCCGCGGACAGAGCGCCAACCGCGTCAAGGTACTCAGTGACAACCTGGATGTGTCAGACGCCTCCAACACCAGCTCTGACCACGCCATCGGCATCGAACCCCTGCTGGCCGACCGCATCGAAATACTGCGCGGTCCCGCCACGCTGCGCTACGGCAGCGGCGCCATCGGCGGCGTGGTAAATGTCATCGACAGCCGCATTCCGACGGAAGTGCCTGAGGAACTGGAGGGTGCGCTGGAAATGCGTCACAACAGCGGCAACAGTCAGGATGCCGGAGTCCTCCGCCTGTCCGGCGGCGCCGGTCAATTCGCCTGGTATCTGGACGGCGTGTACCGCGAAAACGACGATACGGAAATTCCCGGTCTCGCCATCATCCACCACGAAGAAGAACACGATCACGAAGAAGAACACGATCACGAAGAGGAAGAATTCAACACCGACGGCTACGTCGCCAACACCGATGCCCGCGCCGACAGCGAGAGCTTCGGTGTCTCCTGGATCACCGACAGCGGCTATATCGGCCTGTCGGTCAACCACTTGGATAACAACTACGGCATCCCTCTCGGCGCCCATGAGCACAGCCACGATGAGGAACACGAAGACGAAGAGCTCGCCGACGAGGAACACGAAGACCACGAGGAAACACCGGAAGCCGTGCGCATCGATCTGGTACAGACCCGCTACGACCTCAAGGGCGAACACCGCTTCGAGAGTAGCTACTGGGACAAATTGCTCGTGCGCCTCGGCTACAACGACTACGAACACACAGAGCTGGAAGCCCACGAAGATCACTTCCACGAGGGCACCCGCTTTACCAACAAGGCCTGGGAGGGCCGCGTAGAGCTGACCCACGACAACGGCGGTCAGTGGCGCGGCGCCTACGGCCTACAGTTATCCGACAAGGATTTTGAGGCCATTGGCGAGGAAGCATTTGTGCAGCCATCCCGTACCCGCAGCGCCGGGTTCTTCGTTATGAAAGAGCGCGAGTGGGACGGCTGGCACCTGGATCTGGGCGGCCGTCTGGAGCAGGTCAGCATCGACCCGGAAACCGGCGCCAAGGAAGACTACAGCCTTGTCAGTGCCAGTGCCGCACTGCAGTACTTCCTCTCCGAGCACCAGCATGTCAGCCTGGGGCTGACCCACGCCGAGCGCGCGCCGGTGGCCGAAGAGCTGTTCGCCGACGGCGCCCATGTGGCTGAAGCCCGCTACCTGATCGGCAACAGCGATCTGGACAAAGAAAACTCCATGAACCTCGAGCTGGGTTACCACCACCACAACCAGGACGCCAGCGGCTGGCATGCGGCGCGCGTTGAGGTGAACCTTTTCTACAACCGCGTCGGCGATTACATCTACGCCCAGAACACCGGACTCGAAGATGCGGAGAGCGAATACCCGATCTACGCTTACTTCAACCGCGACGCCGTCTTCTACGGCGCCGAGGCCTCGGTGAAAATCCCGCTGGCAAACGCCTTCTATCTGACCCTGTTCGGAGACACGGTGCACGCGCAATTCGACGACAGTGTGGCTGGAGAAAGCCGCGACGTACCGCTGATGCCGCCAGTGCGGGTCGGCCTCGCTGTCGGCGGCGATCACGGCCCCTGGAGCTGGGAGTGGCGTACAACCCAGGCCGCCGATCAGGACCGTGCCGGCGCCTACGAGGAGCCCACCGACGGTTATACGCGTATGGACCTCACCGCAAACTACAACCTGAAACTGGGTGACACCGACATGGTTCTGTTCGCCAGTGGCCGCAACCTGCTGGACGAAGAGATCCGCAACTCCACCTCCCTGCTGCGCGACTACGCTCCGGAAATGGGCCGCAGCATCGAAGCCGGCGTGCGGTTTATTTTCTAAACCGCACCTGCTTCAATTAACACACCTGAGACAAGAAAGGCCCCGCCCGCACCGGGCGGGGCCGAATCTCCTACAATACGCGAACAACCTCCACACGCGGGTAACTGCCGGGAATACCGGCCCGGTTCGGTGTCTCAGGTTCATCCGTCCCGGCAAGCCTCCCGCGAACAACAGGGATATTGCTCTCCATGGCCTGGATCAAGCGCACGCTTATCGCCCTTCTTATCGTCTTCCTGCTGCTCGCCGGCGCCGCCGCCTGGCTGTTAGCTGGCCTCGACGTCAACCGCTACAAGCCGCAACTGGAACAACTGGCGGCCAAGCAGGGGGTGGCCCTGAAGCTGGACGGCGATATCGGCTGGCAGCTGTGGCCGACCATTGCCCTAAAGCTGGAAGGCGTGCAGCTCGCCCCCCTGCCGCAACCGGACCAGCCCCTGCTGCGCGCGGAAAAAGTCGCCGTGGGCGTGGCCCTGATGCCCCTGTTGAAGAAGCGCATAGAAGCGCAGGAAATCCTGCTGACTAGCCCTCGCATTGATCTGGCGCTCGACGAGCAGGGCCGCGGCAACTGGGAACTGCTGACCGATGCCATGGAAGAAAAGCAAAAAGAAGAGGCCCAGCAACCGCCGCAACTGGACGTCGCAGAGGACAAAACGGGCAAGGATCTGAACCTGACACTGCAAAAGCTGCGCATCGAAGACGGTGTTATCACCTACAAAGACGCAGCCAGCGACACCGAGTACACCGTGGAACAGTTGCGCGTGTCCGTCGACAACCTCTCTCCCGGCGGCGAACCTGGACAGCTGGAGGCGGGTGCCAGTCTCCGTGGCAGTGGCCTCAAACAACCGCTGGAACTCGCGCTCTCCAGCACTCTGGCGCTGGATGAAGGGTTCAACGGCCTGCGCATGCAGCCGCTCACGCTGGCCCTCTCCAGCGGCGAGGCCAAGGCCCAGATCCACCTGCGCGGGCACCTGCGCCGCAGTGGCGCCGACCAGCCCTGGCAAATACAGATGAAGCTCAATGCCGACATCAATCCCCTGCGCCCCTGGCTGGCGGTCACCGGCACCGAGCTCGTCACCCAGAACAGTGCCGCCCTGCAGAAGCTCAGCCTGGAAACCAGCCTTGAAGGCACCGACAAGAAACTCGATCTGACCCCTTTACAGCTGCAGCTGGATAACACCACCTTCACCGGCAGTGCCCAGTTGCGCAACGCCGATATGCCCGGTGTCGATTTAACCCTGCGCGGCGGTACCCTGGTGCTGGATGACTACCTGCCACCCCCGGCGCCCGAAAGCGAACAGCCACAAACCGAAACCGCGGCGGCACCGGCTGCTCCGACACCGCTGCCGCTGACCGCAATGCGCGGCTTCAACGCCAACCTGGACTTGTCTCTGGAACAGCTGCAAGCGGTAGACCTGCAACTGGACAACCTCCAACTGCAACTCACGGTGGACAACGGTCTCTACCAGCTGCAAAAACTCTCCGCCGACCTCTACGGCGGCACGCTTTCCAGCAACGGCCAGTTCAACGCCCGCGGCCAATCCGCCGAAGCCGCCGTCAACGGCGGCCTGGCCGATGTGGAAATCGCCAAAGTACAAGAGGCCTTTTTCCCCGCCGACAAAGTGCAACTGTCCGGCCGCACCAGTGTCAGCTGGAACGCGCAAACCCGCGGCGCCGACACCCAACAGCTGCAAAAACAACTGCGCGCCTCTGTGCAACTGTCCAGCGACCAACTATCCGTGGCCCCCTTTAACCTGGAAAAAGGCATGTGCCAGCTGATCAGCTACGCGGAAAAAACCTCGCTGCCGGAACGGGACTGGCCCGAAAGCACCCGCCTACAGGACCTGCGCGCCGATATCACCATTGAGGGAGACAAGGCCAAAGTCCAGGAACTGCTCGCGGGCGTGGAAAATATCGCGATGACTGGCGACGGCGAGATAGACCTGGAAAAACAGGAATTCGACTTCGCCCTCGGCCTCGCCCTGGTGGGTGAACGCACCTCCGCCGACGGCTGCACCGTCAAAAACGACCGCTGGCGCAACCGCCCGCTGCCCCTGCGCTGCAAGGACAGCTTTGCCGACGCCGGCGCCGGCAGCTGCAAACCTGACAGCCGCCGCCTCGATGACCTGCTGCGCGAAGAGCTCAAATACAAAGCCGAAAAGAAATACGGCGAAAAAGTGGAAGAAAAAGTCGACGAACTCAAGGAAAAGCTCAAAGGCTGGTTCAAACGCGACTGATTCACAACCCCCGACCAACACACCGCTGAAAAAGGCCGCACCCGGCCTTTTTCAGGCCCCGCGAAGTGATTCAATGACACCACAGCAGTTCCAACACGCCGTACTCGCCTGGTACGACCGCCACGGCCGCAAAGACCTCCCCTGGCAACGGGACATCACCCCCTACCGCGTGTGGGTATCGGAAATCATGTTGCAGCAGACCCAGGTCAATGCCGTCATCCCCTACTACGAACGCTTTATGGCCAGCTTCCCCACCCTGGAGCATCTCGCCACAGCGCCCCTCGACGACGTTCTGGCCCACTGGAGCGGCCTCGGCTACTACGCCCGCGCACGCAACCTGCACAAGTGCGCGCAGACCCTGGTCAATGACTACGCCGGCGAATTCCCCCGAGATGTGAACGCTCTCGCCGAGCTGCCGGGCATCGGCCGCTCTACCGCCGGTGCCATTGCCAGTATCAGCATGGGGCTCAAGGCGCCAATCCTGGACGGCAACGTCAAACGGGTGCTGGCCCGCTTCCGCGCAATCGACGGCTGGCCCGGCCGCACCGCCGTCGCCAACCAACTCTGGCAACTGGCCGAGACCTACACCCCCGATCAACGCGGAAACCACTACACCCAAGCGATGATGGACCTGGGCGCAACCATCTGCACCAGAAGCAGGCCCCGCTGCGGTGAATGCCCCCTGGCGGAAAACTGCTCCGCCCACGCCCAGGGCAACCCCCAGAACTATCCGGGCAAAAAGCCGAGCCGGGATAAACCCGTGCGCAGCACCACCCTGCTGTTCCTCGAACACAATGGCGAAATCTACCTGGAACAGCGCCCGCCCAGCGGCATCTGGGGCGGCCTCTGGAGCCCGCCGCAACTGGATAAAAACGGCGACGCCGAAGCGAGCGCACAGCAATGGCTGGAAGCGCGAAATCTACGCCCCCAAGAAATACAGGCACTGCCGCCACTGCGCCACACCTTCACCCACTTCCACCTGGATATCACCCCCCTGTGGATTCAACTGGCAAAAGTCCCCCAGCTGGTGGCGGAGAGCGGCGGGGGCTGGTATAAACTGCGCCAACTCAACCGCCCCCGCGCGGCACAGGAACTGGGGCTGCCGGCGCCCGTCGTCAAGCTGGCCAAACAATTGCTGGCGCTGCAGGCACCACTACTGGCCCCCTGCACCGCCGACTGACCGAGGAAACGTCCATGTCCAGAACCGTATTCTGCCGCAAGTACCAACAGGAACTGGAAGGTCTGGATGCGCCCCCCTTCCCCGGCCCCAAGGGCCAGGACATCTTTGAAAACGTCTCCAAGAAAGCCTGGCAGGAATGGCTGGCGCACCAGACCATGCTCATCAACGAAAAACGCCTCAACATGATGGAACCCTCCACCCGCGCCTACCTGAGCGAACAGATGCAGAAATTCCTAAGTGGGGAAGGCTACGACGAAGCCGAGGGCTATGTGCCGCCCAGCGAGGGAGAAAGCGACTAAATTAGTAAGCACTTACACCGAGAAAACTATTTATCAATCAAAGGCTTGACTCTACCACCACGAGCAGGTTTAATACGCGCCTCGCGGCACCGGACACACCCGGAAAGCTGCAAAGCCCAGATAGCTCAGTTGGTAGAGCAGGGGATTGAAAATCCCCGTGTCGGTGGTTCGATTCCGCCTCTGGGCACCATACAAATCAAGGCCTGCAAGCAATTGCGGGCCTTTTTTATTTTTGCCATGTCACACTCATGTCACACCGCGCTTCAACAGGCGCCAACATATTGCATAACAGCCCCCCCACAGTGGAAAATCGGCTCCACAAGGATAAAATAAAAGGGTGGTAAAAATGGAAACTAAAAAGGTGACTATGCGTAAGCCTTCTGAGCGGGACATGAAACTGCTTGAGAAGTATTACGACGTTTATGGCGACGGAGTGTCTGCTCTGCGTCTCGAAAAGGCCTTGAGCTTCCCAAGATTCAAAATTGCCGTGCGAAAGCTGTACGATGCCAACTTGGTTGAGACATCCAAGACTCATAATAAGCGCAAAAAATAAGAACTAGAAATGTCCGGCAGTTCAGGCATCCTCATCATTGCGATAGCTGCCGCAGGCTATCTGTATTCCACGTATTGCTACGCCCTAAAATACCGGGTAAGTAGGGAATCGGGACACCGGCTTTATCTAACATCGGTAACAGTTGGCTTATTATTCGTAATTCCTGCTTGGCTGCTCTTACGAGTGACCGATGCAGTTTGCCAAAACACCAACCTGCCCTGTCTTCGCATTTCAGAGCTTGAGTACACAGTCTTCCTCTCTCTATGGACGATCGTATTTAGCTATTTGACGGCCTACATTTACAATCGGCGAGACCACGCCAAAACCAAGAACATTATCCGAGAGTGGCAGAAAAACGACTTTGACGCTTTGTATTTGCGAGCGCAACTGGAGTTCAAGCCTATAGCCATATCCCTGGATACAGGCAAAGTCTATGTAGGCATGCCCGTGTTATCGCAAGAGCCCAACGATCAAAATAGCCATATCACGATACTTCCCGTATATAGCGGCTACCGCAAAGAGAAGAACTTAAAGTTTGTCATCGCTACTCGTTACGACATGGTGGCAGAACTTGTAGAAACCGGGGTAGAGAGACAGGAAGATATTGAAGACTTCTACATGACGATACCGAGAGACCACATTGTTAGTGCCCACGTGTTTAATCACCGGTTATATCGACAAGTAGACTCGACATACACTCCGGAGAAATCCAACCACCTGAAAGATATAATGCGCCGTATTAGTGACACGAGCGACACTCCGTCAGGAACCCTATCCTAACACACTGATTTTTAAGAATTTTTATCCCGCCAACCTTTCTGCACAGGGATTATTAGTCCCTTGTTGTGATTTGCGGCCAATATATGTACCTTGCCGTTAGAGATTGAGCTTACCGGCAAGGAAGCAAATGGCATCCATAAGAGAAAGAAAGACCAGCTAAGGGGAAGTGCGCTATCAGGCACAAGTGCGCCTCAAAGGCTTTCCACCTCAAAACGCGACCTTCAACCGCAAGACCGATGCAAAGCGCTGGATTCAGCAGACCGAGGCTGCAATCAGGGAAGGCCGCCACTTTAAAACTACTGAATCCAAACGCCGCACTCTCGCAAAGTTAATCGATCGTTACTTACGAGACGTCTTGCCGACCAAGCCCAAAGGCATGAATGCACAGGGACGCCAGCTAACTTGGTGGAAAAAGGAACTCGGCTGCCGCTCACTTGCAGACGTCACCCCATCATTACTCGCTGAAACACGGGACAAACTACATCAAGGCCGCCAGCCCGCTACAGTAGTTCGCTACATGGCCGCCCTGTCTCACGCTTTTACAGTGGCTGTAAACGAGTGGGAATGGCTGGAAGACAATCCGATGAGGAAAGTTCGCAAGCCAAAGGAGCCGAGGGGAAGAGTCCGGTTCCTCGGCGATGATGAGCGGCATAGCCTCCTTAGTGCCTGCAAGGCTTCTGACTGCAAACAGCCATACCCCGTCGTAGTGCTGGCCCTGTCTACGGGAATGCGCCAATCGGAGATTATGGGCCTTAAGCGGAATGACATAGACCTAAAGCGAGGCTATATCACCTTACATGAAACAAAGAATGGTGAGCGCCGCGCCGTACCTCTAGTCGGCCATGCGAAGCAGTTAATCCAGCAGCTCGCCAAGGTTCGCCGACTCGATACTGATTTACTGTTTTTCAGTGAAGCCAAGCCTTCTGCCCCTATTTTTATTCGCTCGCCTTGGGGCAAGGCGCTAAGAGAAGCAGGGATAGAAGATTTCAAATTCCACGATTTGCGCCATACCGCAGCAAGTAGAACTAAACGTGACAATCAACCGCGCCTATATACTCTCGCTGACAACATCTAATTCCGCAGTAGTTGTCCTTAGTGTCGCTCACGCAGGCTCTGACAGCCCGACTATTTACCGGGGGCGCTCTGTAGGTGTCAATTGGTGGGGAACTCTGCGTGAATATGAGGCAGATATAAAGCAGGCGCTGAAAGAGGCATTGAAGCCGCTGAAGGCCGAGCTGCAACAGGTCTGTTCCACCCCCTTGCAGAGCTAACGCAACCTAAGAAGCATAAACCCGGTTTTAAGCCGGGTTTATGCAGGTATGCCTGTCATTTACCCGATACCAACCCCGCCATAGGTATCGCCACTTCTTTTTCCACGTCAAGACAGGCGCAAAATTTTTTCGACACCAGGAGGCATGAAGCCCGCAATGTTCGAAATATAACCGATGAGGTGTGGCGCCAGATAGAATTCTTGGTTTCAAGCATCCTTTGGCCCGATTTATGACCAGAAACAAAATCGAGCCTAAAAGATCTGTACTACTAATAAAAAATAGACTTACCGGATCACCATCTGCTACACAAAAAGGAAATTAATATTTACAATAAATTCCAAAAAATCAGTTATAATTTGAGCAGCCCAGGATCCCAGACTCTCATTAATCCAGTTTAGTACAAATCGATTAAACCCAACATATATAGATATAACCACTAGAGCCATATAAAAACTAAATGCTATCCAGCTAGAGCGCACCCATATTTGCCTTTTCTGTGCCGAAATATATTTATTTATCTGAATCCTGAATACAGTAATAACAGAATTGACAATAAAATAGACAGCAAAAAATATTATCATTCTGTACATACCATAAAGAATTTTATCATAAATATTAGGTATAAAATTTTCTGCCACTGCCGCAGCTAAAATTATTGTAGGTACAGCCGTAAAAGCCGACGCTTGCTGGCCAGGCTTATTGAAGAATGATACTAGATCACGGATAAATGGTGAGAGATAAAATATTGCACCAACAGTAAAGAAGGTCAGCCAAGTCAGTAACGAATCATGTTGTCCGGAATACCTGCTAAGTATATTTACAGACCACGAAATAAAAAATATCAGCATTACAAGTAAAAAAGGGACTCTCCAGTATTCCCTTTTGTCAATCCTATTTCCGGAAACCGAGTTATAAAATAATGCCGAAATAAAAACCGTAGCAATAAAGATAACTGCCAGATATACACTGATCATAGAGAAAGCCTCGTTGCGATATAAAACAGCTGATCGCTGTGAAGACATGAAAGAAATGATGACAAGCCGACGCAGTCAGACAAGGTAAACAGAAAGGTGGTTTAAGTCGATCGCCGGACACAAAATTGGCTAAAAAAACGCTCTAATTAAAAATAATTTTCATATACTACATAATTTAAACAGATAGTGTAAATGATTTTTGTATCTATCTTCGAAGACACCTATAGATGATCGGCTAAACTTTCAGAGACTGTAATTTAAATTGCGTAGCCGCTAGTGTACCGTATCCACCTGAAGGAAAGCTGAACAATCAAGATGTTTACAACAGCTTAAGGAGTAAATCACCGGGCTGGCTAAAGGCAGTCCAGGGCCAATCTGAACGCCCTTCCCCAGATCCATTCAAGATCAAATTCATGGACATGGACACCCACAAAACAAAAAGCTTTCAATGCCAGCCATATTGCAACATTCTCTACCTTATAGAAAATACTGTTTATCCATACATATGAATGGATAACCAAAATGGGGCACCCGCGCAAAACACTGATCTCTCTTAAATCCACGCCCTATTATCATTGCGTCTCCCGCTGCGTGCGTCGCGCTTTCCTGTGCGGCAAGGACGAGCGCACCGGGCGCTGTTTCGAACACCGGAGGCAGTGGATCGAAGATCGGTTATTGGAGCTGGCCGGGGTATTTGCATTGGATATCTGTGCTTATGCAGTCATGAGCAACCACTACCATGTGGTATTGCATATCAATGCCGCACAGGCTGAAGCCTGGACGCTGCGCGAGGTGGTGGATCGCTGGCATCAACTCTGTAAAGGTTCTCCTCTTTCCCAACGTTTTGCCCGCAACGAAGCCTTGCACGCTGCGGAAATGGCTCGACTGGAGTGGCCGTTGCTTTCGTGAAGACAAGCGCGGCGCTATCGACGAACAACTACCGCCAATTCTCGAGCGGCTGCAGATCGACCCACGACACTGGCTCTACCTGAACCGCAATTTCGAAAGTCGCTTCAAGTCTCTGGTTGGCGCTGCGCACTCGGTGCGCAATGCCTGCCAGCAGCTCGGCAAACGCTGGTCTCACGGTATCCGTGACTGCGAGCGCTACCTATCCCCGCCGATCACTTCCTAAAGTTTTTCCTTTCCTTGAAAAATAACATCGCGGGCTTCTGCGAAGGACTGCTGCGCCACAACAAAACTGTTTGGCGCAATTCCACACGGAACGTCAGTTCTACTTACTCGAATAGCAAGCTCTGGCAATAGTGGACTAAGAATGCGTCAGATTTCCCACCAATTTTTCAATTGGTGGGTGTCCAATTTTGTTGTGTCCAATTTTGTTGTGGTGCTTTGATGGCCGGATCACGATGTCATCTCCAGAGCCAGCAAGTCAGATAGCAGCGCTTTGCTGAGTGTTGAAACCCGAAGAGATATGCTGTTGGGCAATACAATTTCTGCAGGTGTAGACGCAACAGCCGTCCCGACAGGCTTAACGCGGACGAAGCGACCACTGGACTTTTCGGACTCTGATTCCGGAATCAGCCCGCGTTTTCGCAGCAGGTATACTCAGTTGTGGAAGCGCTTGGCATCCAGTTGGTGCTCGCGTGCATAGGCCGCCAGGGATATTCCGGAGGCTTTAGCGGTCTGGAAGTGTTCCAGCCAGTATTTTTGCTTTTTGGTGATTTTTGGCATTGCTGATCCTGCTTTTTGTGGGTTTGAAGGCAGGATGGCATTTGGGAGGCTGGGTGTTAAGGTGTGGAAGAATTACCGCTTACTTTTGTTTACGCTCGGTGATCAAGCCGCTGATTACCACCATCGAGCAAAGCCGCATTGTCAAAAGCATGGGGCAGTTGTCAGCGGCTGACCGGGAAAGCCTGGGTAAAGTGATTCAGACGATTTTGGGAAGCTGATAACGACAAAGCCCGCCGAAGCGGGCTTTGTCTTAACTTAGCTCTTTGAACAGAGCTGGATCAGTGGGATTTGGCCAATCAGCCCCTCCCAAAGTTACAGCCTCTAACTCCAATTCACTCTCACTAACTACTGTACACATAAACGAGCCCCCGTGAGGAAAGTCAGGGTGGCTAAAGTTATATTCCCACATTCGTATATCAGGCAATTCAGCTAACGGAGACTTCAACTTTATTGTCGAACAAAAGCCAACTCCGGTTGCTTCCCAGTCGATACTCTCCGCCTCCTTTATACGCTCTCTGACTGCTTCACTAAACTTGTCTTCACCGCGAAAAACAAGTCCAAGCGCAAGCGTCTCTTGCTGACTCAACATCATCAAATTCATGGACACCCACAAAACAAAAAGCTTTCAACGCCAGCCATATTGCAACATTCTCTGCCTCATAGAAAATACTGTTCATCCATACATATGAATGGATAATCAAAATGGGACTCCCGCGCAAATCCCTGATTTCTCTCGAAGCCACGCCCTATTATCATTGCGTCTCCCGCTGCGTGCGCCGCGCATTCCTATGTGGCCGGGATAAGCGCACCGGGCGCTGCTTCGAACACCGAAGGCAGTGGATCGAAGATCGGCTGTTGGAATTGGCCGAGGTATTTGCGCTGGATATCTGTGCTTATGCAGTAATGAGCAACCACTATCATGTGGTACTGCATATCAATGCTGCGCAGGCTGAAGCCTGGACGCTGCGTGAGGTGGTGGACCGCTGGCATCAACTCTGTAAAGGGTCTTCGCTATCCCAACGTTTTGCCCGCAACGAAGCCTTGAACGGTGCGGAACTTACGCGGTTGGAGGAGATGGCTGCGGAAGGCGAGCAAGGCTAATGGATATCAGCTGGTTTATGCGGATGCTCAATGAATCCATTGCCCGGCAAGCCAATCGGGAGGATGGCTGCACCGGTCGCTTTTGGGAAGGTAGATTCAAATCCCAAGCACTGCTCGACGAACGGGCCTTGGCGGCCTGTATGGCCTATGTGGACCTGAATCCAGTTCGGGCCAAGATGGCTGATACGCCCGAAACCTCAGACCACACTTCCATACAACGGCGTATATCAGCAGCTCGGGATGGCAAACAGCCACAAGAACTCTTCCCCTTCGCTGGTAACCCACGAGAACCGATGCCAATAGGACCGCCGTTTCAGTTACAGGGCTATCTGGAGCTGGTCGACTGGAGTGGCCGTTGCCTTCGTGAAGACAAGCGCGGCGCGATCGATGAACAACTGCCGCCGATTCTCGAACGGCTACAGATCGACCCGCGGTATTGGCTCTATCTGAACCGTAACTTCGAAAGCCGCTTCAAGTCTCTGGTTGGAGCTGCGCACTTGGTGCGCAGCGCCTGTGAGCAACTCGGAAAACGCTGGTCTCACGGTATCCGCGACTGCGCGCGCTATCTCTCCCCGCCGATCACTTCCTAAAATTTTGCCTTTCCTTGAAAAATACCATCGCAGGATTCTGCGAAGGACTGCTGCGCCACAACAAAACGGTTTGGCGCAATTTCACACGGAACGTCAGCGCTACTTACTCGAATAGCAAGCTATGGCAATAGCGGACTGAATATGCAGCAACTTTCCCACCAATTTTTCAATTGATGGGTGTCCAATTTTGTGGCACCCAATTTTTCAATTGGTGGGTGTCCAATTTTGTGTTCCTTTCCCACGATTTTTTCAATTGGTGGGTGTCCAATTTTGTTTCAGTTTACTGGTCAACCAGTCGATAATATTCTTCCTCCCAAAACGTTTTTGCAGCTTCATTTCTTTGTATATCCAAAGCCCCGTGATCAGCGAATATTGACATAGCTTCCACTGCGGGAGGATATCCAAGATAGGCTGATATAAATAGCCGGTGCAGAGATTGGCTTTTGTCTACCGCCACCCCCTTACCATATTCATATGCAACATACAGGATAAATTGTGCCTCTCCATTACGAATAAGCTCCGGACTCTCAAGGGTTTTTACTGCCTCAACGTATTTTTTTTCCTCTATTAATCTATTTGCCTTATCCATGATAGATTCTGTGCCCGCCTGCACTGGCAGGCAGGCGAGAAAAAGGAACAGAAAAAACGACAATGGGAAAAGCCTATTTAGGTCCATACTTCAAACCCTCCAAATATAAATCTTGTATTGCTTTTGAGGACTCGGGAATTGGCCGTCCGTTAAAATCCCGGATAAGTGAATCCCCGTATGGATTACCGTAAGAGTTCCGATAAAATTGATGCTCAAAAATTGTTGCCTGCTGCTCAATATTGTACGACTTAAACTCACCGCCAAGACTATAGTGATAATTTTCTTTGTAGCTTTTTCCATTCATGCTCAGCTTTGTCGCCGCCCATTTCAACGAGACACCATTTTGGTATTGCCAAACATGCGTCAACTCATGAATCAAGTGCCCCATCATCTTTAACTCTTCACTTGAAAAATCAGATCGGTAATTTTTACCTAGCCAAATAGTATTACTCGGTGTTACCGAAACCTTTTCCCCAGAGAATGGGAAGTTTCGATTTGTTAGGCGCACTTTAGTTAAATCTATTTCGTCACCGAAGACAGTTTTAGCTAGAGACATTTCTCCTTCGGTAAGCTTCCTTGTAATAGGCTCTGAACTTTCATTACCAACTGCTCTCGAAGTCTCCCCAAGCGCACCGCCAACACTCTGCCCATCCACCTCAAGATGCACCAACGACTCTACTGCCAGCTCAGAATCAAATCCTCCACCGTTCTCACTAGTTCCCTGGATAGTAATCTTATCCCAGATACTTTCCTCTTCTTTTTTACTCTCACCAAATGCACCGGGCACAGTACCTTCTGGAGTCGAAGCTCCACCGGTGCCAGTTTCGGCCCAAAAGCTTGCGCCACCCCATCCAGCACCATTACCCGTTCCACCTGGCCCACCATAGGTGATCCCTATCTCAAAAGACCCACCATTGTCACCAATATACTTATCCAAAAACTTATTAACATCATCAAAAAAGTCATCCAAACTGTAGTAACCTGTCGGATCCGTCAACGTCAAAGGATTTCCCTTCACATAGCTATAGCGATTATAGCCCTGGGTATCACCCACACCATCGATAAACGGATCCGCCTGTAGGAAACGGCCCAGCTCTGGGTCATATATGCGACCATTCATATGGATAACCCCCAGAGCATCCACCATTTCGTGGCCGGTAAAGCCCTTGGTTGTGGTATCCGTCAGACTTTCGAGTAGGCTGTAGTTATTTGCGACCAAATCGCTGATATCGATCGCCTGCCAATCAGCATCCCGGCGTTTACCCCAGGGGTCGAAGGCCATAGTCTCCAGAATATTGCCATTGGCATCCAGCACCACGTCGGTGGAGCCGATATGATCCTTCAGCAGATACTGCTCCGTAAAAGACTGCTGGTTGAAGTCTGCGTCCGTCGTATAGGTAAAGACGCCGCCGCCCGGAAGGTAACGCTTCCAGCGGTATTTTCCGTCTGAACTTCTATGAATACGTTCCACATTGCCAAGGTATAAGGTTGTAATCACCTCACCGTTAGCACGAGTATCTATCCGCTTATAGCGGGATCTGTCCGGCCCATAGAAAAAGGCAGTTTGATCGTTGCTGCCGGTATTCTTAATCAGCGACGGCTTATCGAAACTGGTATAGAAAAATTCTCTACCTGTACTGTCAGATGTGAGGTTGCCATTGTTGTCATCGTACTCATAAGAAACTGTACCAACTTTGGTCACCGCGTGGGGCTTAGCGCCCTGGTACAAATAGGATATGCCGTCCTTACTCTTGATATTGCCAATACTGTCGTACTGATACTGGGTATTGCTCGCATTGGGATTACAAGCCCCAGTACTGGTGGTGCCCGTATTTACCGCCAGCAGCCGGTTCAGGTTGTCATAGCAAAAGGACTCCTTTTTCGCGGTACGCAGATTATGTCTACTCGTGAGATTGCCAATGGTATCCCAGGTATAGGAAAGCTGCTGAACCGTACCGCCAATCGCTCTACTGGCTTGCTATGACAGCAGACGGCCAGTCGATCAATAACAACACCTCGGGATATGGTGATACGCCGCCTCGGCATCACTGAGACCAGAAAGACTTAGGCCCGAGCGCGGCGTAGTAGATGGACGGTGGGTTTCTTCTACATCGTCCGCGATGAGTCCCAGCACTCAGGACATGTCGCCGACTTCATCACAACCATACAGACCAGAAAAAGCGTATGACATTGGCCCCAAAACTGTAGGTCGGTTCTTCGCCCGGAGCTATGGCAGTGCCGCTGCCGTGTACGGTGACATCGCGGAAATTCTCGTAATCGAAGTATATGTAGTCCCAGTAGAGACTGAGCGTGTTCTTGCGGTTGAACAGAGACCAACGGTCCGGCAGTACATAGGAGACACCTACGCCAATTGAGGCATTGCTATAATCGCTCAGTTCTTTATCTCGGGCACGGAAGTTGGTGGCATTCAGATAAGGGAAAAGGTCGCTGTAGAAATCCGCCCCTGTCTGTTTATAAACGCGTGCCTTGCCTTCGAGTATCCACTGATCTTTTTCCTCCAGTGGATGGGTGTAGCGGAACTCGATATTGTCGGCAACGATGCCCCAGCTGTCGGCGTAGCGGCGGTATTCACCTTTAATCGCCGCTCGGTAAGGCAGGTAGTATTTGAAGCGGATTGCAGCCGCATCACTGTTGCGAGTTGACGGGTAGAGTTCCGGTTGGTAACTGAAGCCGCTACCGGAGGTTGGGTCCAAATAACGCACACTGCGGTAGGGGTTATTGAGGAAGCCCTCGTCAGATACAGTTTCCACACTCAACTCGGCGATGAGCTTCTGCGTTAGTATCTGGTTCCAGCTCAGAGCGTAACGGCGGTGCTCCGCCTCGGCGGCAAAGTTATCGTCGCCGTTGCGGTAAACATCGTCACTGCCGTAACTGACGCGCAGATCCAGTGTGCTGAGATCGCCGAAGAAAGCCTGGCTGACACCGAAGGAAAATGTATTCGCCTCGTAGTCGTTTTCGGAACTATTGGTGTAGGCGACACTGAGTGTGGTCTTATCCACCAGGTAGTCGGCACCGAGGGAATACTCATCGCGCTGTTCGGTATAACGGCTGGCGGTGGCTTGAACATCGATGGATGCGCCGGAAATCATGTCCACATAGTAGTTGGCAGACAGGGACAAGCTGTTGCCCACATTTTTGCGCACCAGGAGTGAAGGCCCGTCAATGGTAACGCCGCCACCACTGTAGGAATGATACATGATGTCGGCACGCTCTTCGGGCAGTACCGCTGCCCAGCCTGCCAAAGGGAAAAAACACAGCAGCGCGCCAGCGAAGTGGCGCAGTGTTTTAGTTACAGCCACAGCCGCCTCCACTTCCGCCTTCCGCGCCGCGGGCCGATTCACGGGCCTCGTACACGTGGTTCATGTATCGCGCCGCGACCGGGTCCCGCTCGAAGCCCATGATTGGATCGGCCAAATAATGGCGCTCGTAGGGCGCCACCCAGGGAGTTACCGAGCAGCCGCTAATCAGCAGTGCACTACAGAGCAGGATCAGTGCGCGAACCATGGTTACTCCCGGATCAGTTCCTTAATGATTTTTTTGTAGGCGGCCAAGTCACCGTCGCGGTAGCCGCGGTGTATATGGCGCACATTGCCGTCGCGATCGATAAACACCGAGCTGGGCATTGCGTCTATGCCGTACTTCTTGCTGACTTCACCGGCGCTGTCGAACAGGATGGGGAAATCCACCGGGATTTTCGCCAGCATTTTATTGGCATCGGCCCGGTCGGAATCCACATTCACGCCCCAAACCTGAAAACCGGCCGCTTCATAGCGGGCATGCAGCTCGTCCAAGAGCGGCATTTCCTGACGACAGGGGCCGCACCATGAGGCCCAGAAGTTCAGCATGATCACTTCCCCGCGCTGCTCTGCCAAACGCAGGTTTTTGCCTTTGTTGGAGGCGAGGGTAAAGTCAAACGAGGGCTCGGCGGCCAAAGCAAATTGAGAGGAGATAATCAGAGCCAAAGCAGCTAATAATCTAAGCATTGTTATCACCTTTTTATTGGTCGTATCAAGTCAGAAAAAAATAGAAAATCCGAGCTGCGCGGATAGGTTGTTGGTTGTCTGCAGCTCGCCGAAAATCTCGTGTTCAAAAACGTGATCGCGGAAGTCGAGACGCAGCGCCAACCAATCGCTCATCAGTACCCGCGCACCTACGCCGAAGTTGTAAGTAAAGTGCTCCTCATCAGCGAAGGAGGTATTACCCACGCCGCCGATCAAATAGAGGCTGCTATTGAGCGCCCAGTCGTCAAAAATAAAATACTCTCCCGGAAACAGGTTCCAGCCCAGGGACAGGTTGTAATAGCTGAGTGTACGCTGCTCTTCTGTCAAAAGCGGTGCCGAGCCGCTCAAACGTTCGAAACTGGACTCGCCCAATTCTGTTTCGCCATAAGCGGCCTCCATAAAGAGGTCTTCATTGATATGGTAGGCGAGGGCTGCACCGGTGAGGCTGTTAGAGCCGAAGTCCTCCACATTGATGATGCCGCCGAATGCGGACAACTCGATATTTTCAGTATCGAGTTTTGCCTCACGGATTTCACGACGCTCTAAGTCTGGTGAGATAATTTCACCGAGAACATCGTCGCCTTCCTGCGCTTTGGCACCGGCGGAAATGGACAGAGCGGCAGCCGCTGCGGCTACAAATATACGTCGAATCCGAGCTTCCACTCGACTATCTCCTGATTTTCGTCCCGCGATGTAAGCAGGTAGTGATTGGCATACTCCGCGCGCAAGGCAAAGCGGCGGAACAGATAGGCTTTCACCCCCAGCCCGGTCAGCATGGCGGTATCCTGGCGATCTTCTGTGGCAACAATAGTCGCGTTGGGGGAAGTGATGTTAACGCCAGCACCGAGCATAAAATAGGGGGACAATTTCCAGCGCGGGAATGGTTGGTGCAGTACCGCCACCTGATACGTCTGGCTGTCGGAGAAGTTGCCGACCGCCTGGGTTGCCCGCAGTTCGGCAGAGAGGTTGGCGGTAAAGCGGTAACCGAGATTGACCCCCATGGAGTCGGCACCGGCAAAGTCTCCGTAGGTAAAGCCCAGATGGAAATTCTGCGCGTTTACGTCGCGGAAATCCGGCAAGTGAACCCGCACCAGCTCCCCGTCCGCACCGTAAATTTCATCCAGGTCGGCAACGCGTACCCAACCGGTCTTGTTTCTGTGAAGGTAAACCTTGATCCAATCGGTCCGGCGTTTCAGCAGCCACATCTCCTGGCCGTACTCGGCCACGTGAAAAATGGGGTAGCCGCGCCCCGGTCCGGTGTAAATATTCACGTAGGGAGAACCGACAGTGACCCGCTCGGCGTCGTCCGGCACCCCCTCCGGCGGTGAAACCTCGGCCGCCGCCCTGTTGCCAATCAGCAATAGGGCGGCACACAACAAATAGATACAGAAACGAAAACTCACCATGAATCAATTTTCCGGTGCGGCAAAAGGATCGTTATAGTATTGCGCACCGATATCCAGCCACTCGGAGATCAGTTTCAGCTCCGCGGGGTCGAGATAATCGGCGTGGGCCGCGCCCGGTGCAAAAATATCAAAGAAACGGCTGTTACGGGCGGAGCCGCCCATCAGCCTATCAACCTCAACGGTAACCATAACCGGAATCGGATTGCCATCGCTATCCAAAACTAAATTTCCATCCTCGTCTGTTTCGAATACCGGGTTACCGTTGCCGTCAACTTCCTGCACCTGCCTTGGCAACAGGGCACCATCCACCAGATCCAACACCGGGCTATCGAACAGTAATTCCGAGTAGGAAGCCAGCCAGTCGGCATTGACGGAGGAAACCGCCGCGCTCAGATCCAACTGCCCGGCGGGGACCTGCAGCATACCGGCGGCATCGCGGGTGGAGTGGCAAGTCACACAGGTGCGGTCTTCAATCACCGCCCCACCCGCGTCGGTAATCTGACGCGCCCGTTCCCAGATCGGCTGAATATGCTCCGGGTAGTGGATGACGGTACGGCAGTGGCCGCCCCAATCGGTCAGGCATGTGAGGGGAATGGGCACCGGGGTCTCCAGATCCTGATAGGAAATCAGGGTGCTCGGGTCCTTGGCACGCACAGCGGGATCTGTCCACAGATCGCTGAAGTTGAGATCCCCCTCCAGTTGCGCTTCGCCGGAAATGCGCGCCAGCACTTGGGCCATGGTCTCGCCCATTTCCGCCAGTAGCGCAGGCTCAGTATTCGGGAAGGGCGCGGCGGAGGTGGAAGCACCCGGCCAGGCGGATTCCGGTTCCTTGTCTGGGCGGCCGTGGGGGACCTCACTGTCGGCGGTGTGGCAGCCGTTGCATTTGCGCACTTCACCAGCGCGCAGTTGCAGCCAGCTGCGGTGGCGGCCGCCGATACGGCGGCCGTCCGCATCCACAACGGAAATCGCCAGCGGCATATCCGCCGGCAGTTGCACCCGCACGGAGCCATCCGGCTGTATCGGCGTGTAGCCGAGGATTTCGCGCATACCAGTGGCGCGACTGCGACCAAAGGCAGAGCGGTCAAACTCCAGTGTATCGTCATCCGGAATACCCACCGCCTTGACCACACGCAAAAAGCGCGCGGGGCGCTCTTCGGCTGAGGTAATCGCCGGATCGGCCACATCGGCGATGCCGACAACATCCTCGCCGTCAAAATCATAGACGCTGCGGATATCGAGAATGCCGACACCGGCATCCACAAGGTCGCCGTCGATATCGATCCCCGGCACCGGCTCGGGAATATAGGCGGGCTCGGTGCGCGGTTCCAGAATCGCGCCCTCGGAAATCATTTCCCCCTCTTCCGCGACGACAATCGGCAGTTGGGTACCCTCGCTATAGTCGTAAATCCACAGCCCATAGAGCGGGTCCGCCGGTACCACTTCTTCCTGGCTCAGCCACTCCTCGGTGCAGGGGCGCGGCAGTTCCGTGTCCATCTCCAGTACCCGGCACTCGCTCCAGCTGACCAGCAGACGGCTGGTGCCGTCGTAAAAAGGCCATACGGAAGCGAAAAGGCCGTTTGCCGACAGGCCGCCGTGGGTGATGATTTCCTTCAGGGAAATGGAAGATTGCCCCACCAGCTCACCTTCTCCCTCTGGCTCGCTGAAGGCTTCTGTGTAGTTAACGCTGTCGATCGCCACCAGATCGCCGCCATAGCTGGTGCCTTCCGGCGCGCGCAGGGTGATCAACAGGCGCCCATCGGGCAATTCCCGAGGCCTGACAAAAGCTGCTTCGGTGCGCTCGCCCTCCTCGTTTTCACTACCGGTTTCCTGGCTGTGATAACCGTAGTGAAAGGCCAGGTCAGTGCCGTCTGGTTCGATGGTATAGAGACTGTGTCGATTGACACCGCCCATATTGTCCCAGCGGTTGAACAAGATACGACCGTCGTTCAGCACCGTTGGAAAAAGGTCGTGGCTCTGATTAAAGGAGATTTGCTGTATATCGCTGCCGTCTGCTTCCATCACGTGCAGCACAAACGCCTCGCTGTCGAGATCTTCCCGCAGGGAGGAAAACTGCGGCTTGTTGTCGTCCAGTAGCAAAGCGCGGGAGCGGCGCTGGCGGGTGGATGAGAAAACAATGCGGCCGTCGGGTAAAAATGCCGGTGCTACGTCCTGCCCTTCCTCCGCGACCAGATCCGATTCGATCACTCGTCTCAGTTCATCGGCTTCCCGGTCGTAGAGCCAGATATTCCAGGTAGGCTGCTCATCTTCATCGGCATCCTCAATTTCCGGTGCGCGCATCGCGAATACCAGGCGCTGGCCATCGGCGGAAATGTTCAGATCCTTGACGTCGTAGCTGCCATCGAATATCCCGGCGGTCAGCACCGTCTCCGGTGCACTCGGCGTCGCCCGGTCTTTCAGCACCAGTTCGGCGCCGGGGCTGAAGTCGGCTGGCGAGTAGATATCCTCTTCCACCAGCGCGCCCTCATCATCCTGGGGAAGCTGGCGACGCACAAAAACGATGGGGTAGTCGATCACAACCGGATCTTCGGCCTGTTCGCCACCGGAAGAATCCCCCCCTCCGCCACTGCAGGCGGCCAGCAACAGCAGAGCCGGCAGTGTACGCAAATGTTTCATCTCTGTTTCTACCCGCTATGATTAATTCCGGCACGGTGAATCGCCGGCACATGATAATCTCTGCGCATTACCTTTCCGCGCCGCGCCATTTTCTCAAGGCGTACACAAAAAGTTTGCCAACTGGGACGCACTTTTCGGAAGTGGGTCTGACAATAGACTGTTCACCTCTTAGTATTCAGTGCTCATACCTTATGTGGTCACACTAGATTAATAAATCGATGAATACTCAACCACTTCGACCGCACACAGCCCGGTCTCTTGTCACAGGTATCCTGTTCGGCGCCAGCCTGCTCAGCGCCGCCGCCAGCGCAGCACCCCAAGATCAGGCGCTGCAGGTTTACAGCCGCATTGCCGGCGTCAAGCCATCCGCGGAAACGCTCGTCGAACTGGCGGACGAGGATCTCGCCACCGTCGCCTACGCGGCGATGGAGGACGACGCCTTCTACAATGTCACCTTGAAAAATCTCGCCACTCCCTGGACCAACCGCGAACAGGATGTCTTTGCGCCTCTGAACGACTACACGGCGACGGTCATCGGCATGGTGCGCGATGATGTGGATTTCCGCGAGGTTCTCTACGGAGACATCCTCTACACCGGCAACGTATCCGGCCTGCCGCCCTACAGCAACAGTAACAACGACCATTACGAGGCACTGGAAAACGGGGGCTACTCGCTAAAGGACAATCTGGTGCGCAACACCCAGTCATCGGTTACCGGCCTGCCGGCCGAGGCCACCGCGGGCGTTATCACCAGCCGCGCCGCGGCAAAGTCTTTTTTTATCGCCGGCACAAACAGAGCCATGTTCCGCTTTACCCTGGTAAACCACCTGTGCCGCGACCTGGAACAGGTGCACGATACGTCGCGGCCATCGGACCGCATCCGCCAGGATGTGAGCCGCAGCCCCGGTGGTGACAGCCGGGTATTTCAGAACAACTGTATCGGCTGCCACAGCGGCATGGACCCAATGACTCAGGCTTTTGCCTACTACGATTTCACCTACGACGCGGATACCGATCCGGAAGGGGAAAACGGCCAACTGGATTACAACTCGGCTGGTGAAACGGACCCCATCACCGGCAGTCGTGTAAAGGCAAAAAACCATATCAACAGCGCCAACTTCCCCTACGGTTATATCGTGCCCGACGACCGCTGGGACAATTACTGGCGCGAGGGGCCAAATATGTACCTGGGCTGGAGCAGCTCTCTGCCCGGCGGCGGCTACGGAGCAAAATCCCTCGGCGAAGAGCTGGCCAACAGCCGCGCCTTTGCCGAGTGTCAGGTCACCAAAGTATTCCGTCAGGTGTGCCTGAGGGAACCGGAAGATGCAACCGACCGCACACTGATCGATACCGTTGCGGATGATTTCAGCAGCAACGGCTACAGCCTCAAACAAGTCTATGCGGATACCGCTGTTTACTGTGCGGGGGAATAAGTGATGGCTTTCAGAAAAACCTCCGGTAGTTACCGCGCTTTTTTTCGCGCTTCGTCCTCTCTGGGTATATTCCTCGCCGCCACAATACTCAGCGCCTGTAGCGGCGGCAGCGGCCAGGAAACCGAAGAACAACCCAACACCAATCCCGGCAGCGGCGGCGCCAGCTATTCCGGCCCGGCTCCGGAAACGGAAGATGTACAGCAGTATAAGTTTTACATCTGGGACAATCTGGCAGCGGACAACCGCTGCGGCGGCTGTCATATTGAGAATAACCAGAGCCCGCGCTTCGTGCGCGGCGACGATATCAATATCGCCTACAACGAAGGCCGTGAACTGATAAACCTGTCGCAACCGGCGGAGTCGCGCCTGGTGACGAAAGTTGCCAGTGGGCACAACTGCTGGCTGGCCAGTGCCAGCGCCTGTGCGGAGATTATCACCAACTATATCGAGGACTGGGCGCAGGCCAGTGGTAGTTTAAAAAATACCATACAGCTAACTGAGCCCGTGGAACGCACGGTAGGCGAGAGCAAAAGTTTTCCCGCAGACGGCGGCAACTTTTCCACCACCGTCTACCCTCTGCTGCGGAATTACTGTGCCAGCTGCCACAGTGAAGATGCCGGCACGGCGCAACAGCCCTATTTTGCCAGTGAAGACATCAACCAGGCCTACGAAGCGGCCAAGAGCCGCATGAACCTGGACAACCCGGCGGCATCCCGCTTCACCGTGCGCCTAGGAGAAGAGTTCCACAACTGCTGGAGCGACTGTGAAGACGATGCAGTTGAGATGACAGCGGCTATCCAGGCTTTCGCCGACGCCATACCACTGACCGCAGTGGACCCCGACTGGGTGATCAGTAAGGCACTGCTGATGACCGACGGCGTTGTTGCCAGCAGCGGTGGCCGCATTGAGAACAACGCAATCGCCCTCTACGAGTTTAAAACCGGTAGCGGCACCACCGCCTTCGACACCTCCGGTGTCAATCCCGCCATCGACCTGACCCTGACCGGTGATTACGAATGGTTGGATTCCTGGGGCGTTCAGCTCAAGGGCGGCAAGGCCCAGGGCGCCACTGCCACCAGCCGCAAGCTGTACGACACACTGACCGCCACCGGCGAATACACCATCGAGGCCTGGGTGGCCCCGGCGAATGTTTCCCAGGAGGGTCCGGCGCGCATCGTCAGCTACTCTGGCGGCAACGATATTCGCAATTTCACCCTCGGCCAGGTGGAATACAGCTACACCTTCCAAAACCGCAGTGACAGCACCGATGCAGACGGTATGCCGATGCTGGCTACGGAAGATGCGGCCCAGCGCGTGCAGGCAACCCTGCAACACGTGGTCGCCACCTACGACCCCATCGACGGCCGCAAACTGTATGTCAACGGCGAGTACACCGGAGACGCAGACCCAGCCGAAGCGGACCTCCTCAGCACCTGGGACGACACTTTCGCACTGGTTCTGGGCAGCGAGGTGTCCGGAGACAATGTGTGGGAAGGCTCGGTTCGCCTGCTGGCGATCCACTCCCGCGCTCTTTCCCCGGAGGATATCCTCACTAACTACGAAGTGGGCGTGGGCCAGAAATACCTGCTGCTGTTCAAGGTGGAGGAGCACACCGACATACCGAAAAGCTACGTGATGTTCACCGTGCAGCAGTTCGACAACTACGGCTACCTGTTCAGCGAACCCACCTTTATCAGCCTGGACGAAAACGCCGATCCCACCGGTATTGCCATCGAAGGCATGCGCATCGGCATCAACGGGCGCGAGGCGGAAGTGGGCCAGGTGTGGGCGAAGCTCTCCACAACGATCGACGACAGCTATGTGCCGGGCGCCGGGCAGAAACTGTCCCGACTCGGCACCATCGTCACCCTGGATAAAGGGCCCGACTACGACGAATTCTTCCTCACTTTCGAGCGCCTTGGCAGCGCGACCTTTAGCCGCGTGGAACCCACACCGACGCCGCCCGCCGAGCCGGCGGATCTGGACCCGCAACCCAGGATCGGTCTGCGCCGCTTTGAACAGATACACGCAACCCTGTCCAAAGCCACCGGGGTATCCAGAGCTCATCCCGATGTCCTCGACACCTGGGAGACCATCAAGCGCCAGCTGCCGGTGGAGAGCGATATCCGCGGTTTCCTGGCCGCGCAGCAGATGGGTATCACCCAGCTGGCGGTGAAATACTGCAGCGTGCTGGTGGATTCAAGCAGCCTGCGCAGCAGCTACTTCCCCGGCTTCGACTTCAGCGCGCCCATCGGCAGCGCCTTCGATACCGCCGCCAAGCGCGCGCAAATTATCGACCCATTGATCGAGCACCTGCTCGGCCACGAGATGACCTGGCCCGACGGAAACCACTCGCAGTTGGCGGTTGCACCGGACCTGACCGAAGTGGAAACCGAGCTGAATAACCTGATCGACAAGATGGAAAACTGCAGCGGTGACTGCGGCAACCGCACTGAAACCACGGTCAAGGCGGTGTGCGCCGCGGCCATGGGCAGTGCGATGACACTGATTCATTAATTGCGATCGGATACCGATCCCAAAGCAGAGAGGGCCTGTCACAACAGGCCCGCGCAATACCCAATCACCGCCACCGCGGATGCAAAAATCCGGACAGCAACTATGAGCAAGAAAAAACACTTTGATCTGGACCAGCCCCTGCGCCATCCTGACCACCGCCGACCGACAACCCGACGCGAATTTATCGCCCAGGGCTTTCGCGCCGGCTTTGCTACCGTACTCGGCGGTTCGGTTTTCAGCCTGTTCGCCAACCCACGGCAAGCGCAGGCTGCGCTTTCCGATGACCTTCAGGATATGCGCAACGTATGTGGCCTCGATGGCAACGGCGAGTCCAAAATACCCTTTATTTGCTTCGATCTAGCTGGCGGTGCCAATATCGCTGGCTCCAATGTGTTGGTAGGCAAACAGGGGGGGCAACTGGATTTCCTCAGTACCGCAGGCTACGTCAAGCAAGGGCTGCCCGGTGACATGGCGCCTTCGGTAAGCAACACTCTGATCAATACCGATCTGGGCCTCGCTTTCCACAGTGACAGCGCCATGCTGCGCGGTATCCTCGACAAAATCGCCGCCGGTACCGCCGCGGCCACCAACGGCGCCGTAATTCCAGCGCGCTCAGAAAACGACACCGGCAACAACCCCCACAACCCCATGTACGGCATCAACAAAGCCGGCGCCAACGGTGAACTGCTTGCCCTGATCGGCTCCAGCAGCAGTGAATCCGGCGGCAACTCCCAGGCACCGGCATCGATGATTGATCCACAGGTGCGCCCCACCAAAGTGGACCGCCCCTCCGATGCCACCGGTCTTGTGGACGTGGGGGACCTGGTCGGCCTGCTGAGCCAGGAAGATACGGTGGCGGTTATGGAGTCCATGTACCGCATCTCCGACTCCAAGCTCAAGCGGGTCAACACCCAGGTCACCGCCGATGCCACTATCAAAGAAATGGTGCGCTGCGGCTACCTGAAAAGCGCCGATATGGCCGACCGCTTCGGCAACCCCAATATTCTCAACCCGGAAGCAGACCCGGATATCGTTGGACCCGCGGGGATATTTACCAGTGCCGAGTTCAACAACGACCGAGAATTCCGCAAGACCGCTTCGGTCATGAAGCTGGTAATCGACGGTTACGCCGGCGCCGGCACTATCACCATGGGCGGCTACGACTACCACACCGGTGACCGCGCCACCGGCGAAATCCGCGACCTGCGCGCCGGCCGCTGTATCGGCGCCTGCCTGGAATATGCCGCGCGCAAATCAAAACCGTTAATGATCTACATCTTCAGCGACGGCTCGGTATCCTCCAACGGCATGATCGACGACTCCCCCGACGGCCGCGGCAAAGGTGTCTGGACCGGTGACAACCAGCAAACTGCGGCTTCATTCTTCCTGGTCTACAACCCAACAGGCCGACCGCAACTGCTCGGCGGTTCCGCCGACGAACAAGCGATTCACCAGCAACTCGGCTACATGCGTGCCTCCGGAGATGTAGAAACGGCGTCCAGCCCGGCGGCAAACAATGTTAACCTGCTGGTGGAGACGGTGGTGTTGAACTATATGGCGCTGCACGGTGAGCAAGGCAATTTTGCCAGTCTCTTCCCCAGCCACGGCCTCGGTAACGCCACCCTGATGGACGCCATGACCGCTTTTGAACCGATTGTTTAATGACCAGAGTTTTTCAATATTTATTGCTGTGCTGTGCCCTCTTGCCCTATGCGACGCCGTCGCTGGCGGAATGGCACTATGAAAAACAGGCCATTATGGGCACCGAGGTGTCGGTGCAGCTATGGCACGAAGACAGCCAACAGGCTGAGCAATTGATCGACCAGGTCATGGCGGAATTCCGCCGCCTGGACGACGAGCTGTCCCCTTTCAAACCTACAAGCGAGCTTTCGCGGGTCAACCGCGAAGCCGCTAAGGGACCGGTAAAAATCTCCGCGGAACTCACAGCGCTGATCGACAAATCCCTCTGGTACAGCGACCTCACCGGCGGCGCCTTTGATATCAGCTTTGCCACCCTTGGCAAACACTACGATTTCCGCAACAAACAACGGGCCGACGAGCAGCTGACCGAGTCACTGCTGGAAGCGCTGAACTACCGCCACCTGCACCTCGATAAAAACACGCACACTCTGCGATTTGGTCACGAAAAGACAAAAATCGATCTGGGGGGCATTGCCAAGGGCTACGCGGTGGACAGAGCCGTTGCCATTCTGAAAGCGGCCGGCGTCTGCTGTGCCAGCGTCAGCGCTGGTGGCGACTCGCGCATGATCGGCGACAAACGCGGCCGACCCTGGCTGGTGGGCATACGTCACCCCCGCGACAAAAGCAAGAATGCGGCGGTGATTCCCCTGACGGATACCGCCATTTCCACCTCCGGTGACTACGAACGCTATTTTATCGACGACAGCAACACCCGCGTGCACCACATATTCAACCCGGCCACCGGAAAACCCGCGGACACCACTGCCGGTAGCAGCGATAAGCTAATCAGTGTCAGTATTATCGGTCCGCGCGGTTTCGACACCGACCCCCTGTCCACCAGCGTCTTTGTACTGGGCAAAGAAAAAGGTCTGGCACTGATCGACCGGCTGCCGGGTTTCGAGGCAGTAGTCATCGACAGTAACAGGCGCCTCTACTTCAGCCGCGGCCTGGACAACCCGCAATCGGCCAACGCAAATCCATAACCCATTGTCATCATAAGAAAATTGCCAACCGGATCACGCCAGTTACATGATCCCCTGAGATAATTTACATCGTGCACTCCCGTATCAGGATTGGGCGCAACGGATTGGCTGCTGATACTCTCCTGCTGGCGTAGGGCCTGTCTCCCGGCCCTGATAACACAATGCGACAAGACAGGCCAAAAAGATGAAGTATTCAATCAGTGACAGCGACGCCGTCAACAGTGCCGAGAGCGCACCATACGCAAGAGGGCAAGACCCTTGCGCTGCAAAACAACCCGCGCTGGACCTGTAAAGTTATAGAGACTGGGCACCAACATAAAAACACAACGGATTTCCACGATAATTGCCTGCCAACAGGCCGTAAAACATTCTTGAGAAGACCGCACATGCGACGCTGTATCCAATTTCTGTTTTCTTGCCTCACTCTTTGCTCGGGTATTGCGGGCGCTCCAGTAGTCGCCGAGGAGGACACCTTTCCCGCCGATAAGCTGGAAGATCTCAAACAAAATGTGCTGAAACTGAACCGGGACCTGCTGATCCTCGAAGAAGACCTGCTCTACCCGGCACAGAGCCAAGTGGCCTTTTACGTTTCCGTCGACGTGGGAGAGTATTTCAAGCTGGATGCGGTCAAACTGCATATTGATAACAAACTCGTCGCCAGCCACTTGTACACCGACCACCAACGCAGTGCGCTGATCCGCGGCGGCATACAGCCCCTCTACAAAGGCAATCTGAAATCCGGCGACTACACCATCTCCGCCTTTTTTACCGGCATAGGCCCGCAAGGGCGCGAATACAAGCGCGCGGCCACGCTGGAACTGGAGAAAACGGATGAGCCGGCAGTGATAGAACTGCGCATCGCCGATGCCAGCGGCAAGCAGCAGCCGGAATTCGAACTGGTGCAGTGGCCGGCCCCCTGATTCACCATGCTGTACCGACCTCTCTCCCGCGTTTTTTCCCTGACAGCGGCCCTGCTCGCCGCTGCGGCCCCGCTCGCCGCCGAGGCGCCGAAAAAGTACTCGCAGGCGCAAGACATGGCCTACGGAGCCGTCCTCTACGAATATTTTCAGGGCAACTATTTCGACGCGCTCAGCACACTGCTGGTGGCCCGCGAGCGCGACGCCATCAAAGTGCACAGTGACAACGCCGCCTTAATCGAAGGCGGTATCAGCCTCGGCTTCGGCCTGCGCCAACGCGCGGCGACGCTGTTTGAGCAGCAGTTGCAAAACAGTGACGGCGACAGCGAGACCGATGCGCGCCTCCGCCGCGTGGCCTGGCAGAAGCTGGCGGAACTCAATTACCTGCAAGGCGATTGGCCGCTGGCCGCCGAGCAGTTGCAAAAATCCGGCGCCGCATCCGAGTCCGGGCTGGAATTGAATCTGGCCCTGCGGCGGGGCGATTTTGCCGCGGCGGAAGTAGCGCTAAAGGCGAAATCACTATCTCTCGAACAGCGGGTGCTGGGTAATATCAACCTGGCGGCGGCCCTGGCGAGGGAGGGACAACTGTCCGCCGCCGCGGCGCGCTACACCCAGGCAGCCAAATTGGCGCGGCGCGGTGACGACTCCGAGGAAATGCGCGTACTGGCCGACAAGGCGTACACCGGTGCCGGCTACGCCTATGCATTGCAAGAGCAACACAGCGAAGCGATGGAAGCCTTCCGCCAAGTGCGCCTGCAAACCCCCTGGGCCCGCCGGGCTTTGCTGGGACTGGGTTGGTCGGCCATCAACAGCGGGCAATACAAAGCCGCGGTCGACGCACTGCAATACCTGGTAGACAACCACGGCGACTCCGCAGCCGCGCGCGAGGCCATGGTGGCCCTGCCCTACAGCTACGAGCAGCTCCAGCGCCCGGGTAATGCCCTGGCCGCTTACCACAGCGCCGAGCAGCATTACCACGCGGTGCTGACCGAACTCGAGCAACTGCAAAACAGCATAGCGTCGACAGAGTTCGCCGCCGCAGACGGTGTCGCGCAGCGCTATGGCTGGCTACAGCTGGCGGAAGCGCCGCCGCTGGTACAAGACAACCGCCGCTACCTGCGCCCGATACTGCAAAGTGACAAGTTTCAATTGCGCCTGTCGGAACTGCGAGACCTGCGCCAGCTTTCACAGGTGATTGAAGCTTGGCAGGAAAAACTGCCGCATTTCGCACACCTGATCGACGCGCGTGCGCAGCGCCACCAGACCATTGTCGAGAACTACCACAGCGCCCAGTTCGACCAACAAATGCAAATCGCTGAACAGCAGTATCACCAGCTGGACGAGTTCCTGGGCCGCATCGAAAAAGACCGCGACGGCCTGGCCCTTCTGGCCGCGCAAGAGAGCGAAGACAGCGAAATGCTGTCACTGCTCAGGCGCGCCGAAGAAAATTACAAAGTATTGGAAAGGGCCGGTAGAGCGCGGGAAAGTCAGGGAAAAACGCTCGCCCGCGCGCGCGGCATCCTGCTCTGGCAGGCGAGTGAAGACTACCACCACAACCTGTGGCAACAGCGCAAACAGCTGCTCAAACTGGACGAACAACTGCACCAGGCGGAGCGCCAGCGCCGCAACACCGACCTCGTCGCCCGGCGCGCGCCCCAATTGAACCGACTGCATGCGCAGGTCTCCGAAGCGGGGCCACAGCTGAGCGCACAGCGCGCGGCTATCACCAGAGCCGCCGATCTGATTGAAGCCTCCATCCGCAAAGACGTGATCGCCGAACTGCAGCGGGAACGCTCCCAGGTTCAGCAGTACATGGCCCACAGCCGGTTGGCCATTGCGCGCCTGCAGGACGCGGCCATGCAGGCCGGGCCCGCGGCCGAGACACAGGAGGGCGGCGAAGATGAATAGATTGCGCTGGCGCGAAAAATTCGTGCGCAAAAAACTGCTGGCGCTGGCCGTCTGTTGCAGCGCCGCCTCCTGTAGCAACAACGCCGTGCAGACACTCGCTGACCTGCCGGGTGCCGAGTTGCCACCGGCGCAAAGCGTCGAAGTGCCGCAGGTGGATATCGCCGCGCTGCAACAGAGCTACCGCCAGGCCCTGGAGAGCAACCGCGACCCACAAACCCAGCGCCGCATCCGCCTGCGCCTGGCGGATCTGGAAATGGAGCGCCTGGAACAGCAACAGGCAGAAAACCCTGATGTTGCCGTTTCCTATAGCAGTGCAGTGCGCCACTACGAACAGCTGGCACAGGAAATGCCCGGCGACGACTATATCCTCTACCGGTTGGCACGGGCACGGGCACTGGATGGCCAACCGCAGGATTCGCTGCGCGCGCTGGAAAAAATCGCTGCAACAGCACCGGAATCGCCGTTTATCACTGAAGTACTGTTCCGCCGTGGCGAAGCCGCCTTCAACCGCCAGGATTACACCGCAGCCGCGCGGGATTTCCGCACACTGTTGGAGCGGGGCGACAGTCCCTTCGAAGACAATGCGCGCTACATGCTCGCCTGGTCCGAGTTCAAATCGGCAAATTACCGCACATCCACATACACCTTCCTGGAACTGCTGGACGTATTGCACCAGCGGGCGCCGTTTGAAGAACTTCCCCAGGGACAAAAGCGTCTCGCGGAAGACAGCCTGCGCGGACTCGCCCTCAACTTCAGCTACCAGGGCGGCGCCGAGGTCATCGAATCCTACAGCGGCGAAGGGGAGCCGCGCCCCTATCAGCACCATCTGTACCGCGCCCTGGGGGACTGGTACCGGGAAAAAGAAAGGTTCCGGGACAGCGCCGACACCTACCTGACCTACGTCGAACAGTATCCACAAAGCGCGGAGGCACCGGCGCTGCACCTGTCCGCGGTGGAGACACTGCAAAGCGCCGGTCTGGACGGCGAAGTGTTGCCGGCCAAGCGGGAATTTGTGCAGCGCTACGGCATCCGCAGCCAATACTGGCAATCGGCGGACGAAGCGCAAAGGGAAAAACTGCGCGGCTGGCTGCAGCCGTGGCTGGAAGAGCTGGCCAAATACGACCACGCCCGCGCCCAGGCTCTCACCGCCCAGGCGGAAAAAATCCCTGCGCGCAAGGCGCGGGAAAAACAGCAGCTTGAAGAAGACGCGCGCGGCGCTTACATGGCCGCGGCGGAGCTCTACCGCCAATACGCGGATACCTTTCCCGAAGACCCGAGCACACCGCCGCTGGTATTCCTGATGGCGGAGTGTCTGGAACAGGCCGGCGACTACGCCGGCGCCTGGCTCGCCTACAGCCAGGTGGCCTGGACCTACGGCGACAAAACCCACGGCGCCGAAGCCGGCTACGCCGCGATTCTCACTTCCGCCCAGGTACAACAGCAACTGGACGGCAATGAAGACCCGGAAGTGGTCAACTTGTGGCGCGACCGCAATATCGAATCCGGCCTCAAATTTGCCGACAGCTGGCCGCAAGATCCCCGCGCTCTGCCGGCGCTGCTGGTGGCCGCCGACAAACTGCTGCAACAGTCCCGCTATCAGGAAGCCATCGCCGCCGCGGGCAAAGCCGCCCAATGGCAGCCGCCGCCCAACGGCCAGCAGCAACTGAATATCGCCATGATTCTCGGCCACAGCCAGTTTGAACTCGGCAACTTTGCCGAGGCGGAACAAGCCTACAGCCGCGCCCTGCAACTGGCCGGAACAGATACCGCCATTCGCAATAACGCACAGGAACGGCTCCAGGCGGCGATATACCGCCAGGCGGAGTTGGCAATGGCCGAAGGACCCAGCGAAGAAGGGCTCGCGCACCTGCTGCGCATCCGCGACAGCGGCCGCACCGAGATCGCCGCAACCGCCCAGTACGATGCCATCAACCATCTCATTGAGCTGAAGCGGTGGCAGCAGGCCAGTGCCGAACTGGCGGACTTCCGCAAATACTACCCGGGACACCGGCTGACACCGACCCTGGCCGCCAAGGCCGTGGTCATCTTCCGCGCCTTGGAAATGCCCAGCGCCGCCGCTGGCGAGCTGCTGCAACTGGCGCAGAGCGATCCGGACGGCGCCGTGCGCCGCCAGTCGCTGTACATGGCCGCAGAAAGTTTCCAGGAGGCCGGTGATCAGCGCCAAGCTATCGATGCCTATCAGCGCTACATCAAGCAATGGCCGCAACCGGCGGAAGAGAATCTCGAGGCCCAATACCAGCTGGTGCAACTTTTCGCCGCGAGCGGACAAGCGCGCGAGCGCAACGCCTGGCTGCAAAATCTGGCCGGCAACAAAGTTGAGTCGCCGCGCGGTCGCTACCTGGCCGCCTACGCGCAGAGCGAACTGGCGGATCAAAGCTATCAATCCTTTGCCGCCATGCGGCTGCAACTGCCGCTGAAGAAAAGCCTCGCGGCCAAGAAACGCGCGATGGATACCACAGTCGCGGATTACCGCAAAGTGCTGCAATTCAATATCGCGGAGTTCACAACCCTCGCTAACTTCCGCCTGGCAGAAGTCTACCGCCAGCTGAGCCGCGATCTAATGGAGTCACAACGCCCGACCAATTTGAATGAATTGGAGTTGGAGCAGTATGAAATTCTGCTCGAGGAACAGGCCTACCCCTTTGAAGAAAAGGCAATCGAACTGCATGAGGCCAATATCCGCCGCACTGGTGAAGGCATCTATGACGACTGGGTAAAACGCAGTTTCGAATCCCTCGGCAACCTGCTGCCGGCACGCTACAAGAAACAGGAAACAACCCTCGCCTGGAGCGAGGCATTGCACTGACATGCAAATAAAAAAAGTGACAAAAAGAGGCATTAACTATCCGCTGCTCGCGGCGATAACAGTATTACTTGCCGCTTGTGCCTCCGGCCCGCAACAAACCGCGGAAATTTCCGCGGGCGGGCCCAGTGCCAACCCCTATCTGTCCCAGGCCCGAAAAGCGCCGGCGGCAGCGCGGGAAGGAATGGAAATTGCAAGGCGAGCTTACGAGGCCGGCGATATGGCGGCGGCGGAAACCCAGCTGATGCAAATTACCGAACGCTGGCCCGAGCTGTCCGGTCCCTGGCTCAATCTCGGCATAGTGCAGAGCCGCGCTGGCAACGCGGAGGCGGCGGAGGCCAGCTTGCGCCAGGCCATCAGCGTCAATGACCTGAATGTCTTTGCCTGGAATCAGCTGGCCGCGCTGCTGCGCGACGCTGGCCGCTTTGACGAAGCCTTGCAGTGTTATCAAGAAGCATTGGCGCGCTGGCCGGATTACAGCGATGCGCACCGCAACCTGGGCATACTGTTCGATCTCTATCTGCAGCAGCCGCAGAAGGCACTCGAACACTACCGCGCGGCTCAGGCGCTGCGCGAAGAACCGGACAAACAGCTGGCCGGCTGGATAGTGGATCTGGAGCGCAGACTGTGATGAAAAAAATATTTCCACTCTTGGCGGCACTACTGCACCTCAGCGCCCCGGCGGTGGCAGACGACGTGATAGAACTGGAATCCTCGGTGATCGGCAGCCAGGAACAGCCCAAGGTGCTGTACATCATTCCCTGGAAACAGGCCGACAGCCTGCAGCGGCTGGACAGCGTATTGCCGCAAACGGTGGGCTATGTCTTCAGCCACCAGGAGTATTCAGAGTTGCAGCGGGAAATGAAACTGCTGCAAAACGACCAGGAAAAACAAAAGAATCCGTAGGGTTGGCAAACTGCCGGTGGAAAATCGCTTTCGCGCTTTTTCCACATGTCCCCATCCACGCGGGCTGACACCCATCCCGGTACCGGCGGTGGGCGCACTGGGCTTTGCCCATCTTACAACACGAAAAACTGTCTAAATTTGCGGAGATTGCATTATGGAATTTACCCAGGCGCTGCTGCGCTTCTTTCAAAACGGCGGCCCCTTTATGTACCCGATCGCCCTGGTGCTGGTTATCGGCCTGGCGATGGTGGTGGAACGCTGGATCTTTTTAACCCACGCCAAGGCCGCCAACCGCCGCGCCTATATGCAACTGCTGCCGATGTTACAGAAACGCAATTACCAGGGGGTGCTGCAACTGGCCCGCGACAGCAAGGCAGCCATGGGCCGTATCGCCGCCGCCGGTATCGGTACCATGCAGTACGCAAAACGCGATGAAAATATCGCACTGGCGATCGAGGAGGGCATTCTCGAGGCGGTGCCGCGGCTGGAAAAGCGCACTAGCTACCTGGCTACCCTGGCCAATATTGCCACTCTGCTTGGACTGCTCGGCACCATCATGGGCCTGATCTCCGCCTTTACCGCGGTTGCCAACGCGGACCCCTCGGAAAAAGCCTCAATGCTGTCTTCGAGTATTTCCGTGGCCATGAACACCACCGCTTTCGGCCTTATCTCAGCAATTCCGCTGTTGCTCTTCTACTCCATGCTGCAAAACAAAACCAACGAAATTGTCGACAGCCTGCAAATGGCCGGCGTCAAATTTCTGAACCTGATCACTATGGGCCGCGGCGCGGCGGAACAGAAAGCGACCAAAAACTGACGGTAGCGCCATGCTCAAACTGAATATCCCCCGGCGCACGCACGGGGACACGGAGCTGGACATCACCTCCTTTATGAGCCTGATGATCATCCTGGTCCCGGTGCTGCTGCTCAACATGGTCTTCTCGCACATCTCGGTGCTGAAGCTGAACCTGCCCGGTCTCAGTGATGGAAGCGCGGCCAGTGCGGAGGAGAACCGGCAACTGGAGATGGTGCTGCGACAGTCCTATATCGACATCAACTATCCGGCCGGGATGCGGGTCAAGCGCATCCCCCATGTACAGGGCGAACCGGATTTCGCCATGGTGTCGACAGTACTGCAGGAAGTGAAACGGCAACTGCAGGAAAAATCCATCGATAAAAAAGACCTGGTGATCCTGTCCGAGAGAGGCACACCCTACAAAACGCTGGTACGCGCCATGGACACAGCGCGCAGTTACCGCGCAGTAGTGGCCGCCTCGGTGGTGGACGCGGAGCTATTCCCACAAATCTCTCTCGGCGACGCACCGCAGGAACAGACACTGCAGACAGCAGCGGGGCAATAGCATGAATCTGAATGTAGCCGCCAAACTGCAGGAGCGTAAGCAGCGGCAGCAAAAACAGCAGACAAAACTGAACCTGGTGTCTCTGATGGACATCTTTACCATCCTGGTGTTTTTTCTGCTGGTAAACTCCTCCGATGTGGAAGTATTGCAGAGTGACAAAACCATCAAACTGCCAGACTCCACATCGCAACAAAAACCGGAAGTCACCACAGTGGTGCGGGTCAACAACGAACAGCTGTTCGTCGGCGATCGACTGATCGCCAAGGTCTCGGAAATCGACACTGAGGCGGAAAATATCGAACCGCTGCTGAAGGAACTGAAGTACCTCGCCAACCGAGCCGGCGCACTGCCGGAAGACAAAAAAGAGGCGGGGCGACCGGTGACCATTATGGGCGATGAGCAGGTGCCCTACAGGCTGCTGAAACAAATTATGCAGACCTGTGCCGCAGCGGATTTCCGCGATATGGCCTTCGCGGTAAATCAGACTTCCCCGGACGCAGTTACGGAAGCGGGGGTCAGCGGCTGATATGGCAAATTTTATTTACGCACCCTGGCAAATTCAGGAGACGGTTCTGCCCTGGTCCTCTTCTGAGGAAGAAGACCGCCGCTTTACAAAATTTGTCCGCGGTGGGCTGATCGCCTTCGCCGTTCTCGGTATCGCGGTGGCTTTGATTCCGGTACCGGAACTCACCCGGGAGCAAGCGGAGCGGATTCCGCCACAGCTGGCCAAGGTAATTTTGGAAAAGAAAGAACTTCCAAAACCGAAGCCCAAGCCGAAACCGAAGCCAAAGCCAAAACCGGCGGAAAAGAAAAAACCGGAAAAAAAGCCGCCTGAACCAAAGAAGAAAAAGCCCGAGCCCAAGCCACAGGTGAAGGAAAAAGCGCCGGCGGCCAAGGTGAAACTGGCGCGCGAGAAGGCCGCCAATAGCGGTCTTCTGCAAATGCAGGATGATCTGCTGGCGATGCGCGAAAGTATTGATGTAGCCGAGGTCAACACCGGCCAGCTGGCCGCTGGTGCCGCGCGGGCAAAGACCGTTGACCGCAGTCTGATCAGCGATCGCTCCAAAACCACCAGTGGTGGCGTCAACACCGGCAATCTGAGCAGGGATACCGGTGGTATCGCCCTGGCCGCGCGTGAAACCACCAAAGTCAAAAGCGTTCAGGCCAGTGGCGCCGCACGGGAAGTCGCCAAGAAAGTGCAGCGGGAAAAAACCGCACGCGCGGAGGAATCCATCCGCAGTATTATGGAGGCTAACAAGGGCGCCATTTATGCGATCTATAACCGCGCTCTGCGCCGCGACCCAACGCTGCAAGGTAAAGTCACAGTACAGCTGGTGATTGAAGCCAACGGCACGGTGTCGGGAATCAAGCTGATCGGCAGTGACCTGAATGATCCGGATCTGGAACGCAAGTTGCTGGCGCGGATACGCCTGATCAACTTCGGCGCGGCCAATGTGGAGAGAACCACACTGAACTACTCCATCGACTTCCTGCCATCCTGATCGCTCACACAGCCGCGACCGGCCTCCGGCTGACAGCCCCGGTCGCGGCTAATTCAGATCGATTGCATAGCGGCGCAACAGTGTCATGGGCACAATTTCCAGCGCCCTGATATGTGTGCTCAGCAGATAGACCCGCGGTGCCATATTGTGTTTCTGTGCCTCCAACCAGCGGGCTGCGCACAGGCACCAGCGGTCTCCCGGATTCAACCCGGGGAACCCGAATTCCTCCAGCGGGGTACTGAGATCGTTACCGCGGGCGCGAGAAAACGCCAGAAACGCCTCTGTCACTTCTACGCAAACCGTATGGGAACCCAAATCCTCCTCGCAAGTGTTACAGCAGCCATCGCGGAAAAAACCCGTCACCGGGTCCAGGCCACACGGCAACAGGGGGTCCCCAAATACATTTACCGACTCTTGCATGACGCTATTCATTTTCTTTCTCCCCTCCCAGCAGGTGCAAGTCCACCAGTTGCCAGCGTAACCCGCGGCGCTCCAAAATCAGGCGCAGGCGCGCTGTGGTGTCGCCGCCATAGTCAGCACTTACCAAGTTGACACCAACAAAGCGCCAGCGCCTCAATTGCCAAGTGTTTTCCTCATTTTCTGGCACATCCACGACATCTCCCGATACGGACGAAGACATGCGGTACAGTTCGAGTTCGAACTCACGCAAATCCTTGCCGCCGCGCAACAGTTCGCCGATTCCCTCCGGTGTCACCAATTGCTGCAGCAGCGGGCTCACAAACAGATTGACACCGGCGGCCAAGAACTCGCGAAATTCCTCGGGCACATCGCCATTCACCGATTCACGCAATTTCCGCTGCAACCGCAGCCTCAGATTGTCACGCAAGGCGGGAAAGTCTATATAACGCTGCAACTGTTCTTCATTTTCATCACGTGCCGCCATTTCCAGCTGCTCGATAGCATAACGCGGCAAGGCAATATAGCCCGCAGCCAAAAGTGCAAATGAAACCAGAGCAATGGTTAACCATTTTTTCATCAAACTTTAATCTCTCGACTTACGTGCTATAGATCTCAGAATTTTATCCCCGGGCCGGATCATCGCCTAATTTTTTCCAATTCACCCTATGGCGCGGGATTGTCCGCCAGCGGTTGCTGTGCGATAGTCCCATGGCCGGGTTCTATACCCAATCCAACAAAGACAACAAAGGACATTTGGAGATGAGCGATATTTATAAAGCTCCAGAAGCACAATTAACCGAGGGGGGCGAAAGCGGCAGTTACGGTTCTCTGGAGAAAGGACTTGCCGGAGACTACTCCATTGCCATCGAAGATACTCTCAAAGAAGCCTGGAACCGTAGCAAAGGTAAAAAGCTTACCATCTGGCTGGCTCTTATCCTGTATTTCGTCTGCTATGTCGCGATCACCCTGGTGGCCAGTGTCATTACAGGCTACTCCGCTTTCAATTTCGGTGCTTCCGCTAACGGCGCCTTAACGTCTATGTTCCTATATCAGGTGATTGTCGCCCTGGCCACTGCACCCCTGATAGCAGGATTATGGATGGTCGGCATCAAAATAGCGCGCGAAGAGCAAACCTCAGCTACGGAAATATTTTCCCACTTCGACAAATTGCTGCCTCTGGCAATTGCCAATATCCTCATCTCAATATTCACTCTTGTGGGCTTTTTCCTGTTCGTCATCCCTGGTATCTACTTGTCTGTAGCCTATTTGCTCGCGATACCGCTGATTGCCGATAAAAACATGGGCCCCTGGCAGGCAATGGAGACTTCCCGCAAGGCCATTACCAAACACTGGTTCTCCTTCTTTGGCTTTCTGATTGTCTGCTTGCTGCTGTACTTTGCGGGCGCCCTGGCGTTGCTGATCGGTCTGATCTGGGCACTGCCCCTGATCGCCATCGCCATCGGTGTTGTCTACCGCAATATCTTCGGCGGACCCGAAGACTGATCGAGTTAGCCAGGGAGCGGTAGTTTGCTGGACACAACCTACAGTGTCGAAACGCCCGAGGGCGTTGATCTGCGTGCACAGGCCGCCGGGCCCGTGCCACGCATTCTCGCTTACGGCGTCGATATCTTTTACCGCAGCCTTATTCTGATCGCCCTAGCCATCGCACTGGCCTTTGCCGAAAATGCTGGCTTGGGCATTTGGCTGCTGTGCTCCTTCCTGCTGGAGTGGTTTTATCCGGTCTACTTCGAGGTGATGCACGGCGGCCAGACCCCAGGTAAAAAGGCCTTCGGCCTTGTGGTGGTCAACGATAACCTGACGCCGATTTCCTGGAGCGCCTCCCTGCTGCGCAATCTGCTGCGTTTTGCCGACTTTCTCCCCTTTGCCTATGCCGCGGGTGTCGTCAGCATGACACTTGGCCGGCACTTCCAGCGCCTCGGCGATCTCGCTGCGGGTACGCTGGTAGTCTACCGGCGGGAGAGCAAGGCCCCCCAAACCCTGCCCGATGTCACCCCGCTGCCGCCGCCCCGAGGTCTACAACTACAGGATCAACAGGCACTGATCAGTCTGATCGAGCGCAGCGGAGAGCTGAGCGAGGCCCGCCAGCGGGAGTTGGCTGAACTGCTGGAGCCGCTCACCGGCAAAAAAGAACGGGCGGCGCTCGACTATCTGCGCGCCGTGGGCACATGGCTGCTCGGCGGTCAGACGGGTGGAAAATGAAACAGAGGGATTTCGAACAACGCTACCGCGCAAGTTGGGAGCGGTTGGAAAAGTGGCTCAAAACCGGCGCAGACGGCGATACCACCCTGGACCTGCCCGTCGCCTACCGCAGTGTGTGCCAGCAGCTGGCGGTGGCCAAAGAGCGCCAGTACACCAACCAGCTGATCGAGCGGCTCAATCAGCTGGTGATGGCCGCCCACCACCGGCTCTACCGGCAGCAGACACTGCGGCGCAATACCTGGCTCCGGTATCTGCTGAGCGGCTTCCCCCAGGCAGTGCGCGCGCAAATCCGCACTGTTTGGCTGGCGGCGGCCCTTTTTGTATTACCGGCGTTGGTACTCGGTATCGGCAGTTATCACAATGATGCGCTCGTTTACGCGGTCCTGGACCCGATCCAGGTGCGGCAAATGGAAGCCATGTACGATCCCGGCAACCGCGTGCTGGGGCGCGAACGGGGCTCGGACTCGGATCTGATGATGTTCGGCTTCTACATCAAGAACAACATTGGCATTGCCTTTCGCACCTTTGCCGGCGGCCTGCTGTTGGGGCTCGGTTCTATTTTCTTCCTTGTCTACAACGGCATTTTTCTCGGTGCCATCTGCGGTCATATCACCCGCATCGGCTTTGTCTCCACCTTTTACCCCTTTGTGATTGGGCACGGCGCTTTTGAGCTGACCGCCATCGTACTGGCCGGTGCCGCCGGTCTGATGTTGGGGCAGGCACTGGTGGATCCGGGCCGCCACCGCCGCCTGGTGGCGCTGCGGCTGGCCGGCACTGAAGCGATGAAAATCATGTACGGTACCTTTTTGATGCTGGTCATCGCCGCCTTTATCGAGGCTTTCTGGTCCTCCAGCACGGAGATTGCGATCAGTGTAAAACTGGCCGTCGGCGCTCTTCTGTGGCTGCTGGTTTTCGCCTATTTCACTCTGGCTGGCAGAGAGGGGACACAGCGTGGAGCTTGAGCGCCTGGCAATACGCGCACGGCTGCGCTCTCCATGGGAGTCCATCGACCTGGGCATCGCCCTGGCGCGCCAGCACTGGTGGCCACTGTTTATTGTGTGGCTGCTGCCGGCATCCGTGGTGTTTGCCTGCAGTTTCTGGCTACTGCACGACTCCCCCAGCTGGGCCTTGTTATTGGTCTGGTGGCTGAAACCGGTCTACGACCGCTTGCCGCTCTTTATCGCCAGCCGCGCCCTGTTCGGTGAGCAGGTCTCCGTCAGTGGCGCGCTCAAGCAGTTCTTTTCCCTGAACCGCCGCGACTGGTTTGCCTGGCTTACCTGGCGCCGCCTCAGTGCCACCCGCTCGTACGATATGCCGGTGACCCTGCTCGAGCAGACCAGCGGCAGCGCCCGTGCCGCGCGTATCGGTGTGTTGCACCGCAAGCATTCCAACGCCGCCACCTGGCTGACCCTCACCGGGTTCCATCTGGAATTTTTTCTGTTTCTCGCCCTGCTGGCTTTTATGTACCTGTTGATTCCCGAGCAGGTACAGATCGACTGGCTGCCTATGCTCACAAACAGTGCACTGTGGCTGGAATGGGCTTCCAATGTACTCTATCTGCTGGTAATGGCCGCAGTGGCGCCTTTTTATGTCGTCAGCGGTTTCTGTCTCTACATCGGCCGGAGGATTGAGTTGGAGGCCTGGGACATAGAGATACAGTTCCGCAGTCTGCGCGACAGACATCTGCGCGCACAAAAGGACCGGCAGAAGCGCGCGGCCCACGCCACCACCGCCGCATCTCTGTTACTGCTCTGTGTTTTGAGCATATCCACGCTGCTGCCGGCGGAAGACGCCAGTGCCGAGGCAGCGCTCACACCGGAACAATCCCGCGAAACCATCGACCAGGTCCTCGCAGGCGAAGACTTCCACCAACAAGAGGAAGTGAGCGGCTGGCGATTGAAAGAACTCGACATGGATAGCGAGATCCCCGAGTGGCTGATCGACTTTGTGCAATGGCTGGAGAACCGCCAGTTAGCCAGTGATAAAGAACGGGAGGTCGATTGGGCCGCCCACATCGGCCTGCTGGCAGAGTTACTGCTTTGGGCGGCCTTTATAGGCCTGGTAGCCTATCTGCTGCTCCGTCATCGCGAACAGATTTTGCAAAGTCTGCGCTGGCAGCGAAAAAAACCTGAGACGCGGCTACGACCGGAAACCCTCTTTGGTCTAGACGTGCGCCAATCGAGCCTGCCCGATGATGTCTGCGCGGAAGTCCTGCGCCTGTGGCGAAGTGGTGATAAGCGCGGCGGCCTGGGGCTTTTATACCGCGCCACCCTGGCCCACCTGATCGAAAGCTATCAGTTTGAATTCGGCGACCACCTGACCGAAAGCGAGTGCGCGCAGCTGGTGCGCCAGCGGCAGGCGCACCCGCAGCCGGAGGCGCAGCGGCCGGTCAGCGCCGCTCTGTGCGAACTGGTGCAGCAACTGACCGTCGCCTGGCAGCAACTGGCTTACGCTCACCGGGCGCCGCAATTGGCGCAGGTGGAAACCCTGTGCAATCAGTGGCAGGAGGCTTTCGGCAATGAAGATTAGTCGCCTGCTGATCGGGCTTGTGCTGCTGCTGGCTGCGGCTTTGGCGGCCCTGTTTTTCCTCCTGTTTGAGCGCTATACGGAAAAGGCCGACCGCGGCTGGAGCGCGGCGGCCTGGCGCAATCCCTATCTGGCCGCGGAACAGTTCCTCGCCGCCGCCGGTGTGCGCCACCGCCGCGCGGACAATATCTCAGAGCTCGCCAGACTCGCGCCGGATGACACCCTTTTCCTGGCCAGCTCCACCCAGGTATACAACCCCCGCCGCGCCAGCGAACTGCTCGAGTGGGTGGCACGGGGCGGCCACGCCATCGTCATTGCCCATGCCCTCGACAGTACCGAACGCGACTGGCTGCTGGAAGAATTGGGCGTCACGCTGGAAGAGGGCCGGGAGAAATTCTTTATGGAACACCCTTTCCGCGACCTGCTCGGCGAGGATGTGGAAAAGTATGAGGGAAAAACTGCCAGTGAAATCCTGCGCGAGCACAACCGCAAGCTCAAGGATGGAAAGCGCGATACAGAGGCAGACGGAGAGGAAGAAACCCAAGAGGAACAAGCGCCGCGCAATCCGGAGGTAGACCCGGAAGACCTAGTTGAACTCACTGGCGACAACGGCAGTTACCAATTGCATTTCAACCCGAGCCAACTGCTCCACCACCCGGCACTCGAAGATGAAACGGTGGTCGACGGGCCGGTCTTCTGGGCGAAAATCCGCCGCGGTGACAGCGGCGTGCCCTTTATGCAATTCCAGCGCGGCGACGGCCGCATCACTTTATTGACGGATGGCGGCATCTGGCAAAACCGGCGTATCGGTCATTTCGATCACGCCTATTTCCTCGCGCTGCTGGCATCCAGCGGTGAATTTATCTTTCTGACCCAGCCGCACTTCGAATCTCTCTTCGTCCTCGCCCGCCGCTACGCAGGCGAATTTTTCCTCGCCGGAGGCCTGGCGCTGCTGGCGTGGCTGCTACTCCGCTCACGCCGCTTTGGGCCCCTGGCGGTCGAGCCGGAAAGGGCACGCCGTTCTCTGCTGGAACATATCTCCGCCTGTGGCCACTACTACTGGCGCGCCGATCGATGCGAAGGTCTGCTCGACGAACACCGCCGCGCCCTGCTGCGCCGCCTCGGTGCCGAAGGGGCCGGCCAGGCCACCCGGCGCCAGGTGTGCGAGCGACTTAGCGCCGAAACCGGCCTGGACGAAACCACCATTGCCGCCTGCCTGTGGGGCGATCCCCCCCGCAGCGAAGAGGCGTTTACCGAACGAATGCGCAACCTGCAGCAAATCGAGGCAGTCCTATGAGCGACACCACTTACCAACCCGAACAACAACATCCTCTGGCCGGGTCCGACAGCCCGGACTGGAAAACAGCATCGGCACAACTGACGCTGCTGCGCAGCGCCATCAACCGCTTGCTGATCGGACAGGAAGCCGTGGTGGACCAGGTGTTGATCGCACTGCTGGCCTCGGGCCACGTGCTGCTGGAGGGGGTGCCCGGCCTGGGCAAAACGCTGCTGGTACGCGCCCTCGCCAACTGTTTTGGCGGCAGTTTCCGGCGCATTCAATTCACCCCGGACCTAATGCCGGCGGACGTCACCGGTCACGCGATCTTCGATATGGCCAAGAGCCGTTTCGAGGTGCGGCGCGGCCCGGTGTTTACCAACCTGCTGCTGGCAGATGAAATCAACCGCGCCCCCGCCAAAACCCAGGCGGCACTACTGGAAGTGATGCAGGAGAAACAGGTCACCATCGACGGCGAAGCACTGCCGGTGCCCAAACCCTTTATGGTACTGGCCACCCAGAACCCGATTGAACAGGAGGGCACCTATCCCCTGCCGGAGGCAGAACTGGACCGCTTTCTGCTCAAGGTAGTGATCGACTTCCCCAGCCTGGACGCGGAGTTGAAACTGGCAGCCGCCGCCAGTGGCGGGCGTATCGAAAAACAACTGCAACAGCCGCCGGCGGGCCAGATGACTCTGGAACAACTACAGCAGCTGCAAGACACAATCCCGCAGATCGCCTTGGACCAGCAGGTGCTGGACTACGCCGTGCGGCTGGTGCGCGCCACCCGTGAGGCCTCCCAGCTGCGCCGCGCCGCCGGCCCCCGTGCCAGCATCGGCCTGCTGCAGGCCGCCCGCGCCCAGGCACTGCTTGCCGGGCGCGAATTCGTACTGCCCGACGACGTCAAGGCAATGGCAATTCCGGTGATGCGGCACAGGGTGGGCCTTTCCCCGGACATGGAAATCGACGGCGAGACCCCGGACTCCGTGCTGGCGCAGATTATCGATACCGTCGAGGCCCCGCGGCTATGAGCAAAGACACCGCGGCACTGACCGGTAGTGCCGCAGAAACGGTCGGGAACAGAACCGCCGGCACGCGCCCCAGCCGCCGTCTGGTGACGCTGTTGGGCTACTGGAGCCTGGCGGCGCTGGCAGTCACCGCCGCGCGCATCTGGTCTCCGCCAAGCGCAACCGCACTGGCCAACCTCTGGTGGTGCGCCGGCGCCCTGCTCTTCGGCGCCGCGCTGCTGGACTTTCTCACCGGTCGCCGCGTCGCAGGTCTGGAGGGCAGCCGGCGGCCACCCGGAAACCTGGCCCTGGGCGTGCCCAATCAGGTGCGCCTAACCCTGCGCAATCTAGGCCCGCGCCGCCTGTGCCTAAACGTCTGCGACGCACTCCCGGCCCAACTCCACACCGATGGCCTTCCGCGCCGCGCCCTGCTGGAACCGCAACAGGAAGTAACCATCGACTACCCACTGGTTCCCCACCGCCGCGGCCGCGCGGACTTCGGCTGTATCGAGGTATTGGCGGACTCCCCCTGGGGGCTGTGGCAGACAAAGGCGACGTTGGGCCGCCCCGAGTCGGTCAAGGTCTACCCAAATTTTCTTGGCATTTCCTCGTTGCAGGCACTGTCCACCGAGCAGAGCCTGCGCTTTCTCGGTCTGCACCAGCGTCAGCGGCGCGGCGAAGGGATGGATTTCCGCCAGCTGCGCGAATACCGGGAGGGCGACAGCCAGCGTCAGGTTGACTGGCGCGCCAGCGCGCGGCTGCGCAAGCTGGTAAGCCGCGAGTACCAGGATGAACGCGACCAGGAAATCGTCTACATGCTCGACTGTGGGCGCCGCATGCATGCCAAGGACGGGGAACTCAGCCATTTCGACCACGCGCTGAACGCGCTCTTACTGTCCGCCTATGTCGCCATCAAACAAGGGGACGCAGTGGGCCTGGAAGCCTTTGCCGCCGACAACACGAGCACCGGCGGCCGATTGCCGCCAGTGAAAGGCGAAGGGGGCATCAACCTGCTGCTAAATCACGTCTACGACTTGCATTCGGGCACCGCCAACCCGGATTACATCAGCAGCGCCGAGCAATTGCTGGCCGCACATCCGCGCCGCGCCCTGGTGATCCTGATCACCAACCTGCGCGATGAAGACAGCGATGAATTACTGGCTGCAGTGCGACTGCTGTCCCGCCGTCACCTGGTAATGGTGGCCAGCCTGCGCGAAACCGCGGTGGACGAATTACTGCGGCGGCCAGTGCGCACCTTTGGCGAAGCCGTAAACACCGCCGCTGCCCGGGACTTTTTACAGCGCCGCGTACAATTGCTGCAGCAACTGCGGGCGCGCAACGTGCTGGTTGTGGATTCTGAGCCACGCCATCTGCATATGGCCCTGGTGCAAACCTACTGGGAGCTGAAGCGCTGCGGCAGAATCTGAAAAAGCCTCGAATACTCTCCCATTACCGCGACTAAGGGACTTCTGAAGAATTTACACGAGCCCTTTTGTGGGCCTCGCGGCGCGCAAGTAATGACGGGCATTGCGCAAATGCCCGACTACACCCCAGTGGCCCGCCCCTATATCTTACGGCTTCGAAATGCCCGGCCACCGCCTCCGCTTTCCACCTAAGTCAAAAGGCCCCTTACCGTCACATACCGACTGCATCAGGGGCTTTCTTGAGAGTCCGCACTCGAATAATACGGATTGAGGGAAAATATGAAGATGTGCGGTGGGACGGGGAATGCATGGGGCTGACTTATCTGTCATTTCGTTTCAAATACCGGATGAAAGCGCAATCACCCCCCCATAGCTGCCAGTTAACCGAGGTTGCAGATAAGTGCCAAAATTTAATGGCATCCCCCATCCCCTGGGTTTTGATGCGCTTACCGCTATCGTACTTTTTTCGTATAGCAGGTGCTTAAGTTATCCAGAAGGCAACGGTCCATATCCCTTTTCAACTAAGTAAAAAAATGTCAAAAGGTCTTTGATAATTTCTCCCTCTGCTGTGCAATTACTGCAAGATTGTTTCGCAATAAAATAAGCCTTGCAAAAATTGCGAATTGAAAAGTCACCTGAACCGGCACAGATAAGCAGCGGCACACTGCCCTGTTGTTCTCTTATATGGTATAACCTCTTCCCGCTTTGCCCAGGGGGAAATGACCCAGTGGCCACCGATCAACGTCACCAAGTCTTATAAAAACATGCTCAATTTCACAGAAATCAAAGCAACAACGGTAAAAGCCGACCCATTCCCCTACTTGTACGTAAAAAATTCGGTTAGCGCCGATCACATTCAGTCGCTGATAGCCGATTTCCCACCGCTTGAGAAGGGTGGCAGCTTTAATATCGACGATGTGAGCACATCCGAGCGCTTCCGCCGCTTTATCGAGCTGTTCGACAGCGAGGACTTCCGCCGCATTATTTGTGACAAATTTGCGGTCGATGTGATGGATAAACCCATGCTTGCAACCCTGCGCGGTTTTTCCCGCGCCAAGGATGGCCGCATCCACACGGACTCCAAAACCAAACTGATTACGGTACTGGTCTACCTGAACGAAGACTGGCAGGCGGAGACCGGGCGACTGCGCATATTGCGCAGCGGTACCGATATGGACGATTTCGTGGAGGAACTGTTCCCGGGACCCGGTGCAATGGCCGCTTTCAAGGTGACCGATAATTGCTGGCACGGCTATCCCAGCTTCGAGGGCAAGCGTCAATCGATACAGATCAACTACCTTACCGACAGCGGTGCCAAAACCAAACATCGCTTCTTCCACCGGCTGAGTGCCAAAATGAAGTCCCTGCTGCGGTAACAAAACTTCGGTGCTAGGGAACCTCTGATTAATTCACTTTCTGGTGGCAGAGGTTCTTCGGGAGCGGATGAGAAGCTCAGGGGATAGGAAAGATATTTCGAAACCGTCGGATACAGGGATGTATCCGACGGAGCTACAGGGAAGTACTCGTGCGTTTTCGAAATGTCCGTCCTATTGCCTGAGCGCCCCGGAAGCCACCATAGTGTTCACGCGAATTAATCAGAGGTTCCTTAATCAGGGGGTCTCTAGATAAAACCTCGGTTGATGAGACCGGCATTTCCAGACCTCTGGAGACAAGATGTACCCAGCAGAACACATAGAGAAGTGCTCCAACCTTGTCGCAAGGTCCGTCCCATCGTCCGAGTGCCCGCCGTCCACTACCGCGCGCACGTACTTTGACCGGAGCTTTTCCCCATCACTTGCAAAGTGGCCGACGCGCTTTATCCTGGGCACTTCTTCCGGGCAGGCAATCCACCGATAACAGACATGGCACAGCGCAACCGACACAGACATCTGCTCGGCGCCCGACTGTCCCAGTGGCAGGCGGTGCTGTTGCTGTGCCTGTTCCTCTCAGTGCGCGGCCTGATGCCGGCCGGCTATATGCCCGCCCCCATGGCTACCGGCTCGCTCTTTGGGCTGTGTCACGGCGACAGCCGCAGTACCGCGCTACTGCAGTCGCTGGCCCGGCTGCATGCTCAACACGGCCACCACCCCCACAATGGCCATCAACACGATGCCCTGACGGCACATACCTTCGCCGACAACCACTGTAACTTTTCCACCGGTGCCAACTTGGCCACGGCACAGGCACTGGACCTCAGCGCGATTGCAACCGGTGCCCAGCCAGTACCGGGCGCCCGTTACACCCGTTTTCCGGTCAAGCTCGAACACCTGCTGCCGCCGCCGCGCGGCCCACCCGCTTCCCGTTCCGCCTAAAGCTCCCAGGAGTTTCTCGGCAAGCATGGCTTTGCCACAAAATGGATTGACAGCAACCGCCCCCATCGGGTGGCGGTCGCTGCTGCACGGGAAAAAAAACGATGAACGCATTTAAGAAAACGCTGCTCGCGGCCGCTGTCGGCTGCTGCACACCGCTCGCTAACGCGCATACGGAATCCCCTGTCTACCTGCCCGCAAGCCACGCCCCCGCTGGTGTGATGGCAGATCACCTGCACGCCGAGGGTGAGTGGATGTTTGGCTACCGGGTTATGCGCGAGGAATACAGTGATATCTACCACGGCTCGGATGAGGTCGGTGCCATGGAAGTCGCTATGGCCGGCTATTCGATGATGCCGACCAGCATGACCATGGAAATGCATATGCTCGACATCATGTACGCGGTGTCCGACGACCTGACACTGATGCTGATGCCTCAGTACATGACCATGGACATGGCCATGGAAATGGTCGGCAGTGGCCACGGCCATATGGACAGCATGCACGAAGGCGGCCACGATCACAGTGTTTCTGGCGTCGGCGACACCATCCTCGGCGGCCTTTTCCGCATCGCGGATACCCAGGGTTACCGGCTGCACGCGACTCTGGCGATAAGCGCTCCCACCGGTTCTGTGGAAGAAAAAAATGCCGACGGCACCTTCACCCACTACGGTATGCAACTGGGTACCGGTACCTGGGATCTGCTCCCGTCGCTCACCTATACGAGCCGCCTTGAGCGGCTGAGCTGGGGCGCTCAAGTATCTGCCCGCCTGCCGCTGGAAGACGAAAACGACTCCGGTTTCGCCTTTGGCGAGCGCTACGGCGCCACCGCCTGGAGCGCCTATCGGATCGCTGACTGGGCCAGTCTATCGGCGCGGCTTGAGTATGCGAAGGAAGGCGATATCAACGGCCACTACAACGGTCCCCACAACCACTCCAGCCCACCGGATCTGCAGGAAAACTACGGCGGAGAATTTGTTGACTGCGGCATTGGAGTCAACTTTGTCGCCCAGCGGGGTGCGCTGGCCGGTGTGCGCCTGGGACTCGAATGGGTCGGCAGCATTTCCGCCAACTACAACGGCTATCAGCTGGCGCGGGAGGATGGGCTCAATATGAGCCTGAGCTATGCCTTCTAAGACGCGTTAACCCAGAATCGATTCCGGTAAAACGTTGACACGGCGGAAGCGGCACAACAGCCCAGACCACCCGCTCCTGCCCCAGTGGCGGGCGGCGCTGCTGTTGTGCCTGTTTCTCGCCGTGCGCGGCCTGGTGCCGGCGGGTTTTATGCCCGCACCACTGGCCGCCGGTGCGCCCTACACACTCTGCCACGGCGACAGCCGCAGCACCCTGTTGCTCCATGCGCTGGCACATTGGCAACGGGACGATCACGGCGCCGGCCACCATCACGACGCGCTGACCGCGCAAACCTTTGCCGACAATCACTGCAGTTTTTCCGCGGGCGCCGCCCTCGCTGGAACGCCAGCGGTAGATATCCATTTTTTCACTGTCGGGGGTCTTGTACCGGCGCCACCAGTCCTGCAAGGCGCTGCCCGCTCTCGGGCCTACGCCCGTCCCCCTGCCCGCGCGCCACCCGTTCCCCCTTACACCTGACCCACAACCAACCAATAACGAATTTGCGTATGCGCAACAGCCGCGTGCGGCCTGCGTATACGCCCCTATGGGGAATCACGATGAATAACAATCGCAACATTTACGTGCCGCTGCGATCGGCACTCAGCGTCGCGGTGATTACCTACTGCGGCCATAGTGCGGGGGCCCTTGCCGACAGTGGGAAAAGCGACGCGAATCTCGAACAGATGGTGGTTACCGGTGTAAAGACGGAGCTGCCTCTGAGCCCGGTCACCGACCCGAAAAAACCCCGCCAACCGCTGCCCGCCAACGACGGCGCCGATTACTTGAAAACCATCGCCGGCTTCTCAGTAATCCGCAAAGGCGGCACCGACGGCGACCCAGTGCTGCGGGGTATGGCCGGCTCGCGCCTGAATATGGTGCTCGACGGCGATACGATCCTCGGCGGCTGCAGCAACCGCATGGACCCGCCCACCGCCTACATCTTTCCGGAGACACTCGACACCATCAAAGTGATCAAAGGCCCGCAGACAGTGAAATATGGTCCGGGCAATTCCGCTGGTGTTGTGCTGTTTGAACGGGACCGCGAGCGCCCCACAGAGGCCGGCTGGCACCTGTACACTAGCCTGCTGGCCGGCACGGCCGGCCGCGAGGACGGCACTGTCGACGCCAGCTACGCCTCGCCGGAGTTTTCTCTGCGCGGCACCGCCACACAGGCTTCCGCCGATAATTACGAGGACGGCGACGGTGTCGAAGTACACTCCCAGTACCAGCGTTGGAAAGGCCAGCTCACGGCCGCCTGGACACCGGATGCGGACACCCGCTTTGAACTCAACGCCAGCCGCAGCGACGGCGAAGCGGCCTATGCGGACCGCGGCGTCGACGGCGCGAAATTTGCGCGTGAAAGCTACGGCGCGAAATTCTCGCGGGAAAATATCAGCGAGCTGGTCCAGTCCATCGAATTCCACGCCTATTACAACTACGTCGACCATGTGATGGACAACTTCAGCCTGCGCGAGCCCAGCGGTATGATGGCGACACAGATGGCGATGAATCCCGACCGCAAGACCACCGGCGGCAAACTGGCGCTGGAACTGGCCCCAACGGAAGCCGTCCAGTGGAGTCTGGGGCTGGATGTCCGCGATGACCGCCACAGCAACCGCAGCACTATGCATCAACAGCTGATGGACTACCGGGACATGAAGCGCGAGGCCGATGCGGAATTTCAGCAAGTGGGCCTGTATTCCGAAATCAGTTGGGAAGTATTGCCCGGCCGACGCTGGATCACCGGAGTGCGGGTGGATGAATGGGAAGTACGGGATCTGCGCGACACAGTGAAGCTGTCGATGATGCAGTCCGTCGCCAACCCCACCGCTGGCGACAGCCGCAAGGAACAGTTGCACAGCGGATTTCTGCGCTACGAATTCGCCCTCGACAGCGCGCCGGCGGCGTCCGCCACTGTCTACGCCGGTCTCGGCTACAGCGAGCGCTTCCCCGATTACTGGGAAATATTCGCCAAGGAAACAGAGGACTCTATCAGTGCCCTGGGCATTGCGCCGGAAAAAACGACGCAGCTGGATATGGGCTACCTCTACAGCGGCGAACGGCTGTCCGCCAGTGTGTCCACCTTCGCCAATACCGTCGATGACTATCTGATGATCCAGACTGGTTATATGAAATCCGCCGTCTCCACGGACACAGGAATGAGCGGTATGGACGGCGCGAGTGCCATGCGCAGCACCAGTATCGTGCGCAATATCGACGCCCGTACCTGGGGCCTGGAAATGGAATTGAACTACCGCTTGCAGGATAACTTACGCACAGAGTTAACCGTGTCATCGGTGCGCGGCGCCAATGAAAGTGACGGCACCACCCTGGCACAGCTGCCACCATGGGAAGCACGCCTGGGGCTCTACTACGAGTTGCCGCGGTGGTCCGCCGGTGTTCTCTGGCGCAGTATCGCCAGCCAGGAGCGCGTGGACATCGGCAAGGGCAATATCGCCGGACAGGATTTCGGCCCCACAGACGCCGCCAATATCTTGTCCGTCAACGCCGGCTGGCGCCTCACTAATGAGCTGCTGCTGACCGCGGGCATCGACAACCTGCTCGATGAAACCTACGCGGAACACATCAGCCGCGCCGGTGCCACTATTCCCGGATTCGATCAGCTGACGCGGATCAACGAGCCGGGACGGACCCTGTGGTTGAAGGGAGTTTACAGCTTCTAGAAAAGCGCCGAATATTTCGCTTCCGGAATCCGGTCGCGGCCATTGCCGCGATCGGATTCAGAAGCGATAGCCGATATTCAGCGTCAGCGAACGCAAATGCCCCAGATCGAAGTCGTAGGATACCGGCTTGCCGACATCGTAATAGTTATACTCGATTGAGGTATCCAGCGAGTCGGTCCAGTTGTAGCGGTAACCGACACCAGCATTCCAATAGTTGTCGTCACCCCTTTCATCCACAAAAACGAACTCTCCCCCCCGCTTCACTTTGTCGACATCGAAGTCGCCGTAATTCCACCCCGCCATCCAGTAAAGGCATTGCACATCACAGTTGAAAGTGAAATCCACCTTAAAATTCAGCCCGTATTGATCGACGGAAACACTGCCATCGTCAAAATTCGAATAGCGTAATTCTACCTGCCAAACACCCACTGTCGGGGTAATACCAACACTGGCCTGAACAAAAGTGTCATCGTCGTGGTTAATCTGCTGTTGACCGCTGCCGGCGCCGAAATTGGTCACCACGCGGTACTCCCCTCTGCAGATTCCGACGAACGGGTTATTCCACATCTGGGCACTGACCGCGGAGGAATAGACCAGGGCAAAAACAAACAGAACTTTTTTCATAGCGACCTTCCTTGGACTTTGGTTGCCTACATCACGATTGTTTGTCGGAGGAATCCAGAGGAGGGGCGACGTCAATAATCGCCCAGATTCCGCCATCGAAAGCGGGGTTTTTGCGCAGCAATTCCAGATCTCCCGGCGCCGGCAGCGGATAGCCGTCGGCGAGCAGTTCCTCAATGCGCTCTACGATGGTCTCCGCCATTTTCTGCAGTGTGGCGTCCAACGTGTCGGCCTGGCAGTGGCAATGGGGCAGGTCCGGCGCTATGGCACCGAAACCGGCGTATTCGATATTGTGAACCACAACCGGATAACGCATAGAGCATGTCTCTTATGGAATTAACTCATCAAGCGTAGACAGGATTTATTTTTTATGGCGAGTTTGCGCGGGAAATTCACGCGCTAATGCACGTGCGCGCTTTTTTGTCGGGGTAAGGTCGTCAGCGGGGGATGCGGCCCAACAAAGCACGGCGGCAAAACAGCATTTCTTTGTAAGTCTGCCGCAGAGAGATATCCACGTCAGAACTGGAACCGCTCATCTCTTCCATCTGCCGTTGCAGCCAAGTGATTTCGATTTCCAGCTGCCGACGCAACCTGCGGATCTCGCTTTCACTCATATTGACGGGCGCACTGTGGACGTTGGACATGGCTTCAGCTCTAACACAAATCGCACGCAAAGCGCGGAGGAATTCAGGGTCCTGCGCGTGACTCCAGTTCGCGCGGACCCGGGCACCACACAATATGCGTACGCCAGTGTGGAAGGCCTCTGGCTAGAGCTTAGACGATCAGGCGTGATCTGTGAGCAATTCGCGCCAGCCGAAAGCCGGATCGCCGATGACATAAAAGAAGGGGTTCAACAGCGAATCCTTGGTGTTGTAGCGCAGCAGACGGAAATCTTCACTCACTACCCGGCCGCCGGCAGCCTCCACCACCGCTTGCGCCGCCGCCGTATCCCACTCGCAGGTGGGCGCCAGGCGGGGGTACAGATCGGCGGCGCCCTCGGCCACCAGACACAGCTTCAGAGAGCTGCCCATACTTTTGCAGGCCACCGGACCGAGGTGCGACTCGATGCGCTCCACCAGTTGCTCCACTTTGCCGGCGCCATGGCTGCGGCTGGCCACCAGTTCCACCGGCTCACCGGCCTCCAGGCGCGGCTTGAGAGCGCGCACACGGATCGTCTTTTCTCCCTCGGCGGTGCGTTTGAACGCAATAGTTTGTCCGCCAGCGGCATTGCCCCTGGCGCCGGCATAGGTGATACCCAATACCGGCACGTACACCACCCCCAGTACCGGCTCACCGTTTTCGATCAGGGCCACATTGACGGTGAACTCACCGTTGCGGCGGATAAATTCCTTGGTGCCGTCGAGCGGATCAACGATCCAATAGCGCTGCCAGCGGCTGCGCTCGGCGAAAGGGGGCATTTCCTGCTCCTCCGACAGGACGGGAACGCCGTCGATCAAATCCGCCAGCGCCGGTGCCAGCACTGCGTGCGCGGCCAGGTCGGCGGCGGTTACCGGCGAATCGTCCGCCTTGGTTTCCACGGCCAGCTCCGCACTGCTGTTGTAGACCTCGAGGATCGCCTCGCCCGCGCGGGCACATATCTCAATTACCCGCTCCAGTAATGTATTTTCCATTGATTTCCCCCTGATTGCAGCGCGGCATTATACGCGCCCACCGAAAACCGGCCACGGCGTCTACGCCGCGGGTGAGATGTGCGATCGCGGCATCTTATCCGCGACCGCCAGTCTGTCGCGCTAGGCTGAGAAGAGATCGTCGATGGAAAGGTAGCGCTCACCGGTGTCGTAGCTGAACACCAGTACTCGGCTGCCAGGCGCCAGCTCAGCCTCGCGCTTTTTCACCGCCGCCAGGGAAGCGCCGGAAGAAATGCCGACAAAAATGCCCTCCTTGAGCGCACATTGGCGGGCCATCTCAAAGCTCTCCACCTCATCGACCAAGATAGTGCCGTCGAGTATCCCGGTATTGAGCACCTCTGGCACAAAGCCGGCGCCGATGCCCTGCAGTCGGTGCAGCCCCTTCTCGCCGCCGCTGATCACCGGGGAGCTTTCCGGCTCTACAGCAAACACTTTCAACTGCGAAAACTGTTCCTTTAAAACTTCGGCACAACCGGTGATATGGCCGCCGGTACCCACGCCGGTGACCAGCCAATCCAACCCCTCCGGGAAGTCGGCGGCAATCTCCCGCGCCGTGGTTTCCCGGTGTACCTTTACGTTGGCCGGATTGCGGAACTGCTGCGGCATCCAGCTGTTTTCATGCTCTCGCAGCAGCTCTTCAGCCCTGGCGATGGCGCCGCCCATACCGCGCTCCTTGGGCGTGAGCACCAGCTCCGCACCCAGCGCCTTCATCACCTTGCGCCGCTCTACCGACATGGATTCCGGCATGGTCAGAATCAGCCGGTAGCCTTTCACCGCCGCTACCATCGCCAGGCCGATGCCGGTATTGCCGGAAGTGGGTTCAATAATCACACCACCGGGCTTCAGCTCGCCGCTGGCCTCTGCCGCCTCGATCATGGACAAGGCGATACGGTCCTTGATGCTGCTGCCGGGATTGAACCGCTCGACCTTCATCCACACCTCGATATCCGGGCGAAACAAGCGGTTGATCCGCACGTGCGGCGTATTGCCGATGGTTTCGAGAATATTGGCTGCCTTCATGGGTAACGCTCTCCTTTTGTAAACCGCCGGCGATCAATTGCGCCGCTGCGGACTTTGCCGAATACTCGGCCCAGCAAATCATAAAAGCATAAAAATCGCGAGAAAATCATGACCGCCACACCCAGCAATCTCTCAATCCGTGTCCCCACACACCTGCCGACCACCTTTATCGCCGCCGCGCTGACCTATTTGATCCTGGACGCTGCCGGCTTGCGCGGCCCCTGGATGGCTCTCTTGAAAACATTGCCCATCATCCTGTTGGCACTGATTGCGCGGCACAGGCTCAGCGGAAGTACGCGCGGCCTGACTCTGGCCGCCTTGGCGTTGTCGGCGCTCGGCGACCTGCTGCTGGCGCTGGATTTTCCCGGTCAGTTTGTCTACGGCCTCAGCGCCTTCCTACTGGCGCAGCTCGCCTACGCCTTCAACTTCCTGCGCGGGGCGGATTTCCGCTGCAGGCGCAGTGTCCTGCGCGGCGCACCGGTGTTGCTGGCGGCGTTCCTGCTGGCACAACTGCTGCTCCCAGCGGCGGGAGAGCTGGCACCGGCGGTGGCCGTCTATTTCCTGGCGATTGTCACCATGGCCCTCGGCGCAGCCGCGCACCGCGGAAACTCGACCTTGCTATTTGTCGGCGCGGTGACCTTTATGGCCTCCGACACCCTGATCGCGATTCACAAATTTGTGACCCCGCTGCCAATGGCGGGCACGGCTATCATGGTCACCTATTACAGCGCGCAGATGGCGCTGCTGTACGGTATAGGGCGCGCACGGGCATAATGGGCCTATTGATGTGACGGAGAACGGCCGCGATTCTCCCCGACTGCAAGGTACCCTCAGGCATGCTCGACTGGCGAGAGATAGACACGGTGCTGCTGGATATGGACGGCACCCTGCTCGATCTGCACTACGACAATCACTTCTGGCTGGACCACCTGCCCAAGCGCTACGCGGAGATCCACAGTCTGCCACTGGACAGGGCGCAGTGGCAGCTGCACGAGGAAATTGAAGCTCTGCGGGGCACCCTGGAGTGGTACTGCCTCGACTATTGGGAGCACAAACTCCAGCTCGATGTGACCGAAATGCTGCGGGAAACCGAGGACCGCATCGCCCTGCGCCCGCAAACGGAATCTTTTCTGGAGGGCCTGCAAAAGCTGAACAAAAATGTGTATTTGGTCACCAACTCTCACCCCCGCGGCCTGGAACACAAGCTGGAGATTTCCGGTATCGACCGCTGGCTCGATGGCGTCGTTTCTTCCCACGACCTGGGGCACGCCAAAGAGCACCCCGACTTCTGGGCGGCACTCAGTAAAACCATTGTATTCGACGCCGACCGCACTCTGTTTGTGGACGACAACGAGAGCGTACTCGCCGCGGCCCGCGACTACGGCATCGGGCAGCTGCTGTGCATCCGCCAGCCGGACAGCCGCGGTCCCCTGCGCGAAATCACCGATTTCCCAGCGATTCACCAGTTTGACGAAATCATGACAATCCAAGAAACCTCTGATTAACTCGCTTCGTGACAAAACGATATTTTGAAACCGGATGAGAAGCACAGGTAACGGGATGGACATACAGCGCAGGGGCCGCTAATACCGCTCCGGCGCAATATCCGCAGCGCATAGGAAATGGATAAAGTACGCATCGACAAGTGGCTCTGGGCCGCACGCTTTTTCAAAACCCGCAGCCTCGCCAAGCAGGCCATTGAGGGAGGCAAGGTGCACGCTGACGGCCAGCGTCTTAAACCCAGCAAAGAGATCACCCCCGGCATCACCCTGAGCATCCGCCAGGGCTGGGATCTGGTGGAGGTGGAAGTACTGGCGCTGTCCGACCAGCGCCGCGGTGCCGATATCGCCCGCACCCTCTACCGGGAAACCGAAGACAGTATCGCCAGACGGGAACAGGCCCGCGCCGAGCGCCAAGCCAGCAATGCCGGTATCCGCACAGAGCGCCCCAACAAGAAACAGCGTCGGCAGATTCACCGCTTTCTGCGCGAACATGACTGAATCCCCGCCGCGCCTGCTACACTGGCCCCACATTGATCGACAGGACAGCCGTAAAAAGATGAAAAAATTTTTCGCCTTCGCCACCTTCCTCTTACTGCTGTGCACCCAGTCTGCCGCCGCCGACAGCCGCGAACACGAGCGGCTCAAGCGCTCTATCGTCAAGATTTACACCACCGCCGCGGCGCCAGACTACTTCAACCCCTGGGCGCTGTTGAACGCCAAACAACTATCCGGCTCCGGCGCGGTGATCAAAGGTAAGCGAATACTTACAAATGCCCATGTGGTCGCCAACGGCAGCTTTATTCAGGTGCAGCGCCACGGAGACGCGCAAAAGTTCCGCGCCCAAGTGCAGTTCATATCCCACGATGCGGACCTGGCGCTACTCACAGTCGATGACAACAGCTTCTTCGAGGACACCCACCCGCTTACCCTGGGTGAACTGCCAGACCTGCAAGAGGAAGTTACGGTGTACGGCTACCCGATCGGCGGCAAATCCCTGTCGATCACCCGCGGCGTGCTCTCCCGTGTTGAACACCAATACTACGCCCACGCGGAAAGTTACCTGATGGCGGGGCAGATTGACGCCGCCATCAACCCCGGTAACAGTGGTGGCCCGGTGATTTCCAACGGCCGTATTGTCGGCGTGGCCATGCAAGCCAACCACGGCGCCGAGAACCTGGGTTACTTCGTCCCCCCGAGCGTTATCCGGCATGTACTGGAAGACGCCAAGGACGGCGTGCATCAGGGCTTCCCAGAGCTGGGCGCGGTAACCCAAAGCCTGGAGAGCCCGGCGATGAAAAAGGCCGCCGGCATCGGCGAAAACCAGGAGGGCGCACTGATCGTCAAGGTCTTCAGTGACACTCCCGCCGCCGACGTATTCAAGCCCGGCGACGTACTGCTGGAAGTGGACGGCTACCCGGTCGCCGCCGACCGCACGGTGGAATGGCGCGAGAATCAGCGCACCAACTACCACTACGTCGTCGACCAGTACCACGTCGGCGACAAGCTGCCGGTGCGCTTCGCCCGCGATGGCAAAGTGCACAGCGCCGAGATCACTCTGGCCGCGGCACCACCTTCCCGCTCCCTGGTAGTGCGGGAACAATTCGACCAGCGCCCGCGCTACTACATCTACGGTGGTGTGGTATTCGTGCCCCTGAACATGAACCTGATCAAGCGCTGGGGCAACAACTGGCACACCAAAGCGCCGATCGACTACCTCTACGCCCGCAACCAATGGAACAGTGAGGAGCGCCGCGAACTGGTGGTGGCTCTGAAAGTACTGCCCGCCGACGTCAACCTCGGCTACCACGACTGGAAGAACTGGATTATCGACTCAGTCAACGGCCACCGCATTTCCGACTTCGACGAATTTGCGCAGCTGATGGAAAACAACACCGAGCCCTTTGTAGAGTTGCGCGACCAATCCGGCTACCGGATGGTGTTGGACGCCTTGGCGGCACGCGAGCAGGAGCCGCTCATCCTGCAGACTTACCAGATACCGCACCGGCACTCCCAGGGCCTGTTCAGTACCCTGGCCAACAAGGATGAATAACCTGCATCTCACCTGGCTGCTCTCCGGCCTGCTGCTCGCGGGTCCGGCCGCACTCGCCAGTGAGATGTATCGGTGGGTGGACGAACAGGGCAAAGTACACTTTAGCGACAGGCCGCCGGTGGAAGCGAAGGCTGAAAACATCGAGCACAAGCTGCGCCCGATCAATACCGCCGACGCGCCCCAGCCGAAAGACACCGCCCGCCATGGCGGCGACGCCGACCCCGAGCAGGAGTACGAAAGCCGCCAGCAACAGCGGCAGTTGGCGCAGCAGCAGAAAATGCTCAACGCCTGCAATGCCGCGAAGAAAAAGCTGCGGATATTGCAGGGGCCAGTGGCGCTTATCGATGAAAACGGCAAGGAAATCAAAATAAGCGAGCGCGAACGCCAACAGATGGCCGCGCAGCTGCAAAGCGAGATCCGCGGCAAGTGCGGCCAGCTGTAAGGCGCGGCCGTCTGTTTTGCACTCCCGCCGCAACACGCGGCTACCATTTAGGAAAATCCGCCTCTAAAATCCCGCGGTTTTTCTATCGAGGCATTGATCCATGTCCGATCAGCTGGAACGCTTTATCTTTTCGGGGCACGACATTCGCGGACAAGTTGTGACCCTCACCGAGTCCTACCGCGCCGTGCTGGAAAACAATCAACTGCCGCCGCCGGTTGCCCGCGTACTGGGAGAATTTCTCGCCGCCGCCTGCCTGCTCTCCACCACCCTCAAGTTCGAGGGCCTTCTGAGCCTGCAGGCGCGGGGAAACGGCGATGTCCCCCTGATCCTCGCCGAGTGCACACACCATAGCGATCTGCGCGGCATAGCCCGGGTGGCCGAGGGCGCGCAAATAGACGACGGCGCCAGCCTGCGCCAACTGATGGGCTCCCAGGGCGCCCTGGCGATCACCATCGAACCGCAGGATGGCGAGCGCTATCAAGGCATAGTGCCGCTGGAAAAAGACACCCTGGCCGAATGCCTCGAGGATTATTTCGCCCAATCCGAGCAGCTGGCCACCCGCTTTTGGATCGAATCCAGCCCGCATACGGTGGGCGGCATCATGCTGCAGATACTGCCCGGCAACAACGCCGCCTCCGAGGCGGAAAACCGCGATGCCTGGGAAACGGCACAGCACCTGGCGGAGACAGTCACCGCCGAAGAGCTGCATTCCCTCCCGCACGATCAATTGTTGCACCGGCTGTTCCACGAGCTGCGACCCAGCTCCCTGGGAACTGCCAACATCCGTTTCAAATGCAGCTGTTCGAGGGAGCGCAGCGCGCGCGCGCTGATCGCATTGGGTCCGGAGGAAGTCTATACACTGCTGGAAGAACAGGGCGGCGAGATCACCGCCGACTGCCAGTTCTGCAATACCCGTTACCAGTTCGACCGGGAGCAGATAGAGACACTCTTCAACGCCCCGCCGCCGACATTGCACTGAACACTGCCCACACCCGCGCTTGGCAATGACGCAGACGAAAAATATTCATCTGATTTATTGCCAAGCAAATACAGATAAACGGGGGAAATTTGGAAGCGTAAAAATTTCTGAGACAACGCTGTCATTGAGCAAAGAATAGCCAGGTTTGCTACCGGGGCAAATTGAAGTTTGCCATAATGCGCGCCCGGATATCGTCTGGCCTCCGCATACCGCGGCGGCCCTATTATTTTTACTGATACAACTTTCACGGGTAATCGACGAATGGCACAGATCGACGACACTGCGCAGGTTTTCCGTAACCTGGCGCCGGCGCAATTGGTAGAACAGGCGCTGGCGCGCGGTGAGGGCAAGTTGTCCAACACCGGTGCGCTGGTCACCGAAACCGGCGCCCGCACCGGTCGCTCCCCGGCGGACCGCTTCCTGGTGGAAGAGCCCTCTACCGCCGACAGTATCGACTGGGGTAGCGTCAACCGCCCCTTCCCACAGGATAAGTTCGACGCCCTGTGGAACCGCGTTGAGGAGTTCCTCGCCAATTCCGACCGCTTCGTGCAGCAGCTGCACGTCGGCCAGGATGAAGACCACTACCTGCCGGTCGTCGTCACCACCCAGACCGCCTGGCACAACCTGTTCGCGCGCAATATGTTTATCCGCGCGGAAAAGTACAACCCCAAAGGCAAAGAGGAGTGGCGCATACTGCACGCCGCCAACTTCGTCTGTAACCCCGAGCGCGATGGCACCAACTCGGATGGCTGCGTAATCATTAATTTCAGCGCGCGCAAAGTGCTGCTGGCGGGTATGCGCTACGCGGGCGAGATGAAAAAAGCCATGTTCTCGGTACAGAACTTCCTGCTACCGGAAAAGGATGTCATGCCCATGCACTGCGCCGCCAACGTGGGTAAAGACGGCGACACTTGCCTCTTCTTCGGCCTGTCTGGAACCGGCAAGACCACCTTGTCCGCGGACCCGGAGCGCTATCTGATTGGCGACGACGAGCACGGCTGGGCCAAGGGTGCGGTATTCAATATCGAAGGCGGCTGCTACGCCAAGACCATCAATCTCAGCCGCAAGAACGAACCGGTGATCTGGGATGCTATCCGCTTCGGTGCCATCGTCGAGAATGTAGTCACCGACGAAACCGGTGTGCCCGACTACAGCGACACCAGCCTGACTGAGAACGGCCGCTGCTCCTATCCTCTGGAGCACGTGGAAATGCGCACACAGGAAAATCGCGCCGGCGAACCCAAGAATGTGATCTTCCTGACCTGCGACGTGTCCGGTGTGCTGCCGCCGGTGGCGATCCTGTCCAAAGAGGCCGCCGCCTATCACTTCCTGTCCGGCTACACCGCGCGCGTAGGCTCTACCGAACTGGGCGCCGAGGCGGGCATTCACCCCACCTTTTCCACCTGCTTCGGAGCGCCCTTTATGCCGCGCGCGCCCCGCGAGTACGCAGACCTGCTGATGAAGCGCATCGAGGACTTCGGCTCCAAGGTCTACCTGGTCAACACCGGCTGGACCGGCGGCTCCGGTGACGCGGGCAAACGCTTCCCCATCCCGGTAACCCGCGCGGTGGTTTCCGCCATCCAAAGCGGCGCCCTGGAAGGTGTGCAAACCGAGCATCTGGATATCCTCAACCTGGACATCCCGCTGGAAGTGCCGGGCGTGGACAAAGCCTATCTGAATCCGCGCGAAGCCTGGGCCGACAAAGCGGCCTACGACGAACAAGCCACCAAGCTGGCGCAACTCTTCGCCGAGAATATCGAGAAGTTCGAGGTCAGCGACGCGGTCAAGGCCGCTGGCCCCCGGACCTGATCGCGGGTTCATCACACCGCGCTGATACGGCCTCCAAAGCCCCCGCAGCACCCGTTGCGGGGGCTTTGATTTTTGCGACTATAGTGAATAAAGAGGCGCCGCGGCGCCCGCTGTATCACCGGGCCACGGCCCAGCAGTTGCAAAGGCAAGCATGTCCGGAGGCACTCCCCTTTCCAACCATTCGCCCCGCCCCCCGGGGCAGCCTGTTCACCGCTTGGTGGTGGTGGGAATAGCGCTGGCGCTGTTACTGGTGCTGGCCACCCTGTGGCTACATCTGTACCTGAAATCTCTGGAGAAGCCCTACGTCGAGTTCAAGGGTTACCGCATCGCCACCGCGGAGCGCTTCAACAGCTTCCTGCGCCAGGGCGATAACCGCGCGCGCTTTATGCGGCTGTCCGATTTTCTGCGCGAGCGCGGCGTCGGCGATGTGGTACCATCGTATAAGTTGGTGCGACAGGGGACCGACTGGCAGGATATCGGCGAACCCCCCTTTGCGATACCGCCGGCCGGACAGTGGCACAACATGGTGCGCACCCTGACGCTACTGCGCGACGAAGTGGAACCGGCAATTGGCCCGGTGGAAATCCTCTCCGCCTACCGCACCGAAAACTACAACCGCAAAGCCGGCGGTGCCACCGGCAGCAAACACCGCGAGTTTTGCGGGCTGGACGTGATTCCCAAATCCAATATCAGCCGCAAGGAATTGGTGGAGGAACTGCGCAGCCTGCACGCGCGCCTGGGGCCGGAGAGCAACTTCGGGCTCGGCATTTACCGCGGACTGCGCTTTCATATCGATACCTGCGGCTACCGGCGCTGGTAAAAAACATCCGCTTTTGCTTACATAGGCGCCTTCCAGGCGCTGCGCCTGCCGTATGACAAAAAGAAGAGGAAAAACCCGGTGCACGAAAAACTGGAAAGGCGCTCCTTTATACTGGCGCTGTTGCTGGTAACACTGGCCTTTACACTGCTATTAAAACCCTTCTTCACCCCCATTTTCTGGGCCTGCGCCATCGCGCTGATCTTTTTTCCTGTCTACCGCTATCTGATCGGACGCTTCCCCCGCTGGCCCAATCTGATGGCGCTGCTGACACTGCTGCTGTGCATCGTACTGGTAGTGATACCAGTTCTGGCGGTAGCCAGCTCTTTTATCAACCAGGCGGCGACTTTCTATCAAAAAATACAAAGCGGCCAGATAGACCTGTCGCAACAGATTGAGCAGGTGCGCAATGCCTTTCCCGGTATCAACGCCGCGCTCGAACGCACCGGCCTTGATCTGGAACAGGTCAAGCAGCGCCTGCTCGGCGGGCTGATGAATGCCGGCAGTTTTCTGGCCAAAAACGCCCTGGCCCTGGGGCAGAACACCTTGAATTTCTTTGTCATGCTCGGCCTGATGACCTACCTGACCTTTTTCCTGCTGCGCGACGGCGAAAAGTTGGTGGACCTGCTGATCCGCGCCCTGCCGCTCGGCGACGAGCGGGAGCATCTGCTGCTGGCCAAGTTCGCCGAAGTGACCCGGGCCACCATCAAAGGCAACCTGGTGGTCGCCGTTACTCAGGGCACGCTGGGTGGTCTTATTTTCTGGATACTCGGCCTACCTGCACCGCTGCTTTGGGGCGTGCTTATGACTCTGCTGTCACTGTTACCGGCAATCGGCGCAGCGCTGATCTGGTTCCCGGCGGCTATCTATCTCTATGCGATCGGGGATATCGTCAAGGCGTCGATATTGATGCTGTTCGGCTTTGTCGTCATCAGCCTGGTGGACAATCTACTGCGACCGATATTGGTAGGGCGCGACACCAAGCTGCCAGACTATATAGTGCTCTTTTCCACTGTCGGCGGCTTGATGATGTTCGGCATCAGCGGCTTCGCCATCGGACCGCTGCTAGCGGCACTGTTTATGGCGTTTTGGGAAATCTTTATGCGGGAGTTTGTCAGTACATCCGGCGGGGCCGCCACCTGATCTCGCGGTTTCAATTGGCTGAGCCGCGCTCCGTCTCAAAGCGCCGGCTCAGCTCAACCATCGGAGTCTGATCCACGATCAAAAATCCCTCGTAGCTTCGGTCCAAATCCACGATAAGCAAAATCACCAGGGAAAATGCCAGCGCCAAGGCCACCGCGCTCCCGAGAGACGACTCAACGCTCTTGTCCCGGCGCGCTGCGCGGCGACCAAAGAAGCGTCCAACAGCCAGCAACACCAATACCAGCAGCACCGAAAAGATATAAATCTGGGGAAGCGAAAAGGTTCCGAGGATATCTTCTGCGGGCATGCGAAAATCCGACACTGATTAGAAGGTGTGGCCGATACAAGACGCCGCCGCCAGGTGCCGCGCCATATAGCTTCCAGCCGCCACCCCGGTTAGCATAGCCCAGCCCTCACAAATAGCCCCAAAAGGAGCCACGCTGTGAAACGCTTGATCGCTTTTTTACTCGCTGCCACCGCCAGTCTGCCACTAATGGCCCTGGAAGTCGGCGACCCCGCACCCAACTTCTCCCTGCAGGCCTCCGATGGCAAAAACTATTCGCTAGCGGACTTCAAAGACAAAAAAGCGGTTGTCATCGCCTGGTACCCCAAGGCCTTTACCAAGGGTTGCACTATCGAGTGCAAATCCCTGGCTGAGAACGGGCACCTGATACGCAATTACAATGTCGCCTACTTTATGGCGAGCACCGATGAAGTGGAGGTAAACACCAAGTTTGCCACCGAACAGGACGCTGATTTTCCACTGCTCAGCGACCCCAAGGGCGAAACGGCCAAGGCCTATGGCGTACTGATGCCAGTTATGAATATAGCCCGCCGTGTCACTATCTATATCGGCAAGGACGGCCGTGTTCTCAAGATCGACAAGGAAATCCATCCAGCCACAAGTGCCGAAGATATTGCGCGAACACTGGGTGAACTTGGTATTGAACGAAGCAACTGATAAATCGCAATAAGCACCCAGCTTGCCCGCAGCCTTTGTCCCCGCGAGTCCCCCCTGTAACCTCGTCGGATACCTCCCTGTATCCGACGGTTTCAAAATATCCATCCCATCACCTGAGCTTCTCATCAGGGGGCAAGGTATCTTTATTGTCTGGGAGCGAATGAATCAGAGACCACTTTTTACGAGAGGATTAAAAAGTCACCGTGGCGGTAATCGTATCCTGATAGATACCGGGCGGTTTTGCTCCTTGCGCTGGCACTCTCCCATATACGGTGATCGATTGGGCTGCACCACTGCCCGTACCACTCACTACTGTGCCCACAGTGTCGCCCCAGACCTGGGTTCGCGCCGCATCCTGGTACAGTTGGTAGTCGATACTGTCCCCTCCCAACAGCATTCTGCGATTGTTGATATCGCCACTGCCACCGCCGTCAAGCGCCACACTATAGGCGCCATTCAATGTACAGGTCACTGAGAGGTTACTGCTGGCGTCCGTCTGCACAAGGTTGGTGACGGTGCCGAAATCGAGTGGGCTGGCCGAGATAGTGCAGTCGGGTTCAACTTGCAGTTGCGCAGTCATGCTTTCGGCTAGGTTGAAGGGAGTCAGCGAGCTGCAATTCGGTGCAAGTACCGCATAAGTGCCTTCACGCACTTCGATAGTATTAAACACCGATTGGTAGAAACCCGCTGCACTTCCGCCACCTGCAAATACCCGACCGTAAACGGTGGCGGTCATGGTCCCGCCAAACAGCACCGGAAAGTCCAGTTGTACCTGCTGCCCACTGGCTACTGTGCCCCACACCTGAGTGCGGGCGGCATCCCGGTACACATTAAACGGCACATCGAATGCACCGCTTGTCAGGCGGCGGTCTGCCAGCGAAACACCGCCGCTACCCACAGGTAAGCTGATACAGATCCGCCGTTGAAGTAAATCCAGCACAGGACACTGAACAGTGATATCTGCCGTTGCGTCTATCTGTGGGGTGGGCAGCCCGGTAACAGAACCGAAATTCAATGTCGGCGTCACGGTATAAGTACAGTCCTGCCCCCATGACACACCTGTCAGTAACATTGTGAATACCAGCAGAATCCGTTGCGCCATCACGGTAACTCCTCACAAATATCCGGCGACAGGCGCAGACGCGTAAGCGGTGCGCTCTGTCCGTCGCCTGGGTCAATGTGGTAATGGCAGATCAACCTGCCCTGCTGCACTTCAATGCGCGCGCCGCCGGAGATATCTTCCAGGTACAATTCCCCATCAAATCCCACCGGCAGAGTCTGGCCTTCACCGCCCGGAAGCAGGGTGGCGATACTGCCAGCGGCAATCGCGTCGCCGGACTGATCGAGCAGAGTGATAATTGCCGGTCGCAACTGCACGATTGGAAACACAATCAGCTGGCCCGCGTGATCGGCGGGCACAGCGAATTGCTCCAACTCAGCCACAGCGAGATTTGCTCCCAGCTGGTCTGGATTTATGCCAATACGGTTCCTCTGCCAGCCGCGCAGATCCGGTATCAGCAAATACCCCTCGTGGTCGGTGTAGCCGTAAAGACGGTTCTCGCTCAGAACGGGCACATCTCCGATTCCGGTGTACACCAGTGCAAAGGCGTCTTGAATACGTCGACTGGCGATTACCCGGCCATCCATAACGGCAAGACTGCCGCCCATCTCCAGGAAATATCCGCGCTTGCCACTGTCCCAGTCGATCCCCGCGCGTGCCTCGAAGTAGCGCCCGCGGGTTTCCAGCGCTGCCTGTCCATAGTCTCCGTCACTGTTGCCTCCCTGCAGCCACCACCCCCAGCCGCCCTCATAGGGGACTGTGTGCCGCAACATGGCTCTCGGCTGATTATTCCCGCCACTTTGGCGCTGCACACCGACGGATGCATAGGCCAGATGTTGCAGCGGTATGCTAAAGGTGACGCTGCCGCCAGAGCCATTTTCGTCGTCCTTGAACAGGGTGGCGGAAAACGACAGGCGCCGGCCAATATTCTGCGTCCAGCTGAGGCTGTGGCTACTGAAGATCTCTCGCGGCAGCAGTCTGTCGCGATGATCGCGCCAGCGCAGATAGCTATAAGCCAGACTGCCGCGCCCCGTCTGTAGCCAGAGGGTGGCCCGATCCTGTGCATTGAGCCAGCGCTCGATCAAAGTCCGGTCCGTATCCAGATCCGCCAGGTCCCGATAGCCGCGCGAGCGGCGCAAGCTCTGCAAATCAAAACCGAAAATGGGCCCAACCCACTGATAACCAAGGCTGTACTGATGCCCCGACTTATCGCGTTCGTTCCGGTTCTGCCCGTCACTGAAGGCGAGGGAGCCGGACAGCAGCCCCCAACGCCCCTCCGGCGACCAGACGCCACCGATACCAGCAAGCCTCAACTCCTCTGCCAATTCCCCATGCGCCTCGAAAGTGAAGGTATCAGTAATACCCTGCAGCCAGCTGGCACTGGCCACCGGGTGTTCACCGTAATCGTCCCAACCACCTTCGAAATTCGTGCGCAGTACACCTGCCTCGATACTGAAATCGCTTAACCCCCGCGCCAGGCGGCGGTGGTCCACATATAGGGGCACGCTGGTTTCAGTGGCGCGCCCCAGCGCGTCGGTTACTACCAGCGTGGCCATTCCTGCCCCGCCGATTCTTGGCAGAGCGTCGAGCACAAAGGGCCCACCATCCACATTCGCGCCGTATTGCAGAATATTATTTACATACAACTCCACAGTGGAGGGAAGGGAGGCACTGCCATCGAAACGGGGCACCGGCAGGGTGATCAGGTCCGGGCGCACCTCGAAGTTGCGCCGCCACTGTACACCGCCCATGCGAACCGGGCGGTTCCAGCTGTGGCCACCACTGATCAGATCACCTGCTGTCCAGGTCCACAATTGCTGCGGGTCACTGTAGGTCCAGAAACTATCCAGGCGGCGATAGCCGATGTTTTCATCGCCACTGCGGCTGACACCGGAAATTTTTACACTCCCGTAACGTCCAAACCAATTGAGAGAAGTACCAAGGGAGGCGTTGCTGCTGTCCTGCCACTCGCGGCCGTAAAAGTCATAACTGAACAGCAGCCCGTGATCGCGGCGCACTTCCACCGGTGGGGGTGGCTGATACCCCAAGTGCTGCGCCCGACGTAGATTGGGCGGCGCGTGCAATATCAGAGACTGGGTGGGAATGTCGTAGCGGTAGCTGAGCCCCGGCACCGAGTCCAGCGCTACCCATTGATCGGGGTCCTGCATCGGTAATTGCAGTCCGATTTCCCACAGGTCGCCCGCAATTACATAGAGCTTTTCCCTGCTCAGACGTGCATGCACAATCAGTCCGGTGGTTATTTCACCGTAGAAGGCCTCCAGGTACAGATCCTGTTCCAAGCGTGCGGAGTGCAGGAAATGCTCAGCACTGTTGGCAACCAACAGCGGACTATCGGAAAGGACGTCAGCTCTAACAGAGACGGTGACTACACTGATAAACAGGCTGACGTAAAGAAATTTTGCGAAGCGTCCACAAATATTATTGTTGAAGTGAAAGCTGGGTTGGCTGGCCATTTAAAATTGTTTCCAGTCGCACCTCTCTCATATTATTCGCGCTGGACACACCGGAGTTTTCCGGCAAGGCCCAGACCTTACGGCTACCGGGCAGCACGTAACCGAGTAGACCCGCACTCAACTGTACTTCCCACCCGGAACTATCGATCAGAAAACTGGCCCCCAATTGGGCCGCACGCCCACCCGAATTGATACATTCCAGCACCACGGCGTTATCACGCACAGCACAGGAGATCTTTGCTTCGGGCGCATCCTGCGCACGCACAAACAGGGGCAGCACATAGCGCATACGTACGCTTACCTGGTTTGGCGCAGCCCCCCCGTTCAGCGGTAGCTCATCTACCACCAGGCGAAAACTTTGGTCCGCGCCAGACGGTGATTCCCCCAGACGTACCAGGCGCACAATCTGCTCCATCCCCGGCATCAGCTCCACAATGGGCGGGCTGGCCACCACCGCATCACTTGCAGTGAGTTGGTCCTCACCATTTTCCTGGCTCCAGGCGAACACCCGCACCTGGGCCACCAGACGCTCGTCTCCGGTATTGGAAAGCCGCAGGCGCGAAGCCTTCTGACCAGCGCCGATCTGCAACAGTATCGGCCCCGCCTGCAGCTGCCCCTTGGCATGGGCGAAGTTGCAAAACAGCAGGGCGATCAGAAGCACCCGCGACAGCGGGATGCACTGCGCGAGACGCATATCAGAAGGTTGCCGTGGCGGTGATCGTCGAGTTGTAAGTTCCGGCCGGCTTGGGGTTCTGCCCCGGATCAGTCAGACCATAAACATCAAAGGCATCGGCACCACCGGTACTGGTGAAGTCGATAGTGAAGGTGCCGCCACTGCCGTCCCCCAGGATCTCCGTATTCGCCGCGTCGCGGTAGAGGTTGTAGTCGATCGTGTTGACACCATCATCCATCTGCCGGGTGGCAAAAGTACTGGCGCCGCCAGTTCCCGCGTCAAAAGATACGCTTACCGGTGCCAAGCCAGTACAGGTCACCGTGCCGGTGGTGGACGCAGATATAGAGGGAGTTAAATCATTGACCGTACCGAAATTCAGATCGTTGACAGAAATAGTACAACTGTTCTCAACCGTGATAGAGACGAGGAAGGTAGTATCCTCGGTGGCGGAGAATGCCGCAGCGGAGAGCAATAGTGCGGACAGGGAAAGCGCGAATCTTTTATACATAATCACCTCGGCCGATTTATGTTGCCGGAATGTTTTTATCCGCATAAATCTAGGCCAATACCGCGCATTCCCCAAACCAAAAGTCAATAAATGGCGTGCAAATTTCGTTATTGCAGCCAAGAACCTCCGATTAATTTTTTTCTTGGCGGCAAAACTAACTTTGAGGGCAGATGAGAAGCTCAGGTGATGGGATGGATACTTCTAAACCGTCGGATACAGGGAGGTATCCGACGGAGCTACAGGGAAGTACTTGTGCGTTTTCGAGATGTCCATCCCATTGCCTGAGCGCCCCGAAACCAACTACAGCGTTCCTAGGAATTGATCAAAGGCTCCCTAATCCTCGTCGCCATTCATACCCAGCTCCTTGAGCTTCCGCGTCAACGTATTGCGCCCCCAGCCCAACAGCTCCGCAGCGTCGCGCTTGCGTCCAGCGGTGTGCTTGAGGGCGATTTCTATCAGCGCGCGCTCAAAAGCGGGCACCGCCTCACTGAGGATTTCCCGACGACCATTGGCCAGTGCCTGATCGGCCCAGAGGCGCAAAGCTTTCTGCCAGTCCTGCGACGCATCACTATTCGCTGTCTGCTGATGTAGTTCCTGCGGTAAGTCTTCGATGTGCACTTCGCGGCCGGAAGCCATCACGGTAATCCAGCGGCAGGTATTTTCCAACTGGCGCACATTGCCGGGCCAGTCGAGGCTCGACAGATACTCTTCGGCTTCTTTTGTGAGAATTTTCGGCTCCACCCCCAAATCCTTGGCGGCGGCATTGAAAAAGTGGCGTACCAGCCTGGGAATATCCTCGCGGCGGTCTGCCAGGCGCGGGATATGGATGCGAATCACATTTAGGCGGTGGAACAAATCCTCGCGGAATTTATGCTCCTCCACCAGCTTTTCCAAATCCTGATGCGTTGCCGCGATAATACGTACATCCACTTTTACCGGGGTGTGGCCGCCGACGCGATAGAATTCCCCGTCCGCGAGTACACGCAGCAGGCGCGTCTGTGTCTCCGCCGGCATATCGCCGATTTCATCCAGGAACAGAGTGCCGCCATTGGCCTGCTCGAAACGACCAGCGCGGCTGGCACTGGCACCGGTGAAGGCGCCCTTCTCGTGGCCGAACAACTCCGACTCCATCAGATCTTTCGGAATCGCGGCCATATTCAGGGCGATAAAAGGTTTGTCTTTACGGGGGCTGTGATTGTGCAGCGCCTGTGCCACCAGCTCCTTGCCGGTGCCGGATTCACCGTTAATCAGCACGGTGATATTGGAGTGAGACAGGCGGCCTATGGCCCGGAATACCTCTTGCATCGCCGGTGCCTCGCCGATAATCTCCTTGCGGTTCGTACCATTTTCCACCGCTACGGGTTCAATCTGCTGCTCGCTGGCATGGGCGAGGGCGCGGCGGGTGACCGCCACCGCCTCATCCACGTCGAAAGGTTTGGGCAGGTATTCGAAAGCGCCACCCTGATAGGCGGCGACGGCACTGTCCAGATCTGAATGCGCCGTCATGATGATAATCGGCAGTGCGGGGCGTTCCGCCTGAAAGCGCTGCAACAATTTAAAGCCGTCGGACCCCGGCATACGGATATCGCTGATCACAACATCCGGCGAATCGCTGTAAAAATCATCCAGGGCGCGATCACCACTCTCGTAGCACTTGGTTTCTATTCCGGCACGACTCAGGGCACGCTCCAGTACCCAGCGGATTGACCGGTCGTCGTCAATGATCCAAACGCGATTGCTCATACTCACACTTCCGCTACTCAATTATTCGTTCATCAGGGGCAGAAAAATTTGAAAAACACTCTGCCCAGGGCGACTGTCGCACTGAATCAAGCCGCGGTGCTGATTGATGATGTTCTGTGAGATGGACAGGCCCAGTCCCGACCCCTCGGCACGCCCGGAAATCATCGGGTAGAAGATGCGCTCGCGGATATCCTCGGGAATGCCGGGGCCGTTGTCTTCGATTTCTATACGGCACACCAGAGGGCATTGGCGCCGGCCAATGGTGAACTGGCGCTGGATACGGGTGCGCAAAGTGATTTGTCCGGCGGCCAGCCCGATACTCTCGTCCAGTGCCTGCATTGCGTTGCGGGCGATATTGAGCAGGGCCTGGATCAGCTGTTCTCTATCGGCGGGGACATCCGGAATAGAGGGGTCATAGTCGCGGCGGATTTTCAGTTCGCCATCGCACTCGGCATCGATCAACTGTGCCACCCGTTCGAGTATCTCGTGCACGTTGGTGGGCGTAAGCCGCACCGGTACTCGTGGCCCCAGCAGGCGATCGACCAGATTCCGCAGGCGATCCGCCTCTTCAATAATAATCCTCGTGTACTCGGTCAGCTCCTCGTCCGCCAACTCGCGCTGCAGCAGTTGTGCTGCGCCGCGGATGCCACCGAGCGGATTCTTCACTTCATGTGCCATACCGCGCACCAAATTGCGGGTGGTCTCTTGGGCGCTGATCAGCGCATCCTCGCGGGCGATGCGCAACAAACGGTCCATGGGCTGCACTTCCAGCAACAGCCCGAGTTCCGGCACCGGACAAACTGTATAGTCTACGGTGCACGTCTCCAGATTGTGCAGCCGCCACACAGCGCGCCGTACCGTGTACTTCTCGCCGCTTTCGAGTGCATTGCGCATTGCCTCCTCGGCAGTTTGCGACTCCCAAACCACTTCCGCCAGGGGCACACCGCCGATCCGCGCACTGGAGGCCGCCAACAGATCCTCGGCAGCGGAATTCAGATAGCGCAGCTGCAGGTGGTCATCCAGCACCAGCACTGCGGAGTTGAGGCTGTCGAGGAGCTGGCGAAACTGGCGGTCGTTGAGCATGCGAGTCTTTCCGGTTAAATCGCTGCCGGCGGCGCCCCGGCATTTACCGCGCTTTGCCAGCGACCGGCGAAAACGCGTTGTTTTCAGTCAGTGCAAAAAGCACACCAAAATAGCGCACCAGACTACTGCTGGGGCCTTTCGGGCTATTAATACTGACCTTCGGAAGGGCGGTAACTGTCTCCGTAAGCCCGCTAACGGGCATCCGGGCGAGGTTGATGCAGTCGATCGGGAACATTAGCGCCACTGATGCACCATTATGGTGCTCTGTCTATAAAAACACCAGTGCGCTCCTTCGGCGGGCAGAAACAGAGAAGGGGCTCCGGCGGTGCCGGGGCCCGGGAAAGGAGTCAGTCGGCGCTGGGAGGCTTGGCCCGAGGCAGGCCGGGAGCCACCGGAGCCTTGGGGGCCTGAGACGCCTGGGCGGCGGGGTTGTCCGGCAGTACACCACCCGGGCGTTTGACATAGAGGGTAATGATCTGGGAGCGAGCCAGCTCGTTACCGGCCGCGTCAACGAGTACCGCCTGCACACTGTGGGTGCCGCGTTCCAGGGCGGAGATATCCAGGCTGGTGCCGGAGGAAGCTCCCGCCCAGGGCCGGCCGTCCACTACCGCGAAGAACTGGTAGTCACCGGACGGCACCGGGTCCATCGCCACTTCCAGAACAATGGAGCGCTGCCCCGGCGGAATAGTGGCGCCGTCCATGGGACTGACAATGGCGAAACGCACCGAGCCAGCATAGTCATCACCTCCCTGGTCCCGCGGCGAAAGCTTGCGCGTGGGCAGAGTGCGCGGCAGAGCGATAGGCTGGACGTTAGTGGGCGCCAACTCAACTTTTTCCGTCGGCTCACCGGGCAGTGGCTTGTCGCTGAAAACAACACTGCCATCCGGAGCCACCGTTTTGTAGATGGAACCACCGGACTGTGCATTATCAGTTTCATTGCCGCCGGCCAGGGAAATGAGAGGGCTGGCGAGCAGCAGGGTCAAAATCACTTTGCTGGGATTCATCGGTCCTTATTGCGGCCTTGCCGCTCCTTTTGGCTAGCAAATTCCAGTTGCAACAATACACCCAAGGCTAGCGTACCCGCTATCAAAAAAAAGCCCGCACCAGAGCGGCGCGGGCTTTTCGGAGGGGCGAGCCCCATTGGTTTACCGGTATTTTACACCGAGTAGTACATATCAAACTCGACCGGGTGAGTGGTCATCGCCAGGCGCTCCACCTCTTCCTTCTTGAGCTCGATGTAGGCGTCAATAGCGTCGTCGGTAAAGACGCCACCTTCGGTCAAGAAAGCGCGATCCTTATCCAGGGCATCCAGCGCCATTTCCAGGCTGGAAGCCACGGTCGGGAACTCAGCCACTTCTTCCGGCGGCAGGTCATACAGATCCTTGTCCGCAGCATCGCCGGGGTGAATCTTGTTCTTGATGCCGTCGAGACCGGCCATCAGCAGAGCGGCAAACGCCAGGTAAGGGTTCGCGGTGGGATCCGGGAAACGGGTCTCGATACGCTTGCCCTTGGGGCTGGTCACAAAGGGAATACGGATGGACGCGGAGCGGTTGCGTGCGGAGTAGGCCAGAATCACTGGCGCCTCGAAACCTGGCACCAGGCGCTTGTAAGAGTTGGTGGAGGCGTTACAGATAGCGTTCAAGGCGCGGGCGTGCTTGATAATACCGCCGATATAGTAGAGCGCGGTTTCGGACAGACCGGCGTAGGCATCACCGGCAAACTGGTTGACACCGTCTTTACTGAAAGACTGATGCACGTGCATACCGGAGCCGTTGTCACCCACCAGCGGTTTGGGCATAAAGGTAGCGGTCTTGCCGTAGGCGTGAGCCACATTGTGGACCGCGTACTTGAGGATTTGCACCTCGTCTGCCTTCTTAGTCAGAGTATTGGCGGCGACGCCGATCTCACATTGGCCAGCGGTGCCCACTTCGTGGTGGTGCACTTCCACCTGCAGGCCCATTTGCTCCATAGCGGAACACATGGCCGCGCGAATGTCGTGCAGGGAGTCCACCGGCGGAACCGGGAAGTAACCGCCTTTTACGCGCGGACGGTGACCGATATTGCCGTCGGCGAAGCTCTGACCGGAGGACCAGGCAGCCTCTTCGGAGTTGATCTTGTAGAAGGCGCCGCCCATTTCCGCGCCCCAGGTGATGTCGTCAAAGACAAAGAACTCGGGCTCCGGTCCGAACATGGCAGTGTCGCCGTAGCCGGTAGACTTGAGATATTCCTCGGCGCGCAACGCGATGGAGCGCGGGTCGCGCTCATAGCCCTGGCCGGTGATCGGATCGACGATGTTACAGCGCACGATAACAGTGGCTTCATCGGTGAACGGATCCAGGAAGGCTGTATCGTCCACCGGCATCAGAATCATGTCGGACTCGTTGATGCCTTTCCATCCGGCGATGGAAGAGCCATCAAACATCTTGCCCTCTTCGAAGAACTCGCCGTCAACTTCCGACGCCGGAATCGATACATGCTGTTCTTTGCCCTTGGTATCGGTGAAGCGCAGGTCTACCCACTTGGCTTCACTCTCTTTGATCAAACCGAGCGTTTTCGCTGACATTGCTGTCCTCCAGGTCTCAAAAAATGGAATGTGTCGCTGTAACCCTTCTGTGGCATTCAATAAAGCAAAGAGTGTGCCAAATTGGGGCGCCGGCCGTGCCCTGGGCACCACCAGCGTGTTCGCGCTCCATACAGGGCTAATCGCAGGCAGAATAGATGCAAAGTGGCCACCCGGCCACAGGTGTGTGCACCATAGTGGCACACATCATCGCGCAAGTGCACCAAATACGGGCACAAACAACTTTCCGGCGGCTGGTTTATAATGCCCGGCTCTTATCCAACCCCCAACGCGGTGCCCAACGAATCCCCATGCACTTTGTCGTCAAGTTCTTTCCCGAGATCACCATCAAGAGCAACCCGGTTCGCAAGCGGATGTCGAACCAACTCAAGGACAACCTGCAGCGTCTTCTCAAGTCACTGGATGAGCGCATCCAAGTGCGCAAAGACTGGGAGAAGATTGATGTCATCGTGCCCGACGAGCTGGCCCATTTGAGCGGGCGCATTGAGGAGACGCTCGCCCACACCCCGGGGATCGCCAACTTCTCGCGAGTGCAGCAATTCCCCTTGGGCACACTGCAAGATATTTATGAGAAGACGATGTCCGTCTGGGGCGACAAGCTCGCCGGCAAGACTTTCTGTGTGCGCGTCAAACGCACTGGTGATCACGATTTCAAATCCCTGGATGTAGAGCAGTATGTGGGCGGCGGCCTGAACCAGAACACCGACGCCGCCGGAGTTAAGTTGAAGAACCCGGACATCACCGTAAAGCTTGAAATACGTCACGACAAACTGAACGTGGTAGAAGAGCAGACACCGGGCCTGGGCGGCTTCCCCCTCGGTACCCAAGACCCGGTGTTGTCGCTGGTGTCCGGCGGCTTCGATTCCACAGTGGCCAGCTACCTCACGATGAAGCGCGGTATCCGCACGCATTTCCTTTTCTTCAATCTGGGGGGCCGCCAACATGAGTTAGGGGTCAAAGAAGTGGCCTTTTACCTCTGGAACAAATACGGTGCTTCCCACCGGGTGCGTTTTATCACCGTACCATTCGATGAAGTAGTGGCGGAGATTCTGGAAAACGTCGACGACTCTTATATGGGCGTGATCTTAAAGCGCATGATGCTGCGCGCCGGTTCCGCGATAGCCAAAGAGCTGGAAGTAGACGCACTGGTAACCGGCGAGGCCATAGCCCAGGTATCCAGCCAAACACTGAAAAACCTGTCGGTGATCGACAGTGTCACAGACACGATGGTACTGCGCCCGCTGATCACCAGCGATAAAACCGATATCATCAAACTGTCGCGGGAAATCGGCACCGAGGACTTTGCCGCAAATATGCCGGAGTACTGCGGTGTAATTTCGGTGAAGCCCACCACGCGGGCAAAAATAGAAAAGGTTCAGAAGGAAGAAGACCGCTTCGACTTCTCGGTTCTCGAACGCGCCATTAGCAGCCGCGTAATGCAGAACATCGATGAAGTGATGGAGGATGTGCGCGGCGAGATCCCCGCAGTTGAAATTGTCAGTGAGCCTCACGGTCAAGTGGTCATCGATATTCGCCATCCGGATGAGGAGGAGCTGGACCCACTGGAGTTGCCCGGAACCGATGTGGAGACCATCCCCTTCTACCGCCTGAGTAATGCTTTCAAGAAGCTAGATAAAAACCGCGACTACCTCCTTTACTGCAAACGCGGTGTTATGAGTAAACTGCACGCCTCCCATCTGCTCGACGAAGGCTACCGCAACGTCGGTGTCTTCCGGCCAGAGAAGCCGGACACCGATCAATAAAGCGGGCTACCGGAACCAACGGATACAGGGATGTATCCGATAGAGTGCCAGGGACGCTTCCTAAATACCTACCCCATTGCTTGAACGGTCCCGAGCCGACTACAGCTGGGTTTAGCCATTAATTTTCCGACTCGTTTCTGCTCATCCATTCGATTTGATTCCTTGCTGCACTGTAAGACGCCACACAGTATGGCACTACGAAGTTCAGTAAAACCTTCAACCAATCGATTTCCTGACCAGTAGTCAATGCGGGCCCCTGGTTGATCGCATTCAACAGAGCGCCCACTACTAACGATACACGAAACGCATTGCGAACAACGTGCTGCTGTATAAGAATTAACCCTATCCTGCTCAAAGCAAAGATCCCCATATGTATCAAGCGCATACAAATCCAGGCAAAGTTGATTCTGGGCGCTCTTGAGCCAGTCCGAATACGACCGCCGATCATCCAATATGGCGCAACAACAACTGCTTTGTGATCTCTCGTCTTTTTTGATCAGTTAAATCACTCTTGCTCAAATAGAGAACAGGTGTGTCCACCTGTTCAAGAGAACCGTATTGATCAGAATTTGAAACCCCAACTATCTGAGCGTTAATTCCTTTCTTATCCAACAGGTCGGCAATGGTTGTGGCTGCCACATCAAAAGGCAATAGAGCCGCGAAAATAATCGGCAACTTTGGATTGATGTCGAGAACACTGTCCACCACCTTCTCTACTGAAGCATCTATGCTGGAGACCACTGCTAAGGATATGAGTGCTGCGCCTGAGCGCTTGGCTTGCGCACCTATATCGGCAAAACAGTCCGGCTTCAATACACTATAATGACACTGCTCAAGTAGCGGCTTCATCTCCTGAACAATAAAAGGGTGGGGCCTGGCAAGTAGTACATTTTTCATCACTGCTTACTCCTGATCTTTGAAACGAACTTTTTCTCCTTAGTCGTTCAAGCTTCAGGGTTATTACAGGCACGATAGAAAATTAATCCAGCTTCTCACCGAAAACTCTAGGGAACCTCTGATTAAGTCGCTTCCTGACGGTAAAAATTCTTTGGAGCCAGATGAGAAGCTCAGGTGATAGGATGGCCATTTCGAAACCGTCGGATACAGGGATGTATCCGTCGGAGCTACAGGGAAGTACTCGTGCGTTTTCGAAATGGCCATCCTATTGCCTGAGCGCACCGGAACCTACCTTAGCGTTCACGCGAATTAATCGGAGGTTCCCTAGATCCAAAACTTACGCAAGTTGATATCCTGCCTATCAACCTCGCGCGCCGGACACATAAGCCGCAGTCAATGCATGGCGTGGTGCTTCAAACAAATGTCGACACAGGCCAAATTCGATCAGTTTCCCAACCCGCTCAGTCATCCAGAAAAAGCCTGCATAGTTGGCAACCCGACGGGCCTGCGCCAAGTTGTGCGTTACAATCACTACCGTGTAGCGCCCTCGCAAGCGCAAAATCAACTCCTCCACGATGCCGGATGAAATGGGATCAAGAGCGCTGCACGGCTCGTCCATCAACAGCACTTCTGGCTCTAGGACCAGCGCACGAGCGATACATAACCGCTGTTGCTGTCCACCGGAAAGCGCCAGAGCGGATGCGTCCAATCGATCCGATACTTCCTCCCAGAGCCCGACATCTTTGAGCACTTTTTCGATCTTCCTGTATCGCACTTGGCGGTCTCGAATACCGTGCTCTTTTAAAGGCAGTTCCAGGTTTCGCCGAATAGACAGGGGAAAAGGGTTGGGCCGCTGGAATATCATTCCTATACGGCGTCTGAGGCCCAGCGTATCCACCGAATCGCGCAACAGATCCTGACCATCAAATAAAATCTGCCCGGCAACGCGCGCATCGCTGTGGTCGGTAAGCCGATTCAAAGTGGAAAGGAAACTGGTCTTGCCGCACCCTGAGGGTCCGATCAATGCGGTGATACAACCCTTGTAAATATCCAGCGATACCTGGGACAAAACTGTCTTATCGCCGTAGCCAACCTCCAGGTCACGCACACGCATCAAGGGCTCGGGAGCACAACAGGGAGGCCTTTGTTCGATACATCCCAACGTATAGTGGTTCACTTCACTCAGGTTCACGATACAAACACCCTCCGTTTGAACCAGTCTTCCAGCAGGCTCTGCGCCAGCGTGTTGAGTAAGACAATCAGAACCACCAGTACCAACGCCGAAGCATAAGCCGCACTGTCGCCACCGGTGACATTCATGGACAAATCGTAAATATGTACTGCGAGAGCGCGCCCTGAATCCAGCGGCGACTCCGGCATACGATCGACATAGCCACTGGTGAACACCAATGCTGCCGTTTCTGCGGTGGCACGACCGATTCCCAGCACTAACCCGGCTCCTATCGCGGGACGCGCCGCCGGTAACAGGATATGCCAAATCGCAGCACTGCGGGCCATACCAAGCGCTAACGCCCCCCGGCGCCACTCGTCGTTTACCGCTCGCAACCCAGATTCACAGGTACGCACAAACACCGGCAAAATCATAAGTGCCAGAGTTAACCCGCCAGATAACAGAGAAAAGCCGAGACCGAGATAAATACTGAAAAATGCATTGCCAAAAAGCCCATATACGATCGAGGGAACCCCGGCCAAAATATCCAAAGTGACGCGCGCGATATCGGAAAACCGACGGCGTCCTGCGGCAAACTCTGACAACCAAACGGCAACGCCCAGCCCCAGTGGCAGTGCAGTAACCAGCGCAATAGAGAGTATCCACAAAGTGGAAACCAAAATGGGGGCGATACCACCGGATCGTCCGGAATCCTCAGGCTCAGTAAATAAAAAAGACCAGGAAAAGTGGGCAACTCCCTCAATCAATACATCGCCCAGCACCCACAACAACAAAGAAACCACCAAGGCGGCGCAACCTGACATAAGCCAACCGAACAGGCGATCAACCATATTGGCCGGCCTCGCGTCCATTGCGGGTAACTCTATAGCTGCCCCATGACAGCAACCACACCATAGCGGTCAACAGCAATCCGGACGCAAACAAGCTGGCTCGGTGGTCACCCATGGCATAGGACATTTCCAGGGCAATATTGGCAGTGAGAACACGCACTGGATCAAACAGCCCCGCAGGAAACTGAACCACATTTCCCGCAACCATAAGCACCGCCATGGTTTCCCCTAGAGCTCTTGCAGTAGCCAGCAATACACCTCCGAAAATATTGGAGCGGGCAGCCGGAAGCATGATATGGAGAATTTGTGTTTTCCGACGCATCCCTAAGGCTATACCGCCATGGAGCAATTCTCCGGACACACTGGCAAGGGCGGCGGCGCTGGTCAGAGCAATCGTAGGCAATACCATTAATGACAGCACTAGTATTGCCGCCAATAATGACGCCCCAGGAGGCTGCCAAAGGGCGATTAACGGAACTATCCGCGTTAACCCCCACAGTCCAAATACTACCGAGGGAACACCTGCCAGTAGGGTGAGCAGTAAACGGAAAGTTCTCGCCACTTTGGGATTCGCGTAAAACTGCAGATAAATTGCACTTGCCAAGCCCACAGGAAGCGCCACGATAAGAGCGCCCAAAGTTACAGCGAGCGATGCCAGTAACATCGGCGCCATGCCAAAGCGGTTTTCCTGTGGATACCACCCCTGATACTGTAGCCAATCGAACCAGCTTCCACTGTGCCAACGGCTGGAGAGAAAAGGCCAGGATTCCTTGATTAAAAATAAAACAATAAGAGTTAGCAGTAATGCAGCCCCGGCAGACAGCACAGCAAGCATCATACTCAGGCGGTGATCGGTGCGATTGACGATCCCCTTAGCGATCCAGCTCATCACCTATGGTTATCCATCAGGGTGCAACAAAAAATTGTGCTTCTATAATGTCCTTTACGGCATCTGATTGCGCAAAGGCTATAAATTCTTTAGCTAATCCAACAGGTGTATTTCTCACAACCAAATTCAACTGGCGAGAAAACTGATAACGACCTTTTGCCACATTCTCCGAGGTAGGGATTTCACCCTCCATAGAAATTAATTTGATAGGAGTTCCGTGGTTCTCTTCATATTCTGCAGTGCCGATGGATACATAGCCAATCGCACCGGCAATCGCCGACACACTTTTGATGCCCTGTTGATTATCTCCAATTACAACTTGTGCATTTATCTGACTATTTCTGAGGGAAAAATGTTGTAAAAATAATTCCAAAGTCGAACGTCCTTCCGCCTTATTGATTACAGTTATTGGCAAATTCGAACCACCGACTTCTTCCCAGTTGCGAATCTTTCCGGAGTAAATACCAACTATCTGATCACCAGTGAGGTTTCTTACCGGATTATTCTTATGCGTAATTATGCCGATACCGTCTCTGGCAATAAGGTATGCGGAAAGATCTTTTTCCGAGGCTTTCAACGCACGTGACACCATTCCGATGTCTGCCAGCCCAAGACGAACATCATTGATTCCTCTTGAGGAACCACCTGTCTGCACATTGATACGCACTCCTGGATGTTGAGATTCGAAGCGCTTAGCCACTTCCAAAATCAAAGGAGCAATAGTGCTTGACCCCGTTAAAGTGAGACGACCTCCACTGGCCTGGACAACTGAGGCACTGGCCAATACATACATTAATAACAACAACCTAATAAAAATTCTTAACATGCCAGTCTCATGAACATTTGTGGATTATTTATCGCAATAAACTCTGATTAAGGAGCAAGTAAAACTTCACATTTCATAAATTGGAAATAAAGTTTTCTGCATCACCATGGCCTTATAAGACGGCAGATAGACATAAGTCCATCCGCCGTCGCGAAAATTCAGCAGCAAGCCCCGCTTTGTGTAGCGAATACGTCAATATCAAAAGGGATATTAGAGCCACAGCCCTCAAATACACCAAAATGCCGGCTGAAGTCTCCGATGTATTGAAAATGTTCTGAAAACCGGGTATCGCGCAACATCCTCCAGGTATTTCCACACACAGGAAACACTCGCCCTGTCTCGATTACATGGTGTTTATCCAAAACAAACCTGTGTTCGCAGTTAGGGATAGAGCCCCGATATATCACTGCCTGGCCGTAATCTTCACAGGCGCTTTCCAGATCTTCCAGTTTGAACAGGCGATAAGTCGCGGAAAAGAACTGCAGGTTACCGGTTCTATGTGCCAGGTTATTGTCGGTGATTTCTAGACGTCGGTCTTCCAGCAAACGGGGATCTATAAAGCCAGCAGCCTGTGCCAGACGGAGAAAATCATTCCAATACAAGGCTCCGCCAAGACACTCTCCGTACAATACAGCATCCGTCCTCACTTCATCTGGAACTCTGCGGTCGGAGTAAACGTCGGAAAAATAGAATTCACCACCGGGTTTTAATAGGCGGTAGACACCGGACAGCACCGCAGCCTTATCCGGTGACAAGTTCACCACGCAATTGGAAACAATAACATCAAATGAGCCAGGCTCCAGATCGAGCTCATCGAGCTTCTCGATATACCCTTTAATAAACCTTACGTTGTCATAACCAAACGCCTGCGCATGCCATTCTCGATGGTTTTGAGCCACAGCAAGCTGTTCTTCAGTCATATCAACGCCGACAACCTCTCCCTCGGGTCCGACCAACTGTGCCAGGGCATAGACATCGCGCCCCGTTCCACACCCGAGATCCAGCACCCGGCACCCCGATAACAGGGGTGGGCACACAAGGCCACACCCATAGTAACGGGACAGAATTTCCGGATGGATTTTGGCCAGCAACGGCTTCAGCCACTCGGGCACAGCACTGGCATCACAACAGGCAGTTGTTTTGAGATCATCGGAACTCTGCAACTGTTTTCCATAATAATCTTGGACGAATTCATGCATGGTGAAAAACTCCTCTCGAACTCACTTGAACAGATCAGGAGCTCTTCTTTGACAAAGTAAACAAGTTATCCCAATCCCTTAACCAATACAGCGCCAGGCAGGCCGCCAACATTGGCCAAGCGGCAAAAAACAGAAGGTGATCAAAAGGTGCCATGTACTGCTTATAGGATGAAAACGTGGAAATTGCGTGCAGTATTAACACCAACCCATAAGTCCAGCGCCGCCAGAGCCCGGCAACAAATGCCAGAACCAATAATAATTCCAAGCTACCGAAGATGTAGGACATATGGCTTGTCAGCCATTCGATACCGTAAAATTTTTCAAAAACTTTTCCGGTGTGCGCGGGGTTTACAAATTTATCCAGTGTCCACATCAACATCACAATAAAAACGCCCAGACGCAGTGCTAGCAGAGATCGTGACAAAGGCTTTTCTAGTGAATCGGGAAGTGCGGTTTTTACGTCCATAGGTATATTCTCCTTTCTGGTTTAACTTTGGTTATATTTAAATCCGCGATGTAAATTGACAGGCCAGTCTTCAGGCAAGTACTGCAAGTCTTGCGGTTCATCAATGTCGTGTAACGGTGTCATTTCCACGAGTGTCCAACCAGCCTCCACTATTCTCTGCCGGGTAAGACTTGCGACTGAAGCAGTACTCCAGGGTATATCGAGAAACACCGTGGGCAGGTAGTTTGAAAGCCCCAGTAGCGCGTAGCCGCCATCGCTCACAGGTACCATGCATGCGTCGTTTTTCTCCAGGGATAGTGCCGCCGCACGCAGCTTATCAGCGGTCATATCGGGGCAGTCTGTTCCTATTAATAAAACTGCTTCTCCCTTGTCAGTTGTTCGTCGGGCCGCATCGGCCAAACGTTCACCCAGATTGCCTTCTTTCTGCTCGGACCACTCCAGGGAAGAGGGCAGGGCTAGTTCACTCCAAATAGGCAGCATACGATCCGGTGCCACACACAGTTCAACTGGTCCAATATCCGCCTTAACCGCTTGCTCTACAGTATGTTCCAGCAGTTTTGCAGCGAGACATGCCGAACCTTCACTGCCAAGGGCGGGAATCAGTCTCGTCTTGGCCATACCCGGTAAAGGTGCCTTGGCCAGAATAACTATCCGGATCACGGTGTCGTCACGGAATCTCATCATGGTTCTAAAATGCCCTTTACTTCTTGTATGGCAATATCCACAGCTTTATATCTGAAATACTTTTAGGTGCAGGCGATTTATGCCTCCGCCCATAAGACAGGTGTTCAACGGTTCTTTATTGGGGAAAACTTGCAAAGTTATCGCCATTATTTTTTGTTGAGATTCCAGTCATAGTTCAGAAAGTCGATTTCCACTTTCCCGTTTCTCAACTTCGTCTTCATCGGCTCAGATAATTGGAGCGCATCAGCCTTCTCCAAAAGGAAATCTTCCAGCCTTTGATACCCTAACCAGCCCTTTTCAAAATCCTCCCGATACCATTTGAATATCGGCGAAAGATTAATCGCACTATCTTCTACCCGGTTTCGGCTGCGATCGCGAAGAAACAAGTCAACTTGTTCGTTCAACTGCTGATCGAGGCGCTCCCCGGTATAAGCTTCGGCGCGCAGTGCGGGGCATCCTATACTGGCGCAGTTGACGGCAAAGTGAATTCTGGGGTCGTTATATCGACCAGGAGCTCGCAACAGGCCATGTTCAATATCGTCGAGGCTTCTCGTTTCTCCAAGTAGTGGCACAAACTCTTTACGCCATGGAGAGGTGAAGAGACCACCTAAATCCTTGATCGACTCCAGCTCCGGCCACGCGCTCAGAATCAGCTCTACAGTCCAGGCGTTATAGGCATTAATCAAAAATGCCTTTTGTTCATTTACCGTCCAGCTGTCAAATTCCGATCGGCGCACTTTCGATAACGCCTCGCGGTACGTCATTAACTGATCCCGATCCCCGGACAGCCCCTGATAATCCACAACAGTGGCTACACCGCCATTGATGCTGTAAACATGGGCATTGAGCAATTTGTTCCAAATAGAGTGATCGAAACTTGTGGCCGCAGCACCGTTAAGTGCCAAAAGGCTTAGTAGTAATCCGATCAGCCAGCGATTATTTCGCATTACCTCTTCTCCACTGGTGATATTTTTCCACCCACGCGAGCACACCTTGTGGCGCATGGGCACGCTTCCATTCACCGGCTGCATATTTATTGGCCTCAGCCCATGTAGGATAGGCGTGAATGGTGCCGAGAATCTTGTTCAGGCCCAGTCGATATTTCATCGCCAGAACAAACTCAGCCATTAGATCGCCACTGCGATCTCCGACAATAGTGACGCCGAGAATACGGTCTTTTCCCGGTTCAGTGAGTACCTTGACGAATCCACAGGCGCTGCCGTCCGCTATGGCCCTATCCAGGTCATCTAAACCGTAACGAGTGACTTCAAAAGGAATACCTTTTTCCCTGGCTTCCTGTTCATTGAGGCCGACCCGCGCTACTTCAGGGTCAATAAAGGTCGTCCAAGGTATAACGCGGTAGTCGACCCGGAACTTCTTGAACTGGCCAAACAACGCATTGACGGCGGCGTACCAGGCTTGATGGGCTGCGACATGCGTAAATTGATAAGGCCCCGCCACATCACCGACAGCGAAAATATTCGGGTATAACGTCTGGAGATAGTCATTGGTGACTATCGTCCGTCCGGTTTCAATACCCAGTTCTTCCAGCCCGTACCCCTCCAATCGGGCAACGCGTCCTACTGCGCAGAGCAGAGCGTCGAAGGCAATCGCTTTCTCCGCACCATCGTGCTCGACGATCAATCGTTTTTCACCATTGGATATTTCACAGCGAAGCGCTTTGTGGCCAGTAAGAACCGTGACGCCATCACGCTCCAATGAGGTTTTGGCCAGTTCGGATACCTCCTCATCTTCCCGAATCATAATACGAGGTGCCATTTCCACCTGAGTTACCTGAGATCCCAGCCGCGCAAAACTCTGTGACAGCTCGCACCCTATGGGGCCACCTCCCAGTACCAGAAGCCGGTTTGGCGCGTCATCCAGCTGGGCGAATTCGTCCCACAAAGTATCACTGGTGACGTAGCCCACCTCTTCAATACCCGGGAGAGGAGGAACAAAGGGACGTGCCCCCGTTGCCAATACAATCGAACGGCTGGTGAGACGTTGTACATCTCCATCGTTGCGTTTTATTTCCACAGTCCAGGGATCGATGAGCTTCGCATATCCCTGAATGACCTCTACCCCCAGCCCTTCGTACCGCTCGATGCTATCGTGTGGCTCAATCTTGCGAATCACCTCATGGACACGGGCCATGACCTTGCGAAAAGAAAAGTCTGGAGATACCGCATCCAACCCGTAATGGTCTGCATGACGCATCTGGTTTGCCAGGCTTGCGCTCTTAATCAGGGCTTTGCTCGGGACACAACCGTAATTCAGGCAGTCGCCCCCCATCTTATTGGCTTCGATCAGGGTAACTTTTGCTTTTACCGCTGCCGCTATATAAGAACTCACCAATCCGCCGGCACCAGCGCCAATGACAACCAGATTGCGGTCAAATTTTTTTGGCTTTTTATAGTCTTTATAGACACGGCGATTCTTTATTAAAGTCAGTATTTTTTTCGCCAATAGAGGGAAGATTCCCAACAAAGCGAACGATGCCAGCAAGGAAGGAGACAGTATTCCCGACAAGCTGGTTAGATTGGCCAACTGTGTCCCTGCATTAACATATACCAGAGTTCCTGCCAGCATCCCCAACTGACTCACCCAATAGAAGGTCAGCGCTCTCAAAGGGGTAAGCCCCATTAGTAAATTGATAAGGAAAAAAGGGAATACCGGCACCAAACGCAAGGTGAACAGATAGAAGGCGCCTTCTTTCTCGATACCTTTATTAATGGGACTCAGTCTTTCGCCAAAACGGCTTTGTACCGTATCCCGAAGAAGATAGCGGGAAACGAGAAGGGCGAGTGTTGCTCCTATAGTGCTGGCGAATGAAACAATTACCGTTCCCCATAACAGGCCAAACAAGGCTCCCGCCGCCAATGTCATTACCGCTGCGCCAGGTAAAGACAATGCTGTTACCAGGACATAAATCAAGAAAAAGACACCACCAACCAATATGGGTGCCTCTACACGCCAACTTTCAAATTGTGAAAGTCCATTTTTTAAACCATCCAATGTCGTCAATTGGTGTAGGTCAAAGTAAAAAAAACCAGCAACCAATATGGCCAACAGGATTAATAAACCTATTTTTTTCATTCGCCACCTATGTCACGATGTTTTCCAAACCAGCGCTAGAAAGCACCGCCACAACTGCTGCCCTGACCGGCAGTACAAGCATAACAATGGTCCGCCACACAGATTGGCTCTTCATTGACATCTTCCTGCAGCAGATCGCGTAAGTGTTTGCGTTTAGTACCACCCAGTGGCAGATCCAGTTGCTGATTGAAATCACAGTCGTATAAATATCCTTGCCAGTCGACACTAACCAGCGATCTGCACATAACCTGTTCAATATTGCTCTGTTGGTAATTGTCCTTAAGCAATTGCATATAGCTTTGAAATTTTCCCTTGGCGATCAGGGTGGCGCCAAAACGCTTAATCGGCATATTGGCCAATGCATACAGCTGATTGAATTCGATACCAAAGTGCCGCTGTAGTTCGCGTTTGTATTCCGCTTCGAGCAATTTTTGATCCGGCGGTAAAGATGCCCCCTGTGGGTTGTAAACCAGATTCAGGATCAAACCACTGCCAGGCTTGCCATAGCCCAACGCATTGAGCTTTTGTAAGCCCGCAATACTTTTATCAAATACGCCCTTACCACGCTGGTTATCGACATTTTTCAGGGAATAACAGGGCAGTGACGCGACTACTTCCACTTGCTTCTCCGCCAGAAATTCCGCCAACCCTTCCTGCCCGGATTCAAACAAAATTGTGAGATTACATCGATCAATAACGTGCAGGCCGGCAGCGCGCGCCGCGGACACCAAATAACGGAAGTCGGCGTGTAATTCCGGTGCGCCACCGGTCAGATCCAGCGTTCGGACATTACGGGACTTGGCAACCGGCAGGATCAGATCCAGGGTTTCCCGCGCCATCATCTCTTTGCGATTCGGTCCTGCGTTGACATGGCAGTGCAGGCAACGCTGGTTGCACTTGTAGCCCAGATTGACTTGGAGAGTCTCCAGGCCTTTGCGCCGAATGACGGGGAAGTCAGTAACTTCCAGCAGGGGTAAGGTTGCGCGCATCGCAATCTCCAGAGTCTAGTCGAAATATGTAGGTTAGTCGGACCTGGTGCCGAATTCTTACAGACTAGATATCGCAAATATGAAATTTGTTCCGGGCGGCTTTAGGGCCACCCCTTGAGTTGAATATGGAGTGTGCGTTGCATGAAGTAAGGACATTCGCCATTTCTGGCGCACAGGGTATGTGACCACTAACTTAGTGAAGCATGTTTGGGATCGGCTCAGGATGTCTTGCAAGCCTTGGGCAATCCACAGGAGCTGTTCTCCCAGCTCAGGTGACATGTATAGCTTTAGGACTCTCCCGCCAAGATACCACCGTAAACCGCTCGCGATATTAAACGGGACTTCAGAAAAAAATGGCCCCAACTCAGAGGTTGGGGCCAAAGGGGGGGGGAAGATTTCTTTTTTATGCGATCAGGCGTGGATTCTTATAAAAACTCATCAAAGAATCCCGAGATATTCCCTACATGGTTAAAACCGAAGATCCAGGTTGTCTCAACCGTGTCGGAAAAATCCATACCCCCCTCCGCAATGGTGGGGTTCTTCCAACCAACTTCGTTATCAATAGCGTGGTCGGCAACACGCTTGGCCTCGGTCCAGATAACCCCCACTTGTGGGTGGTTCAATACCCGGCTCCATTGGCTGGTGTCTTTGCTGTTGAAACCAGGAGTACTATTGTTGCCGGAATTACCGTCATCGATTTTCTGGTAATCGGTATTGTTGCGCACATAGCTCAAGTCATCGTCACTGGTTTTGTCTTCATTCCAGTTGCTGTGCTGAATAATATGAATGCGCGCGTTGGTATTCACTGATGGCAGATCCTGCTTCACCCGGCGCACCAAGTCAGCACTGAAGTCAGACTGGCCAGCTTCCGATATCCACACATCGCCACCGTTATTGAGTGTGGTTTTTACCTTATTGAATACGGTATTCAGGGCACCGTTATAGTCAGAATGGGCATCCGACCAACGGTTAGCACCGAACGCGAGATCAAACAGATAGTCGGCTTCAATAAAGTCACCGCCCTGGATACCGTAAGCGCCAGCAACGGCATGGTAGTTTACATTGCTAAAGCGAGCATCCTTCAATATTGTGGCAACACCGGCGACAGAGTGAATATCATCCGGGTCCGGTTTGCTATCAAAATTGGCCAGGTACAAATCTTTACTAGTATCGAAACGGCCGATTATTTCACCAGAACCGCTATCGGAAACTTGGCGCAGTTCCAGCCAGTTGATATTGAAGTTACCCGCCTGAATCTGCAAGCGCAGTGTATGCTGCCCCTCGCTCAACTGTCCGAGATCCAGTTTTTGCGTGATCCACTTTTGCCAACCACCGGTAGCGCCTACCTGTTGTGCACTACCGCGGGTTTGACCATCGACTTCCAAAGTATATTGACCGCCACCGGGCGCTGACGCTACGCGGACGTTCGCATAGTATTCTCCAGCCTGCAGTACGTCGATATCGAACTCCAGCCATTCGTTGGTTTCGGTCCATCCCACATTGTATTGACCGCCGTTATCACTGGTTTCCTGGATATCCACGCCGTCCTCTCGGTAGGCACCACCGAGGTTCTGCGCAGTACTGTCCCAATAGCGATGATAGTCTTCCGCCTGAATGTATCCAGGCACCATAAATGTATCCGGAGACGGGGTGGAAGGATCTTCAACTTCATCACAGGGAACAGAACCGCACATGCATACACTGTAGAGGGAACGGCTATTCAAACAGTCTGTCGCCTGGTCACCGTAGATTGCTTTACATTGCGATGTGTAATCGCATTGATCTTGGGCAAAAGTGGCCATTGCCAGCGCGCTGAACGCGAAACCGGTCAAATATCGCAAAGCAGGCAAGCTCATGATAGAGACTCCTTTTACAAATAAATATAAAAATATATTCCGATTTTTTTGAATTAGTGTGTTTCGGAAACTGACATTAACTGCCAGCGCAGAGACTCTATACATCAACTCCCACACGAACCGCTTATAAGATCACAGGGATAGGGAAAAAAAGACGACTCACGAAATAATCTGAATACCCTTCTCTTGAAAAAAATTAAAAAACGTTAACCGTTTAACAAGTTAAAAAAATACAACCTCATAAATACCATATTAATGGCATGAAAATATCTAGGCTTTTTTGTTATACAAAATAACAAGGAATCATATTTTTTCAGTTATAGAAAAATAGATGCAAACACTAAATTTACATCTGAATACCATACAAACAATACGAAGGGTTTTATGAAAAAATTTTAGTGCAATACAGCAAATTCAGGTAACGTAATGGCACTCCTAGCTCCATTAAAATATCAGAGAAAAGTTAATGTGGGGTTTCTATAGATACCAAAAGGCTCTTACATTTGTAAGAGCCTTTATGCAATCCCTGATTTAACTACGTACAATCCTTGTATTCATATTTTTCTAACAGCTAGATCACTCATGCTAATTCATCAGCAGCTCCTAAACCTGCTTCTTTTAATTTTGCTGGATATTGTTATCGCTGGTATTTCCTGAGACTGGACCATTGGATTGCCCATTGACGCCTGACGCCAAGTTATTTATCAGCACGGGGAAGTTTGTGAGATTATTAACGACTGAGCTTGTTAGAGTTAACTGATCCTGATTCTGCAGGGAGTCTTCCAGATGACGAATACTGTGCTTGTCTCCCGATAGCACCACTTGCAGATTGGAGGGTATATCGGTTTGACTGCTACGCAAGGTAATATCATGATTTTTTCCTCCAATAAAGGCGAGTGCTCCCCACCCATTTTTTGAACCGTCGGTTGGCAAAACAGTGATATCTGCCTTGGTGCCGTTATCGCTAGAATAGGCGAAAGTAATTACCGGACCTACATCAGCATCAGCGTACGAATTAACAATATTTCCGGAGCCGATTGAATATCCCTGCTCACAACCGATTACTGTTGTATTTTCAACATACTTGCTGCCAGTGGCGTGCACCAAAGTAACACCTGTTCGCGTATTTCGAATCACTGAATTCAATACTGTTACCGTATCTGCACCGCGCTCATATTCAACCCCATCGATAATGGTGTTACCGCCGTTATAAGCCCGGATACCGGCTTCTTGCAAACTCATCCAGTAACCTGTCGGCAGCTTGTAGCCCCAAACCGTCATAAAATCAACACTGGCAGCACGGGCATCGGCAGCGGCAAAACGTGGGTTGTTTGCTGCCAACATATCCGCTGTTGAGCGCAACTCACCTTGTACATAAATACCATCAATCAGCGTATCTTCAGATCCCTGCATAAACACGGAGTGACCGTATGAATAATTGAATACCGTGGAATTCCTGAAGGTATTGCGTAAACCACGAATCAGTACTGAAGAGTGTTTCTGGTGAGATAGTACAGGGCCAGCGCCTTTACCGTAGGCATCACCCAAACCGTATGGTTGAGAGCCGCGCGAGGTGATAATGAGGCCTTCAATTACATTATCCCGGCCGTCCATCATGACACCGAGTGCGCCACCACTCGGCGAAGTGTCGCCGATATCTTCAATAGAAAGATTGCTTATGGTGTTGTAGTTACCGACCGTACGCAACTGTATGACTTCGTTTTTCCCAAATTGACGCCACAGATCCGTATCAAATTTTATGTAGGCACAGCGGAAGTCGTAATGACTGTTGTGTCCATCAACGGGCAATAGCGTACTAGCGGCCTTGCCACCGGGTAGGGATTGTGAGGTAAATAAACTCGTATCACTTTCATCAATGACATAAGTGCCTGGTTTTAATGCCACTTTTACATTGTTTTTCCCCATGGCCTCAATCATTTCAGGTAAAGAGTCCACAAGTGTAAATCCTGCGGGCGTTTCACAGCTAACGGGCAGAGCACCTGCTACTGTCCCACCGCCACCAACGTAGGTTGCACCCTCCCGAATGGAGGAATCATTGTCAATTATATTTAACCAATTTAGATTAAATGCCGCCGATTCAACATTGATTCTCAGAGTATGAGTGCCAGCACTGATATTACCTAAGTAAACTTCTTCAGTATTCCAGTTTTGCCAGCCTCCGGTAGAATCTACCCCATGTTGCGCCACCACGACGCCATCAACCTCTATAGAAATCTGCCCCGTGTCGCTTGGTGAAGCCAGGCGAAGTTGCGCACTGTACTCCCCTGTATTGGAAACATAAATTGGATACTCCAACCACTCACCGGCATCCATCCAGCCAACGTTGTAGCCACCGCCAGAATCAGTTGTCTCCTGAATATCGACACCTTCATCCGGGCGATACGCTCCACCACGATTCTCAGTATCAGCATCAGAATAGTTACTGAAGTCTTCGGCCTCTATTTTTCCGGGGACAATAAACAGGCTGCCTGTAGCTTCAACACCATAAACCTCTACTTCTGCGAGGCTTAACGGATTACTACCAGCAAGCTGAACTCTGACATAACGACCGCTACGATTAATATCGATAGATGTCGGGCTACCCGCTGTGGAACCGTAGTAGTAACTGGCAACATCGTCCTGTGCAAGCAGCACATTTAAATCGTTTGAACTAAATGGTTTATCTGAAACCAATACATAAAAATTGGATAAACGTGAGCTGCAACAGCTATCAGTTCGGTTATAAAGATTGATGGTTGAAATGGTGCTTACACTGCCTAAATCAACCTGCCACCAAGGTTGTATTTCGTTCTCAGTATGTGTAATGGTATTGCTACTCCAGTTACCGCGAACATCTCCATCAACCGCTCGACTGGAAATACCACTGTAATCCGTAGAGGATTGCGAGGTAGATTTACCCAAGGCCAAATTCACTATTTCGCCACTTGCCACCTCAGAAGCTGAAATAGCCACCTCAGTAAAGCTGTTCCATTTATTTGACGTATTTCCGTAACCCACAATACGCACATAGCGGGCTTCCGTATCGTCTACATCAAAGATTTGCAGATCCAAGGTTTTTGATGGTTGATCACCGTAGAAAATACTTTCCCAGGTGTTACCATCACTAGATACTTGGATTTCTATCGTCGCAGTTCTCTGATCACCTTTATAAAAAGCTATCTGCACATCTTTGACGATGTAATTCTTTCCGAGGTCATATTCAATCCATTGCCCATCTCCAATGGCAGACCAACGGGTTTCCAGATTGTTGTCTAGCGTATTCTCCGGGATATTGCCATCATTAGAAGAAGCAGTAACAGAAACAGGATCGATTGCAAATGCGCTAACGCCATATAAGGATGAAAGCAAACACAAAATGGTAGCACTCAGTGGGATTCTTTTATATCTACTCATTAATTAATCCTTTCTATCTCAGCATCGCTTTTAGATTGACCAGTAACTTACACTGATTTACAACACCTCTCGGCAGGAAAAGAGGGCGCATCCAGTTATTCAATATAAGAATCAATAAAATGAATACGCTGCAGAAAATTCTACCTTGCACATTTTTTTACAACTAGGAAAAAAACACTTTCCAAAAAGTTTTTCACGCCATCATTATTGCTATTGATCACGTATTTGTTTTTTCGCATTACTAGCCAACTAATAACAAGACATTTTTTCACGCAACGATATCTAATTTTTTCCGTTAAAACCTATTCTATATAGGAGGGTGCAATTTAGTATCAGCAAGCTATAGGTGAATGTGCTGCGTTGATATTTGATTACTTCCGGTACAATCGTGACACTGTCGCCCCCCAAAATGCCAATTATTCAGCAATTGGAAAATATCGTCTCAGACAGTAGAAGAGATTACGAGTCACCCCCAAATTTCTGGAGCCTCCAAAAGAGTTTTTTCCGTAAAAATAAAAGGCGTGTCTCTAATTAGCCACGCCTTTTCTATGATTACCTTGTGTACGAAAAACCATTAGGGAACCTCTGAATAATTCGTGTGGACACAATGGTAGGTTCCGGGGCGCTCAGGTAATAGGACGGATATTTCGAAAACGCACGAGTACTTCCCTGTAGCTCCGACGGATACCTCCCTGTATCCGACGGTTTCGAAATATCCGTGCTATCACCTGAGCTTCATATCCGCCTCAAATGAATTAATCAGAGGCTCCTTAGAGTTTGTTTTACTTGATAATATTCGTTTCCACCTCTGCATCGTAATCGATATCACAAGGTGATCCGTAACATTTAATTTGATTGCAGGTGCCACTTGGGTTTGCGCAGTTTCCGTACACATTCAGATTTACAAAGCGCGTATCGTAAATACCATCAGTAAAGTGCAATCCATGGTCTGCATTGTTAGTCACTTTTAGATTTTCCAAATAAGCATTTTTGATATGCGAGGCCCGGATGCCATGACCACGGGGGCTGTCGTAGTAACCACCAACGTTGTCATCGGTTTGAATCATTACAAGATCTGCAACACGACGGAAATATATGTTGTGGAACAAGTCAGTTTCGGTATTTCCGTTATTGTGCAGCTTTAGATCAATAGCAGTTACACCCGTAGCGCCTTTAATGTGCATACCGTTACTGCAGTACATCGCTTCGATACGCTCCATATACAAGTTATTATTACTGGTTGCTTCTCCCTGTGATGGATCACCGCTGCCTTCCAGGAACAATCCCATATGATCGTTGCGCAAATCATAGCTGTTCGGATCTTGGTTAATATGACAGCGCAACTTGAAGTCTCTTAGTTCCACATTATTTACTGCCGTTGCATATAACAGTGGTTCATTGATGCTATCAGCGATCGAGTCCGGCCAAGTGATAACCGTATCGTAGCCCTGTCCCACGATGTTAACGTTATCTTTAAGAATTAAAGATTCAGTTAAGTAGTAGGTTTTTGCTTCCAGATTCACGGTACCACCACCTTTTGCGGACATGGCGGCAACACAATCAGGCAGGTCATAGCTACCAACGCAGATTTCACTCTCTGGTTCAAGATTATCAGGTGCCTGGCCTAAAAGTTTTACTTCGGTAATATCTGTCCAGCTTGTAGAGGCAGAATTAGAGTGTGTTTTAATGCGCACTTCCTGCACTTCAATATCTGCAATGTCGATGAAATCAATTTCAGCCGTTGTCCCGCTGCTTTCACCATTAAACACACGTGTCCAGGAACCGCTGGTGTCAGGGCGAACATAGATCTCAAATTTATATGTACGCTGGTCACCACGCCCCCAAGCGATACCGACTTCGCTAACCAGGGTGGGTTGCGCTAACTGTACAGTTAAATTAACCGGTGAGCCGTACCCCGCCCATCTAGATGCAAAAGACGTATCGCCATCAATTACATTAGTTGCAGGATAGTTAGCATGACCAGACCCGTCATCGAAAGCGGTTGCTATACCGATAGCTGATTCAGCACTATAGGCAGCTGAATACGCAATAGAAGCCGTTAAAGCTAAACAGCCTGCCAATATTTTATTTTTTATTATCATAATTAAGTCCTTATATGCATCTAGATTTATTTATGGAACCCCTGATTAATTCGCGTGGACACTATGGTTGCTTCCGGGGCGCTCAGGCAATAGGAAGGACATTTCGAAAACGCACGAGTACTTCCCTGTCGCTCCGACGGATACACCCCTGTATCCGACGGTTTCGAAATGCCCGTCCTATCACCTGAGCTTCACATCCGCCCCCGAAGCGCCTCTGCCACCAGAAAGTGACTTAATCAGAGGTTCCTTATATTTCTTGAGCATCTCGATAGACCAAAGATAGTTTGCTCTATTGCGCAGTCGTCACAACGACCGAACTCAACAAATAAACAAGCCATTGAAAAGTCTACCGAGCATATTTTTTTATAACTAGAGTCAAAGGACTTTAAAGAAAGTATTTTGCGCCTGGAATATTGCTATAGTTCACGTATTATAATTTTTATAAAGCCATGAATAATTTATGTGAGCGCGGTTTGATTTCTGAATACTCAGGTAGTGGGATAGGTAAGGTGTTTAAAACCCTGTTTCAATCAAATAGCTCATAGGCTGATATATTTCCCCAACCGATCCGGAAAGTGGGCTTCCGGCGATGAAAGAACGCTTTTCATCAGTTTCGTCTAAAGCGAAGCAATTCACACACTGCATCAAATACTTCTTCTTCTACTTCACTTTTTGTGGGGTGCAATTTTATGCTGTTTAGCTTGAAACGCAGCTGACAAAACACATCATCACTAACCTGGTAGAGAAGGTGTGAAACGATCCAATATTTCCACATTTCATCATTACCGGATAATATCCTTAGTATAGGCTGCACCAGCTCCAGACCTAACATTGACAACCTCTCCGATACCAGCGGTGCGATTGGCCAGTTTAAGTCTTGCAGGCACTCCAGCAATCTCTCTATATGCGGTATCACTTCTTCATCTGATGCAGCTTTTAAATGCTCGCAGGCTTCATCATCAAATTTATCAATTGGGACTAATCTCATTACCTGAGCGCCGAACCAACTACAAGATTGATATGAATTAATCAGAGTTTCGTTAATGAAAAGCCCGTGCCGATTATTCCATGTCGCACTCAGGCTATATCGGCGTTTCCGTATGCCCGCAAAAAGGTAGTAACCGCTTGGTTTACCCACTGGTCGATCTGGGCTTCCGAGGCCTGAGACTCGGGATGGGTGAGGGCAATCAGCTGAGCCTCGCCGCGCAACATCCCCGTAAACAGGGTTGCAGCCGCTTCGAGCCCGATGACCTGTACATCAATCTCGCCGGCGTTGGCCGCTTTCTCCAGGTGCGCCGCCAGTACCTTGGTCATGGTGCCGGGGCCACTGGTGTAGAAGGTACGAGCCAGGTGCGGAAATTTATCCGCCACGGCGACCACCACACGGAAAAGCGCCAGGGACTCATAGGACAGCAAAAGGCTGAGGTATGTGTGACCAATTTCCAGCAAAACCTTGCGGATATTGCCCGGAGTCACTTCGATCTGCTGCACCCTGCGGGTAAAACGGCTGCACTGATATTCGATCACCGCGGCGAAGAGCGCTTCCTTTTTGGGGTAGCGGGAATAAAGCGTCGCCTTGGACACACCTGCCGCCTGCTGGATCATGTCCGTGGTGGCGGCATTAAAGCCATGCTCGAGAAAGACCTGGGAGGCCGCCTTCAGAACACATAGGGACTTGTCGTCTGTGGCGATTGTCTGGCTCAAGGGATCACCTGCCTGTGAAAATGGATCTCAATGAACGGACTATACCGAAACCCTCACTTGACATAAACTGTACCGATCGGTTTATACTCCGCGACCTCTCTTTCCCGCCTAACTCATTGTAAATTTCGCTTTAAACGCAGGTGTATTGTGGGTGCGAAGCAACTCCTATCGGTTTTCGTCATTCTGAACAGTACTAAACGGTACAGTTCATCGCTATTTCGGTTTCTGTCTCCCAGCACCCGGACGGGATGCTTGCTGGCTGTCACCCTGCTGGGTGGCTGCGCCTCTTTGCCTGATGGGACGCAGCCTGGCGATATCCAGCTCCCGCAGCCCCCATCTCTTGTGGCCGCGCAAAGTCTGTCGGAACAGCCGGTGCCCCAAGCCTGGTGGGCCCTGTTCAACGACGAGCTGCTGGCACAAATGGAGCGCGATCTGGCCACCGGCAACCTGGATCTGCAGCTGGCGGCGGCACGGGTTGAGCAAAGCCGGGCCAGGCTTGGCCTGGCCGCATCGGCCCAGGGCCTGCAGCTGGATGCCGCGGGCGGCTATTCACGCAGTCAGCTGAGTGAGTTTTCCCGCCTGGCGGCGCTGGGGGCTCCCACCGATCCCAGCGACTACTGGAGCCTGGGTACCCGTGCCAGTTGGGAGCTGGATCTTTGGGGGCAGCTGAGCAAGCGTACTGCCGCCGCCGGGCAGCGTCTGCTGGCAAGCCGCTATGCGCTGGCGGGCGCCCGGGTCTCCGTCTCCGCCGAAGTGGCGCGGACCTATCTGCTGCTGCGAGGGGTACAGCAGAAGCTGCGCCTGGCGGAAAAGGAACTCGAGATCAACCGCGATCTGCTGGCGCTGCAGCAAAGCCGCAGAGCCCAGGGGGTAGCGACGGACTATGACACCGCCTCGGCCCGCGCAGCCGTGGCCGCTGCTGAGGCACAGATTCCCCTGCTGGAAACCCAGCGGGATCAGCTAATGAACGCTCTGGCGCTGCTTCTGGGCAAGGCGCCAGAGGCACTCAATGCACAGCTGACGAAAAGCGCACACCAACCTGAGCTGCCGAAACAGCTGCCGGTCGGGCTGCCATCGGAGCTGGCCCGCCGGCGTCCCGATATATTGGCGGCGGAAGCACAGCTGCAGGCGGCCACGGCGGATATCGCCGCGGCCCGGGCGGATTTTTATCCGCGTATCACCCTGGGACTGAGTGCAGGAATGGAGGCGATAGAAAGCGCCGATTTCGGCAGCTGGGGTTCGCGCACCTTCTCCCTGGGGCCCTCCCTTTACCTGCCCATTTTTCAGGGCGGGCGCTTGCGCCGGATGTTGGAGCTGCGCGAAGCCGGGCAGAAGGAAGCGGCCATTCGCTACCGCAAAACCGTACTCAGCGCCTGGCATGAGGTGAACAATGCCATGAAAGGGTACAGCGATGCCCTGCGCCGCTACCAGGCATTGCAGCAGGCCAGTGTGGACACCGATCAGGCGCTTGCAACCGTTCAACGGGCCCGCCGTCATGGTGTCGCCAGCCGTATTGCGGTACGGCAGGCGCAGCTCGCCGAGCTGCGTCAGGAGAGGGCGCTGACAGATGCGGCTACCGCCTCGGCACTGTCGGTGGTGGCCCTGTATCGCGCGCTGGGGGGCGGCTGGTCGGATGCGCTGGCACCAGCCCCCGCAACAGACACGCAAGCCGGGAATATTGTAGCGGGAGGAACTCGTGGCTGAGGCTTCCGCACCGCAACCGGGCCCCCAGCAGCCGGTCTTCAACCTGCGGCTGGCCCTGGGACTGCTGGGCATCCTGCTGGCCGCAATGACCGCGGGACTGAACAGCCGGGTTCCCGGTCTGGCGCTGGCGGATATCCGCGGCCAGCTCGGCCTGAGTTATGACCAGGGCACCTGGCTGAGCACCCTGTACGCCGCCGGTGAACTGATCGCCATGCCCTTTGCCTCCTGGTTTGGCATCACCTTCTCTCTGCGGCGGTTCCACCTGTCGATGCTGCTGTCGATGATGGCCCTGGCAGTGGTCATGCCTTTTGTGGGCAATTTCTATCTGCTGGCGGGACTGCGACTGCTGCAGGGACTGTTTGCCGGAGCGCTGATTCCGCTGCTGATGGGCGCAGCCCTGCGCTTTCTGCCATTGTCGATCCGCCTGCACGGTCTGGCACTCTACGCCATGACCGCCACTCTATCCCCCAATGTGGCGGTATGGCTGGCGGCGCAGCTGGCGGAAGATCCCGTGTCCCTGAATTGGCTGTACTGGCAAGTAATTCCCCTGGGGCTGCTGGCTGCTGCGCTGGTGTATTACGGCATCCCGGCCTCGCCTCCGGCACTGCCCAGGCTGAAACAGGGCAACTGGCTGGGGATGGCCCTGGGTGTACCCGGCCTGGGCCTGCTGGCTATCGGCATCGGCCAGGGGGTGCGCCTGGAGTGGCTGCATTCCCCCCTGATCTGCCTGCTGCTGGGGCTGGGGGGAGTTCTGACACTGCTGTTTCTGATCAGTGAATGGCGTCATCCGGCACCCTTTATCAGATTGCAGATGCTGAGTCGGCGCAATCTGGGACTGGGATTCACGGTGTTCTTCTTTCTGCTGGTGGCCATGTCCGCCGGGGTCAGTGTGCCGGTCTCGGTTCTGGCTCAGCTACAAGGGTTCCGGCTGGAGCAGATGACCGCCCTCGGCCTGATTATTGGTCTGCCGCAGCTGTTTATGGGCTCGGTGGTGGCGCTGCTGCTGTACCGGCGCTGGATGGATGCCCGCTATCTGTTTGCGCTGGGGCTGGGCCTGATGGCGCTGGGCTGCTTCCTGGCCTCCCGCATCACCAGCGAGTGGATGGTGGACCAGTTTTTCTGGTCCCAGGTGTTGCAGGCCATTGGCCAGCCGATCGCCGTAGTCTGTCTGCTGTTTTTGGGCACCAGCGTTGTACAGCCGATGGAGGGTCCCTTTGTGGCCGGTATCGTCAACACCATCCGGGCCCTGGGGACTCTGCTGGGTGGCGCCTTTGTCGGCCAGCTGACGGCAGATCGCAGCCGGTTCCATTCCGACATGCTGCTCAACCACGCGGGGATGTGGCTGAGCCACAACCCGGCCCCACCGGCTATCGATAACCTGGCCCAGGTGATCTCCACCCAGGCGGCGGTACTGGCCAGCGCCGATATCTTCCTGGTCTTTATGACGCTGCTGCTGGTGCTGATTCCGCCGGTACTGTGCCTGCAATATGTGCCGGCACCCCGTATCCCCGCACCGCCGGCCGCGCAGGCAGGCTGAATTCTTGTATTTGAACAAAGAAGGTTTGAAGTCATGAAGAAAAACCGAATTGTCCTGGCAGGCGGCGCCCTTCTGGTGATCGCCGTTGCTGCCATTATCCTGATCGGTGTGGGGTCCGGTGGCGTCCAGGCCACCGACAATGCCTATATCAAAGCGGATATGACCGCCGTTGCACCACAGATTTCAGGTGTCATTCGCAAGGTGGCCGTACGCGACTATCAGCCGGTGGAAAAAGGCGATCTGCTGTTCACCATCGACGACCGGGAACTGAACGCAGCCCTGCGTCAGGCCGAGGCGGATGTGGCCAGCGCGGAAGCGGATATCCACCGGATTCAGGTGCTGCTGGATGCCCACAAGAACAGGATCCGCCAGGCACAGGCCGTGCTGAAGGTGGATGAGGCTAACCTGCAACTGGCCCGCGCCAATCAGAAACGGTTCCGCAGTCTGGCACAGGAGGGTTCCGGCACCGAGCAGGACCAGGAGCAGGCGGACGCGGTGCTGGCCGTGCAACAGGCCACATTCAAAAGAGATGAAGAAGCCCTTCAGGCGGCACACAAGCAGGAAAAGGTGCTGCAATCCCAGCTCGATATGGCCCGGGCAGCCCTGACGGCGGCACAGGCCAGGCGGGATCGTGCCCAGCTGCAGCTGTCCTATACGCAGGTGAGGGCGCCGGTTTCCGGTGTGGTGGCCCAGCGACTGCCGCGGGAGGGAAGCTATGTGCACGCCGGCCAGACCCAGATTACTCTGGTGCCCCTGAACACCCTCTATATCGAGGCCAACTACCGGGAAACCCAGCTGGCAGAGGTTCACCCTGGCCAGCCAGTGACTTTCCGGGTGGATGCCCTGCCGGGGCTTGAATTCAGGGGCCATGTGGAAAGCCTGGGACCGGCGTCCGGGGTCAGTTTCTCACCGGTAGCGCCGCACAATGCCACCGGCAATTTCACCAAGATCGTCCAGCGCCTGCCGGTGCGTATCCGCATCGACGATGGCCAGCCCCAGGCGGCGCGGCTGCGGGTGGGCATGTCGGTTCGACCGGAAATTCATACAGATCAATAAGTGAAGGGCAAGACAGAATGGAAAAGGGCTATCAGGTCACCTTCTTTACCCGGCAGGACTGCACCATCGGCAATCAGCCACTCGGGCAATGGCTGTTGCATATCGCCAGCCAGCTCGGCCTGAAGGGGGCGACCGTCAACGGCGCACTTGAAGGCGTGGGACACGACGGCGAAGTGCATATGGTCAACCTCTATGACATCTCCGAACAGCCCCTGCAGATTGTTATGGTGGTAACTGAAGCCGAATACCGGGCGCTGTTCCGGAGGCTGGAACAGGAGCCGGTGTCCGTGTTCTGTACGGTGGCCGAAGTCGAATTTGGCATGGTCGGTGGCGGGACGCAGGCACCGAACCGGTGACAGATTCACTCCAACCCCTCGGATTGGTGAAAAGGGGTACCCGGAGGGTACCCCAAAAGCCGTGTATCAATCCCACTCGGGCGCAAAGTCGGGATTCGCAATCCGCTCATTGCGATCCAGTGTTCTGATGGCAGACAAATCCTCTTCGGAGAGGCTCAGTTCAAAAGCCTTCAGGTTCGCTTCCAGGTGTACACGTTTGGTTGATGAGGGAATAGCAACTATGTCCCGGTGCTTCAGCCAGGCGAGTACTACCTGGGGAATACTGGCACCGTGCTTCCCGGCAATGCTTGCGAGTGTGGAGTCCTCCAGCACCTTGCCGACCGCCAGAGGCATGTACCCCGTCACCACAATCCCCTGTTGCTGGCAGAAATTCACGACAGCCTCGTTCTGCAGGTAGGGGTGAACTTCAATCTGGTTAGTGAGAATCTGCCCAGGCCCGGCAATGTCGATCGCCTGCCGGAGCTGCCGGGTCGTAAAATTGGAGACACCAATGTGCCGGGTCAGGCCAAGTTTTCTGGCCTCCAGCAGTGCGGAAATGTATTCCTCCATGGGGACTGCTTCTTCCGGTGAAGGCCAGTGGATCAGCAGCAGGTCCACATAATCCGTTTTCAGTCGGGCAAGGCTTTCCCTGACACTGGCAATAAATTTCTCACTGACCAGGTTTTCGTGCCAGACCTTGGTGGTAAGAAACAGATCAGCGCGGGCCACATCGGCGGTTGCCAGCAGCTCGCCAATTTCTGCTTCATTGTCGTAGAACTGGGCAGTGTCTATGTGCCGGAAGCCCAGATCCAGGGCTTCTGTAACGGCCGATTTCAGAGCGTCGCCCTGCAGCCGGAAGCTACCCAGGCCGGGGTTTGGAATTACTGTGGTCATGCTTTACTCCTTGTTCGGAAGATAACGGGAATCAATGACCGTCTTTAACGGACGGTCCAGTGTGGTCGTCAATTCCAGGGCTGCCGGAAGTTCAGAAATCGGTTCGATGTGCGGAGGCGGAAGGCTCAGCCGTTCCTGTGCAACCATAGCCAGCAGCTGCTCTCCTGCGCGACAAAATTCCTGCCACTGGCGTTCACTTCCTAGCCAGTGCAGGGCGTTCAGTGCCACCTCATGAATGGAAAGGGCTTTGTCGAAGGCAGGCACCGGCGGGCTATCCAGGCGGTCCTGAATACACAGAATATGTCCGTTTGCCTCAATCTGATCTGTCAGCCCTGCGGCATGCTCAGCATTTACCGTGTCAAAAACCGCAAAGTACTGCCCCGGCTTACCCTGAACTGCCCAGTCCACCACGGCCTGTGCGCCCAGCTGACGCAGTGCGGCAGCGTGCCGGGCTGAAGCCATCGCCGTTACCCTGAAGCCGCGCTTTGCCGCCAGCTGCACCAGAAAGCGGCCAACCATGCCGCCGGCACCGGTAATCAGAACCTGTGCATCAGGGCGATGGGGGATCTTTTCAATGGCCTGCCAGGCCGTCATCAGGGGGCACGGGAGCGCAGCTGCGGTGGACAGGGGCAGGGTGTCGGGTACCTGCAGCAGCGCCTTGCTGCTGACCACTGTGTGACTGGCAAAGCTGCCAGGCCTGTGCAGGTCCTGGTGGTAGCAGACACGCTGGCCGGGAGTAATTCCCGTAACCTTCGAGCCCACCTTGCAAACCCTGCCGGCACCATCGACACCGGGTATATGCCCCTGCTCCCAGAAGGGTGGCCAGTTCCGGATCATTTTCCAGTCCACCGGATTCAGGCCAATAAACTCGTTGCGGACAACCACCTCGTCCGGGCCCGGACTCAGATCATTCTGCAGGGATTGCCATTGCAGGGCCTGGGTGGCCTGGCCCTTTGCAACCAGGACCCAGGCAAAAACTTGTTCAGGGTGTCTCATGAAATACTCCAAGAATGTCCTCTGCCACCCGCATCAGGGTGTCTGCAACCGGCGCCTGGTTGCGTCTGAAATGCAGGCCTATGTGGTTCACACCGGCACTCTGCATCTCCTCCAGTTCCCGCAGCAGGCCATCCCGGCCGGTCTGCACGCCAAACCGGTGTCGCCGCCGTGGCGCTTTGGCATCGTCCAGGTAATCCAGATGGATAAACGACACATAGGGCTTGTCGCCAGCCACATTCCGCCAGAGTGCCACCCGGCGCATATGCTCTTCTGGCGTCCCCGGGTAGGCCAGCCAGCCACTCATATGCTCGCCAATCCACTGCGGGGATTGCTGGGACAAGCCGGCGGATAACAGTGGCGGTGGTTGCGTTTCGGGCAGAATGGCTTGCCCGGGGGCCAGCCGGCGGTCCTGTTTGCCGGTGAGTATTTCGACACCGTGACGGAAGTCCTGGCCTCGAGTCTCATAGTCCGCGCCGAACAGCGGGTATTCGGAAGGTCTGTCACCGCTTGCGATGCCAAGCAATAGACGGTTCCCGCTCAGGGCCTGAACCGAGGCTGCGGATTTGCGCACAATCCAGGGGTTGCGCAGGGGAAGAACAATGGCTGCGGTACCCAGGAGAATGTTCCGGGTGACCCCGGAAAGGAAACCCAGGTACACCAGGGGATCGAATACCTGGGCGGCATCGCCGAATGACGGGTCGTAAAGGGGCACATCGCGGACCCAAAGTGCCCGGAACCCCAGTTCGTCCGCTTGCATGGCCAGGGACTGGTGTGCACTCAAATCCGGTACACCGAATGGGCGTTTGTCGAGCAGTCGTTGACGCTGTCCGTCTGAGGTCCAGTCATTATCCAGAGGCAGCTCCACGCCAATGGTAAGGGGGCCTGATGTGAGCTTTGACAGATTCATAATTCACCTCCAGCGCCTCCCTTACGGGAGGCCGGTTCAGCTCAGGCGGTTGCCGGTTCGCGGTTATCCAGAGTTGCGGAAATACGGGTCAGAACCAGGGCACTGAGCACAATCACTCCGCCAATCCAGGGGGTATGCATCAGTCCCATATCCTCAACCACATGCCCGCCAAGCCAGGCGCCGCCGGCAATACCGATATTGAATGCTGCGATGTTCAGCCCGGATGCAACATCAACAGAATGGGGGGTATAGCGCTCGGCGAGCTGAACGACATACACCTGCAGCCCCGGCACATTGCCGAACGCGAAGGCGCCCCAGACCAGCAATGTGATGACAACGGCAATCGGGTTGTAGGCCGTGAAAGTGAGCAGGAACAGGGTTGCCGCCAGGCCTCCGAAGATGATGTACAGCGCCGAGGTTGGTCCATGGCGATCTGCCAGTTTGCCGCCCCAGATGTTTCCGGTGGCCACTGAGATTCCGTAGACCAGTAACAGGACACCAACGATTCCGGATGCAAAACCGGTGACATCTTCCAGAATTGGCGTCAGATAGGTGAATGCCGTAAAGCTGCCGCCATAACCAATGGCGGTCATGGCATATACCAGCAGCAGCCGTGGATGCGTGATCACCTCAAACTGCTGGCTCAGTGTGGCTGGCTTGGATTGCTTCAGATTTTTGGGTACCAGCAGGGCACTGCCGATCAGAGCAATGGCCCCCAGGACTGCCACTGTCAGGAAGGTTGCGCGCCAGCCGAAGGTCTGTCCGATAAAGGTGCCCAAAGGCACACCCGTCACCAGAGCCACGGTCAGCCCGGTGAACATAATGGCAATAGCGCTGGCCTCTTTTTCTTTGGATACGAGGCTGGTAGCAATCGTTGAACCAATCGAGAAGAACACACCGTGAGCCAGCCCGGTCAGGATTCGGGCCGTCATCAGTGATGCGTAATTGGGGGCCATCCAGGCAAGTACATTGCCGACGATGAACAGACTCATCAGGGACAGCAACACCCATTTACGATTCCAGCGCCCCGTCAGGGCAGTTAATACGGGGGCTCCAACAGCGACACCCAGGGCGTACAGGCTGACCAGAAGGCCAGCTGATGGCAGGGGAACACCCAGATCCTGGGCAATGGTTGGGACCAGTCCGACAATAACAAATTCGGTGGTCCCGATTGCAAAAGCACTCAGGGTGAGCGCGAAGAGTGCAATGGGCATAGCGGTTCTCCGTGAGATTCATTGACGGAGGCTAGTTTGCGGCCGCATACTTTTGCGATAAATGGCAGTTTTTGAAAAATACTTTTGCGATTTTTGAAATGAAAAGCCGGTCGGACGATCTGTATTTTTTGCTTTCAGTGGTCGACAGCGGCGGTTTCAGCGCAGCGGCGGAACAGCTGGAAGTGTCCGTCACTCGGGTTTCCCGTGCGATAACCCGGCTGGAGCAGAGTCTCAACACCACCTTGCTGAACCGCACCACACGAAAGGTAAGCCTGACTGAGGAGGGGCGCCTGTTCGTCGAGAAGGTCCGCGGGGGATTGGCCGCTCTGGAAGAAGCCGAAGAACTGCTGGCCATTCGCAAACAAAAACCGGCAGGGCGCCTGCGGGTGGATGCCGCCAATCCTTTTTTGTTGCACCAGATAGTGCCGCATGTCCGGGACTTCCGCGAAGCCTACCCCGACATCGAACTGGAACTGACCGCCAGCGACCGGATTGTGGATCTGCTGGAGCGGCGGATAGATGTCGCCATCCGGATTGGCCCGCTGGAAGACTCCTCCCTTCATGCCCGCCCAATCGCCCGTTCCCCGTTATCGGTGGTGGCCTCCCCGGATTACCTGAAACGGCGGGGCAACTGCGACTCCCCGGATGCCTTGAGAGACCATGACATCATTGGCTTTACAGCCCCGGAAGCACTGAACTTCTGGTACATCGGGCAGGGTGTGCGGGTCCGGCCCAGCATCCGGGCCAGCAGCGGAGAAGCGATTCGTCAGCTCTGTCTGAGTGGGAACGGGCTGGCCTATCTTTCCCGATTCATGATTGGCGCAGATATTGAGCAGGGGAATCTGGTGGAGTTGCTGAGCGATCACCTGGTCAGCCCTAATCCGCGGGAGCTGGTCAATGCCGTCTATTACCGCAATACAACTCTGTCAGCGCGTATTCAGGTGTTTCTGGATTTTTTCGAGACGCGCTGGAATTTCCTGTAATGCGTGCGCCGATGTACTTGTCTCTGCACGGGTATAGCAGAGAACCCGTATGTGCAGCAGCAAACTCTCAGAGAATCTTCGTATAAGCCCGGCCGAAACCTTCCGGGGCTTCGCCTCTGATTAATTCATGTGAGCGTTGTAGTTGATTTCGGGGCGCCCTGGCAATGCGGTCGGTTCCTGTAGGGATAAATTCATATCTCTGAAAGAACAATCCGTGTAAAATCTTGCCCCCTTTTATTTCCCGCTCGCAGCCTTCGGGCCGGGAGCAGTCTACGAGCTACGAGGTTTGTACGAACCTTCACGCCAAAGCAGGTAAAACGCCTTCTATGCCCTCTGATATCAACAAGTTACGCAATATCGCCATCATCGCCCACGTAGACCACGGCAAAACCACCCTGGTGGACAAGCTGTTGCAGCAGTCCGGCACCCTGGACCGCCGCGACGCGGGCGCCGAGCGGGTTATGGATTCCAACGACCAGGAGCGGGAGCGCGGCATCACCATTCTGGCCAAGAACACCGCCATCCGCTGGAACGACTACCGTATCAACATCGTCGACACCCCCGGACACGCCGACTTCGGCGGCGAGGTAGAGCGGGTACTGTCCATGGTGGATTCCGTACTGCTGCTGGTGGACGCGGTGGACGGCCCCATGCCGCAAACCCGTTTCGTAACCCAGAAGGCCTTCGAGCGCGGCCTGAATCCCATCGTCGTCATCAACAAAATCGACCGTCCCGGCGCGCGCCCGGACTGGGTGATGGACCAGGTGTTCGACCTCTTCGACAGCCTCGGTGCCACCGATGAGCAGCTGGACTTCCCAGTGGTCTACGCCTCCGCCCTGAACGGCATTGCCGGCCTGGACGACACCGATATGGCCGAGGACATGACCCCGCTGTTCCAGATGATCGTCGACAAGGTCGCGCCGCCGCAGGTGGATCTGGACGGCCCCTTCCAGATGCAGATCTCCGCCCTGGACTACAACAGTTACGTGGGTGTTATCGGCGTCGGCCGTATCACCCGCGGCACCCTGAAGCCGAACCAGCAGGTACTGGTACTGGACCGCGAGGGCAACTCGCGCAAGGCCAAGGTACTGCAGGTGATGGGCTACCTGGGGCTGGAGCGGATGGAAGTGGAACAGGCCAGCGCCGGCGACATCGTCTGCATCACCGGCGTCGGTGATCTGAATATTTCCGACACCCTGTGCGACCCGGATCACCCCGAAACACTGCCGGCCCTCACCGTGGACGAACCCACGGTCAGCATGACCTTCCAGGTCAACGACTCGCCCTTTGCTGGCCAGGACGGCAAATTCGTCACCTCGCGCAATATCAAAGAACGCCTGGAGCAGGAGCTGATCCACAACGTGGCCCTGCGGGTTGAACCGGGAGACTCTCCGGATAAATTCAAGGTTTCCGGCCGCGGAGAGCTGCACCTTTCCGTGCTGATTGAAACCATGCGCCGGGAAGGTTTCGAACTGGGTGTATCCCGCCCGGAGGTGGTGCAGAAAGAGGTGGACGGCGAAATCCACGAGCCCTATGAGCAGGTGGTGATCGACGTAGAAGAGCAGCACCAGGGTGCGGTGATGGAAGAGCTGGGCCTGCGCAAGGCGGAACTGACCAATATGGAGCCAGACGGCAAGGGCCGCGTGCGCCTGACCTTTATCGTGCCCTCCCGCGGCATGATCGGCTTCCGCTCCCTGTTCCTGACCCTCACCAGCGGCTCCGGCATTATGACCAGTATCTTTGACCACTACGGCCCGGTAAAACAGGGCGAAGTGGCCAAGCGCACCAACGGCGTGTTGGTATCCATGGTCAACGGCAAAACCCTGGCCTATGCCCTCTACGCATTGCAGGATCGGGGCCGCCTCTTCCTCGGCCACGGCGAGGATATTTACGAGGGACAGATCGTGGGTATCCACTCCCGCGGCAACGACCTGGTAGTAAACCCCACCAAAGCCAAACAGTTGACCAACATCCGCGCCGCCGGCAGCGACGAGGCCCTGACCCTCACGCCGCCGATCCGCCACACCCTGGAGCAGGCGCTGGAGTTTATCGAAGACGATGAACTGGTAGAGGTCACTCCCAACCACATTCGTTTGCGCAAAAAAATCCTGCAGGAAAATATGCGCAAGCGCGCGAAGAAATAAGGCTTTGGAAAACCTCTGAGTAACTCGCTCCTGCACGACAAAATACGGCAAAGTCGGATAAGAAGCTCAGGTGAGTTAATCAGAGAAGCCTCGATTCCCTTTCAAGAACAACGGGCCCTTCGGCCCGTTTTTTTATGCATTTATCCCCGCTACGTCATCAAGGAGCGACGTCACACAGCGAACCTCGGACGATCCGCACTCCCTGAATAGGGAATAGACACAGCCCCCCTATCTGATAGCTTCGCGCCAAAAAACCGGGCTGATTTTTATTCCACTTGGGGGACTCATGGTATTTCGCAACAGCTTCGCTGTGCTGCTCTCGGTATTAACTCTGACGGCCTGCGGCAATGGCCTGGAATCCGATACCGAGCAAACCGCATCACAGGAAATCTCCGACACACCAATTGAAGAGCCGGACCTGGACCCCGGGGAAGATCCCGTAGAAGACCCCACCGAAGATCCCGTCACCGACCCAGGTGACGGGGATTTGCCGCCACCAGAACCTTCATCCCTGATCAAGCTCGGCAGCGACGGCGCGCCGCTGGAGATCCAGTCTGTGGCCTGGAGTGATACCGGCAGTGAAGAGGAAGGCAGCCAGTGGGCTTGCGTGCAAGACACCATCAGCGGACTTGTCTGGGAGGTGAAACGGCCAAACGCACAAAACGATCACTCAGCGGCCAACAGTTTCAGTTGGTATAACCCGGACAGTGAGACGCTCAACAAAGCCTCTGGCCTGGGGCAGTGCTACGCAGGTAACACGCTCACCGGCGGTGCCGACTGTAATACGCGCGCCTTTGCCGAACGCATCCGCGCCTTAAATTTGTGCGGCCTAACAAATTGGCGCATTCCGAGCATTGCAGAACTGGCCACGCTACTAAGCGAAGAATCTGACGCTTCCGGCTACCATACCGGCGTCGCGCAATTTCCCGGAATTAACGGCGTTACCGAAACGATTTACTGGAGTAGCAATGCCGCCGACCACCAATACGTTTGGGCAATGGACTTCAGCCAGGGAGAAGCGGTGCTCCGGGAACCCTATGAAGCGCTGAATCTACGCTTGGTCAGCGGCAATCAGGCACCGGTGGCCACGTCCCAACGCATCGCCATTGCGCCGGATGACCTGCCTATCGCACCGACCAGCGGTGAACAAAAACTGGATATCACGCTCTCAGGCGAAGATCCCGACGGTGACGACCTTATCTATACCCTGGTTACCGAACCTCAGCACGGCGCACTGCGGGGGAACCCGCCCCAGCTGGAGTATATCCTCGACCACGAATATACCGGCGAGGACAGCTTTACATTCACCGCGAGCGACGGAAGTGAAACGTCGGAAGCGGCCACCGTCACCATCGGTATCGCCCCACTTGTCAGCGAAAACCCCGCGACACCCACACCGGTAGATCTGGCTCAATTCGACACAGAGTCACCGCAGTCTTTCCTGTTGAAAGACAGTATTGCCGACGACGGACAGGCACTGGGCTACATGGAAATTACTGTTCCTGAAAATACTGACATCATGCAGGATCTCAGCTATTTCCTCGCCGCACAGAATATACGGTCGGAGCAGGCGACACATTACACTTTCGAATTGTTTACTGAATCCGACTTTTCCGGTACGCCGCTGACACAGGTAACCGCCAGCGATGGCGCTCTCATCGCGGCGGCGAACCATAAAAGCAAAACCCTGTATTTACGCTTGAAGGCGAGTTTTGATGAGGCCGCGCCGGTGTATTTTGAGCTGGCGGGCGGCAGTGACTCGGAACCGAACCGACTTGTCCATTACTGCGAGGAATATCCTCATCCCGAACTCATCCCGTACAACATGTGCAACTGGGAATCCGGCTGGGATATAGGGTGTGATGAAGAGCGCTGTATTGCGGTCAACGCAGCGCCCGAAGTCGATCTTAAATACGAATGCGCATATCGCACTTACGGTATGTTCGAGAACGTCATGCGCTGCCATGCGTTCGAAGTATCAACGGGCGAGTTTTCCTATGAAATCTGCCCGTCACCCTATATCTGTACCAAAGTGAAACTGGACGATCCCCCGGATGTCGATCCCGGTGATACAGTTCCGGTCACAGACCCTATCGAAATCTCGTTCGACACCCCAAGTGTCACCATCGAGGTACCCACCACTCCGGCCTATGGTGTCAATCTGACGCAGCAGCTATTTCTCAAAGCCGTGGAAGGCAGTGCAAGCCAGCAGATACTGAGTGATTTCTTCGAAACGCTCAGAGCATCACTGGTGGAAGATGCCGCGGCGGATTCCACGGTTGCGCCTTGGCGAGACTATGTTGTCTCGCAGCTGGATTCCGGCGCATCGGTGTCCGAGATCATCGCCAACTTTACCCAAGATACCGCCAGCGGAAACCAGGAAGCCGCCGCATCACTGTACGCCACCATCAACGAGCTGATCGTGGCGCTGACGCAAAGACCGCAGAGTGCGCTGAACAATGATGAGATATGGCTACTGACAATCACCATGGCGCATATCAATGATCGCCGCGAGGCACTTGTGACCAACGCAGAGCAGAAAGTCGCCGATTACTTTGCGGAACTGAGTGACTGTTTCGGTCTGCATTGCGTTTATGTTTCCACGGGCTTCCCGCAGGCACTCGCCGATGCCATCGCTACAACCGATGCCGACCTGATTTCCGCCGGAACCGTGGGCGGAGTGGCGGTTGCCAGTGGGGTAGGGACCTACATCACCCTCACATCCAGCGTTGTACTGTCGACCGCCATGGTGCACACCGCTGCCGCCGCCGCGAAGGCCGGGGTGACCGTATCGGCATTTATTTCCGGCAGCGCCAGCATAGCGGCGCTCCCGGCGGTGATCGTTACGGTAGGGGTTGTCTGCACCGTGGTATCCGTCTCCAATCTGATTGAGGCCGGGGAGAATGAGGCAGCCTACAACGCCTTTCTCCAGGAGAACAACGCCCGCTTCAATGACCTGGCGGAATTTATCGATACTGAACACAGCGATGAGGTGCACGCCGAGATCACCAACGCCGCCATCCGTATGCTGGACGAAATGTTTCCGTAATTTGGCATCTTTCCCTGTGGTAGATTATCTAGGGAACCTCTGATTAATTCGCGTGAACGCTTTGGTTAGTTCCGTGGCGCTCAGGCAATAGGATGGCCATTTCGAAAACGCACGAGTACTTCCTTGTAGCTCCGACGGATACATCCCTGTATCCGACGGTTTCGAAATGGCCAGCCTATCACCCGAGCTTCTTATCTAGCTCCAAAGAATTTTTACCGTCAGGAAGCGAATTAATCAGAGGTTCCCTAGTATTATTGCCCAATCACTGCAGGGATTGAGACTTTGCCCCCGAATTTATCCACAGAAGATGGCAAGCACCACATATGGGACCAGCTTGCCACTATGCCCGCTGCCCGACTCGCTGACGAAGGGCTGCACTTTTTACTGGCCTCCATCAGCGAAATGATAGGTACGAATCACGCCTACTGGCTGAGTGCAGTGTGCCTGGAGCACTTGAGCCCTGAGCGCGACTATATGCTCGGCTGGCGTCCCGGGCCGGTATTCTTTTACGGGGAACAACCTGCAGACCAGTCACTCCACGCACACTACACCAGAGAAGTGATGGCCGGTACCTATGAAGTCGATGAGAGCACGCTCAATCACATTCGCGGGGCCGGGCGGTTTCGCGGCACACTCATGCGTGATCACGTGTCCGAGGGCTTTTTCGACAGCCCTCACTACCAAGCGTTTTACCGGGACAAACAGATTACCGATACACTGTTTGTCGTCGCTCCCTCCGGCTGTGATGCGGAATCCTACTATTGCTTCCAACGAATGCGTGACCAGCCGCCATATGAGTCAGCGGACCTTGATCTCGCCATGGAAATTCTGCGCCCTCTAGGCTGGTTTCACCGCAAACTGCTGCTTGCCCACGGCCTGCTGATCGCGGAAAACCCGCTGACGCCTTCAGAAAAAAAAGTTCTGCACTGGTTGCTGACCAACCTGACAGAAAAAGAAATTGCGGAAAAACTCGAACTCAAGCCGGACACTACGCACAAGCATGTCATGAACATCTACCGCAAATTCAATGTGAGCAGCAGGGCCGCGCTCATGGCCTTGTGGCTTGGGCACGCCTGTTGAGCGCGGTTTTTCCGCATTGCTGTGCTCGCACTATGCTGCCGGCGGTACCGTGGCGCAGAAACTGGAGTCCTCTTCGGCAATTGCCAAAAGACGCTGCAGGTTGGTGTGCGAGTCGATAGAAAAGCGGTTCCGGAACTGCCCCCAGGCTACTGCCACTGCCACTCGGTAGTCCGCATCTCCCAACCGCCCCGATTCGGGCAGTGGTGCCGCGTCCAACTCGGACAGAACCCGTTCTATACGCTTCTGCTGCCGCAGCGTGTAAGCATTGCTGTTGATATCGAAACCACTGCGCTCCAGCAAAAACAGGGCAATCGCCGAATCCAGTAGCGTGTTTGCGAGGCAATACCGGTCAAAATCCTGCACATTCGGAATAAATTCCATTCCGGACTTTTCGCGGACATACTTCAAAATTGGCGTCGAGTCAGTCAGCCTTAATCTATCGTCATGCAAAAACGGAACGCGCAGTGTGGGCGTTTCCGGATTTTGGCTGCTGTGAATGTCGATCTCCACCATTTCCCAGTCGAGCCCAGATTGCATCAATGCAATACGGCAATGGCGTACAAAGGGTGAAGTTAAGCTTCCAAACAGTTTCATACATAGATTCCTTTACTAAAGATCAGTAAATTCAGATTACAAAGACGCAAGATTATGTGGCAACCAACTCACAAATTAATCAAAATTATCAGGGGCTTTATCTCGCTATGGCAGCACATCAAAAAGAATTATTGGACTCTTTTTCGGTCAATCACTGCTGACTGTGTGGCTTACAAATAAAACCTAATATAGACAGGCTTCAAGTAATTTCTTTTTAATTCACTGTCTGTTCTTCACACCTAGATGAGACACCTCCAGATAGTGGGCCAGGCATTTCTAAACATCCAGCCCACAGTGTGAATGCCAGGAAAACAATGTAGTACTTACGAAAATTTATCAAGGGCACTTCAGATAAGACATTGCCAGTATCCCACATCTATCCATCTTTCAAACTTTCTTCCCACCTCTTTAAAGTGCGCCACCTTTTCCATACCGAACTTTTCGTGCAAAGCAACACTCGCCTTATTGGGTAGAGCAATTCCAGAAATTACCACGTGAATTCCGCGCTTTTTTAAGCGAGCCAACAATTCATTGTATAACTTGGTTCCCCAGCCTTTCGAGGTCAAAGAAATATCCAAATAAACTGTAGATTCAACAGAATAGCGATAAGCACAGCGTCCCTTCCAAGGACTGGCATAGCAGTAACCAATTACCGAACGCTTGTGTTCAGCAACGAGCCAAGGAAGATCGCTTTCTAAACACCCCTGTATACGCTTCGCCATTTCATCTTCCGATACCCGGTCGACCTCAAATGTCACAAAGCTGTTTTCAACATAATAGTTATAAATTTCGGCAATTCTTGCCGCGTCTGATTTTTCTGCTTCTCGTATCATATTATTGTTACTTTCCTATCAGCCATAGGTTCCTTTGATATTAAGGAACCTCTGATTAATTCGCGTGAAGGCTTTGGTTAGTTCCGTGGCGCTCAGGCAATAGGATGGCCATTTCGAAAACGCACGAGTACTTCCCTGTAGCTCCGACGGATACCTCCCTGTATCCGACGGTTTCGAAATGGCCATCCTATCACCTGAGCTTCTCATCTTGCTCCAAAGAATTTTTACCGTCAGGAAGCGAATTAATCAGAGGTTCCTTAAAGAAACGGCGCTCCACCCGCTGCCACTCCCCTAACGCCGCCGCAGAGTGCAGACACACTGTAAGTTCCCCAAACTCCGCTATCTGACTGTGGAGTATTACCAATGCCTGATGTGCTGCGATGGCGTGAGGAAAGCGGTTAGTTCCGGCTCCCAGTGCCGGGAACAACAATCGCCGGAGTCCCCGCTCCCGCGCTAAGCCGAGGACATTCTCGTAACACTGCCGCAATTGCACCACGCCCTCTACCCCCCACTGGTCTCCACTGCTCCACTGCGGCGTGACGGTGTGTATCAAATAGCGTACGGAAAGATTGGGCGCACTGGTGATACGGGCCCCACCCACCGGGCACTCCGGCAACCGCGCGCACTCTTCGGCCAAAGCTTCTCCGGCGCGATCGAAGATCTGTGCGGACAGGCCCCGCCCCCGGATCAGGTGTTTATGGGCCGGGCACACCAACGCATCGCCGCGCAGAGTCAGGATATCACCGCAAGTCAGTTTCATTTTTTCCACAGGCTTCAATCTTTGTGATTTGTGTCTCTGATAATCTAGCCCAGTACGTTGGGTACCCGGGTGAATCGCAATATACTTGCCCGCCCAAAGAACAACAGGACACCGCGCCGCCAGCGCACGACTGCGGGCCACAGACAGGGGCCCGGGAAATCACAGGGCCCTCCCATGATCTCAGGGAATAACAGCCAGAACTCGGGGTTTCGCGACCCAGTCCAGGAGGCACATCAGATAGAGCTGCGCCGGCGTGTCCAGGCCTCCGGCTATATGCTGATCTTCTCTCTTGCGATTACTGGCGCCATGGCGGTGATCGCACTCTCCGGCGGCGACCTGTGGCAAGCCACCACGCTGTTTGCTGTGGGGGGCCTGATTCTCTGCGCCTACATCTCCATTAACCTAATGGGGCCGAGCCCGAAAACACCGCTTTTGGTGGGCGCTCTGCTGCTCGTACTCTACTTCTATTTGCTACTGTCCGGCGGAGTGAACAATACGGGCTTGATGTGGGCGGTGATGCTGGTGCCCGGCTTTATCAACCTCTATGGCCACAAGCATGGAGTGGCAGCACTGCTGGCAATCGGTGGCGCCACGGCGCTGGTGCTCTTCTACCCGAATTTCCCCGGGCTCACTGCCGACTACGACACTGCCTACCGGGTCCGTTTTATCGCTGTTTTCGGCTCACTTACCGCACTTACGGCACTGCTGGACAGCAGCCGTCACCAAACCCAACAGCTGTTGCACCGGTTGACCCAGGAGCTTGAGAGCCACGCATCCACCGACGCCCTCACCGGACTCGCCAACCGCCGCGAGGCATACCGTGCAATGAACGAACTGGAAAGGCGCAACCGCCACCTCTCCGGCCGCTACACGGTGCTGATCGGCGATCTGGACAATTTCAAGACCATCAATGACACCTACGGCCACGCCTTCGGCGACCGAGTACTGCAGGATGTGGCCGAAGTGCTGAGGGGAAACACCCGCGCCGGCGATATAGTGGCGCGCTGGGGTGGAGAGGAATTTCTTCTGCTGCTGCCGAACACAGACCTGCAAGGCGGCGGCAAGCTGGCGGAAAAACTGCGCGGCAAGGTGGAAGCGCTCAGCGACCAGTACGACCCGCCGGTACAAATCTCCATCAGCTTCGGCGTCGCCGAAGGCGGCCCGTCCAGCAGTACCCACGGCCAGTTGCTGGCAGAGGCAGACGCGCGTATGTACCGCGCCAAAGAGGGTGGGCGCAATCAAGTGGTTGCGCTGTAGCTCGGCAGGAGCGGAACCCTGTCTCACAATCGGCAATTGGCGCGCTCTTCGACCAATCGGTCGATCCCTCATAGTTAAAATGGCTGCCATTCCGCCATCAACCCCAACGGAAACGCAGCCATGGATAGCCAACCGGCGCAGTCAGCAGCAAGCCGCCGTTTTTATCTGTCTCCCATTTCCCTGCCGCAACTGCGCCTGAGCCGACGTGAGTGTGTCTACGCCCTGCTTTACGGCTTGGTATTTGCCGGTGCCTGGCTGCGGATTGACTACATCCTGCATTACAACCCCGTCGACCATATCTGGAGCGATCCACAGCGCCACTGGGAGCAGGGCGTGGACGCCCTGCGCAGCGATCCCATGGCACTCACCGACCCGCTGCTCTATCAGCTCTATATCGGCCTGCTCGGCAAGCTCACCTTGAAAGACCCTCTGCTGGTGGCCTTCTACACCGCGCTGCTGTCGTTGATGACGCCCTGGATCTGGTACCGCTTCCTGCGTGAACTGCAGCCGAGTAAAACCATGGCCCTCGCCGGCTGGGCCGCGCTGTCACTGTTGCCCTCCTGGACGGTCATCTACAGCTACTTTATGCAGGAAACGCTGCTGTTGCCGCTGTTGGGAGCGGCGCTCTACGCCAGCTGGCGCTGCCGACGCAAGCAGACGCTGCGGAGTTTTTTGCCGATGGTTCTGCTGTGGGCCCTGGCCGGGCTCACCCGAGGCATCGCCATCCCCCTGGCGGCAGTGACCTGCAGCTGGCTGTGGCTGGCACAGGGGGACAAGGTGCGCAAGGCGGCCTGGTCGCTGCTGCTGTTGGCGCTGCTTCTCGGCCCCCTCACCTATCGCGCCTACCAACAGGTGCAAATCTTTGCCCCGCACGGCAACGGCAAACTGGTATCGATATACACGCGTTCCGGCAAAAAGCAGATCAACATCCACTATCTTCGCGAAGGGCAGCGCTGGAGCTATTGGTTTTCCTCCCCCTCTACCGGAGAAAAACCCCTGGAGCCCCTTTCCGACTGGCAGACGGCGCGCCGCGGCGCCGTAGAAGTGACCATCGATCTAACCCAGGGTGGCGAAGACTGGAAACGGGCGCTGGCCGAAAATCCACTGACGTTTTCCAATTACCTGTGGATTGCCAAGGAAAACCTCATCTATCTCTTTTTCGGCGCCTCCTGGCCGGACAATAACACCGCGCGCGCCCTGGACCGCATCAATATTCAGATGCGCTGGCTGTGGGCGCCGCTGACGCTGCTGCTGATCGCCGCCACCGTCATTTCCTGGCGGCGCCTGCGCGGCCGGCGCCTGCTGCCGGTGCTGATCGCCACTTGGATTCTGGTACAGGGGCTGCTGCCGATTGCCGTTAACGAAGGGCGCTACCGCAAACCCGCCGAGGGCCTGCTGCTGGCGCAGGTAGTGCTGTTGCTGGGTGTCCGGCGCCCGCGCCGCGCGTCCGCGGAAAAAATTCACACGCCCACCATTGCCCTAGTGGCGGGGGCCGGCCTGGTGCTGATCGCCGGCGGCGCCCACATTTGGCAACACTGGTCCCAGGCCGCGGCTTTCGAGCGCGATGGAAAAGCTTTCTTAAGCGCACTGCGCGCTGTGTCCCACCGCCAGCAGTGGGGCAGCCTGGGCAGGGACCAGAGTGTTCAAGGTGGCCCTATCTCCATCGACGGCCAGCACTTTCCCCGAGGCCTCGGGGTACATGCACTGAGTAAAACACGCTACACCATTCCCACCGGCGCCGAGTACTTCCACAGCTATTACGGCCTCACCGACGACGGCGGCCGCCGGGGACTAGTGGAGTTCAAGCTACTGCTAGACGGTGAGCCGGTATTTTCCAGCGGCGCCTTCGCCCATGGCGCGGCCGGGGAAATACTGTTGCCGCTACAGGGCGCCGAAACCCTGACCCTGGTGGTGGAACCGCTCGGCAGCAACCACCACGATCACGCGGCCTGGGCCATGGCCCGGTTTCTGAAGAGGAGGCCGGGCAATGATTGAGTGGCTGCTGCGCCAGCGCCTGGTGCGCTTTACCGCGGTCGGCGGCACCGCGACGCTGGTACAGTTTTTACTATTGGCACTGCTGGTGGAACGGCTGTCGGTTAATCCCGTACTTGCCTCAGCGGCCTCCTTTGCCATCTCCGCCGGCTGCAATTACTGGCTCAACTACCGCTTCACCTTCGCCAGCCGCGCCAGCCACTGGCGCACGCTGCCGAAATTTATGCTGGTGGCGCTGATCGGCCTGGGGATAAATACCGCGAGCTTTGCCCTCCTATTACTGACCTTCCACTACTTAATCGCCCAGTGCCTCGCCACTCTTATCACCCTGATCAGCAACTTTACCCTGCATCAGTACTGGATTTATCGGGAGAAATCATGAAGGAACATGCGAGCGCCGCAGCGCGCTTTCGGAACGCGCCCTCCCTGGCAATAGTGGTCCCCTGCTATAACGAAGAAGAAATACTGCTCGACAGTTGTGCGGAGCTTATCCGGCAACTGCAGCGACTGATACGTATCGGCAAGGCCACTGCGGACTCCAAAATTTATTTGGTGGACGACGGCAGTCGCGACAACACCTGGGAGCTGATGCGGGAAATCGCCGACCGGGAGGATTCCATAGTCGCTGTTAAACTGTCTCGCAACCGCGGCCATCAGAATGCGCTGCACGCGGGCCTCAGCCAGACGATCGAGGAGGCAGTGGTCAGCATTGACGCCGACTTACAGGACGGTGCGGAAAATATAGAGACAATGCTGGACCACTATTTACAGGGAAGCGATGTGGTCTACGGCGTACGCAGCGAACGTCACACAGACACCTTTTTCAAGCGCTTCACCGCGGAAGGCTACTACAAAGTCATGCACAAGCTGGGTGTGGATCTGGTATTCAACCACGCCGACTTCCGCCTGTTGTCGCGCCGCGCGCTGAACGCGCTACTGCAATACCCGGAGGCCAACCTCTTCCTGCGCGGCATGGTGCGACAGTTGGGTTTCCGCTCTTCGCAAGTGGAATACCGCCGCCTTTCGCGCGCCGCCGGCGAGAGCAAATATCCGCTGCGCCGAATGCTCTCCCTGGCCTGGAGCGGAATTACCGCCTTTTCCAGTGCACCGCTGCGGGCGATCACGCTGCTGGGTCTCGCTGCGAGCGCCTTTTCATTTATCGTTATCGTCTGGGTGCTGGCGACGCGGCTGTTTACTGCCAACGCCGTGCCCGGCTGGGCCTCTATTTTGCTGCCCTTGTTGTTTATCGGCAGTGTGCAACTGTTGTGCCTGGGCGTGATCGGAGAGTATATCGCCAAGTTGTTCGAGGAAGTGAAGCAGCGGCCGAGATACCATATCGATACGGTCCTCGGCGTAGAGAAGTCGGGGGCAATAAAACAGAAAAAAGTCGCGGCAACCGTCGATTAAACGCTATCGATGCCAAACAGCGCCCGCAACCAATAACCGATCAGAAATGCCAGCGCCGCGGCCGCACCGCCCAACAGCAGAGTGCTGAACCCGGAGCGCAGCACCGGCCGCGCGTACACCAGGCTTTTGAGCATTCCGATAACAAAGAACATCAGGCCGGCCAGCAGCGCGCTGATATTAAACTGCACCTGCTGTTCCAACGAGGAAAACAAAAAGGGCGTAAGTGGAACCACGCCGATGAAAACAAAAGCGGTAAAGGTGACCAGCGCCGAAACCAGCGGGCTGACTCGCTCCTGACCAAGGCCGTACTCCTCGGTAAGCATTGTCTCTATCCACAGCTCGCGATCAGCGGTAATAGTCGTGACTATGCTTTCCAGCGTCTCGCCGCTAAAGCCCTTATTGGCGAAGATCTGCCGTATTTCTTCCCGCTCCCCCTCCGGCACCAGGGCGATATGGCGCTCCTCGGTGCGCCGGGCCGCTGCCAGATGCTTGCGCTGGGCGTCCACCGCTTCAAAGTTGCTCACCGCCATGCTGAAGCCGTCAGCGAGCAGATTGGCGAATCCCATCACCAGTATCACCAGCGGAGAAAAGCCGGCGCCAAAGGCGCCGGATACCACGGCAAAAGTAGTGACACAGCCGTCGATAGCGCCGAGCACAAAGTCCGACACTTTCTGCGATCGGGGTTTCCGCTGCAAACGCCGCGCGATATTTTCCCGCCGGTGCTCCCTGAGCAGAGCCTTCCTGCCCGATTCTTTCATCGCTGCTTTCCTCACAATCCTTTTAGGGCCCTCTGATTCAATCGCGCGAAGGCTATTGTCGGTTCAACGGTGCTCAGGCGATGCTATCTACCTGACAACAAAGCTGGTCCTGTCCACGCCGGTGTTGCCGGTCTTCGGGTCATAGGCGTAAACAAGGATTTCATAAACCCCCGACTCCGCAGTCCGCAGGGGCGCGCTGAAAGTGTTGGTGTCCGTCAACTGCAAGGGCAGTGTTTGATGGGGTTGCCCGTCTTTTTTGACGATCGCGGCCACCTCAATTTTACTGCCATCCCAAAGGCCGCCATCGGTCAGCGGACAACCGCACATCATTACCACATTGGCGCTAATCTCGAACGGCCCCTGGTCTTTGCTGGTGACGGAAAGCGTCTTCGGGCTCAGTACATCCACCACCATGCCGGGTATTTCCACTATCAAGCCGTCACCGCCGATGGGTTTTCCCGGTACCAGCCAAGTCTGGGTCTGCGCCAGCACCCGCGCTTGTTTTTTAATGTGGGGAGCCAACACTTCCACAGTCACAAACACCGGCTCGCTGATATCGAGCTTGGCTTCGAACTTTGCCGCGCCCTCACCGATCCTGTCATAGCGGTTGCGGGGAGTTTTCATAATGCGCTCGGTATTGCCGGTGCCGCCCTGAGTGAGGCCCTGCGCCAGTATCTCGCCAGTGTCGGTATCGCGGATACGCACCAGGGCGCCGCCAATGGATGTGCCAATAAACTTGGCATCCTTGGCTTTAGCGCGCACAACAATTTCAGTGGGAACTGCTTCTGCGGCACCCGCCACGCCCGTGAACAAAAACAGCAATAAAGCGGGAACTACTGTAAATAATTGGATACTCTTCACGATCTTTCTCCTTCTCAGCCGGCCGGTTCCAAGCGGTAGAGACCGCCGTCACTGGTGTCGTTGAGCAGATAGATATACCCATCTGGGCCCTGGCGTACATCGCGGATACGGCCCAGCTGCCCTTCAAGTAAAATCTCTGTTTCTACGACCTTGTCGCCGTTCAGTTGTATGCGCAATAACTTCTGACTGCCGAGGCCACCGGCGAGCAGATTGCCTTCCCATTCCGGAAAGAAATTGCTCTTTACCTGTGCCAATCCCGAGGGCGCGAAACGGCCTTGGTAAATATATTGCGCATCGCGCACACCGGGCATGGACGGAGCGCCAATCGGCTCCTTGGTTCCGTAGTCCTTGCTGCGCGTCACTATCGGCCAACCGTAGTTTTGTCCCGCTTCGATCAGGTTCAATTCATCTCCTGTCAACGCCGCGTGTTCGCTGGCCCAGATACGGCCGTCGGCGGCCACTACCAGCCCTTGAATATTGCGGTTGCCGTAGCTGTAGATTTCGTCCAGACCGGTGTCTTCGCCGGCAAAGGGGTTGTCCGCCGGCGCCGTACCAGTCTCCGTCAGCCGCAGTACGCTGCCGGCATGGTCTTTTTTATCCTGTGCCCGCTCCGGGGTTACACCCCGGTCACCGATGGTCATCAACAGAGTGCCGTCCGCGCGCCAGGCCAGCCGCGAGCCGTAGTGGCGCCCCGGCTGGGAGTAGCGGTCCTGCACGAAGAGTTCCTGGAAATCCGTCAGTGCGACACCTTTGAGTTTCGCCCGCGCCAGTGCCGTGGCGGAGCCTGTCTCTCCGGGCTTGGAATAGGTCATATAAATCCAGTCGTGTTCACCATCGCCATAGCGCGGGTGCAATACCAAGTCCAGCAGGCCGCCCTGACCCAGCGCGGATACCTTTGGCACACCCTCGATGTACACGACTTTATCGTTTTCAATCAAAGCCAATCGGCCGCGACGCTCGCTCACCAGAAAGCGACCGTCCGGCAGGGGCGCCACTGCCCAGGGGTGATGCAATCCAGAGGCCAGCTGAACGATACGGAAACTGTGGAGTTCACTGTCGACTTTCTCCTCCACCATTTCCGCCGCATTTGTCAGAACCGCGGCGCCGACGAGCACAGCAGCAGTCAACCAACGGCGGAGATACCTCACTGTTATTTTCATTGCTCTCTCCTTGTTATTTCTTGATTCGCCAATTCAATTGGCTGGCACAAAGAACTATCGCCCATAGCAAACAGGCCGGGCAATGCCCGGCCTGTTCGATCGAATCCACCGCGATGAATTAACCGGCTTTGACCTGTTCAATCCAGGCATTAACCCGTTTTTCCAACATCGGCAACGGCAGGGCACCGCCGCCGAGCACTGTGTCGTGGAAGCCGCGGATATCAAACTTATCGCCCAGCTGTTGCTTCGCCTGCTCGCGCAGTTCAAGAATTTTCAGCATGCCGATTTTGTAGGAGGTCGCCTGGCCCGGCAGGGTCAGATAGCGGCGCACCTCAGAGCGCACCGCACCCTCTGGGATAGCGGAGTTTTCCAGGAAATACTCTACCGCCTGCTCCTGGCTCCAGCCCTTGGCGTGCATACCGGTATCCACCACCAAGCGGATGGCCCGCCACATTTCCGCGGTCAGGCGGCCGAAGTCCTTGTAGGGATCTTTGAATTGCCCCATTTCCTTGGCAAGTCTTTCCGAGTAAAGGCCCCAGCCCTCGATATAGGGCGTAAAGTGTGCCTGGGTGCGGAATTGCGGGATACCCTCCAGCTCCTGAGCAATAGAAATCTGCATGTGGTGGCCGGGATTACCCTCGTGATAGGTCACTGTCTCCATATCGGTGGTGGAGAGGGCGCTCATGTCAGACATATGCACATAGTAAGTGCCGGGACGCGAGCCATCGGGGGTACCGGGTTGGTAGTGCTGGGCGCCCCCCGGCACTTCGCGGAAGGGTTCAACCCGCTTGACTACCAGCTTCGCCTTGGGCAGCAGACCGAAGTATTTCGGCAGCTGTTTTTCTACATCGTCGAGGAAGCCCCGGGTCTCCGCCAGATAAGCCTCGCGACCTTCGTCGGTATTGGGGTAGTAGAACTGTTTGTCGTTGCGGATAAAGGTGAAGAATTCCTGCAGGCTGCCCTCAAAGCCCACCTGCTCTTTGATGCCTTCCATTTCCTTGCGGATGCGAGCCACTTCATCCAGACCTATCTGGTGCACCTCGTCGGCGGTCAGATCCAGGGTGGTGTAATTGGCCAAGCGGTTGTTGTAATAGGCCTCGCCATTCGGCAGGCTGGAGACACCCTTGGCCTCCGCACTGGTGTTTTCACGGTCTTTTTGCAGCCAGGCGATATAGGCATCAAACACAGGCTTGAACTTGTCAGTCAGCTTTTCCCGTACCTGTGCCTCATACGCCGCTGCGGCTTTGTCGTCTATTTTTCCGTCTTTTTTCAGCGCTTCGATCTTGCTCTTGGCATCGGCATAGAGCGGGGCGTCGCCCTCACCGTCGAAAGGCGCCCCGGAGGTAACTTTTTGCGCGCGTTCTATGGCCAGATCATAGGCGAAACGCGGCGGGCGAATGCCGTCTTTGGCCGCGAGCTGGGCGCGCTCGAGAATCTGTCCCATGGCGCGGCCGATACCATCAATCCGGGCGATATAAGCGTCCATGTCCTCGGTGGAATTCACCTTGTGGATATTGATCAGGAAATTGGGCAGCTGGGCCTCGGGACCGCCCAGCTCACCAGCGAAATAGGAATGGCGCTTGAAGGGCTCGGCCGCTTTCTCCTGTTCGTATTGGAAGATCCACAGATCGTAGGATTCCTTGCCCGCCGGGGTCAGCTTGTCGTAGTCGAAGTTTTTTTTCAGTTCTTCGACGGTCTTCGCTTTCCAAGCCAGCTTGCGCGCGTCGGCGGCTTCGCTCATATCGTCGATCTGGTCGTAGAGATCCTTACGACCCAAGTAGCTGAGCATAATCGGACTGAACTGTAACTCTTCCTCGTAGCGCTGGTCGAACCACTCAGTCAAGCGCTGGGTTTCCGCGGCGGGCTCAGCCGCGGTGTCCTTGGCCTCAGCGGCGCTTGCCACAGTGTTGGAGGCCTGGGGTGCGGCCTCGTGGGCCTCTTCGCGCTGACAACCGGCGACAATAGCGACGGCCAGCAGACTGGGAATCAGGGGTACACGGTGCAGGGGGTTTATTAGTTTCTTGGGCATCTTCGTGTCTCGATCATATTTCGTACAGAAAAACGCTGACTACTTTGACACGAAATTGGCGAGGTGTCGATTAGGCCCTTATTGCGCCGCAGAATAAGAGCCAAATTGATGACCTTTCGGATACTCGATGAAACAGTTGGCGGCTTCAGAAAGCAAACGATGAAAAACCTTGGGTAATTCGCTCCCAAGATTTTCAGAGGAACCACTGATTAATTCGCGTGAACACTACAGTAGGTTGCTGGGCGCTCAGGCAATGGCCAGCCTATCACCTGAGCTTCTCATCTGGCTCCAAAGAGTTTTTATCGTCAGGAAGTGAATTAATCAGAGGTTCCCTAATAAGATTTTTTAAAGCAGGTTTTTCGCCACTGCCGTGTCGATACACCGCTGGTAGGCAGGGCAGGTCACCAGATGGTCATTGACCATACCTGTGGCCTGCATATGGGCATAGATGATAGTGCTGCCCACAAAACTGAAGCCCGCCTTCTTCAGTGCTTTACTCATAGCATCCGCTTCCGGCGTGGTGGCCGGCACCTGTTCCGGGCGGCGGTGGCGATTTACGCGCACCCGTCCACCGGTAAACTGCCAAAGAAAGTCACACAGACTGGTACCACTGTCACGCAAAGCGAGATAAGCGCGGGCATTTTTTACCGCCGACTCCACCTTCAGTCGATTGCGGATAATACCGGGGTCTTGCAACAGTCGTTCAATTTTGTGCGGCGTGTAACGGGCAATTTTTTCCGCATCGAAATTGTCAAAAGCCCGGCGGTAATTTTCCCGCTTGTTCAGCACAGTGATCCACGCCAGCCCCGCCTGGGCACCCTCCAGCAGGAGAAACTCGAACATGGTGGCGTCATCAGTGACCGGCTGGCCCCATTCCTCGTCGTGGTATTTCTGATAGAGCGGTGTACTCAAACACCAGCTGCAGCGTGTATCTTCCACAGGTATTGCCGTTCTGTTATTGAGGCAGCTTAACTGCCAGAAAAGAAGTAATACTGAATCAGCTGCAATATCAGCAGCAGCATGACTAAAACGAAAACGATATTGCTGCGGTTCACGGTTTCTCCAATAAGCCCTGCGCCATCAGCCAGTCACGGCATTCGCGCAGCATGGTTTCCAAATCTACGTCAGGCCTGTAGCCCAGTTCCCGTTCGGCCTTGGCGCCGCTGGCGGTGACGCGCCGGGTAATCAGGGCGGCTTTTTCCGGCGTGATCACAGGCTCGCGCCCACTGAAGCGCGATACTACATCGTACAAGCGCGCCAGCGCGCGGATCACAAATGCGGGCGTGGTACGCTTGGGCACCGGTTTACCGAGCAGCTCGGCAATTTTCCCAAAAAATTCCAGGAAGCTCGCATCCACACCGGCGAGAATATAGTTTTCGCCGCAGCGCCCCCGAAGATATACATCAATATGCGCGCGCGCCACGGAGCCGGCGTGACAAAAGGAACCGCTGCCCGGCGGCACACCCGGCAACTGCCCTCGTTGAATCATAAAAAAAGTCTGCGCCCAGTTGCCGCGATCGTATTTACCGACGATACCACAGGGATTCAGAATCACAGCATCCAGGCCGCGCTCTATTTCCCCTCTTAACGCCAGTTCCGCGTGCTTTTTGCTGTAGAGATAGTGGTGGCGCGGGTCGTCTGCCAGCTGTGGGCTCTCCTCAGTAATAGTTTCACTGTGGTAGCCGTAGGCGGAAATAGAACTGGTGAGAATCATGCGCCCGACGTTTTTCTCCCGCGCCACGCGCGCGATATTGGCCGTTCCCTCGACGTTGTCGCGCCACTGCCGGGCATTGCCGCCACGCCACATATTGGTGTTGGCGGCCAGATGAAAGAGCGCATCGACGTTTTCCGGCACAGCCACGCGCAGCGACTCCTCATCGGTCAGGGTGGCCTGCACAAGTTCCGCGCCCAATTGCCGCGGCAGCCGGGTATCGGAGTCGGGGCGGTGCATCGCGGTGACACGCCACCCGTCCGCGCGCAATTGTTCGATCAGATTGGCACCCAAAAAGCCAGTGCCACCGGTGACAAAAGCATGTTTCACTGTATTTGGCCGCCTGATAATTTTATTGGGGTTATCGTTGTCCGCGCCTATCCACGGTTTATTGGGCTGAGGCATTGGGCTAATCTAGGGCATTTCCTTATGCGGTTCCAGAGCAGTTGAGTTAATCATGAAAGGTTTGATACAGCGTGTGCGCCATGCGCGGGTGGAAGTGAATGGAGAATCGGTCGGAGCTATCGACAAAGGTCTGCTGTTGCTGCTCGGGGTAGAGGCGCACGACAACCGGGAGAGTGCCGACAAACTATTGCACAAAGTGTTGCACTACCGCGTATTCGGGGACGACCAGGGGCGCATGAATCTGAACCTACAGCAGGCTGGCGGCGGTTTGCTGGTGGTAAGCCAGTTTACCCTGGTGGCGGACACCTCCCGCGGCCTGCGCCCCAGCTTCAGCCGCGGCGCCAAACCGCAACAGGCGGAAGCGCTCTATGACTATTTCGTCGAGCAGGCGCGGCGTCAATTCTCGCCGGTGGAGTGCGGCGTGTTTGCCGCGGATATGCAGGTCTCACTGCAGAACGATGGACCAGTGACTTTTCTGCTGGAAGTATAAGGCGGCCGCGTCCAATCTTCGGGGATGCTGTCGTCCGGTCAGTGACAACACCCGGGCTCGAGCTTCTGCGTGATGTGATAAGCCGCAATAGCGCATGCGGAAGCCACATTCATAGAGGAATTATTGCCCAGCATCGGAATATGAACCGTGGTATCGGAGATATCCAGCAGCTCCTGGCCGACACCTTCCTTTTCCGATCCGAGCACCAGGCAGATTTTTTCATCAGGCCTGGGAGAAAAGTTCGCAAGATCCACGCTGTCAGATGAAATTTCCAGGCAGACAATCCTGTAGCCTTCACCTTTTAACTGCTTTACCAGATCCAGAGTGTTTTCATGGTAGGAGTAGGGCACATATTTTTCCGCGGCGCGGGATGTCTTTCTGATTTTGGTGTTAGGGGGACAGATAGAACCACCTGAGAGAAATAATTTTTCAACGCCCAGGGCGTCGGCAATCCTGAACAGGCTGCCTATATTCGTTGGAACTCTAATGTTATATGCCAGAAGGCAGAGCGGATATTTCCTGCCACTGTTTTGGTGAGTAGCGTGATCCAATTGTACGTTTTTCATTTCGCGACTTTAAAACCATTGGTGACTTCCCTCGCTGGACTGAAAGATACCCTCTCAGCCGCTGAGACGCCCAGGACTTTGCCTGGTCGCCCCAAAACCAACGACAGCACCCAAAGGAACGAAGCAAAGATTCGTTGGCGAAAAACGCTGTTACCCTGACGACAAATCGTGCCGCGCTCCTCGCATGCAGCTTTCTCCGTTGGGCGACAACGCAGCCCCCATACTGTCGGCATCCGGTGTGCTGGAATCCTTATAGCGCTGCGCAAGCTGTTTCAGGCGCCGCTTGCGCTTTTCCTTACCCAATTCACCCAGCCGCTCCGCGGCCCGGTAGAAATCCTCCCAGCTATCACTCTCGCGATACAACTGCTTGAACGCCGGAACCTGAGACTGATATTCAGCCACCAACGCCAAAGTGGCATTATTGGTCTTGTCGATATAGCGCCGGTAGCGCTCTGGATTGGGCCAGTCGGCGGAAAGCTCGCGGTAGCAGTGGCGCAATCGCGAGAGCACCTGGGCTTTCTGCGCGCGCTTGCTCTCGTCGGTGACTCTCGCTTTATAAATGGTCTGCAACTGCTTGCGCGCTGCGGTCATCAGGCGGTTGACCGCCAGCGCCTGCGCGCGGGTATCGGCGCCCATGCCCTCGATGCCATAGCGGCGGCGCCATTCCGGCAGCGCCAGCTCCGACACCGCTGTGGCGAAGCTCTCGTTAAACTGGGTGTCGCCGGAGATATAGACCCGCCGGTGCGCCAGCTCGTGAAACAAAAGGCCGGCCAGGCGCTCGGGCGACCAGTGGACAAAGCTGGATAGCACTGGGTCATCAAACCAGCCGAGGGTACTGTAGGCGGGTACCGGGCCCAGATAGACATCATAACCCTGGGCCAACAATTCCCGCGCCTTCTCCTCGGCGGCGGCCTTATGGAAATAACCGCGGTAGCTGGCGCAGCCGACTACCGGATAGCACCAGCGCTTCGGTGTCAGGGAAAACTCCGGTGCCGCCAACACATTCCACACGGGGTAGTCTTCCTCGAGTTGCACATAGGCACCGTAAGCCCGCCCCACTGGCAGCCGCAGCTCCGCCTTGGCATAGGCGCGGATGTTCTGTACCTGGCGTAGCTGTTCGCGCAGTTTTTCCCCTGTCTGCGGTGCTGCTACCACCTCCTCAATCGGCTCGCGAGCGGACAAAAGACGCCACTGACCGCTCGCCGCCTGCGCGTAGTATTCCACGGTTTCACAACCACAAAGCAGTAATACCGCCAGGGACACAAGCGACGCGAGTAAACGCGGGAAGCTGATATACACTCTAACCATCGTTTGCATAAGGAGTTTGCATGGAGCCGACCACCCCCGGCACCGGCATGGCCCCGGTCGCCGCCGTCTTGACCGTCTTTGCGCTGGTTTTCGCCTTCCTCTGCTGGCTGCGCCTGTTGCGTGTCTGTTTTCGGCAACACTTGCTGTTGGGGCTAATCGCCATCTTTCTGCCCCCCCTGGCCCTACTAATATTGCTGCCGGGCTGGGAAAAGGAGCGCGACATGTTCGCCCTTGCCGCCGGAGCACTGGTTGCTATCAGCATAGCCGCACTTGTGTAGTCCTTTCACCTGCACCTTTTCCCGTGTGGCTTGATCCAGGTCAAGCCACGCAACTAGCTGCTTCCTAAACTGACACTATCGCCCATGTATAAGACGGAGTCAGATATGGACGCACTGATTGACCTATTTACCAGTTTTTCCGGCCTGCTGAGCTTGGGAGTCATCGCCTTTATTTTCCTGATGGCCACCTATTTAATCCGCCTCGCACTGCGCAATATCGACAAGGACAGCCACCTCGCCGAGCCGGATTCGAACGGGGCCCGGCGACAATCATAAGACAGGAAGTGTATACGCTTGCGCAAGGCGCGAGCGAAGATAGGAAATAGGATTTCGAAACCGTCGGATACAAGGCGGTATCCGGCGGAGCTACAGAGATGTACTCGTGCGTTTTCGAAATATCTGTCCTATTGCCTGAGCGCCCCGGAACCTACCATTGTGTCCACGCGAATTAATCAGAGGTTCCCTAGCAGGCTACAGTGCCCAGCGCAGTGACGTCTTCTGCTCAGAGAGGGTCCAAAGTTTAGCCGCCATTTCCCGATTAAGCGCAAGGTCCTCCAGCGGGCACTCGCCGACCGGGCCCACCATCTCGAACCTTGTAGGTCCATATAATTTTGCGGGTTCCAGCCCTTCTTCCGTTGCACACATCACTTCGGGCCAGGCCCCCTTTTCCGCGGATTGCGCCAACAGCGAGAGCACAGCCCAAAGTGCCTTTTGGAGAGGGCCGGCCGTGTCCTTCAACAAATTGGTGCGGGCTGCGCCGGGATGGCAAACCAGCACCCGGGTGCGTTTTCCGGCCGCCTCAACCCGTCGCTGCAATTCGTAAGCAAACATCATCTGTGCCAGCTTGCTCTGGGCGTAGGCGTTCCAGGGGGTATATTTTTTATCGAAGTTGAGATCTTCGAACTGAATACGTTTCAGCCCCATTTTATAGGCGTTGCTGCCGACAACCACGATGCGCCCACCCGAGGCTTCAATCCGCTCAAAGAGCAACCCACAGAGCAGAAAATGACCGAAGTGGTTCACCCCCAACTGGCTTTCAAAGCCATCCACGGTGATCTCCTGCCGGGCGACCTGAGCAATGGCCGCGTTACAAATAAGGGCGTCGATCCGGTGTACCCGCGCCATTATTTTCGCCGCAGCTTCTCGCACGGAATCCAGTACCGCCAGGTCCATTTGCACAAACGTCACCTGTGCATCAGTGCCCAACTCCTGTTTCAGACGCGCAATGGCGGCAGCGGACTTGTCGGCGTTGCGGTTCATCATCACCACTTTCGCACCCTTGGACAGGAGCACTCGCGTTGCCTCAAAGCCCGCGCCGGCAGTGGCACCGGTGATGACAAACGTCTTGCCCTTCAGCGAACTGAGCCGCTCCGGTGTCCAACCATTGGGTCCAAATTTTTGTTGCATAGCCATTGTTCAAACTCTCTCGATTGCGTATCCGGCCGATATGCCGCCGGTAAATCATGAGGTGCCGTCTCGCTGCACCAGTCAGGGGAAGCGGATGATTGGGCGACAGTGCCCGCTATTCGGTTTGAACTATAAATATCGAGGATGTAACAAAATAGGCGAAATAGTCGCTAATACATGCCTGATTGTCTCACGCTGATTGAAGGGTGTATTTTGCAATGCTACCGTGAGCACATGTATAGACAGCCGATAAAACAACTCATTGAGCGCAGGGTTAGTGAAGATGGCATGGTGGAAACCGGGGTGAAGGGCGTACAACTCTTCCGGGTCACCGAGCCGGTTCGCTGCGCCCCGGCAGTGTACGAGCCCAGTGTGGTGGCCATTGTGAGTGGTACCAAAGAGGCCATACTGGACGGCAAGCGCTACCTATACGACAGCAGTCGATACCTGTGCTGTCCCATTTCCATGCCGGTAGAGGCGGGGACGCCCGCAGCCTCGCCGGAGGTTCCTCTTCTGGGGGTATATATCTCCCTGGATACGCGCGTGATGACCGATCTGGCAATCACAATGCAAAACGCCGCGGGCGCCATCCGCAAGCCCAAGACCAACCCACCCCCACAACAGGGGGTCACACTCGCGCGCTGGGACGACGCATTTGGTGACGCGCTGTGGCGACTGCTGCAATTGATGGACAACCCGGCGGATATGGCGGTGCTTGGAGATGGCCGGCTGCGGGAAGTCTATTACGCCGTACTGAGGGGGGAAGCCGGAGATTGTGCGAAGCGCGCCTTTGGTGTGGGCAATGAAATCGCCCGGGCAATTGCGTTTCTGTCTTCCCGTTTGACAGAGCCGGTCACCATTGAAGAGATGGCCGCGCAGGTAGGAATGAGCCGGGCCGTGTTCCACCGCAAGTTCAAGCAGGCGACCACTCTGTCGCCCATCCAGTTTGTGAAGGCGATGCGGCTGAACAGTGCGGCCGTGAAAATTGCCGCAGGCATGAGTGTAAACGAAGCGGCCATGGAAGTGGGGTACGTAAGCTCCTCTCAATTCAGCCGCGAGTTCAAACGCATGTACGGGCAGTCTCCCCGGCAGTGGAGTCACACTCATCCACTACCTTCGGGAATAAGATAGTGGATTGCGGGGCGCCAAGTCCGTTACCTGAGCGTCTCATCGGCGCCCCAAAACCTTTACCTCAGGCAGCGAATTAATCAGAAGTTCCCTGATCTTGCTCTGTCGACGCCTTAGACCCGGACTGGATCCAGCGGCCAAGCAAAATACCCAGCTCAAACAGCAGCCACATGGGAACCGCCAACAGGGATTGGGAAATCACGTCCGGTGGTGTCAACAGCATTCCCACCACGAAACAGCCGACGATCACATAGGAGCGTTTGCTTGCCAGGGTCTTGGGATCTACCGCGCCACTCCAGATCAACAGTACCGTGGCGATGGGAATTTCAAAGGCGAAGCCAAAAGCAAAAAAAAGCTTCAGCACAAGATCTAGGTAGCGGCTGATATCCGGCATCACCTGGATATCCGCATGGGCGGAGCCGACGAAAAAATCAAAGATGATGGGGAAAACAACAAAATAGGCGAAGGTCATGCCAGCGTAAAAAAGGATAACGCTGGACACCAGCAGAGGCACGGCAAAACGCCTTTCATTTTGGTACAAACCGGGGGCGATAAAGGCCCAGGCTTGATAGAGCACAAAAGGGATGGCAATAAAAAAGGCCAGCACAAATGTAGTCTTAAAAGGTGTAAAGAAGGGGGAGGTCACTTCGGTGGCGATCATACCCGCGCCTTCCGCCAGGCGCGCCTGCAGTGGATCGGCGACGAAATCGTAGATCTCTGCGGCAAAGGGCACCATGCAGGCGAAGATAACCACCACCACCAAGAGAGTTTTGAGGAGGCGGTCGCGCAGTTCGATCAGGTGGTCGATAAACGGCTGCTGACTGTCGGTTTCCGGCTGGTCGCTCATGTCGCTGCTTACCTTCACTCAGGACTGCTTGTCTTTTTCCTGCGGCTTTTTTTGTGCTGCTGTACTGGCTTTCTCTGCGTGGGCGGCACGGTCCGGGTGGTGGGAATTCAGTTCCGGGTCGCCGTAGTCGTGCCAGTGCTCCGGGTACTCCGGGTCCTGCAGCTCTGTGGCGCTCTCGTCCTGTTCCGACAAATAATCTTCCTTTTCCGCCTTGGAGTGCGCCGGTTCCGCATGTGGCTCGGTGGGGACGTTTTCGCGCTCCGCGTCCACGGTGTTGAAGGCCTTTTCCATTTCCCGGCGGCTCTCCTGCAGCTCGCGCATGATGCGCTCATTGTGCAGCTCGCGGCGGATATCGTCGGCGCCCACCTCTCTTTCCAGCTCCGCGCGCGCATTGTGCAACATGCGTCGGACGCCAGACCACCAGCGGGCGGTGGTGCGCACAGCGTCCGGCAACCGCTCCGGACCCACCACCAGTAGGCCCACGATTGCAACCATCAGAAGTTCAAAAAAGCCGATATCAAACACGGGCGTTTCTCACGCAGGGCTTTAGAGTTTCACTTGTCCTGGGACTGTTTGTCCCGCTCCCGCGCGTCATCCTTGTGCTGCGGTTTTTCCGGTTCATCGTGTTCGAGCTTCTCCGGTTCCTTTTTTTCCTCGTCATCCTTCATGGCTTTTTTAAAGCCCTTGAGCGCACCGCCCAGGTCGCTGCCCAGGTTGCGCAGTCGCTTGGTGCCAAACAGCAGCAGTACGATGACCAGAATAATCAGCAACTGCCAAATATTAATTCCGCCAAATCCCATGCTCTTCTCCAGGTTTTACTCAGCCTTTTCGCTGACTTTTCCAGTTAATCTTTACTGCGCGCGGCCTTCTCTTCCAGGCCGGAGAGGCCGAAGCGGCGCGCGAGCTCATTGAGTACGTCTTGTGAATCCGCCCCCAGGTGCGAGAGCATCACCAGGGAGTGAAACCAGAGGTCGGCAGTCTCGCAGATCATCGCCTGCCTGTCGCCGCCACACTCCACATCCTTGGCGGCGAGTATTACCTCGGTGGCCTCTTCGCCAACTTTTTCCAGAATCTTGTTCAGGCCTTTTTTGTGCAGGCTCGCCACATAAGAGCTGTCGGCATCGCCCTGGCGCTTGCGGCTTTCCAGTACCGCGTCTAATTGCTGCAACAGGTCGCTCATGCCTTGCCCTCATAGATGCTTTCCGGGTCCCGGAGCACCGGCTGATTCTCTTTCCACTCCCCGTCCTGCAACAGGTTGTAAAAGCAGCTGGCGCGCCCGGTATGACAGGCAATACCGCCTTGCTGTTCCACCAGCAGTAGTACGGTATCGCCGTCGCAGTCGAGGCGTATTTCGCGCACCTGCTGCAGGTGTCCGGAAGACTCGCCCTTGCGCCAGAGTTTATTGCGTGAACGGGACCAGTAGACCGCATAACCCTCACTGGCGGTGAGAGCCAGCGATTCGCGATTCATCCACGCCATCATCAGCACGCGCCCGGTCTCGAAGTCCTGCGCTATGGCGGGTACCAAGCCGTCACTGTTCCAGCTGACCTGGTCGATAAAGCTGGTGCTCGTATCTGCGTTGGTCAATGTCTCTTCCTTCAGACTTCCTATTGTAGGTTGGCGCGGGCCTGAGACCCGCAGTGTGAAGCCGGGCCTTTAGCACGATACCGGCACACACAGGCGATTGCGGATTCTAAGGCCACAGTAACAGTACCAAAGCCGCGGCACCCATCACCCAGGTGCCTGTGGATAAGTGCGCTGCCCACTGGGGGGAGGCCAGGGCGACAGCACCGGCGGCCAGCAACACACCGGCAACCCGGCGCAAGTACTGGCCCCGGCCGCGGTGCTGGCTCTGGGCCAGCTTGTCGCCGATGCTCTGCAGCTGCGGCGCCAGATCGCGGGACTGCTCCAGCGAGGAGAAGACCATCTGCGGCAGCTGCGGAAACTTCTCCAGCCACTCCGGGCCATAGCGCTTGATCTCCCCGATAATTGTCCTGGGGTGAATGCGCTCGCGCATCCAGCGCTCCAGGAATGGATGAGCAGTCTTCCACAGATCCAGCTGCGGATAAAGCTGCCGCCCCAGGCCCTCGATATTGAGCAGTGTTTTTTGCAACAGCACCAGCTGTGGCTGCACCGCCATATCAAAGCGCCGCGCGGTCTGGAACAGGCTGATCAACACCCGGGCGAAGGAGATCTCCCCCAGGGGCTTCTCGAAAATCGGTTCGCACACCGCGCGGATTGCCGCCTCGAAGCTGTTCACCGGTGTATCGCGCCGCACCCAGCCGCTCTGCACATGCAATTCCGCCACCATGCGGTAATCGCGGCGGAACATGGCCAACAGGTTGCGGGCCAGGTAGTACTGGTCCTCGCGGGACAGGCTGCCCACTATGGCGGTGTCGATGGCAATGTACTGCGGCCGCTGCGGATGTTTGCGCGACACGAAGATATTGCCGGGGTGCATATCGGCGTGAAAGAAGTTGTGCTCAAACACCTGCTTAAAGAAGATCTCCACGCCGCGCTCGGCGAGTAGCTTCATGTCGGTATTCTGGGCGCGCAGCTGGGCTATATCGGTAACGGGAATACCGTCGATGCGCTCCAGCACCAGGACATTTTGCCGCGTGTAGTCCCAATAGACTTCGGGGACGTAGAGCAGCGGCGAATTGGCGAAATTGCGCTTCAGCTGAGTGCCGTTGGCGGCCTCGCGCACCAGATCCAGCTCGCCCTCGATCGTGTGGCGGTAGTCCTCCACCACCTCTACCGGGCGCAGGCGGCGGCCGTCCGGCACCCAGCGCTCTATCCAGCGGGCGATGACCGCCAGCAGGCGCAAGTCCTGCTCTATGATCTTTTCGATCCCCGGGCGCAACACCTTGACCACCACCTGCTCGCCGGAAAGCAGCACGGCGCTGTGCACCTGGGCCACCGAGGCCGAGGCCAGAGGCGCGCGATCGAAATCGGCAAACAGCTCATCGACACTCGCACCCAGGGCCTGTTCTATCAGCGCCACGCATTCCTCGCTGGGGAAGGGGGGTACCTTGTCCTGCAACCGGTCCAGCTCTTCGACGATATCCGCCGGCAACAGGTCCGGGCGGGTGGACAGCAGCTGGCCAAACTTGACGAAAATCGGCCCCAGCTCTTCCAGGGCCCGGCGCAGCCGTGCTCCGCGGGAGAGCCGGGATTCCGGCATTAATTTCAGCGGGCTCAGCAGGCCGCGCAGCCACAGGGGCCGGCGCGCCGCCGGCAGCAACTGGTCGAGACGGTAGCGCAGGAAAACCCGCGCGATGGTAAAACTGCGTGCAACCGGCAAAACTATTCCGCCCCCCGCTGGGAAAACTTTTCCTTCAGCAGATTGACCCGCGCCTCCAGGCGTTCGGTGGCCAGCGACAGCGCCCGCAGGTCCTCCGCAAAGGCCTCGAACTGCGCCTGCGGCGGCGTCAACCGCCACTCCTCACTGACCGCCTCCGCAGCGGCCGCCGGCGCGCGGCTGAAGCCGTCCCTCAGCCAGCTCGAAAGGGTGCGCAGCGCCTCGCCAACAGCGTGGGCCGGCACATCGCCGACCAGCTGCGCCAGCGGCGCCTCCCAGTCGATATCCAAGTCCCGCATAATGGCTTGCAACTCCGCCAGCAGCGCGCTGGAGCCATTGACGCCCACACCCACCCCCGCCGGTGTCGCACTCGAATCTCTCAGCAGGCGCACCAGCGCAACGGCAGAGCCAGATAGGCGGGTGGATATCTGCCCCTCCCAGTGGCGGTACAAACACACGCGCTCGCCTTCCACGCCCAGACAGAAGGTCATTTTCGGAGAGGTCAGATCCAGCTCCAGTACCTTGCCGTCCAGTTTCTGCAGGCGCGCGCGGGTGGCCGGGTCGTATTGCAACGCAGTGTTGATCGCGGTTTCCAGGGCAGCGTCAAAGCCGGTGCGGAATGTCGGGTCGGTCATTGGCGAAGTCGATTGGAAGTTGAGGTGAAGGTTCTGCTGCCGAAGTACCCTGGCAAGTCTAGCCGCGACAACAAACGCGCTGACAAGCCTGCGGCGGTAAATGCGCGGTGTCTTCCGCAAACAACGTCCGGCCGCAGGTCAGCGACACAACACATCAGGGCTTGATACCTTTGTGCAGCGCCACTATGCCGCCGGTCATATTGTGGTACTCGCAGTCCACAAAACCGGCATCCTCCATCATTTGCTTCAGGGTCTCCTGATCCGGATGCATGCGGATACTCTCCGCCAGATAGCGGTAGCTGTCGGCGTCATTGGCCACCAGCTTGCCCATCACGGGCAGTAGACGGAAGGAGTACTGATCGTAGACTTTTTCCAGCAGCTTTGACTGCGGCTTGGAAAACTCCAGCACCAGCAGGCGGCCGCCGGGCTTGAGCGTGCGCAGCATCGAACGCAGGGCCAGATCCTTGTCGGTGACATTGCGCAAACCGAAAGCGATAGTGACGCAATCGAAGGTGTCATCGGGGAAGGGCAGGTACTGGGCATCCGCCTGCACCGGGAACACATTGCCGGCGATCCCCCTGTCGAGCAGCCGGTCGCGCCCCACCTTGAGCATCGACTCGTTGATATCCGCGAGCAGCACAGTGCCCTCAGGCCCCACTATGCGCGAAAAGCGCGCCGTCAGATCGCCGGTACCACCGGCAATATCCAGAATCGTCTGACCCGGACGGGCGCCGGAAAGCTCAATAGTGAAACGCTTCCAAAGGCGGTGAATACCCCCGGACATCAGGTCGTTCATCACGTCATAGCGCGCCGCGACCGAGTGGAAAACCTCCGCCACGCGCCCCGCCTTCTCTTCCACCGGCACCTGCTGGTAGCCGAAATGGGTGGTCTTGCCTTCCTTCATGCTGTGCCTGCCGGGCCTTTACGAGCCCCTGATTAGCCAAATTTGAGGGGCAGCATTGTACAACGGGGCGAGCGCTCAGGCACCGCCACTCACTAAACTTTGCGATATTGCGACATAAGGTTGCGGGGCAAATACGATGACCTACCGGCTCAACCGCGACATTCCCCTGGCGGATGCTCTGCGCTGTACCGCGCGGGAAGAAATCACCGCATCCCTCGACGCCTTGCAGCAACGCCCCGGCGAAGAGGCGGTGCACGAAGTGCGCAAACACTGCAAGAAAATGCGCGCCCTGCTGCGCCTGGTGCGGGCACAAATCCCGGACTGCTACCGTATTGAGAACGCCCACTACCGGGCGCTGGCCAACAGCCTGTCGGGCACCCGCGACGCCGTCTCCATACGCGACGCCCTGCTGATGCTGGCGCCGCCGGAGCGATTTCCCAACACTTTTGCCTTCCTACAGCAAAACGCCAAAACACAAACCGATCCGGAAGCCCTCGCAGCAGCCGCCGAGATGCTGCGACAGGGCCTTTCCCGCATCGATAACTGGCCGCTCGCGCAACTGCACTGGCGGCACACAAAACACGGCTATCGGCAAGGCTACCGCCGCGCGCGCAAGGCCCTGTCCCGCGCGCGTGCAGAGGCTGGCCTGGAGCAGTATCACGAGTTGCGCAAAAGAGTAAAAGACCACTGGTATCACTGCCGCCTACTGCAAGACACCTGGCGCGAGGCCACACCGCGCAGCGCACCATTGAAGCAGATGGCGCAAGCGCTGGGCGACTGGCGAGACCTGAAACTGCTGTGCGCGCTGTTAAGCCGCCACAGCGAATCTTTTTCCGGCGAACTGATACCCGTGATAAACACGGCGCAGGAGCGCATCGTCAAACTGCGCGGAGAAGTGAAACAGCTCGGCCGCACACTTTTTACAGAACACACACCCCACTGCAAAAAAAACAGCCCCCGCCGCCGCGCCCGAGAAAACAAATCCTAGTAGTGCGCCCCCTTTTTGGCATAATCAGGTGGACATCAATCACAAAAAGGGGGGCGCAGCCCAAATGTTGGACTGGCTCAACGCAAATATCGCCTATTGGCACTGGCTGGTCCTCGGCCTGCTGCTAGTCACCGCGGAAATCTTCGTTTCCGGATTTATCCTCTTCTGGTTCGGCCTTGCCGCCCTGGTAATAGGGGTGCTGCTGGTTATTGTGGATATACCCATCACCCTGCAACTGCTGCTCTGGGCCGGTATCTCCTTTGCTCTACTGATCGGCTGGCTAAAGCTGATCCGTCCCAAGTGGAAAGATCGCACCACCTCCGGCATGGCCGCCGAGGCTCTGACCGGACAGATAGGGCTGGTGCTGGAATCCAATGCCGGGCGCAACCGCGGCCGACTGAAGTTTCCGGCACCGATTCTGGGAGAGGAGGAATGGCTGTTTATCTGCACTGAGGAAGTGGCTATTGGCGAGCGGGTCAAAGTGACCGATATATCCGGCAATACCCTGATCGTCACCCGTGCCTGACACAGCACTGGATAACCGCTGATTGATTTACCTGAGCGCCATGCAATCAGCTTCTAAGCTCAGGCGAATTCATCATTGGCTCTTTGGAAATCGTTTTTAATTTAGGGGGAAATTATCGTGGAAGGCTTATATGTAGTTCTAGCGCTGGTAGCGCTCGTGGTTATTACCATCGCCAAAGGTGTGCGCATAGTGCCCCAGGGCTCCAAACACATAGTCCAGCGCCTGGGGAAATACCACAAAACACTGCCGCCGGGCATGAACGTGGTCATTCCCTATATCGACCAAGTCTCTTACAAGGTCACCACCAAGGATATTGTGCTCGACATTCCCTCACAGGAAGTCATCACTCAGGACAACGCCACCATCATTGCCAACGCCGTGGCCTATATCAATATCGTCTCGCCGGAAAAGGCAGTGTACGGTGTGGAAGACTACACCCTGGCCATTCAGAATCTGGTACAAACGGCTCTGCGCTCCATCGTCGGTGAAATGTCCCTCGACGCAGCGCTCTCCTCCCGGGATTTGATCAAGGCAAAACTGAAAGAGGGAATCTCCGACGATATCGCCGACTGGGGCATCAACCTCAAAACCGTTGAGATCCAGGATATCAATCCCTCTCCCACCATGCAGAAAGCCATGGAAGAACAGGCCGCCGCCGAACGCCAGCGCCGCGCCACCGTCACCCGCGCCGAGGGCGAAAAACAAGCCGCGATTCTGGAAGCCGACGGCCGCCTGGAAGCTTCCAAGCGCGACGCCAAGGCCCAGGTAGTACTGGCCGACGCCAGCCGCGAAGCCATCGAACGCGTCTCCGCCGCCATCGGCGACAAGGAAATGCCGGTAATGTACCTGCTGGGCGAACGCTATATCAGCGCGCTTTCCGAACTGTCGCAGTCGGGTAATGCCAAGAATGTAATATTGCCGGCGGACTTGCCGCAGGCGGTTAAGGGGTTGTTGAATCGGTAGAGCCAAAGTGCCAGCGGGAACTCCGCTGATTAAACCGCAAGGGCTTTTTGACTAGTTTTGCCAAAAAGACAGAATTGTTCTTTCTCTAATTAAAAGAAATCCCCGGCAGTGTAAACTACTGGGGATTTTTATTTTGTGGATAATTCTCCGACTTCTAATTACCCAAAGACCCGTAGTCTGATGCGCTTGAGAGCAAACCGTTTCCAGCAGCATCTACGAATTTGATAGTGAGTGGCCGACAATTAATAAGCTTTCAGCTTTATCTGATTACTGCTATTTAATATCACGGTCAAAAATCTATATAAACTCTTATTTACATCGCCACTTTATTTTCGATAAATATGTTATGTTTGATTGACGTAGCTCCATGAACTTTCGTGCCAATAATGTTTTGGCTTGATGGACTGGCAGATTGACGTATACTGGCGTGGTTATATAGATCGGGATAAGGGGTTGAGTTAGTGGCCCCTGGAGCTGTGATATAAATATGATAATTTTTTATGCCTAGGAAAATAAGGAAGATCGGTTTAAGGCATTATGGAGCAAAGACCGTAGAGCTAAATAACACGGTCGATTGGGAATCGCTAGTTACAGAGGTTTTTGTCGGTTTCTTATTAGGCATATTTGCCTATATGGGGTATGCCGCAAAGGTTCCACTATTGTTCTTTCCGTGCCTCATTGGATCACTTGCGTGTCTGTTTGCTGTGATCAAAACAGTGTATGTAGCTATTAAGGACAGGAAAAACTTTAAGATGTGATCGGCAGGGAGAGGTAGCGCTCACAGTCGCGGATTCCGTGAGCCCAGTGTTTGCCGAGCGGCTGACAAAAAAAGCGCACTGAATGAGTGACACCAACCTGAGACTTGAAGCGCCTTTCGAAGTTGCGGTTCAAGTAGAGCCAGTGTCGCGGGTCGATCTGCAGTCGTTCTAGAATTGGTGGTAGTTGTTCATTGATAGCGCCGCGCTTGTCTTCACGAAGGCAACGGCTACTCCAGTCCACCAGTTCCAGTTAGTTCTGAAGCTGAAAAAGCAGTCCCTTTGGCATGGATTCTCGCGGGTTACCAACGAAGAGAAAGAGCGCTTGTGGCTGTTTGCCAGCCTGAGCTATGGAGATACCCTGTTGGATAGAGGTATGAGCAGAGGCTTTCGGCGTCTTGGCCATCGTGACCCAGATCGGATTCAAATCCACATAGAGCATACAGACCACCAAGATTCACTCGTCGAGCAATGCTAGAGACTTGAATCTGCCCCCCAGAAACGGCCGATACAGCCATTCTCCCAACTGATTCATCCATACACTTGTATGGATGAACAGTATTTTCTATGAACCAAGAAGTGTTGCAATATGTCTGGCACAGAGTGAATTTTATTTTGTTAGTGCCCATGATTTTCTATATGAGATACTCATTTTGTATTCAATAAAAGAAATTTGTATGAGTAAAGCACTGTTTACTTCTATTTTAATATCAGTAATTGCTTTCCTATCTGCGTGTTCAGCGGTTCCTCCTTCCACGAAAGCGGTTTCAATCTCGGACGAGATAGAACTTCCCTTGCCGCTAGAAAGCAATAAATACTGGGTGGATGATGGTCCGCTGTTTGTGGTCAACAGGAACCCGCTAGTAACTTACAGAGTGATAGACCAAGAGGAGCTTGGTCTTTATGGATCTGAAAATACAGCTTACGATTTTATAACTTCCTCATTTTCAAATCCGCGTGGAGTTTTTGAGGAGTCGTTCTTTAACTCTCATAAAGAATATGATCTTTTACATAAAGAAAAAAATGGCTTGGACTTTTATATCCTTAGCAAAGAGAATGAATCCAAAGCCTATGTCGTAGCAAAGTCGATTGACAACTGCTTAGAGATCAGCGTTTTTGGCGCCAATGCTCATTCAGTGTTGTCAGATATTATTGATAAAGCAAGGCTAACAAACGGAGAGTGACGAAAAATGATAGGGAACCTCTGATTAATTCTCGTGAACACTATGGTAGATTCCGAGGCGCTCAAGTGATAGGACAGATATTTCGAAACCGTCGGATACAGTAAAGTACTCGTGCGTTCTCGAAATATCTGTCCTATTATCTGAGCTTCACATTCGTCCCCGAAGAACCTCTGCCACCGGAAAGTGAATTAATCAGAGCTTCCCTAATAGAACAAGGTGTAATACTTAAAGAAGATTACGAGGAAAACTTAAAATTTTACTTAATCGGATCATCAACTTATAACAAGGCCAGTCATTCTCGTTCTCCACGGTTGCCGGACTTCGCTTCCCTCAGAAACTATTGACAGCGTCAAATTGCTATGAATATTTCAGAAAGCACATATTATCGAAGACAACACGTAACTGGCTCTGGATGTGTTTTGGTTTCAATAAAATTTGGGAAAACTCCAGACAGCGGTGTTCTGGTGGTAAAACGCCTTGGCATAGATCAAGATGATGCTCAAATTCAATTTGACCTGGAACGCCATAAAATAGAAATATTGGAAGGTGTTCAAGAAGCCAACATTAAGTATGGTGGTGATTTACAAGTGCAAGAAATAGAGATAGTGCCAAGTGACTATCCTAAAGAGGGACAGGCAAGGTTTGCTGCATTTAAAATATCTGAGTATGTACTTGGCAAGATATCTAAATAAATGTTAACCGTCACAATGGAATTTAAGAGATCTACGAAATCAAAAAATGGCGAATTGAATTTAAAAAAGAATGCGAACCTAGTCCTTTAAGAGGTTGGGTCCATAGGCACTTGGATAGTGATAGTCATTGGCGAAGAGATATGACTCAGCCTTTCCCAAAGCTATTTCAGGAAGAGGCCGAATCGAGTGTTCAAGATACAATCTGGCCCGAGTGGTACCCGAGCTTGTAGACTTGGATAGCAATTCCACACACTTTATTGGCACTGTTGATTTTTGATGTTATTTACTATGAAATTTAGTACCTCTTCATTGTTGGCGCTACTCATAGTCTTAGCCATTACAGTCACTCCCGCGCAAGGACAAACGCCTGCTTCATCGATTACCAATGCAACCTGGAAGCAGTACCGTGATGAGTACATGCCGAGCCCTCTCTGTGCTAAAGATGAGATTGCATTATGGAGCTGTATGGAGCATCAACGTGTATTCTCACTCTGTTCGTCGCGTGTAGTTACTCGTACATCCGGCTACATGCAGTATCGGGCTTCCGACGAAGGCAAACTTACATTTATGTTCCCGAGCGTAAAGAGGCCGCCAAAAGGTGTGTTCAAGTACACCTCGTTTATGAACGGCGATGCATCTGTTGAGTTCGTGAACAATGGGTATCAATACGCTCTTTTTGATTCCTTTCGGGCTGGTTCATCCATATTCGTTACTGCTCCCGGGTCACCGCAAGCCCCCACGGAAATACAATGCGAATCCAGCCAGACCCTGCAAGTAAATTACACAATGCGGCTAATGTACGATTCCGGTGTCTGGACGCAGGATTAAGATTATCGCCTCACCAATCATTCAAGCGGACGGCTCCATCGTCCACGAGGGTGTTCAGAATTCTGTGTCATTTCTATTGGCATAAAGAGACGCCGACTCTATCAGGCGGTCCGCGCACCAAGTGCTCTTATTATCTGAAACTGCGTTATTTTCTCGCAGCTGTACTTTTCACCGGTTCAATAAATTTCTGTCTTCTTTCAAACAGCTTGTGGAAATATAAGTATTTTGCAGTTACATCACCCTTTGTATGTACCAATATCATCAATTCGCCTCAGAAATACAAAAACTGTAGAGATATCGATAAACACAAAAAACACTGTTGTTATTCCCATACCGTGCATCCCAAAACTGCCAGTTAACTCAGCGTAAACTCTATTTAGGAGGCATTGCGGGCTATGTGTCTGCCGAAATACTGCTCTTGACGGTTCAACGCCGATACGGAAAACACAGATGCGGAATCAGCGCCCCACCAAGGGCTTGACAGAAATAAAATTGTCCAAATAAATCCGTTGGCACTTCGATATCCGAGGCCCGTGTAAGCACTGTTTTAGAGTGAAACGATACCGATCAGTCACGCAAATATCCCTGGATAGCGCCAAACACCCTCTTCCCCTGCCACGTTTAAACCACTAACCTAACGGGCCAGCAGCCCATGACTCGGGGCGCCGGCGGCTGGCCAGCCCATACCGGACTGTGGATTTTCACCACGAGACCTACCACCGGTTTATCCCGGCATACTGGGCGTTCATGCTTTTGCCAAGTTGTTTTACGGAGATGTCATGACCAACGCCACCCGCATTCACTGCCCCACATTGCGCAATCGCATTATGAGTGCCAGCGAAGCTGCTGCGCTGATCCCCGCAGGGGCCAACGTCGGCATGAGCGGCTTTACCGGTGCGGGCTATCCCAAAGCTGTACCTCAGGCGCTCGCCGAGCATATCCAGGCACAGCATGCTCAAGGTGATAACTATCGCATTAACATCTGGACAGGCGCTTCCACTGCCCCGGAGCTGGATGGTGCATTGGCAGAGGCCGATGGTATTGAACTTCGCCTGCCTTACCAGAGTGACCCCACCTGTCGGCAGAAGATCAATGAGGGACAGATGGAGTACATCGATATCCACCTGTCTCACGTGGCCCAGCACGCGTGGTTTGGCTTCTTCGGCAAGCTGGATATCGCCCTGATCGAAGTAGCCGGCATTACCGAAGATGGGAAGCTGATTCCGTCATCTTCCGTGGGTAACAACAAAACCTGGATCGAGCAGGCGGACAAGGTCATTCTGGAAGTGAATTACGGCCAGAGTGCCGGCCTCGAAGGTATGCACGATGTCTATTACGGCACTGCTCTGCCACCCAACCGACGTCCGATCCAGATTTTGCAGCCGGATGACCGTATCGGTGAGAATTATCTGCGGTGCCCGCCCGAAAAAATTATTGCAGTAGTGGAGACCAATGCGCCTGACCGCAATTCCTGTTTTAGCGAGCCGGATGAGATCTCACAGCGCATCGCCCATCACTTATTGGATTTCTTTGAGCACGAAGTGAAAAAAGGGCGGCTGCCGGAAAATCTGCTGCCCCTGCAATCCGGCGTCGGCAATATCGCCAACGCGGTCCTGGCTGGCCTCGAGGAGGGGCCGTTCGAAAATCTCACTTCCTACACAGAGGTTCTGCAGGACGGCATGCTGTCCCTGTTGCGCTCAGGGAAGCTGCGTATGGCCTCGGCCACCGCTTTTTCGCTGAGTCCAGAAGCCAATCAGGAGCTAGCGGACAATATCGACTTCTACCGCAGCCGGATTATTTTGCGCCCCCAGGAAATCAGCAACCACCCTGAAGTTATCCGCCGCCTCGGTGTCATTGCCATGAACGGTATGATCGAAGCGGATATCTACGGCAATGTGAATTCCACCCATATTATGGGCACCCGCATGATGAACGGGATTGGTGGCTCCGGGGACTTCGCCCGCAACGGCTATCTGTCGGTATTTATGACTCCGTCAACGGCCAAGGGCGGTGCCATTTCCGCCATAGTGCCGATGGTTTCCCACGTCGATCATACCGAGCACGATGTGCAGGTCATCGTTACCGAACAGGGCTTGGCGGACCTCCGCGGTCTTTCACCCAAGCAGCGGGCAAAAACCATTATCGAAAACTGCGCCCATCCGGATTATCGGCCGCGACTGCTCGATTATTTCGAACGGGCCTGCGCCAGTGGGCGCGGCATGCACACGCCACATCTGATCGGCGAAGCGCTCAGCTGGCACCAGCGGTACGAGGAAACCGGGCAGATGTAATTCTCTGCACATCCGCTGTGCCGGCCTTGTAAGGAGTTTGCGCACAGCGGATGCAGTGAAGAGACGATCAGTAGAGGGTTTCCAGGGATTTGCGCGCGAAAGCACGCACCTCTTCGAGGCGGCCCTCTTTGACCTTGAGCAGCCATTCCGGGTCCTGCAGCAAAGCCCGACCCACCGCGATCAATTCGAACTCGCGCTTCTGCATGCGCTCTACCAGCTCGTCGATGCCCGCCTTTTCCACAGATTCCTGCTTGCTGGCAAAGGTGCCACTGATAAAGTCTTCGGTCAGGCCGACACTGCCCACGGACATGGCGGGCTTGCCGGACAGCTTCTGAGTCCAACCAGCCAGGTTCAGGCTGGAGCCTTCAAACTCGGGCTCCCAGAAGCGGCGGGTGGAGGCGTGGAAGATATCCACACCGGCTTCCACCAGCGGCTTGAGGAAGCGCTCCAGCTCCTCGGGGGTGTTGACCAACCGGGCTTCGTAGTCCTGCTGCTTCCACTGGGAAAAACGCAGCATAACCGGGAATTCAGGCCCCACACGGCGGCGCACTTCCTCGATAATTTCCACCACGAAACGCAGGCGGTTTTCCGGGCTGCCGCCGTATTCGTCGTCGCGCTGGTTGGTACCTTCCCACAGGAACTGGTCCAGCAGATAGCCGTGTGCGCCGTGAATCTCCACGCCGTCAAAACCAATCGCCTTGGCGTCTTCGGCGGCATCGCCGAAAGCCTTGATCACATCGCGGATATCTTCCTTGCTCATGGCTTTGCCACTGGGCTTGCCCGGTGCGAATAGTCCGGAGGGACTGTAGCCCGGTACTGAAGGGTCCGGTTCCGTGCCTTCTTTGCGCACTGCACCTACGTGCCACAGTTGGGGAAAAATGGCTCCGCCGGCCTCGTGCACCGCATCCACGACCTTTTTCCAGCCGGCCAAAGCCGCTTCGCCGTGAAATGCCGGTACGTTGGGATAGCCGTTGGCAGCCGGGTGATTGACGGTGGTGCCCTCGGTGATGATCAGTCCGACACCAGCTTCGGCCCTGCGCCGGTAGTAGTCCACAACATTGTCTCCGGGGATACCCTTTGGGGAAAAGTTGCGGGTCATGGGGGCCATAGCCACCCGGTTGCGAAGTTTGAGATTGCCCATCTCAAACGGTTCAAACAAAGGTCCCAGGTTCATGCTCATGGTGGGAATACAACCTCTTCAATTTGGTTTCGTAACGCAACCCTATTGAATCTGGTTTTAAAAAGCAACCGTTATCACTACAATCCACCCATGGCCAGAAAACGCTTTGATAACTCCAACTGCTCCGTCGCCCGCGCTCTCAATGAAGTCGGCGACTGGTGGTCTCTGCTGATCGTGTTACATGCCATGTATGGCACCCGCCGCTTCGTGGATTTTCAGCAACAACTGGGAATCGCAAAGAACATCCTGTGCGATCGCCTCACCCGCCTGGTGGAAAACGGTGTACTGCACAAGGTGGATGTTGGAGAACACGGTTGCCGTTATGAGTACCGGCTTACCGATAAGGGCCGGGATCTGTTCCCTGTGGTGGTGGCCCTGCGTCAGTGGGGCGATAAGTGGAACCCGGCACCGGAGCAGGGGCCGCTGGACCTGCGGGACAAGGCAACGTCCCGCCCCATCCGCAGTGTCCAGGTCCTGGACGCCGATGGCAATCCGTTGGATCTCCGGGATGTATTCGTGCCCGAGCATACCGAGGGCCACGGCTGACCGACTCTGGAAGAGCATGGGTGAGTTCAGCAGAAGTTTCTCGGGACTGTAGAGCGCTCAAAGGTTCCGCAGTTCACGGATACTTCGAAAAATTTGCTCTCTGGTGTGGGCTTCTCTCATAGCCCCGGTTGACCACTGAACGGCATACCAAAGCAGGGATAAATAGCGGTAAATTGCCCGCCAGTGCGCCAGCCTCTGCCAATCAGCCGTTTTTAATGGCCGGCTCAAATATTCCGCAATCAACAATTCTTGCTGCGCTTTATCCAGCCTGTACTCCTCTACAATCACCGCAAGTTCATAGAAGGGGTCGCCCATGGCGGCATACTCCCAGTCGATGACATACAGCCTTCCGCTATCGGCAGCGATCAGGTTCGCAGACAGCAGATCGTTGTGACACAGACAAGTAGCGCTATTCGGCGTTTGTACCGCAGCTATACGTGAGTCGATGGTGTGATTTAGGTCTTGCAGTTCCGAGAAAAAATCCGCGCGCTTATCAATCGAGCACCAGTAGCGCGAAATTTTTTGCCGGATATCCAGGTAGACATTGATAGGAGGCAGAGCGTGAATGCGGTGCAGCATTTCCACCAGCCGCTTGAGGTCATCGGCACCGGTCACACGCCACGGCCTGCCTTTGATATAGCGGGTAACCAGATATTGATAGCCGGGATCACAGTAAATGATTGGCGCACACAGACCCGCCTTGTCGGCGTGACGCAGTGCCGCCGCTTCCCCGCTGCGGTTTAAATCCAGTGCATCGCTGATTGTGGAGTTCTTGCGCAGCACCCATTTTTCACCGCCTGCGGCAATCAGATAACTCTGGTTGGTCAATCCGCCCCCCAGGGGCCAGAGCACTGACGGTTCAATCGAACTCCACCGCTGCCAGTCGCGAGGAATAACTTTTGCGGAATTACCGCTCATCGTACCCCAATTAGCCCGGCTGTTTTGCCGCCGCTATCGCCGGCTGACCATTGGCGGAAATTTCTGTAGGTACATCGGCGCCCCGCGATTCACGCTTGTAAATAGCCAGCCACTGAAAGAAACCCACAATCACGATAATGACATAAAGTGCAAACAGTAACGCGGTCAGGTAAAGCCCTCGGTCGATATACAGATAGATAGAGACGCCGTCCACCACTATCCAGTAAAGCCAGTTTTCCAGCACTTTGCGCGTGACCATATAAGTGGTGATCACAGCTCCCCAGGTGGTGAAGGAGTCCAGGTAGGGCAGGGCGGCATTGGTGTTGGTGTCCAGCAGATAGCCGAAAACCAGTGTCAGCAGGCCAACACCCGCAAGCACGGCCAAATGGGTAGCGAAGGGCCAGCAGTGGATTTTCAAATTCCGTTGTTGGTCGCGGTGGTGGCGCCACTGCCACCAGCCGTAAACGGCCATCAGCAAGTAGAAAATCTGCAGGGCAGATTCCATCATTAAGCTGACGTCCCAGAAGAGAAATAGATAAATGGTGGTACTGGCAAATGCGGCATACCAGCAGCTGATCTTTTCCTTCATTGCCAGCAACAGATAGGCCAGCGCCAATATAACGGCGGCGATTTCCCAGGCGGACATGGCTTTGAGAGCGGCAGTCATGGCACTGCCGACCTCACTGGAAAAAATGCCCTCAAACATCGCGTGTATCCGGGGCTAAATCACCATCGATAAATTTACACACAAAAATAGCGCGACCGTGTTTTTCGTAGGCGCTGCGCATTTCCCGCTTCAATATATCCATCAATAGATCGTAATCGCCGAACACCTGGGAGCTCATTGTGTTGGTAATAACCCGCAGTTCCGGGTAGCTGTTCAGGCGATCGATAAAGTCCTGGATACTGGGAATATACTCGTCCTTCAGTGGATACATGCTGATTTCTACGGAGAGCTGCACGATTCTATAACCTCGACAATCAAAGGCGGCAATGCGCCGCCTCGCAATTTAAAATGTGTATGTTCCTGTGATGCCCATAACGCGCGGCTCACCATACTGGTAGTAGGCCTCCGGAGCATAACCGTTGGCCGGATTGTTGCCAAACTGGTTGCTGAAATAGAAGCCGCGAGTGGTGTAATCCTCGTCGGTCAGGTTTCTGCCCCAGAGTGCTAATTCCCAATTTTCACCCAGATAGGTAAGGCGGGTGTTGAATAGCTCGTAAGCTGTCGATTTTGCGTCGTGGCTGTTGGAAAAATAGAAGTCGTCCTTTCCCTCTATTTCAAGCCGCAGAATCAGTTGTGGCAGCAGCGCAATTTCCGCACCGGTGAAGAATTGATAGTTGGGCGCGTGGGCCAGGTCGCGCCCGTCCATGTCCACCGGATCCAGCGCAATGCCACTGTAATCATCGCGGGCATCGACGTGAGAAGACGTTATGAAATCGGCGAATTCCGCATTGAGCCAGCCGGCGGCGGCAAACAGGCGCAGGGTATCGCTGGCGAGATAGTTCACTTCGATTTCCACACCAGTGGTCTCGCCAGCGGCGGCATTGGTAAGAAACTCATCGAAGGAAAAATCGCTCGGATTGAATACCGACTGCTTGGCCTGCACATCGCTGCGATCTTGGAAAAAAGCGGCCAGCTGCGCCTGCAAACGGTTCTCCAGCCAGGCGCCCTTGATGCCCAACTCGTAATTGAGCATATGCTCGGTGTCGAATTCAAACTGCGCGCTGTCGATATTCGGGTTGTCGGCGGCAGCGGCGATCAGACTGGCGTTGATACCACCGGCTTTATAGCCGCGGGATACGGTGGCATAGATCAGCGTATTGTCGCTGTGGTGATATTCCAGAGAGAGGTTACCGCCCCAGAGATCTTCGTTTTTGCTGGAATCCACAGCGAGAGAATCGCTGTAATCCGCATCGCGTTGTTCAAATCTCAGGCCTGTGACCAAGTCGAATTTCTCACTGAGCGCGGTGCGTAACTGACCGTAAATTGCCGTATTTTGCGTGTCAAATGCGCTGCTGAAAGTCTGATTGCGCTCCAGGCTTTCGCTTTCATCACGGAAATAAATACCTGCCACCCAGTGGATGCGGCCGTTTAGCAAAGCGGAGGCATCCGTCGACAGCAGGCGCACATCGGCGCTCAGGTTGTCCCTGTCGCGCAGGTAATTGTCGGTGGAGCTGTATTCATCGGAGTGAAATCCCACATAGGTCCAGTCTTCATCGTAGCCATATTCGGTGTCAGAACTGGCGGCACTGAGTGTGCTCTCGAGGGTGAAATAATCACTGCCGGACCAGCGGCCCTTGAGGGAAAACGCCAGCGTCTCCTGCCGATCCCAACCGGGCTGGTCCGACAAGGTCTCGCGGGTGTTGTACAGGGAGAAGGCGTCGTAGCCGTTATCCGCATCCAGATAAAAGGTGGTGAAGTCCAGTTGCAGATCGTCGCTGGCCTGGTAACGCAGTTTTCCTCGCATCACGGTTTCGTCGATGCCGTTGGTATCGCTGCGGTCCAGGTACGCGTTGTCCATGTAGCCATCGGACTGCTGCTTGCGGACGGCGAGACGGTAGGAAAGTTTATCCGTCAACGCATTGCTGCTCACCGCCGACAGCATGCGGCTATTGTATTCCGCCAGCTCAGCGGACACCCGCGCCACAGGGTCACTGCTGGGAGCGGCGCTGGTCATGCTGATCAGCCCGGCCAGGGCATTGGCGCCGTATAGGGTTCCCTGGGGACCGCGCAGAATTTCCACCTGTTCCATATCCAGGGTGCTGGCGGCTAGTCCCAAACCGGAGAAGTCGATGCCGTCGATAAGCAGACCGACCGATGGATTCACCGGATCGATAAACTGGCTGCGCTCACCGATACCGCGAATCTGCACAAAACGGCCCCGCGAAGCGCCGGAGGCGAGATTGACGTTGGGGGCCATGCCCAGCAGCTGCTCCAGATTGGCGGCGCTGCGGGCCGCAATGGCGGTATTGTTCAGCACACTGACACTGCCGGGCATTTCCAATTGATTGACCGCACGCAGCTGGCTGGTGACGATGACTTCTTCCAGCGCGGGATCGCCGGTTTCAGCCGCACCCACCTGCACCGCCGACAAGCAGCCGGTAAGGGCGACCGCACTTATTTTTTTAAAGTGGTTCATGGTTCTCTCTCGCTAAATGCCAAAGTGAAAGAGACCCGGAAATCGACGTGGGGAGGGTTTTGGAAGGTTACCTATTCCTACGCCGGTACTAACCGGATCAGGTTCAAGGGTTTGCTCGGTGAGCATCTCAGGCGCTAGCGCCACCCCTTAGGTTTTGCGGGCGGGATAATAGCAGAAGTTGTCCTGGCCGGTAATCGGTGCCTTAGGGCGTGTAAGACACACTTTTTCACCCTGGCCGGAGGGGGCAGGAGCGGCGCAGGGCCGCTCCTGGGGGAGGAATTAGTCGAGCAGGCCGCCGGCGCGGGCCATGACGTGGAAGAGGTAGCTCTGCTCGTTGGTGCCGGTGACCCAATGCGCACCCGGGCCGCGCGCCCAGACGCCTACGTCTTCGCCGCCATGGGTTTCCGCGCTGGTGGGAATCAACGCTTCCTGGTGATAGCCGGGTGCGGTGGTATCCACGTTAGTCAGGTCTTTGCGGCCAGTGTCGATCTCGTGCCCGTAGCGCTCGTCCGCATCCGCAGTCTCGCCGTAGTCTGCATGACCACGACCTGTGGTGTAGCCAAGCGTAGTGTAGGGCAGGCCGTCGGCAGCGAGCGCTGGGGTCTCCTCCGGCTGGCCGCTGCCGTCATTGGTAATCACTTTGCCAAGTATGGGATTGCCGCGGGTAGGATAACCGGCGATGGTCATCACATGGCTGTGGTCGGCAGTGACGATAATCAGCGTATCCTCCGCGCTGGTTTTGTCCATCGCCACCTGTACCGCCTCGGCAAGTTCCACCGCGTCAGTCAAGGCGTTATAGGCGCTGCCCGCATGGTGACCGTGGTCGATACGGCCGCCCTCCACCATCAGGAAATAGCCCTTGTCGTTTTTGCTCAACAGCTCCAGGCCTTTCGCAGTCATCTCGCTCAGAGACGGCTCGCCGGCGGTATCGTTGCCGCGATCGGCCTCATAGTGCATATGCGACGGATTGAAGAGCCCCAGTAGTTTGTCGGTACCGGCAACATCCAGCGCGTTGAAGCCCGTTTGATCCTCGATATAAACGGCATTGGTGACGCCGTCGTTGTAGCGGTCCAGCCACTCGTCCACTAGGTTGCGGCCGTCTTCGCGCTTGCCTGCGGCGCCTTCCGCGTCAGTTTCGCTGCTGGGCAAAAAGTTGCGGCGGCCACCGCCCATGATTACGTCGATCCCGTCGCCGGCATTGAGGGCAACCAGTTGCGCGGCAATATCTGTACAGTCTCCATCGGTCACCTTGTATTCCCAATCCCGGTCCGGGACCTTGGCGTAAGTAGCCGCCGGGGTGGCGTGGGTGACGCGGGCAGTACTGATGATACCGGTGCTCTTGCCCTGGCCCTCGGCCAGTTCCAATACCGTGGTCAGAGGGCGCTGCTTGCTCGCGGCGCAATCGCCACGAGGCACGGTCTCATCCACATTGATCACGCCGGCCTTGGTTTTTACACCGGTCATAATGGCGGTGGCAGTACCGGCAGAGTCGGGGGTCTGCTGGTTGGTGTTGTAGGTTTTCACCAGCCCGGCGAAGGGCATTTTTTCGAAGCTCAACTGGTACTCTTCGCCGTCGAGTCCCTGTTGCTGGCCGGCGAGAATCCGCGCGGCGGTGACGGTGGAGATCCCCATGCCATCGCCGATAAACAAAATAATGTTTTTGGCCGCACCAGGGGTGTTATTGATGGTCTGCGCTTGGGCGCGTGCGACCGCCTGCTGGCCAACCTTGAACCAGCTGCTCTCCAGCTGGGACTGCGGCAGCGCCAGGGGTTGCTGCTCTTGCGGCTGCTCGGGCTGCGGCAATACTGCCACGTTGTCCGAGCCGCTGTCGTCGCTGCAACCGGCAGCCAACAGTGCGATGGAGAGGCCCAGCGCCAGTTTGCTGTATTTGTTCATGCTTAATTACCCCCAAATTATTCCGCGGTGACCGACAACCCGGTGGCGCCGACCATCAAGTGAAAAACCGCATTCTGTTCCAGTGAGCCCTGTACCAGCTGGCTGCCGGCACCAGCGGCGTGCAGACTGACATCTTCACCGGCGTGACTCTCGGAGCCCAGCGGCACCAGCGCCTCTTGGTGAAAACCGGGCGCCTCTGTGTCCACGGCACTCAGATCCTTGCGGCCGCTATCCTGCGCCAGGGCGTAGCGTGCATCCGCGTCGGTTTCATCACCGAGGTCGGCAAAACCCAAGCCATTGGCGTAGGACAGTGTGGTGTAAGGCAGGCCGTCCGCGGCGGGTTCAGGCTCCGTCTTGACCGCACCGCTGCTGTCGGTAGTGACGACTTTCCCCAGAATCGGGTTGCCGCGTGCCGGGTAGCCGGCAATGGTCAGTACGTGACTGTGGTCAGCGGTCACCAGTATCAGCGTCTCGTCCAGATCCACCTTCTCCAACGCCGCTTTGACCGCGTCGGAAAAGGCGATGGTGTCGTGCAGTGCGCTGTAGGCGCTGCCGGCGTGGTGGCCGTGGTCGATACGGCCGGATTCCACCATCAGGAAGTAGCCCTCCTCGTTCTTCGACAGTAGGTCGATGGCGGCGGAGGTCATCTCGGCGATGCTCGGCTCGTCGGCGCCTTTTGCCACGCGGTCGGCATCATAACTCATATGGCTGCTAGTGAAGAGGCCCAGCAGTTTTTCAGTGGACGACATTTCCAGTGCCGCCAGTTCGGTGCCACTTTGCACGTAAGCCGCCTGCTGTTCGCCATCGTAGCGCGCCAGCCATTCGGCGATGAGGTCGCGGCCGTCAGCGCGCTTGCCGCCGTCGTCCGCGGTAGTGAAGTTGCGGCGTCCGCCGCCGAGAATCACGTCGATGCCATCGCCAATGTCAAATTCCACCAGTTGCGCGGCGATATCCACGCAGCCGTTTTCCCGCGCCTCGTCGGTGAGGTCCGCGTCATTTTCCCAGTCCCGCTCGGGGCTGCGTGCGTAGGTGGCCGCCGGCGTGGCGTGCGTAATCCGTGCGGTGGAAACAATGCCGGTAGATCTGCCGCGGCTCTCCATCAACTCGAGAAAGGTGTTCAGCTCGCGCCCGCGGCTGCCGGCACAATCACCGCGCAGGGCGCCGTCGTCGATATTGATCATGCCCGCTTTGGTTTTCACGCCGCTCATCATTGCGGTCATGGTGCCCGCGGAATCGGGAGTCTGCTGGTTGGTGTTGTAGGTTTTGATCAGCGCGGTGTGAGGAAACCCCTCGAAAGAGAGCGCATTTTCCTCACCGCTTTCACCGCGTAGCTGACCTTCCAGAATACGCGCCGCGGTCAAGGTGGAAACGCCCATGCCATCACCGACGAATAGGATGACATTTTTTGCCGTGCCCTCAGTGGATTCCGCCACTCTGGCTTCTATGCGCTCGGCGCCGTCGGTGAACCAGGCGCTGTCGCTCTGGTATTCCGGTAGATCGGCGGCCAGCGCCGAGGGCGCCAGCGGAATGAGACAGCACGCGGTCAACGCGCGAGTAAATCGCTTTGCCATGGAAATCTCCGGTACTCGTGGGTAGTGCGTGCATTAGAGTCCGGAAATATGACGGGAAAATTAAGCTCGCTCTGGCTGCTTTGCGCGAGTGTTGGGGTTAGCCCTGGAATTCAGCGCACCTTTGCAGTTTGAACGCGAACCCGTCGGCGTTTTGCCTCGGGTTACACGGCGCCCCTCAGCCGATAATTTTGATCGCACTCTCATCCGGGTCGCGGCCCTTGCCCGCTGCCTGCAGGCGGTTGAGGTAGGCGTTCCAATTGTTTTCGTACTGCGCGCCCAGTTCGCGCAAGTAATCCCAGGTATAGATACCGCTGTCGTGGCCGTCGTCAAAGACAATTTTCAGCGCGTAGCGCCCGGCGGTTTCAACGCTTTCGATACCGACATTGAGCTTTCCACTAACCAGCACCGGCTCACTCGCGCCGTGGCCGCGCACCTCGGCACTGGGAGAAAAGACGCGCAAATACTCTGCCGACAGTGTGTATTCGGCGTCATCGAAAACGATGTGCAGTTCTTTTTCGGCGCGGTTCAGGTGAATTTTTTTCGGCGCGGCCACGGGGGGCTCCTGTCGTATCGGTGAGCGGCCCCCGGGACACACCTGGGGGCCTGTTTGCCACGGAGGATGCGCTTAAAGAATAAAACGCGAAAGGTCTTCGTTCTGGCTCAGTTCGCCCAAGTGGCTGTCCACATAGGCGGCGTCTATGGTGATGGACTTTTCGCCTTCTCCGGCGTCGAAGGAAATCTCCTCCAGCAGCCGCTCCAGCACCGTGTGCAGGCGGCGCGCACCGATGTTTTCTGTGCGTTCGTTCACTTCGTAGGCGACTTCGGCAATGCGCCGGATGCCGTCGTCGGAAAATTCCAACTGCATCCCTTCAGTGGCCATCAGTGCCTTGTGCTGCTCGGTCAGCGACGCCTTGGGCTCGGTGAGAATGCGCTGGAAGTCGCCGGAAGTCAGCGAGCTCAACTCCACCCGAATCGGCAGGCGGCCCTGTAATTCCGGGATCAGATCTGACGGTTTGGACAGATGGAAGGCACCGGAGGCGATAAACAAAATGTGATCCGTTTTGATCATGCCGTATTTGGTGGTAACGGTGCAGCCTTCGATCAACGGCAGCAGGTCGCGCTGCACGCCCTCGCGAGAGACATCGGCGCCGCCGCCCTCCTGGCGCTTGGCGATCTTGTCCACTTCGTCGATAAAGACAATGCCGTTTTCCTCTGCGGACTGGATGGCGCGGGCTTTGACCTCGTCGTCGTTGATCAGCTTGGCCGCCTCTTCGTTGGTCAGCTGTTTCAGCGCCTGCTTCACCTTGATTTTGCGCTTGCGCGTACGGCTCTGGGCCATATTGGAGAAAATACCCTGCAGCTGGCTGGTCATTTCCTCCATGCCCGGAGGGGCCATGATTTCCACCCCCACGGGAGTAGCGGCCATTTCAATTTCTATCTCTTTGTCGTCCAGCTGTCCCTCGCGCAGTTTTTTGCGGAACAGCTGCCGTGTGTTGGATTCGTTGTCTCCGGGCTCAGTGGAGCGGGGGGGCGGCAGCAGGGCGTCGAGGATACGCTCCTCGGCGGCGTCCATGGCGCTCTGGCGGACGCCGTTCATCGCGCGCTCGCGTTCCAGCTTTACCGCGGTCTCCACCAGGTCACGCACGATGGACTCCACGTCGCGGCCCACATAGCCCACCTCGGTAAATTTGGTCGCTTCCACTTTGATAAAGGGCGCACCGGCGAGACTGGCCAAACGGCGGGCTATCTCGGTTTTACCCACACCGGTAGGGCCGATCATCAGAATATTCTTCGGGGTGATTTCCCCGCGCAGTTCCTCACTCACCTGCATGCGCCGCCAGCGGTTGCGCAGCGCAATGGCCACGGCTCGCTTGGCGTCCTGTTGGCCGATGATATGGCGGTCGAGTTCGCGGACGATTTCGCGGGGGGTCATCTGGGATTGGGACATAGAAACTCTCGGCTCAAGTGCAATGGCTATCAAGCAGTTGCGCTTGTCAGTAACTCAATTCTTCAATGGTGTGATTCTGGTTGGTATAGACACAGATATCGCCGGCAATCTTCAGGCCCTGCTCGACAATAGCGCGCGCATCCATCTCGGTGTTGTCCAGCAACGCGCGAGCGGCGGCCTGGGCGTAGGGGCCACCGGATCCGATGGCGATCAGATCGTCCTCCGGCTGTATTACGTCGCCGTTGCCGGTAACGATTAAACTGGCGGTGGCGTCCGCTACCGCCAGCAGCGCCTCAAGGCGGCGCAAGGCGCGGTCGGTGCGCCAGTCCTTGGCCAGCTCCACAGCGGCGCGAGTCAACTTGCCGCCATGGGCCTCCAGCTTTGCCTCGAAGCGCTCAAACAGGGTGAAAGCGTCGGCGGTGCCACCGGCAAAACCGGCAAGTACCTTGTCTTTGTACAAACGGCGCACCTTGCGGGCGTTGCCCTTCATTATGGTGTTGCCCAGGGAGACCTGTCCGTCACCGCCGATGACAACTTTGCCATTGCGGCGGCAGGAGAGGATGGTGGTTCCGCGATACTGTTCCAATTGAACACCTCATGGCTGGCATTTGCGGGAGCGTTTCGGACCGCCCCCGCAAAGAATTTGCTTGAAGCCCGATACATGAGGTCAGCGATGAGGAATTTCAACAGATGCCGCCGCCATGCGCTTTATCGCTGGCGCAAGGGCGGCGTTCTCGTCAGCCTGAAGGTGAACTAGCCAGAAGCCGTCTATCGCGCCGGGCGCTTGAGCACCAGGGGCATCAGCTTGTGATCGGCGAGCACCTCGCGGGCCTTGGCCACCTGCGAGCGGCTTTTGTAGGGCCCTACCAGTACCCGGTGCCAGGTGCCGCGGTTGTCGCGGGCCGTCTCCACCTTCACATTCAGGTTGGCGAGCATCAGCTGGGCGCGCAGCCGATCCGCCTCTTTCGCGTCGCGGAAAGACGCGGCCTGCAGTATGTAGACGAGCTTGGGTTCTTCCTCGACGATTTTCCAGCGGGTTTCACTTTCGCTCTCTTCCGATTTGCGCCGCACCGGCTGCGCCGTTTTCGGCGGCGGCACAGCCACCTCGTTTTCCTTAAGCATCTTGTAGAAGTCGAAGCGCGGCTGCTCCGACTTTTCTTTCTGCTGCTCAGCCGGTGATTGGCGCGCAGCCGCGGCCGGTTTCTCGTCCTGCTTGAGGCCGTGCAGGAAAATCATGAAGACCACGAAGCCGCCGACAAAATTGCCCAGAACAAACCACACCCAGGCGGGTTTGCCTGAAGAAGTGCTGCGGCGGCGGGTGTTGCGACGGCTCATGAAGGTCTCTTCCGTACTGTTTTACACATACGTTCATTCGGCGGAAATTGTAACGCCATTCGAAGGGGAACCTCTGATTAATTCCCATGGGCGCTGTCTCTGTCCCCGGCGGCAGTGATACGCGTATACCATCTTCCGGGAATCTCATCGCCAGTGACGTATTCCCAAGAGCGGCCCAGCTTTGGGCTGCGCACTCAGGACAGCTCCTGTGCATCCATGTCGACCGCCCAGCGCAGGCGGCGGTTCTTGTAGCCTTCCGCCCACTGGCACAGGCGCGCGAGCAGCGGTTGCAGCTGGCCGCGCCGCTCGGCCGTCACCTGCACGTAGAAGCGGAAGCGGCCGGACTTTCGTTCCAGCAGTGCGGGCACCGGCCCCAGGTAAGACAACTGCGGCGACGGCGGTGCCAGCGCCTGCATTTGCGCCCGCGCCGCTTCGAGGAACTCCTCCGCCCATCTGGGTTCCTCGCACTCGGCGCGCACCAACGCCATTGCCCTGTGTGGGGGCAACTGTGCCACCGCCCGGTCGCGCAGTAACTGGCGGGCAAAGGCGCCATACCCCTTCTCCAGCAGCAGCTGCAACAGGGGGTGCTGGGGATAGCGGCTCTGCACCAACACCCGCCCCGGCAAATCACCGCGGCCGGCGCGGCCGGCCACCTGTTCCAGCAGTTGCCCCGTGCGCTCAGGGGCACGGAAATCGGCACTGAAGAGGCCGCCGTCGGCATCCTGGATAACCACCAGGGTGACCCTCGGCAAATGGTGGCCCTTGGCGAGCATCTGAGTTCCGAGTAACAGACAGGGCTCGCCCTCCCGCGCCGGCGCCAACAGCCGGTCCAGTGCCTGCTTGCTGGCAGTGGTATCGCGGTCGACGCGGATCACCGGGTAATCCGCAAAACGCTGTCCGAGCAGTTCCTCGCTGCGTTCGGTACCGCCACCCAGAGCGCTGAGCGAACGGCTGTGGCACTGAGGGCAGCTGTCCACCAGCGCCCTGCGGTAGTCGCAGTGGTGGCAGCGCAGCTGGCGAATGCGCCGGTGCATCGTCAGCTTGCTGGAACAGTGCGGACAGTCGGCCAGCCAGCCGCAGTCGTCACAGGCCAGCGCCGGTGCAAAACCGCGGCGGTTGATAAACACCAACACCTGCTCGCCCCGAGACAGAGTATCGCCAATATGACGCAATACTTGAGGAGTAAATCCTTCTTCCAGAGGCTGGCCTAAGGTCGGCACTATATGGATCTGGGGCGGGCGCGCATTGCCCGCGCGATTGCGCAGGCGCAAATGTTGGTAACGCCCGGTCAGTGCATTGTGCAGGCTCTCCAGGGAGGGCGTCGCCGAGCCCAGTAGTACCGGCGCGCCGGCATTGCGCCCCAGCACGACGGCCAGGTCGCGGGCGGAATAGCGCACCCCATCTTGCTGTTTAAAGGAGCCGTCGTGTTCCTCATCGACGATCACGGCGCCAAGACGGGGCAGGGGGGTCAGCACCGCTGAACGGGTGCCGATAACAATGTCCGCCTGACCCGCAGCCGCGGACAGCCAGGCCTGAGCGCGCTCACCCTCCGCCAGTCCCGAATGGAGCGCCGCGATACTGCGATCCGGAAAGCGCGCGGCGATGCGGCGCAGCGTCTGTGGTGTCAGACCAATCTCCGGCACCAACAGCAGGGCCTGTCGGCCCTCCGCAAGCACCCGCTCCATCAGGCGCAGGTAGACCTCGGTCTTGCCGCTGCCGGTGGTGCCCTCCAGCAGAGAGACGGTAAAGCGATCTGTGGGAATGGCCTCCAGTACCTGTTGCTGCTCCGGATTCAACTCCGGCGCAGGGCTGCTCTCGGCACTGGAAATGGGCGGAGGGACCGTGGGCCCGATCGAGCACTCCGCCAGGCCACGCTCTTCCAGGGCCCGTATTGTAGCGGTAGTGTGGCCCTGGGCCTTCAGCTGGGTGCGGCTCTGGGCGCCGCGCCGCAGTAACAGTTGCAGCAGGGCCTGCTGCCTGGGTGCCCTGGCCAGGGCCGATTCCGGCAGCCCCTTGCCTTCAACCGTCAGTTGCAGCCACTGTTCGGCCCAGTGATCCGCAGGCTTGCCCTTGCGCAAGGCCACGGGCAGGGCGGCGGCGTAGATTTCCCCCACCGGCGCCTGATAGTAGTCGGCGGCCCAGTGCAGAAAATCGCGGCTGGGGCCATCGAACAGTGGCTGCCGGTCGATCAGTTCCACCGCCGGCTTTAATTGCTCCAGCGGGGAATCGCTCACGATATCCACCAGCACCGCCACCAGTTTGCGGTTTGCGAAGGGCACCCACAGGCGCTGACCGGGTATCAGGTCGGACGGGGCCAACCCCTCTGGCGGCAGGTAGTCGAACAGACGCCGCAGCGGCACCGGCACCGCCATTCGCAGAATCACCGCTTTTGCGCCCTGGTCCGCCAACTGCCCCTCCCGCACTGCAAGCCCAAAAGCGGCATGATAGCAATTGCGCTCTGTTCCGGCTTCTCTTCCCCAGCGGATGCCGAGAGACAGCACACCCGGATTCCAGGGGCAAAATCCCCAGATTGTGCTTGAACCGCGGCGCTAATCTGATAGTATGCGCCGACTTTTTAAACAGCCCGGAGCCCCGGCTCCTGTACCAACGACGACTCCGTGCCCGGCAACAGATCGGGTGGCGGATTCGAAAAGAGGCCATCATGAAAGCAGATATCCATCCGAATTACAGCGAAATTACCGCGACCTGTTCCTGCGGCAATGTGATCAAAACCCGCTCTACCCTGGGCAAAGACATCCAGATCGATGTCTGCTCCCGCTGCCACCCCTTCTACACTGGCAAGCAGAAGCAGGCTACTACCGGCGGACGCGTGGATCGCTTCAAAAAGCGTTTCGGCAGCCGCATTTCCAGCAAGTAAGTCCCGCGCGCCATCTGGCGCGGCGACCCCAAAAAGCACCCTGGGTTTGCCCTCGGTGCTTTTTTTGTGCCCGGATGCCACTCCACCCCGTCACCACATGGTCAGCGAGCAATTTCCGCTGGGCTGACCGACTGCATAGACAAAGTCATCGAATTGAAGACAGCGCCTCGCCATGGCGCCACACTCGAAATATTTATCCCTAAACTATGCAAAATAGATCGCTATTCATTTCTTCATTTGCGAAATTCTTTATGCAATTTAGTAAGAATTGGCGGTCTAGATACTTTTTTCAACTTGTGGCGACAAGGCGCGCTCAGTTATTCTCTCCGCCCCGCAGTAACCAGGGAGATGCCCGCAGAGGTGTCCCCGCAGTATGAGACGATTTGAAAGATGACGGATTCCACGCGCCGCCAGGCAGCGCTCGACTACCACGCACTACCGACGCCCGGCAAGCTTTCGGTAGAAGTGACCACTCCCGCCCAAACCCAAGAGGACCTGTCCCTGGCGTACAGCCCCGGCGTCGCCGAGCCGGTGCACGAGATCGCCAAGGACCCGGAGGCGGCCTATCTCTACACCGGCAAGGGCAATCTGGTCGCCGTAATCTCCGACGGCAGCGCCATTCTCGGCCTCGGCAACCTTGGCCCGCTGGCATCCAAACCGGTGATGGAAGGCAAATCCCTGTTATTCAAACGCTTTGCCAACATCAATTCGGTGGATATCGAGGTGGACGCCAACAGCCCGGAGCAGTTTATCCAGACGGTGGCTTCCATTGCCGACACATTCGGTGGCATCAACCTGGAGGACATCAAGGCGCCCGAGTGCTTCCATATCGAGGAGACGCTGATCGAGCGTTGCCCCGTACCCGTCTTCCACGACGACCAGCACGGCACCGCCATAGTGACCGTGGCCGGCATGCTCAACGCACTGGAAATCCAGGGCAAACAGATAGAAGACGTGCGCATTGTCTGTCTCGGCGCCGGTGCGGCCGCCACTGCTTGCTGTAAGCTGCTGCTGGCCGCCGGGGCGCGCAAGGAACAAATCACCATGCTCGACAGCCGCGGCGTTATTCACGCCGGGCGCACCGATATCAATGCCTACAAAGGCGAATGGGCGCGGGACACGGAAATGCGCACCCTGGACGACGCCATAGAGGGCGCCGATGTCTTCCTCGGTGTGTCCGGCCCCAACCTGCTGTCCGCCGAACAGCTCGGGCGTATGGCGCCCAAGCCCGTGGTTTTCGCCTGCTCCAACCCCACCCCGGAAATCAAACCAGAGCTGGCCCACAGCGTGCGCGATGATCTGATTATGGCTACCGGCCGCTCCGACTATCCGAACCAGGTCAACAACGTACTCTGCTTTCCGTTCATCTTCCGCGGCGCCCTGGATGTGCGCGCCGTGCGGATCAACGAGGAGATGAAGCTGGCGGCCATAGACGCCATTCGCAGCATCGCCCGCGAGCCGGTACCGGATTCGGTGCGTGCAGCTTACGGGGGAGTGGAGCTCAGTTTCGGCCCCGACTATATTCTGCCGAAACCAACGGACCCACGCCTATTGCCGATCGTCGCCGCCGCCGTGGCCCGCGCGGCGGTGGACAGCGGCGCTGCGCGGCTCCCCTATCCGCAGCACTATCCTCTGCAACCGCTTTGAGGTTGGGGCGGTGACTGCCGCCCCCACTATGCGGACCGCAACAAAGCGGGCAGGCTCTGATGCCCGCCCCCGGTCCGACCGATCTCAGCCTTGAGCCACCCAGCTCCCGTCGCTACACTCCCCCCTTGTTACCAGCGATTAAAGTTTCCTGCCGCATGAGTCACGTCTACGTACTGACCAATCAGCACAAACAATTTCTGAGCAAGAGCAATGAATGGATCGACGGTCGGGATGTCGCCCGACTGTTTCGCAGCGAACACAAGGATGTCGCCATTAACCAGATGTTCGAAGCCAACACACGCGATGTGAGCCTGCGCATCGAACTGCTGGAGTGTGCGCTCAATGCCAAGGGGCATCCGCAGATACCTGAGGAGGCCCTGGGTGAACCGCCGGTGCTAGCGGATGCGGAGCAGGGGGATCCCGAAGTAACACCCGGGGGACCAGAAGAGGTACCACCCGGAAGCCACCCCGAGGTAAACCCGGAGCCAGCTCCGGAAGCCGAACCGCAGGAACCCCCGGAAGTTGCGCCGCAAGAAGCGCCGGAAATTCAACCCGGGCAGCCGGACGAAATGCGGAACCAAGCGGCTGAGACCGCAGGCTGACACCACCCGTTGATCGGGCGCGCGCCGCCCCCATATCGGCATCCACAGATATCCGTGCCAATTCCCCTGGAAGGGCGCGCAACCGCCAACACGAGGAGTTTTGAGTGCCCGTTTCCCATCTGGCCGCACTGGCACACCCGCAGACGCTGCAATTGCTCAAGGGCATTCGCCGCGGTATTGAAAAGGAAAGTCTGAGGGTCTCCCCGGACGGCGACCTGGCGCGCACCCCCCACGGCGCGGCGCTCGGATCGGCCCTGACCCACGACTGCATCACCACGGATTTTTCCGAGGCACTGCTGGAATTTATTACACCCCCGGTGGCCACGCCGGAGGAAGCGCTGCAGATTCTCGACCAAATCCACCGCTATACCTACAGCCAGATCGGCGACGAGCGCCTCTGGGTCAATTCCATGCCCTGCCGCATCGGCGCCAGCGAGGAGATCCCGGTGGCCCGCTACGGGCGCTCCCACAGCGGTACCATGAAGACCGTCTACCGCCTGGGCCTGGGATTGCGTTACGGGCGCGCCATGCAGACCATCGCCGGTATTCACTACAACTTTTCCCTGCCCGATACACTCTGGCAATGGCTGCACGAACACGAAGGCAGCAGCGAGGAACTGGGCGACTTCAAGACCCGCCGCTACTTCGACCTGATCCGCAACTTCCGCCGCCACTACTGGCTGCTGATCTACCTGTTTGGCGCCGCTCCCGCAGTGTGCGCATCTTTCGTCGAGGACCGCAGTCACAACCTGGAAGTATTCGACGCAAGCGGCCACACTCTATTCGCCCCCCACGCCACTTCCCTGCGTATGGGCGACCTGGGCTACAACAGCGAGGCGCAGCAATCGCTGATCGTCTGCTACAACGATCTGCCCAGCTATCTTTCCACCCTCTGCGCCGCCATCAGCCAGCCCTACGGTCCCTACCACGCTCTGGGAGTCAAGGACGCCGAAGGCAACTATCAGCAGCTGTCCACCGGACTGCTGCAAATTGAAAATGAGTTTTACTCCCCAATCCGCCCGAAGAATCCGGCCAGAATGGGCGAGACGGCACTGTCGGCACTGGATAACCGCGGTGTGGAGTACATCGAGGTGCGCTGCCTCGATCTCAATCCCTTCGCGCCACTGGGTATAGATGCGCCGCAGATGCGTTTCCTCGACAGCTTCCTCCTGCACTGCCTGCTCACTGAGAGTCCCAAGACTGACGAGGCCGACTATCGCGCCACCCAGGAGAACCAGGTGCGCATCGTCTATCGCGGCCGCGACCCGGAGTTACATCTGATCCACAACGGCGGCGAACGCAAACTGACAGACTGGGCCGCGTGCCTGCTGGATGAAATCGCCCCCATCGCCACACTGCTCGACAACGCCTGGCAGGGCGACAGCTACCAGCGCGCCCTGGAATCCCAGCGGGCCAAGGTCAGCGGCGCCGCACCGACCCCGGCAGCCCACATGCTGGCGGAAATGCGCAGCCGCGGACAAAGCTTCTTCCAGTGGGCCTCAGAAAAAGCGGAACAACACCGCCGCTATTTTGTCGAACGCCCTCTGGACGCGGACACCGAGCGCCACTTTGCCGAGCTGGCCGAAGCGTCATTGCAAAAACAGAAGCAAATTGAAGCCGCTGACCAGGGAACCTTCGAAGATTTTCTCGGCCACTACTATGCGCAGTACGTTTTCTGCCAACAGTAATACCGCTGTTTGGATGCCGGTATAAGACCCGGGGGTGTCGTGAACTATCTAGCCCACCTATTGCTGTCCGGCCCCGATCCGGACTGGCGCCTCGGCGGGCTGCTGGGGGACTTCGTCAAAGGCCCGCTCGAGGGTGGATTGCCCACGGCGGTGGAAGCCGGTATCCGCTTGCACCGCCGCATCGACGCCATCACTGACGACCACCCCGCCTACCGGGACGCCCGCAGCCACTTCGACAGCCGCTGGCGCCGCTACGCGGGTATCGTTTTGGATATCTGGTTCGATCACTTACTCAGCAGCCAGTGGCAACGCTGGCACCCGCAGCCGCTGGAAGACTTTTGTAATCAATGCTGGCGGGACTTTCACCTGCGCAACCGGTATATTCCGCCCCGCGCCCGCACATTTATCCGCCGCGCGGAAGAGGTCAACCTGTTCCAGAGCTATCGCGACGGGGGCGCTATTGCGCACACGCTCGAACATGTCGGGCGGCGGCTGCGCCGACCAATGCCGCTGCAGCAGGCACTGCCCGAACAAAAAGCGACACGGGATGCGCTGCAGAAAAACTTTGACAAACTGTTTGCCGATTTAACTCGCGAAGCCGCCCGGTTTCGACAGTGCTATCCAGCGAATAAATAAGTAGCAGGATCCGATAAACCATGAGCCTACCCAACCCACGTATCACCTTTTTTCTGATGTTTCTCGCCGTCGTCTTCCTATTGTCCGCGGCCTTCTACCTGGAATACGTGCGCGGACTGGAACCCTGCCCCCTGTGTATCACTCAGCGGGTAATGCTGCTGGGAGTCGGGTTGGTGTCTCTGATTGCCTGTCTGCACAACCCCGCCACCATCGGCCGCCGCTTCTACGGCCTGCTGGTATCCCTGTGGGCGATGGGTGGCCTGTATTTTTCCGGGCGCCAGATTTGGCTGCAAAATCTGCCGGAAGACCAGGTGCCGGCCTGTGGTCCCGGTATCAGCTACATGCTGGATGCCTTTCCCGTATCCGATGTGATCAGAACACTGCTCACTGGCGACGGCAACTGCGCGGAAGTCCAGTGGACTCTAATGGGGCTCAGCATCCCAGGCTGGGCGGCGGTCGGCTTCGCCGGGCTGATCCTTTTTGGCGGCTGGCAAGCGTTTCGCAAGCACTAAGGTGTTCCGGGCACCCGGTGTCCGGATCTATAGACGCTTTGTCACATGGATTCTTTTCGCGGTCCGCTCCAATCCCTGATGCAATGGCTCGGTGGCGCAGCAGTTCTGCTGATCTGCGATTTCGCCGGCCGCCAGATCAGCCAGGTGCTCACCCTGCCGGTGCCCGGCTCCGTGGTAGGCATGCTGGTGTTGCTGCTCGGACTGATGCTCTACGGCCGGGTACCGCGGGGGCTGGCAGTGGTCAGCGGGCAGTTGCTGCGCCTGCTGGCACTGCTGTTCCTGCCCGCCGCCGTGGGGGTCTTTTACCTAGAGGGGTTGTCGGTTAACGACTGGCTGGCACTGCTCGCGGCCCTTGTTATCGGCACCCTGATCAGTCTGGTGCTCTGCGCGCTGCTCATGCAAAAGCTGCTCGGCAAAGGTGACGGGGATTCCGCCGATGACTGACTTTCTACTCAGCCCCCTCTTCGCAATGCCCTTAAACCTCTGCGCCTTCCTGCTCGGCCTCGCTCTATACCGCCGCACCAACACGGCGCTATTGCACCCGATTGTCGGCGCCGGACTAATGGTAGCCGCAGTCTTGTGGAGTCTGGATATTCCCTATGATGCTTACCGTGAAGCGAGCGGTGTTCTATACGTATTGCTGGGGCCTGCGGTAGTGGCGCTGGCGGTGCCGGTAAAACAAAACCTGACCGTTGTCCGGCAGGCCGGCTGGCCTCTTGCGGTCACCATTGCGGTGGGCGCGCTGCTGGCTCCGATAACCGCCATGGGAATTGCCCTGATACTCGGTGCCACACAGACAGTACTCATGGCGCTCACCGGTAAGTCCATCACCACACCGATCGCCATGGCCCTGGCGGAAAAAATCCATACCGCCCAGAGCCTCGCCGCAGGCATCGCGGTGTTTACGGGGGTGGTGGGCGCAGTGGCCGGACCGCCTCTGCTAAACCGACTCAATATTCGCGATCATCGCGTCATTGGTATCGCTCTGGGTGTCAACGCCCACGCGGTCGGCACCGCCCGCGCGCTGGAAATCAGCGCACTCTGTGGAGCCTTTGCCGCCCTTGCCATGGGCCTCTGCGGGGCTCTGACCGCCATGGTACTGCCACTGCTGCTGTCTTCCTGACTGCCGCTTACGCGCAGCGACCTCGATTTTCAAAGGCATCCTGCATGCGCATTTCAATCCTTTAGCCATTTCTCTCACTGCCGATTTGGCGCGCATTGCGCCTCCAATCTTGCCGCAGGCGGGTGAATCTCCTATCTTGCCAAAGAGGCGTAAATTGCCTGTGAGCACAGAAAGCCTGAGGACCTTTGATTCACTCGCTCCCGGGGTCTAATTGCCCCGCCCCAGGATGGGAAACCCGGGTGATGGAATGCACATCTCGAAGCGCCGGATAAAGGGAAGTACCCACGCGCTTTTTCAGTGTCCATCCCATTGCCTGAGTGCCGGAAACCCATCACGGGGTTTAAGTGAACTAATCAGTTCCCCGGGTTTCATTAACGCAGTAACAGTAACAACAGGAAGCTTGGAGATGTTGGAAAATTGCAAATCAGCGCGGGAGCGTTGGGGTGGTGTGAGCGAGATTATTGATCGCTGGTTGCAGTCACGTCAGTCATTGCTGGTGCGCTTTTGCGGGCTGTCGGAGAAAAAGGATTTTACCGAGGGCGACAGGGAAGTAGAGGACAGTGTGCGCCATCTCTGCCAGCTGTTGGTGGACTACGTATCCGCGGGTCATTTCGAAGTCTACGAACAGCTGATCCGGGAGGGGCAGGCGTTTGGAGACAAACAGGGATTGGAGCAGGCGCGGCAGCTCTACAAGGAAATTGACCAGACCACTGACATCGCCGTGGATTTCAATGATAAGTATCAAGAGACTGACGATTTATCCAGCCTGGTGGAAGACTTGTCACAACTCGGTGAGGCATTGGAGCTCCGCTTCAGCTCCGAAGACCAGATGATTGCACTGTTGCATACAGCGCACAAAAACCAGCTGGCCTGAGAGGGATAAAACACAAAACCAGCCAAGCCATCTGGTTTAATTCCAGCACAGACACAATCAGAAAGGGCGATCCGAGGATCGCCCTTTCTTTTACAGCCTTGCGCTAACAGTTATTCCTGTTCCGCCGCTTTCTCTTCGCCGCTGTCTTGTTTCACATTGGCTTTGTGCAGCTCAACCTCGAATATCAGCGTCGCGTTGGGGCCGATCAGGCCGCCGGCGCCACCCGGGCCATAGGCCAGGTCGGAGGGAATATAGAGTTCCCACTTGGCGCCTTCTTTCATCAGTTGCAGCGCCTCAGTCCACCCCTTGATCACACCGTTAACCGGGAACTGCACCGGTTCACCGCGGGCATAGGAACTGTCAAACTCGGTACCGTCTATCAGAGTCCCTTTGTAGTCCACCTCTACAACACTATCCAGAGCCGGAGTATCGCCGCTGCCTTCGGTAATAACCTTGTACTGCAGTCCAGAATCAGTAGTGATCACGCCTTCTTTCTTGGCGTTTTCCTCGAGGAAAGCCTTACCCTCGGCGAGGTTCTTCTCTGCCTGCGCCTTGAACTCGGCTTCCTGCTTAGCCAGCATTTCCTGCTGTTTTGCTTGCATCTTCTCCTGGAATACTGCGACTACCTGCTGCTTGTCTTCGTCGGACAGGCGGGATTCGCGGCCCTTGGCCACATCGTCGAGCGCCATTAACACGACTTGCGGATCCAGCGTTACATCCTGGGATTCCAGGCGCTTGGCCATGTCCTCGGCGATGATGTAGCTGACCTTTTTCTCCTGGGTGTCCAGGGCGACCTCGGCGGCCTGCTTGGGTTCCTGTTTGTTACAGCCGGCCAGTGCGAGGCCCAGGGCAACTGCTGCAGCCAAAGGATATTTGTTCATGAGAGTTGTCTCTTTGTCCATTTTTGCATTTGTGATTCGCGCGCGGCTTGCGGGGCAGAGCCTCATTAAACCAAGCGGCTTCTCACGCAACCCCGGCCCCTGCTGCCCGCCGGGCCCTATGCATATCGCCAGCGCCCAGCAAGTCTAACCTATGGCAAGCCGCGGTGCATACCGACGCAATTCACATATCCGAGGCATCGTCGCTCCCCGATAGTTCCCCATCGAGTTGGCAAAAGTAACCAATACTCCGTTTTTTTCCGCGGCTGCGGCATACATTTTTCAAAAAAAGAGCGCTATTATCGACCTTCCACCGGTTGTTGCCGCGGATGCTCTCCAGTGGTCCGCCGCACCCGCGGCAACCGATCGATGCATTAGTCTGTGATAGCGGTGCCGACCGCACTAACCGCCGGGCGGGTGCACTGCCCGAGTGCACCGAATCGATAATAAACCTCAGGATATTTACTCATGGCTGCCAAACGAAAAGCTGTCAATCCGATCGCCGAGCTGGAAGCACAAATCGCCAAGCTAACCGCTCAACTGGATAAGGCCCGCGTCAAGCAGGTTACCGATGCCGGCAAGGCCGTGCAGAAGGCCCAAAAAGCGCTGGCCGCCGCCAAAGACAAACTCTCCAAGGCGAAGGCCAAACTCGCCGACGCCCGGGCCGCGGCAAAGACGCGCAAAACCGCGGCGGCCCAAAAACGCATCGACACCGCCAAGGCGAAAGTTGACACATTGGCCGACCAGCTGGAACAGGCGAAGGCCGCTCTGGCTGACGCCAAGCTGGCGGAAGCGAGTGCCAAACAGGAACTGAGTGCGGCCAACGCCGTGGCCAAGGCAGCGGCCAAGGTGGAAAAAGCCCTCGCGGGTGGCGCGACCAAACGCAAGGCGCGAGCGAAGACACCCGCCAAAAAGAAAGCGGCCACTAAAACCACAGCCAAAGCCGCGACCGGCGAGACCAAGAAAGCGGACAACGCGAAAACTCCAGCCAAAAAAGCGGCCACCAAAACCACAACCAAGAAAGCCGCGGGCGGCACAACCAAGAAAGCCGCAGCCAAAAAAGCCCCCGCAAAAAGGGCGGTAACCAGGAAAACCGCCACCGCGAAGACAGCGACGGCGACAACTGCCAAGCCGGAAGAAGTGAAAACCACAGCACCTGTGGAAAAGAAAACGGTGGAAAAAAAGGCTGCAGAGGAAAAACCGACTACAGCAGAGCCTGTCGAGAAAAAAGTGGAAACCGCGCCTGTTCTGGACACGCCACAGGAGAGCCGCCCCCTCGACGCCACCACACAGGTAGACAGCAAGCCGGCCGAAACACCTGCGCCGAGCATCACGCCGGTCACACCGGTCAACAGTCTCTTTAGTCCCGAGCGCTACGGCGACGAGTAAGTGCCGGTGGGAATATCGCTGGTTAATACAGAATCTTCTGATTCATTCGCTTCCTGGCGGTAAAGAGGTTCGAGGCCAGATGAGAAGCTCAGGTGATGGCAGAGACATTGCCAGTGCCCCGAACCAACCACAGTACGCAGGCGAATCAATCAGAGGTTTCACAGCCGCAGAGCCCAACACTTGCGTGTCTGCGCGCACAAACCAGAGGTTCCCTAAACGCGATTCGCCTTATAACTGTCTAACAGGCCCGCCCAGCGGGCCTGTTCTTTTTGCAGCAGACCATATTGCTGCCCCGCCAGCTCCAGCGCCGGCCGGTCTTCCGGCCAGCGCTCCGCGTGCAGTTTCCACAGCGCCGCCAGCTGGCGCTGCTCCAGTGTTTGTTCGTAGCGCTTGCAACGCTCATAGAGTCCCAGGCTGTAAGGCCGCAACCGTCCCAGCCAGCGGCGCAACCTGCGCACACTGGCAATGATGCGCCGCCGCGGTGCCAAACTGCGATCAGCCACACGCCAAATCTCCAGTGAGAGCCGTCGGCCACCGGCAGCGGCGTAACTGGCCCAGAGCAACAGACAGACGTCCGCCCCTTTGCGGTCCTGGCAATCCAGTAAAAACTCAGCGACGCCCGCGTGGCCGTAAAAACCCAGGCTGAATTGCCACAAAGGGTTGTTCAACGCACTGCCCGGGGCCGGCGATGGAGCTGTGGATGGTGTCACGTTAGAATCCCCACATTTGTAAATGGTTGGAGAACCTCAGATCAATTCGCTCCCGGGTCCAAGAATACTCTGCGACCATCCAGCAGTCGGGCACCCTTAAACCGATGGAGAACTTACGCGAATTGATCAGAGCACTCCTGCCCCCCGGTTCATATTACAGTCGGCGGAGACCGCCGCCATCGCATGAACCATTTTTAGCACCAGCTGGCACCAAGAGGTGATTTCCCTTGATCAATTTGCAAGGCGTCTCCCTGCAGCGGGGTGGGCGCGAGCTGCTTCAGCATGCGGACTGCCGCATTTTTCCCGGCCACAAAATGGGCATCATCGGCGCCAACGGCTGTGGCAAGTCTACGCTGTTCAAGCTGCTGCTGGGCCAATTGGAAAGCGACAGCGGCCATGTGGAAATACCCGCTGGCTGGCGCATCGCCCACATGGCTCAGGAAGTTGCAGCCAGCGGCCAATCGGCGCTGGACTACGTGCTGGACGGCGACACAGAATTGCGCCGGCTACAACAGGAACTGCAGCAGGCAGAAATTAGCGGCGACGGGCGCCGTCAGGCTGAGTTGCACGAGCAGCTGGCCGCAATCGACGGCTACTCCGGGCCAGCGCGCGCAGCGCAACTGCTCGACGGCCTCGGCTTTTCCCACGCGGATCAAAGCCGCCCCGTGAACAGTTTTTCCGGTGGCTGGCGCATCCGCCTCAACCTGGGGCGCGCACTGATGTGTCCGGCGGATCTGATGCTACTGGACGAGCCCACCAACCACTTGGATCTGGATGCGACTTTATGGCTTGAGCAATGGCTGCAACGTTTTCCCGGCACCTTGTTGGTCATATCCCACGACCGGGATTTTCTCGATGCAGTGGTGGACGGTATCGTCAGCTTTGAACAACAGAAGCTGGTCCTCTACAACGGCAACTACAGTGCTTTCGAACGCGCCCGTGCCGAGCGCCTGGCACAACAACAGGCTCAGTATGAGAAGCAGCAGGCGGAGCGGGCGCATATGGAAGACTTCGTGCGCCGCTTCCGCGCCAAGGCCAGCAAGGCCAAGCAGGCGCAGAGCCGTCTCAAGGCCCTGGACCGTATGGCCGCTATCGCGCCCGCCCATGTGGACTCCCCCTTCCGTTTCTCGCTGCCGGCGGCGGAAAAAAACTCAAACCCGCTGCTCGACCTGCGCGACGCCGATATCGGTTACGGCGACAATGCCGTTGTGCACAAAGTGCAACTGGGTATTCAACCGGGGCGGCGCATTGGCCTGCTGGGCCCCAATGGTGCCGGCAAATCAACGCTGATCAAAACCCTGGCCGGCGAACTGCCGCCGCTCAGTGGCAGTCGCCTGCAGGGGGAACACCTGGCTATCGGCTATTTCGCCCAGCATCAACTGGAAGCACTGGACGGCGATGCCTCGCCGCTGCTGCACTTACAGCGGCTCACACCGGAGGCGAGCGAACAGTCCCTGCGGGACTTTCTCGGCGGCTACGGTTTTTCCGGGGAGCGAGTATTCGAACGCGTTGCGGGATTTTCCGGTGGCGAGAAAGCGCGCCTGGCGTTGGCGATACTCGCCTGGCAGAAACCCAACCTGCTGCTGTTGGATGAACCCACTAACCACCTCGACCTGGAAATGCGCCACGCCCTGACCCTGGCACTGGCGGAGTTTCCCGGGGCCGTGATCCTGGTATCCCACGACCGGCACCTGCTTGCCAACACAGTGGATGAATTTATCCTCGTCAGCGACGGCAGGGCCGCCCCCTATGATGGCGACCTGGAAAACTACAAACAATGGCTGCTGGGTTTCAACCGGGACAGGAAAAAACGCGAATCCCGTGCAACAGAAACCACCGCTGCTGACAAAACAGCAGAGGATAAAAAGGCCCAGAGACGCGCCGCGGCGGCCCTGCGCGAACAGCTAAAACCGCTCACCAACAGGCTCAAAAGCATCGAGCAGCAGATGGCGCGCACAGAAAAGAGTCTGGCGGATTTGGAAAACCGGCTCGCCGATGAAAGCCTTTACAGCGGCGGGCAACAGGAGGAAATTGCGCGCTTGAACCGCGAACAGTCACAGCAACGCAAGGAATTGGAAGACCTAGAGATGGAGTGGCTGGAAGTTTCCGAACAACTGGAGGCGGCGCGCGCGGAATAGCAACACCCGCCCCCTGCAGCGGAATACACCTTGCGCTAACGGGGGCAGCCGCTTTCGTCTACCGCAGTGCCAAAGGGTGTAGTGGGGCACTGATCCAAATAGTTCGGCACCCCATCGCGATCGGAATCGACCGGACAACCGTCACCGCCTACAGGAGTGCCCGGTGGCGTCTGCGGACACTGATCCATCTCATCAAAGACACCGTCAGCGTCCGTATCCCGCCAACCAAGCGGATATTCGCTCCACTGATAACCGATAGCCAGGCTGACAAAACCGTCCAGACCACCTTCTTCAACCCCCTGAAAAGCGCGCGCATCAGCCCGCGCCTGCCATCGCGGACCCAACCGGTATTTGACGCCCAGCCCCAGGTTGACCATCGTCTGGCGATCGTGCCAGTCGTAAGTGTTATCGGCGGAATCATCGAAGTCGACACGGATTTCTCCAGCACCAAAGGCCACATAGGGCTGCCAGCAGAAGTTGCCGCAAAACTGGCCGCCAAACTGATAGAAGAGATCCAGGTGGTAGTTATAGACATCGACCTTTTCATCGATGTCTTTCACGCTCACACTGAAATAATCGACTACCCCTTCCATCGCCCAGCGATCGGTGATCATAAATCCGTAACCGACACCGCCACCGGTGGTGTTTTCCAGTTCCAGCCCTTTGAAAGGTGTGCCGTCCAACCGGTCCCCGTCGAACCAATACTTGCCTCCATTCAGATACAAGGTCGCCGTTCCCGCAAGATCCGCCCAGGCCCCCGCACTGCACAGGCAGGACAACAGAAGAACGCTTAAGGGAAATGGAAAGAGCTGGCGGCGTTTTGTCATTGTGTGCTCCGGAAGGTCCTTTTACCGGCGGTCTGATTGAAGATAGCAGACAGCAGAAGTTGTCGGGAACGCGCTGCTATGCTGCAAGGAGTATGGTCGCGGCTGGACTCGCGTACGCCGCGGGAAGCCCGGTAATCGGCCACTCCACCATCCGTGATCATCAATTCCCGACAGGCTCTGATCTCGCAACAGGAGTTCTTGCTATGAAAAACGCCCGCTTTCCGGGTCGCAATCTGGCACTGGCTGTCGCCCTGGTCTGCGCTGCGCTCGGCCCTATTCACTTATTTGCGCAGTCTCTCTCCGCCGATGAGGCAAAATCCATTGCCGTGGACGCCTATATCTACGGCTATCCGCTGGTCACTATGGAAATGACCCGGAGGGTCATGACCAATGTCGCCACACCGGAGGGAAGCCGCGCGCCCATGGGGCAATTCGCGCGCCTGCGGAAATATCCCACGGCCGCTTTCCGCGATGTCACCACCCCCAATGCCGACACCCTCTATACCATCGCCTGGATCGATGTGGGCCGAGAACCCTGGATCTTGCAACTGCCCGATACACACGGGCGATACTATTTGTTTCCGATGTTGGACGCTTGGACCAATGTTTTCAAAGCCCCCGGCAAACGCACCACTGGTACAGGCGCACAGACCTATGCCATCACCGGGCCCGGATGGAAGGGCGCACTGCCCGAAGGAATCACCCCCTATGAATCGCCCACCGCCATCGTCTGGCTGCTGGGCCGCATCTATTCCAGCGGCACACCGGAAGACTATGCCAAAGTGCATAAAATACAGGATGAAATATCCATAGTTCCTCTAAGCGCCTACGGCAAAAACTACACACCGCCGCGCGCCCAGGTAAATCCCACTATCGATATGAAGACCCCGGTACGCACCCAGGTCAATCGGATGGGCACCAGCGACTTTTTCAATCTGCTGGCGAAACTGATGAAAGACAATCCTCCAGCCGCCACCGACGCCCCCATGATCGCAAAGATGGCAAAACTCGGGATAACGCCCGGCGAGCCCTTTGCCCTCGACAAGCTTGCCCCGGATATTCAAGAAGCACTGCGGGACGTGCCCAAAGTCGCCTTTGAAAAGATCCTTGCGCACTTCAAATCGGCAGGCAGAGAAATCAACGGTTGGATGGTCACTACCGAGACCGGCCGCTACGGCACCGATTATTTGCAGCGTGCATTTATCACCGCCATGGGACTGGGCGCCAATCTGCCACAGGACGCTGTCTATCCGAGTTCCAGCCAAGACGCAGAGGGCAAACCCTTCTCAGGTGCGAACCAATATGTGATGCACTTTGCCAAGGGACAGATGCCGCCGGTCAACGGATTCTGGTCGCTGACCATGTACAACGAACAAAATTTTTTCGTTGACAATCCGCTGCACCGCTACACGCTGAGCCCCCGGGACCGCCTGAAGAAAAACCCGGATGGGTCCCTGGATCTCTATATCCAACATGAAAACCCCGGCCCGGAAAAAGCGTCCAACTGGCTGCCGGCACCGAAGGGTAAATTCAATCTGGTTCTACGCCTTTACTGGCCTGCGGAGAAACCTCCATCAGTTATCGATGGAAGCTGGAATCCGCCACCGGTAAAAAAGGTCAAATAGCTTTATAAAGCAGATCCCAGACGCCGTGGCCTAGACGCTGGCCGCGGCGTTCGAATTTGGTTTCCGGACGAAATGCCGGCCGCTCTGAATAGTTGCCGCTGCCGGCGATATTTTCCAGTTGCGGCTCGGCCTCCAGCACTTCCAGCATATGCTCGGCGTAATTTTCCCAGTCGGTGGCCATATGCAACAGACCCCCTGCCTTCAGCTTGCTGCGAATCAGACGCACGAATTCCGGCTGCACTATGCGTCGCTTGTGATGCTTTTTCTTATGCCAGGGATCGGGGAAATAAAGTTGAAAGCGGTCCAGTAAAGCGTCGCCGATACAGTCGTTCAAGACATCCACCGCATCGGCCATATAGACGCGCAGATTTTCGATGCCGGCTTTGCCGGCGTTGTTGATCAGCCGACCGACGCCAGGTGGGTGCACTTCGATACCGATAAAGTCCTTGTCCGGCTCCGCCGCCGCCATGGCCAGCAGGGAATCCCCCATACCGAAACCGATTTCCAGCACCAGCGGCGCTTCGCGCCCGAATGTCTCTCTCGGATCTAACTGTCCTCCAAACAGAGACAAACCGTATTGGCCCCAGTAATTATCGAACGCCCGCCGTTGCCCCTCGGTCATGCGTCCGGCGCGGATCACATAACTACGGATGGACTTTTTCTTGTACTCGGTGCGGTAGGGAAAATCGCCCGCGGATTCATCGTGCATTATTCGCGACCTCTACTGCGAATTTTTTCTTGTATTCCGGTTTAACCGGCCCCGGAAAATTTATTTGGAAAACTCAATGCGGCGACAAACAGCGCCACCCAGCCACCGATCATCATCAACCCGCCCAGCGGCGTCATCGGGCCCAACCAACGAGGACCGCCCAAAGTGAGCCAGTAGAGGCTGCCGGAGAAAAACACAACCCCTATGGTGAAGAGGCCGCCGCTTACGTAAAGTGCTGTTTTTTCATTCCAGTGCTGCAGCAGCAGCGCCACACCAAACAGGGCCAGTGCGTGGATCATCTGGTATTGCACACCGGTTTTATATGCTTCCAGCAGATGCTCCGTCACTTTTCCCCGCAATCCGTGAGCGCCAAAAGCACCGAGTATTACACCGCTTCCACCGAGCAAAGCGGCGATCAGTAAATAGAGCCTTGCCATTGTTTTCCTCGCCTCTTCAACTTCCGGCACAGTTGTAGCGCGGCCATTTGCAGCTGGGCAAGCGGATTTCCTCTGCCGGACCAATAACCAAACAAAAAAACCGCGCTTGCGCGCGGTTTTTTACCGAGATCAGTGCGCTCGCTCAGGCTTCCATGGCCGCGCGCACTTTCTTCATTGCATTTTTTTCCAGCTGGCGGATACGCTCGGCGGAAACACCATATTTATCCGCCAACTCGTGCAGCGTGGCTTTTTCCTCAGACAGCCAGCGCGCCTGGATGATATCGCGGCTGCGATCGTCCAGCTGGTCCATGGCGGCGGCCAGACTGTTGAGGCTGGTCTCCTGCCAGTTGTCCTGCTCCAGCTGCGCGGCCGGATCGTAGCGGCGGTCTTCCAGATAATGAGCCGGCGCCTGCCAGGCGCTGTCTTCGTCATCATCAACACCGGCATCAAAAGCGGCATCGCGGGCGGCCAGGCGACCTTCCATCTCGTGCACCTGGGCTACGTCAACATTCAAATCCTCAGCTACCGCCTTGGCTTCATCATTGGTCAACCAGGCCAGCCTTTTCTTCTGACCACGCAAATTGAAAAACAGTTTGCGCTGAGCCTTGGTGGTGGCAATTTTGACGATGCGCCAGTTGCGCAGGATAAACTCGTGGATCTCTGCCTTGATCCAGTGCACCGCGAAGGATACCAGGCGCACACCCTTTTCCGGATTAAAGCGCTTGACCGCCTTCATCAGGCCGACATTGCCTTCCTGAATCAGGTCTGCCTGGTTCAGTCCGTATCCGGAATAAGACTTGGCGATATGCACTACGAAGCGCAGATGTGACAGCACCAACTGGCGCGCCGCATTCAAATCCTGTCGATAGTACAGATCTTCGGCCAGCCGCTTTTCCTCTTCGGCAGACAGGACTTCAAAGCTGCTGACCGTCTGGATATAGGCGTTGAGGTTGGCACCCGGAGACAGCATATCTACTGGCTGCAGGCTGGTTCCCATTCAGATCTCTCCTCTCGTATCTCACGTGCCGGATCTACCGGCGGCACCGCCCGTTCTGGCGGCGAATCAGGGTCAGTGTAGCACTTGCGCAAGTGGATAAGGAAGTCCGCAGGCAAGTGCCGCCATCGACCCAAAGCCGTGTCATTAGACGACTTATCCACAGGTGAGTTCCACGTCAGCAGTGCTTCAGCAGCCATTTGCTGACGAAACTCCTGATCAACGAATCAGCGCGGCTCTATGGCCTGGATGTGCCGCGCCACCGCCAGCCAGGCCCCGGTCAGACCGAGCAGGGCGGCGCCGACGGTCAGCCCCAACAAGTAGCGGTAGCCAGGCCCCTGCAGGGTGTAGCCGCTGCCGTAGGTTGAGGAAAGTCCAGCCACCGGGCCGGAGAGAAGCGCAACCGCGACAGCCACCAGCAGCCAGGCCAACAGACCGCCGAAAAAGCCGTAGCAGAGACCGCTGTACAGGAAGGGGCGGCGCACAAAGGCGTCGGTGCCCCCCACCAGTTTGGCTACCAGTATTTCTTCGCGACGGTTCTCTATGTGCAGGCGTATGGTATTGACCACCACCAGGACAACACCCAGCGCGAGCAGTGCGGCCAGGCCGGCGGACAGGCGCCGCCCCAGCTCGGTCAGCCGCGCCAGGCGCTGTACCCAGGCCATATCCAGCACCACCGCGTCGACCAGAGCACTTTCGCGCAGACGCTCTGCCAAAGCCTCCAAGGATTCGGCCTCTGTGTCACGGGGACGCAGCAGCAGCACCGCTGGCAGAGGGTTGCTGTCCAGACCAGCGAGGGCATCACCGAGACCGGCGGCCTGCTGAAATTCAAGCAGCGCTTCTTCGGGAGAAATATAAGTGACCTCTGCCACATCGAGTTCGGCGCGCAGCGTATCGGCAAAGGCTTCCGCCCGGTCCTCGGTGATATCCATGTGCAGGAATACCGAGATCTGTGGCTGCCCGTCCCAACCGGCCACGGCGCGCTGGAAGTTGGCCAGCCCCAGCTGCAACGCCGCCGGCAGGGCCAGGGCAATGGCGATCACCAGGGCGGTCATGCCGCTGGCTATGGGGGTAGCAAAAAAACGCCGCAGGGACTCGACAGCCATCTCCCGGTGGTGACCGAGCCAGCTGTGCCAGCGATCGCCCATACCGGTGCGCGCCGTCACCGCCCCTGTGGGCCGCTGCGGCTTCACTTCCGTCGCCACGCGTTGGGATTTGCGCGATATCTGCGGTGACTTCTTATAGGGCGGCTGCTTCACGACTGGGAACTCCATCGTAGATCAACTGGCCCGCTTGCAGGGTGAGCACCCGGCGCTTCATGCGCGCAATCAGCTCCAGGTCGTGGCTGGCCACCAGCACAGTGACGCCAACGGCATTGAAGTCGGCAAACAGCTGCATAATCTCCGCCGATAGCTGCGGGTCCAGGTTTCCGGTGGGCTCGTCCGCCACCAGTATCGCCGGCTTATTCACTACCGCACGGGCGATACCGACCCGCTGCTGCTCGCCGCCAGACAGCACTATCGGATTCTGCTTTTCCTTGTGCAACAACCCCACCTTGTCCAGCGCCGCACGCACCCGGCGACCCAGCTCTCGCCGGCTGCAGCCGGCCACCTGCAGCGGCAGGGCCACGTTGTCGAAAACGCTGCGGTCAAACAACAGCTGGTGATTCTGAAAGACGATGCCGAGGTTGCGGCGGAAGTAGGGAATCTGCCCCCGGCGCAGCCGGTTTAGATTCTGTCCGGCCACCAGGATGCTGCCGCGGGTCGGGCGCTCTATCGCGGTGAGCAGCTTCAGCAGCGTACTTTTACCCGCGCCCGAGTGCCCTGTGAGAAACACCATGTCGCCGCGCTCGATTTCCAGGCTGACGCGCATCAGGGCATCCTGACCGGACTCATAGCGCTTACTGACATTGTCGAAGGTGATCATCGGGAAGTTATTCTTCTATTCACTGCCGCCGTATCCGCCAACCGGCGGGATCAGTTCGCTTCGCGACCGAAAAGCGCGGCGACAAATTCTTTCGCGGCAAACGGCTGTAGATCTTCGGCCTGCTCGCCGACGCCGATAAAGCGTACCGGAATCCCGAACTTGCGTGCCAGGGCAAAGATCACACCGCCCTTGGCGGTGCCGTCCAACTTCGTCAGCACCAGGCCGGTGACACCGGCCGCGTCGCGGAACTGTTGGGCCTGGCTGATGGCATTCTGGCCGGTACCGGCATCCAGCACCAGCAGTACTTCGTGCGGGGCGCTGGCGTCCAGCTTGCCCATTACCCGGCGCACCTTGGCAAGCTCTTCCATCAAATTGGACTTGGTGTGCAGGCGCCCGGCGGTATCGGCAATCACCACATCAATCCCCTTGGCGCGCGCCGATTGCACCGCATCGTAGATAACCGAGGCGCTGTCGGCACCGGTGTGCTGAGCCACTACCGGTACATTGTGGCGCTCCCCCCAGACCTGCAGCTGCTCCACCGCAGCGGCGCGGAAGGTATCGCCCGCGGCCAGCATCACTGACCTGCCTTCCCTCAGGTAGCGGTGGGCCAGCTTGCCGATGGTCGTGGTCTTGCCAACACCGTTGACGCCCACTACCAGGATCACAAAAGGCTTCTTGGACGTATCGACCACCAGTGGCGCCTCCACTGTATCCAGCAGCTCACCCAGCTCTTCCTGCAGGGCGCGGTAGAGCGCATCGCCATCCGCCAGTTCGCGCCGGGAAACCCGCTCGGTAAGGCGGTCGACAATTTCACCAGTGGCCTCGACACCCACATCCGCCACCAGCAGTTGGGTTTCCAGCTCTTCCAGCAGTTCCTCGTCTATCTCTTTAGCGCCGAGGAAGAGGTTGCCCATGCCCTCGGCAAACTGGCTGCTGGTGCGGCTTAGGCCGCGGCGGATTCGGGCGAAGAAGCCCTCTTTTTTGGGCGCAGGCTCAGCGGCCTCGCGCGGCGCTTCGGGCTGCTCAGCTTTTGGAGTAGAGGCATCCCCCGCTGACTCCGGGGGCTCCGGCGCCGTCTGGGACTCCACTGTTTCATCGGGTTTGGGCTTCTTTTTGCGCAGGAAATCAAAGATCATCGGTGAGTCCGGGTGTACCGCTTGCAGAAAGGCGCTAATCTTAGCACCGCTTCCGAGAATTCAAGAGGTATCCCTTGGCCAAATCCCGCCCGGCAAAAGTTTCCCTCTCCCAGCTGCGCATCATCGGTGGCCGCTGGCGGGGACGAAAACTGCAGTTTGCGCCACTCGAAGGGCTTCGGCCGACTGGCGACCGCCTGCGCGAAACTCTGTTCAACTGGCTCCAGTTCTACCTGCCCGGTGCCCGCTGCCTAGACCTCTTTGCCGGTTCCGGCGCCCTGGGGCTGGAGGCCCTGTCCCGCGGCGCCTCCGAGGTGGACTTCGTAGAATTGAATCCCGACGCGGCGCGAATGCTAAAGCAACAACTCGCCCTGCTTGAGGCGGACAATGCCCGTGTACACCAGGACAGTGCAGCCGCGTTCCTCGCCCGACCCGCCGCCAGCTACGATATCGTTTTCGTGGACCCGCCCTTCGCCGGCGACCTCTGGCAGCAAACCCTGGCCGCGCTGGCACCGCACCTGGCCGAAGGGGCCCTGATCTATGTGGAGACGCCCCGCGACAAGGCGCTGTCCCTAACCGAAGACTGGCGGATAGAAAAGGAGAAACGGGCAGGGCAGGTGTGCATGCGGCTATTGTCCCACTGACGCCCAATTTTGAGCCTGCGGAGCAAATTGTTTACCATGCGCGTCCTATTTCGGCCCGCACAGAGCCTCGACGTATGAAAAAAGTCGTCTATCCCGGAACCTTTGACCCCATTACCAACGGCCATTTGGACTTGGTGGAGCGGGCCTGCCGTCTATTCGACCATGTGATCGTCGCAGTGGCGGCCAGCCCGCGCAAGAATCCACTCTTCACCCTGGACGAGCGGGTCGAATTGGCCCAACAGGTACTCGGACACCTGCCCAATGTGGAGGTCATTGGCTTCGATATCCTGCTCGCCGATCTGGTGCGGCAGGTGGACGCCTACGGCATTCTGCGGGGACTGCGCGCCGTGTCCGATTTCGAGTACGAGTTCCAGCTGGCCAATATGAACCGCCAGCTGGCGCCGCAGATGGAAAGCCTGTTTCTGACTCCGGCAGAGCACCTGTCTTACATCTCCTCTTCTCTCGTGCGCGAGATCGCCTCCCTCGGTGGCAACGTCACCAAGTTTGTGCCGCCGCCAGTGGAGAAAGCCCTGGAGAACAAGTTCCGTCAGTAACGCGGTCGGGCTTTTGGCGCTTTCTGTTACACTCGTGCGGATTTTCCACAATCCGCGGAGTGTTTTGTGCGTTACCTGACTCTCGCCCTGCTCATTCTTTCCATTAACGTCACCGCCGCGCCCACCCGCAGCGACACATCCACGGCGGAAATCCAGCCGGAAATCGCGACCGGCCGCGGCGAGATCAAGTCCGCCACAGCGGGAAAATACATGGCGGTCACCGCCAACCCCCACGCCAGCCGCGCCGCCGCGGAAATACTCGCAAAAGGCGGCACGGCCGTGGATGCGGCCATCGCCGCGCAGCTGGTGCTGGGCCTGGTGGAACCCCAGTCCTCCGGCATCGGCGGCGGGGCGTTTATGCTGAGTTACCGGGCGGATAAAAAGGCGCTTCAGTACTACGACGGCCGCGAAACCGCGCCGGCGGCAGTGGACGAAAACTATTTTATGGAAGGGGCAAAACCCCGCGGTTTTCTTGAGGCTGTGATCGGCGGTTATTCTGTGGGCGTCCCGGGTGTGATGCGTCTGCTGGAACTGGCCCATACGCGCGACGGCAAGCTCCCGTGGAAAACCCTCTTCCAACCGGCAATAGCACTGGCAGAATCCGGTTTCGAAGTCTCTCCGCGCCTGCACCAACTGCTGGAAAAAATGCCTCAGGTCGCCGTACGTCCGGCCATAGCCTCTTACTTTTTCGATAAAAACGGCGAGCCACTGCCGGTGGGTTACCCACTGCGCAATCCGCAGTACGCCAAAACGCTGCGCCTCCTCGCCGATAAAGGTGCCGACGCCTTTTACGAGGGCGAAATCGCCGAGGCCATCGTACGTGCAGTGGCGGAAGATCCGGTCAACCCGGGCCTGCTTACGGCCGAGGACTTGGCCGCATACCGGGCCAAGGTGCGCGCCCCCTTGTGCTCAGATTTTCTCGAGTACAAGGTTTGCGGCGCCGACGCCCCTTCCTCCGGCGGTACTACAGTGGGTGCCCTCCTCGGAATGCTCGATCAATTCCCGTTACAAAACTATCGAGTCGGCGATGCGGAATTGATTCATCTGTTCGTGGAGGCATCGGAGCTGGCGTTTGCTGACCGGAACACCTATTTGGCAGATGCGGATTTTATTACCGTCCCCAGCCGTCCGCTGGTGGCGCCCGGCTATCTGGCCGAACGCGCCAAGCTGATAGACTTTGACGCGGCCACCGTGGCAATGCCCGGCAACCCGGTTTCCTTTAGCCGCGAACGGCGTACAGCGAGTTCCCCGGAACTGCCCAATACCAGTCATTTGGTGATAGTGGACCGTTACGGCAACGGCGTCAGTATGACCACCAGTATCGAAACCGGTTTTGGATCGCGGCTGATGGTGAAAGGCTTTTTACTCAACAACCAGCTAACCGATTTCTCCTTTACGCCCAGGAATGCAGACGGCGCCCTGGTGGCCAACCGTATCCAGCCCGGCAAGCGACCGCGCTCGTCCATGTCTCCGACCATCGTATTTAATGAAGACGGCAGTATGCGCCTGCTGGTGGGATCTCCTGGCGGCTCGCGGATTATCGACTACACCGCGCGTACCATCCTTTACCACCTGGGGCTGGAAATGCCGATCGCCGAGGCCATTGCTGCCGGCAATATCGGGGCCATCGGCAGGCGCGTGGAATTGGAGCCCGGTTTTTTCAGTGAAGACACGGTAGGAAAACTGAAGAGACTCGGACATCAGGTAGTCTTGCGCGATCTCAACAGCGGTATTCACGCAATTGCTCTTAAGGACGGCAAGCTGATCGGGGGTGCCGACCCGCGGCGCGAGGGCAGTGCACTCGGCAAGTAGAGGAGCCACCACGCGCGCCTGTTTCCAGCTTTTGTGCGAACCAGCCTGGGTCTTTAGGGAACCTCTGATTAATTCGCGTGAACGCTTTGGCTAGTTCCGTGGCGCTCAGGCAATAGGATGGCCATTTCGAAAACGCACGAGTACTTCCCTGTAGCTCCGACGGATACATCCCTGTATCCGACGGTTTCGAAATGGCCATCCTATCACCTGAGCTTCTCATCTAGCGCCAAAGAATTTTTACCGTCAGGAAGCGAATTAATCAGAGGTTCCTTAGCGCCGTATCACCAATCGGCTGCAGGGGGCATCAGCAATCTCCCGCTCACTGCGTGTCGGCTGGATTCCTCTGGGTATTGTTGGACTCAGGCTGGGCGTCAGCGGCGCGGGGAATAATTTTTTCCAGTAGTGCCACGGCACTCCTACCCCTCAATACCCCAATAGCGAGGCCGTTTTCGTCCTTCTCGATTACACCGCCCTCGGGGTTGGGGGTATCGCTGTTAATTCCCGCGGCCGCAAGGCCTTCGGAATTGGTCCAGATGCTCATATGGTCGCGGGAAATCAGCACTATGGGCACAAAGTCGCTGACTTGGTCCAACAGTGCTTTGTGCGGCCGCGCCGTACCGAAAGCAGCGGCGTCCCACCCCTTACCCACGATGACCTGCAAGTCCGGGTTGTCGCGCATAAAGTCTGCCACCGCCCGCACATAGTCCTCGGGGCTGCGCCCAGCGCGCAGATCCACCGCCCGCTCGACACCGGGCAGTTCCAGCGGCCGTTCCTGCAACTGCCCGCTTGGCAATTCAGCAGCGGGGCCGCCACCTTCACCTGCCGGTGGCTCAGGGCGACCGCACGCGACGAGCAGTGCGGCGGCACAGATCAGCCAGACAAGTTTCATGGCCCCTCCGCGGCTTTTGGCTTTGTGAACAGTATAGAAAGGACGGCGCCAGTGCCCGGCGCGCCTCAGCGCTGGCAATTTCTGCAAAAAAAGGTATTGCGCTGGCCGAGCACCATATCGCGCACCGGTCGCCCGCAGCGGGGGCAGGGCAGGCCAGTGCGACTGTAGACATTGAGTTCTTGCGCAAAGTAACCGGGCTGGCCGTCGCCGCCGATAAAGTCGCGCAGAGTGGTACCACCCTGTTCGATGGCCCGCGCCAACACCTGTCGGATGGCATCCGCCAGGCGCCGATAGCGGGCGCGGGAAATCGTGCCGGCAATTCTGTCCGGGCGTATACCAGCGAGGAAGAGCGACTCACTCGCGTAAATATTGCCGACGCCAACAACGATGCGCCCGTCCATAATCAGGGTCTTCACCGATTGGCGACGCCCGCGGGAGGCAGCAAACAGATGGTCACCGCTGAAATTGTCCGACAGGGGTTCCGGCCCGAGGTGGGCGAGAAGCTGGTGGCTGGTGGGGTCCGATTCGGTCCACAACAGGGCACCAAAACGGCGCGGGTCCCGGTAGCGGAGGACCAGGCCGCTATCCAACACCCAGTCGATATGGTCGTGCTTTTCCGGCGGCACTTCGGCGCCCACCAGCCGCAGACTGCCGGACATCCCCAGGTGCCAGATGGCGCAGCCGCGCTCCGTGTGCACCAGCAGATACTTGGCGCGGCGCTCCAGGCGCAGAATTTTTGCGCCGACTATGCACTTTTCAAGACCTTTTTCCACCGCCCAGCGCAGCTGGCGCTGCCGCACCTTGACGGAATCTACCCTGTGACCTTCCAGGTGCGGGGCCAGGCCGCGGCGGGTGGTTTCCACTTCGGGTAATTCAGGCATCTACTCGGCCCCCGAAAGCTGCCAACAAAAAAGCCCGGGAAACTCCGGGCTTTTTCACAAACGATTTAAGCAAGGCGATTACTTGATCTTGCCTTCCTTGTAAATCACATGCTTGCGGACAACGGGATCGTATTTCTTGATCTCCATTTTTTCCGGCATGGTGCGCTTGTTCTTGGTGGTGGTGTAGAAGTGGCCGGTGCCGGCACTGCTGTTCAGACGAATCTTCTCACGCATTGTTCTGTCTCCGATCTCTCAGCGGCTCTCCGCCGGTTACACTTTTTCGCCGCGGGCGCGCAGCTCGCTCAGCACGGCATCGATACCTTTTTTATCGATAACGCGCATACCCTTGGCGGAAACCCGCAGCTTCACAAAACGCTTCTCGGATTCCACCCAAAAGCGGTGGCTGTGCAGATTGGGCACAAAGCGGCGCTTGGTACGGTTCTTGGCGTGGGATACATTGTTACCGGTGACCGGGCGCTTACCGGTTACCTGACATACCTTGGACATGTTGGCCTCTTCAAAACTCTCTCGAGCCCGCGTCAGGGGATGCGGGGACATCAAATTCGGGATTCTAATCCGGTTCCTGGGCGGCGGCGGAAACTGTTCAGAATCTGGCCCGGCCGCAAAGAGCGGCGTTTTATACCAGAAGAGCCCTTGTGGGGCAAGTTTTATACAGCGCATTGTCCTCTGCGGGGCCGGGCGAGCGGATGGCTCACAGGTTCCCTAAAGCAGCCCCTGTTCGACAAACGACAGCGCCTCTCCCTCGCCGACAATCATATGGTCAAGCACCTTGATATCCACCAGTGCCAGCGCCTGGGACAGGCGCTCGGTGATCAGGACATCCGCCTGGCTGGGCTCACTGATACCGGAGGGGTGATTGTGGGCCAGAATGACGGCCGCGGCCCCCTTGTGCAACGCGGCCTGCACCACCTCTCGCGGGTAGACGCTGGCGGCGTTTAGAGTGCCCTCAAACAGTTCTTCGAAGGCGATCACCCGGTGCTGACTGTCCAGATAGAGGCAACAGAAAACTTCACGCCTGCGATGGCGCAAATGCGCAGAGAGGTAATCGCGGACCGCGCCGGGGCTGCACAGGGCATCGCTGCGCTGCAGGGTCTCCGCCAGATGGCGGCGCGCCATTTCCAACACCGCCTGCAACTGCACATACTTGGCATCGCCGAGGCCCTTGCCGCGGCAGAACTCCTCCCGTTCCGCCTCCAGCAGCGGCCGCAGACCGCCAAAATCCGCCAACAAGCGGCGCGCTAAATCCACCGCCGACATCCCGGCCACCCCCGTGCGCAGAAAGATCGCCAACAGCTCCGCGTCTGAAAGCGCCTCGGCCCCGCGCTGCAGTAGTTTTTCCCGCGGCCGCTCCGCAGCCGGCCAGTCTGTAATTCGCATACCTTCCTCCCTGAAGTAACGCTTGTTCCGCCCCCGGCCTTGGTACCAACGGGCGCATAAATGCTAATCTTACCCGCTCTTTCAACTTCGGAAACAGCGCCTATGTCTTCCCTGGCCGACAAACACATACTGCTGGGCATCAGCGGTGGTATCGCCGCCTACAAGAGCGCCGAACTGGTGCGCCGCCTCAAGGAGCTGGGGGCAGATGTGCGGGTGGTGATGACGGCCGGTGCCCAGGAATTCGTAAGGCCGCTGACCTTTCAGGCACTGTCCGGCAACCCGGTGCATACAGATCTGCTGGACCCGGCAGCCGAGGCGGCCATGGGCCATATCGAGCTGGCCAAATGGGCGGAACTGATACTGATCGCGCCCGCCAGCGCGCAGATATTGGCCAAGCTCGCCGCGGGCATAGCCGACGATCTGCTCTCCACCTTGTGTCTCGCCAGTACAGCCAGACTTGCCCTGGCCCCGGCGATGAACCAGGCCATGTGGCGCCATCCGGCCACGGCAGCCAATGTGCAGACATTGCGCAACCGCGGTGCGCTTTTCTGGGGCCCCGCCGCCGGCAGTCAGGCCTGCGGTGACGAGGGACCCGGTCGCATGCTGGAACCGGAAACGCTGGCAGCTGAGACCGAAGCGCTGTTCCACCTCAACCGAACCCTGGTCGGCAGGAGAGTGGCAGTTACCGCCGGCCCCACCCGGGAGGCCCTGGATCCGGTCCGATTCCTCTCCAACCATAGCTCCGGCAAAATGGGCTTTGCCCTGGCCGCCGCGGCACAGCGCGCCGGCGCCGAGGTCACACTGATCGCCGGCCCGGTAAATCTCCCCACCCCCGAAGGTGTCAGGCGTGTGGACGTGGTCAGCGCCCTGGAGATGCGCGACGCGGCTGAGCGCGCCGCCGACCACTGCGATATATTTATCGCCGCTGCCGCCGTAGCGGACTATCGCCCGCAGGCTGTGGCACAACAGAAAATCAAAAAGAAGGCGGACAGAGGAGAGGAGACGCTGGCCCTGGTCAAAAACCCGGACATTGTCGCCGGTATCGCCGCGCGTACCGACTCGCGTCCCTTTACCGTTGGCTTTGCCGCGGAGACCGAAAAAGTCATCGAACACGCGCAGGACAAACTGACGCGTAAAAATCTCGACATGATCATCGCCAACGATGTCAGCGCCGCGGACTCCGGTTTCAACAGCGATCGCAACACCGTTACCATTATTGATTCCTCTGGCTGTGAGACCTTACCGCCGACTCTGAAAACTGAACTGGCAGATCAGCTGATCGCCATGATCGCCGCCCGCGCCCCCGCGCAGGAATAATCGCCCCAATAACAACCGCGCAACCGAGAGGTTATTGAAAAGCACCGTGGCATCACGCAACAAGACTGATTTCAAATCTCTGTTTCATCGCGGCCTGCTGCTACCGGCCCTGCTGGCAGTCGCTGCCTGGCTGGGCGGCGCCTACTATATTGAAGCGAACATCATCGCCCCCCGCAGCGCCCGGCAAGTAGCGCAGGCCGCACAGCGGGAGGTGCAAGCGCACGCGGCGAAATTGCAACAAAACCTGGCCGCGCAGGCACGGGAACTGCAAACCATCAGCGCAGATGAAGGCCCGCTGCAAAGCGCGGCACTGCCGGGCGCCACTGTCCAGGCTTTTGCCGCCGACCAACTGCGCGTCGGTGCGGGTAGCGATCCCCGCCTGAATTTTGCCCTGGTGGATCTGCTCAAACGCACACAACGAAAAACCGGGCAGCCGGCGGAATTTCTGCGCACCGGCGAAAACAACAGCTGGCAGCTGCACAGAGCTATTTCCCAGCAGGACAAACTGTTACTGGTCACACAACCCTTTACCGCTTTTGAAGACACACTGAAAAAACTCGACAAAGGCAAGGGACACCTGCAATTGGTGCAAAAATTTCCCGACGGCCCGCCACAGACCCTGTGGCAAACAGGGCAGGGCAGCGGCACGGCGTCCAGCGCCAAAGTTGGCGGCAGCTACCTGACCATAGAGTTCAAGCCCTCTCCAGCCTTTGCCAAAGCCAACGGTATATCTGCCCGCTGGGTTTATTTTGCCGCGCTCGCGGGCCTGATAATCTCTCTACTGCTACTGCTGCGTTTTATGCCCCGCGACAGCAAGGCGCCCTGGGAGAGGAGCAATAAAAAAGCCGGTGACGGCACCGATGCCCCGGAACCGCAGCAGACCGAGTCCCTCGCCGCTATTCCCAGTGGCCCTATTCCCCAGGCGGTGACGGCAGTGCCCGATGAAGCGCCCCGCTCGAAATCAGAACCGCAACAGAGGAGCACTGCGCCGCAAAAGTCTGACCTGATGACCGAAATGGATTTCCCGGCCCATGTATTCCGCGCCTACGATATCCGCGGCATTGCCGAGAAAGAGATTAACGAGCCTTTCGCCTATCAGCTGGGGCGCGTTCTCGGCACCCTGGTCCAGCATATGGGCGGAGACCTGCTGTTGGTGGGCCGCGACGGTCGCAACAGCAGCGAGCTGCTTAGCAATTGCCTGGTGGAAGGTATTCTCGACAGTGGCTGCAACAGCGTGAACCTGGGGCTGGTGCCGTCTCCGCTGCTCTATTTCGCCTGTGCCAAAGGTAAAAACACCAGCAGCGGTGTCATGGTGACCGCGAGCCACAATCCGGCGGAATACAACGGTTTCAAGATTATTCTCAAAGGCCGGCCTCTGGCGGAAGACAAGCTGAAAAAGTTGCACCAATTGATGCAAAAGGGACCCTTCAAGAGCGGCCGGGGCAGCAACCGCGAGCAAGACATCAAGGAAAACTACATCGACACCATTTTTAACGACGTGGCCCTGGCTGGACAGCCGCACCTGGTGATAGACGCCGGCAACGGCGCCACCTCATTGCTGGCGCCGCGGCTTTTTGAACAGCTGGGCTGCGCCGTGACGCCGCTGTTCTGCGAAATCGACGGCAACTTTCCCAACCACGCGCCGGACCCCTCGCGCCCGGAAAACCTGCGGGCACTGATCGACAAAGTCCGGGAAACGGGCGCGGACCTTGGCGTCGCCCTTGACGGCGACGGCGACCGCGTCACACTGGTGTCCGCTTCCGGCCGCATCGCCTGGCCGGATCAGCTGGTAATGTTACTGGCCCGCGACATTCTGGCGCGCAACCCGGGGGAAAGCGTCGTATTCGATGTAAAAAGCAGCCGCGCTCTGGCACAGCTGATCAGCCAGTATGGCGGCCGCCCCATAATGTGGAAAACCGGCCACGCACCGATGAAAACCAAGATGCTGGAGACCGGCGCTATTCTCGGCGGCGAGCTCTCCGGGCACATTTTTATCAAAGATCGCTGGTTCGGTTTTGACGACGGCATCTACGCGGCCGCCCGCATCCTCGAAATTATGGCCCTGCGCGAACAGAGCCTGGACGAACTGCTCGATTCACTGCCCCAGTTCACCAGCACCCCGGAGATACTGCTGGAAGTAGAAGAAGGGGATAAATTCGCATTGATTGAAAAACTCAAGACTCAAGGCAATTTCGGAGATGCCGATGTCAACGACATTGACGGTCTGCGGCTGGAGTACGCCGATGGCTGGGGGTTGGTGCGCGCCTCCAATACCGGCGCCGCGCTGACACTGCGCTTTGAGGCGGAAACGGAGGATGCCCTTGAGCGCATCCGCAAGCTGGTGATGGCCGAATTAAAAAAAGTGGACCCGAAACTGGCCGTGCCCAATTGGGAACTTCTATAAGCGTTGCAACCGCAGCCCCGCACAGGGAAGCCTGTCTGTAGATTAGGAACTAATTTTTATGTCACTCGATAGTAAATCCGCACTGCGCATCGCCCAGGTTCTGAACGAAGCGCTGCCCTATATCCAGCGTTTCACTGGTAAGACCATCGTGGTCAAGTTCGGCGGCAATGCAATGGTGGATGAGACACTGCAAAACAGTTTTGCCCGCGACATTATCCTAATGAAGCTTGTGGGAATGAACCCGGTCGTGGTGCACGGCGGCGGGCCGCAAATCGGCGAACTGCTTCAGAAGCTCAACATCGAATCCCGCTTTATTGACGGTATGCGTGTCACCGACAGCGAAACCATGGACGTGGTGGAAATGGTCCTCGGTGGCACCGTGAATAAGCAGATCGTCAATCTGATCAACAAGAACGGCGGGCGCGCCGTCGGGGTAACAGGCAAAGACGGCCTGCTGATCAAGGCGAAAAAGCTCAAGATCAAAAACGAGGCCGCCGGCCTGCACGCATCGGAAATTATCGACATCGGCCACGTAGGCGAAGTGGAGAGCGTCAACACCGATGTCATCGACATGCTGATCAGAGGCGATTTTATTCCCGTCATCGCCCCCATCGGCGTGGGCAGGGACGGCGCCTCTTACAATATCAACGCCGACCTGGTGGCAGGAAAAATCGCCGAGTACCTGCAAGCGGAAAAGCTGATGCTGCTGACCAACGTTGCCGGCCTACAGGATAAAAACGGCAAGGTGCTCACCGGCCTCAGCACCCTGCAGGTTGACGGGCTCATCGCCGACGGCACCATCTACGGCGGCATGCTGCCGAAGATTGCCTGCGCCCTGGATGCGGTCAAGGCCGGCGTCACATCGGCGCATATTATCGATGGCCGAGTCCCCCACGCAGTACTGCTGGAAATATTTACCGACAGCGGCGTGGGCACCCTGATCACCAACTCCGCCAATGCGGAGCAAGCGGATTAACAATTGAAGCGGGCAGGGCGAACCGGTAGGATTCCCGCGCTTTTCTAACCCGGGTTCCGGAGAGCGCCCCTCCGGCAGCCTATGCGAACTGCGCTTTGAACGCATAACAACAAGGCAGCGAATGAGCAGCGAAAAGATCAACCGCCGTCAACAAATTCTCCAAGCCCTGGCACATATGTTGGAGGCCAGCCCTGGAGCACGCATTACCACCGCGGCCCTGGCCAAGGAAGTGGGCTTTTCCGAAGCGGCGCTTTACCGCCACTTTCCCAGCAAGTCAAAAATGTTCGAGGGGTTGATCGAATTTATTGAGGAAACGGTGTTCAGCCGCATCTCCCTGATACTGCAGGAAGAGCCTGCGGCCCTTGGCCGCTGCCAAAAGATACTGCACCTGTTGCTGGCTTTCTGTGAACGCAATCCGGGCATCACCCGCCTGCTCACTGGCGACGCGCTGACCGGGGAAACCGAGCGACTACACGGGCGTATACTGCAGTTCTTCGACCGGCTGGAAACCCAAATGAAGCAGATATTGCGGGAAGCGGAATTGCGCGAACAGCTGCGCCCGGCGCTTCCTCTCGGCGCCGCCGCCAACCTGCTGCTGGCCAGTGCCGAAGGGCGCATCATTCAGTACGTGCGCAGCGGCTTCAAACGCAAACCCACAGAGTACTGGTCCGAGCAGTGGCCGGTGCTGACGGCGGGTTTCTTCCGTGAAACGGCGCTGGTATAAAAGCCGGTAACCCGGCACTTATTACTGACGCGCGATCTCCGCATAGCGTGCCGCGGCCTTGTCGAACTCTCTGTTGATCTCCACCGCCTCTGCCTCCCGACGGCTCAGGCGCTCCTTCAATACGGCTACTTCCTCGCGCAGATCGGCAATGCGCTCCAGCAGCCCGGGCGCCACTTCGCGGCCCTGGCGCTGGATGCGCGCGGCCGCCGCCTCTTCCTGCTCTATCTGCCGGCCGAGACTGGCAATGTTGGAGCGCATAATCGCCATATCCTGCTCGACGATCGCCAGCTTGCGGGCACGGGCGCTCTCGATATCGGCAACGCTGTTGTAACGTTTCAGCAGCTGGCGATCCACCTCCCGCTGCTCTTCGAGGCGCTTCTGCTCGGCCAGTTCCTCGCCGCTCAACTGTGGCGGCACTACTTTGAGGACGCGGCCGGAGAGGCTCAGTATCTCGTAGCCCTTGGCCACATAGCGCGGCGGCACCTTATCGTCGAGTACACGGACGCCATTCTCGTCCGTGTAGCGGTAGAGCACCTTGCCCTCAATCTCCCCGCCCGGCTGTGCCTGAGTGGAAGCTGAGGGCAGCAGGGCGCTGATCAACAGGGCCGCGGCTAAGGATTTTGAAGGGGAAGCGACTTTCATCGCACTTCTCGCTGCTGGGTCAGATGTGCCTGCTATTCCGGTATCACTGTGCGGCAGCGCCGTAACGCTGGCGGTAGTCCTCGATCTTTTTCACCGTGCCGCTATCCTGCGACTGCTCTTTCAGATAGCTGATGATATGGTCCAGCTGCACGATGCTGATTACCGGAATATTGTACTGTTGCTCAACCTTCTGAATAGCGGAGAGTTCACAGTCTTCACCGGCCCTCTCCTGGCGGTTCAGCCCGATGACCACACCGGCCGCCTCGGCGCCCTGCTCGCTGATGATCTGCATCACTTCACGTACCGCAGTGCCGGCGGTAATCACATCATCGATAATCAAAACCTTGCCAACAAGCGGCGCACCTACTAAGGTTCCGCCTTCACCGTGATCCTTGGCCTCCTTGCGGTTGTAACAGAAGGGTTTGTCCACACCTTTCTTTGCCAGCGCCACGGCAGTCACCGCACCCAGCGGTATACCCTTGTAGGCCGGCCCGAAAATGACATCAAATTCAACTCCAGAGGCGAGTATCGCTTCGGCGTAGGCCTGTCCCAGCGCCGCTAGCGCGGCGCCTGTGTGGAATCGGCCGGCATTGAAGAAATAGGGGCTCCGGCGACCGGACTTCAGGGTGAAATCACCGAAACAAAGCACCTGATGATCCAGGGCTAGTTGGATAAAATCGCGCTGATACTGCTGCATGGAAAATTAATATCTATTGGCTAAGGTGAAGGGAGACTTCTCCGCAGAGATCTGTCGGAGACTGGTAGTAATAATGTTAGTAATCATACACAGTCCGCTGGTAAGGGGCTAATAATGCGAATAGTGAGTCTGTCGGTAGACGGCGTTCATCAGGCGGCACAACGCGGCCTCTACGATTGGCTGGCCGAGCAGGACGCGGATATCATCTGCCTGCAAGATCTGCGCTCCCTGGAGCCGGAGCTGGATCACCCCGTGTTCCACCCCGACGGCTATTACAGCTACTTTTTCGATTCCGGTACGCCGCACGAAAACGGTGTCGCCATCTATACCCGCAGCCAACCGAAGGCGATTATCTTCGGTATGGGATTCGCCAATGGCGAAGACATGTACGGCCGCTACTTGCAGGCTGACTTCGAACGCCTCAGCGTCGGCTCCCTGCTGGCACCGGTGGCCACCGACGAAGCATCTCTGGAAAAGAAAGTGCAGTTCTTCGACGACATGCAGGCGCACTTGGTCAAGATCAGCCGCAAACGCCGCGACTTTATTTTCTGCGGCAACTGGGGCATGGCCCACCGCCGCGCCGACGTGCAGAACTGGCAGGACCATCAGGACACCCCCGGTTTTATGCGCCACGAACAGCGCTGGCTGGACCAGCTGTTCAACGACATCGGCTATGTGGATGCCTTTCGCAAGGTGGTGAAGGATGCCGACGAATTCACCTGGTGGCCGAGCGGCAAAATCGGCCAGGGAGATGGCTGGCGCACCGATATGCAAGTGGTCTCGCCCTCATTGAAAAACCGCATCGAGTACGGCGCCATCAACAAAAATGTCGACTTCTGCAGTCACCTGCCGGTCATTATGGATTACGACCTGGAAGTTTGACCCGAGATGTAATGGTGACGGGCGATCGGGCGCGGCCCGATGCACCCGATCACCGGCCAGAAGAGACTTACTCCGCGAGCACGGCCCGCTGAATAGCGATTAACTCGTCTATTCCCGCTTTACCCAAAGCCAGCATCTGCGCGAACTGCTTTTCGGTGAAAGGCTCTCCCTCGGCTGTGCCCTGTACTTCGATCATGCCGCCGTCTTCCGCCATCACCAGGTTCATATCGGTATCAGCGTTGCTGTCCTCCGGGTAATCCAGGTCCAGCACTGGCTCGCCGTCGTAAATGCCTACGGACACAGCTGCTACCAGGTTCTTCAGCGGGTCCGTGGTGATGATTTTCTCCCGCTGCATGTAGCGCAGCGCATCCACCAAGGCGACACAGGCCCCCGTGATGGCCGCGGTGCGGGTGCCGCCGTCCGCCTGTATCACATCGCAATCCAGCGTAATCTGATTTTCACCCAGCGATTGCAAATCCACTGCCGCGCGCAGCGAGCGGCCGATCAAGCGCTGAATTTCCACTGTGCGGCCACTCTGCTTGCCCTTGGCCGCCTCGCGAGGCATGCGCGAACCGGTGGAGCGGGGCAGCATGCCATACTCCGCGGTAATCCAGCCGCTGCCCTGGCCGCGCAAAAAGCGCGGCACCTCGTCCGCTACAGACGCGTTGCACAGCACCTTGGTATCGCCAAATTCTACCAACACCGAACCCTCCGCATGGCGGGTATAGTTGCGGGTAATACGGACAGAACGCATTTGCGCCGGCCCGCGGCCACTGGGACGCTGCATAGATCACCTCTTTGTAAGCTCAAAGCCCGGCATTATAACCCCCGGCCAGACAATCGGATTCCGTGTGCTATGATGCCCGGCCGATTAAGTCTGGCAGAACATATTTTCCAGGGGGAACACGCATGGCCAGGGTGAACGACAAAGTACGCAGTATGACCGCCTTCGGTCGTGCGGAAGCCTCCTACGGCACCGGCACTGCCACCTGGGAACTGCGCTCGGTCAACCACCGTTACCTGGAACCCCATTTCCGCCTTCCCGAGACCGCGCGTCCGCTGGAAACCCAATTGCGCGAAACACTGCGCAAGACACTCTCCCGCGGCAAACTGGAACTCACCCTGACCCTTAAGCCCAGCAACGCGGAAACGGCGGGCCTGGAGATCAACCAGCCGCTGGTAGCAGCACTGTTGCGCGCCGCAGAACAAGTCTCCGCCGGCGGCAATTGCGCACCGATCAACCCCCTGCAACTACTGCAGTGGCCGGGCGTGATCACTGAATCAGAGACAGATAGCGAACAGCAGAGCGCCGCGATTCTTCAGGCCTTCGGCGAAGCATTGGCACAGCTCAACGCCAACCGTGAGCGGGAAGGCGCGGAACTGCGCAAATTTATCGAAGCGCGCCTGGATAATATCGAGAAACAAGTCGCCGACGTGCGCGCGCTGCTGCCGCAGATTTTGGAGGCCCAGCGGGAAAAACTGCGCGCACGGCTCGAAGAACTGCTTGCCGAACTGGATCAGGACCGGCTGGAACAAGAAATAGTCTTGCTGGCACAAAAAGCCGACGTGGACGAAGAATTGGACCGCCTGGATGCTCACATTACGGAAACCCGTCGCGTCCTCGCCGGCGGCGGCGCCATCGGGCGGCGACTGGATTTTCTGATGCAGGAATTCAACCGCGAGGCCAACACCCTGTCATCCAAATCCGTGGTTACCGACACCACCCAGGCGGCGGTGGAGCTCAAGGTGTTAATTGAGCAGATGCGGGAGCAGGTACAGAATATAGAGTAGAAGCAGACACACCACTGCTCCAACTGTTCGACAGAACTTCCGCCTGCTGCAGCACTATCTCCACTGCTTCCGGCGCTTTGTCCGGTGGGTATTTGCGCAGGCTTTCAGCAATTTCCACGGCAATTTTTTTAGAATCTCGCCTCCCAGTTCCCGCACTGCACTTTCGTTGTTGGCCTGGGCGTCGTAGAAGGCAACCTCGTCCAAGCTCAGCCCAACAACGAAAGTGCAGTTCTGGATTGGGTGCGTCCCGTTCTTTCTCCGCCAGAAACTCCTTAGCCATGGCAATGAACTCTTCTTAACCTACGCTGTTTCAATCGCACGGTTGTTGTAGCGGCGCAGGGTTTCCTGCAGGCGCTTCTGCTTCAGGGTTTAGCCTTTTACCAGATGGCTCTTCAGTACTTGAGTGGCCCTCTGCCGGAACTGGGCTGGGCGTTTGGAGCAGCCCCATCTGCGCCTGATTCAGTCACACAGTCTTTCACCACTGCATCCCAGTGCTTATCCAGCACCTCCAGGACGATTACACCCGGGGGTAACCATTGGTTACCGCCGTCGCCGTGGGAGTTTCTGAAAGTTTCTTCGTCAACGCGCCGGGAAAAAAGCCCGTTCGTAAACGGTAATTGAATCAAGCTTCACAAAATAAAATACACTCTCTGGAGATAGCAAACCTTGAAACTTCTCCGCATATTGGCTTCGCATGTACCAACAAATTAGTGTTCTTTTCTACTGCATAATTACCTCGCCACTTTGAAACTCAGCGGGATACCTACTTCGAGTCAAGCCCTCCCGACACCCCCACACAACACTCCTCCTTCAGAAAACCAATCAAGCTTTCCAAGTGCTGGTATTCGGGTATGCAGATAATAGTGCGGCTGTGTTTTTCCTGGCGGATCAGGCCCACCTTGGCCATACGCGACAGGTGGTGCGACAGGGTTGAAGCGGGAATGCCCAACGCTTGCTGGATTTCGCCGACGGCGGCGCCGCGGTGGCCGGCTTTGACCAAAAAGCGGAATACCGCCAGTCGGTGACTGTTCCCCAGTTCGGCCAAGCTGGCGGCCGCCTCTTCGTGATCCATGTACATACTTCTGACCAACATTTCTAAATTTCTAGAATTATGGTTGACACACGCCGAAATGACAAGCTAGGCTTGCCTATATTTCGATAAATCTAGAAATATGGGAGCGATCGATGTCACCGCAACTGCAAGATACCTTGGGCATGTTTGCCTTTCTCGCTGTCGAACTGTCGACACTATTTATTGGCATTAGTCTGTTGGTAGGGATGCTTCAGCGGCATATTCCGCCATCTAAGGTGGAAGCCTTGCTGAGTGCCAGCCGGCGCAGAAGTTATTTTCTGGCGGCGGGCCTGGGGGCGATTACGCCGTTTTGCAGTTGCTCGACCATTCCGATGTTGAAGGGTTTGATCCGGGCGCGGGCCGGTTTCGGGCCGATGATGGTGTTTTTGTTCGCTTCGCCACTGCTGAACCCGATTGTGGTCGGCCTGTTGATCGCCACCTTCGGTTTGACGCTCACGGCTATCTACGTAGTGGCGGCTTTCGGGGTTTCGCTCGGAGCCGGCTGGCTGCTGCAAACGCTGGGGTTTGAGCGCTATATCCGCAGTGACACAGGCAAAGAATCTGCGGGCTGCGGGTCGTCTGACTGTAGCGCCGAGCCGGCTGCCTACACTGGCGACGGAAGCTGTTGCGGGAGCACGCCGACCACAACATCTAGCGGCGGCTGTTGTGAGAGCGCGCCGGCCACAACATCTAACGGCTGCTGTGGCGATTCACCCTCTGCGGCCGTCGCCATCGATAAAGAAGGTAAATACAGCGGTTTGTGGCAGGAGGCCTGGTCAGACTTTGTGGATGTTCTGCCCTATTTATTGATTGGCATCTCCATTGGCAGCGTAATCTATGGCTTTATGCCCACTGGGTTGTTGGAGGAATATGCCGGGCCGGACAATTCTTTCGCGATCCCGATTGCAGCGGTCATCGGTGTGCCACTGTATATCCGTGCCAGTGCCGTCATACCGCTGGCCGCAGCGCTGATGACCAAAGGTGTGGGCGCGGGCGCGGTATTGGCATTGATTATTGGCAGTGCCGGTGCCAGTCTGACAGAGCTTATCCTTTTGCGTTCACTGTTTAAGTTCAGGCTTCTGGTGGCCTTTGTCACCGTGGTATTTGCCATGGCAATCATTGCAGGGTACGCCACGTTTCTGTTTTTTTAAGTAAGCCTTGATAAATTCGCCTGAGCGCTGTCGATGATGCAGCGGTGCTCAGGCAATGGAGTGGAAATTTATAAAAGCCGAGATCCCTATCCAATAAAGTCGAAATCCCTCTCCAACTATTTGCGTTTTTTCAGGCGGATTATTCGCAGGCCAAATAGCATTTATCAGCCATTCATCCGCATGTTTACTCGTATTTTTACCGCGAACTTTTTCACCAAAAGAAATATTTTCATAACGCTTAACACTTGTGAACAACGTTGCTCCATAGTGGTGCACAACCAAACAACTTTTTCTAATTGAGATTTGGTTCTCACTTTGGAAGCCATGCTGCACAAATGTTCTCCAAGAAATAGCATTTTGGCGCCAAATTCAAAGAGTTATCCCCAAAAAAAACTGAGGGATAGAATCATATTTCCGTTAAAGGAAAGCATTAGGATTATTATCCTTTTGTGACATTGAGTCTTTCCCGTCTAAATCTGTCGCTAAGCGTATCGGCAGCAGTATTCGTCGGCACACGAGAAACCACTCTTTGGGCAATAATTTTTGATTGTTCAAAAGTAAAACGGTAGGCGGGATACAGGAAGTAAAACGGCGCGCTGCGGGCAATTGGCGGTCGCGTTCAAAACAATAACAAAGGAGATTATGGCAACAATGAAATCACCCTTAAAAAACCTCGTGCAAAAATCCGCGCTGTTAAGTGCGGTCACTCTATTATGCGCGGGTCCTTTCACGGCCCACGCGGTGGAAACCAGCAACCCCGCGGCCGCGCCCATGAGTATGAGCGCGCAACCAGTCACTGACCGCATCATTGTCAAATATAAAAACACGTCGCAGTTGAGCATGGCTTCCAGCATGTCTCAAACCGCAATGGAAAATGCCTCGCGCCTGGCGGGCACTGAATTGCGTCACATGCGGCGCTTGGCCACCGGCGCACAGTTGATGCGTCTGAATAAGCATAAAGGCGGAGCCGAGCTGGCGGAGATTATCAGCCGTCTTCAACAAGACCCGAACGTCGAGTACGCGGAACCGGACTTGCTTCTGCAGCCCATGGCCATTCCCAACGACACCTACTACAACCAGCAGTGGCATTATTTCGAGTCCGCCGCTGGCCTGAACCTGCCCTCGGCCTGGGACACCACGCAGGGGGAAGGCGTCGTAGTGGCAGTGATCGACACCGGCTACCGGCCGCATGCGGATCTGGTGGACAATATTTTGCCCGGCTATGACATGATTTCTGATTCCACCGTGGCCCAGGACGGCGGCGGCCGCGACAGCGATCCCAGTGACCCCGGTGACTGGGCGCCCGCAAATGCCTGCTACTCCGGCTCACCGGCCACCAACAGCAGTTGGCACGGCACCCATGTGGCCGGCACTATAGCGGCTGTCACCAACAACGGCACCGGCGTCGCCGGCGTGGCCTACAAGGCCAAGGTAGTGCCCATCCGCGTTCTGGGCCGCTGTGGTGGTTACACCTCGGATATCGCCGATGCCATTATCTGGGGCGCGGGCGGCAGCGTCAGCGGCGTGCCCAGCAACCCCAACCCGGCGCAGGTATTGAACCTCAGCCTGGGCGGCAGCGGCAGCTGCGGCACCACCACCCAGAATGCAATAAACACTGCGCGCAGCCTCGGCGCCACAGTAGTGGTGGCCGCGGGGAACTCCGGCGCCAATGCCGGCAATTACACGCCCGCCAGCTGCTCCGGTGTGATCACCGTCGCCTCCGTGGACCGCTCCGGTGGCAGGGCCTGGTACTCCAACTACGGCAGTGTGGTCGATGTGGCGGCCCCCGGCGGCGATACCTCGGTATCCAGCAACGGTGTGCTGTCCACTCTGAACAGCGGCACTCAAAGCCCGGGCAGCGACAACTACGCCTACTATCAGGGCACCAGCATGGCGGCTCCCCACGTGGCCGGCGCCGCGGCACTGCTGTACTCGGTGGACCCAACCATTACCCCGAGCGAGGTTGAGTCCATCCTGACCAGCACCGCGCGCAGCTTCCCGGCTTCCTGCAGCCAATGCGGCGCCGGTATTGTCGACGCTGCGGCAGCGGTAGCCGCGGCTGGTGGCGGCAACAACGGTGGCGGCGGCGGTGAGGAAACCGGCTGGACCGAGACCAATCTCTCCGGCAGTCAGGGCTCCTGGCAGCACTTCACCCTGGAGGTGAACAGCGGTATGTCCTCTCTGAATGTAGAGATGTCCGGAGGCAGTGGGGACGCCGATCTCTATGTGCGTTACGGCGCCCAGCCCACCACCAGCAATTACGATTGCCGCCCCTACCGTTGGGGCAACAGCGAGAGCTGTAGTTTCAACAATCCCTCCGCGGGCACTTGGTATATCAGTATCCGCGGCTACAACTCCTACTCCGGTGTGACCCTGGACGCCCAGGCAACGGAGTAACCCGGAGCTTTTGCTGTAACTGCGACTATATTTCCGCAGTTTTCAGCACAGAAGGGCGAGCCAAGTGCTCGCCCTTCGTCCATCTTGAACAATACCCACCCACTCGCATCCGCAAAAATCCCTAACGGATTTCAAAATCACGTCCTCTCCCACCTAGGCGCCCGCCCCGGGGCTGTGGCAAAGTCCCTGCAATTGGGCCGAATAACAAAATAAAGAGGTACCCGTGAGTCTCATCACCCTCGCTATCCCCTTTTTTCTTATCGCTGTTCTGGTGGAGCTGGCACTGGACCGCTGGCGCGGATGGGGTCTTTACCGGCTGAACGACGCCATCGGCAGTCTCGGTGCCGGCATACTGAGCCGACTTTCCGGACTGGTGCGCGCCGGCCTGCTGCTGGCCATCTACGTGCCCGCATACGAGTGGCTGAAGCCCATCTACGCAGCGGCGGGTCTCCATTGGTCTGCGGACAACATCTGGCACCTGTTTTTGGCGGTGGTGGCCTATGACTTTTGCTACTACTGGAAACACCGCTTCGCGCATGAAATCAATCTCCTTTGGGCCGATCACCTGGTGCACCATCAGAGTGAGGACTACAACCTGACTACGGCGCTGCGCCAGCCGGCGGGCGGCCCGCCAGTGGGCTGGATCTTTTATATGCCACTGCTGGCCATCGGCCTTCCCCCGGAAATGGTGGTCACCGCTGGCGCCATAGACCTGATCTACCAGTTCTGGGTGCACACACAGAAGTTCCCCAAAGTGCGCTGGATGGAGTGGGTCTTCGTAACCCCGTCAAACCACCGGGTGCACCACGCTCAGAACACGATCTACGTGGACCGCAATTACGGCGGGGTATTTATCATCTGGGACCGCCTGTTCGGCACCTATCAGGAGGAGCTGGAAGAAGAGCCGTGTATCTACGGGGTACGCAAACCGCTCAATAGTTTCGATCCCCTGGCCGCCAATCTACAACACTACAAGCGCATGGCTTTGGATGCTTGGCACACTAAAAACTGGTGGGACAAGCTCACGCTTTGGTTTCGCCGCACCGGCTATCGCCCGGCGGACGCCGAAGCAGCCATGCCGGTGCCTTCCTGCGACCTAAACAACTTCCAACGGTTCGATCCGCAAATCACCCGCGGCCAGCGCATCTACGCGCTGGCACAGCACCTGTGCTACTCCGCCGCCACCCTGGCATTGCTCTGGCATGCGCAACACCTGGACTACTGGCAGCAACTCACTACCGTACTCGCGCTGACCTTCGGTCTGGTCGTCAACGGCCGTATTCTCGACGGCCACCGCCTGGCCAAGGGGGCAGAGTTGATCCGCCTCGGAGCCCTGGCTGCACTCCTGCCACTGCTGCCGACACCCCTGTCCGCCACCCTGGCCATCTATTGTTTGCTCAGTGCATTGAGTTGGTGGTGGTTGGCTTTTACGAGCAAAGCCGATAGAGTCGCCCTCGTTAGCGATTAGCAACAGGGAACAAAACCCGGTCGCAGGAGGTAGGTGGTGATCGGGGGCCCTTCCCACAGGGCGGTTCCGGCCGGACTCAGGGGCGTCTGTACCAGTAGTTGGTACGAGCGCTCCTGAAAACTCCCAACACATCCCCCCCACCGGCCGGGACTTAGCCTTTTACCCGCCTCGTGCAATTGCATCCGTTATAATGCGCCCTTTGTCCGGATGCAGGATCAGTTGTGCAAACAGGAACCCTTTTTACCGTGTCCGCACCCTCAGGTGCGGGAAAAACCAGCTTGGTGAAAGCGCTGGTAGACAGCGACAGCCAGGTGACCGTGTCCGTATCCCACACCACCAGACCCATGCGCCCGGGCGAGCGGGATGGGGTCAACTACCATTTCGTCGACCGCGATGCATTTGTGGAAATGCTGAACAGGAATGCCTTCCTCGAACACGCGCAGGTATTCGACAACTTTTACGGCACCTCGCGGGAGTGGGTCGAGCAAACACTGGCCAGCGGTCGAGATGTGATTCTCGAAATTGACTGGCAGGGCGCCGCCCAAGTGCGCCGTCTGTTACCGGATACGGTCGGCATCTTTATATTGCCACCCTCCCAGCAGGCGCTCCGCGAGCGTCTGACCGGACGCGGCCAGGACGAGCAGAGCGTGATTGAAAAGCGTATGGCGCAAGCCATCGACGAAATGTCCCACTATGTGGAAGCGGACTACCTGGTGATCAACGACAACTTCGACGAAGCGCTGCGCGAGCTGCGCGCGATCGTTACCGCCCAGCGCAGCCGCCTGCAGTGCCAACAACAGCGCCACGGCGCGCTGTTGGAAGCACTCCTGCACCATTGAGTCAGCTGTTCGATTTGCGTACACTGTTCGGTCCGATAGAATATCCGTACCGAATTGCCTCGCAGGTAACGCCTGCGCACTGTTAATGGAACCGAAAATTTATGGCACGCATTACCGTTGAAGATTGCCTGCAACACGTCGACAACCGCTTTGAACTCGTCATCGTGGGCAGCAAACGCGCCCGTCAGATTGCCACCGGCGGCAAAGACCCGCTGGTACCGGAAGAGAATGACAAGCCCACGGTAATCGCCCTGCGGGAAATCGAAGAGGGCCTGGTGGACGCCAGTATCCTCGACGAACCGGAAGAGGAGGCGGCCCCGGCACCGCAATCCCTGTCCGCTCCGACCTACCTGTCCGAGCAGAACATCTGATTCGTTTGGACTTGAACGCAAAGAGAGGCGCGCACGGCTTTGCACACCATCGATAGTCTGGCCCACCGCCTCTCCTCATACCTGCCCCCCAATCAGATCCAGATAGTCCGCCGCGCTTATTTCTACGCGGAGCAAGCCCACGACGGCCAGCAACGGCGCTCCGGCGAGCCCTACATCACCCACCCACTGGCGGTCGCCACCATACTGGCCGGCATGCATATGGATCACCAGAGCCTGGCCGCGGCCATGCTCCACGATGTCATCGAAGACACCGGCATTCCCAAGGCTGCGCTGGCGGAACAGTTTGGCGATGAAGTGGCAGATCTGGTGGACGGCGTCTCCAAACTGACCCAGTTCGAGACCGACAGCCCGGCGGAAAAACAGGCGGAAAACTTCCAGAAAATGGCACTGGCCATGGCGCGGGATATCCGTGTCATTCTGGTCAAACTTGCGGACCGGCTGCACAACATGCGCACTCTGGGCGCACTCAAGCCGCAGAAGCGCGCGCGCATCGCCCGCGAAACGCTGGAGATCTATGCGCCCATCGCCAACCGCCTGGGTATGAACGACGTGCGCATCGAATTCGAGGATCGCGCCTTTTTTGCCATCCACCCACTGCGTGCCAGCCGTCTGCGCGCGGCACTGGTGGCAGCGCGCGGCAACCGCAAGGAGCTGCTGGAACAAATCCAGAACGCGATAGAGCTGCGACTGCAGCGCGAGGGCATAGATGCGCTGGTCATCGGCCGCGAAAAGCACCTCTACAGCATCTATCAAAAGATGCGTGCCAAGAAAAAATCCTTCAAGGAAATCATGGATGTCTACGCCTTCCGCATTATTGTCGATAGCGTGGACACCTGTTACCGCGTACTGGGCGTGATGCACAACCTGTACAAGCCGGTGATCTCCGAGTTCAAGGACTATATCGCCATTCCCAAGTCCAACGGTTATCAGTCTCTGCACACGGTGCTGCTGGGTATGCACGGCGTACCCATCGAAGTGCAGATACGCACCAAGGAAATGGATGAAATGGCCAACAGCGGCATCGCCGCGCACTGGCTCTACAAAGCCTCTGGCGATGAAGTGATCAACACTGGCGGCACAAGCCAGGTGCGCGCGCGGCGCTGGGTGCAGGGGCTGCTGGAGATGCAGCAGCGCGCGGGCAATTCGCTGGAATTTATTGAAAACGTCAAGATCGACCTGTTCCCGGACGAAGTGTACGTTTTCACGCCAAAAGGTGAGATTATCGATCTGCCCGCCGGCGCCACCGCGGTGGACTTCGCCTATTCGGTACACACCGATATCGGCAACTCCTGTGTCGCGGTCCGTATCAACCAGCGTCTCGCGCCGCTGTCGCAGCCGCTGGAGAGCGGGCAAAAGGTGGAGATTCTCACGCGCAAAAACGCACAGCCGAATCCCAACTGGCTCAATTTTGTGGTTACCGCCAAGGCCAGGAGTGCCATACGCCACTTCCTGAAGCACCAGCGCCACCACGACTCAGTGGCCCTGGGCCGACGCCTGCTGGAAAAAGCGCTGGGGAAATTCAACACTCGCCTCGAAGATCTGACCGAAGAGCAGCTGCAAAAAGGGTTGCAGGAAAACAAAGTGCCCACGCTGGAGAAGCTGCTGGAGGAAATCGGCCTGGGCAACAAGGTGGCTTTTTCCGCTGCCAAACTACTGGCCCCCGAAGGCAGCGAGGAGACGGAGGCCAGCCACATTTCTTCACCCTTAACCATCGATGCGGAAGAGGGCATGCTGATCAGTTTTGCCCGCTGCTGCCGGCCGATTCCCGGCGATACCATTGTCGGTCACATCAGCTCCGGTAAAGGCGTGGTGGTACACCGGGATACCTGCCGCAACACCATAGATTTCCGCGAGCACCCGGAAAACATCATGCTGGTCAACTGGTCGCCGGATGTAAAGGGCGAGTTCCTCGGCGACGTGCGGGTGGAAGTGGAATCCGAGCGCGGCATTATCGCCCAGCTGGCCACCCGCATCACGGAAGAGGGCGCCAGCATCGAGCAGATTCACGTAGACGAGAAAGATGCCCACAACAGCGTTATTTCTCTCACCCTGGAAGTCAGCAACCGTGTGCACTTGGCGCGGGTGATGAAACGGCTGCGCAATCTGCCGGCGGTGATCCGCATCTCGCGCCCGTGATGGCGCTGTCACCGCTTATCCCGCCACCGCCAAAATCCTGGCAAATTTTGTCGGAGCCGGCCGGAACCTATGACAGCATCCAGCCAATTGCCATTTGTCGGCAAAATTTGCGCTTTCTTTCCGCCGCCTTATCCCCCACCTCCCATTCCCTGAACAGGCGCGCTATATTTGCCGCTTTTCTTTTTCGGCAAAGCACTGGAGTACCTCATGCCCAATCGCGCCGTCATCAAGACTGACAAAGCCCCGGCAGCTATCGGCAGCTATTCCCAGGCCGTCAAGGTCGACAACACAGTCTACCTGTCCGGACAGATTCCCCTGGATCCGCAAAGCATGGAAATTGTCGAAGGCGACTTCGCAGCCCAGGCCCGTCAGGTATTTCAAAACCTGCGCGCAGTCTGCGAAGCGGCCAACGGTTCCCTGGGGCATATTGTGAAGCTGAACCTCTATCTGACCGATCTCAGCAACTTTTCCACAGTTAACGAGGTGATGGCGGAATTCTTCGAGGAACCCTATCCCGCGCGCGCGGCGGTGGGCGTAAAAGAACTGCCCAAGGGGGCACTGTTTGAAGCCGAAGCGGTAATGGTCATCTGAGGGTAGCGCGTCCGCAACACGGTCAGCACTCCAATACCACCTTGCCCACGGAGCGCCCGGAGCGCAGAAAATCCAGGGCGGCGTGGGCATCGGCGAAAGGGAAGCGCCGCCCAACCAGCGGCGGTGGCAAAGGCACATCGCCGAGTTCAGCGAGCAGCGACTGCATCTCGTCCTTACGATCCCACAGCCAAATCAAATTGAAGGCCAATACCGAGCGGTTGCTGCTGATCATGTCCATGACATCGTAGCGGGGACGGCGCAGATAGCGCCAGGCGGCACGCAAATAGTCCGGACGTTTTCCCCTGGGGGTAAATTCAGCGGCGCCAAATACCACCAGCCGCCCCATCGGTTTGAGCGCTGCGAAACTGGCCTTTTGCACCGCGCCGCCGATGGCATCCAGAACCAAGTCAAAACTCAACCCTGTGCGCTGCAATTGCCGGTGGAAGTTCTTCTCCCGCACCAACACATCATCGAACCCCAGCTCGCGAAGCCGCACCGCTTTGTCTTCGCTGCCCACGGTGCCCACCGGACTGCCCCCCAGCGCCCGGGTCAGCTGCATCGCCTGTAATCCGACGCCGCCAGCGGCGCTGTGTATCAGAACCCTCTCACCGGAGCGCAGGGCGCCCAGCCGGGTCAGTGCATACCAGGCGGTCAACGACTGCACGGGCCAGGCCGCACCCTGGGCAAAATCCCAATCGTCCGGAAGGGGCATCAAATAGTCGGGTTCACAATCGATGACCGAGGCGTAGCCACCAAAGCGGGTCACCCCCATCACTCTGTCACCCGGCGAGAAGCCGGAGGCCTCTCCGCCCACCGCCGACACTTCTCCCGCGAACTCGAGGCCGGGGATAAAGGCACCACGCGGCGTGGCGGAGTAGAGGCCGGTGAGGGCGAAGATGTCGGCGAAATTGAGTCCGACCGCGCGCACTGTAACGCGTACGCTGGTGACGGGCAGGGTGGCCAGCGGCTCCGTCCGCAGACACAGCCTGGCGATGTCCCCGGCACCCGGCGTCTGCCAAACGGTGCGCCGCTCCCCTGCGGGCGGCGGATTCTCCCTCCGGTCGACCGCTGCCCGCGCGCCCATTTTCCTATCCTTCCGTTTTCAGCAGAGCACTGTAACCGGCCTTGTAGTCCGGGTATTTCATCGTATAGCCACTTTCCAGCATGCGCCTGTTGCTGAGTTTTTTCGAACGGCGCTCGCTGGTTTCGACAATTTCCCGCAAGTGGGCACTGGTGTAACCCATGGTCTTGACCAACCACTGCTGCAGTTCGTACATGGGCACAGGCAAACAGTCCGCTCCGATATACAGCTTTTCGGGCGCCCAGCCCCGCTTGTGCTTTTCCATCAGATGGATCAGGAAACCGATGCAGTCGTCGACGTGGATGCGGTTGCTGTACTGGGGCGGCGTCGGCGGCGCACAGCGGCCGGCACGCACTTGGGACAACAGGCGGTCGCGGCCGGGGCCGTAGATACCGGCAAAGCGCACCACACAGGTTGTGGGCACAGCATTGTGGATAATTTCCTCCGCCGCCAGCAGCGTATCGCCCTGGAAGCCATTGGGAATGGCCGGGGTCTGTTCATCGATCCACTGATCGCCACACTGGCCGTAGACGCGGGTAGAGGAAACCCAGATCAACAGACGGGGTGGGCGCGGCAGCTTGGGCAGGGTTTTGGCCAGAGCGGTGGCGGTACTGATATAGGCGCGATGATAGCCGCTTTGCGTGTGCTCATCGGGAGTGAAGGTAGCCAGCACCACATCGGCGCCATCAGTGAGCAACCGCTCGATATTTTCCGGTTTCGTCGCGTCGCCACGGCGCCAGTTGACAGCGTCGGCGCGACGTTTGGTAGCCAGGGCCACCAGCGGATTACGACGCACACCGTAGATTTGGTATTCCTGCCGATTCAGCTGCAATGCCAGGCGCGCACCCAGGTCGCCGCAACCGAAAATCCATAGTTTTTCCTGAGTCATAATCCTTCGCGCAGGGATGCCGCTCCCTCGACTTCCCCCCTTGCCGTTTCTCCCCTATCGTTAACTTGACCACCCCAAATAAAGAGGTCTTCCAGACCTCTGCAATAAGTCCCGACCAATTTCGTGGAACGGAGCCAGCGGATTCCGTAAATGACAATGCTGTTTGCCGGCCGCTGCGGTTTATTCCGCAGCGAGCCCCACCGTATCTAAAAATTTAAAAAATTCAGTGACTGCGCCGCTTGAGCATGCGGTACACGGCCAGAAATATAATCGCACCGATAGTGGCAGTGACAATATCACCGAGGCCGACACCCGTGACCGGCCCGCCGATTCCCACCAGGGAACCCACCCAGCCGCCGATAAAGGCGCCGACAATGCCGATGACAATAGTGACAATCCAGCCGCCCGGGTCCGGACCGGGCATGATCCATTTCGCCAATACGCCAGCGATCAATCCGAGAATGATCCAGGAGAAAATACCCACGATGATGCTCCAGTCTACGACTTGTTAAACGTATAGCAAAATAATGCGCCGCTAGCGCACGAACAGTTCCCTAAATAGAAAATTTTTCTATCCCCGGCGAGAGATCTACCGAAATACATTTCCCCCGTTGGCCCAGAGCTATTATTTATGAATAATTGCTATCACCCGTAATCAGCTAATTGCCTCTAACATGACGCTCAACGAACTGCGCTATATTGTGACCCTGGCCCAGGAACAGCACTTCGGCCGCGCCGCCGAGCGCTGCTTCGTCAGTCAGCCGACGCTATCGATCGCTGTTAAGAAATTGGAGACGGAACTGGGCGTGGCACTGTTTGAGCGTTCCAAAACCCGGGTACAGGCAACGCCGCTGGGAGAGCGCATCGTTTCCCAGGCGCAACTGGTACTGGAACAGGCAGCCGCCATCAAGGACATCGCCAGCGCCGGCAAGGATCAGCTGGCCAGCCCCCTGTCCGTGGGCGCCATTTTCACTATCGGCCCCTATCTGTTTCCGCACTTTATCCCACAACTGCAAAAACTGGCCCCGGATATGCCCCTCTACGTGGAAGAGGGCTACACTGCCACCCTGCGCCAGCAGCTGCGCAAGGGAGAACTGGACGCGATTATCATCGCACTGCCATTTACCGAGCCGGACGTGGTTACCCAGCCCCTCTACGACGAACCCTTCGTGGTACTGATGCCCGCCAACCATCCACTGGCGGCACAAGAGTTCATCACGCCGGAGCAACTGTCCCAGGACAATGTGCTACTGCTGGGCGAAGGTCACTGCTTCCGCGACCAGGTGCTGGAGGCCTGCCCGCAATTGCAACAGACCATGGAAAGGGAGGGCAACGGCCATATCCGCACCGCCGCCGACGGCAGTTCCCTGGAAACACTGCGCCACATGGTGGCCTCGGGCCTCGGTATCACGGTACTGCCCCTGTCTGCGGCCACGGCTTCCCAATACGCCAACGGTCTGCTGGAAACGCGCCCCTTTGCACCGCCCGCCCCGCAACGCACCGTGGCATTGGCGTGGCGCGCCAGCTTCCCGCGCCACCAGGCCATCGACAAATTGCGCGAGGCCATTAATCAGTGCCAGCTGCGCGACCAATAAATAACCTCGCGGAACTGCCGGTCACCGCGCTGCGGGGCGTGGGGGAGAAGTTCGCCCAGACACTGGCCAAGCTGCATATCGCCACGGTGCAGGATCTACTGTTTCACCTGCCACTGCGCTACCAGGACCGCACACGGGTAACGCCGATCGCAGCACTCGCCCCCGGTGTGGATGCGGTGATCGAGGGGGAAGTGCGCGCCGCCGACGTTGTCTTCGGTCGCCGCCGCAGCCTGATGGTCAAACTGCAGGATGGCAGCGGCACCATCTCTCTGCGTTATTTCCACTTCACTGCGGCACAGATAAACCGCTTCGCCCGCGGCGTGCGCCTGCGCTGCTACGGCGAGGCGCGCCGGGGCGCCGCCGGGCTGGAACTCTACCACCCGGAAACGGAAATCATTGGCGCCGAAAGCCCGGACAGGCCGGACACCCTGACACCCATCTACCCCCTTACCGAGGGGGTGACGCAATTGCGCCTGCGCGGCCTGATACAACAGGCACTGACGATGCTGGAGCAGGCCGGTGTGGCCGAACTGCTGCCTGCGGAATTGCTGCCGGCACCCCTGCGCTACCCGTTGCGGCAAGCCCTGCAGTATCTGCACGCACCGCCAGCGGGAGCCGATCTGGCGCAGTTGGCGGAGGGGATACACCCCGCGCAACAGCGCCTGGCACTAGAAGAACTGCTGGCCCACCATCTCAGTCTGCTGGAATTGCGGCGCGAAAACGCCGAAGTCTCCGCTCCGCCGCTTCCCGCCAATGCCGCCCTGGAGCGGGACTTTCTCTCCCGGCTGCCCTTTACCCTCACCGGCGCCCAACAGCGGGTATGCGCGGAGATCGCCCGGGATCTGTCCCAAAACCGCCCGATGATGCGCCTGCTGCAGGGGGACGTGGGCGCCGGCAAGACCTTGGTGGCAGCCATGGCTGCACTGAAAGCCATCGGTGCCGGTGCGCAGGTGGCGGTGATGGCACCGACGGAAATACTCGCCGAACAGCACCGGCGCAATTTTGACGCTTGGCTTGCACCACTGAATATCCGCGTCGCTCAACTGACCGGCAGCCTCAAGGCCGCCGAGAGACGTACCCAGCTGGCCGCTATCGCATCTGGCGAAGCGCAGCTGGTGGTGGGTACACACGCTCTCTTCCAACCGGAAGTGGTGTTCCACAACCTAGCGCTGGTCATCATCGACGAACAGCACCGCTTCGGCGTCCGCCAACGCCTGGAGCTGCGCGAGAAGGGCGCCGCCAAAGGTGTCAGCGGGCGGCTGCAGCCACACCAATTGATCATGACGGCGACCCCCATTCCCCGCACCCTGGCCATGTCCGCCTTCGCCGATCTGGACTGCTCGGTGATCGACGAGCTGCCTCCGGGGCGACAGCCGATCAACACCGTTGCTATCTCCAACGAGCGCCGCGACCAAGTGGTGGAGCGGGTGCGGGCCGCAGTGGCAGAAGGCCGCCAGGCCTACTGGGTCTGCACCCTGATCGAGGAATCGGAAAGTCTGCAAGCCCAGGCGGCAGAATCCACCGCCAGCGAACTGTCCGAGGCCCTGGACGGCGTGCGCGTTGCCCTGGTGCACGGGCGCCTGAAGCCGGAGCAGAAGGAAAGGGTCATGGGCGCCTTCAAGGCCGGCGAAGTCGATCTCCTGGTGGCCACCACGGTGATCGAAGTGGGGGTGGATGTCCCCAATGCGAGCCTGATGATCATCGAGAATCCCGAGCGCCTGGGCCTGGCGCAACTGCACCAGCTGCGCGGGCGCGTTGGACGCGGCTCCATCGCCAGTCACTGCGTTCTGCTTTACGGCCCCCCGCTGTCGCAAAATGGCCGCGCGCGGCTGCAAGCGCTCCGGCAGCACAGCGACGGCTTTGCCATCGCCGAGGAGGATCTGCGCCTACGCGGCCCCGGCGAGATACTCGGCACACGGCAGACCGGCGAAATTCAGCACCGCATCGCGGATCTGCAGCGGGATGCGCACCTGCTGCCACAGGTGCAGCGTATTGCCGCCTCGCCACTGCTCACTGAAGACCTGCGCCGCCTGCTGATCCAGCGCTGGCTGCAAAACAAACCGCGCTTCGCCGAGGCGTAACCCCCCGGACAGCCGGCCCGAGACCAGAGCCAAGAAAACGGTCATGAATTTTTTTGCGCTGCGCCAATGCAAATGGCAGCCTCTCGACAGCATCGCGGCAAGCCCCAAAACATCGGCACTCAAACAACCGCAATGATGATGACAAATCTCAGGGAGAGTCTCGTGAATACACTACCTCTACGCAGGCTGCTGCAGGCGGGCCTGTTGTTTCTCGGACTAAACAGCGGCGCCCAGGCCCAAGGCTTTTTCGGTTTTGGCGGCGATGAGCAAACCCCCAGTCTGACATTGGCTCCGGCGCAAGTGGCCGTGGATATACCGACACCGGTGCAAGGCAACAACCTCGCGGTACTGCTGGCGCAGGCGGGCAGTGACAACAGTCTCAGCGCACTCAAAGAGGCCGCGGCACGGAAATTCAGCGACCTCTTGGAGCGCAAATGGCGAGACCGGCTGCAAGCGTTTTTCGCCGACGAAGAAGTGCCGCTGGTGCAGCGAGACGGCTTCCTCACCATGCAAAGCTACCTCAATGTCATCGTCAGCAAACAGTTGACTGACCTGAAACCCTCCGGCGATCGCGAGGTGGAATGGGGTTTGCTGGAGCTGTCGGGGGATTTTCACTACCAGCTGAAAAACACTAGCGGTGAGCTTTTGCACGAGGAGCTGCTAAAAATCGCCGATCTGCGTGTGCAGGAAAAATACCGTATAGAAACGCGCCGCGACGGCAGCAAGATCGAGGACACCACCGACGCCGCCATTGAGCGGGCGCTGGAAGAATTGGTAGACCGGCTGCAGGACCGCATCGAGGACAATATAGAGGCGGATCAGCTGCGCGAATGGGCCTCGCTCTAAAGGCGGGGTGTCGAGGCGCTTCTGATTAAGGAACCTCTGATTCATGCACACGGGAGCTGCAGTAGGCTTCCGGGCACTCCGTATGCTGCGGGCAACGCTTTCATCAGAGTTTTTTAAACGCGATCATTTACAACAGCGGGCGTCACAGAAGCCGAGAAGTGACGCATGAGTCAGCAAAATTTTTTGCCCTATCTCCCGGGGAATGGCAGCCTTACCGGGCTACTGAAGCCGTTTTGAAACGAATTCGGTTCGCCTCTAATAAAAAATAAAACTCAGGGAGAGTCCGATGATGAGAATAACTGCCCGCGCGCTGGCGCTGGTCGGCTTGCTGATTTTTTCCTTCTCCACTTCCGCTGCCGCACAAGGCGGATTGCTTAGCTTCGGCGGCGACAGCCGCAACCCCAGCCTCACTATCGCCCCCAGCGAAATCCAAATCGATATGCCCCTGCCCCCCATGGACAGTGCCGACCTGGCACTGCTGCTGGCTCAGGCGGGCAAGGGGGGCGGCCTCGCCTCGATGAAGGAAGCCGCCGTGCGCAAATACCGCCAGTACCTGGAGGGCGAGCTGGATTCCCGCTTGCGCGCTTTTTTCGTCGGCGAAGAGGTGCCCCTGGTGGACAAGGGGGGGCAGCTGTCCCTGCACAGTGCGCTGGATCTGGCCGTCATCAAGCATTTCAACAACCTGCAGAGCGAGAGTGGTTACGACCTGGAGCGGGGCACTGTGGAGTTGGAGGGCAGCGTCCACTATAGGGTGAAGGATCACTCGGGACGCCAGCTGCTCGAAGAAACGCTGGATATCAAAAGGCTCAAGATCCGCGAAAAATATCAGGTGCGAACGCCGAAAAACGGGGGCGCCGTCGAGGACACCACTGAGCAAGCCATTAAACAAGCACTGTCGCGTATGGCCAAAGAACTCGTCGACAAAATGGAAGACGAGCTGGAAGCCGATGAGCTGCGGGATCTGTTAACGGAGTAAGCGGGGGGCTCAAGCCCCCACCCGCTCAAGGCGTTGCCGCGTTGGCGACACTGTCGTAGTTACGGTTATTGAATGTCTCCACGGACAGAGCGCCTTCGCTCTTGGCAACGATGACACTCACCACCGCGTCACCGGTGATATTCACCGCCGTGCGCACCATATCCAGCAAGCGGTCAACCCCCATCACAAGGGCGATGCCCTCCAGCGGCAGACCCACCTGCTGCAATACCATCGCCAGCATAACCAGACCCACTCCGGGCACGCCCGCCGTGCCGATGGAGGCAAGGGTCGCGGTCAGTATCACCGTCAGGTAACCCGCCAGCCCTATCTCAATACCGTACATCTGCGCCATAAAGGCGGTGGCCACTCCCTGCATGATCGCCGTGCCATCCATATTGATGGTGGCGCCCAAAGGTACTGTGAAAGCCGCCACTTTGTTATCCACACCCAGGCGCTTCTCAACTGTGGACAGAGTCACCGGAATAGTGGCAGCAGAGGAAGCGGTGCTAAAAGCGAACACCTGTGCCGGACGCATCTTCTTGAACAGCTGCACCGGGTTGAGCCCGGACAGGCATTTCAGCAGCAGCGAGTAAACACCGAAAGCGTGCAGCAGCAAAGTAATCAGCACCACCAGAAAGTATTTGCCCAGCTCCCAGATAAACTCCACACCCAGCTCCGCAAACGTCTTGGCCAGCAGCGCGAAGACGCCGTAGGGCGCAAACACCATCAGCACTCCCACCATACGCAGGATGACTTCATTGAGGTCGTTAAAAAAACTGGCCACCCTCTGGCCCGGCTCACCACAGCGGGAAATGGCGTACCCCATCAGCAATGCGAATACAATAATCTGCAGCATATTGCCCTGGGCCATGGCAGCCACGGGGTTGGTGGGAAATATGTTCACCAGCACATCGGACAGCGGCGGTGACTCCTTGGGCTGAAAGGCGCCGCCCGGCGGCGCCACGTCCACGCCGACACCCGGCTGCACGATAAGCGCCATGCACAGCGCCAGCGTGATCGCCACCGCCGTGGTCAGCATATAGAGAAGCAGCGTCTTGCCAGCCAGCGGCCCCATACGGTGCCCCTCCGACAGGGCACAGGCACCACACACCAGTGACACCAGCACCAGCGGCACCACCATCAATTTGAGTGAAGCGATAAAGATACGACCGATCACATCGAACAGCCCCCCAGTCAGGTAGCTGTTGATAACGCCGGTGATACCGCTGCCTAGCAGCTGGCTGCTGTTGAGGAAGTTGAACAGCACACCGACGACAATGCCAGCGAGCATGGCAATCAGGATTCTGGCGGTGAGACCCATGGAAAACTCTCTTCGACTTATGGATTCAAATCGGCCGGGCACTATAACAAATGCTTGGCGCAGCAGAGGAGGCGCCCCGCGCGGAATCGCCCGGCCCCGCGATCGCACAGCATACTCCTTTACGGTGTCCTGCGCAGGTAGCGACTGTCTGAGTAAATCGGTTCCCGACAGATGGGTCCCCCATTTACAATGCCCCTTTATTCGATGGCGGAGTTGCAGTTGTACCAATCTCCCTTTGAACCCAGCGGCGAGTGGCTCAACCGGCTACAGGAATCCCGGCACCGGCAACCGCCAGCGGCACTCTTGCCGTGGCTGCTGCACCCGGGCTCGCTTACCGCGGCACTCAGAGAGCTCGCGGACGGCGATTTCCATGTGCGCATTTTGAAGCAGCACTGGCAAAACCCGCGCATGGATGAGCGGCGCGAACTGGCACTGCGCGACCGCTGCCGCGCCCTGGTGCGTGAAGTACTGCTGTACGGCCGCGGCCAGCCCTGGGTCTATGCGCGCAGCGTGCTACCGGAATCCAGCCTGCGGGGCAGATCGCGCTACCTGCGCAACCTGGACAACCGACCGCTGGGAGAGCTGCTGTTCAGTGAAGCGGGTATCCGCCGCGGGCCCATTGCGCTCAACCGCTTGCACCGCAACCCGCGCTGTGACCTGCCCGAACTCGCCGGGGAAGGGGACAGCGCCTGGGGGCGCCGCTCCGCCTTCTGGCTGCGGGGCAAACCGCTGCTGGTAACCGAGGCCTTTCTCAGTGCCTTTCGCCCGCAGCGGGCACCGCTGGCGCGCGCCGAAGTCTCTGCCGAACAAACAGGGGGCTAAAGTGATCAGTCAACAGATATCCAGGCACTGGCCCGCTGCCTTGCCCTACTGGCAGCTGGCGCGTCTCGACAGACCCATCGGCACACTGCTGCTGCTGTGGCCAACCTGGTGGGCCCTGTGGCTGGCCGCCGGTGGCTGGCCCGGCCTGCATTTGTTTGCCGTATTCACTCTCGGTGTTGTGCTGATGCGCGCCGCCGGTTGTGCCGTCAACGACTATGCCGACCGCCATATCGACGGCCACGTGAAACGCACCGCCGGGCGGCCGTTGGCGGAGGGGCGTGTATCCCCGCGCGGCGCTCTGGGACTCTTTGCCGCGCTCAGCCTGACCGCCTTCGCCCTGGTACTCACCACCAACCGACCAACCATATTGTTGTCCCTGGCGGCACTGGCGCTGGCTTTCGGCTACCCCTTCGCAAAACGTTACACACACTTACCGCAAGTGGTGCTGGGCGCCGCCTTCAGCATGGGGATTCCCATGGCCTTTACCGCCGTTCGCGGAGAACTGCCGACCGCAGCCTGGCTGATATTCACAGCCAATGTGCTGTGGACCGTCGCTTACGACACCTTCTACGCCATGGTGGACCGCGACGATGACCTCAAGATCGGAGTCAAATCCACCGCTGTACTCTTCGGTGACCTGGACAGGGTGATGACCGCTGCCCTGCAGTGCCTGTCGCTCTTTGCCCTACTGCTGGTTGGCGGGCGCTTCGAACTGGGCACTGCCTATTACCTCGGGCTGGCGATCGCCGCGATGCTCTCCATCTATCAGCAGTGGCTGGTGCGCGACCGCGAAAGGGAAGCCTGCTTCCGCGCCTTCCTCAACAACAACTGGGTTGGCGGCGCGATATTTGCCGGAATTTTCGTCCATTTCCTTCTGGTTTAGCGTCTAACCACCAACGCGGTTGCGGACCCGTCATATATTTGTAACCAAAATGCCGTTAAATCCTCGGCTATCAATGGAAAAAACAGATTCAAAAGCGGGCGCGACAGGCAGATGCAAAGCAAGAAGATCCTGATAGTCGACGACGAAGCCGCCGTACGCGATATGCTGCGGGTGGCGCTGGAGATGGCGGACTACCGAGTCATCGAAGCGGAGAACGTCCAGGAAGCACACGCGCTGGTCATCGACGAGAAGCCCGACCTAATTCTTCTGGATTGGATGCTGCCGGATGTCTCCGGCGTTGAACTGGCGCGCCGCCTCAAACGCGACGAGCTCACCGCGGCACTGCCGATCATTATGCTCACCGCCAAGGGCGAAGAGGACCATAAGGTCAAAGGCCTTGAAACCGGCGCCGACGACTACATCACCAAACCCTTCTCACCGCGGGAACTGGTCGCGCGCCTGAAGGCAGTTCTGCGTCGCGCCGGCCCCACTGAGCCAGAAGAGCCGCTAACCGCCGGTGGTCTGGTGTTAGACCCTATCAGTCACAGAGTCACCATCAACGGCCAAGCGGTGGACATGGGCCCCACCGAGTTCCGCCTGCTGACCTTTTTCCTTTCTCATCAGGAACGCGCTTACACCCGCACTCAATTGCTGGATCACGTCTGGGGCGGCAATGTGTACGTGGAGGAACGCACCGTCGATGTGCACATCCGCCGACTACGCAAGGCCCTGGCCCTGGACGGTCACGACCGCTACATACAAACGGTGCGCGGCACCGGTTACCGCTTTTCTGTGCAAACCGCGGAAAAAGTGTAAGATTCCGCGCAAACCCGCACCCCCCAACCAGGCGCGGCGCCGGTGGCCAGATTGCCGCACCGCGGCCGCCAGACATAACGGCACTTCTATGCTGGATCGCAGTATTGGCGAGTTTTCACGCTTTATCACCATCGCCCTCGGCTGCACCATCTTCGGCGTTGCCAGCGGACAATGGCTGTTATCCATCACCCTGGGACTGGCGGTCTATCTCAGCTGGGTATTGTGGCAATACCGGCGTTTCTACCGCTGGCTGATCAACGGCCGCCGCGGTCCGGCACCTACCGCGTTTGGCATCTGGGGCGAAATCTCCGACGACTTCTACCGCATACAACGCCGCCACCGGCGCGAGAAGCAAAAGCTGCACGCCATGCTGCGTCGGGTACAGGACAGCACCAGCGCATTGCGAGAGGGGATAGTGGCACTGGAGGATGACGGCAACTTGGCCTGGTGGAATCCGGCTGCGGGTGACCTGTTGGGCCTGCAACCCGGCGACGCAGGCCAGCCGCTGGTGAATTTCGTGCGCGACCCCGGCTTCGTCAACTATCTGCAGCAGGGCACCGAGGGCGCGCACGAACCACTGACAATGCCCGCACCGGGTGACGATACACGCATTCTACAGCTCGAAGTCACCCACTATGGCCAGGACGAAGCACTGGTGATCGTCCGCGACATCACGCGCCTGCACAAACTGGAGCAGATGCGCCGCGACTTTGTCGCCAATGTATCCCACGAACTGCGCACTCCCCTGACCGTGATCGCCGGCTATCTGGAGACGCTCGAGGCCAGCGGCCAGGCGCCACAGGGCTGGCAGAGGCCCCTGACACAGATGCGAGAGCAGACAGCGCGTATGACCTCTCTGGTGAATGACCTGCTGTTACTCGCGCGGCTGGAAACCTCCGAACGCGACAGCGGCCGCGAGCGAGTGGCTGTGGGTGAATTGATTGGCAGGGTGGCGCGGGAGGCGCGCAGCTTCAGTGGTGGCCGCCACGAAATCAGCGTGGACTGCCAGGGGGATACCACCATTACCGGCGACGCCAATGAGCTGCACAGCGCCTTCGCCAACCTGGCCCTGAACGCGGTGAAGTACAGCCCGGACGGCGGCCCCATTCAGCTGCGCTGGCGGGTAGATGAAAATGGCGGGCATTTCTCGGTCACCGACAGCGGCATCGGCATAGATCCCATTCACATCCCGCGCCTCACCGAGCGTTTCTATCGCGTGGACGCGGGCCGCTCCCGCGAAAGCGGAGGCACAGGCCTCGGCCTCGCCATCGTCAAACACGTCCTGCTGCGCCACAGCGCGGAGTTATCCATCAGTAGTGTGCCGGGTCGCGGCAGTACCTTCACTCTGCACTTTCCCGCACAGAAGCTGGAATCAACGACTTCCACGTGAGCAGGCGAAAACAGGCTGGGGTTCCCGGGGACTACGCCAGTTCCTGCAGCGCCACTTCCTCACCGTCTTTTCGGTAGGTGACCGTCTCTCCTTCACCGACGGCGGTGCACTGTCGATGCAGAGTCACATGATGCAGCTGGCGGTCGGCGTCGCGCAGCAGCAGGTGCTCACGGCCCTCGTCGTCTACAGGCAGGGTGCCGGCGGAAATCAGTGCATCGCGCAGGGCGCGCAGGCGCGGCATATCGCGGTAGCGATCCAAGTCATTGGAAAGGCGCTTTTTCATGCGCTCACTCTCGTGCAACGCGGCGGCCGTCTCGCGGTACTTTGCGAAAAAAAAGACCGCTGCAATCGCGAAAACAATCACGACACTGGTTTCAAACCATTCGGGCATATCTGCTCCCTCTTTGTGTGGCGCCAGACCAGTTGCTGGCCGCCGGCTTACGGTTCATCGCGGGTGAAAACCCAATCGTTGCCTTTCGACATAGCGGCGTTGAATCGGTAGCCGGCGACATCGAAGGCTTTCAGTTCCTCCGCCTTTTTCACCCGGTGGTCGATGGCCCAGCGGCTCATCATGCCGCGAGCTTTCTTGGCGAAAAAGCTGATCATCTTGTACTGGCCGTTCTTCAAGTCCTTAAAGTGTGGCGTGATCACTTCCGCATCCAACACCTTTGGCCGCACCGCCTTGAAGTACTCATTGGAAGCTAGGTTGACCAGCTCCCGGCTCTTGAGGCTTTGCAATTGCCGGTTCAATGCCTCGGTGATCGCATCGCCCCAGAACTCATACAGGTTTTTGCCGCGAGCATTTTCAAACTTGGTACCCATTTCCAGCCGGTAGGCCTGCATCAGATCCAGTGGGCGCAGCAGGCCATAGAGACCGGAGAGGATGCGCAGGTGCTTCTGCGCATAGTTGAAGTCCCGCTTGTTCATGGTCTCCGCCGCCAACCCGGTGTAGACGTCGCCCTTGAAAGCGAGCAGGGCGGGGCGGGCGTTATCGTCGCTAAAGGGGCGCTCCCACTGCTGGAAGCGGTCGTAGTTCAGTACGCCCAGTTTGTCGGAGATTTTCATCAGCGCAGAAATCTGCTGGGGGCTCAGCTCGCGCAGCTCCTCGATCAACGCCGCGGATTCCTCCAGAAACTCCGGCTGGCTGGTATCGAGAGCCGGTATATCGCTCTCGTAATCGAGCGTCTTGGCCGGGGAGATGACAATTAACATCGGATTCCTTGTGTGCCGCATGCGCCGAGCCCCAGCTCGGCAATTTTTTCAATGGATTCTTTAGCCGCGCTGGGGCCCGGCCTCGCGCTCATTCCGGCTTGAGAATATCCTGCCACCAGTTAAGCGGTGTCTGGCCGTCTTGCGGATCGTAGACGTTGCCGTAATACCAGACGCTGTTGGCGCCGTCACAGGCACCGTTGAGTATTTTTTCTATTTTGTCAAAACCGCAACTGACGTGGATCGAGTAGACCAGCAGGCGCGGGCTCTCCATATCCAGCTCTCCGCCGAGCTTTTCCAGCTGTGGTGTCAACTTGTCCGAGAGTGCCACACTGTCGCCGCGGCAGAAGACCCGAATCGCCAGGTTGCCGGAGCGCCTGACCAACTCGAACTGGCGAGTGTCTTTGTTGACCTTGACTGTATCGCCGCTGGCGATGCCCTTAACGAAAGCCGGCGAGCGCACCAGTTGACAGCTATTGTCTTCATTCACCCGCACCTGCAGCCGCTCCACTACCGGTTCGCCATCGGGGCCCGTGCCGGCAAATAATTCGATGACCTGCAGTGCTGTCATAACTTCTCCCCCCAAACGCAACATCGGTTGGGTATCAGTGTTGTGTAAAATGGCTGACTAAAACCAAGCATTATACAGGGAGGAAGCGATGATCTCGCGTATACCCAAATTCACCGCAGCCGCCGTGGCCCTGTTGCTGCTGGCCGGCTGCGCGGTCAACCCGGTTACCGGCAAGAAAGAACTGTCACTGCTGTCGACGAGCCAGGAGCTGGCTCTGGGGGAGCAGCAGTATCCGATCAATCAGCAGCAACAGGGTGGTCAGTACAATGTCGACCCGTCACTGCAAGAGTATGTCAACCAAGTGGGTCAGAAGCTGGCAAAGGTATCGGACCAGCCGCAGCTTCCCTACGAGTTCGTGGTATTGAACAACTCAGTGCCCAACGCCTGGGCCCTGCCCGGCGGCAAGATTGCGGTGAACCGGGGCCTGCTGGTGCTGCTTGAGGATGAGGCGGAACTGGCTGCGGTATTGGGCCACGAAATCGTTCACGCCGCCGCCCGCCACTCCGCCGCCGCCATGTCGCAGCAAACGCTGCTGAATGCCGGACTGGCGGTGCTGGGTGCAGCCACACAAGAATCTGCCTACGGTGATCTGATTGCGCTCGGCGGCCAATTGGGGGGCTCCGCTTATATCGCCCGCTATAGCCGCAGCAACGAGTCCGAGGCAGACCAGTACGGTATGAAGTACATGGCCGCCGCCGGCTACGATCCCCAGGGGGCAGTGCGCCTGCAGCGCAAGTTTGTCGAACTGTCCAAGGGTAAACAGGCAAGCGGCCTGGAAGCGCTCTTTGCCAGTCACCCTCCATCCCAAGCGCGTGTCAACGCAAACATCGAACACGCCAAGCAGTTGCCCTCCGGGGGTGTCACCAACCGCGCCGCCTACCAAAAGGCAATAGCCTCGCTAAAACGCGATGCCGATGCCTATCAGAAATACGACGAGGCTCTGGCAGCCGTTAACAACAAGCAGTACAGTCAGGCCCTGAGCCTGGTGCGTCAGGCGCAGCAGAAACAGCCAAAGGAAGCAGCCTTCTATGCCCTGGAAGGCGATCTGCTCGCCCGCAATAAGCAGTACCGCGAGGCCCACAGCGCCTATGACGCCGCGGTGCAAAAAAATCCCGCGCTCTTCTCCCACTGGCTCAAGCGCGGCATTATCAGCGCGCAGCTGAACGACTACAGCGCGGCAGAGCGGGACTTGAACCGCTCTCTAAATTATCTGGAGACTCCCTACGCGCACTACTATTTGGGGCAGGTGTACGAAAAGCAGGGGCAGGTGCAAAACGCCTACAACCACTACCAGACAGCGGCCAGTGCCGGCGGTGATATCGGCAGCAGAGCGCAGGCGCGCATGCAGGCGCTGAGCGGCCAGTGATAATCTTTGCCAATAAAAAAGGCCGCGCAGTGCGGCCTTTTTTATTGCTTCAGAAACTGGTTATCAGAGCTGAACCGTTACGCCCAGCAGAAAAGTATCAACATCCGTATCGCTATTAGTGGTGTAGGCTATATTGCCGGCGATATTGCGGTTGAAGAAGTGGGAAACACCCAAGCCCAGAGTCTCTTCCTTGTTGTAATTGGCAAAGATAGATGTTGCCTTACTGAAATAGTATTCGGTACCAACGAGCCAAATATCCTCAAAATCATCGTTGGCGGTGTAACTGGCATTGGCGGTAAACCAGGTCTCACCACCTAACTCTTTGAAGAACTTGGAAGACAGGGTGCGGCTGTCAAAATTGTCATCAGTGGAGAAGCTGAAGCCAATGTAGTCGTTGCCACTCAGCTGGTGGTTGTAACTTGCATTAACAAAGTAGTCCGCGTCGCGGTCTTCCCATTTCACACTCTCAAGACTCAGCAGGAAATTTGGGGAAAACAGATACCCGACGGAGGCCGTATAGAGATCGTTATCTCCAAAATCTGCCGCACTTCCGCCTACGACGAAACCATTGGATGCAAAGTACTCTCCGCCAACAGCCAGCGTATCTTCATCGTCACCGTCATATTCAAAGTAGCTGTAGCCAGCGAATAGATTGCTTGTTTTGTTGATATATTCAAATTCTTTAAGGGGCCCCAGAGTTTCCTTGGGGGCAAAGTAATAAGTAGTACCGATATCAAATTGATCGACATCTCCAAAAGATTTTTCAGCCTCTGAATAATTCGCCTCCGAGATAGAAGTGTATTCCTCCGCAGAAACGGTGGCGGAGCAAATCATCAAAGGCAGGGCGAGATACTTAAACTTCATTCCAGTTTCCTTGTTTAAATTTCCAACCAGGAGCTGAGGACTATAGTGATGATGCCTGAACAGTATATGAACCGGGGGATGAGTCTTATTTTTTCCGCGACTCGGCCGCTGGTCTCACCACCCATTGAGGTTCCTCAAATTCACCGATTGGACGCACTTCAACAAAAGGGGCAGCGCTGCGGATAATTTCATCGATCTCGGCGTCGTGCTGTGTCTCCATAGTATCTCGATGTGCCTTGCTCTCCCAGCTGGCAATGGCAATCAGGGTACTGGGATCACCGATTTTTCGATGCAGTTCGGTACCGCGCGCACCGGGAGCCCGTTGTATCAGTTCAGAAGCGCGCACCCAGATATCGGCGTACTCCTCAGCGGTATGGCCTTCTTTAATGCGAACCTCGAAGATGTACTTCATTGGCAATCTCTCCCTGTTTGTCGCCAAAAAAAATGGCCGCTTAGTGCAGCCATTTTTATCGTATGCATGGGGGATTTCCCACAGGAAAACGTCATTTCGTTTTCAGTTTGTCTTCGTGGCCATGACGAATATCGGCGCCCTCGACCAAATAGACCACCTGCTCGCAGATATTCTTGGCGTGGTCACCGATACGCTCCAGGGAACGCAGGATCCAGAGAACGTTGATCACGCGGGAAATACTGCGCGGGTCTTCCATCATGTAAGTGATCAACTCGCGCACTGCGGTACGATAGTCCATATCCACCTTTTCATCCTCTGTCAGGGTGCGCATCGCCGCGATCACATCGAAACGGGTATAAGCATCCAGGGCGTCGTTGAGCATTTTGCGCACGGCGTTGGCGATATGGCGGATTTCCGTGTAACCGCGCGGTGAAGAGCCTTCGTCGGTCAACGCTATGGCCATTTTGGCAACCTTACTGGCCTCGTCGCCAATGCGCTCCAAGTCGCGGGCAATACGGGTCACCGACATGACCATGCGCAGGTCGGAGGCGGCGGGCTGGCGCTTGGCAATAATCAGGGTGGCGTGTTCATCCAAGGCCATCTCGCGCTTGTCGATTTCTTCTTCAGCACGCAGCACCTTTTCCGCCAGCTCGCTGTCGGCGTTGGAAAGTGCATCTACCGCATCGGCTACCTGGCGGGCGACGAGGCCGCCCATTTCCAGCATCTCGGTCTTGATGCTCTCCAGGTCTTCGTTGAATTGACGGGAGATGTGTTGGTCGAAATGCATTTCCATAATCTTTTCTCTGCGCAGGCACCTCAGCCGAAGCGGCCGGTGATGTATGCCTCGGTCAGTTCGTGTTGTGGGTTGGTGAATACTGTCTCGGTATCGTTGACCTCCACCAGGCGTCCCAGATGGAAGTAAGCGGTGCGCTGGCTGACCCGCGCGGCCTGCTGCATGGAGTGGGTTACTATGGCAATCGTGTAATTCTCACGCAACTCGTTGATCAGCTCCTCGATGCGCGCGGTGGCAATAGGGTCCAGAGCCGAGCAGGGCTCGTCCATCAGAATCACCTCGGGGCTTACAGCAATGGCGCGGGCGATACACAGGCGCTGCTGCTGGCCGCCGGAAAGGCCGGTGCCGGGCTGGTCGAGACGATCCTTTACTTCATTCCACAGGCCCGCGCGGCGCAGGCTGTTTTCGACGATTTCATCCAACTCCGCCCGGCGCCGGGCGATGCCGTGAATCTTGGGGCCATAGGCGACGTTTTCATAAATGGACTTGGGAAAGGGGTTGGGTTTCTGAAACACCATGCCCACCCGCGCGCGCAGGGGCACCACATCTACCTTCTGGCCGTAGATAGGCTCTCCGTCCAAGGTCAGTTCTCCCTCGACACGGCAATCCTCGATGGTATCGTTCATGCGGTTCAGACAGCGCAGAAATGTAGATTTGCCGCAGCCCGAGGGGCCGATCATGGCCACAACTTCGTTGCAGCCGATATCCAGACTGATATCGTGTATCGCCTGAGTTTCGCCATAAAAGACATTGACATTGCGCATCCGCATCTTGGCATCGTCGCAAAAGGGTTTGCCGACGGTTTTACTGGTGTTGGTGTCCACAGCTTCTCTTTCCGCCGATTCCGGTTGGGACGCCGCTGTCTGACCGGCGGCATCCAGGGTCATGGTATCCATAAATCTTCCCTTTATCTTAGCGCCGGCCGCTACCAGCGGCGCTCGAGTTTCTTGCGCAGCAGTACCGCTGCGGTGTTCATTGCGATCAGGAAACTGAGCAGCACCATGATCGCCGCGGAAGTGCGCTCCACAAAGGCGCGCTCGGGGCTGTCCGCCCAGAGAAAAATCTGTACCGGCAGCACAGTGGCGGGGTCGGTAATGCCAGTGGGCACGTCGACGATAAAGGCCACCATGCCGATCATTAACAGCGGCGCCGTCTCACCCAGCGCCTGGGCCATGCCGATGATGGCACCGGTGAGCATCCCCGGCATTGCCAGCGGCAACACGTGGTGGAATATGGTCTGCATGCGGGAGGCACCCAGCCCCAGTGCCGCTTCGCGGATCGAGGGCGGTACAGCTTTGAGCGCCGCGCGGCTGGAGATAATAATGGTGGGCAGGGTCATCAAGGTCAGCACCAAACCGCCCACCAGCGGCGCCGAACGCGGCAGCTCGAAGAAGTTAATAAAAATCGCCAGTCCCAGCAGGCCAAAGACGATAGACGGCACCGCGGCGAGGTTGTTGATATTTACCTCGATCAAGTCCGTCCACTTGTTCTTAGGCGCATACTCTTCCAGGTATATGGCGGCCGCCACGCCAATCGGGAAGGACAGCACCAGTGTCACTAGCAAGGTGAAAAAGGAACCCAGCAACGCGGCGCGGATGCCCGCCTGTTCCGGTTCGCGGGAATCTCCCTGGGTGAAAAAGGTGGTATTAAAACGCTTCTTCAGCTCGCCGCTGTCGATCAGCTGTTGTATCCACTCGGCCTTTTGATCCGACGTGCGACCGCGAAATCCCTCCTTGGAGTCGGAAAGGCTTTTCACGAAAGTATCCACATCGTCGTCGGCCGTCAGCCAGACGGTCTGTGTCTTACCCAGCAGCTCTGGGTCGGATTGCAACCGCTTGCGCAGTGTAAAGGGGGCGCCGGAGGATACCAAGCTGTAGAGTTCGCGCTTCTCGCTGCGACTCTGCACCTTGGGGAAACGCTCGCGCAACGCCTCGCGGATCACCCCGGTAAAGTTGGCCCAGGTCAGGCTCTCCTCGTCCACCTTGTCGATGCCGAGCACAAGCGGATCGTAGGTTACCTCCAGCTGTATGGCGCTCTGCACAAAAGCGCCGCTGCCTTTGCTGATGATATCGGTGAAAAGCACCAGCACGGCGAGTATGCCAAAGGCGACACTGGCAATGCCCAGACCGCGAAACACTTTTTCCTTGCGGTGGCGACTGGCGAGGTGCTGTTCGATGCGCTGGCGCACCTGCTCCTGTGTCAAATTCCGGTTTGTATCAGTCATATTGTTCCCGATATTTTTTCACCACATGCAGGGCAACAAAGTTCAGCATCAAAGTGGAAATGAACAGCATCAAGCCCAGGGCAAATGCGGCCAGGGTTTTGGGGCTGTCGAACTCCTGGTCGCCCACCAGCAGAGTGACAATCTGCACCGTTACGGTGGTTACGGATTCCAGTGGGTTGGCAGTCAGATTGGCGGTCAAGCCCGCGGCCATCACCACAATCATGGTCTCGCCGATCGCGCGGGACACCGCCAGCAATACTCCGCCGACAATGCCGGGCAACGCCGCCGGAATCACTACCTTGCGCACCGTCTCCGAGCGGGTGGAACCCAGGCCCAGGGCGCCGTCGCGCAGAGACTGGGGCACAGCGTTGATGACATCATCGGACAGGGATGAGACAAACGGAATAATCATCACCCCCATAACCAGCCCCGCGGCCAGCGCACTTTCGCTGGAGGCCTGCAGCCCCAGGCTGGCCGCCAGATCACGCACAAAGGGTGCCACCGTCAGGGCGGCAAAAAAGCCGTAAACCACCGTGGGCACGCCAGCGAGAATTTCCAACACCGGTTTGGCCAGGGCACGCACCCGCTTGCTGGCGTACTCAGCCAAGTAGATGGCGGACATCAATCCCACCGGCACAGCCACGAACATGGCGATCACAGAGACCATCAGCGTACCCGTGATCAGCGGCACGGCACCGAAGGCGCCACTGGATCCCACCTGGTCGGCGCGCAGAGCCATCTGCGGACTCCAGTGCAGGCCGAAAAGAAATTCCGTCAGCGACACTGTCTGGAAAAAGCGCAGGGATTCAAAGAGCACTGACAACAATATGCCGACCGTTGTGAAAATTGCCGCGCAGGCGCAGGTGAGCAGCACCCAGCGCAATACTTGTTCCACCTTTTCGCGCGCACGCAATTCGGGAGAGAAGCGCAATAGCGCGAAGGCGCCGAGCCCCACCGCCAGAATCAGACTCAGGGCCGCCTGCAGGTTGCGCGAACCAGTGCGCAGGCGATTCAATTGCAAAGCGGCTTCCTGCAACTGTGGCGCGGCGTCGCCGATCAGGCGGCCGGAGGCCAGGTTTTGAATCTGCGCATAAAGCAGGTTCTGCCCGGCGATTGTGTCCGGCTTATCGGCGATACGGTCCATGACCAGTGCGCGGATAATGGCGTCATCGAAAATCAGCCAAGTACCCAGCAGCAGCAGCGCCGGAAGCCCACACCAGAGCGCAGTGTAGGAACCGTAATAACCGGGCAACGCGGCCAGCTTGCGCAGACCACCGCGCTTATGCGCGACCGTCAGCGCGCGGCTGATACCAGCACCGTAGGCCACCAGTATCAACAGCAACAGCAGGGCGAACAGGGTGGATGTTTGCATTGGTCCATTCAACTTAAAAATTTGCCGGCATTATCCGGGCTTTTTGTTGCGGTTGCATGGAATTCAGAAAAAACAAAACCAGGCCCCCTGGGCCTGGCCGGTAGTTCCATTTACCTACTGCTTTTCCGAGCCTTAGTTTTCCGACAGATCCGTCAGCACATTCAGCTCGCGTACATCGGCGGCGACCTGACGACGCTTGGCGGTGGGCAGTGAAATCATGCCCTTGTCAGCTAGGTAACCATCCTCGCCCCAGGCGCGCTCACTGGTGAACTCCGCCAGGAATGGCTTAATGCCGGGAATCACATCGGCGTGTGCCTTCTTCACATAGATAAATAGTGGGCGGGAAATCGGATAGCTCTGATCGGCAATGGACTCAAAGGTCGGCGCCTTGCCCTCGATTACTGTGCCCTGTACTTTGTCCGAGTTCTGATCCAGGAAGCTGAAACCGAATACACCTAAAGCATCCGGGTTGGCCACCAGCTTGTTTACGATCAGGTTGTCGTTTTCGCCGGCCTCGATATACGCACCATCTTCACGCACTGTGTGGCAGATCGCTTTGTAGGTGTTTTTATCGGTCTTTTTCTTGGCCGCAATCCAAGCGAAAGATTTACAGCCCCCCTCCAATCCCAGCTCCGCAAAGGCGTCGCGGGTTCCGGAAGTCGGGGGCGGCCCCAGCACTTCTATGCGGGTATTGGGCAGGGCCGGATTCACGTCCTTCCATGTCTTATAGGGGTTGGGAACCAGGGTCTCGGAACCGTCCGGGTTGGGCACTTCTTTGGCCAGGGCCAGAAAAATTTCCTTGCGGGACAACTTGAAAGACGCTGCACTTTTAGCGTTCGCCAGGACGATTCCGTCGAATCCGATCTGTATTTCCACCACCTCGACACCATTGCTGTGACACATATCCAATTCGGACTGCTTGATGCGGCGGGACGCCCCCGTAATGTCGGCGGTATTTTCACCCACCCCCTGGCAAAACAACTTCATGCCGCCACCAGTGCCGGTGGACTCCACCACTGGTGTCTTGAACTTGGTCGCACGGCTGAAACGTTCGGCCACGGTGGTTGTAAAAGGGTATACCGTAGATGAGCCTACGATGCTGATGTGGTCGCGGGCGGCCATGGCCATCTGAGATGCGGCGATGGTCACTGCCGCCAGGGTAGAGGCCAAAATGCGCTTGTTCATGCTGACTCCAATGTGTGTTTTCAGTTCTTGCAGCGATGCTAGGAATAACGGGTGATGATTCTATGAATGGAAGATGACAAAAAGGTTACAGCTGGTCATCCCGCCCGGTTGGCACACAAACCGCCTAAAGGTTAGGCTTCGGGTCAAAGAATAAAATGCGTTGAGAGAGTTCCCCATGTCCCTCTTGCTCCGGGGCGCACGCGCCCTAGACCGGCTGGCCAGCGGCGCTGGTCAACTGCTCGGCTGGTTCACACTGGCGATGGCACTGCTGCAAAGTGCCGTGGTGATTTTGCGTTATGTATTTCACGGCGGATCAGTGGCCCTGCAAGACGCCGTTATCTATCTGCACGGCTCAGCCTTTATGCTGGGACTGGCCTACGCATTGCACGCTGGCGCCCATGTGCGCGTGGATGTTTTCTACCGCCGCATGGGGCCGCGGGGAAAAGCCTGGGTCAATGCGGTCGGCACTCTGGTGTTTCTACTGCCCCTGTGTGCCTTTATCTGTGTGGGCAGTTGGCAGTTCGCGGCCAATAGCTGGGCGGTGTTGGAATCCAGTTCCAGCGCCGGCGGTCTGCCCGGAGTCTTCCTCTTGAAAAGCCTGATCCCGCTCTCGGCCCTGACCCTGGCTCTCGCCGGCCTGGCGGAATTCGCTCGCGCCCTGACACAGTTGATGCACGAGACCACGAGCACCAATCCCCCTCCGGCACCCGCGGCAATACCCAGCCACAACATAGAGGAGGCCAGCGCGTGACGGAGTTGATACCGCTGTTAATGTTCGCCGCCGTCTGCGGGGCACTGATGTTCGGCTACCCGGTGGCTTTTACCCTCGGTGGCACCGCGCTTGCGGCCGCCGGCCTGGGCATTGTGTTCGGCATATTCAATCCCGAATTGCTGCGCGCCTTTCCCGACCGCCTCTACGGCATCATGCAGAACGGCACCCTGATGGCGGTGCCGCTGTTTGTACTGATGGGGGTAATGCTGGAGCGGGCGCGTATTGCGGAGGATTTGTTGGTCAACCTCGCCAAAGTGTTTGCGCGACTGCCGGCCGGCATGGCGGTATCGGTGGTGGTAGTCGGCGCCCTATTGGCCGCCAGCACCGGTATTGTGGGCGCCACGGTGGTGACCATGGGGCTGATGTCCCTACCCACCATGTTGCGCAATGGCTACCCGGCAGGACTCGCCACCGGCACCATCTGCGCCACCGGCACTTTAGGGCAAATCATCCCGCCATCCATTGCCCTAGTGCTGCTGGGCGATACTCTCTCCAACGCCTACCAGCAAGCACAATTGTCGGCGGGGATTTTCAATCCACAGCCGGTTAGTGTCGGCGATCTGTTTATCGGCGCTATAGTGCCCGGGCTGCTGCTGGTGGCCGCTTATATCGTCTACCTGTTGTTCGTCGCCCGGCGAGAACCGGTTGTAGCGCCAGCGGGTGAAAGTGAATCCGTAGATCTGACACATACACTGAAGAGTCTGCTGCCGCCCATCGTACTGATGCTGCTGGTATTGGGCTCTATTATCAGCGGCGCCGCCACGCCCACTGAGGCGGCCGCTGTCGGCGCACTGGGCGCTGGAATTCTTGCCTGGAGCCGCGGTGCCTTGAGCTGGAATCGCGCTGGCGAAGTAGGGCGCAATACTCTGCAGGTGAGCGCCATGGTGTTCGCGATACTGATCGGCGCATCGCTGTTTTCACTGGTGTTCCGCGGCTACGATGGCGAGGAGTTGGTGACCAGCATCTTCAACAGCCTGCCCGGCGGTGTTGTGGGCGCTACGCTGCTGGTCATGGTGGTGATCTTCCTGCTCGGCTTTATCCTCGACTTTATCGAGATCACTTTCGTGGTGGTGCCCATCGTCGGCCCGGTATTGTTAGCCATGGGCGTGGACCCGGTGTGGCTGGGCATTATGATTGCCATCAACCTGCAAACTTCCTTTCTGACCCCACCTTTCGGCTTCGCGCTTTTCTACCTCCGTGGCGTGGCGCCGGAGGAAGTGGCCACCGGCGCCATCTACCGGGGAGTAGTGCCATTTATCGCCATACAGCTGCTGCTGCTCTGCGCCCTCGCCTTGTGGCCGGAACTGGCTACTTGGCTGCCGGGACGCTTGTCTTAGGGAGGCTTTGATTCATTCGTGGAAGGATTTGGTTGGTTTCGGGGCGCTTCGGGGTACTTTTTTAGTCGCGCGATTCTTCAAATAAGGCGGATTTTTCTCCACAGACAGTTGTCTATTTGCTGTCCACTTTGTGCTAGAATGCGCCGCCCGCAATGCCGCGGAAGCCTATAAGTCTAACAATTCGTGAGCAGTCGATGTCCGCACTCGATGAAAACCCACAGCCCACAGGCACCCTGACGCTGCAGACCCAAGCTATGCCCCGGGACACCAACCCGCAGGGCGACGTATTTGCCGGTTGGCTGATGTCTCAAATGGACACCGCCGGCGCCATTCTGGCCCAGAGTATTGCTCGTGGTCGTGTAACCACCGTCGCTGTAGGTAGCATGGTATTTCTGCGCCCGGTACCTGTGGGCTCCACCGTCAGCTGCTATGCCGAAGCCCTGGAAGTGGGCCGCTCTTCAATACGCACCATGGTGGAAGTCTGGCTGACCCGGGTGGATTCCGGCGAGCAGGTGAAGGTCACCGAGGGCGAGTTTGTCTTTGTCGCCATCGACGACCACGGGCGCACCCGGCCGCTGCCTCAGCGCTAAGTAGAGTGATAAATCTGACAAAAAACAGCAGAAGCTGAACCTGATTTCAGAGGCGATATTTCACCCTATTTCTGCCTGGAAACCTCAAGGAAGTGAAAAATGGCTATTACCGCACTATGCATTGCTTTTTTTTCCACAGTTACCTTTTATGCAGGCATGGCCCTTGCGCGGAGAATCCGCAATAAGTGGTATGCGATCCTTGTGAGGTTGGGCAGTTTCCTTTTAGGTTTTATTGTCTTAGGAATAGCTGCATTTCTACTAGACGTGCATCCGCTGGTTGCTGAGTTGGCGGGTCGGTATTTCTTTTATATGCTTCTGGCCGGAGCCTTGGTCTATAAGTTGCTGCTGGTGAAGTTTATTCCTCTACCTCAGGATGACACCGACACACAGAAAAACCAAAGTTCCTAAGGAACCTCTGATTAATTCGCGTGAACACTATGGTAGCTTCCTGAGCGCTCAGGCAATAGAACGGACATTTCGAAAACGCTCGAGTACTTCCCTGTAGCTCCGCCGGATACATCCTTGTATCAGACGGTTTCGAACTATCCATCCCATTACCTGAACTTCTCATTTGGGTGATATGTCTCTTTGCCGTCCAGGAGCAAATTCATCAGAGACTCCTTAACAAAATTGGGGCTCTGCTTTACAGCTGCCCCAATAGTCCGTCCCTAAGATTGTTTACAGGCTACCCCGTCGACACTTACCGAATAAGCCGGTGTATACCCTTCCGACTCCAGCCAGAAGCCTTGGTCGAAAAATAGACTCAGCATGTAGTCTCCCAGCTTTAGAGATTCCTTGCGGCTGGTACATTTCTGCTTAGGCCCAGTTCGAGAGTCAGTTGTCCAGCAGATTTCCTCAGCTGCGGACTCACCGCGGCTTAACAAGGCAATGCGCTGCTGACCGTAGCCGCCTAACCCAATAATCGGACGCGTATCATAGCTGTGGCTAACACTCAGGTAGGCCTCGTCAGAAAAATCACAGTCAATGTTTGCGGACTCTTTCAAGTAATCAATGATCTTCCTGGCCCGCGGCCCTTTGGGTGATAGCTTCTGAGCCATAAACAAGCTATCAAACAGATATTCTTTGTAGTAACGGTTAGTACCGAGCTTAAGTGGCCAGCGCTGTGGATCAGATTTGAAGTAGTCTTCAATTGTGATGCCGAAATTAAAATAAGCAGCTGCCTTCATGTCATCCGACACACCGGATTTAATCAACTGATCCGCCGCTTTTACTGCTTGCAGATGATTTCCTGCTCTAAGGGCCACCAGTGACAGATTGGACAGGGCGCGGTAATTGTCTGGGTCCAGCTGCACCGCTTCTCTTAACTTGCTGTAGGCAGCACCGATATCTCCCTCTCCATAGATGCGTTCAGCTTCCAGATTGAGCTTGGCGGAACGCTTTTTGGCCTCGTCCGGTGATGGCATGGCCAACCGCTTCTGCAGAGCAGCAATATCACCGGGCTCCAGGACGGGATTTTCCTCCAGCCAGTCCACTGGGTACTTCTCGTCATCTTTTTTATAACGCAGCTCAGTTTTCGCGTATGGCAAAGCGCCCGCATCCAACAAAAGCTGTATTAGATCGTGGGAAGCATAACGCGCTGCATAGTGTAGTGGCGTATATCCGGAAGTTCTGATCCTATAGAGGCAGCGATCATCAGGGATGTAAGTTTCTGCATTTACATCCGCTCCAGCTTCGATCAGTGCCCGCACGGATTCAATATTGTTATACTGAGCCGCATACATTAACGCGGTTTTTCCAAATGCATTGCGCCGATCTACTTCCAAGCCTTGATCGAGCAAGTATTTAAGCGCGGAGGGGTTCCGCACTGATATCGTTAGCAGGTTTTCCGGATAACCAATAAGCTTTTGCAATCCAGCCCGATACGCATCGTAATCAAAAGCGATAGCGTCTATCCCTTTACCCTGTAGGATAGCCTTGCGGATATCCCTCTCTTCCTCCATTACAAAAGGCGAGTAATTGTAGAAACGGATACTAGCCCCAACCAACGCCTGGAGCGCATCGGTAGCGACGACATTGGATTTTTGCGCATCCCAGTTGAATTGTTCCTGATAAAAGCGCACCAGCAAGTCCTTTAAGCGGGTAAAGTGCTTTTCGTAGGCTTCCATATGATCATAATTATCAATCCCCATAAGCGCCCAGTCCCGCATTCCTTGCAGATCCTTAGAATAAGTTTCTTCGGCGAATAGCCCATCCTCTGTTAACGACCAGGGGCGACTTAACAGCAGGGGTAGGTTATTACCAAATTCATATTTCCAACGGTCTAAAGTTCGAGACGATCCACAATTACCTTCGCTCCGTGAAATTGCGCTCTGGGATTCCTTCAGCTGCTCAATAGCCAGGATAAGATCCGCCGGCAAACCACTGATACTATCGATCGATTTTGGCTTCAGCCGGATTCTGCAAGCTTCTTCCCAATATCCTTCTGGCTTCGCCTGATGAAGAGTGAGAAATTCGTTGGTTTCCACCAAACCGAAATAAACCTCTTCCGGAGACTGAACAAGAGTTGTCCCTCTTGTCGACGCTGGAGGGCTTTCCTGCACCAAGGTTATGTAGCGTTCGTCACTTCTGTTCAGAGGAATTTCTTGATTGGACAATAACAATTGATAAGTTTCGCAAGCACCACCACAACCGGGATTATAATGGCGAGCAAAGTAAACGCTTCTCCCTTCAATTTTCTCTGGGAGCTCCTCTCTGACGTTCAGGATACCAGGCATTCCCGTGTTTTGGTCAAAATACCAGTTGTTGGCACTTTTATGTATTTCCAGAACGCTTTTATAAACAGTTGTACAAATCGGATGGCTATCGTTAACAAGTTCTGGTTTCAGCCCCTCCACCGGTTTGGCAACAGAGCCAGTGAAATAACAAGCACTTAACAGCAGTGCTACCACAGCTAAGCTGTACTTCATTCGTAATCCCTTTCTGAATTTAACGAACCTCTAATGAATTCGCCTGAATGCGTCTGTCGATTCAGGAGCGTTCGGGTCATGGAATAGACGTTATAAAAAGCAATTACTTCACAATATTACCGCCGGACACAGTCCTGTGCCTGGTGCTTTCGAAACACCTATCCCATCAATTGAATTTCTTTTCGAATAGAAAGCTTTTTAGGAAACCTCTGATTAATTCGCTTCCTGACGGTAAAAATTCTTTGGCGCTAGATGAGAAGCTCAGGTGATAGGATGGCCATTTCGAAACCGTCGGATACAGGGATGTATCCGTCGGAGCCACAGGGAAGTACTCGTGCGTTTTCGAAATGGCCATCCTATTGCCTGAGCGCCACGGAACTAGCCAAAGCGCTCACACGAATTAATCAGAGGTTCCTTAGATTTTACAGACTATTCTTTAATTTTGTGATGAAGGTGATTTACCTAGCTCCCTTGCTTTATAGTAGGCTTCTTCACTGACTTGGTGATAGGGCAGCACATTACCTTCAAACTCCTTGAAGGCTTTATAGACACGGGCAAATTGCGGGTCTTCCGCCGCTGTCTCTTGCAGAAGCTGAGTGCTGATTTTTTGCAGGTGTGCAATCACATCATCCGGCAGCCGCTTGAGCTGTACTCCGTGCTTTTCCACCAATTCGACCAGCGCGCGGTTGTTGCGCGCCGTGTATTCGTCGAGCATATCCTGGTTGGCTGCGCGTGCGGCGGTGCGGACAATTGCCTGTAAATCTTCCGGCAGTTTTTCGAAAGCAGTTTTGTTAACGATAAACTCGAGGATGGAGCCCGGCTCGTGCCAGCCGGGATAATAGTAGTAGTCGGCGATCTGGTAGAAACCGAAGGCTAGGTCATTGTAAGGGCCGACCCATTCAGTGGCATCGATCACACCCGTCTGCAGCGCAGTATACACCTCGCCGCCGGGAATATTGACGGCAATACCACCCGCCCGGCTCAGCACCTCACCGCCTAATCCCGGAATCCGCATTTTCAAACCTTTGAGATCTTCAACAGAGTTGATCTCTTTGTTAAACCAGCCCGCCATCTGCACACCGGTGGAACCGCCGGCAAGGGGAATCAGGTTGAAGGGTGCGTAGACTTCTTCCCACAGCTCCAGCCCGCCACCGTAGTGCAGCCAGCCGTTCATCTCCTGGGCATTTAAGCCAAAGGGCACCGCGGTAAAAAATTGCGCGGCCGGAACTTTGCCTTTCCAGTAATAGGCGGCTCCGTGGCCCATCTGCGCGGCCCCCTCGGAGACGGCACCGAACACACCCATGGCCGGGACCAGCTCACCGGCGCCGTAGACCTTGATCTTCATGCGCCCGCCGGACATCCGCTCGACATTGTCCGCAAAGCGCTGTGGCGCGCTGCCAAGGCCGGGGAAATTTTTCGGCCAGGTGGTGACGAGTTTCCATTCGAAGATTTCCCGTTCACCGCCCTCGGTGAAATGCTTTACTGGCCCCTGGGTTGCGCGGGAGGCAACCAGGGCACCAAAGGTAATAACCAACAAGGCGAGAAGGCCGAGGATAATTGCCGGATACCAGTTTATTTTCTTTGTCATATTCTTGTGTATTTTCTTTATGTCATATTCTGTCTGGCTGGTAAGTTGCCAGTTCAAATTGCAGCCTCAGATATTCATAAACTTCAGAGATATATCCAAGTTTTAGGGCCACAATAAATCCTATACTTAAAAAAATCATTAAAGGAACTAACACTGTACTGAGTCGACTCAGTGGGGCCACTTCCAAATAAGCAACAGAGTTAACCTTCGGGTGAACTCTAGCATTTACTAAATCACCCACTTGATACTTCTTGGTGAGATTCTTTTCATAATCAAAATCTGGAAATAAATCATAACCACGTAGTACAGGTGTCTCCGACCTGTATGACTTCCCACGGAACGTATATTCGAAAGCAATTATGGCTTCAACCATTTTTCGCCCATCAACATCGAGCTGATTCAAGAAACGTGAGTATGTAATTCTCGCTGTGACATTCGGCCAATTGTTAAAGGTTTTCTTAAGCTTCAAATAAATGAACGTCTGTAGAAAACCAGTCGCTATAAGAAACATCGGGATCAGTACTGAAAATAACTTTAGAATCATTTTTATTTAATATTCTTGATCCCCAATCAATTCGTTCCTGTCCCTCCAGCAAAGAGGACAGAACTAAAGCGGCTGCAACTTGGCCATAGCCACCACCAGCCACTTGCTTCCCGCGTCGTCGAAGTTGACCTGCACTCGCGTGCGGGGCCCACTGCCTTCGAACTGTATCACTGTGCCCTCGCCAAATTTTGGATGTTCGACGCGCCCACCGAGGGCCAGTGGGGGCAGGTCGTCAAAGTCCGGCGGCGGGTCGGAGAGCTTGCGGACCTTGCCGTAGTCCGGCTGGAAGAGCGGGCGCGAGATCTCAGTTTTCAGGCGCACTTCGTGCACCAGTTCCGCCGGGATCTCGCCGATAAAGCGCGACGGACTGTTATAGGTCTCGGAGCCGAAAAGGCGACGGTTTTCCGCATAGGTGATATAGAGTTTTTGCATGGCGCGGGTGATGCCCACGTAGCAGAGGCGCCGCTCCTCCTCCATGCGCCCCGGTTCCTGCATCGACATTTTGTTCGGAAACAGGTTCTCCTCCACACCGCTCATAAACACCAAGGGGAATTCGAGCCCCTTTGCCGAGTGCAGAGTCATCAGCTGTACGGCATCCTCAAATTCATCCGCCTGACCTTCACCGGCGTCGAGAGCGGCACTATCGAGGAACTGGTCGAGCAGTGGACGCTCTTCCTCGTCCTCCCCCTCGACGACATCAATACCTTCGAAGGCTCGGCAGGCGCTGACCAGTTCTTTCAGGTTCTCCACCCGCGTCTGGCCCTTTTCACCTTTCTCTTTGCTGTGGAATTCGAGCAGACCGCTGGTCTCGATCACATCCTCGGCAATGGCTTCGAGCAATTTGTCTTCGGCGTTGGCAGCGAGTTGATTAACAAGGTCGAGGAACGACTGCAATGCATTGCCGGCACGGGCTGCCAGCAACCGCTGTTGCAGCATTTGCCTGGATGCCTGCCACAGGGAACAACCGTGTTCGCGGGCGTAGGCGCGCACTGTATCCACAGTGCGCGCACCTATGCCGCGGGTCGGTGTATTAACCACGCGCTCGAAGGCCGTATCGTCGTCGCGGTTGGAGATCAGGCGCATATAGGAGAGGGCATTCTTGATTTCCATGCGCTCGTAGAAACGCTGGCCTCCGTAGATGCGGTAGGGCACCTGCTCGCGCAACAGCGCCTCTTCCAGTACCCGCGACTGGGCGTTGGAGCGGTAGAGGATCGCCACGCTGTCGCGGCGGTTGCCATCGCGCACCCAGTCTTTCACCCGTTCAACGATAAAGCGCGCTTCGTCCTGCTCGTTGTAGGCCGCATAGAGGGATATCGGATCGCCTTCCTCGCCCTCGGTCCACAGCTCCTTGCCCAATCGCCCGGTATTGTGGGATATCACCGCATTGGCAGCGTTGAGAATGGTGGCGGTGGAGCGGTAGTTCTGTTCCAGACGCACCGTCTGCACATCGCGCCTATCCTGGGCGAAATGCTGAATATTCTCGATCTTGGCACCGCGCCAGCCGTAAATGGACTGGTCGTCGTCCCCCACCGCGGTGATATGGCACTGGTCTCCGGCCAGCAGGCGCAACCAAGCGTATTGAATGGTGTTGGTATCCTGGAATTCGTCCACCAGGATAAAGGGGAAGCGGCGGCGGTAGTGGGCCAGCACCGCGTCGTTGTCTCGCAACAGTTCGTGGGCGCGCAACAGCAGTTCACCGAAATCCACCAGGCCACCGCGCTGGCAAGCCTCTTCGTAGGCGAAATAGATACGCACCATCGTCTGCCGCCACTGATCGCCACCAGCCTGAATATACTGGGGGCGCAGGCCTTCGTCCTTTTGCGCACCGATCCACCATTGGGTTTCCCGCGGCGGCCATTTTTTCTCGTCCAGCTGCAGGTCGCTCTGCACCCGCTTGATCAGGCGCAGTTGGTCGTCGCTGTCGAGAATCTGGAAGTTCTGCGGCAGCTTGGCCTCCTGCCAGTGGGCCTTGAGCAAACGGTGCGCCAAACCGTGGAAAGTGCCCACCCACATGCCAAAAGTGTTTACTCCCAGCAATCCTTCTATGCGCGCGCGCATCTCTCGGGCCGCTTTGTTGGTAAAGGTCACCGCGAGGATAGAGTAGGGGGAGGCCCCCTCCACCTGCATCAACCAGGCGATGCGGTGTACCAATACGCGGGTTTTGCCGGAACCGGCGCCTGCCAGTACCAACTGATTGCCCGGAGGCGCGGCCACGGCCTCGCGCTGGGCGTCGTTAAGGGGGTCTAGAATCAGAGATACGTCCATGGGCGGGGATTGTATCAGAGGCGGCCGGGCAGTCCTGTAGAAATAAACAGGTTTGGGGAGGGAGGATGAGAAAGTATAGTGATTCCGATGCCGCGACCCGGCACAAACCCAAGCCACTCGCCAGCGGGTAGGCTTGGGGCTAAACTGCGCAGTCCGGCTTGTAGAAGGAAGTCCAGTGAAACCGGCGGAAGTCACGCAGAAAATCAGCGATCACCTGTCCTCCATGCGCAAATCTGAGCGCAAGGTAGCAGAGTATATCCTCGCCCACCCCGACGAAATTATCCATATGCGTATTGTGGATCTGGCCACTGAGGCCCAGGTCAGCGAGCCGACAGTGGTGCGCTTCTGCCGGGCAGTGGGTTGCTCAGGATTCCAGGAATTTAAACTGAACCTGGCACAACAACTGGCCTCCAGCCCCAGTTTTGGTCAGATAGCGGTGACCGATACGGACACCATCGCCGAATACAAGCGCAAGGTGTTCGATTCCACGGTGGATACGCTGCTCAACGTGCGGGACAAAATCGACAACCGCGCCCTGGAAGCGGCAGTCACCGCCATCGCATCCGCCACCCGGGTCGAATTCTTCGGCTTCGGCGCCTCCGGCGCCGTGGCCGCCGACGCCCAACACAAGTTCTTCCGCCTGCAACTGGCCACCGCCGCCCACTCGGATCATCACATCCAAAATATGTCCGCCATGTCCATGGGGCCCGGTGACGTGGTGGTAGCTATCTCTCAGAGTGGGCGCACCAAGGCACTGCTGCGCTCTATGGGCATGGCCAAGGAGCAGGGCGCCACAGTGATCGGTTTGGCACCTAGTGGCTCCCCGGTAGCCCATCAGGCCAGCATCCCCCTGGAGGTGGACGTGGAAGAAGACATAGAGATCTACACGCCGCTGTCGTCCCGTATCGCCCATCTGGTGGTAATCGACGTGCTCGCCATTGGTGTTGCCCAGCGCAAGGGCCCACAGCTGCAGGATCACTTGATGAAACTCAAGCAGGGTCTCTATACGCTGCGCGAAGATAAGCACTGACCCCTCAGCACCGCTGTTACCATTTTTTCCAAGGCCGCTGGCGTAAGCGGCCACCCGCCGCTAACATGGCGCCCCGCGAAGTATAAGCCCAATTTCCGGCCGCTCCCCCCCTGTATCCCGCTTTCACCAAGCTGTACCAGAGTCGATTTATGAGTCCCGCTGCGACACGCACTGACAAAACACCACCACGTTGGCTGGCAGTATGGCTGGCGATACTGGTAGCACTGACCCCCCTTTCGATAGACAGCTACCTTCCGGCAATCCCGGCTATGGCCGAGGCGCTGAATACGGTGGTGGCGCGGGTACAGCACTCTGTATCCAGTTTCTTGCTCGGATTCGCCATCGGTCAACTGTTCGGCGGACCTTTATCCGACCGCTGGGGAAGACGGCTGGTGGGTACCATCGGGCTCGGTATTTACATTGCCTCCTCTGCGTTGGTGTTGTTCACGAACCATGTGGACCAGTTGATCATTCTGCGCTTCCTGCAGGCCATCGGCGGAGGCTTCGCCACCGTGATATGCGCAGCCATAGTGCGCGATCTACACAGTGGACGGGAGGCAGCTAAGATCATCTCCATGATCAGCACTATGATGCTGGTGGCGCCGCTGGTGGCTCCCGTGATTGGCTCCATGTTACTCGCGACCTTCGGCTGGCAGAGCATCTTTATCTTCTTGTTGATATATGCTGCGGCAATGCTGATGCTGGTGCAGTTCCTGTTACCTGAAACGGTATCGCGCTTCTCCCGCGCGCGGCGCCAGCGCAAACCGATGAAGTCGCTGATTGAAAGCTACGGCCAAGTGATGGGCAACCGCCGCGCACTGGGATTTCTCGCCGCCCAAGCTTGCGTCAGCGGTGCCATGTTTATCTATGTCACCACAGCACCTTTCGTCTTTATGCGCTATTTCGAGGTGCCGGCCAGTCAGTTTCCGCTGTATTTCGGTGTCTGTGTGTTGGGGCTGATCTGCATGGTGCAGGTAAATATCCGCCTGCTAAACCTGTTTGAGCCGCGCAATATCCTGCTAGCGGGCATACTGCTGCAGATGGTCGGCTGCGGCCTTTTGTTGTTGGGCACCTTGACGGGAGGAAAGGATATAACGCTGTGGATGGTGCCGCTTGTGCTGGTGATGGCCTGTATCGGTATCACCGGACCCAATGCCGCCGCCTGCTTTCTGGAGTTCTTCCCCAAAATCAGCGGCAGTGCCAATGCCCTTTACGGTGCCACCATTTTTACCACTGGCGGATTTCTTGGCGGTATCGTCAACAGCCTGCACACAGGCACCCTGATCCCTATTGCTGCAGCTATGCTCGGCTGTGCCGTGGCGGCACTGCTGGCGGCGGTTTTCATCGCCCGCGCACAGAAGCCAATCGAAGTAGCGGTGCCTGCTGCGCGGCGCTACGTACCACGCTAGGCGCTTTTTGTGTCAGCTGCGGTTGTGGGGAGCCGCATAATCTAGCTCTGGCCCCTTAGGCACTATGCCGCTGGGATTAATGGTGGCGTGGCTGGCGTAGTAGTGGGTCTTGATATGGTGGAAATCCACAGTGGCGGCCACCCCCGGCCACTGGTAGAGCTCGCGCGTATACGCCCATAGGTTCGGATAATCCGCCAGCCGCTGCTTATTGCACTTGAAGTGCCCGTGGTAGACAGGATCGAAGCGCACAAGGGTGGTGAACAGCCGCCAATCCGCCTCGGTAATGCGGTCGCCGCACAGGTAACGGTTGTTGGCCAGGCGTTGCTCAAGCTGCTCCAAGGTGTCAAAGAGGCGCTCGTAGGCGTGCTCATAGGCCGCTTGTGTCGTTGCAAAACCTGCGCGATAGACACCGTTGTTAACATTTTCGTAGACAGTTGCGTTAATTGCGTCAATATCGCCACGCAGTGCCTGCGGGTAAAAGTCCGCGCTGTTGCCGGTCAGGCCGTCGAAGGCGCTATTGAACATGCGGATGATCTCCGACGATTCATTGCTGACCACACAGGCACGCTGCTTGTCCCACAGTACCGGGACGGTAACGCGGCCGCTGTAATCTGCCTTGTTTCTGATATAGAGCTGATAGAGGTAGTCGGCACCGTAGAGAGCGTCGCCAGTGGACCCCTCTTCAGTGGCAAATGTCCATCCGTGCTCCCGCATGTAAGGGCTCACTATCGACACACTGATGTAGTCTTCCAGCCCCTTCAGTTTGCGAAAGATAAGGGTGCGGTGGGCCCAGGGGCAGGCCAGGGATACATAGAGGTGGTACCGCCCCTTCTCCGCGGCAAAACCGCCCTCGCCGCTGGGCCCGGGACTGCCGTCGGCAGTGATCCAGTTGCGCAGCTGCGCCGCCTCGCGCACAAACTCGCCGCGATGCTTTGCGGTGTCGTACCACTGATCCTGCCACTTGCCCTTAACCAACAGGCCCATTGCTATCTCCCAGTTGCCGCGGAATAGGGGCCCGGGTCAGGGCCCATTGTGTGTGCTCACTTACTGTGCAGATGATGGTCCATGCTCATTCTGCCGGCACCGGCACAGGCGAGAATGAAGAAACCGCCAGCGATGGCGATGTTTTTCATAAAGCTCTGCATCTCACCCTGGTCGCCGGGCACGAAGTGAAACAGGATGGCAGTGGCCAGGCAGAAAAACGCCAGAGCCAGTGCCCACCAGCGGGTAAACCAACCCACCAGCACGCCCAAGCCGCCGATCAGCTCGACAATGATCACCAGTGGCAACAAGATGCCGGGGACGCCGGCACTCTCCATATAGGCCTGGGTACCGGCATAGCCGCCGATCTTGGCCCAACCGGCGAGAATAAATGGCAGCGCCAGCAGCACGCGGCCGAGCAGTTTGGCGAGATCGCAGAAAATGGAATTGGTCATCGTTGAACCCTCTCTTGAGACAGGTTCGTAAACAATAGTGAAGCTGCGCGCAGTCTAGACCCTTTAACGGTGGAAAAAACCGCAAAAATTCGCGCAGAGTGTTCGAAAATTTAGGCACCTCGCTCAGAGGCTGAGATTAAGGAACCTCTGATAAATCCGCTTCTAGCCGGTAAAGATACGGCGAGGCCAGATAAGTAGCTCAGGTGATGGGATAGGCAGTCTGAGCGCCCCGAAGCCCACTACAGCGCTCATGCGAATTCATCAGTGGATTCCGGGGGATTATTCCAGCGGCCCCAATCCACTGCGCAGGGCATCAATCAGGAAAGCCGCCGCCGGGCCGCAGCGGTCTGCGTCGGCGTAGACCAGATAGACAGTCACATCCCGCTCCCAGGACTCCTCCGTCGGCAGCGGCAGCAGGCGGTCGGAGGACAGAGACTCACGGATACGCGTCTCCGGCAGCCAGGCAAAGCCCAGCCCGCGCTCGATCAGATCAATGGAGGTCTGCACATTGGTCACCGTAATGCGCTGGTCGGAGCCCAGCCAGCCGTCATCCTGGGGATTTTTGATCGCCGAATCCCGCAGTACTATCTGCCGACAGGCCTTGAGGTCTTCCCGCTGCACGGGCCGCCCGAGCTGGTGCAACGGGTGCTCGGGATGGGCGACGGGGAGAAAGCGCACCCGGGCTACCGGCTCACCGACAAATCCCTGTGGCACCCGCGCGCTGAGAATAAAGTCGGCCCGCTGTTGAAGCAGCAGCTCCTCGGCACCGGACAGCACCGTCTCGCGCACTTCAAGACGGGTGTGGGGAAACTCTGCGGCAAAGCGTTCCACAGCGCCGAGCAGGCATTCGTAGTCGAAGATGACATCCACCGCCAGGGTCAGTACCGCCTCGACGCCCTCCGCCAGACTTGCCGCCACCGTCTCCAGCGCCTCGGCCTCGCTCAGCAGGCTGCCGGCGCGCGCCAGCAGAATGCGACCGGCATCGGTCAGTTCAGCCTTGCGCCCGCGCACTTCCAAAAGCGCCACCCCCAGGCTCTCCTGCAGCTTGTGCACCGCGTGATTAATAGAGGACTGGCTTTTGTGCACCGCCTCGGCTGCCTGGGAAAAGCCGCCGTGCTCCACGACAGCCTGAAACATACGCCACTGTTCCAGCGTCACCTTGGCCATCCACATCCCCCCTTGTTTGTCTTGTTGTAAATTTTCGTGCGGCTGCAATTCTGTATAACGCAACCTGTCCATAAATTCGAATAAAAGTGGCAACTTTTTGCCATTTTTAATCGAAACGATCGGCCTATACTGCGTACAAACGCACGACTGGAGCTATCTATGGTGGATTTTGAGAAAGGGTCCGGCGCCCGCCCGCTGATCTGCAGCATCGAGAGCACCGCGTCCGCCGACGGTGCAGGTGTCAACATTCAGCGGGTAGCGGGCTTCGACAGCCCGGAATTCAGTCCCTTCCTGATGCTGGACGAAATACGTTCCGACAACGCCGATGACTATATGGCCGGATTTCCACCCCACCCTCATCGCGGCATAGAAACGCTGACCTATATGCTCAACGGCGCGTTCGAGCACCGCGACCACCTGGGCAACCGTGGCGCAGTGTCTGCCGGGGGCGCCCAGTGGATGCGCGCCGGGCGCGGTATTGTGCACTCCGAGATGCCAGTTCAAGGAGATGGGGGGATGCACGGCTTCCAACTGTGGATCAATATGCCCGCGGCAGACAAAATGCGCCCGCCCGAATGGCGCGATATTCAATCCGCTGAGATTCCGGAACTGGCGCTGGACAGTGCGGGATCGCTGATCCGCCTGATCGCGGGCCGTTGGACATTCGGCGACGGGGAAGTCGCCGCGCCTCTAACCGACGCCTCCAGTGAAGCCGCGGCAGCAGATATCCGCTTGCGCGGTGACAGCGAAGTCGAGTTGCCGTTACCCATGGAGCACAGCGCGCTGGTTTATGTCTACCGCGGGGGCCTGATTACCGGTCTCGGCCCGATTGTGCGCGGAACCATGCTGTTGTATGGCCCTGGGGAATCGTTACAATTGCACTCCAACTCTGAGGGAGCCGGCCTGTTGTGCCTGCACGGCCGGCCTCTGCGCGAGCCCGTATACCACTACGGGCCTTTCGTGATGAACAGCCGCGAGGAAATCGAGCAGGCCTTGCGCGACTACAATAACGGCACACTTACCGGCTAATAGCCATTTTTTCCTCTCTTCAGGAGCGGCCACATGCCACTCCTGCGAGGTTGTACGCAATCCCCAAAGTTCTCAAAAGCGGAGCCCGCAAGCGGCATGCAAGTCTATTACACCTTTTGTTTTCTGGCCGCCATCTCAGTATTTCTCGGCTTTCTGAACCAATATGTACTGCGCGCCCAGGCCACCATCGCCATCACCGCAGGTGCCCTGGCCCTGTCACTGGTGGTGCTTGGCCTGGGCAAGCTGGGCATTGTGGAACTGCGCTCCTGGGCCGATCAGCTTCTGCCACTGCTGAACTTGGAAGACTTGCTGTTAAAGGGGATGCTCGGCTTCCTTCTGTTCGCCGGCAGCCTGCACATCGACCTGCTGGCACTGCGCAACCAGCGCCTGGAAATCGGCCTACTGGCTGTGGTCGGCACCCTGATCTCCACCTTCGCCGTGGGCGCATTGCTGTATTGGTTTCTGCAGCAGGTGGGCATGCCGGTGGCTTTTGTCTATTGCCTGCTGTTTGGGGCGCTGATCTCGCCCACCGACCCCATCGCCGTGCTGGCGATCATCAAAAGCCTAAAGGCCCCGGAGCAGGTGTCGATACAGGTAGAAGGGGAGTCGTTGTTTAACGACGGCTTCGGCATCGTGATTTTCGCGGTGATCTATGCGCTGGCCTTCGAAGGCGGTGAACCGACACTGCCAGCGGTGGCGCATCTGTTCGCCTTAGAGGCGATTGGCGGCGTAGTGCTCGGGCTCGCAATTGGCGGCCTCTTTCACTGGTTGATCTGTTCCACCAATGACCACAGCCTGGAGCTACTGCTCACCCTGGTAATTCCCACCGCCGGCTTCTCCCTGGCCAATGTTCTCGGAGTGTCCGGTGCCCTGGCCATGGTGGTCAGTGGCATCATCATCGGCAACTTCACCCGAGAGACCGGCTTCTCCCGGGTAAGCCAGCACGAGCTGGATAATTTTTGGACCATCACCGAGGACTTTTTGAACGGGCTGCTTTTCCTACTGGTAGGACTGTTCCTTATCACCATTGACCTGCAACCCTTCGACTACCTGATCATGGGGGCGGGGATCATCATTGTGTTGCTGGGCCGCAGCATAGCGGTGACGGTTCCCTTCACTGTGCTGAAACGCTTCCGCCGCTACCACCCCTATACCGAGCGCATTCTCATTTGGGGCGGTCTGCGCGGCGGCCTGGCACTGGCGCTGGCGATGTCCATTCCCGCTGGGCACGCCATGGTGCAGGGACAGGACCTGCGCCACCTGTGGGTAGTGATGACCTATGGCGTGGTAGTCTTCTCAATTGTGGTGCAGGGCTCCACCATAGCGCCGCTGATCCGCCGCAGCCGCGGCATCGCCGAACCGGAAACAAAGCCGGAGGCGGGACCGTAACAACCATTTCACCGATAACAACAGATAACTTTCTATGGAAGAAGCCGGGTTTCTGCAACAAGCCGTCATTTACCTCTCCGCAGCGGTCATCGCTGTACCAATCGCCACCCGCCTGGGGTTGGGCTCTGTTCTCGGCTATCTACTCGCAGGTGTAGCCATAGGTCCATACGTGCTGGGACTGGTGGGCGATGCCAGTGAAGAAATGCATATGGCCGAATTCGGTGTGGCATTGATGCTGTTTCTCATCGGCCTGGAGCTGCAACCGAAAAAGCTCTGGAAGATGCGCGGCGCTATTCTCGGCACGGGCAGCGCACAGGTGCTGCTGACGGCTGCCGCGGTCAGCCTGCTGGCGCTGCTGCTGTTTGGCAAAGACTGGCGCAGTGCGGTTGCTATCGGCTTGATACTCGCACTGTCATCCACCGCCATTGTGTTGCAGTCCCTGAGTGAGAAGGGGCTGCTCAAGACGGAAGGGGGGCGCGGCGCCTTCGGCGTGCTGCTGTTCCAGGATATCGCGGTGATACCGATTTTGGCTTTGCTGCCGCTGTTGTCCGGCAACCCGCCGGAGGAGGATCACACCGGGCTCAGCGGCTGGAGCTATGGCCTGGCCCTCGCCGGGACAGTGATCGCATTTGCCGCCGCTGGTCGTTACCTGCTGGGGCCGCTGCTGCGCCTGGTGGCGGGCAGTGATCTGCGAGAAATGTTCACCGTCACTTCACTGCTGATCGTACTCGCCGCGGCAGCCACCATGCACTGGCTGGAGCTGTCGCCAGCCCTGGGCACCTTCCTGGCGGGAGTGCTGCTGGCGGAGAGCGAGTTCCGCCACGAGCTGGAAGCGGATATTCAGCCGTTTAAGGGGTTGTTGTTGGGGCTCTTTTTTATCGCCGTGGGCGCCAACCTGAACTTCAATCTAATCATTCAACACCCGCTGCTATTGCTGGGACTGGTGCTGTTGCTGGTGGGCGTGAAGTTTGCCGTGCTCCACCTGCTCGGCCGCATGGTTGGAATGTCGCGGGGGGAAGACTGGCTGTTTTCCCTGTCCCTGGCACAGGCGGGTGAATTCGGCTTCGTGCTCGTGTCCTTTGCCGTCGGCCAGCAGGTATTGGACAACACAACCGCCAACCTGCTGCTTGCGGTGATCGCCTTGTCGATGGCACTGACGCCTGTGCTGCTGCTGATCTATGAGGAGGTGATTCGCCCGCGCTATCTACGCGGAGCCAGCGAAACACCACGGGAAGAGGAAGTGCCGCTAGAGAGCGACTCGCCGGTGATCATTATCGGCTACGGCCGCTTCGGTCAGATCACCGGGCGGCTGTTGAACGCCTGCGGGTTCGGCACCACGCTGCTGGAGCGCAGCGCGGAACAGCTGGATTTGGTGCGGCGCTATGGCATCAAGGCCTACTACGGCGACGCTTCCCGGCAGGATCTATTGCGCGCCGCGGGCGCCGACAACGCCAAGCTGGTGATCCTCACCCTGAGCGATCAGGCCGCCTGCCTGGAGATAGTCGCGCAGATCCAGAAACACTTTCCGCACCTGACCATTCTGGCGCGGGCCCGCAACCGCATGCACCAGTACGCGCTGATGGAGGCGGGGGTAAAATACATCTTCCGCGAAACAGTGGATTCGGCGCTGTCCATCGGCGAGTGCGCCCTGCAGCTGCTCGGTTTCAACAAGTTCCGTGCCGCCCGCGCGGCGCGCAAGTTCAAGCAGCACGACCAGCGCATGTTGGAAAAACTGTTCCCTTACTGGCGCGACGAATCCCAGCATATCGCACAGACCAAGATTTACCGGGAACAACTGTTACAGGCACTGCGGGAGGACAGGCGGGACAAAGATCTGCACCTGGACCACCACTGGGATGAAAATCAGCCCAAGCCGAGCCTGTAGGCCCCTGCCTGCAAGCGGACTGGCGCACCGGCAAGAGTTCCCAAACCAATGGACTTTCTCGTCTCCAGCTATACCCTGCGGCCAATCAATATGCTGGAGCTGATTGTCATCAGCACCCTGGCATTTTCCTGCCTGCTGCTGTGGCAACGGCCCCGCTTTAAGGGGCTGACGCTGCTACTCGTGCAGGAAATACTGCTGATGGCCTTCAACTTCTCCGAGGAGACCGGCTTCTGGCGCCAGCAACACTTGGTCACCCCCATCTTCAGCCTCTGGACCGGCCCGACGTTTTATCTGTTTATCCGTCACCTGGTGTTTGCGCACCAGCCCTGGCGGGTGCGCGAGGGCTTGCACCTACTGCCAGCACTACTGGCACTGCCGTTTACCCATTACACCCAGGCCGTGTTGGCGGTGGGTACCGTCAGCCTGGTCGGTTACGGGGTGGCCTCTTTCCTACTGGTACGCCGCTATCACCGCGCGCTGCGGAATATGCGCGCCGACCCGGAGGCGCTCCAATTGCGCTGGCTGCAGGGCATTATGTTGGCCTTCGCCCTGCTCGCTGTCACCGACGCAGTGCGTGTCAACAGCCAGCCATATCTCGACTACACCCTCCGCAACAGCTGGTATCTACTGCAGCAGCTGGCGAACTTTTGCACCTTCCTAACACTGGTCTACCTGGCCATTCGCCAACCGGCGCTGTTCGACCAATTGGACTTCTTCGAGCGCCAGGTAAAGCCGGTCGCCCCAGCGGTGGTTCAACCGGCGCTGGAGCAGCAGCTGTTCGAGCAAATCGATCGCACGGTGCGTTCGCACCAGCTATTCCGGACCCCGCGCCTGTCGTTACAAGATGTCGCCGAAAAGACGGGACTGGTGGTGCGGGACGTTTCCACTGCGATCAACCAAGGCGGCGGACAGAGTTTCAGCGACTACATCAACGGCTTGCGGGTGGAATTTGTCACCACCCAGCTGCGGCAACCAGAGCGGCCGCAAGAAAACCTGTTACAACTGGCCATGGATGCCGGATTTAACTCCAAAACCGCCTTCAACACAGCTTTCCGGCAGCACTGCGGCATGACACCCAGCCAATTTATCAAGCAGCTCCAAAACTGAGGGCCCACTGCCCGACAATATGCGCTTTAGTTGACGCCGGGCGCCCCGAAACCGGCCGAAACGGGTGCGGAATCATGATCCGGAACGCCGCACACACCGCGCGCGGCTAAGGTGGCTCCGTTTTTCGATCCAACGGAGCGCACCGCAATGACACCGAAACGCCTCGCTATCCGCATACTGCTTTGGCCCCTGGCGGCACTGCTATTGCTTGCCGTACTGTTACTGGCCGCGATACCGGCCGCCTGGCTGGACAAACCACAGGATCTGCCCCCAATGCCGCACCTGCAGGTGTACGCACTGGACAATGTACACTTGGTCGACGTCAGGCACGGTACCCTGATCCGCGACCAGCAGCTGTTGATCTCCGGTACACGCATTCACGCCGTGCGCCCGGCGGGCACTCCGGCGCCAAGCGGCGCCGTGCGTATCGATGGTGAAGGCCGCTATGTATCGCCGGGCCTCACCGATATGCACGTGCACATCTACGATCGCAAGGAGCTGGTACTGAACCTGGCCTACGGGGTGACCAGCGTGCGAAACCTGCGCGGACTGCCCATGCACCTGCGCTGGCGGCGGGAAATTAATGAGCGGCAGTGGCTAGGTGCCACCCTCTACACTTCGTCTCCCGCGCTGGATGGCCCGGACTACGCCCACGCCCTGCAGGAGGTGGTCACCCGCCCCGAACAGGCGCGCGCTCTGGTGCGCCACTACCGAGACAAAGGGTATGACTTGGTCAAGCTTTATGGTTACCTGGACGACGACGTTCTGCTGGCGGCGCTGGACGAGGCCCGCCAGCTGGGTATGCCGGTGGCCAAACACGCCCCCCATGCCGGTCCCCGCCTGCCCATCGCCGCACTGCGGGGATTGCAGTCTCTGGAGCATGTGGAAGATCTCTTCCAGGGACCACTGCAATATCGCTTCGACGCCGAGGCGCTGCCCGATGTCATCCGCGAGCTCAAGGACATAAACCCCTATATCACTCCGACCCTGGCCACCTTCAATCACTTGACCGAGCTGAGTGACAAAAAACAGGGCTATCTGTCCACACAGCCCATCGACCGCCTGAACCCCTTTTATTGCGTTCTGAACCACGTCTTCGGCGCGCAGCGCTGGCTGGAGGCCAGCCGCGAAGAGGCGGACTGGAACCTGAAGGAACGGGACTTTTTGCTGCGGATCACCGCCGAACTGGACCGGGCCGGCATCCGGCTGCTGGTGGGGTCGGATGCCGGCACCATGTATATGAGCGCCGGTCTGTCCACCCACGAGGAGATGCAGCTGATGCAGCGCGCCGGCCTGTCACCGGCACGCATCCTGGCCGCGGCGACCTGGAACCCGGCACAGGCGATGGGACTGACACAAGACTATGGCAGCATCGATGCGGGCAAATACGCGGATCTGGTGGTGACCAGCCGCAGCCCCCTGGAGGATATTGCCCATCTGCAGACACCCTGGGCGGTGGTGAAGCACGGCCAGTGGCTGGACGCAGCGAAGTTGGAAGAATTCAAGCGCAGTGCCACCCGCACCTCGCACTGGTATCCCAGCCTGGGGCGGCTACTGGAGGATCTGATGGTGCGCCTAATACCGCCGAACAACTGAAACAGCGTCACCGGGCGCACAGACCCATGGAGGCTTATTCGAACATATCCGGCTGTTCGGCGCAGATCACATCATATAGCGGCTGAAAGCTGAAAAGCCCCGCCAGCTCCGTGCCCACCACCGCGCGGGTGCGTATCGCTACCTCCGGTTCTATCAGGATCGGATCGCCGGCGGCCTCCGCCAACAGCTGTGCCTGACAGCTCCGCTCCATGGTGATATACCACCAGGCCGCCTCATCCACCGACTTACCCACAGTCAGCAGTCCATGGTTCTGCAGTATCAGCGCTTTCTTGTTGCCCAGCGCGCGCGCCAGCGCTTCGCCTTCCCCCATTTCCAGTACCACGCCGGAAAAGGTGTCCAGCAGGCCGTGATCACCGAAGAAAGCACAGGAATCCTGGGTGATCGGGTCCAACAGGCGCCCCAGGGACGACCAGGCCTTGCCGTAAAGAGAGTGGGCGTGGGCCGCGGCCACCACATCCGGGCGCATGCGGTGGATATGGGAGTGGATGGTAAAGGCGGCGCCGTTCAGATAGCCGTCTCCCTCGACGACTTCGCCCCTGTGGTTGACCAGCAGCAGCTGCGACATTTTCAGCAGCTTGAAGGAAACCCCCATAGGGTTGACCCAGAAGTGGTCCTCCAGCTCCGGGTCGCGCACTGTGATATGGCCGGCGACCCCCTCGTCGAATCCAAACTTGCCGAACAGGCGAAAAGCGGCGGTGAGCTTTCTCTTGCGCTCCTCGCGCACCTGCTCCGGGGGCTGCGACGGCTCGCCGAAGATCACACTGACGTCACCATTCATTACCGCATCGTTGGTGGTGGCGGTTTCCGCGGTGGTCATGGGTCTTTCCTCTCATCTTCGCTGGCGGCGAGAGCTCGTTATAGCACGCTGCTCGACTTTTGAGCACAAGAAGGCGCCGACATCGTTGTTTCTTTGCATTCGCACCACAAAATCAGACCGATGGAGCGGAATCCTGCACAGACAGTGCCTCAACGAAATAATCCAGTAGCAATCTGACTTTTGGCGAAAGATGGCGGTTTTGCGGGTAGACAGCCCAAACCCCCTCGTCGGAACGGCGGAACCGCTCCAATACGGGAATCAGATCACCGGATTGCAGATAGCGCAGCACATAGAAGTCCGGCAACTGCACCAGCCCTATCCCTTTGAGCGCCGCATCCAGCAGTACCCAGCCGCTGTTGCAATGGAGACTGCCCGCGACACGGATATCCCGAGCGCGGCCATCTTCCTCAAAACGCCAGTAATCCAGTGTCCCGCGCAGGCAGTTGTGCCGTTCCAGCTCCGACAGGCTGTGCGGCTCCCCGTAAGTGGCGAGATAGCTGCGCGCTCCACATACATACAAGGTCCGGGAGGCGAGGCGCCGAGCCATCAACGTGGAATCCTTCAACTGCCCCAGACGGATCGCAAGATCGTAACCCTCTGCCACCAGGTCCAGCTTCTGATTGGTCAAAAAGAGCTCCACCTCCAGCTCCGGATACTGAATGGTGAAGTCGTTGATCAGTGGCGCCAGGGTTTTCTCGCCGAAGGCCACTGGCGCGGTCATGCGCAGTTTGCCCCTGGGCACCTGCTGCTGGCTGGTGACCGCCAGCTCCGCCTCTTGCAGTCCATCCAGCGCCTGGCGGCACATGCGGTAGTACACTTGTCCCAAATCGGTGACCGTAACCCGGCGCGTGGTTCTATACAGCAACTTGGTCGCCAGCCGCGCCTCCAAGGCACTGACCTGGCGGCTGACCTGAGCCGTGGAAATGCCCAGCCGCTTCGCCGCGGCGGTAAAGCCTCCCTGTTCAACCACGGCGACAAACTCACTGACACCTTCCCAACTCAACACAGAACCTCCGCGCGATCACACTGCAACAAACCGCAATTATTACCAAACTGAAAAAGTCATTTTATATGGCCCCAGATTATCTCACCTTCGTATCAACCTATACTCACTCCCGATTCCCGCGGCCAGTGCCGCCAACTTCTTTCAGCCGAGGAATGAACAATGACTCAGATGATCAAATCTCGCGCCGCCGTGGCCTGGGGACCCGGACAGCCGCTGTCGATTGAAGAAGTGGACGTGATGCCACCGAAAGCCGGCGAGGTGCTGGTGCGCGTGGTCGCATCCGGTGTCTGCCACACGGATGCCTTCACCCTTTCCGGAGATGATCCCGAGGGTGTCTTCCCGGCAATTTTGGGGCACGAGGGCGGCGGTATTGTCGAGGCGGTGGGCGAGGGCGTCACCAGCGTTGCGGTGGGCGACCACGTGATTCCCCTGTACACCCCCGAGTGTGGCGAGTGCAAGTTCTGCAAATCCGGCAAGACCAACCTGTGCCAGAAGATCCGCGAGACCCAGGGCAAGGGCCTGATGCCCGATGGCACCACCCGCTTCTTCAAAGACGGCAAACCCATCTATCACTACATGGGTTGCTCCACCTTCTCTGAATACACAGTGTTGCCGGAAATCTCTCTGGCCAAGGTGAACCCGGAAGCACCGCTGGAAGAAATCTGCCTGCTGGGCTGTGGCGTTACCACCGGCATGGGCGCGGTGATGAATACCGCCAAAGTGGAGGAGGGCGCCACCGTGGCCATCTTCGGCCTGGGCGGCATCGGCCTGTCGGCGATTATCGGCGCCACCATGGCCAAGGCCGGACGCATCATTGCCATCGATATCAACGAGCGCAAATTCGAGCTGGCGCGCAAACTCGGCGCCACCGACTGCGTCAACCCGAACGATTACGACAAGCCCATCCAGGAAGTCATTATCGAGATGACCGACGGCGGTGTGGACTACTCCTTTGAATGTATCGGCAACGTCCATGTTATGCGCTCGGCGCTGGAGTGCTGCCACAAGGGCTGGGGTGAATCGGTGATTATCGGTGTCGCCGGTGCCGGACAGGAAATCTCTACCCGTCCCTTCCAGCTGGTCACTGGCCGCGTGTGGAAAGGCTCCGCCTTCGGCGGCGTCAAGGGTCGCTCGGAGCTGCCCGGCTATGTGGAGCGCTACATGAAAGGCGAGTTCAAGCTGGACGACTTCATCACCCACACCATGGGCCTGGAGCAGATCAATGACGCCTTCGAGCTGATGCACAAGGGCGAAAGCATCCGCTCCGTGATCCACTTCGACAAGTAACCGCACCGCCCCCGCTGCCTTGCGACGCAGCGGGGGCACCGCTTACCGGAGACACCATGTCCATAGAGAACCTGAGCAGCCACAAAAGCTTCGACGGCTGGCACAAGCAGTACAGACACCACGCCGAGACGCTCAACTGCCCCATGCGTTTCGCCATCTACCTGCCGCCGCAAACCACACAGGGCGAAAAGGTGCCCGTGCTCTATTGGCTATCCGGGCTAACCTGCACCGACGAAAACTTTATGCAGAAAGCCGGTGCCCACCGCATCGCCGCCGAACTGGGCATCGCCATCGTGGCCCCGGATACCAGCCCCAGGGGCGAGGCGGTGGCTGACGACGAAGGCTACGACCTGGGCCAGGGCGCCGGCTTCTACGTCAACGCCACCCAGGCCCCCTGGAACCGCCACTACCACATGTACGACTATGTGCTGCAGGAGCTGCCGCAGCTGATCGAAGCCAGCTTCCCGGTCAGTGACAAACGCGCTATCGCCGGCCACTCCATGGGCGGCCACGGCGCCCTGGTACTGGCCCTGCGCAACCCGGAACGCTACACCTCGGTTTCCGCCTTCAGCCCCATCGCCAATCCGGTGGACTGCCCCTGGGGACAAAAAGCCTTCAGCGCCTATCTGGGAGAAGACACGAGCAAGTGGAAAGACTACGACGCCAGCCTGCTGATGCGCAGCGCGACCGCCAAAGTGCCAGCACGGGTCGATATCGGCGAAGCGGACGAGTTTTTACACGAACAGCTCAACCCCCAGGCCCTGGAAGCCGCCGCCGAAGCCAGCGGCTACCCCCTGCAGCTCAACCGCCATCCGGGCTATGACCACAGCTACTATTTCATTGCCAGCTTTATTGAGCAGCAGCTGCGGTTTCATGCGCGGCACCTGCAGTAGTAAGGAAAGGCACAGCGCCGCCGCGGCCGGTCACCGCGGCTGGCATGCCCGCCAGCTGGCTGTAGTACCATGACACCATGCCGGACCTTTCCGAAATCCACCGCATCATCCGCACACACCCCGCGGTCATGCTGTTCTTCAGCGCACCGGACTGCGGTGTCTGCCATGCCCTCAAACCAAATGCGCAGCACGCCCCCCCACCAACTCCAGAAATTTCTGCAACTGCAATGAAAGCGTAATAGATATGGACTACTGGAATTGCCAGGCACTGGAAAGCACCGCTGTGATTGCCTGCTGCCTTTTGCTGTAGAGGTGCGCTGCCGGGGAAAATATGCGTTAGGATTTCCAGTATTGCCGCACAGGCAATATCATAATCGTCCAGCAGTAAATGCAACTGCTGGACGGCCAGAGTTCGCCTGTATCCTTGTACGGTAAACCCTGACAATCAGTTAGATGAAGTTCAGGGCGCGTTTACACCACCCCCAGTAATATTTTTTATTTGATCCACATACGGGCGCACCGCTTCAATATCTTCCTTGGGAACATTGCGAATAGCTTCGTTCATTTTCAAAGAGCTTTCCATAATTCCACGCAGACTCTCCATATTGGCAGCAGGCATCCCTCCTATTTCACCTAAAGATTTCATGTAGCTCTCCATTGCCGCTGGATCAATACCAAACGATTGGCCCTCCAGGGAAATGGCCCAGTAGGCCAAATCAACACGGTCTCCAATATCTGCCCATTCCTCAAGGTCATTGAAACCGTGCCGTTTAACTATAGCCTCTACCTTTTGAAAAGTTGGAGGATGCTTGCGCATTTCCTTCACTAAAGCTGAAGCGGATCCATTAAATTCACTCTCCATATTCACAGGCCAATTATCATCGTCAGCACTATTGTCAATAACGTCCTCGTCTTCTGGCTCTTCCTCAAAAAAACCGAGAACGGTATAAACTTCTTTCGCGCTAGCTATATAAGATTCGATGGCGGCATCTTTCAGCGTGGACGCTTGCGCTGTTAGCGCAGTCAAGCAAAACGCTAATGCACACATGAAGCGAGGAAAATATCCATGTATGGAAGCAGTATAGATATTAGATTGCATCAAATACTCCGTTACTTAGAGTTTAAATAATCGCGAACTAACCGGGTTAGAGGTCAGATCACGTCTTAAAAGATTTGAGCAATAGCTCCAGTTTTTCTTGGCTTGAAACGTTAAAGAAGAGTTCGAGACTGTATATCAAGTTGTGTAACTGCTTATGCTCCGAACTCGGTGTTGGAGGGTGTCATGAGCAGAACAGAGGACAGCAAAGACCTCGAACAGCAACTCAAACCCCACGTCACTGAACTGGTCAAAGGTGCTAAATCTTTAACAGGCCTCAACACGCTAACGCTGAGGTTCCCTAGATGGTGACGGATGCCAAGCAGGTCAAGTATCTTGGCTACCGACAAACATTAGTACGCTCGCCGTTCTTTGAGATTCAAATGCTAAAGGCTAATTGTCTCTCAGGCGTGCTCAAGATCCGAGAACCAGTGCACATTTAATCAGGAAGTAGCGGCACTATCCGTGAATCGCTTATCGGTGTTCACTGTCCTCCACGCTGCCATGAGACAAATTGAACATTGCGAGGGAGTCTCTGAATCAGGCGCTTCGTGACAGTAAAAATACTTTGAGGCCGGCTCTGAGCACCTCTCAACCAAATCAATCAGAAGCTCCGCAAGATCACTATGGATTAGAAAATTGAAGGCGGGCGTCCTGCCCCTCTCCCGTAACCAGGAGAGGGGCGTAACGGGTTATTCCACGGTTACCGACTTGGCCAGGTTGCGCGGCTGATCCACATCCGTGCCCTTGAGCAGCGCCACATGGTAGCTGAGCAGTTGCAGCGGCACTGTGTAGAGGATGGGGTGCAGGCTTTCCGGTGCGTCGGGGACTTCCACAACAGTGACGCCCGGCTCGCTGGTGAAGCCAGCTTTGGGGCTGGCGAAGACGAACAGTTGGCCGCCGCGGGCGCGCACTTCCTGCAGGTTGGATTTCAGTTTTTCCAGCAGTTCGTCGTCCGGCGCTACAGCGACAACAGGCATATCCGCGTCCACCAGAGCCAGTGGGCCGTGTTTCAGTTCACCGGCCGGGTAGGCCTCGGCGTGGATATAGGAGATCTCTTTCAGCTTCAGCGCCCCTTCGAGCGCGATGGGATATTCGACGCCGCGGCCCAGGAAAAGAGCGTGGTGTTTTTCGGCAAAAGCTTCGCTGGTGTCCTGTACCAGTTTATTCAGGCCGGTGAACTGTTCCATCAGCTGTGGCAGCTGGTGCAGGGCGGTGACCAGTTCCGCTTCCCGCTCTGCACTCAGGCCGTTGACCTTGGCCAGAGCGATGCAGAAGAGCTGCAGCGCCACCAGCTGGGTGGTAAAGGCTTTGGTGGAGGCGACACCGATTTCCGGACCCGCCTCGGTCATCAGGGACAGCTCGGATTCGCGCACCAGGGAGCTGTTGGGCACATTGCAGATGGCCAGAGAGGCCAGGTAGCCCAGTTCCTTGGCCTGGCGCAGGGCCGCCAGGGTGTCGGCGGTCTCGCCGGACTGGGAGATGGTCACGAAGAGAGTACCCGGGCGCACGGCGGTTTTGCGGTAACGGATTTCGCTCGCCACTTCGACGGAGCAGGGGATGCCGGCCCAGTCTTCCAGCCAATAGCGCGCCACCAGACCCGCGTGGTAGCTGGTGCCGCAGGCGACGATCTGTACCTGTTTTACCTCGGGCAGTATTTCGTGGGCGCGGGCGCCCAGCGCCTCGGACAGTACTGATTTTTCCCCCAGGCGCCCGGCCATGGTGGCGACCACCACTTGCGGCTGCTCGAAGATCTCCTTCTGCATATAGTGGCGATAGCGCCCTTTGTCGGCGGCGTCGTGACCACCGTTCATTTTGTGTACCGGGCGGCTCACTTCCTCTCCCTGCCGGTCACGCACACTGATACCGTCGAGGGTAATTTCCGCCACATCCCCCTCTTCGAGAAAGATAAAGCGGTCGGTGACCTGACGCAGGGCCATGGGATCGGAGGCGATAAAGTTCTCTTCAATGCCGACGCCTACCACCAGCGGACTACCGGAGCGGGCGCAGACCAGCACTTCCGGCTCATCGGCACAGATCACCCCCAGCGCATAGGCGCCCTCGAGTTGTCTGGTGGCTTCGGTCACCGCATCCAGCAGACTCCGGCCCCCGGCCACCAGGGAGTGAATCAGGTGCACCACCACTTCGGTATCCGTATCGGAGGCGAATTGGTAGCCCTGTGCTTGCAGCTGTACGCGCAGGGCCTGATAGTTTTCGATAATGCCGTTGTGCACCAGAGCGACATGCTCGGAGACATGCGGATGGGAATTGACGTCCGACGGCGCGCCGTGGGTAGCCCAGCGGGTGTGGGCGATACCGAGGCGCCCACTGGCGGGCACTTCGGCAAACCGGGATTCCAGATCGGCGACTTTGCCCTGGCTTTTGCACAACCGCAGCTGCCGGTCACTGTCCAGCAGGCAGACGCCCGCGGAATCGTAACCGCGGTATTCCAGACGCCGCAGTCCCTCTAGCAGAATTTCACTCACGTTGCGCTGGGCCAGCGCGCCGACAATTCCACACATCGCATTCACCTCGGTAATTCTTTGAAAAATATAGCGCCAGTCTGTTTAGCGCGCCGCTTGCATTAATAGTGACCACTCACTTTGGCGCAGATGACTCTCACCCCCAGCTGCTCCAGCCGTGTCCGGGCTGGGCTCTCCAGGCCGCTGTCGGTCACCAATGTGTCGATCTGATCCCAGGGCAGTTCCAGGTTGGGGATACGGCGGCCAACCTTGCTGGATTCCGCCAGAATCACCACCTCCCGCGCCACTTCCGCCATCACGCGGGAGAGGCCCGTCTGTTCGTTGAAAGTGCAGGTGCCGCGCTCCAGATCGATACCGTCGGCACCGATAAAGGCCTGGTCGAAGTCGTAACTGCGCAGCACCCGCTCGGCCACTTGTCCTTGGAATGCCTCGAAATGGGGGTCCCAGGTGCCGCCGGTCATCAGCAGGGTGGGCTCGTTTTCCAGCTCGCGCAGGGCGTTGGCCACGTGCAGGGAGTTGGTCATCACCACCAGGCCGCGCTTGGCCTCCAGTTCCGGAATCATGGCCGCGGTGGTGCGCCCGTAGTCGATTACGATGCGGTGGTGGTCGGGGATCAGCGCTGCCGCCGCGCGGCCTATGGCGCGCTTGACCTCGGAGGGTGCATCCTCAGCCACCAGCTCCCGTGGCACAGGGATGGCGCCGCCGTGGCGGCGCAGCAGCAGGCCGTGATTTTCCATCGCAGTCAGATCCTTTCGAATCGTAACTTCCGAGGTGCCAAAATGGCGCGCCAACTGCTCTACGCTAACTTCTCCGGTTTCGTTAACCAGTGCCAAAATCTGATGGCGACGTTGCTGAGTATTGCGTTTGGACATCTTTCGCTAAGTTTCGTTTAGAAACTAAACGATAGCAAAACGAAAGTTAAATTCCCAGACAACAGAGGCAGTGGCGAGATGGCAGGGCGCTCTAGTTCGAGCCGCTGGATGAAAGCGCCTGCATCAGGATTTTGAGGAAGCGCGCCAGCTCACCGCCGGTGACAGCGCGGTGATCGGCGCTGATGGACAGGGGCAGCAGGGGGCGCACCACAGGTTTGTGGTCCTCCGCCACCACCCCCTCAAAGACGCGCCCGGCACCGACGATCGCCACCAACGGCGGCATCACCACCGGCGTAGCGTAGCGGCCGGCCATGCCACCGAAGTTAGACAACAGTATGGTGGCGCCCTGGAGGTCCCGCTGGACGATGCCCTGGTCGCGGGCCTGCACCTTAAAATCTTCTACCTGTTGCAGAAGCTCGCTATCGAGGCGGGATGCCACATTTTTGAGGACCGGTACAAAGAGCCCCCGGGGGGAGTCCACCGCAAGACCGATATTGATTGTCGCCGCAGGTTTTAGCACCCCGTCTTCATACAGGGCGTTCAGACTGGGCTCCGCCTCGCAGGCCCTCTGCATTGCGCGGATCAGGCGCAGGGTGGGTGGCTCGCCGCCCCACCAGGAGGACACATCCACCTGGTCGCACAGGGTCACGGGCATCACTGCATCGCGGGCGCGGCTCATGGCCAAGGCCATGGCGCGGCGGGCCGGGGACATGGTGGCAGCGGGGGATTTCTCACGGTTTTCCGCGGGCGACCCAAGCGCCGCCGCGGCCCGCACTTCTTCAGCGGTAAACCGCTCGCCGGCGGGGCGCATTTGCGACAAATCCACGCCCAGCCGCCGGGCCAGGGCGCGCACCGAAGGGGTGGCGAGGCGGCGGGGGGCGTGCGCAGGGGGTTGCTCCCTGGCCAGAACCTGGCCGCTCTGGTCGATCTTGCCCACCACCGTGCCACTATCAGAGTCCGGCTCTTCCGCTGTCTCAGCTTCCGCAAAACCGACTAGGGGCTGGCCGACCTGTACTGTGTCTCCCTCAGCGGCAAAGCGTTTTTCCAAGGTGCCGCTCCAGGGGGAGGGCACGTCCACCAAGGCCTTGGCGGTCTCGACAGTGACCAGGGTTTCATCGGCGGCAACGCGGTCCCCCTCGGCCACATGCCACTGGCGGATTACCGCATCCGGCAGTCCCTCTCCCAGGTCCGGCAGTTTGAACAGCTTCATTGGCCCCCTCCATCCCGATAGTCCAGGGCGGCGCGGACACCGGCCAGAATCCCTTCCACATCCGGGAGGTAAACATGTTCCAGCTGGTAGTAGGGCATCACTGTGTCGTAGCCGGTGACCCTCTGCACCGGGGCCTCGAGCAGGTCGAAGGCGTATTCATTGATCTGCGCGACTATCTCGGCACCCAGGCCGCCGCTGCGCGGTGCCTCGTGGACCACCACGCAGCGGCGCGTCTTCTCCAGGGAATCGATAATGCTGTGGATATCCAGTGGTTTAAGGGTAGCCGGGTCCAACACCTCGGCCTCCACACCCTCGCCGGCGAGCTGCTCCGCCGCCTGCAGGGTTTCCTTCAACGAGGCGCCCCAGGAGATCAGGGTAATATCCGAGCCCTCCCGCAACACAAAGCAGCGGTCCAGGGGCAGGGCCTCGCCGTCGTCCGGCACTTCCTGGGTTGCCGCGCGGTAGATTCTCTTCGGCTCCAGAAAGATCACCGGGTCCGGATCGCGGATGGCGGCCAACAGCAATCCGTAGGCGCGGGCGGGGGAGGAGGGCACCACCACCCGCAGCCCCGGGATATGGGCGAATAGGGCTTCGAAGCTCTCGGAGTGATGTTCCGGCGCGTGGATGCCGCCGCCGTAGGGAGCGCGGTAGACGACGGGGCAGGAGAGGCGGCCGCGGGTGCGGTTGCGGAAGCGGGCGGCGTGGCTGAGGATCTGATCCAGACCGGGATAGATAAAGCCCATAAACTGGAATTCCCCCACCGGTCTCAGCCCTTGGGCGGCCATGCCCACAGCGATGCCGGCAATCATATTTTCCGCCAGGGGTGTATCGAGTACACGGTCAGGCCCGAAGGTCTTCTGCAGGCCGTCGGTGGCGCGGAAGACACCGCCGTTTGCGCCCACATCCTCACCGAACACCACCACCCGGGGGTCCCGGTGCATTTCGTAAGCCAGAGCCTGGGTAACCGCTTCCACCAAAGTGATCTGCGCCATCAATCTCTCCCTTCCGCCAAGCGGCCGAGCTGCTCATACTGCTCCAGAAAAGCCTCCGGCAGCTCCGCATAGAGGTGGTCGAAGATAGCGGTGGGCTTGTCCCTGGGGGTGTCGGCGAAGGCGCGCAGTGCCCGCTCCATTACTTCCGCCAGTTCCCTTCGCAATTCCTCCTCCTGCTCGTCGCTCCAGAGCCCTTCGCTGCGCAGGTATTTCCCCAGGCGGGCGACAGGCTCTCTGCGCCAGGCGGCTTCAACCTCCTCCCGGGGCTGGTAGCGGCCGGCGTCGTCGGCGGTGGTGTGATCGCACAGGCGGTAGCAGGTGGCTTCGATCAGGGTGGGGCCCTCGCCGCTGCGGGCCCGCGCCACGGCATCGGCGACCGCCGCGCGCACGGCGATTACGTCGTTGCCGTCCACTTGCAGTCCGGGAATACCTACGGCTATGGCCTTCTGGGCGATGGTTTTGGCGGCTGTCTGGGCGCTGCGGGGTACCGAGATGGCCCACTGGTTGTTGTTGATCACCACCACCAGCGGCAGCCGCCACACACCCGCCAGGTTGATGGCCTCAAAGAAGTCCCCGCGGGAGGTGGCGCCGTCGCCACCACTGGCCACAGCCACCCGCGGTGGCTTATGCAGTTGTTTCTGTTGGTACTTGAGGGCAAAAGCGACACCGGCGGCGTGCAGGAACTGAGTAGCGATGGGAATGGCAAGTGGCAGATCACAAGGCGCGTGGCGGAAATTCTGGCCCCGTTCGTCGCCGCCCCAGATTGCCAGGATTTCTTTTATTTCGACGCCGCGCTCGAGCAGGGCGCCGGTCTCGCGGTAATAGGGGCAGTAGACGTCGTCTTTTGCCAGGGCACCGCCAGTGCCGACACCAATGGCTTCCTGTCCGAGGCTGGACGGATAGGTACCGAGCTGCCCGGTGCGCTGCAGTTTGACCGCGCGATCGTCCACCAACCGCGCCAGGACCATCTGCCGGTAGAGGGCCAACAGGGTGTCCGGCGTGGCGAAATCCGGTAACTCCTGGGTGGCGCGGCCCTGCTCGTCGAGATACTGCAAGCGGGCAATATCGAAGGAGGCGAGCAGGTGCATTCTAGGTTTGTGCATCGGTCAATTCCCTCTTTCCGATGCAAGAAGTGTAATTGATCGCGCGGAAGGCGCAGGGGATGTTATTGAGCGCCTCGAAACCCGCTACAGTGTCCTTGCGGGTTATTCAGTGACTCCCTAAGGAACCTCTGATTAATTCGTTTCCTGGTAACAGAGATACTTCACGGGCGGATGAGAAGCTCAGGTGATAGGATGGATATTTCGAAACCGTCGGATACAGGGATGTATCCGTCGGAGCTACAGGGAAGTACTTGTGCATTTTCGAAATATCCATCCTATTGCCTGAGCGCCCCGGAACCCACCACAGTGTTCACGCGAATTAATCAGAGGTTCCCTATGATTTCTTGGATGGACGCTTCCAACCGGTGATATTGCGCTGCCTGCCGCGGGCCACCGCCAGTTCGTCAGCGCCCACTTCACTCGTGATGGTGGAACCGGCACCAACAGTGGCACCGACACCCACGGAAACCGGGGCCACTAGCGCGGTGTTGGAGCCAATAAAGGCACCGTCACCGATTTCAGTCGTGAACTTGTTTACGCCATCGTAATTGCAGGTAATGGTGCCGGCACCAATGTTTACTTGGTCGCCAACAATGGCATCACCAATATAAGACAGGTGGTTTACCTTGCTGCCTCGGCCAATTTTCGCCTTTTTGGTTTCTACGAAGTTACCCACCTTGGCGCCATCCGCCAGCTGAGTGCCGGGGCGCAAACGCGCAAAGGGGCCAATAGTGCAGGCTTGACCCACCTCGGCGTCCTCGATCACGGAGTTGGCTTCAACACAAGTGCCATCCGCCAGACGGCAGTTCTTGAGCAGGCAGTTAGGGCCTATCTGCACCCCTTTGCCCAGAACCACCTGCCCCTCAAAAATACAGTTGATGTCGATGGATACATCGGTATCGCACTCAAGGCTGCCGCGTACGTCGATGCGCGCCGGGTCCAGCAGGGTGACACCAGCGTTCATCAGCGCCAGGGCGCGACTGTGCTGTAGGGCGCGCTCCAGCTGGGCCTGCTGGGCGCGGCTGTTGACGCCGGCCACTTCGATCGAGTCACTCGCTCGCACGCCGGTGACCGGGATATTCTCGCCGACTGAGCGGGCGATCACGTCGGTCAGATAGTACTCGCCCTGGGCGTTGTCGTTAGACAGCTCCGGAAGCCAACGCGCCAGAAGATCCGAGGGCGCAGCCAGTATGCCAGTGTTCACTTCGCGGATAGCCAGCGTGTCCGCGTCGGCGTCCTTCTCCTCAATAATCGCCAGCACGCGGCCGGTATCGTCGCGGACAATGCGCCCGTAGCCAGCCGGATTGGCCATTTCCACCGACAGCAACGCCGGGCCTTTGTCGGACGCAGACAACAGCGACTGCAATGTGCCGACTTTAACCAGCGGTACGTCTCCGTAGAGCACAAGCACTGTCGACCCCTTGCGAAAGTTGGGTATCGCCTGGGCTACCGCATGACCCGTGCCCAGCTGCTCCTTCTGTTCCACGAACTTTACACCGCTGTCAGCGAATCGCTCACGCACCAGCTCGGCACCATGACCGACAACGACGGTAATCTCTACTTCTCCGAGCTGCTTGGCCGTGTCTATCACCCGGCCCAGCATGGGTACACCGCCTATAGGGTGCAGTACCTTGGGCAGGTCTGAACGCATACGGGTGCCTTTTCCGGCGGCGAGGATGACAACGTCGACAGTCATGGAAAACCTAAAGCTCGTTGAAGTGGATAAATTGCGGGCATTGTGGCCATTCAAGGGGGGTAACTCAAGGGCACCTCGGTTCGTCATGAAATTGGGTCATTGGGCGCAATGTGATTGCCGGGAGCAACCCGCGCCGGTAACGTAATGCCCGCAAATTAATCCGTTGCATTTAAATTCGACCAATAACAAACCGGATAACCGCCAGCTCACGAGGCCGGCGGGAGGAAATCTCGTATGACCACAATCCAGCAGAGCAATGGGCGCCGTAAGCTGTTGGCGCTGTCAGCCCTGGCGCTGGCCCTGCCGCTCGGCGCCATGGCCGGCGCGGAAACAGGCAATCAAACCGACAAAGAGCCTGTACAGGCCTGGGACGTCAACCAGCCCCCCAGTGAATACCACCCCGTTCATATTGAGACCACTGAAACCACCTGGAGCAATCTGGATATCAGCCCGGACGGCAAAACCATCCTTTTCGACATGCTTGGCGATATCTACACGATGCCAATCTCCGGCGGCGAGGCGAGGGCACTGACCAATGAAATCGCCTGGAATATGCAGCCACGCTTCAGCCCCGACGGCAAGTTCATTGTTTTTATCAGTGACCGCGATGGTGCCGATAACATTTGGCTGATGGACCGAGACGGCAAAAACCTGCGCCAACTCACCCACGAAAAAGAAAACCTGGTGCACTCTCCCAACTGGAGTCCAGACGGCCAATACTTAGTGGCGCGCAAAGGCTTTATGTCCGGGCGCAGTATTCCCGCTGGTGAGATCTGGATGTACCACTACGGCGGCGGCGAGGGACGCCAGCTGAAGGAGCGCATTGGCGGTGAAATTGCACAGAAGAATATCGCCGATCCAGCCTTTTCTCCGGATGGTCGCTATGTCTACTACTCGATAGATACCACCCCGGGCACCGTGTGGGAGTACAACAAGAACTCCACGCGGGAAATCTTCGCCATCAACCGCTACGACCTGCAAGATGGCAAAGAGGAAACCTTTGTTTCCGGCCCCGGCGGCGCGGTAGCGCCGGTACCGTCCCCGGATGGGAAAAAGCTGGCCTTTATCCGCCGCCAGGATGACAAGACCTCTCTGTTCCTGAAAGATCTGGAAACCGGTCTGGAAACACCCGTTTACGCTGGCCTGGAGCGCGATTTACAAGAGATCTTTGGCTCTCACGGCAACTATGTGCAGTACGACTGGATGCCCGACGGGAAGTCCCTGATTGTATGGACTGGAGGAAAATTCCTCCGTATCGCCGCCGATGGCAGTGGCGTCGATAAGATCACCGCCCAAATCCGTGTCGACAAGCAAGTGGCGGAAGCGGTCCGTTTCCCTGTGGAAGTGGCGCCGGAAGAGTTCAGCGTAAAAATGATCCGCTGGGCGCAGAAATCCCCGGACGGCAAGCAAATCGCCTTCCAGGCCCTGGGTAAAATCTATATCCAGGACGTGGCCAGCGGTGAGCGCCGCCGCCTTACGCGCCAAGACGACCATTTTGAGTTTTACCCCAGCTGGTCCCGGGACGGAAAAAAGATCGCCTATGTCACCTGGCACGACGAGAAGTTGGGCCACGTGCGCGTGGTCTCCGCCAGCAGTGGTCGCGGCAAGAACATTACCACGGAGCCCGGTCTGTACGTGGAACCCGCCTTTTCACCCAGCGGCAAAACCGTCGCCTTCCGGCGCTTTACCGGCGGCTATCTGCTAAGTCCGGAATACGCCCTGGAGCCCGGCATTTATCTGGCCGATGCCGGTGGCAAGTGGCAGCGCCGCATCGCCAAGTCGGGCTACGCCCCCCATTTTGGCGCCAGATCTGACCGCATCTATTTTTCCGATTACGGCAACAACAAGCGGGTTTTGAAGAGTGTTAACACAGACGGCAAAGATGAGCGCGAACACCTGTACGGTGCCGAGATTACCTCTTTCCGTTTGTCGCCGGACAATCGGTGGATAGCCTTTACTCAGGATTTCAAAGCCTATGTGGCGCCCTTTATGCCCACTGGCAAACCCGAGGCCATAGGCCCGGACACCAAGGCTGTGGCGGTCACTCAGGTTTCCACACGCGCGGGCGAGAACCTGCACTGGTCTGCCGACAGCGAGACTCTGGGCTGGGCCCACGGCCCTAATCTCTATGAGCGCCAGTTAAAGGATGCCTTCTCGTTTGTCGCCGGTGCCGCCGATCAACTGCCAGAGCCCGTGGCCGAGGGGATTGATCTCAGCTTTAAACACAAATTCCACAATCCCGGGAAACTGGTTGCCCTCACCGGGGGCAGAGTGGTCACGATGCGCGACGCGGAAAATAGCCAGGAGGTGATTGAACAAGGCACAGTGCTCTTCCGCGGCAACCGCATTTTAGCCGTCGGTCCGGTGGATCATGTGGAGATTCCAGCGGATGCCAAACGCATTGATGTCAGCGGTAAAACCGTGCTGCCGGGCCTGATTGATGTCCACGCTCACGGCGCCCAGGGCCGCGAAGAAATCATCCCGCAACAGAACTGGAACCTCTTTTCCAGTTTGGCCTTTGGTGTCACCACCATCCACGACCCATCCAATGACAGCAGCGAGATCTTCTCCGCCGCAGAGATGCAGAAGGCCGGCATCATTACCGGTCCGCGTATTTTCTCCACCGGCACCATCCTCTACGGTGCCAAGGGCCCTGGCTACAAAGCCAAGATCCATTCTCTAGAGGATGCCCGTTTCCACGTGGGGCGTCTGAAAGAAATGGGGGCCATTTCGGTGAAAAGCTACAACCAACCCAGAAGGGATCAACGTCAGCAGGTGCTACAGGCTGCCCGCGAGCTGGGGATCATGGTGGTGCCCGAAGGCGGCGGCAAGTACCAGCACAATATGAATATGGTGGTGGACGGCCACACTGGCTTGGAGCACTCGCTGCCAATCGCCCATGTTTACTCAGACGTGGAACAGCTGTGGAGCCAGACTAAAGTCGGCTATACCCCCACTTTCGTGGTCGCCTACGGCGGACTTTGGGGGGAGGAGTACTGGTACGATCGTACTGAGGTGTGGAAAAACCAGCGCCTGACCCGCTTCACCCCGGACTTTATCGTCAATCCGCGATCCATCCGCCGCCCCACGGCGCCGGATTCTCACTACAACCACTTCAACGTAGCGCACCAGGCCAAGCAACTGCGCGATCGAGGGGTCACGATACATATCGGCGCCCACGGCCAGCGGGAGGGCCTCGGCGCCCATTGGGAGCTGTGGATGATGGAGCAGGGCGGCTTCACTCCCTGGGAAGCGTTCCGCGCCGGTACCATTGATGGCGCTCGCTATCTGGGGATGGACAAAGACATCGGCAGCATCGAGGCGGGCAAGCTGGCGGACCTGATTGTGGTGGACGGTAACCCGCTGGAAAACCTGCGCCAGTCGGAAAACATCACTTATACAGTGATCAACGGCCGCGTCTTCGAAGCGGAGACCATGAACGAGCTCGGCGGCGAAACGCGCCTGGCCTTTTTCCACGAGCGTCTGCCGATCAGTGCCATGCCCACTGCAACGGTGGAAGCGATACAAGAAAAAAGGGAGCGGCACCACTGGGTGCACTGACTCCCCTTCTGTCAACGAAAAGGCCGGCAGGGCTCTCCTGCCGGCCTTTTCGTTGCAAGTATTGCGAATCAGCCCTCGCTGATTTCCTTTGCCTGGACGTCGTCCAAGGACATTGCCCGCGTAAAGGCCGGGCGCTCCCGAAGGCGGTCGAAATAGCGGATAAATTCTTCCCGGCTTTCCATGGTGCCAAATTGCAGGCCCCAGCCAATATGGGAACCCACATAGACATCGGCCGCGGTAAAACGGTCACCGGCAATATAGGGGTTGGCCTTTACGGCGACGGACAGGGCATTCAGCGTATCCCGGAAATTGCCATAACCCAGCATCCTTTGTTTTTCCACCTCCGGCTCCTCCTTGAAAACAGCCCTGTTATTTAGAACTGATTCCAGAGGGCCTGCGGCAAAAAAGAGCCAGCGGTAATAATTTGCCTTTTCGTCCAACGTCTGCGGCAAAAGCCCGGCCTCTGGGAGGACATCCGCCAGATAAGCACAGATTGCCGCACACTCGGTCACCACACGACCTCCATGCACTATGGCTGGCACCTTGCCCATGGGGTTTATGGACAGGTACTCGGGCGACTTCATGGTAGTGCCGTACTCCAGTACTTTTGTCTCGTAGGGAACTCCCACTTCTTCGAGCATCCAGCGCACTATGCGGCCGCGGGATTGGGGGTTGGTATAGAAGATCAGCTCCTCGGCCATCGCTATTCCCTTTTGTTATCTGTGGGGGGATAAGTCTATGCGAGGCGGATGAACGCATCGAGGGACATCCCCGCCATCACAGTGTGAAATTACAACTCCCTTCAACCCAGCGCTCAACGGAGATCATGCGGGCAATATCACATCCTCTAACCAGGTGCGCAGTCGCAGTGTCTCTGCTTCGCCAGCCTCTATCGCTTCGGCCGCACGGGCAAATTCCATACCGCTGATATCCCGCACTTTGGGCATAATCAAAACATCCGGTGGTGAGCCAGTGAGCCGTGTCCGCTTTAGGCGCCGCTCGAGGATATCCATGGCCGAGGTCATGGTATCGAGCATGCCCGGCGCATCCCTGTGGCGCTTCGATAGGCGCACCGTTAATTGAGCCAAATGGGCTTTGCCTTGAGCTACCAGCCCATTGAAGGATAGAGTGCTGTGGTTCGTTTGTTCTGTCACAACCTCTTCCCCCTCACGCGGTTCCTCTTGTAACTGAGGGGTGGCTTCACTGTGCACCTTTTTCACTTGCCCCTGACGGCGATCCTGCAGGGAAACCCCGTCCTCGGTAACATCCACAGCAATGACTCGCGTGGCACCCATAGCGCGACAGACATCGACGGGAATCGGGTTAACCACTGCGCCATCTACCAACCAGCGCCCCGACAAGCGCTTTGGTGACAGCAGCCCGGGAATGGCGCAAGAAGCGCTGACCGCATCTCTCAGATTGCCACTTTGCAACCATATCTCCTGGCCACTGTGCAGGTCCGTGGCTACTGCGGTGAAGGGGAGGGGAAGCTCCTCGATCAGCTTGCAGTCGATATTGTCAAAAAAGGCATTGAAAGGTTTCCGCCCACCAAGCACGCCGCCGTTGAGAGTCCAGTTGATATCCAACAGTGAAAATACTTGCCAGTTATCCAGTCGGCGCACCCAATCTTCCAGTGCCGCCAGCTTTCCGGCGGCATAAGCAGCGCCAACGAAGGCCCCCATGGAAGTACCCGCCACCACATGGGGGAATATTCCCATCTGTTCCAGTGCCTTCAGTACCCCAATATGGGAGAAGCCTTTGGCGGCGCCGCTGCCGAGCGCAATGCCGATACGGGACTCGGATTGGGAATGCACAGTTATCTCCGAATACTTTTTCTGGGCGCTGTTAAATTGTTACCAGGTACCAAAACGCACTAACGCGGTATTACACAAATTTGTGGGGAGAGAGAAAAGAAACAGGTACAAAAAAAGCAGCCGAAGCTGCTTTTTTCGATAACTTGCAAGCAAGCGCTTAAGAGAATTTGAGAACCGCTTACTTGCCAGCCGCCTTGCGGATCGCCTGCAGGGTGCGCAGACGCGCCTCGGCTTCGGCCAGCTGAGCGGAGATGCGCGCATAGTCGACCTCGGAAGGCGCCTTGTGCAGGGCGTGTTCCGCTTCCTCGCGGGCCTTTTGCGCTGCCTCCTCGTCGATTTCGCGCTCGGCCACATCCGCGAGGATGGTCACCATATTCGGCTGCACCTCTGCGTAGCCACCGCTGACGAACAGCACTTCCTCTTCACCATCTTCCTTGATGATGCGCACCGGACCGGGTTTGAGCGCGGTGAGCAGTTGCGCATGACCGTAGGAGATACCGAGTTCCCCTTCGATCCCGCTCACTACTACCATCTTCACCAGTCCGGAGAAGAGAGACTGCTCGGCGCTGACAATGTCACAATGTACTGTCATGGCCATATTGTCTGCCTCTGTCGCTTAGCCCTTCGCCTTGTTGGCTTTTTCCACCGCTTCGTCGATGGTGCCGACCATGTAGAAGGCCTGCTCAGGCAAGTGGTCATAGTCGCCGTTCAGGATACCCTGGAAACCGCGAATAGTCTCTTTCAGCGGTACGTATTTGCCCGGCGCACCGGTAAATACTTCCGCCACGTGGAAGGGCTGAGACAGGAAGCGCTCAATCTTACGGGCGCGCGCAACAATCTGCTTGTCTTCCTCGGACAGTTCGTCCATACCCAGGATGGCGATAATGTCCTTCAGCTCCTTGTAGCGCTGCAGTACGGACTGCACGCCGCGAGCGACTTCGTAGTGCTCTTGGCCGATTACCAGCGGGTCCAGCTGACGGGAGGTGGAGTCCAGCGGGTCCACGGCCGGGTAGATACCCTTGGCGGCGATGTCGCGGGACAGTACCACAGTGGAGTCCAAGTGCGCGAAGGTGGTGGCCGGAGACGGGTCGGTAAGGTCGTCCGCCGGTACGTATACCGCCTGGATAGAGGTAATAGAGCCTGTCTTGGTGGAGGTGATACGCTCCTGCAGAACGCCCATTTCTTCCGCCAGAGTCGGCTGGTAACCCACCGCGGACGGCATACGGCCGAGCAGGGCGGATACTTCAGTACCAGCCAGGGTGTAGCGGTAGATATTGTCGACGAACAGCAGTACGTCGCGGCCTTCATCACGGAATTTTTCCGCCATGGTCAGGCCGGTCAAGGCTACGCGCAGGCGGTTGCCCGGCGGCTCATTCATTTGGCCGTAAACCATCGCCACTTTGGACTTGCTGAAGTCCTCGACGTTAACAACACCGGCTTCCTGCATCTCGTGGTAGAAGTCGTTACCTTCCCGGGTGCGCTCACCAACACCGGCGAACACGGACAGACCGGAGTGCTCGGTGGCGATGTTGTTGATCAGCTCCATCATGTTAACGGTCTTGCCCACACCGGCACCGCCGAACAGGCCGACTTTACCGCCCTTGGCGAAGGGGCATACCAGGTCGATCACCTTGATGCCGGTTTCCAGCAGTTCAGTGGAGCTCGCCTGCTCTTCGTAGGTAGGGGCCGCGCGGTGGATGGAGGCGCGCTCCTTTTCACCGATGGGGCCGCACTCGTCGATGGGGTTACCGAGCACGTCCATGATGCGTCCCAGGGTCTCATGGCCTACCGGCACGGAAACCGGTGCCCCGGTATTTTTCACCGCCAGTCCGCGGCCCACCCCTTCGGATGATCCCATGGCGATGGCGCGTACCACCCCGTCGCCCAGCTGTTGCTGCACTTCCATGGTGAGGTTCTTTTCCTCACACACCAGTGCGTCGTAAACATTCGGGACGGCATCGCGCGGGAACTCCACGTCGATGACCGCGCCGATCACTTGCACAATTTGCCCGTTACTCATTTCCGGATCCTCAGCTTTAAATTCTGTCTTCGGCCGCCTTAAACCGCCGCAGCGCCGCCCACAATCTCGGACAGCTCCTGGGTAATAGCCGCCTGGCGCGCCTTGTTGTAGACAAGCTGCAACTGGTCGATCAGCTCACCGGCGTTGTCGGTGGCGCTCTTCATTGCAATCATGCGCGCGGCCTGTTCGCAGGCCTTGTTTTCAACCACTGCCTGATACACCTGGGACTCGATATAGCGAGCCAGCAAGCCGTCCAACAGCGCCTTCGGATCCGGCTCGTAGAGGTAGTCCCACTCGTGCTTGAGCATTTCGTCGTCGTCTTTCGGCAGCGGCAGCAGTTGCTCGACCCGCGGCTTCTGCGACATGGTGTTGATAAACTCGTTGGACACCAGGAAGAGGCGGTCTATATCGCCCTCCGCGAAGCGGTCCATCATCACCTTGACGGAGCCGATCAGCTGGTTGGCCTGAGGTTCGTCACCCAGGTCGCGTACCGCAGCTACCACGGCGGAGCCGATGGCATTGAAAAAACCGGCCGCCTTATTCCCCACCGCGCAGACTTCCACTTCGGCCCCCTTCTGGGACCAGGCCTGCATCTCGCGGATAGCCGCTTTGAACATATTGATGTTCAAACCGCCGCAGAGGCCGCGATCGGTGGAGACCAGGATAAACCCGACCCGTTTGACCTCGCGCTCCTGCAGGTAGATGTGTTGGTACTCGGCCGAGGCGTTGGCGACGTGACCGATCACCGCGCGTATGCGTTGGGCGTAGGGACGCCCCAGTGCCATGCGATCCTGAGCCTTGCGCATCTTACTCGCTGCAACCATTTCCATTGCGGAGGTAATTTTCTGCGTGCTCTTGATGCTGGCAATTTTTGTGCGTACTTCTTTTCCGCCTGCCATAGTCTGTTACCTTGTTCGCTGGACAGTTTCCCGCGGCGCCGTCAGAGACCGCCGCCACGGGGATTCCAGGGCCGGCCGCTTTACCAGCTGCCGGTGGCGACGAACTTCTCGATGGCAGCCTTGAAGGCAGCGTCGATCTCGTCGTTGTAATCGCCGGTGCTGTTCACTTTTTCCATCAGCTCTGCATGTTCGCTGTTCATGTAAGCGAGCAGGGCGGATTCAAAGTCGAGTACCTTGGAGACGTCCACGTCTTTCAGGTAACCCTTGTCAGCGGCGTACACGGAAACAGCCATCTCGGCAATCGACAGCGGGGTGTACTGCTTCTGTTTCATCAGCTCGGTGACGCGTTCACCGTGGTCCAGCTGCGCCTTGGTAGCTTCGTCCAGGTCGGAGGCAAACTGGGAGAAAGCCGCCAGTTCGCGGTACTGGGCCAGAGCGGTACGGATACCGCCGGAGAGCTTCTTGATCACCTTGGTCTGGGCCGCACCACCGACGCGGGATACGGAGATACCCGGGTTGATCGCAGGGCGGATACCGGAGTTGAACAGATCCGTTTCCAGGAAGATCTGACCGTCGGTAATGGAGATCACGTTGGTCGGTACGAATGCGGATACGTCACCGGCCTGGGTCTCGATAATCGGCAGCGCGGTCAGAGAGCCGGTCTTACCTTTTACCTCACCATTGGTGAACTTCTCCACATAGTCGGCGTTGACGCGCGCTGCGCGCTCCAGCAGACGGGAGTGCAGGTAGAAAACGTCACCCGGGTAGGCTTCGCGGCCCGGCGGGCGTCTCAGCAGCAGGGAGATCTGGCGGTAGGCCCAAGCCTGCTTGGTGAGGTCGTCGTAGATAATCAGGGCGTCTTCACCGCGGTCGCGGAAGTATTCACCCATAGTACAGCCCACATAGGGCGCCAGGAACTGCATGGAAGCCGGGTCGGCGGCGCCAGCGGCAACCACAATGGTGTGCTCCATGGCACCGTGCTCTTCCAGCTTGCGCACTACGTTGGCAATAGACGACTGCTTCTGGCCGATTGCAACGTAGATACACTTAATGCCAGTACCTTTCTGGTTGATGATGGTGTCGACGGCCACAGCAGTCTTACCTACTTGGCGGTCACCGATAATCAACTCGCGCTGGCCGCGGCCGATCGGCACCATGGTATCGATGGCTTTCAGACCGGTTTGAACCGGTTGATCCACGGACTGACGGGCAATAACGCCCGGCGCCACTTTTTCCACCGCATCGGTCAGTTTGGTGTTCAGCGGGCCCTTGCCGTCGATGGGGTTGCCCAGGGCATCCACGACGCGGCCGAGCAGTTCCGGACCGACAGGGCATTCCAGAATACGGCCGGTACAACGGCATTTCTGACCTTCGGCCAGGGATTTGTAGTCGCCCAGGATCACCGCGCCCACGGAGTCACGCTCCAGGTTCAGCGCCATACCGTAGACACCGCCCTGGAATTCAATCATTTCTCCGTACATCACATCGGCCAAGCCGTGGATGCGGATAATGCCGTCGGAAACGGATACGATGGTGCCCTCGTTCTGGGGCTGGGTGCTCACATCGAGACTTTCGATGCGGCTCTTGATAATTTCACTGATCTCGGAGGGATTCAGTTGCTGCATGCTCTGTTCCTCGATTTCCCCGCGAGCCTCGGCGCGCGGGGAAGGTAATTTAGGAGTTCATCGCCTCGGCGAGTTTGGCCAGCCGTCCGCGCACCGTGCCGTCGATCACGGTATCGCCAGCGCGAATAATCGCGCCGCCCAGCAGACTCTCGTCCACTGAGCTGTGCAGGTGCACTTCCCGCGCAAACTTCTCACTGAGTGCCTGGGTCAGCTTTTGTGCCTGAGACTCACTCAGGGGACGCGCGGAAATAACTTCCACGTCCAGAGTTGCCTCGGCCTGCGCCTTCAGCTCTTCAAACAGCGCTGAAATTTCCGGCAGCAGCGACAGGCGGTGGTTTTCCGCCAGCAGGCGGATAAAGTTCCCACCGGCCTCGCTGAGTTCGTCTGAACAGATCGACAGGAATTTGTCTGCGCGCTCTTCGCTGGTGAGCTGCGGGTTCTCCAGCAGCTCACGCACCTTTTCGCTCTGGCTGACCGCGGCTGCGGTAGCCAGCGCAGTGCTCCAACCGTTGAGGTCGGAAGCTGCCTGCGCGTAGCTGAATGCCGCTTTGGCGTAGGGCCGGGCCAGTGTGCTGAGTTCCGCCATGGGGTTCCTCGCTTACAGCTCGGCTGCCAGTTTTTCGATCAGGTCGTCATGGGCCTGAGCGTCGATATTGACCGAGAGGATCTTCTCCGCACCGGCCACAGCCAGGGTCGCCACACGGCTGCGCAGCTGCTCTTTGGCACGGTTAACTTCCTGTTCGATTTCAGCCTTGGCCGCTGCTTTCAGGCGATCGCCTTCAGCTTCGGCGGCATTCTTGGCTTCCTCGATGATCTGATTGGCGCGCTTGTTGGCGCCATCGATAATCTCCGCGGCCTGTTCTTTGGCTTCCTTCAGCTGCTCCGCAGCCTTGCGGCGCGCCAGCTCCAGATCCTTACTCGCGCGCTCGGCCTCTTCCAGGCCGGAGGCGATTTTCTGCTCGCGCTCTTGCATCACACCGAGCAGCGGCGGCCACACGAAGCGCCAGCAGAACCATACGAAGGCCAGGAATGTGATCGACTGGCCGATAAGAGTCAGGTTGATATTCACACCGACACCTCTTGCTCTTTAAAAAGGGTTAAGGGCAATTGGAACGGTGTAATTACGCCAGACCAGGAGCTACAGCAAAAATCAGATACATGGCGATACCAACACCGATCATCGGAACGGCGTCGAGCAGACCGGCCATCAGGAACATTTTGCCCTGCAGAGCGGGAGCCTGCTCCGGCTGACGCGCGGAGCCTTCCAGCAGCTTGCCACCCAGGGTGCCGAAACCGATGGCGGTGCCCAGAGCGCCCAGACCGATCAGCAGTGCGCTTGCGATGTAAACCAGACCTAATGCTTCCATTGTTTTCTCCAGTAAAGGTTTAAGAGTTGTCGTAAAGGTTGATTAAAGGGTTAACTGTCAAACTGTTTCACGCGCGATCACTGATCGTGCTCGTGCTCTTCGTCGCGGTGGTGCGCCATGGCCATGTACACAGTGGTCAACACCATGAATACGAACGCCTGCAGCGTGATCACCAGCACGTGGAAGATGGCCCAGCCCATATGCATCAGGCCAGCGCCGATAAAGCCCAGTACACCCACGCCGAACACGATGGCGATCAGGATGAAAATCATCTCCCCCGCGTAGAGGTTGCCGAACAGCCGCAGACCGAGAGAGATCGGCTTGGCGATCAGCGACACCGCCTCCAGCAGGAAGTTGAAGGGGATCAGCAGCAGGTCGAAGTACCACTTGCCGGTGTGGAAGGGGTGCAGGGTCAGCTCCTTGATAAAGCCGATAGCCCCTTTTTCCCGCAGGCTGAAGAAGATCATCAGGGCGAATACCGCCAATGCCATGCCCAGAGTGGCGTTGGGGTCAGTGGTGGGTACGACCTTGAAGAAGAGGTGATCGTTGCCGGAAATCTTGGCTGCAGCCATCGGCAGCCAATCCACGGGAACCAAGTCCATCAGGTTCATCAGAAAGACCCACACGAAGATGGTCAGCGCCATGGGGGCGACCATAGTGTTTCGGTGCGGGAAGGTTTCCTTAACCAGTTTGTCCACAAACTCGGTCACCAGCTCCACAAAACTCTGGAAGCCGCGCGGGACATCGGAAGAAGCTTTTTTCGCCGCCCGGGCGAACAGAAAACAAAACAGCAGCCCGAGGCCGATTGACCAACCCAAGGTGTCCAGGTGAACTGCCCAGAATCCCATATCCGCCGCCTCCTGGGAGGAGTGGGCCATGGTCCAGGTACTTTCACTGAGTACGGTGCCGTCCGCGCGGGTGTAACCCGCAGGCAGCTTGCCGAAAACCATATTCTGCAAGTGGTGCTGAATATACCCCGTCGCAGTTTGAGCTTCGCCAGCCATAGTTCCTCAACAATCGCAAAGTGTGAATTCTTGTTCACCGCACCGGTCTGCGGAGCCGTAAGGGCTTCAACGCACCAAGCGCGCCGCCAGCAACCACTGCAGGATCACGCAGAGGCCGTAGCTGATAAACACTGCCGCCGGGTTCAGAGGTTTAATACTCGCGAAAACCACGGCAAAGCCGGTCAGGGTCAGCACAAACTTGCCCACTTCGCCGCGGTAGAAGTTTTGCAGTACCCGGTCCGCTGCCCGCGCGCCGCTCTCGCGGAAGGCGCGCAGGCCAAAATAAGCATTGGGCAGCGCACATAGGGCGCCGCCGAGAAATACAGAGAGAGCGCTTACCGGTCTGCCGTAAAAGTGCAAAACCGCAGCTGCCAGCGATACAAGCACCAGCTGCACCGCGGCAATCACCAACACCGGGGGTTTTGTCATAGGCGGGATTAGCCGGCCCTGTTGTTCAGGTTATTTTTTGCGCTGTCGCCCAAATTTTGGGCGTGCGAATTATGGAGCAAGCTGCGGGACGGTTCAACCGGCAAATGTCGCCAACTTGTTTAAATTTCAGTGTTTTTTCTTGCAAGTAGCCGGCGTAGTAAGTGTTAGCAAATAGAAGGGTTACGCGCCAGAACAGCCCTCGGGCCTCCCGGCGCAGTTGCGCACTCAGTCCTCACTGTACCCCAGGTGGGCGAGAATACCGTCAAGCTCATCCAAGCTGTTGTACTTTAGTACCAGCTTTCCAACCCCTTTCTCGTTATGGTCGATGGCGACGGGCACACCGATCTTTTCCGCAAGGCGCTCGCTGAGGCGACGGATATTCGGATCCTCTTTCTGCTTGGCCGGCGCCGGTTTCTGCACCTGTTGTTGCAGGCGACGTACCAACGCCTCGGTCTGGCGCACAGTCAGGCCGCGTTCGACCACTTGGCGCGCGGCAGCGCGCTGGGTCTCACCCGCCAGCCCCAGCAGAGCCTTGGCGTGGCCCAATTCCAGATCACCGCGCTCGAGGAAAGTGCGCACCTCGCTGGTGAGGCTGAGCAGGCGCAGCAGGTTGGTCACCGCAGTGCGGGACTTGCCTACCGCATCGGCCACTTCCTGCTGGGTCAACTGGAACTCGTCCTGCAACCGCTTGAGCGCCACCGCTTCCTCAACGGGGTTCAGGTCTTCGCGCTGGATGTTCTCAATCAGGGCCATGGCGATAGCGGCTTCGTCGGACACCTCGCGCACCAGCGCCGGCACCCGGTCCAGCTGCGCCATTTGCGCCGCGCGCCAGCGGCGCTCGCCGGCAATGATTTCGTATTTGAGCTCTCCGACGGGACGCACCACGATGGGCTGCATTATGCCCTGGGCGCGGATGGAGTCCGCCAGCTCCTGTAGCGTTTCCTGGGGAAAATCGCGGCGCGGCTGGTAGCGGCCGCGCTGCAGGTATTCAATCGGTAGTTCTCGCAGTTCGCCATCAGCGGCCTTGGCATCCACCTCGCCGGTGGCAACCGCGATGGCCTCGCTGGCATTGTCACTGATCAGGTGGGACAGGCCCCGGCCGAGTCCCTTGCGTTTGGCGGCCATAACTCGATACCTCTGTTAAACCGCTTCCGCCACGGACGGGCGGCCTGGATTGGAATTATTTTGACTAGCCGCGTGGCGGCGGGTCATTTCGCCAGCCAGCGCCAGGTAGGCAATAGCGCCCTTGGAATGACGGTCGTAATCCAATGCCGGTTTACCGAAACTGGGGGCTTCCGCCAGGCGCACATTGCGCGGAATACAAGTGCGGTACAGGCGCTCCCCAAAGTATTCAGACAGCTGCTCGGACACGTCGCTGGTCAGGCTATTGCGGGGGTCGTACATGGTGCGCAGTATGCCCTCGATTTTCAGTTCGGGGTTGGCTGCGCGCTGTATTTGGGTGATGGTATCGATCAACGCAGAGAGCCCCTCCAACGCGTAGTATTCGCACTGCATAGGAATCAGTACGCCGTTGGCGGCACAGAGGGCGTTGACCGTCAGCATATTCAGGGATGGCGGGCAGTCCACCACGATATAGTCGTAATCTTCACGGACATCGCGCAGGGCGCGGCGCAGTCGGGACTCGCGCCCGTCTATTTCCAGCAGTTCCACCTCCGCGGCGGAAAGGTCACCGTTGGCCGGCATCAGGTCGTAGCCGCTTTCGGTGGTGACGATCGCCTTGCGCGCCGGCAGCTCGGTGGCGAGCACATCGTAGGCGGACAGTTGCAGTTCCCCCTTGTCGACGCCGCTGCCCATGGTGGCATTGCCTTGGGGGTCGAGATCGATCAACAGGACCCGGCGCCGGTTGGCGACCAGGGATGCGGCCAGGTTGACGCAGGTGGTGGTCTTGCCCACCCCCCCTTTCTGGTTGGCCACTGCAAATATCTTGCTCAAGGTTCTTGTCCTATATTCTCCCGAAAAGCGCTCTCCCCGAGCTCTTCAGGTGTCGCCGCGAAAAGCCGGCATCAAGGGCACTCATCCTCCTTGCAAAGGGAGTGCTCGGGTCTCGCAAATTCGATTCTTCCACGGGCGCAGGGTCTACGCCGGATTGCCGCGCGTTGCCTCGCGGCGGAGTACGATCAGGTGGCGATCCGCGTCGCAACCGGGTACCGACAGGGGGCGCACCTGCTCGACCTTAATGCCTTTTGGGAGTCCACTCAACTCATCTTCCGGCAACTTGCCTTTCATCGCGTAAAACCTACCCTCGCTTGACAGCAAGTGCTCACTTACAAGCACCATATCAGCGATGGATGCGAAGGCCCGGGAGACCACCGCGGCGAACTTTTCCTCCGGTGCGAAGGCTTCCACGCGCTTGTTTACCACCTGCACATTGGGCAGCGGCAGCGCACAGGCCACCTGAAACAGAAAGCGGGTTTTCTTGCCGTTGCTGTCGAGCAGGGTAACCGGCCGCTCCGGATGTGCGATCGCCAGCGGTATGCCCGGGAGGCCGCCGCCGCTTCCCACATCGATAAGCGGTCCCTCACCGCAGAGGTCGACCACACTTAGACTGTCGATAATGTGCCGCTCGAGCATTTGCTGCGGATCGCGGATTGCCGACAAGTTGTAAGCGGCATTCCAGCGCGCGAAAAGCGCCAAGTACTGCAGCAGCTGGTCCTGCTGGACAGCGCTCAACTCGACCGACAGTTGTGACGCCGCCTCAACCAATCGCGGGCGAAATGCTTCCATTTGCAGAGAAATTGTAGATTCTCCCCTATAAACCCCGAGAGGTATTGTTATCAGCTGCGGGAATGCCCCCATCGGCTCCCGCGAAACAGTTATACGGCTTTTTTGCGCGTCAGCAGGCCCCGCTTCTTGAGCTGGATCAGCAGCAGTGACACCGCTGCCGGTGTCACTCCGGGGATCCGGGAAGCGCGTGCCAGGGTGTCCGGGCGCGCTTCGCCCAGCTTCTGTTTGACCTCGCTGGAAAGGCCGGATACCTGGCTGTAGTCAAAGTCCACCGGAATGGGTGTGTCTTCATAGGCCCGCAACCGCTCGATCTCTTCCCGTTGGCGATCGATATAGCCGGCATACTTAGCGGATATTTCAACCTGCTCGGCAACCCGCTCATCTTCCACCGGCTCTCCCTTCAGCGACGCCACATCCGTGTAGCCCAGCTCCGGGCGGCGCAGGAGATCCATCAAGCTGTACTCCCGCGCAAGCGGCTGCGGCAGTTTGCCTTCGACGGCGGCGGCCTGGGGGGTCTGCGGGTGTACCCAGGTATCCCGCAGGCGCTGTTCCTCGCGCTCGATGGCCTCGCGTTTTTCACAGAAGGCCGCCCAGCGGTCGTCCCCGACCAGTCCCAACTGGCGTCCGGTCTCGGTCAGGCGCAGGTCTGCGTTGTCCTCGCGCAATAGCAAGCGGTACTCGGCACGGCTGGTGAACATACGGTAGGGCTCTTTGGTGCCACTGGTGATCAGGTCATCCACCAGTACGCCGAGATAGGCCTGGTCGCGGCGCGGCGACCAGACCTCGCGCTCCTGTGCCAGTAGCGCCGCATTGGCGCCAGCCAGCAGCCCCTGCGCTGCGGCCTCCTCGTAACCGGTAGTGCCATTGATTTGGCCAGCAAAGAAGAGACCTTGAATAAATTTGGTTTCCAGCGACGGCAGCAGGTCTCGGGGGTCGAAGAAGTCATATTCGATGGCGTAGCCGGGGCGGGTGATATGTGCCCGTTCAAAGCCCGCAATCGAGTGCACCAGATCCAGCTGCACATCAAAGGGCAGGCTGGTGGAGATACCATTTGGGTAGAGCTCGTTTGTACTCAGCCCCTCCGGCTCGATAAACACCTGGTGGCTGTCTTTGTCGGCGAAGCGCTGCACCTTGTCCTCGATGGACGGGCAGTAGCGGGGGCCTACACCTTCGATAACACCGGAGTACATGGGGGACCGGTCGAGGCCGCCGCGAATGATTTCGTGGGTGCGCAGATTGGTATGGGTGATCCAGCAGCACACCTGGCGCGGGTGTTGGTCGCGGCTGCCAAGATAAGACATCACCGGGGTCGGACTATCCCCCCACTGTTCCTCCAGACCGGAGAAGTCCACCGAGCGGGCGTCTATACGTGGGGGAGTGCCGGTTTTCAGCCGCTCCACACGGAAGGGCAGCTCCCGCAGGCGCTCCGCCAAAGCGATGGAAGGGGGATCTCCGGCGCGACCGCCGGCGTGGTTTTCGAGGCCAATATGAATGCGGCCGCCGAGAAAGGTGCCCGTGGTGATGACGACCGTCTTGGCACGAAAGCGCACTCCCGCGTTGGTTACCACACCAACCACCCGCTCACCTTCGACAATCAAATCGTCGGCGGCCTGCTGGAAAATTTCCAGATTTTCCTGGTTCTCCAGAATCCCACGGATGGCTGCGCGGTACAGAGCGCGGTCCGCCTGGGCGCGGGTGGCCCGTACCGCGGGGCCTTTGCGGGCATTCAGCACGCGAAACTGGATGCCGGCACGATCAGTGGCTTCCGCCATGGCGCCACCGAGGGCGTCTACTTCCTTTACCAGATGACTCTTGCCAATACCGCCGATGGCGGGGTTACAGGACATCTGCCCAAGGGTCTCAATATTGTGCGTCAGCAGCAGGGTGGCCGCTCCCATGCGCGCCGCCGCCAGCGAGGCCTCAGTGCCGGCGTGGCCGCCACCGATCACAATCACGTCATAGGTCCGGGGGAAATCCATAGCTGTTGCCACAGGCGGTGAAAAAGGGGCGCACATTTTATAGCCAGTGGGTGAACGACAGCAAATGCTGTAGCCAAAAAATTTGTGCCCTGAAATGCGTGACCAGCGGTTGAAAAACTGCCCAGGGATTCTTTTTTAAATAATCAATCTATACACATTGTGAATGAATAGGTTTTTGTATTGGTTGTATTTATTAGTGCCTCCAGTTTGCGGTATAAGTCTTAAAAATTCATATAAATCAATAGGTTAGAGTCAATGCTAAGTTGGAGATAACCCCTGTGCAGGCCGCGGGACAAGCCCTGTAGGTGCCTGTGTACTGGCGGGATAACTTCTCCCCACTTGATCCCCGGTCCAATTTATCCCCATTTCCCCACGCCATTTTTGGCCAAGTTACCCTCGAATTTGTCCACAGACTGGTTTTCCACACCGCCTTTTGTTGATAAGTCCGTGTTGAAGAGAAGGGGAAGTTGTGTGCAAACGAGAAGGTGTGAATAAGCCTGTGGGTAGTTGTGCGTAACTTTTGTGAGCTGGCGGTGGAATTAACGGTATACAAAAGTTTGCGTCTGTAACACATGCCCCTACAGTGCGCGCTGAGCGATGCTGTGGTGTCTCTCTGGTGTATACCTCAGCAGGAGGCTGCGGGGGTTTTGACAGTTTTTGTTTGAATTCACGAGCGGTGAACGTTGTGACTGCCGCGGGTGAGCTTTAGTCTTTTGGTGGAGGCTGGGGGAGAAATAGCGGTCCCATGGCCGCTGCAATCATGGGTTGATCTTCACCGTGAGGGCATTCCGAGTAGGTATAAGCGCGTACACCGCTATGCGCGTTTGGACCGCTACTTGCGTGTTGTGTGCGAGGCGTTCTACGACTACGGGGACAAATGCTCTTGTCCGGTCAGACTGTGGAATACCCCGTCAATTAACTCCATGACTTGTTCTTTGCTGCCTTGCATGTGGGCATAGGTGCGCAAGCCCATGATCTGCATTTGCAGATAGCGCGCCAGGTACTCCGGGCTTCTTGCGGCATCCACTTCCCCCATCTTTTGGGCTCGGGCCAGAACATCTGCAAACGCTGATTCTAAGTCCTGCAGCAGCCGCTTTGCTTCGGCCAATAGGTCCGCGTTGTCATCGGTCAACTCGGCGATTGTCTTGACCAGCATACACATGGTGCTGGGAGCGGATGTTTGCCCCCCTGCGATTGAGTCCTCGATAAATTTCTTCAGTCCCGTCAGCGGTGAGGTGGACGACTCGACATAAGCGTTTAAGCGGTCTTTGCTGGTAGATGTGTAGTGCTGAATGGCTTTACTGAACAGCGCTTCCTTACTGCCAAACGTGGCGTAAATGCTTCCAGGGCGCATATCGATGGCCTGCTGGATGTTGCGCATGGAGGTCGCGTGAAAACCTTTGGCCCAAAACAGGCGTGTAGCTTTGTTAATGGCCTCTTGGTGGTCGTACTTAGCGTTGGGCACCCTTAACTCCATCTTGAACGGGTGTTCAATTTTATCTTGAACGATCGTTCAAGGGTAGTTAAAGTCCGCCATACCTTTATCAGACACAGTGGAGTATTAACCGTGAAATTCACTCTGCACACCATTGAGAGTGCCCCCGAGGCCAGCAAGCCGCTGCTTGAAAAATCCCAGCAAGCCTTTGGTAACCTTCCCGGGTTGCATCAGGTGATGGCGGAAGCCCCGGCGGTGCTGGCCGCTTACCAGCAATTGCACGAGCTCTTCCTGCAGACATCTTTTAACGCTGAGGAATTGACGGTGGTCTGGCAAACCATAAATGTGGAGCACAAATGCCATTACTGTGTGCCGGCGCATACAGCGATCGCCCACATGATGAAGGTGGACCCTGCACTAACTGAAGCGCTGCGTAATGGCGATCCAATGCCCAACGCCAAGTTACAGGCGCTGCACGACACCACGCTGGAAATGGTGCGTAATCGGGGGCATATCAGTGAGGAGCAGCTCGCGGCCTTTGAGGCGGCAGGTTACGGTCCGCAGCAGCTACTGGAGATTACGCTGGGGTTATCGCAAAAGGTGATGAGTAACTACATTAACCACTTTGCCGAGACGCCGGTGGATAAAGCTTTTCAGCAGTATGCCTGGACGCCCAACCAATAGCGGGCAGTGCATCGGAGCCGTTCTCGGCTCCGATGTTTTACTCAGAACCAGGAAACCACCTGGTCCATAGGGCGGCGGGTTTTGGCGAAGGGCGGTTCTCCAGCCCGGTAACCGAAGGCCACCATAACTGCCGGCTGGTAGCGCTCTGGGTCGATGCCGAAATGCTCTTGCAGCACCTCGACGGTTTTGGCCATTTCAAAGCCTTCAATGGGGCAGGAATCAATGCCCAGCAGGGCTGCTGCGGTCATCATATTGCCCAGTGCGATATAAACCTGACGCGCTGACCAATCAGCAACTTGGCGTTTACCCTCAACGCCGAAATCGTGGGTCTGAAATTTCTCGTAGGCCTGGTTGATGAAGCCAATTACCTCCTCGGGGAGTTTTTTTACCTCGCGCATGTGTTTTTGCAGGTAGTCTGAGTGGTGGTGCATGGTGGCATCGGTGTGCGCCAGGAAAATCACGAAGTGGCTGGCGGTGCCCAATTGGCCGGCTGTGCCGTTAGTGGCGCCGTTAGCCCCCCAGGCGAAGTCTCGGAACAGCTCGCGCTTTTCCGGTGACTGCACCACCAGAATCTGCCAGGGTTCGAACCCGAAAGAGCTCGGTGACAGGCGGGCGGCCTCCAGAATGGTATTGAATTCGTCAGCGCTGATTTTGCGCTGTGGGTCGAACACCTTGCAGGCGTGGCGGAAGTTGAAGGCGTTGATGATCTGCTGTTGAACGTCGGCGGTGTTACTCATGGTTTTACTCCAGGTTTTGCTACTGCTTTCAGGGCTTACCCAATCCGGGTCATTTCGTGGAGGGTGAAGGATTCAATGGCGCCCTCCACGGCTTTTTGAAAATCTCTGATATGTGGGCTTTTCTCGTGTGCTTGCAGTGATTCCATTGATTCCCACCGTTCAAAAAACAGAAAGTGTGCCGGATCTCGGTTGTCTTGATGCAGGTCGTATTGCAGGCAGCCTGACTCACCGCGAGTGGGAATAATCAGCTTTTCCAGTTCCGATTTAACCAATGGAATCCGGTCTGCCATGGCTCTGATATGGGCGACAATGCTTAATTGGTGCATGGGTTTAGTTTCCTGCTTATAGGTATTGGGACGCGCTGCTGATCGTTCAAAAGCCTTCCAGTACGATCTTGCCGACGGCGCGGCCCGACTCCAGTTCCGCGTGCGCGGCTTTGAGGTTGTCTGCGTTGATGGCGCCCAGGTGTTTGCCGGCTGTGGTGCGCAAGTGCCCCTGGTCCACCAGTTCAGCCACATGTTCCAGCAGTTCATGCTGGGCCTTGAGGTCCTTTGCCCGGTGCATGGAGCGGGCGAACATAAACTCGATGTGCACCGACAGGCTTTTGGGTTTAATTTTCATCACTTCCAATGAGGCCGGGTCGTCGATCAGGGCGATTCGCCCAAAGGGCACCAGTAGATCCACATAGGTTTCGAAATACCGGTCGGTGGCATTGAGACTGGCCACGTGCGTCACGGGCCCGGTCTTGCCTCCGGCGATCAGGGCATCGATCTGAGGTTTAAGGGGCTGACTGTGGTCTACCACCAGGTCCGCGCCCAACTCCGTGACCCACTTGCGGGACTCTTCCCTGGATGCGGTGGCAATCACCGTGGCACCGGTGAGTGTTTTCGCCAGCTGCACAAGAATGGAGCCAACGCCACCGGCGGCACCGACCACCAGCAGGACCTCGTCCGTCGGCTGCCGGTCACCCGGTGTCTGACGCTGAAGCTGCAGGTGTTCGAACAGCAGCTCCCAGGCGGTGATACTGGTCAGGGGCAGGGCCGCCGCTTCAGCGTCGGACAGACTGCTCGGTTTGTGGCCGACAATGCGCTCGTCCACCAGCTGGTATTCGGCGTTGCTGCCGGGGCGGGTCAGGTCACCGGCATAGTAGACCTGGTCCCCAGGCTGAAAGAGGCTGACTTTTTCTCCGGTGGCGATCACTTCGCCGACGGCGTCCCAACCGATTACCTTGTACTGCCCCTCTTCTGCGGGCACATTCTGGCGGACCTTGTAATCCACCGGGTTGACGGCGATGGCCCGGACCTTGACCAGCAGATCGTGACCACTGGCCACCGGTTGGGGCAGTTCAATGTCTAGCAGGGATTCCCTGTCGGTGATGGGCAGGGCCCGCTTATAGCCAACAGCTTTCATGGTAAACCTCCGGTTTTCGCTGTCTTCAGTGGGGTGCGAATTCATGGAGGCTAGTCTGCGCTTTTATTGATCTGCTAATAACCGTCTAATATCGAAAACATTATCTATTTATTTTTGAAAATATGCTTATCGAAGATCTGCAGATCGTTCTGAAGGTGGCGGAGTTTCGCAGCATTACCGCCGCGGCCACCAGCCTGGACATGCGTACTGCCACTGCCAGTGCGGCGGTAAAGCGCGTTGAGCAGGCCCTGGGGGCGGAGCTTTTTGTCCGCACCACACGCCAGCTGCGTCTTTCCTCTGCCGGAGAGAAATACTTGCCCCAGTGCGAACAAGCGCTGCAGATGCTGGATCAGGCCCGGCAGAATATCCGCGGTGACCTGGATCTGGTGGAGGGGCAGCTGCGTCTGGCGGTGTCCTCCGATCTGGGCCGCAACCGGGTAATGCCCTGGTTGGATTCCTTCACGGATCAATATCCGGCCCTCACATTGCGTATCCATATCAGTGACAGCACAGTGGACTTTTACAGGGACGCCGTCGATATGGCGCTGCGTTACGGTTCCCCCAACGACGCCAGCCTCTACGGCTTCAAGATCTGTGATGTGCCCGGCGTGCTTTGCGCCAGCCCCGGGTATCTGGAATCCCGCGGCGTTCCCAGTCATCCCCACGACCTGGCCTCCCACAACGGGCTCTTTTACCAGCTGCACGATATTCCCCACGACGTCTGGACCTTTACCCGGGGCGAGGCCCAGTTCAAGGTGAAGATGCAGGGAAACCGGACGGCCAACGACGGCGATTTGGTGCGCCGCTGGTGCGTGGCGGGCAAGGGGGTGGCGGTCAAGTCCTGCCTCGACATGGCGGACGACCTGCTGGCCGGCCGGGTGGTCAATGTGCTGCCGGAATACCGCCCGCGCAGCACCGAACTCTGGCTCATCTGCCCCAGTCGCCAGTCCATCACCCCGGCCATGCGTCTGCTCCGGGATGATCTCCAGGCTCGCTGCCGCGATATTCTGCACCAGTTGCGCACGCGGCATCTGCTGCCAGCGGAATCCTGATATCCGGTTGTGCTATAGGGATAACTCGGCGGTCTCCCCGGCAGATAACACTCGGTACTCAGGCTGAACCACACTCAGGTGGACACTGCCCAGACTATCTGGGAAGCGCACTAGCAGGTTTTCAACCTGTTGGAAGCTGTGGCGGGCAAACAGGACAATCTCCATATCTTCGGAGCCAGCCGGCCGGGTGAGGCTGACCCGGTCAAAAGAGAGTTTCCTGCCGTTGATCTGTACCAGAGTCTGTACCGTGACAAGCTGCCGCAGAAACCTCTGCTGCTGCTCACTGTCCAGGTTTGGTGGCATCAGGCTATCGGTATCTCCCAGCAACCAGGCCTCCGGGTCGGCGAGTGCCGCCTGCCAGTGTTGCGCATTGGTCAGTATGTGGATTTCAACCTGACCGCTGCGCAGTATGACACTGGCGCTGGTGGTGTCTGTGATATGGGCCTGGGCACCGCCCAGCGACAAAAACAGTATCAGTAGCCCGGTGGCCGGGAGTGTCAGTCGCCGGAGAAAATTTGCCTTGAGCACCATGGGTTATTGTCCCGGTGACGTGATCGTTACCCGGCATAGCAGGGTATTATCTTTTTTCAGGTCGCCGCCCCAGATCAGTTTTGCCTGCGGGGCCCAGTTGATACGGTTGTACCCTTCTTTGGGGCCAACCTCTGAGGCTCTGTGCTCAACGGCAAAGGGCCACTGGCTGTCATCAAAAGCGGTCGTCATCCAGCCCTCGGGTTCAGGTTCAATCTGATTAGTGCAGGGCGCCACACCGGCCTTAGGATTCTGCTCTGCAGCACAGGCTTCATTTAGGGGCGCGCGGTGGATAACCTTGCACTTCCAGCTATTGTCCGAGTGGGCAATGACTTTGTTTGTATCGAGATCGGTAATCTGCAGGATAAAACCACCGTCCCCCATTTGCTGCCGCGGGGTGCCGATATACTCCAGCCCAGTATCGTTTTCCCGGAAATCCTTGATGATCAGATTTAGGTGTAGCGGGTACTGGGCAATGAAATCCACTACTTCGGCGTTAAAAGAACGCTCGGTGGTAATGGGTACGGAATCCTCTACCAGCAGGCGGTCACCGAGATAGGCGGAAAACCAGTTGTCTGCCCAGGCTTCCAATCTGAATCTGTGACCGCCCGGCGTTATTTCCACAGTTTCAGCCTGATGTACCTGAACCGCATCGTTGCGTGGCCGCGGTGGCCGTGGACGCCTTCCTGAGTCATCGCGACAGAAGGTACCACGCTCAACAATACCGCCATGTGTGATGGTTTTCTGTTCGAACTCATAGCAGTTGCGCCGATCATCTCTGGGCCGGTAGGTGACGTAGTACTCTTCTCCCTGATAGCTATAGGACATGGTCCGGCTGCCATCTTCGGCAATGGTGTGGCGTAGGTTCTCAACTCCTTCCCTGGGGGGCCGAAGGTCCGCCCGGATAGGGTTGTCACCAGCCAGCGGGGCAACCCGGGGAAGGCGTTTTTTATCCACTTCGCCCACCAGACACTGGATGATATAGGGGGGAGTCGCTGAGGTGTGGTAACGGTAGCCGTACACTGGGTCGGCCTGGCCGTTACAGACATCCAGGCTGCCCTCGGCGATAGGGCTGCCGTCCGGATTCCGGTCGCCGTAGATAGGGTAACCATCGTAGGCCCAACCGATGATCGGGCTATCTTCGCGGTTTGCCATCGTTGCGATCATGCAGGTCGGTGCGGCGTGGTAGTGATAGTCATCGCCGCGGCCGGCGTGACCGCCGCAGTTATCCAGCTGCCCCAGTCTGACCGTGTCGTGCTGCGGGTCATAATGGTGCACATCCAGCTCTCCTTGGGTTGAGTAGTCGTAGATGGGCACTCCGTTGACCGCAACGCCCACAGCGCCATCAATAGTGGTCAGTTGGTCAGAAGAAGCCGGGTTTAGTTTGATGGGAGCTCTATAGTGTGGGGCGGGGACGGGTATCTGTTCATTGGTGCCGGTTATGCCGTTCATCATGTCATGAGCGGGATAAGTTGCCGAAGCAACGTAGGCATAATCAGAATCGCAGGTGACATCGACCTTGTCGGCAAAGCCGGCTTTGCGGACTGAAGACTTTATGGCTTCACAACGCTCCCGGGCTGAGAGCGCGCCCACTGCCGGTGAAGCCTGCTCTGCGGTTTGTTTATCCGCTGTGCGGCTGGGATCACAAGCTGCCAATCCCAGCGCTGACAATAGCAGTAAACAATTAATATGGGTGCTGCGCATTATTGGTTCCCTGTTTTGTTCCGGGCTGTAACTAGGCCCATTTCAGCCTATCCCCAGCGTGGTTAAGATAGGGTTAATTCGTTGCGCTGGGGCAGACTGGCGCCGGAAGAGGCTGCAAATCGTAGGATCTGAGCGCCAATTTGTTGATTAAAAGGCTGCTATCAGGAGTTTGCACCATGTGGGATCAAAGGTACGCAGAAGAAGGCTTTGCCTATGGCACAGAGCCGAACGCATTTCTGCAGTCTGAGTATGGCCGTATACCGAGCGGTGGTCGGGTGCTCTGCCTGGCGGAAGGGGAGGGCCGGAATGCGGTTTTTCTGGCTCGGCAAGGTTATTTGGTAACTGCGGTTGACCAGTCTTCTGTGGGGCTGCGGAAGGCCCAGAGTCTCGCTGCGGATCAGGGGGTGGAAATCGAAACGGTGGTGGCGGATCTGGCCGACTATGACCTGGGGCGGGAAGCCTGGGATGGCATAGTGTCCATTTCCGCACATATGCCCCCCTCTCTGAGGAAGCAGCTCCACGCCCAAGTTGTCTTGGCACTGAAGCCGGCTGGGATTTTTATTTTGGAAGCTTACACTCCGCGCCATCTCGAGATGGCGGGAATTGGCGGGCCGTCCGACAGGTCATTGATGATGTCCCTTGATGAGTTACGCGGGGAGCTTTCTGGGCTGGATTTCTTGATCGGCCAGGAAGTGGAAAGGTATATCTCTGAAGGCCGGTATCATCAGGGCGAAAGCGCTGTAGTCGAGATTGTTGCCCGGAAGCGTCCCTGATTCCAACAGAGTCCGGACACACTCTGCCCGGACTCTGCCGGGACTCCCTGACTATGAGTCTGTCATTTCAGCCTTGTCTGCCAGACCTCCTCCCAGTACCCGGTACAGAGTGATTCGGTTTTCCAGGTCCGCTTGCTGTAAGGGATAATGTCGGGAAGAAAGCGGCTCTTGCCGCGCCAATATCAGCATTGGCGGATTTCAGATTGTGTTCGGCAGCCAGTACATCAGGACGCTTAAGCAGTACCTCTGACGACAATCCCGCAGGAACATCGGTTACCAGATTTTCGCTTTCGGTTAAGGTTTCAGGCAGAGTTTTTCGTCCGGCTGTTGAGTGTTTAGAGCGGTTGGCCGGTTATACCGGCCAGGTACCAAATGGTTGTTTCTCCAGCTGCATTTGGCCTTTTTCGTCCTGCCAGATATTAATCCAGGCACGCCAGTTGACGTCATCCACTTCCGGATAATCGAGCCGATAGTGGCTGCAGCGGCTCTCTTTTCGCATAAGGGATGCCCGCATCTTCATTTCTGCGGTGATAATCATGTTTTCAGTTTCGTGGGCGAGGCGCAGCTTATGGCGGTCGTCTGCCAGTAGCATGGGTACATGGTGCTCCCGCAATTCCTCCACATAGGCCAGCGCCGCCTGCATCAGTCGCTCCTTTTTGATGTAGAGCACGAAGTTGGGGATCATGACGCTCTGCAGAACTTGGGTGACCCAGGCCGGGCTGTAGCCGCGCTCCCGCTGCAAAGGCGCCAAAATTTCTTCCTCCACGGCAGCGAGTTTTGATGCTGGCAGTTCCACAGCCTTGGCCTTTTGACTGGCCTTAGCTGCAGCCTCTCCCGCAATGGCGCCCTGCACGGCAGAACCCGCTAGGGATGAGCCAATCTGGGTGTAGATTCCTCCGGACATATAGGAGCCTAGCGCGTCTCCGGCTGCGTAGAGGCCGGGAACAGTGCTCAGGCCGGTTTCGTCGACCGGCACCAGCCCTTCCGATTTGTGGATCGCCATGCCCGCGGATGAACCACCCACTTTAGGCCCTTGCATCCCGGGCGGACCGCTCGGTTTCTTATCCCCGAAGAGTCCAGCCAGAAATCCACTCTGTTGCGGAGGCATTGGTGGTGGGCCGCCAGCACGGCGGAAAGCTTCGGGTACATAGGGGCCGCCGCTGACTTGTTCCATGGACGGAGGGCCATCTGATCGCTCACCGGGCCCCTTTCCCGCGGGGCCGCCGGGTGGGCCCATGCCTTGGGACGAGGGCCCTAAGACATAGGCTGTGTAATTCATGTCCACCCCGAGATCGTGGTGGATATCTACTGAAGTGATATTGGGCTTTTCTTCCACTTGGCCGTGCCAGTTGTCATAGCAGGAACCGGAGTTGACCGCGGATGCCGGGTGGCCGTCGTTCCATTCCTTGCCGGTGACTTTGGCGCCGATCTTGTAGGCCATGACGGTGCCGTCGTGGGTGAGATCACACAGGGGAAAACCACTGGATTTAAAGCCGCCGGAACCTGTACAGAGCACCACGGTTTTAGCGCGAAAGTGGAGAATTCGATTGTCATCCAGGCTGAATCCGGAGGCGCCTACTACGCGGCCTTGCTCCTTCAGCAGATGGGTGATCATGATCCGCTCATGCAGCGGAATGCCGCGCGCTTCAATCGGGCGCATAAAGCTGTTGTTGTATAGCGCGGAATCGAAAAAGCCCCAGGACTTCAGCTCTTCCACCCGCGCTTTGGAGTACTCTGCCAACTGCCGGGTGAACACCGGGTTGCTACTGCCCAGGGATGATTCGGAGACTTTAGCCACGAATTCATCGATGCTCATATTGGCGGTGGCCGGATCGTAGCTGAAGATCCCTTTGGCAAAGGGCGTCAGTCCGGAGCTGCCCAACCGCCCTTTGGAGACGATTAAAACACGGGCACCGGCATCGTGTGCTTTGACCGCGGCAAAGAGCCCGGCCATGCCGCCGCCAATCACCAAAACATCCGTTTCGAGCAAATTCGACGAAAACGCCTGGGGATCAATCTTCGGCTGGTTTTTCACTGGTGCCGCATTCAGGTTGAGCGAGCTCAGCGCGGATGCGCCTAGCAGAGTGCCGGCGGCGGCGCCCATAAAACGGCGCCGGGAAAGATCTGTCTTCTTGCTCACGGCCGCTACCTCCAGGAAACCATTACCGGGATGCTCTTTTCCGGGGTGATACTGATGGCGCCCACGGGGCAGTACAGGCGGCATAGATGACAGATCTGGCAATCTTCCACGTAGGCGATATAGGCCTTATTTCTCTCTCTATCCATTTGGATTACATCGGTAGGGCAGCTTTTGACGCAGGCCTCGCAACCGATGCAACCGGATATTTCATGAATCGGCATGGTGGTTTCCGTAATTCAATAATCAAAATGACAGCTGTTCATAGTGAAGTTGGCTGGCGGGTATTCCCAGGGATTTGGTATGTCGGCGCACAGCCTGCACCATGCCCGCTGGGCCACAGGCATAGACTGCCCATTGCTGCTGATCTTTGCCCAACCCCTGTTCCAAAATAGTTTGGTCGATAACGCCGGTGTAGACGTCCTCGGTGCCGGTTTCCGCTTCGCTGCACACGAGTAACTGACGGAAATCCTGCATCGTTTTTTCCAGATTGCGGATCTCGTCTTGCAGCACCATTTGGTCCATGGATTGATTTCCGTATATCAAGCGCACCGGGCGGCTTTCCCGCCTGGCGGCCAGGCCCCGCAGAAGGCTGAGCATAGGGCCGATACCGGCACCACCTGCCACCAGAAGGATTCCCCGGGCTCTGTCACTGTCTTGCAGACTCATACTGCCGTAGGGGCCATCTAGATAAACCGCTTGTCCAGGTGTCAGGTGGTCCAGATGGCCGGTGTAATCCCCCAGCTCGCGAATAATGAATGACAGCTGCGGCAAGTCCCCGCGACTGGAGGCTATGGAAAACGGGTGCTCGTTCATATCGAACGGGGAGCCGGAGGTGTTGATCCAGACAAACTGGCCGGGTGCAAAGTCGAAGTACACTTCGGGGGGCTTTTCTAGCGTCAGCTGCCAGTCGCTGCGGCTAACCCGCTGTACGGATTTCAGGGTAAAGGGAACGCGCTTTAAGCGCAGTGGTTTGATCAGATGGTTGTAAGTCATCAGAGCGGCAACCGCGGCAAGGAGTCCCCACCAAAGCTGATTGAACTGCGGCTGGAACTGGCCGTGGCGGCCCACACTGGTGACATGCAGGGTGGCCAGTACCGCCACACCGGCAAAAGCCAACAAATGCAGTAAGCGCCAGGTTTCATAGCGCATCGGCAGTGACCGTTTAAACACTGCCAGTAATACAAACACCAGCATTAATCCCCAGGCGATCAGGCCGGTGAGCATGGCGGGGGATGTCAGCACGCTGACCAAGCTGGTCATGCCATCATCCCAGGACATCAAAAAACGGGGCGCGAGAATCAAGAAGGGATGCAGGAAGAACAGGTAGCCCAGGAATTTTCCCACCTGTTTATGCCGGGTCATGCTCCAGTCGATATTGCCGAACAGGCTGCCTTTGCGAATCCGCCCGACGAGGGGAAACTGTACGATAAAGGCCGCCATACCCAGCACCCAGGCGGCACTGAGAATTTCGGAGTACCAGTCCTTGAAGTCCATGCTCAGTGCTTGGGTCGCCAAATAGGGGATTGCCAGCAGAAGCCAGTAGCGGGCTTTTAAGTTGAATCCCTTGGTCTTTCGTACTCCGGACTCCGCCAGCCAGCGATTCCAGATCAGATTCTGAGTTGCCATGGCATCTCCAAACACAACAGCGAGGAAAAAACGCGGAAAGCGCGGTGCGACTTTCCGCCAAGGAGGACGAATCGAGGAAGCCCGTCGCTCAGCGCCGGGGTGCGTCGAGAGGGACGGCGACCAGCTGGCCGTCTTCTTGTTGGCAGGTGGCTTCTAGGTCTTCACCTTCGCGTCCGGGAAAAGTCACCTGGTCGCCTTCGGCTTTGCCTTCACAGGCTTCGAATGCTTCTGGTGGCGGCCCGGAAGGACGCTTTCCTTCAGGAGGGGCGGCGTGACCGCAGGCGGACAAGAGCCCGAGCAGTATCAGGCCGGTGAGTGTGGATTGCGGCTTGCGCGTCATTTGTGTCACCTCGCTTTTATGGGGCGTTTTGCTGCAATGGCATCAGCTTATTGCGAAGTGGCGTACAGATTGTGGAGGAAATATGGAATTTGTAGCTGCTGGGAGCCGGCGAGGTGTGTTCACTCCAGCTCAAAGCGGTAACCGGCGCCGTAGATAGAATGAATGATCTGTTTTTCCGGCAGATAGAGGGACAGTTTCCTGCGCAGGTTTTTGATGTGGCTGTCGATAGTGCGTTCACTGACGAGGCGGTAGTCGTCGTACATGATGTTCAACAGCGCATCGCGGCTGAAAACCACGCCGGGGTGCTCTATTAAATGCCTGAGGAGGCGGAATTCTACCCGGGTCAGATCCAGGGCCTGGCCGTTGACACGGATGCTCATGCGCGCCGGATCGATAGCAAAGAGGGCTTCTTCAGAATTGGGGGACGACGGGGGCGCATGTTCCATCCGCCTGAGGATTACTTTTACCCGGGCTACCATTTCCCGCAGGCTGTATGGCTTGCAGACATAGTCGTCGGCGCCTGTTTCCAGTCCCCGCAGGCGATCGGCTTCCTCCACTCTGGCTGTGGACATGATGATGGGCACCTGGGACTGGCGGCGGATTTCCCGGCAAAGGTCCATGCCGTCTCCACCGGGCAACATCAGATCCAGTATCACCAAATCCGCCCGGTGTTCCGCCAGCCAGGGCATGACCGCGTCGGCACGAGACAAGCAGTGGGCCCGGTAGCCCGCCGCCTGCAGATACTCGAACAGCAGTTGCGACAGCTTTTGTTCGTCTTCCACCACCAGTATGGTTTTGCGGCTGTCCGACATGGGGTCACATTCCTACCTCAAGGATCTCTCGCGGGGCAGCGAGATTTGTATTGCCAGGCCGCCAAGGGGGCTCTTTGCGGCCCGGATTTGTCCGCCGTGGGCGAGCACAATCTCCCTGCAGATGGCGAGCCCGAGCCCGGAACCGCCCAGAGCGCGGCTGCGGGAGCGGTCAACCCGGTACAGGCGGTCAAAGATTTTCTCCAGCTCTGTTTCGGACACTCCGGGCGGGCTGTCTTGTACTTCCAGAACAATACGCTCTCCGTCGCCATCGATCAGAATGCGGATTTCCCCTTTGGGGTCCGTGTACCTAAGGCTGTTTTCCAGCAGATTGCCCACCAATTGAGACAGGCGCCGGGCATCGGCCAGTACTAGCAGTGGCTCACTATGATCGGCGTCCAGAGTGAGGGAAAGCTTCTGCTGCTGCAAGCGCGGTTCAAAGTGGGCGATTTGCGTCTGTACCAGCGCGGTCAGATTCACTGGCTCCTGTACCAGTTGCAGGGTGGCTTGATCGGCCAGGGAGAGCAGGTGAAGGTCATCCACCAGTTTTCCCAAGGCTTCGATTTCGCTGTGTAGGGCGGCCATGCGCTCGGGGGTGGGCTTGCGGATACCGTCTAGCAGGGCCTCTATTTCGCCGCCGATCACTGCGATCGGAGTGCGCAGTTCGTGGGAGATATCCACAATCCACTGGCGTCTGATCTGCTCGTTGCGGGCCAGAGTTTGGGCCAGTTGATTGAAGTTGGCCGCGAGTTCGCTCAGCTCGTTACGGCCCCTGACGGTTACCCGGGTCGCGTAGTTACCTGCCGCCAGCTGCCGCGCCGCGGTCATTACCCGCTGAATGGGACGCAGGAACCAGCGCGCCCATGCGGCGGCCACCAACAGGGACAGAAGCAGGCCTGCCAGCAGTATCCACACTAGGTTGGTGCGCTGTTGTTCGATAAAGCTGCGGGCCAGTTCGTCGGTGATGATTTCAATCGGCTGTAGGCCGATCCAGGCCACGGTTTTGCCGCCACTGCGCACTGCGTACCAGTGGTCTTCGCGCACGGGAATTCTGGGGCCGGCAATGGGGTCCCGTCGGGTATCCACCAGGACTATGCGGTGGGCCAGGGGGATGGAGGCGGCCATCAGGTCCGGGCCAGACGACGGTGCGGGAATGTCCGCTACCTCTTGTTGCTGCCGGCGGGGCGGCTGCTCCCGCATCTGTGGAGGTACTACGATGCCCGCGGATTCCAGCATTTTCGCCCACTGGCGGTAATCGTCGCGCAGAAACTGCCAGCTTCCCCGGCGCTTGTAGGCGTCCGCCAGCAGGCTGGCGACCCGTTCAATCTGCAGGATTTCATTTTGGCGGGCGTAGGACACGAACCCTCTCTGGAAGGACCAGTTCACCAGCAGCAGGATCAGGGTGACAATGACGCCCAGAGTTAGCAGCAGGCTTAGGAGCCACTTATAGAAAACGCTGAATTTCAACTTGTACCGCCTGTCGTTTTCATCGCTGTGGCTGTGGTCTTACCGCTAAAGAGCCGTTTCCTACCACTGCTGTTTCTCCATCTTTGCCGTCGGGTATTTGAGGCGTCTTTTACAATAGCGGCCGATTAAGTTGGGTTTCCCGAATTGGCTCCTCGCAGTGGTAGGCAGTTTGAACGGCCTGAGGGAACCAGTGTTGGTCAATGTTGCCTCAATTACCACTGCACAGACTAGGGGCAGGGACTATCCGGTGACCTTATGGAGCGGGTTGCTATCAATAGCGTGTTATTGGGAGAAGAATGATGATGTTACGACCCCGGCTGATGGTTTTCATATTGTTCTCGGCGGCCTTTATGACCTGTGTATCGGCCCGCTCGGTTGCCGGGGCCCCTTACCCCCCAGTGGTTCAGCAGTTGGTGGATCAGGGCGTCCGCATTGCCGGGAGTTTCAAAGCACCCGATGGTTTGACCGGCTATGTGGGGGAGATGCAAGGGCAGCCGGTGGCTTTTTATCTGACACCGGGCGGAGAGCACGTGATTGTGGGCCCGATGTTGTCTGCCTCCGGTGAAAATCTGACCGAGGCAAAAGTTCAGGAACTGGTTGTGGGCCCAAAGAATGCCAAAGCCTGGCGCGCGCTTGAGAAAGCGGAGTGGGTGCGTGAAGGAAGCGCCGGTGCGCCGGTTATTGTGTATACCTTCACCGATCCAAACTGCCCGTTTTGCCACCGTTTCCACCGTGCTGCGCGGCCGTGGATCGAAGCTGGCCGGGTGCAGCTTCGCCATATCCTGGTCGGTATTATCAAGCAAGATAGCCTGCCCAAGGCCGCCACGATTTTGGGGGCTGAGGACCCCGGCGCGGCGCTCCGGGAGAATCAGGAGAAATACGGCAGTGGAGGAATTGCGGTGGTGCCGAAGCGTGTGGAGGCTTACTCCGACACCATACGGGAAAACAATGCGCTAATGTCCAGCCTTGATTTGCACGCCACACCCAGCACCTACTACAAAGGCCCCAATGGTCAGATCTTTATGAAGCAGGGCGCTCCCGATGAGGATGAGCTGGTTAAAATGATGGGGGGCCCGAGGCCCTGACGGGGGGCAACCTCGCCGGGGCGATGGGGGAAAGTGGTTATTTTCCGATACAAAAGCTGCCGAAGATCCGCCCCAACAGCTCGTCGGCGGTGACTGCGCCGGTAATTTCCCCCAGTGCCTGCTGCGCCTGGCGCAGATCTTCTGCGAGCAGCTCGCCGGCACCGCTAGCCTGTAACTGGCTGGCGCCCGCTTCGATAAACCCTCTCGCCCTGGACAGGGCCTCCAGGTGGCGGCGGCGGGCGCTGAAGTTGCCCTCAGCGGCCCCACTGTAGCCCATGCATTGTTTTAGGTGTTCCTTCAGTGCCCCGAGGCCGGCGCCCGTTTTGGCACTGAGGGCGATGACCGGCACGCCGTCGGTATGGGCTTGTAGGCCGGCGGTGTAATCGGTGAGGTCGATCTTGTTCAATACCAGGGTCAATCTTTCCGTAGCTTGCAGTTGGGCGGTGAACTCAGGCCAGACCGCCTCCGGGTCCATTGAGTGGGCCTGTTGCGCATCTACAACCAGCAGTACCCGGTCCGCCTGGCGTATTTCCTCCCAGGCTCGCTCTATTCCGATCTGCTCGACTTTGTCCGGTGCCTGCCGCAGCCCGGCGGTGTCGGCGAACTGAAGCGGCATACCGTCGATATGTATAGTTTCACGCAGAATGTCCCGGGTGGTACCGGCGATATCTGTCACGATGGCGGCGTCGTGCCCGGCGAGGGCATTCAACAGACTGGACTTACCGGCGTTGGGGCGCCCGGCGATGGCGACCCGCATCCCTTCGCGCAGCAAGCTGCCCTGGCGCGCCTGGGCCTCCACGGCCGACAGTTGTTGCAGGAGTGCCCGCAAGTCGGCTGCTACCTTGCCGTCCGCAAGGAAATCGATTTCTTCTTCAGGAAAATCAATCGATGCTTCGACATAGATACGTAACTGCGTCAGATTTTCGACTAAGCTTTCTATTTTTTCGGAGAATACTCCTTGCAGGGAGTTGATTGCATTGCGGGCTGCTTGGGCGCTACCAGCTTCAATCAGGTCCGCGATTGCCTCAGCCTGGGTCAAATCGATCTTGTCGTTCAGGAAGGCGCGCTGGGAAAACTCTCCCGGGCGCGCCTGGCGGGCGCCCAATTCAAGGGCCGCTTTGAGCAGCTGGTCCAGAATCACCGGGCCACCGTGTCCCTGCAGCTCCACCACATCTTCGCCAGTGAAGGAGTTGGGGCCGGGGAAGAAAAGAGCGATACCTTGGTCGACCAAATGGTCACCGTGAAAAAAATTGCTGTAGTGGGCGTAGCGCGGCTGCAGCGCCTTGCCACCGCAAATAGCGCGGGCGATTGGCAGGGCTTTCTCGCCTGAGAGGCGAATTACGCCGATGCCGCCGCGCCCCGGGGCGGTGGCAACGGCGGCGATGGTGTCTTTATCCGGGTTTTGCTGGGTCATCGGTTGAGTCTACTCCAACCAAAAGGGGCCGCAGTTGCGGCCCCTTTTGTGTTTTGGCGGTCTATCGCTCCAGAACCGCATTTTGGTTTCCGGAGCAGGGGCGGGGTTATACCTTGCCCGCGTCCACCTGTTTGTTGATATACCAAGTCTGCGCAATGGTGATCAGGTTGTTGGCGATCCAGTAGAGCACCAGACCGGCCGGGAACCATAGGAAGAAAAAGGTCATCATCACCGGCATCAGTTGCATGATACGCGCCTGCGTCGGGTCTGTCGGCTGTGGGTTGAGCTTTTGCATAAACCACATGGACAAGCCCATCAGAGCGGGCAGGATAAAGTAGGGGTCCTTGGCGGACAGATCGTGGATCCAGAATATCCAGGGCGCGTGGCGCAACTCCACTGTCTCGGTCAGCATCCAGTAGAGAGCGATAAAAACCGGCATCTGCAGCATAATTGGCAGACAGCCGCCCATCGGATTAATTTTCTCCCGGCGGTAGAGCTTCATGGTCTCCTCCGCCAGCTTCTGCCGGTTGTCTTTGTATTGCTCCTGCAGCTTCTTCATCTGCGGCGCGAATTTACGCATGCGAGCCATGGACTTGGTGCCAGCGGCGGACAGGGGGAAGAGCAGCGCCTTGATGAACACCGTCAAAAGGATAATGGCCCAGCCCCAGTTGCTGGCGATATGGCTCTGGATAAAATGCAGGACGCCAAACAGAGGCTTTGCGATCCACCATAGCCAGCCGTAATCCACGGTGAGGTCCAGGTAAGGGGAGATTTCTTCCAGGCGGTAGACGTCTTTCGGGCCCGCATAAAAAGCGGCGCTCAACGTTCCCTGGTTGCCGGGGGCAATCGCGACCGGCGGCGAGGTGAACCCCATGCGGTAGAGCCCACCGGACAGCTGGCGCAGCTCGAAGGTATTGCGCTCGTCCTGAGGCGGAATCCAGGCACTGAGGAAGTAGTGCTGGACCATGGCCACCCAACCGCCCTCGACGGTTTCGCGGGTCGGCTTTTCGGCAATATCCTCAAAGTCCTGCTTGAAGTAGTTTTCTTCGGTAGTGTGCATCGCCGCACCGAGGAAGGGGGACACGCCGATGCCTACGTCGACCGGGGGTTCTTGGTCGTCACGCTTGATTTGCCCGAACATGGCCGCGGACCAAGCCTCGCTACTGCGGTTGTCCACCAGGTAGGTGACGTCGATTAAGTAGTCCCCGCGGTGGAAGGTGAACCGCTTGGTAATGTCGGTTTCTCCCTGGTTGAGCGTCAGATCCACGGTGAGGGTGTCTTGGCCCTCCTTCAGTGCGTACTTGGTTTCCGCAACGGTGAATAAGGGGCGGCCAGCGGCGCTGTCGGTGCCGTTCTGCCCGATTAAACCACTTTGGGCGATATAGGTATGGTCGCGGGTCTGGTTCAGCAGTATCAGCGGGCGATCCGGAGTGTGCAGTTCCTCTTCATACCGGCGCAGTGCGACTTTGACGATGTCTCCGCCGCGGGGATCGATCAATAAGTCAAAAACGTCTGTGGTGACGCTGATCAACTTGCGTTGCGCGTCACTCTTGCCGGCGGCGGTGTCGCTCTGTGCTTCTAGTTGTGGTACGTCGTTGTCGGCCCGTGTTTGTGTGGCTGGACTGCTGGTGGGGAGTTCCTCACGCACCACTGTCTCTCGATCGGGAATCGGCGCGCGCCGCTCCTGAAAGTCGTTCCACTGGTATATCAAGGCCAGGACCACTGCGGCGATGCCGCCCAACAGTGTATAGCGTTGCCAATCCATCTTTTTACCTAGGAGTCTTTGTCTGTGGGGGCGGGGGGGACGGGGTCCGGGCCGCCGGGATGCCAGGGGTGGCATTTTATAAGGCGTAGGGCGGTTAAATAAGCCCCTTTTAGGAATCCATGCCTTATTAATGCCTCTTCCGCATAATGTGAGCAGGTGGGGTAGAAGCGGCACTGGTTGCCTACCCATGGGCTGGCCAAATAGCGGTAGAGGTGTATCAGTTTGATCGCCAGCCAGCTCATTTGCGGCTTACCTGTTGTGGCTGCTGTGCGCGGTTCGCCAGTTTGCGCCAGAGTTTGTTCAGTAACTTGGCCAGTGCGGCTTTGTCCAGCTCTGCGACGCCGGGGCGGGCCAGGACAATGGCATCCACGGCTGGCAGATTGTGTTGGTTGAGCCGGAAGGTCTCGCGGGCAATGCGCTTGATACGGTTGCGATCGCTGGCATTGCGAACGTGCTTCTTGGCGATAACCAAGCCGAGACGGGGATGGTCGAGGTCGTTGTGACTGGCGAGGATCAACAGATTCGGGTGTGCCGCACGTATTTGGCGCTTGGCGTTGAAGACCGCACGATATTGCGCCGCGGTCAGCAGGCGCAGCGGCTTGGCAAAACCGAAGTCGCTGCGCGCCTGTTGCATATATAGGAGGGTGCCCCGTTGCCGGGTACAGAATTATGCAGACAGGACTTTGCGACCTTTGGCACGGCGGCGGGCCAAAACCTTGCGGCCGTTTTTGGTTGCCATACGGGCGCGGAAACCGTGGGTGCGCTTGCGCTTCAAGTTGCTGGGTTGGAATGTGCGTTTCATTGTCTTGCTACCTGGGACTTTGTATTCGGAAACTCCTGGGCCCGCCCTGGCGGGGCTTTGCCCAGTCGCCGCTCCAGTGCCGGCAGGCCGGCGAAAGCGGAGCAATGCGCTGCAAAGGCGGCGGATTGTATAGAAAGGCACCAGCGAAATCAACGCGAACGGCGGGGAAAATCAACGCCTCGGCCCCGGTGCTTGGGAATGGACACGCCGCTGTTGGCGGCAAGTAATTGAGGCGACAGCAGTATTTCGGAATTCCCACCGATTGGCCCCAAGATATACACAGATCGCTGTGGATAACGTCTGTGGAATTCTTTTTGCGGGTTGCTTAATTAGTGGTCAAACCTTTGATAACAAGGGGATTTTTGTCACAAGATTTCCAATAATTGCCCACTTGCTTGTGGATAACCCTGCGGTGCAAAGGTATACTGCGCAGATCACTCGGTTGGGTCCGTTGCCATCCACAGAGGCGGTATCGTACCTGTCTGCCGCTGCCCATTTTTTGGGTCTTGTCTTTATTTAAGGGGTTTTGGGGGGTTTCTTGTCTGAATCCGTTTGGAAGCAGTGTGCTAGCTGTTTGCAGGATGAATTGCCCGCACAGCAGTTCAATACCTGGATAAGGCCACTGCGTGTCAATCCGGCGAGTTCCGCGGGCGAATTGCGGCTGTTGGCCCCCAACCGCTTTGTGCTCGACTGGGTGGCGGATAAGTTTCTCAACCGCATTCGCGAGCTGTTACAGGAATTTTCCGGTGGTCAACCGATCCAGGTGGTATTGGAGATTACAGAAAGGCGCCCGGCGCGTTTTCAGCGTACCCGCGTGGCCGCGCGCCAGTCGGCTGCGACTGCTCAGCCGGCGCCCGCAAGGGGATTTTCCGCCGCACGGGTAGCGCCCCATCCGGCAGTGCAGGAGGAGGGGAGCGCGGAGCAAATCACCAGTGGAGAGCTGGCGTTGACCGACCTGCGCGGGGGGGGCGCTCAACGGCCGGGCGCCGAACCCGTGCGCAATGTAGAAGTGGAAGGCGCGATCAAGCACGGCAGCTCTTTAAACCGCAATTTCACCTTTAAATCCTTTGTTGAGGGCAAGTCCAATCAGTTGGGCTTGGCGGCGGCACAACAAATTGCCGACAACCCTGGCGGCGCCTATAACCCGCTCTTTATTTACGGAGGTGTTGGCCTCGGCAAGACCCACCTGATGCACGCGGTGGGCAATGCGCTGGTGGAGCGCAATCCCAATGCCAAGGTGGTCTATTTGCATTCGGAGCGTTTTGTTGCGGACATGGTCAAGGCGCTGCAATTAAACGCGATCAGTGACTTTAAGCGGTATTACCGCTCGGTAGACGCACTGTTAATTGACGATATCCAGTTCTTTGCCGGTAAAGAGCGCTCCCAGGAAGAGTTTTTCCACACGTTCAACGCATTGCTCGAGGGCGGACAGCAGATCATCCTCACCTGTGATCGTTACCCCAAGGAAATTGACGGCTTGGAGGAGCGATTGAAGTCCCGCTTTGGCTGGGGGTTGACGGTAGCGGTGGAGCCACCAGAGCTGGAGACCCGAGTGGCCATCTTAATGAAGAAGGCGGAGCAGGTGGGTGTGGACCTGCCCCATGATTCCGCTTTCTTTATCGCCCAGCGCATACGTTCCAATGTGCGTGAGCTGGAAGGGGCACTGCGGCGGGTGATTGCCAACGCCCAATTTACCGGCCGACCTATCGATGACCTGTTGGTACGGGAGGCGTTGAAAGATCTGCTGGCGCTGCAGGACAGGCTGGTAAGCGTAGATAATATTCAGCGGGTGGTGGCTGAGTACTACAAGATTAAGGTGTCGGATCTGCTCTCCAAGCGTCGCAGCCGCTCGGTGGCGCGGCCACGCCAGGTGGCGATGTCCCTGGCCAAGGAGCTGACGAATCACAGTCTGCCGGAGATCGGCGATGCCTTTGGGGGGCGGGATCACACCACAGTGCTGCACGCTTGCCGCAAGATTCGCGAGTTGCAGGAGACGGACGCGGATATCCGCGAGGACGTTAAGTTGCTGACCCGCTCGTTGACAACCTGATTCAATGACTGACGATAACCGATAAATCCAAGCAAGGCGAAATTACCGATGAAATTCAATGTGAGCCGGGACGCCCTATTAAAACCGCTACAACTGGTCGCCGGCGTTGTGGAGAAGCGCCAGACGTTGCCGGTGCTGGCTAATGTGTTGATTCAGCTGCAGGGGCAGGAACTGTCGCTGACCGGTACCGATCTGGAAGTGGAAATCGTCGGCCGCCTGCCGGTGGACGGAGTGGAAATGGAAGGGGAGGTGACCGTACCGGCGCGCAAGTTGTTGGATATCTGCCGGTCGCTGCCCGATGGCGCCGAACTTAAATTTGAGCGCGATGGTGAGCGCCTGGTGCTGCGCAGTGGCCGCAGCCGTTTTCTGCTTTCCACACTTCCCGCAGCGGATTTCCCCAATCAGGACGAGACCAGTGCCCAGACCCGTTTTGCGATTTCACAGCGGGAAATACGCCGTTTGATCGAGGCCACCAGCTTCGCCATGGCGCAGCAGGATGTGCGCTACTACCTGAACGGTCTGCTGTTGGAGTGTCGCCCACAGCAGCTGCGTGCCGTGGCCACCGACGGGCACAGGTTGGCGCTCTGTGACCGCGATGCACCGGGACTGAATGTCGATGCACCCATTCAGGCGATTGTGCCGCGCAAGGGGGTGTTGGAGCTGGGGCGCCTGCTGGAGGATACCGATGCACAGGCGGAAGTCGTGCTCGGAAGCAATCATATCCGCGTTGTCAGCGGTCAGTTCACCTTCACATCCAAACTTGTGGATGGGAAGTTCCCGGACTATGAACGTGTGCTGCCGCGTGCGGCGGGCAATGAAATCTATGCTGATCGTCAGGCATTGCGCCAAGCTTTCTCGCGCGCCGCTATTCTTTCCAACGAGAAATATCGCGGTGTGCGCCTGCAGGTGTCCGAGGGGCTGCTGCAGATAGTGGCCAATAACCCGGAGCAGGAAGAAGCTGAGGAGCAGTTGGTGGTGGATTACGTTGGCGAACCGCTGGAGATCGGTTTCAACGTTTCCTACCTGCTGGATGTGACTGCCGCGATCCATAGTGAAAAGATCCGCATTGGCCTCGCAGACGCCAACAGCAGTGCCTTGATTCAGCAGCCCGAAGAGGGGGATTCCCTCTACGTGGTTATGCCAATGCGGCTCTGATTGTCAGCAGTGCCCGTTTCCTTAACACCGCTTCTCGTCACCGCCATATCTCCGGATATGGCGGTCTTTTTATGGGAGTTTCATCCGGCTCCTGCCACTTTGTTCTGTAAACGGTATGCTAGCCGTGGCTTTGAATCGTCTTGAGCTGAGCAACTTCCGCAATATCACTTTCGCTGAACTGTCTCTGGTACAGGGGGTGAATCTTTTCTGCGGTCCCAACGGCAGCGGAAAGACGTCTCTGCTCGAAGCGGTACATATGCTCTCTACCGGTCGCTCGTTTCGCTCCAGAAAACACAAGGCTGTGATTCAGGAGGGTGCACTTGGCTTGACCGTTTTCGGCCGGCTTTCAGGTGGCGATAGCCTTGGGGTAGAGCGGCTCGCAGATGGTGGGGGGCGCATACGGATCAATCGCGCACCTGCGTCCTCCAGTTCACAGCTGGCTAGCTGCCTTCCGTTGCAGGTGATTAACAGCGACAGTTTTTCGGCGCTCGATGGTGGTCCCGGTGTGCGCCGGCGTTTGTTGGACTGGGCAGTGTTCCACGTGGAACATTCCTTTGCCGAGGCGTGGAAAAACTATCAAATCGCACTGAGTCAGCGAAATGCGTTGCTCCGCCGTGGTAAAATTGTGCCGGATTTACTTTCGGTATGGGAACGCAGACTGGCGGAGAGTGGAGAGCATGTCGACGCGTTGCGTCAAAGGCTTTTCGCTGGACTTAATGCTGCCTTAACGGCCTTGCTTAAGTCGTTGCCCGATTCCCCGTTATCGCGGATTGAAATGTCCTATCGGCGCGGCTGGCGCAAAGAGGTTTCCCTGATTCAGGCACTCGAAGAATCGCGCCAGGGGGATCTGGCACAGGGCAATACGCGGGTGGGACCGCATCGGGCTGATCTCAGGTTTTCTGCCTCTGGCGAAGCCGCCCACCAGATTCTATCCCGTGGCCAGCAGAAAATGCTGGTCTGCGCCTTGCGTACCGCGATGGCTGAGCTTGTCTGTCGTCACCGGGAAAAGCCTGTGTTCCTGGTGGATGATCTGCCATCGGAATTGGATGAGTTGAATCAATTACAGTTCGCCCGTTGGGTTAGCCGCTGTGCCAGCCAAGTGTTGGTTACCGGAATTGAGGTGGAGGCGACCAGTCGCCCCTGGCTTGCGTTATCCCCACCCTGGAACAGCCCCAAAGTGTTCCACGTGGAACATGGGCATATCAGTGCCGAGTCTTCGGCCGCGACATAAGTTTGATGGAGTGAGTAAATGTCAGAGCAGCAAAGCTATGACTCCAGCAGTATCAAGGTATTGAAAGGGCTGGATGCCGTGCGCAAACGCCCGGGTATGTATATCGGCGATACGGATGACGGCACCGGCCTGCACCACATGGTGTTTGAGGTGGTGGACAACTCCATCGACGAGGCGTTGGCAGGGCACTGTGATGAAATCCGAGTGATCATTCACCCGGACCAGTCAGTATCCGTGGCGGACAACGGGCGTGGCATTCCCACCGAAATCCACCCGGAAGAGGGGGTGTCTGCAGCGGAAGTGATCATGACTGTGCTGCATGCCGGCGGAAAGTTCGACGATAACACTTACAAGGTCTCCGGTGGTCTACACGGCGTGGGCGTATCCGTGGTGAATGCGCTGTCGGAAGAGCTAAAGCTGACCATCCGCCGCGGTGGAAAGGTCCACGAGCAGGTATACCGCCACGGCGTTCCCGAAGCGCCCCTGGCTGTCGTTGGTGAAACAGACACCACCGGTACCACAGTGCATTTCAAGCCTTCGCCGGAAACCTTCTCAAATATTGAATTTCACTTCGATGTACTGGCCAAGCGGCTGCGGGAGCTCTCTTTCCTCAACTCTGGTGTGCGCATAGTGCTGAAGGATGAGCGCAGCGGCAAAGAGGAGATCTATGAATACGAAGGCGGCCTGAAAGCGTTCGTTGAGTTCCTGAACCAGAACAAAACTCCAATTAACAAGGTACTGCACTTCCAAAGTCAGCGCGAAGATGGCATTGGCGTGGAAGTGGCGCTGCAGTGGAATGACAGTTTTCAAGAAAATATCTACTGCTATACAAACAATATTCCGCAGCGGGATGGCGGCACACACCTAGCAGGTTTCCGCGCTGCTTTGACCCGCGGTCTGAACAACTACATCGAAAAAGAAGGTTTGGGTAAAAAGGATAAGGTCAGCACCACTGGTGACGATGCCCGCGAGGGATTGACGGCGATTATTTCCGTCAAGGTTCCAGACCCAAAATTCTCTTCGCAGACCAAAGACAAACTGGTTTCCTCCGAGGTGAAGCCTGCGGTAGAGCAGGAAATGGGGCGGCATTTCAACGATTACCTGCTGGAAAACCCCCAGGATGCCAAGTCGGTTGTGACCAAAATGATCGACGCCGCCAAAGCGCGTGAAGCGGCGCGCAAAGCGCGTGAAATGACCCGCCGCAAAGGGGCGCTGGATATCGCCGGTTTGCCCGGTAAATTGGCGGATTGCCAGGAAAAGGACCCGGCTAAGTCAGAGCTGTATCTGGTGGAGGGTGATTCTGCCGGTGGCTCCGCCAAACAGGGACGCGATCGCCGCACTCAAGCCATATTGCCTTTGAAGGGTAAAATATTGAATGTGGAGAAGGCGCGTTTCGACAAAATGCTGTCGAGCGCCGAAGTCGGCACTCTGATTACCGCACTGGGCTGCGGTATCGGCAAAAGCGAGTTCGACCCGGACAAGCTGCGTTACCACTACATCATCATCATGACCGATGCCGACGTGGACGGCGCCCATATTCGCACTCTGCTGCTCACTTTCTTCTTCCGCCAAATGCCGGAACTGATTGAGCGCGGCCACGTCTATATCGCTCAGCCGCCCTTGTACAAAATCAGCAAAGGCAAGCAGGAACAGTACCTAAAGGATGAGGCGGCACTCACCCAGTTCCTCACCAATGCTGCACTTGAAGGCGCCAGTCTGTTCGTCAACCCAGATGCTCCGCCGCTTTCCGGTGAGGGGCTGGAGGCCTTGGTAGGTGAATACCGCGCAGTTTTGGCGACGATTGACCGCCTGTCACGCCTCTACCCCGAAGAGGTGATGCGCAGCATGATTTACCTGCCCAGCCTAGCTCAGAGTGATCTGGAATCCCTGGAAAAAATGGAAGCTTGGTGTGAGCAGTTGCGGGAGCGCCTGGCCGAGGAAGGTAATGGCGGTGGTCGTCGCCACGAGGTCACATTGAAGGAAAACACGGAACGCGGCCTTCATTTGCCCCATGTCCGCGTAATCGCCCATGGAGTCGGTACCGATTATCCCTTCGGGCATGAATTTTTCGATTCCGCTGAATACCGCTCGATCTGTACCTTGGGCGAGAAGCTTCAGGACCTGTTGGAAGAGGGGGCCTATGTCCGCCGTGGTGAGAAGCAACAGCCGGTGACAAGCTTTCCCGAAGCGCTGGAGTGGCTGATGAATGAAAGCCGCCGCGGCTACGGTATACAGCGCTACAAGGGCCTTGGTGAAATGAACCCCGATCAGCTGTGGGAAACCACCATGAACCCTGAGAGCCGCCGCATGCTGCAGGTAACGGTGGAAGACGCCATCGCCGCGGACCAGATCTTCACCACGCTGATGGGCGACCAGGTGGAACCGCGCCGGGAGTTTATCGAGAGCAATGCGCTGGCAGTGGAAAACCTGGATGTATAAGGGATTGGCTGTCAGATCTCAGGAACTTTGCTCTGGAGTCTCAAGTCCATGCTCCCCAGTCTCAGACAAATACGCCGCGGCAGGGGAGGCACCCTCCTATTGAGTGACAAGTTAAAAACATATTTTGTCTGATAATTCACATTATCTAACGCAACTCGAAATAGAAGCTACTGACGTAATTTTGAGCTAACGCGTGCGAAATAGTGACAAAAGGTAGGCAATGCCAGCTATGAGCCGTCCAACCTACAAAATCCGACCGGCCGCAAGACTGATCAGAACAATCGGCCAAGATTTAATCAAAGATGTCTATGCGGCTATCGTCGAACTGGTTAAGAATTCATACGATGCAGATTCACCTAATGTAGTTATCTCCTTTAACTACGAGGAGAAAAGTAGTCGCTTAACGATCAGTGTTGAGGATCATGGGCATGGAATGAGCTCAGATATTGTCTGCAATCAGTGGCTCGTTCCCGCGACTGACGACAAACTGAAAAGGCGAACCAGTGCAAAAAAACGCGTCTTACAGGGCAGAAAGGGGATAGGGAGGTTCGCCGCAGCCATTTTGGGACAGCGTATCCTTCTTGAAACTACACAAAGTGGTACCACTACCTCACTGATTCTGGATATGGAGGAGCTGGAGTCCACTCAATATTTGGATGAATTTGATATTCCGATAGATGTCGTTAAGACGGGGAAGCCAGATGGCACAAGGTTGGAAATTGAGAAGGATGGAATAAGCTCGGAACAAGTTAAGGCTATATGGACCCCAAAACAGATCCATAAGCTACTTGTTGAGCTACGTAGCCTCACTGCACCTGCAGAGGTTTATGAAACCGCAAAATCTCAAGGCTTTGAGATTCAGCACGACAAATTCGAAATAGAGTTGCGATTCAACAAGTTCCCTGATGATAAATACTCTGACCAAACTATCGAGATTAAACCATTCCCAGTATTAGACCTATACGACTATAAGATCTCAGGGAAAGTTGATGCGAACGGAAACGCTGAGCTGGAATTTGAAAACCAAAATATCCCTTCTTTACCCCCCCAACATATATCACTAAATATTCCTTTAGACAGCGATAACGGCCAAACATACCCTGGCGAGATATTTTTAGATCTACGTGTATACGATCGTGATCCTGATAGTATTGAAAATATCATTAAGCGAGGATTGAAAGATCCGACAACGGGGGAGTACGTCGGAAAACAAGAGGCTAGAAAAATCCTTGATGAGTACTACGGAGTAGGAATTTATCGAGAGCAGTTCAGGATAAGGCCGTACGGAGAGCCGTCTTTTGATTGGCTCGAACTCGATAAAAAAAGGGTACAAGACCCTTCAAATAATATAGGGCACAACCAAACAATAGGTTTTGTGTATATTCGCTCTGAAGAGCAGTCCGGACTGAAGGAAAAAAGTGCTCGAGATGGTCTTGTTGAAAATGGGGCCTACTCAGGCTTAGTAACTCTTGTTTCTCAGGCAATCAATCAGCTGGCCACAAGAAGAAGACAGTACCGACAGCAGGCGTTAAAAGGTGGGCGCAGGAGAACACTACAGGACGAAGTTGACTCCCTTTTCGATTTTGATGATACCCGGAAGCGAATCAACAAAGAGCTTAATGAACTAGGGATTGCTCGCAGTGATAGAGAGCGCGTAGGTGTTGTTGTCGATAAAGTTTTGGATGATGAAAAGCAAAAAAAATCCGCAATAGCTAGGAAAATAAGAGACACGATTGCGATTTATCAGGGACAAGCAACACTTGGGAAAATTACTCATGTACTGCTGCATGAGGGGCGTAAGCACATAAAGTATATTTCTGAAACCGTTCCAAGAATAGCAAACTGGTCCCTTCAGATGGCGGATGGACCAAACGAGAGCCTGTCCCAAAAAATAGAAGAACGTGGAAGCAAAGTGATCACACATGCCAAAGGGTTGAGCCATTTATTCGCCAGAATTGAGCCACTCGCAAGAACCCGGCGCGCCCCAAATAAAAACTTAAATTTAAAAAAAGAAGTTGAAGCCACATTTAACATCTTTGCTTCTGAGTTAAATTCAGCACAGATTTCCTACGAAGTGGATGCTGAAGAAAAGAATCTAAGTATCAATGGTAACGAAATGGACTTTATCACGGTCCTTTCAAACTTGATTGAAAACAGCATCTATTGGTTGGGCTACTCAACCTCTACAAATAAGAAAATAAGCGTTAACATCTTTAGGGATAAAAATCATGTTTTGCTTGAATACTTTGATAATGGTCCTGGTTTCCAGGGGGACAACTTAAGTTTAATGTTTGAGCCTGGTTACAGTATGAAGCCAAATGGCACAGGACTTGGATTGGCATTGGCTGGAGAAGCTATAGGTAGACTTGGCGGCAAGATTGAAGCAAAGAAAACTAAAATTGGTGCTTTGTTCGAAATAATTTTCGGGGGGGATTGAGTTGACGTCAGCAATGCGCATTTTGGTAGTAGAGGATGACGATGATACATTCGACACTTATAAAGATACCGTTGATGAATTGGTCGAAGATGGACGAAAAATCGAACTTGTAAGAAAGGAATCAGCTAATGACGCTCTTTTTGCACTACTCTCTAAGGATTTTGATGGTGCTATTGTTGACTTAAACCTCAACCCCAATGATTCTTCTGAATCTACAGGCAATGATGTTCTGGCAGAAATTCTTCAAAAGCATCGCTTTCCCGTATTTGTTGTATCCGGAAATATACAAAACCTTAGAGAAGATATTCGAAAAAAAGAGTCAGACTTCCTGCGTTTTTTCAACAAAGATTCGAATACTTCAAATAAAACTATTTTTCGTCATCTTACTGACATATATGATACAGGAATAACTAATATTTTGGGGGGGCGCGGTTTAATTGAACGTCATATTGGAGAAATTTTTTGGGGACATTTGGCTCAAGATTTTTCAGCTTTGTCCAAGGGGGAGCTCATCTCCGAAAGACGGCTACTCCGATACAACGTCAGCCACCTTCTTGAATATCTCGACATTTCAGAGAAGGAAGAGTATCACTACCATGAGGCGGAGTTTTATATCCGCCCGCCAATCAGAGCGCATATTGCTCCCGGTGACATTGTAGAAGCAAATGAAGCAGACAAAGTTACCAGATTTCTTGTTTTGTCTCCGGCGTGTGATATAGCTGTTCGCGGATTAGATGGCCCGACACCTATTATCAATGCGAATATGATCATGCTCGCACCGATCATTCCAATAAATCGGTCGGCTTTCCTTGAGCGTGAAATAATCCATCCCGGCGATAATAGTGCAAAACGTGAAAAGAAACTGAGTGAAATTGTCAAAAGTAAGGCAGAAAAATTTGCTTTCCTCCCTGAGTATGCGGACATTTATCCTGGGGTTGTAGATTTTCAGAATATCCATACTTGGAGCCTGGATAAGTTTCTAGAGGCAAAACGAATAGCGACCGTAGCCAATTCTTTCCTAAAAGATATCCAGTCAAGGTTCTCCTCCTACGTGGGACGGCAGGGGCAACCTGATCTTAATAAGAAGGAAATAATAAAAAGGCTGAAGGGTAATTTGAAGCCTGAGGATCAATAATGTCTGATGTCTTAAGCCCAGAGCAAAGAAAATTTTGCATGTCACGTATTTCTGGGCGGAATACTCAACCCGAGCTGGCGCTAAGGAAAGGCTTGTGGGTAATTGGATATAGGTACCGACTTCGGACGCAACTGCCGGGAAATCCGGATATAGTCTTTCCCAAAAAGAAGGTTGCAGTTTTTGTAGATGGTTGCTTTTGGCACAAATGCCCAAAACATTTCGTAATACCAAAAACCCGTACTAATTTTTGGATGGATAAAATCAACAAAAATTGTGAGCGGGACAAGCGGGTTACAAAAGAATTAAAGCAATCGGGATGGAAGGTGCTCCGTATCTGGGAGCACGAGATAAAGGAAAACCTGTCGGCTTGCGTGGAGCGCGTTGAAGCGCTCCTGAGTCAGTGATTTTCCTCTAACCAACGCTGGACGTCTGATGGATGCCCCAGCTTTCTAAGAAGCAGCTTGGCAATATCGGAGGCACTTAAAACAACCACTAGGTGGTCGTCACTCTTAAGTTCCTTGTAAGCTTGATTTGCAAGGTAGGAAGTGGTTACTAACACCCCAAACTGACAATGGCGCAGCCGGGAAATCAATCGCGAAATTTCTTTTACTCCGACCCCGTTGTTGATCGCATAGCATTTCGCCTCCATAACGAAATCAACATCTATCCCACTTGCTCCCTGGCAGATACGGTATTTCCCCGTTGCATCCCTGCCTCCATCCCTCCATGGCCTTGTGATCTCAATATTGTGCGCATTTGGCATTGCGATACTGACCAAATCAGCTGCAAGGGACTTGAACCCCGTTGGAGAATCCTTGAAACGATTGTAGATAGACGAGATAACAGATTGTTCGTCGTGACCTGCCCCCCACTTTCTAGTCCACTTCAATCCTAGTAATGTTCATCACCAATGAGGACGATGAACATTACTAGGATTGAAGTGGACTAGAAAGTGGGGAGCAGGTCAGTCGGTGGAAAGATCCGTTTGATCTTTCGTTGATCGAATACCGACTGTTCTTTCTGTGACCAGCCGATCGTATTTACGTTTATTTATCCAGTCTAACCATGGTTTCGGGGCGTGAGGGGAGGTCTGTGCCAAGCCGTTTTGTGCATCCCGTATCCAGCTTCTCGAAACAATGGGCACATTTAGTATTGTGAACGTTGCCCGATAGTTCTGGAATCGGACATCCCTCTGCTGATGTTCTCCAAATCGCAGTGAGATCCTCGTCAGAACTCATGCCCTTGGCGCCCGGAACAGCCAGCCCTAGAAATCTGGTATCGCGGTATGTGCCCCTTTTGCGAAAGAGAAGGATAGGGGGGAATGCCGTCGTGGGTGAGGGCTTGCCGTGGCAGTACTCGAAAATGCTACGAAGGATCTTGTTTCCGTCGCGCTTCGTATCATGCAGATCGCCAGGCGCGCGTTTGTCGCCGTAGTAAGTAAACAAACCGTTTTCGATATCCAGCTCATCTGGCCAGTCAAGATTCGAGAAATCAGTCTGAAGCACCAGTAACTTAAGGGAATCAACTTCCGTTCTAGGGCTTCCGAGACACCGAAACCCTGCTCCGTTATCAACACCTAACAGTGCAGGAAGCGGGTTATCAGAATAGTTACCCTTTCTCGAGCCGCCATAAATTGCGTCAACGAAAAGGTCCTGACTGAAAAGCTCTGTACTGATAATTTCCATCATGCAACATCGCGCTGGAGGAGTGCGAGTTCGTTCAGCTTTTTAAAGATGATTTCAGTAACGGGGGAACATACCCCGTTTCCACAAAGCTTTATTTTGTCACGGCGGCTGCCTACGGGAAGTTTGTGTTTACTATTACCACACATTGCTTTAAGTAGTTCTGAAGGCTGTAGCATTCTGAGCTGTGGCTCGCCTTTTTTCCATGTGACCAAGCCGAAGCGGTCAAGAGTAGTTACCGTACGCAATGGGTCTTCAAGCCGTTGCCACCCTCCCGCATAGTCAGAGCCGTAGTAGACAATTAGGAAGTCTTTGTTTCTTCCTAGTTCGGCCATCGCACGCTCGGCACGCTCTATTGTTGCCTTTGCTCTATTCGGACTATAAAGCGGCTTGGATTTGTACTGTCCTGACCAATCGATAATTGATGCAGCAGTTTTTCGCTGGCGTCTATGAAGCTTCAAGAGATCTTCTTTGGTTATCTTCGTACCCAACCTGTCGCAAACCAGAAACATACGCTTTCTGGCCTGGGGTGCGCCGAAGTCAGCAGCATTCAATTCCAGTGGACTGACTTCATATTTTTGCCTGCGGATGTCTTGGATAAGCCTTTCCAGGCCCGCCCACTTCTTCATCCGCGGTACGTTCTCTACGATTACCCAGCGGGGTTTTAGGGCTCTCATCCAGGGAATTATACCTAGGGCCGCTTCTTTGCTCTGTTCACAGCCGGGGCGGGCACCACGGGCAATGGAATGAGAGGTACACTCAGGAGAGGTAAGCAGTACGTCTGGCTGATACTTCCGTGCATATTTTTGCGGTGCCACATTTTCAATACGTTCGGTAAGAACCTCCGCCTCGGGGAAGTTATGTTGATAGGTTGCTGTCGCAAGATCCCAAGCATCTACAGCAAGAAGAGGTGTTGCTCCGGCATTGACTGCACCACGAGCACCAAAACCGCCACCGCAAAAAAGGTCTACAAAAGTAAGCATCTAAATATCCAATTTATTTATGCTGGCTAGAGCTTCACGGAGTAAAAAATAGACGAAAAAACAGTTGACATGGCGGCAGAATAAATTTTTCTGCGCGCTTTACGCAATGCCGAAGGCATGAGGTAAAGGGCGCAGCCTCCCGGAATGCGTTGATCACAATACTGTAGGTCGCGATGTACGCGAAGAGATGGAGCAACACCCCTAGCGAATACCTTTAATTGGATTACATTTCTAGCGCAAAGTCTACCTGCGCGATCGGTGTGAATTCACATCGAGCTGCTGTTCGGTACTATGCTGATACTGGCACGCTTCGTGAACGAAACCTGCCTGATTTTGGATATGCGTAATCACTAACCCGGTTACTACAAGTAGTTTCAGAAGGGAAAGTGGTCAAGATTCGCGAAAGTGCATCAATTTTTGATGTTGCTGCTGTTATTGCACGTAGCGTCATCCACTTGGCCTTTGGCGACACATTACCTTCCGGCATCAAAAAGGTACCGGTTATCCGTTCGGCTATGAATTCTTCGATTCCGCTGAATACCGCTCGATCTGTACCTTGGGCGAGAAGCTTCAGGACCTGTTGGAAGAGGGGGCCTATGTCCGCCGTGGTGAAAAGCAGCAACCGGTGACAAGCTTCCCCGAAGCCCTGGAGTGGCTGATGAATGAAAGCCGCCGCGGCTACGGTATACAGCGCTACAAGGGCCTTGGTGAAATGAACCCCGATCAGCTGTGGGAAACCACCATGAACCCTGAGAGCCGCCGCATGCTGCAGGTAACGGTGGAAGACGCCATCGCCGCGGACCAGATCTTCACCACGCTGATGGGCGACCAGGTGGAACCGCGCCGGGAGTTTATCGAGAGCAATGCGCTGGCAGTGGAAAACCTGGATGTATAAGGGCTTGGGTTAACCGGAATAGGGGTTCCAAGCTGCATTCAGCAAGAACAAAAAAGGCCGCTCTATGAGCGGCCTTTTTATAATCGGATAGGACACATCACTTTTCCAGCAACAGCCCGCACTCCCGGTGCTCTTCGCCTTTGGTGGGGTCGAAGTAAACATCGTTGTCCGGCAGGTCGTGCTGATAGACGTACTCTTCGACGTCTATTTCCTTCAAGTGGAACATGGGCGCCACGCGGATGGTACCGTGGCTGCCGGTGGTGAAGATATTCAGGCTCTTCCGGTGCGCGTTTTGATCGTGGCGAATGCCGTTCATCCACACATCTGGTTTCAATTCCTCCATGGCCCGGTTGAAGGGTTCCAGTTTGACGGTGCGGGAGAAGAAATCGTGCGCCGGCGTATCCAGCGGGGGAATTTCTCCGTAAACCGCTTTGTAGTGCGCGGCAGACACCTTGGGGGTATAGGTGAAGAGATTGAGATTGAATTCTTTCACCAAGCGATCGATATGGCGGTAGGTCTCCGGCGTGTTATAGCCGTGATCCACCCAGATTACCGGGATATCCGGTTTGGCCTGAGTGACCAAGTGCAGGAATGCCACCGCCAGCGGGCGGAAATTGGTGAAGACGACCGGATTCTCCGCGTGCTCAATGGTGAAGCGCATAATTTCACTGGGCTTGGCACCCTGAAATTGTTGATTCAGCGCCTCCAGGTCCGCACCGTGATGGAAGGTGCGCTGGGGATAGGCGCGGACGGCATTGCTGCTGGCGTTACCCATAAAAAACTCGAAACTGGTGTTCTATCAGGAGGTTGGCATGCTAACGCTTGCGGCAACTAGAGAGAAACAATAAAAAGAAGTGAATCCATAAGATTCAGTTATAAGGAATCAAGGCAACTTATTTACGCTGCTTTCAGTTTTGGTCGGTAGCGCATCAAGATCTCTGCCTGACCACTAACGGCGCAGGGCTGCCTGCCGGTTTCCTTAAAATCCTGCTGCTGCAGAAAGTAGCGCCCGTTCAGGTTTTCTTCCAACACTGTCATCAGCAGTTGCGGCCGTCCCCGCTTGGCGCAGCGCATCAGTTCACTACCGGCGCCCCGCTTTGTGAACGCTGGGCTAACACAGAGATACTCCAGTTGGTCGGTTCCTGTAATCAGTGCGAACCCCTCCGCAGTTTGCTTTCCATTTGCCGTATAGACCAAACAGAGGTCAGCGGTTTGCAGACAGTGGCCAAAATTGCTCAGTTTGCCCTGCCAAACCTGTTGTGGAATAGAGGGGTGCGCATCGACCAGAGTGCGAAGCCAGAGCGCTTGCAGACGTTGGAAGTCCGAGGGAACCGCGGGTCGGATCATACCAGCACCGTAAGTAAATACTTGCAAACAATCCTAGTCAGGGAACCCGGCAGCTCCTAGTCGGCCAATATAGGTTGCGTTATGCACCGCGTTTGCCGAGGTGGACAAATTGCGCTTTTAAGTAGCTGGTCTCGGGAATCGCCGGGTGCACAGGATGGTCCGCGCCCTGGCCCCCGCTGGCGAGCAGCGCCGCCGGGCGCCCCAGTTGGTGCGCGGCTCCCCGTACACAGTCGACCAGCTCATCCGCTTTTAAATGCATCGAGCAGGAAGCGCTCACTAATAGGCCATCTGCGGCCAGCAGGCGCATTGCCAGTTGGTTGATATGCCGGTAGGCGGCCAGCCCGGATTTGTGGTCCTTGCGCCTTTTGATAAAGGCGGGCGGATCCAGTACCACCACATCGAATTGCTCCCCCTCGGCCACCATGGCTTTCAGGACCTCCAGCGCCTTGCCGCGCACTGTGTGTAAACGCCCCTCCACGCCATTGTGAGCGGCATTTTCCTGGCACCACTGCAGTGCCTGTTCCGATGCGTCCACACAGGTGACATGGTCGGCCCCGTTGGCCAGTGCCTGTACGCCCCAGCCACCGGCGTAGGAGAAGAGGTCCAGTACGCGCCTGCCCTTGACCCACTGGTTCAGCCGCGCGCGGTTGTCCCGATGATCGTAAAACCAGCCGGTTTTCTGTCCCCGGTGCACCGGCGCCAGCAGTGCGACGCCGTTTTCGGAAAACGGCACCATTTCCGGCACTTCTCCGTAGACCACTTCGTTCACCAGTGGCATTTCCTCCGGGCTGCGGCCCTGGTGGTCGTTGCGCAGCAAGATACCGCGCGGATTCAGCAGAGATGCGAGGGCGTCCACCACCTGCGGCAATAGCTTTTCCATGCCCCAGTTGCTCACCTGTACCACAAGGTGATCGCCAAAGCGGTCCACCACCAGCCCTGGCAACCAGTCCGAATCACCGTATACCAGGCGGTAATTGGGAGCGTTAAAGTAGCGCTGCCGCAGTCTCAATGCAGAGTGTAAGCGCTCACTTATTAGGGCGGCATCCAGTTCTTTGTCGCGGGAGACAAGGCGGCCGCAGATCAGTTGACTGGGATTTACAAAGGCGGTGCCGAGCGAATTACCCCGGCTGTCCAGCACCCGGCACTGGCTGCCGGGCTCAATACCCTTGAGGGACGACCGCTTGGTGTCCACTTCGTTGCTGTAGATCCATAGATGGCCGCGTTTCAGGCGGCGCTCCGCACCGCGGTTTAATATCAGATCCGCCAATGTATTCTCCATAGATAGTGGCCGAGGGCGGCATTGTGCGCCTCAACGCGGGCAGGTCAAGCAAACATTTTCCGGCAAAAGCGCACAGCGGCAGGGGCAGAGCGGAGCTCCGGTCGCTATGCAAGCGGGCCCGGCACCGTTAGAATTGCCCGCTTTTTAAACAAACCCAAATAAGTGCTCGGGAGCCAAAATGACCAGCAACACCCCGAAAGTCGGCTTCGTATCCCTCGGCTGCCCCAAGGCAACCGTGGATTCCGAACGCATTCTGACGCAGCTGCGTATGGAGGGCTATCAGCTGGTGCCCAGCTACGAGGCCGCCGACGTGGTGGTGGTCAATACTTGTGGCTTTATCGATAGCGCCAAGGCCGAGTCCCTGGATGCGATTGGCGAAGCCATCGCCGAAAACGGTAAGGTCATTGTCACCGGTTGTATGGGCGTCGAAGAAGAAAATATTCGCCAAGTCCACCCGAGTGTACTTGCGGTAACCGGCCCACAGCAGTACGAACAGGTGGTCAATGCAGTTCACGAGGTTGTGCCCCCGCAACAAGAACACGATCCGTTCGTTGATTTGGTGCCGCCTCAGGGTATCAAGCTGACCCCCCGCCACTACGCTTATCTGAAAATCTCCGAAGGTTGTAACCACAATTGCAGCTTCTGCATTATTCCCAGTATGCGCGGCAAGCTGGTCAGCCGTCCGGTGGGCGAGGTGCTGGGAGAAGCGGAGCGACTGGTGAAAGCCGGCGTGCAAGAGCTGCTGGTGATTTCCCAGGACACCAGCGCCTACGGCGTAGATCTGAAGTACAAACTGGACTTCTGGGATGGGCGCCCGGTGAAAACCCGCATGTTGGAGCTGTGCGAGGCACTGTCATCTCTGGGTGTATGGGTACGCCTTCACTACGTATATCCATACCCCAATGTCGATGATGTGATACCGCTGATGGCGGAGGGCAAACTGCTGCCCTATCTGGATATTCCCTTCCAGCATGCCAGTCCCAAAATTTTGAAGGCGATGAAACGCCCGGCCTTCGAAGACAAAACCCTGGCGCGTATCAAAAAGTGGCGTGAGATATGTCCGGACCTGACCATCCGCTCCACCTTTATCGTCGGCTTCCCTGGGGAGACGGAAGAGGACTTCCAGTATCTGCTCGACTGGTTGAGTGAGGCACAGCTCGATCGCGTCGGTTGCTTCCAGTACTCGCCGGTTGACGGCGCTCCGGCAAACGCGTTGGAGGGAGCGGTACCGGAGGAAGTGAAACAAGAGCGTTGGGAGCGATTTATGGCGCACCAGCGGGAAATCAGTGCGGCGCGTCTGCAGCGGAAGATCGGCAGCGAAATCGAAGTGTTGATCGATGAGGTGGATGAAGAGGGGGCGATTGGCCGCTCCTGGGCGGACGCGCCGGAAATTGACGGCGCCGTCTACTTAAACGGCGAGACACACCTCACACCGGGCGAGAAGGTTCGTGCGCGTGTGACCCACGCAGATGAATACGATCTTTGGGCCGAGTCGCTCTCCTGATCCGGCCCGTTTGTTTGGGCACCTCCACGCGAGCGCGGGGTGCCCTGAAAATCACTGGGTATTGATCATCACTTCCGTCTCGGCAAAGGTTTGTTCCCCATCACCGTGGCGGAGTAATCCCAGTGCACGGCCACCGGGCGCCAGCCCCATCCAATCGAGAGACACACTGCTACGTCTGCCGACGTCTGCCGCGGTGGGTGCGCTCAAAAGCGCATTGCCAGCGTCGCCCTTCAGGTTGAAATTGAACAGCGTGTAGGGTGTTGGACCGGCGGCGGAGGCGTAATCGACCACGAACGCCGCGTACTGTCCCGGCTCCGGATTGCGCAGCGTCACCGTTTCTGCGGAAGTTGGCGTGCCACTGCTGCCTACCAGCGGGAAGTCGGGTGCCGGACCGTAGACTTGCAGATCCAGGTCGTCGGAACCGTCCCCGGCACCCACATCCGCATCAAACAAAGCTATTCGGGACAGCTCCGTGCCTTCGGGTATCTCGAAGAAAATCAGGTCGTTGTCACCATCCTCTACAGCGCCGGGATAGGCGATACCTTCGGCCAAGCCGCTGATCTGTACTTGGTAATTGCCGCTGTAACCGAACTGTACATCGAAACTGAGTGAGCCCTCACTTCCGCTACCAATGACAGATTCTGGCGCGGTGATGGGCACCGGGCGCAGGGCGATGGGGCTGCGCACTTGATAGCGGTTACCCAGGGAATGCCAGGTGAGGGAGCCGAAGGTCCACTCGCCGAGGCTGGCGGCATCGGTGGCGGTAAAAGTCACCCGATAAGTGGCACTCTCGCCCCGCTTGAGGCGCAATACCCGGGGCTGGACATGGACATTGACCCCCTCGGGCGCGTCCACGGAAACCCAATACCACTGGCGTCCCGGTGCCACACTGGTCACCCTGCGGGTAATTGTCTGGCTGCCGGCAAGCTCCGCGACACCAATGGAAGCAAGGTTTAGGTCACTGGAGTCTGTGGAGTATCCAAGGGCTTCCAGTTCGCTGCAGGTGGTGCCATCCACCAATTGGGGCTGCTTTTCAGCGCCACAGAGAAAGGCGAAGTAATCCGGCAGACTCGCGTCGTATACCAGGCCGGGAGTAAAGGCGTCGGACGGACTGATGGCACCGCTGCCTATATCGAATGGATCCGCCGCTTCGGAACCAAAGGATTTGCGCAGGCCACTGCGCGCGGTGGTCATCAAAGCCGATTTGGCCATGGCCGGCGTCCAGTCCGGGTGTACCTGCTTCAGCAGTGCCATTACCCCCGCCACGTGGGGGCTGGCCATGGAAGTACCGTTCATGGCGGCGAACAAATTGCCGCCGCTGGAAACCGGGGAGGTTCCGGCGATGATGCCGACCCCGGGTGCGGCCACATCCGGTTTGATAATATCCGGGGCGCCGCCATTGGCACCGCGCGAGGAGAATCCGGCAATGCGGTCGACCCGCGATACCTGGATCTCCGGGCTGAGGGTACCGGCGCTGTCGCTGCTGGCGGCGATCAGCGCACCGTCCGAGTGGCGAATCATAATGCCGGGAATGGTGGTATCCGGGGCCGACATGACGATGGGGTCCATGCGATCGGGCCCGGTGCCGTCGTTGTACACGACGATGGCGCGGGCACCGGCGGCGGCAGCGTTATTGTACTTGTCGGTAAAGGCACAGCCGCCGCGGATTACCAACGCGATCTGCCCGTCGATGGCGTCACTGTTAGTCAGTGGCCCGCAGGCATCCTGGGGTTCGGTAGTCACTACATTGGCGGAAATAGCGCCAACGTCGGCCAGGGAAACCGGGCCGCCGCCCTCCAGCCCTTCATAGGTTGCGGCGATGTCTGCCGGCGCGTCCAGCCGCAGTCCGGTGCCGAAACTCTGATCGTCTTCCATGGCGGCCACCGCGGTTACCCAGGGCACGCCGGATGGTGTACCGACGGTCTCGGAATCCGGACCCCGATTGCCGGCGGATACGGATACAAACACACCCGCATCGGCGGCGTATAAAAAGGCGATGTCGTCGGGGCCATTGAAGGTGGTACTGCTGCCCCCGACAGAGAAGTTGATGACATCCACGCCGTCGGCTACCGCCTGATCGATAGCGGCCATGGAGTCGGAGGAGAAGCAGCCGCTGTCGTCGGGATTGGGCGCATCCCAGCACACCTTGTACACGGCGATACGAGCGCGGGGGGCCATACCACTGAGGATGCCGCCGGTGGGACCTTCGACACCGTAGTTGCCGCCGGCGGTAGTGGCGGTGTGGGTGCCGTGGCCGCCGGCATCCCGAGCGGAGAGAAACTCATAGTCCGCCAGTGTATTCACCGTCAGGAAAGCGTCGGAATATGACTCCGCTTTAATCAGCTTGCGGTTGCACTCGAAGGGGGCGTCCGCCGGGTTGAATTCCGAATTGCCGAAATCGCAGCCTTCACCGACAAAGTGATCCGGCACTGGCCCGTAGGGGACCGCGCGGCCACGGTTGCCGCGCCGCGGTGTGGGCGTATCCGCTAGGCTCGGATGTTCTCGGTGGACGCCGCTGTCGATTACGCCGATCACGATATCCTCGCCGGTGACGCCCCAGAGCCAGGGCCCGAAGAAGCCGGTGAGACCGAGGAAATCCCGCGTTGAATCCGTCTGGGGTTTGAGCAGTTTATCCTCCCAGACACCGAGCACATCCTTGCGTGCCCGCAGCGCTTCGGCGTCTTTGCTGCTCATCAGAGCAGCGAACCCGTTAAAGGCCACCTGATATTCGTGTACCTTGCGCGCCCCCGGCACAGAGGCCAGTACCGTATCGCGCCGAGCGCGGAGGAAGTCGGCGTAATGGCGGTACTGGCTGCTTTGGGGGTTCAGTTTTGCATTGGCGTTTGGTTTGGTAGCCGCCAGTCCGGGAATGTGGCCTTCGTAGGCCACCAGTGGCTTATCCGCCAACTGGACGATGTATACCTTGTGGTCCCGGCGGATATCCGGCTTCAACGTCTTTGGATCTGTTTCTGCCATACTGCCGAAAGACAGCAGTATGCCGGCAAGCAGCAGTGAACTTCTTATTATCTTCATTTTTTGATGTCCCTTCGTGATTGATTTTTTTCAGGACAGGAAGCGATTGAAAGGCGGGACTTTCCGCCGCTCTCCCGGGCAGGGAATGGCGGTACTGCGGGTCAGATCCTTCAACCCTTCCTCCGCGGGTAATCCGCTACTGATGGTGCGCGAATTGGCGGATTGAAATTTCCTGAAACTTGCTTTTAAAGGAGGGAACGGCGCAATTCAATCGATTGGCGCGACAATTGTTTTATTGTGCTCCGGAGGGAGAAGTGCCGAGCAGGAATTGCGCGAACTGGGCCAAGTTGTCGAATACAGCGGTATCTGCCAGCCGCTCGTCGGGCTGCTGCAGGAGTTGTCGCAGCGTCCCCTCACCGGCCCCTGTTCTCACCAGTACGGGCCTGCACCCTTTCGTGAGGGCCGTGTGTAAATCTTTAAGCTGGTCGCCGACCAGGTAACAGCCGTGCAGACTGGTGTCGAACTCCGCTTCTATCGCATCGAGCAATCCGGGTTCGGGCTTGCGGCAGCGACAGTTATCTTCGGGGCTGTGAGGGCAGTAGAAAATGGCTGCGATCTCGCCGCCGGCATCCTCCACCAGCGCGCGCATTTTTGCGTGCATCGCTTCCAGGTCGTCCAGGTCAAACAGGCCCAGTGCCAGGCCGCTCTGGTTGGTGGCAATCACCAGCTGGTGCCCTGCGCGGCTCAATTCGGCCATGGCTTCGATACTGCCGGGCAGAGGGGTCCACTCGTCAGCGGATTTGATGTGGGCATCGGAGTCATAGTTGATGACTCCATCCCTGTCCAGCACGATGATTGCCATGAAATTCTTTTTCGCTCTGTTGGAGAGAATACCGGGCCGCTATTTGTTCTTTAGCAGGTTGTTTTTATACAGGTCTTCGACTGGAAAAATCACCGTGTAATCGTCTCAATTCAGGTTTCCATCGACGATTTTAAAAGTTCGAAAGTTTGATTCGGACTTATATTTTTCGTAGTCGGGGTGCTCCATCGAAAAAATAAATGTCGCAAAATCGACAAGCTGCTTATGACCATCTGAAAACTCGATTTCCAGTATATGAGGTTTCACATGATGTGCGGCTTTAAGCGAAATTTCTGACATTTTTATTCGCTGTGTAAGAGCCCTTCGAACTCCCTGCGTTTTTAGAACCCAGGGAACCTCTGATGAATTCATCAGAGGTTCCCTGGATAACTATTTCTAATTACCGAGACGTAATTCAGGGTCGTAACATCCGTTGCTGTAAAACTTGGTACTTTCGTTCTGCAGCAAGTGATTTTTTTACTATTTCGCTGGTACCAACAGAGAGATGTCCGCCACTTCGAGGAAGAGAGATTGCAACTGTGCCAGTAATGCCAAGCGGTTGTTGCGCAGTGCTTCGTCGTCGGTCATTACCATTACGTGATCGAAGAAGTTGTCGACGGTTTCACGCAGTCCGGCGAGACCGGCCAAGCCCTCGGCGAACATTGCTGCTTTGTACAGCGGTTCCACTTCGGTGCGCGCCGTCTGCACCTCTGCGTAGAGGGCTTTTTCCGCGTCCTCTTGCAGCAGCTGCTCGTTCACTTCACTGGGAACAGATCCCTCGAATTTGGCGAGGATATTGGACACCCGTTTGTTAGCCGCGGCCAGTGCTTCTGCCTCTGGGAGTTGGCTGAAGGCATGTACCGCGTGCACGCGGTTATCGATATCCAGCGGGCGAGAAAGTTTGCGGGCGGCCACGGACATAAAGACTTCTGCGGCGATACCCTGATCTTCGTAGCGGGCGCGGAAGCGCTCGAGAACGTAAGTGAGCGTTTGCTCGACAACGGTGTTGTATTCGCCCAGTGCGGTGCGCGGGTATTGGTCGCGGGCCTGCTCCAGCAAATCACGCAAATCCAGGTCCAGCTTCTTTTCCACCAGCAGGCGGATCACACCCAAGCTGGCGCGGCGCAGCGCGAAGGGATCGCGGGAGCCGCTGGGCGGTTGCCCGATACCGAAAATACCCACCAGTGTATCGAGCCGGTCCGCCAGGGCAATCAGGGTACCCGTTTCGCTGCGCGGCAGCTCGTCGCCGGCGAACTTGGGCATGTACTGCTCGTACATGGCCTTGGCCACATCCAGCGGCTCGCCGTCATTTTCCGCGTAGTAGTAACCGGCAATACCCTGCAGGTCGGGGAACTCGAACACCATTTCGGTGACCAGATCGGATTTGCACAGCAGGCCGGCGCGCTCGGCGAGGTCAGCGTTGGCGCCGGTCTTTTCGGCGATGGCGCGAGCCAGCGCCGCAACCCGCTCCGTCTTGTCATAGACACTGCCCAAGTGCTGCTGGAAGACAATTTTCTTCAACTTCTCGCGGCGGGATTCGAGGCTGGTCTTTTTGTCGGTTTCGAAGAAGAAAGCGGCGTCAGCCAGGCGCGGGCGTATCACCCGCTCGTTGCCGTGAATCACCTGGGCCGGATCGCGGCTTTCGATATTGGATACGGTGATAAAGAAGGGCAGCAGCTGGCCGTCCTGATCCACCACGTGGAAGTATTTCTGGTGTTCTTTCATGGACGAGATCAGTGCCTCCGCAGGTACTTCCAGGAAGCGTTCCTCGAAGCGACCGGTGAGGGCGACGGGCCATTCCACCAGAGCGGTGACTTCGTCCAGTAGATCCTCATCGATGACAGCCACGCCGTTGACGTTGTTGGCTTCGGCCATCACCTGTTCGCGGATGATTTCGCGCCGCTCGGCGAAATCCACAACCACGTAACCGGGGTCGCGCAATTGCCGCACATAATCACTGGCGGACGCGACTTCAAGTTCGCGGTTGCAGTGGAAACGGTGGCCGCGGGTGGTGTTGCCGGCTTTGAGTCCCAGAACTTCGCAGTCCACCACTTGGTCGCCGAACAGCATCAGCAGCCAGTGCACTGGACGCACGAATTCGGCCCGGCGCGCGCCCCAGCGCATGCGTTTGGGTATCGGCAGCTTGGCTAGTGCCTGGTTGACAATGTCCCCAAGCAGGGTCGCGGTGTCGGCACCTTTCTGCTCACTAACAAAGGCCAGTCGTTCGCCTTTATCGGTGTCGATACGGCTCAATTGCTCAACGCTTACCCCGTTGCTGCGCGCAAAGCCCTCGGCGGCTTTGCTGGGCTTGCCTTCTTTATCAAAAGCGGCGGCCACGGCAGGACCGAGTTTTTGTATCTGCTTGTCCCGTTGTTTTTCCGCCAGCTCGGAAACGGTCACCGCCAATCGTCGGGGTGCGGCGTAAGCTTTTACCGCGCCAAAATCCAGTTCGGCGGCTTTCAGCCCCTCGGTGACGCCTTCGGCAAAAGCGTCCATCAGCTTGCGCAGCGCTTTCGGCGGCAGCTCTTCCGTGCCCAGTTCTACCAAAAATTCCCGCGCCATTACTGCTTCTCCTCTTCTGCGACTTCTTCCGCCAGTATTTCTTTGCGAAGCGCCTCCGCGGCCAGCGGGAAACCGAGGGCCTTGCGTGCGTCGTAGTATGCCTGGGCCACTGACCGGGCCAGGGTGCGCACGCGCAGAATGTAGCGCTGGCGTTCGGTAACAGAGATAGCCTGGCGGGCATCCAGCAAATTGAACGCGTGGGAGGCTTTCATAACCTGTTCATAGGCCGGCAGCGGAAGGCCCTGCTCGATCAGGCGGCCGCTCTCACGCTCGCAGTGGTCGAAGGTGGCAAACAGGAACTCCACGTCTGCCTGCTCGAAGTTGTAGTGGGACATTTCCACCTCGTTCTGGTGGAAAACATCGCCGTAACTGACCGGGCTGCCGTCGGGGCTGCGGGTCCACACCAGGTCGTAAATGGACTCCACGCCCTGCAGGTACATGGCGATGCGCTCCAGGCCGTAGGTGATCTCTCCGGTGACTGGGAAACATTCGAGGCCGCCCACCTGTTGGAAATAGGTGAACTGGGTCACCTCCATGCCGTTGAGCCACACTTCCCAGCCGAGTCCCCAGGCTCCCAGGGTGGGGGATTCCCAGTTGTCCTCGACAAAACGGATATCGTGCACGGCAGGGTCGATGCCCAGGGCGCGCAGGCTGTCCAGGTACAGCTCCTGGATATTGTCCGGGGAGGGCTTCATCACTACCTGGTACTGGTAGTAGTGCTGAAGCCGGTTGGGGTTTTCGCCGTAGCGGCCGTCGGTGGGACGCCGGCAGGGCTGCACATAGGCGGCGTTCCAGGTCTCGGGCCCCACCGCGCGCAGGAAGGTGGCCGGATGGAAGGTGCCGGCGCCCACTTCCATATCCAGAGGCTGTAGAATGACGCACCCTTGGCGCGCCCAGTAATCTTGCAGGGCAAATATTAAGCCCTGGAAGGTGCTGAGGTCGTATTGCTTGGACACCGCTATCTCCGGATCAGTAAGTGCTTGTGTTCGCTGACTGGGGGCAAAGGGACGCAATTATAGCGGCAGCAGGTTGCGCGCTGAAAGCGCTGCGGCTGCGCGGCGGGTAGCCGGTGGCCATACTGAACACGAGTCCGAATGGAGAAGTAGTCGCATTGGATATTAAGAGCCGCTTGGCGGTGGCTGCACTCAAACTGGTTGGCAGATTGCCGCTGCGCTGGTCGCGCCGGCTCGGCCGCCTGTTTGGCCGCCTGGCAATTCTCAGCCGCAGCGATAGTCTGCGCGTCAGCCGTATCAATCTGCAGCTGTGCTACCCGGCCATGGACCCCGACCAGAGGGAGCAGCTGGCGCGGAACAGTGTCCTGCATACAGCCATGACCGGGTTCGAGGTGGCGACAATCTGGCGTCAGCCATGGAGTCGTAGCGAAGACCATATAGTGCGGGTGCGCAATCAACAGTTGTTGTGTGATGGTGTGGAAGAGGGCCGCGGTGTCTTGGTACTCATGCCACACACCGGCAACTGGGAAATCTTCGGCATGTATCTGGCCACCCTCGGCCCTTCCACAGCCCTCTACGCACCGCCGAAAATCGCCGCGCTGGACCCGATCATCCGCAGTGGGCGCGAGGCCACAGGTACCAACATGGTACCCACCAACGTGCACGGCGTACGCGCGCTGCTGAAGGCATTGAAGGCCGGCAATATCGTCATGGTATTACCGGACCAGGAGCCGGATATGGGCGGTGATTTCGCGCCCTTTTTCGGTAGGCCGGCACTTACTATGACGCTGGCTTACAACCTACTGCAACGCACCGGCTGCCGCTGCGTGTTTGGGTTTGGCAAGCGGGTTGAGGGTGGCTTCGAACTGGTGTTCCTGCCTGCGGAGCAGGCGATTTACAGCGATGAGCAGAAGGTGTCACTGGCGGCCATGAACCGCGGTGTTGAGGCCTGTATCGCCGAGGCACCGGAGCAGTATCAGTGGGAGTACAAGCGGTTCCGCAAGCAGCCGGAAGGCAAGAGTCGCATCTATCAGAAAAATCGGCGCTGACCGGAGTGCCCGCGGGCACTCCAGCCTTTTGAGGCACAATCACGCGCCGTTGCGGAATGCGACCACCACCGGTACCCGCGCGGCGCGCCAGGCGGGGAAGAAACCGCTGACGAAACCGATAAACAGGGCCAGAGCTGCGCCCTGCATAAACAGGTCCGGAGACACTTCGAAGCTGAACACCACCTGGGTAAAACTGCCGCCCAATGTGGAAGTGCTGAGGCCGTCGAAAAACAGAAAGGCAGCCAGAGAGCCCAGCAGACCGCCGGCCGCGGCAAGTACCAGCGCCTCGGCGACGGTACCGCAGAAGGCGGAAAAATTGCCGAAGCCGAGGGCGCGCAGGGTGGCGATTTCTTTCGCCCGGTCCGCCACCGATGTGTACATGGTGTTCAGCGCACCGGCGAGTGCCCCCAGAGCCATCACAAAGCTAATTACACGCCCGAAGATGGCCATATACCGCAACTGTTCCCCCTGATTGGCGAAATAGTCGCGCTCTGTCTGGATATCCAGATTCAGGCGCGGCTCACGCTCTATGGTTTCCCGCAGCGGCGCGAGATCGCCGGGGGTTTGCAGTTGCACGCGGATCGTCTGGTAGCTGCTGCCGCGGTTGTAGTGGGCCTGGACCATTGCCGCATCTGCCCACAGCTCGCTTTCAAACACATTGCCGCCGGTGGAGAAAATACCGACCACTGTCCATACATTTTTTCCGAAGCGTACTTCCTTGCCGATCTCAAAGCCGTCAAATTCCCTCAGCACACCGGCACCGACGATCATCTCGTTGGTGCCCGGAGTGAACATGCGCCCCTCCAGCAGATGCATATTTTCCCGCATGGCCATGCCCTTGGCGTTCAGGCCGCGCAGTGGAATATTGGCTTCTGTGCCACTGGCTTTTTTGATGCCGTCAACGATGACATAGAGCTCCGGTGAAATGAGCGGGCCCTGTGCGTCGCGGGCGATACCTGCAGACTCGGCCACCAGATTGACCTGCTCGCGGGTGAGCACACTGTTCAACTCCGCCGCCGCGCCCTCGCGCATTAAAATCGCCACGCGGTCCGATCCGGCGCCTTCCATGGTTGCCTCGAATCCCTTGGCCATAGCCAGAAAGGCCAAAAGTACCGCCACCACCACCGCCGAGGCTAGCACCATTGCCAGGGACATCCACAAGCGACGCGGCAGGCTGCGGATATTCATTGCGGTCACGGTGACAATTTGTGAAAAAAGAGAGCCCATTTCTTTACCCCCTGTTAAATGCCGTGACGATATTCAGGCGCAGCGCATTGAGCGCTGGGAGCAGGCCGGTGACAATCCCCAGCAACAACATATAGCCGACCGCTTGAATAACAATTTTGCCGTCCATGATCAGATTCGGCAGGAACTGGCCCATGGTGGATTTGATGCCTTCGAGCAGAAAGTAAGCCATCGCCAGGCCGGAGAGGCCGCCGAGCAGAGCGATGAGGAGGGATTCCGACAACACCATGCGGAATATTCTCGGGCTGGAAAATCCCAGTGTCTTGAGAACCGCGATCTCGCCAGTGCGTTCGCGAATGGCCAGTGCCATGGTATTGCCCACTACTACGAGAATGGTGAAAAATGCCATAAATACCACGCCGAATATAATCAGCCCGATATTGCCGATCTGTTCAATAAATGCCTTACTGAACGCTTTTTCGGTGCTTGTATCTGTCTCGTAAGGTGAGTTGGCAAACATGGCATCAATAGTTTTCGCCACCTGCTCATTCAAAGAAGCATCTTCCGTGGTCAGTGTCAGCCAGCCTATGGTGTCGCCACCGAAAGTGGCTGTCTCCTGAAAGTATTTGTAGTGGAATACCGCCATGCGAGTGTCCGCTTGCGCATCGGCATTGTGAAATATCCCCTCGACAACGAAATCCCAGGTCTGACCGCCGTCTCTGTGGGAAAAAATATTGGAGGAGATGGGCACCCGGTCGCCGATTTTCCAACCATACATTTCCGCAAGCTTCTGCCCCACCAATATACCCTGGCGGTTGCGCAGCCAAGCCTCGCGTTGTTCCGGTGGCACCAGTTGATCCGAATAGACGTCGAGATAGGATTCCGGTTCCACGGCCATCACACTGATGATATTTGCCGGCTCCTGATAGTAGCCGCCGAACCAGTTGAGGTGTGTTACATCCCGCACCCCTTCGACGGCAGCGACTTTGTGGAAGTAACTTTCCGGTAAGGGGACTGTGAAATTGATGCGGTTAAATACGACCAGGCGATTGTCTGCGGACATTTCCACACCCGCATCCAATGCACTTTTAAAAGTAATTATGGTGCCGAAAATCAGAAACGCGATAAAGATGGAAAAGCAGGTAAGAAAAAGCCGCAGCGGCTTCCTCGTCATGTTTTTGTAAATTAAATAGAAGTCACTCATGCCACCAATTCCCTTTGTACGAATTTGCCTTTGTCCAGATGGAGTGTCTGCTTGGCGTATTTGGCGGCGGCGGGGTCGTGAGTGACCATGACGATGGTTTTTCCGTGCTCACGATTCAATAGCTGCAGCATCTCCAGAACCTCGTCGGCGGTGGTGCGATCCAGGTCGCCGGTGGGTTCGTCGCACAGCAATAATTGGGGGTCAGAAACAATAGCGCGGGCGATAGCCACCCGCTGTTGCTGTCCGCCGGACATTTCACCGGGCATATGCTTGGCGCGGTCGGAAAGACCCACAAGCGCCAATGCGGTCTCCACATGTTTTTTGCGCTGGGCCCTCGACAGTTTTGTCAGTAGCAGGGGCAGTTCCACATTGCGCGCAGCGTTCAGCATCGGCATCAGGTTGTAGAACTGAAAAATAAAGCCGATGTTGCGGGCGCGCCAGCGGGTCAGGGCGCCTTCGCTGAGATTGTCCACCCGCGCGCCGTCGAACCAGATTTCGCCGGCACTGGGCTGGTCAACTCCACCGAGCATATTCAACAAGGTGGTTTTGCCGGAACCCGAAGGGCCCATAATGGCGATGAAATCACCCCGGTTGATGGTCAGATCGAGATCCTCAAATATAGTGATTTTTTCTTTACCTTTGACGAAACACTTACTGACACCTTTTAACTGGAACAATACATCCTGTGGCATTGATTGGCCCCTCGGCTATTTATTGAATTTTCATTTCGTATAAGTATTTCCCGCTAGAGAAGCACTGATTAATACTCGCGAAATCTGTGGTGAGATTCTCATCTGACCTCAATGTGTATCTGCCGCATTGTGCAGCATCTTAATCAGAGGTTTCCCAGTGATTCGCCGGTACTCAGAAAAGCCACTTTTACCCCCATATCAGGCAGAATTCGTGCATCCTTTCCGTCTATGCCGATGCGCACGCGCACTGTGGCCTTGGCGCGATCGGCGGTGGGAATGATCGCGACGACGGTAGCGGGAATATCCCAGTCCGGATAGGCATCCAGATTGGCGATAACTTTCTGCCCCGGCGATACCCTGCCAATAAAGGCCTCGTTTACATCTACTTCGATTTCCAGGGAGTTCATATCCACAATGGTGCAAATACCGGTACGGGTGAAGCCGCCGCCAGCGGAACTGGGCGCGACGATTTCACCGGGTTGAGCATTCTTTTGTGTAACAACCCCTGAAAAGGGTGCGCGAATCGTGTGGTCTTCTAGGTGCTCTCTCTGGCGTTCCACCTCGATTTTGGCCACTTCTATATCGGCGCGCGCGCTGGCCAGGTCCGCCTGAAGACTCGCCACGGTGGCCTCGCTCCGGGTCAGTTCGGCCTGGCTGGAATAGTCCTTGTCGCGCAGACCGGCATAGCGGATGCGCTGGCGTCGCGCCTCTTCCAGGTTGGCGATAATGCTGGCCTGGCGCGCCTGAAGCACCTTCACCTGGGCCTGGGCAAAGGCCAGATTCACCTTCGCCTTACTGTCGTCCAGACGGGCCAGCACCTGGCCCTCGGTCACATACATTCCTTCCTCTACATCCACACTCGAGATCAGACCCATCACTTCGGAGGACACGGTGGCAATGCGGCGCGCTGTGATATAGCCGGAAGCGTTGAGGACTGTCTCCCGTTCCCGGATGGCTGGGGGAGCAATTTCGTGCGCAGTGGTTTTTTTTACTGCGGCTGCGATGGCTGGCTGTGGTGCCTTCCCCTCTCCTTGTATTACCGATACCGCCAAAGCGCCCAGCAGCAGGCCGCCGAGCGCACCGACAGCGGCGGCAATCGCGCGCTGTCGTGCGGGCAAGGCAGTTTCGGAAGGCGCGTCCCGGTCAATACTCAGTTGACCGAGCAACTCGCGAGTGTTTTTGCTCATTAATGCTTTGCTTATTATTAGTGATTTCTAGCCGAGCTTTACTGTGGCAGATATTTAAATTTTTTACCACAGAAGCAGCGTACCACTTGCGCTGAGTGGAGAGGATCAGTGGCGCCAGAACGCTGGGGTGAGCAGTACCAGAAGAGTAAAGATTTCCAGTCGCCCCATCAGCATCGCCAGAATCAGAAACCACTTGGCCACTTCATTCACTGATCCGTAATGACTGGCCGCTTCCCCCAGGGCGGGGCCGATATTGCTGAGACAAGAAGCAACGGTAGAAAACGAGGTGACGAAGTCTTCACCGGTGGCCATAACGATAATTGTCAGTACAAAGAAAGAGAGAATATAAACGGCGAAGAAACCCCACACGGCGTCGGTGACCCGCTCGGGCACCAGTTTACGGTTTACCTTGATCGGTACCACCGCATTGGAGTGCACCAAACGGTTCAGTTCCCGCAGGCCGGATTTCATGATCAGCATGACCCGCACCGCCTTGATGCCTCCGGAGGTAGAGCCGGCGCAGGCGCCCATAATACCGAGCAACAATAAAAAATAGGGAAGGAAGGCGGGCCAGGCGGTAAAATTTTCCGACGCGAAACCAGCGGTGGTGCCGATGGAGACCACCTGGAAAAATCCGTGCAGAAAACTGCTGCCCGGAGAGAACATCCCCAAGAACCAGAGATAGCAGCTGATTAGCAGCCCGGCGGAGACAGTGAGAGTCGCATAAAAGCGGAATTCCGAGTCGCGCCAGTAGTGCGTCAGGCTTCGGTTGCGGAAGGCGAAGAAGTGCAGGCCAAAGTTGATCGCGGCGGTGAACATGAACAGGATGCAGATGGTCATGATCGCGTGGTTGTTGGCGTAGAACCCCATGCTGTCGTCGTGGGTCGAAAAGCCGCCGTTGGCCACGGTGGAAAAAGCGTGGGCCACCGCGTCGAATACCGTCATGCCCGCCCACCAGTAGCCCAGGCCACACAGTAACGTCAGGGTGATGTAAATAACGAACAGTGCACGGGCTGTCTCGGCGATGCGCGGGGTCAGCTTGGTGTCTTTCACTGGGCCTGGGATTTCCGCCTTGTACAACTGCATGCCGCCGATGCCCAGCATGGGTAGAATGGCCAGGGCGATCACGATCACGCCGATACCGCCGAACCACTGCAATTGCTGGCGGTAATAGAGAATGGCCGGTGGCAGGTTGTCCAAGCCGGTAATGACAGTGGCGCCGGTGGTCGTCAGTCCGGAGATGGATTCGAAAATGGAGTCCGTGATCCCCAGAGCCGGCTGCGGGCTGATGATTAGGGGCAGGGCACCGAAACTGCCCAGTACCAGCCAGAAGAGGGAGGTCACCACAAAGCCGTCGCGGGTGCGCAGTTCCTGGTGCAGATCGTGTACCGGCAGCCACAAAAACAGACCGGTGATCAGCGTAATCACAAAAGCGGCGCCGAAGGCCGTATGGGTGCCGTCGTCGTACCAGAGAGACACGGCAATTGGCGGCAACAGCGTCAGGCTGAATACCGTCAGAAGGATTCCGAAAACTCGCGTTATTACCGCTATCCGCATCGGCGCTATTCAGCCTGTTGTCTGTCCTGAAAACGGGTAGATCGCCTTTTTCCGCCCGCATCCGCAGTTAAAAGAAACTGAAGCCCACCTGGAATAATTGTTCCACATGGCGTGTTTGTCGGCGGTCCACCAAAAAGACAATGACGTGGTCATTCGTCTCCACCACTACGTCGTCGTGGGCGATCAGCACTTCGCTGCCCTGTTCCGTTTCCCGCACTATGGCGCCGATTGAGGCGCCCTCGGGCAAGTCGATATCCTCGATCTTTCTGCCCACCACCTTGGAGGTACGTTTGTCGCCATGGGCGATGACCTCTATTGCCTCGGCAGCGCCGCGGCGCAGCGAGTGCACGTTGACCATGTCGCCGCGGCGGACATGGGTGAGCAGGCTGCCAATAGTGTTTTGCTGCGGCGATATGGCGATATCGATTTCCCCTCCCTGCACCAAGTCGACGTAGGCGCGGTTATTGATCAGGGTCATCACCTTGCGCGCACCCAGGCGTTTGGCCAGCAGAGAGGACATGATGTTGGCCTCGTCGTCGTTGGTTACCGCAAGGAAAACATCCGTGTCTTCAATGTTTTCTTCCAGCAGCAGATCCTGGTCCGAGGCGCTGCCGTTCAGCACGATGGTATGGGAGAGTTCCTCTGACAGAAAAACGCACCGCTCGTGGCTCTGCTCAATGATTTTTACCGCGTAGCGGTTTTCCAGTTTGTGCGCCAAGCGCAGGCCGATATTGCCTCCTCCGGCGATGGTGACGCGTTTATAGCCGTGTTCCAGGCGGCGCAGTTCGCTCATGACTGCGCGGATATTGGCGCGCGCGGCGATAAAGAACACCTCGTCGCCGGCTTCGATCACTGTGTCGCCCTGGGGAATGATCGGGGTGTTGCGGCGGTAGATGGCGGCCACGCGGGTGTCCACCTTGGGCATATGCTCGCGCAGGTAGCGCAACTGGCGGCCCACCAGCGGACCGCCTTTTACCGCTCGTACCGCCACCAGTTGCACCCGGCCATCGGCGAAATCCAGCACTTGCAGTGCGCCCGGGTGCTCAATCAGGCGCGCGACATACTCGGACACTAGGTGCTCCGGGCTGATCAAGACATCGATGGGAATAGACTGGGTGTCGAACAGCTGGGGGTGCTGCAGGTAGGCGCCGGCGCGCACCCGGGCGATCTTGGTGGGCACCCGGAACAGGGAGTGGGCGATCTGGCAGGCGACCATGTTGGTTTCGTCGTTGTTGGTTACCGCCACCAGAATGTCGGCGTCTTCTATCCCCGCTTCCAGCAGAATATTCGGGTGGGCGGCATGGCCGATCACGACGCCGATATCCAGGCGGTCGCGCAACTCCCGCAGGGTTTTCTCGTCGCTGTCCACCAGCACTATATCGTTGCGCTCGGAGGCGAGGCTTTCTGCCAGTGAGCCGCCCACTTGGCCGGCGCCGAGAATGATAATTTTCATAGACTGTCGAAGTTCGCGGTTCGGGCCGCTGTTATTCGGCTTTGCTCAGCAGAGCGTAGTAGAAACCGTCGCCACCGTCCGGCTGCGGAAACCGCTGCACACCCGCGATTTGGGGTTCGCCCCAGAGCGCGCCATTCAGCGTGTGCGGCGTATTGTCGCTCGCATCCTCCGCCTCCGCAACGAAGCCTGCCACCACCTCGGCGTTCTCCGCCGGCAGTATCGAGCAGGTAGCGTAGAGCAGGCTGCCGCCGGGTTTGAGCAGTGGCCACATTGCCCGCAGGATTCTGGCCTGAAGATCCGCCAGTTCGGCGATATCCGCTTCGCGGCGCAGCAGTTTGATATCCGGATTGCGGCGGATGACGCCGGTGGCGGAGCAGGGGGCGTCGAGCAAAATGCGATCGAAGAGCTGTCCGTCCCACCAGGCCGCGGGTTCGGTGGCATCGGCACAGATCAGTTCCGCCGCGAGGCGGGTTCTGCACAGATTTTCCCGCACGCGGTCCAGGCGCTCTTCATCTATGTCAAGCGCGCTCAGCGCAATCGATGGCTGCTGTTCCAGCAGATGGCAGCTTTTGCCGCCGGGCGCCGCACAGGCGTCCAGAATCCGCTCGCCCGCCGCGGGTTGGAGCAGTTGTGCCGCCAGCTGCGCCGATTCGTCCTGTACGCTGACCAGACCCTCATTGAAGCCGGGCAATTGATCCACTGCACGGGGCTGGGCGAGCGTGATGCCCACCGGCGAGATGTCGCAGGGGGTGGCGGATATACCGGCCGCCTGCAATTGGTGCAGATAGTCATTGCGGGAAATCTTGCCGCTGTTGACCCGCAGCGTCATCGGCGGGCTGGCGTTGTTGGCGCGGAAAATCTCCCCGGCCCGATCGGGCCAGGCGGCTTTTATGCGCCGCCACAGCCAGTCCGGATGCGCGGAACTGAACTGTGGGTTACCGGATAGTTTCCGTTGTAGCTGTTCGCGGCTGCGCTGATAGGCGCGCAGTACACCATTGATAAGACCGGTGGCGCGATCCAGCCCCAGTTCGCGGGCGGCATTAACTGTGGCTGAGATGGCGGCGTGGTCGGGAATGCGGGTGTACTCCAGCTGATAGAGGCCGAGTAACAGCAGTGCCTCAATTTCCCTATCCGCCGGCCGCCTGCGCAGCAGCTTCTGCGCCAGCAACTGCAGCCGCGGCGCGGTGCGCGCGCTGCCGTAGCAGAGTTCACGCAGCAGCGCCCGGTCGCGTTCACGCACCTTGCCTTCGACCAGCGGCAACTGTTTTGCCAGGGAGCCCTGGTCCGCAAACAGGGCCGCCAGCACTCGCGCCGCCTGGGCGCGGACATCGGCAGTCATTTATTCACCCAGCCGCACACCGGGTGCGAAGAGCGCCCGGTAGCCTTTGAGTATCTCTTCTGCTGGCAGGGCTTTTTTGCCTGGCAGTTGCAGCAGCTGCAGCCGTAGCGCCTCGCGGCCGCAGGCAACCAGTATGCCCTCGGCGTCGGCGGAGAGGATGGTGCCGGGGATGTCGCGGTGGCAGCCGCGCTCCAGTTGCGCCTTGTAAATGCGCAACCGCTGCTTCCCTTTTGCATCGCTACAGGTGGTCCAGCAGACGGGGAAAGGGTTGAAGGCGCGAATTTGCCGGTCCAGCTCCTCCGCTGGGCGGAGCCAGTCGATGCGCGCTTCTTCCTTGCTGATTTTGGCGGCGTAGTTGGCCTTGGTGTCGTCCTGGATTCGCGGTACTGCGGTGCCGGCAGCCAGTTGTTCGAGGGCTTCCAGCAGGGCCGGCCCACCCAGACCTGCCAGTTTGTCGTGCAAGCTGCCACCGGTATCGGCCGGGGTGATCGGGCAGCGCTTTTCCACCAGTACGGGGCCCGTGTCCAGGCCCGCTTCCATCTGCATAATGGATACGCCGCTGACCGCATCGCCGGCCTCAATGGCGCGCTGTATGGGGGCGGCGCCGCGCCAGCGCGGCAATAGGGAGGCGTGCACATTAACGCAGCCCAGGCGCGGTGTATCCAGTACCGCCTGCGGCAGTATCAGGCCATAAGCGACCACTACCATCAGGTCGGCATTCAGTGCGGCCAACTCTGCCTGTGCCGCTTCATCGCGCAGGCTCTGGGGCTGGTAAACGGGAATTTCGTGCTGCTGTGCCAGCTGTTTGACCGGGCTGGCCTGCGGCTTTTTTCCGCGCCCGGCGGGCCTGTCCGGCTGGGTGTAGGCGGCGATTACCCTGTGCTGGCTGTCGAGCAGTGTCTGTAAGTGTACGGCGGCAAACTCCGGTGTGCCGGCGAAAACAATATTCAATGGTTGCGTCATGGGTTCCGCTGTGGAAGGGCCGCCGGGGTCCCCCGGCGGCGAATCAATTCAGAAGGTCTTCAGGCGCGTCTGCGGTGGGCTTTTTCCAGTTTGGAGCGGATGCGGTTGCGTTTCAGCGGCGACAGGTAGTCGACAAACAGTTTGCCGTCCAGGTGGTCCACTTCGTGTTGCACGCATACCGCCAGCAGGCCCTCAGCCTCCAGAGCGAAGGTCTCGCCATTGCGGTCCAGGGCCTTGACGCGCACCTTGCGCGGCCGCTCCACCGTTTCATAAAAGCCGGGCACCGACAGGCAGCCCTCATCGTACTGGTGTATCTCCTCGTCGAGCACCTCGATTTCCGGGTTGATAAACACCAGCGGTTCGTTTTGATCTTCGGAAACATCGATCACCACGATACGCTGATGGACGTTTACCTGGGTTGCGGCCAGGCCGACACCGGGGGCGGCGTACATGGTTTCGAACATGTCGTCCACCAGTCGGCGCAGCTCGTCGGTTACTTTTTCGACCGGTTTTGCGACTTGGCGCAGGCGCGGATCGGGAAATTCGAGGATCTCAAGTTTGGCCATAACACCGTGACAAACTTCTAGTATTCATGGAACTTGCGCTGATAACATAATGATCGCGCTCGATATTTGCCGCTAAACCACCGGGGCGGTGGCCTGGCGCCGTAAGATTATAGCGATAAAGAGCATAGGAATGCTTCAATGAGAAAAATTATTCTGGCGGCCACGGCCCTGTTGCTGGCGGTGGCCTTTGGCATTCAGGCGCAGGACCAGGTGCGCCTCAACCCGGACCACCCGGATGTTTATGTGGTACAGGAGGGGGACACGCTTTGGGATATCTCCGGCCGCTTCCTCGCCGAGCCCTGGCAATGGCCGGAAATCTGGCAGGTTAACCCCCAGGTGGAAAACCCGCATTTGATCTATCCCGGCGACCGGCTGCGCCTCGTCTATGTGGAGGGCCAGCCCCAGTTGCACCTGGAGCGGGGACCGCGTGGCTACAAACTGAGCCCGGCGGCCGGAACGAACAGTTTGCACCCGCAGGTGCGTCGCGAACCCCTGGCGGACGCAATACCGGCGATTCCGCTGGACGCTATCAACGCTTTCCTTTCCCGCACCCGTATTGTCGCACCGGATGCCTTCAAAGGCGCGCCCTATGTAATCTCCGGTGCCGATCAACGCATTTTGATGGGGGCCGGTGAAAGGATTTACGCCCGCGGCGATTTCCGTGAGCCGCTGGCCTCCTACGGTATCTATCGCCCCGGTCCCGTCTACGCGGACCCGGTCACCGGCGAGATACTCGGCCGCCAGGCACTGGACGTGGGTTCCGCTGACCTGTTCCAGCTGGACCCGGATCACCGCGAAAACTTTGCCGTGGCCACGATGCAAGTTACACGTACGGCCCGCGAGATTCGCCTGGAAGACCGGTTGTTACCGGTGGAGGAGCGCTCTATCGCGGCCCTGTTCCAGCCCGGTGCGCCGGCGGTGCCTGTGGACGGCTACATCCTCGGTGTGGACGAAGGTGTAACCCAGATCGGCAAGTACGATGTGGTCGTGGTGAATCGCGGCGAGCGCGAAGGGCTGCAACCCGGCCATGTGCTGTCTATTTACAAGCAGGGCGCTACGGTTCGCGACCGTATCGAGCGCGATACTGTGAAGTTGCCGGACGAGTACGCTGGCGTGATGATGGTATTCCGCACCTTCGAGAAGATGAGTCTGGCGCTGGTGCTCGAAGCGGACCGGCCCTTGGAAGTTATGGATCTGGTGCGCAACCCCTAAAGGCGTTCCACGCGCACTGCCTTGCGTGCGGCGGCACCGCCACTTGGGGCTGCCGCCCACACGCAAAAGCACGAGAAGCCAATTCGCATGGATGCGTTGACTGCTACCTTGGCGCTGTTGCGGCTGGAGGGTTTGGGCCCCGGCCGCTACTGGCAACTGATCGAACATTTCGGCGACCCGGTCGGGGCGCTGCAATCTCTCTCCGAATTCCCTCCCAATCGTTTCCCCGAACGGGTTCAAGGCCAATGGCGCGAGTTGGCAAGGCTCGGTGAGCACAGCGCGCAGGTCGCCTGGGCGTATGCGGAACAAGAACGCTGTGCTGCCGCCGGGGTGCGGCTGTTGTCCCACAGCGAAGACGACTATCCGCGCCTATTGGCGGAAATCTCCCGCCCGCCGCCGCTGCTCTATGTGCGCGGTGCCGTTGAGGCCTTGCAGCTGCCGCAGATTGCGGTGGTGGGGGCCCGGCGGGCCAGCCGCAGCGGACTGGACAACGCCCGCGCTTTTGCCACCGAGCTGGCCGGCAGCGGTTTTGCGGTTACCTCCGGCCTTGCGCTCGGGGTGGACGCCGCGGCGCATCTCGGCGCGCTCAAAGCCGGGGGTGTAACCCTGGCGGTGCTCGGCAGCGGTGTGGACAGGCTCTACCCGCGCCGTAACCAGCCACTGGCGGAGGACATTGTTGCTGGCGGTGGAGCCATCGTCAGTGAACAGCCCATGGGCAGTGCCCCGGAAGCGAGCAATTTCCCGCGGCGCAATCGCATTATCGCTGGCTTATCCCTGGGGGTATTAGTGGTGGAGGCCGCGCTGCGCTCAGGTTCTCTGATCACAGCACAACTGGCCCTGGAGCAGAACCGAGAAGTGTTCGCCATCCCGGGCTCAATCCACAATCCGTTGGCTCGCGGCTGCCACAAATTAATCAAGGAAGGCGCGGCGTTGGTCGAGACCAGTATGGATATCGTCCAGCAACTGGGTGGCCTTCTGGCTCAGCCGCCGGCTGACGCGCATGAACCTGGCGGCGGAATTCTGGAAACACGGCAGCGGCGTCTGGTGGAAGCATTGGGCGGGGATCTCCGCACGCTGGAGCAATTGGCGCGGGATACCGGTGAGGATACGGGCCCCCTGATGGCGCAGTTGCTGGAGCTGGAGTTGGCGGGGATAGTGGAGCAGTTGCCCGGCGGTTATCAATTGACGCCCGCCGGGGCGGCCCACCTGCAGGAAACGATCGATTAGAAGAGGTCTTGCCCGTCAACCGGTTCGCCGTGCATCGCGGGTCCGACAATACTGATTCGGACTTGGAACAGGAGGTAGCCAATGGCGGACAAACCCACTCTCACCACCACGGCCGGTGCGCCTGTACCGGATAACCGCAACAGTCTTACCGCAGGGCCGCGAGGGCCCCTGCTGCTACAGGACTATCAGTTGATCGAAAAGCTGGCGCACCAGAACCGCGAGCGGATTCCCGAGCGCACGGTACACGCCAATGGCTGGGGTGCGCACGGCACTCTGAAGATTACGGGGGACCTTTCTCGCTATACCTGCGCCAAGGTATTGCAGCCAGGTGTTGAGACCCCTATGTTGGCACGATTCTCCACCGTTGCCGGAGAGCGTGGCGCCGCGGATGCGGAGCGGGATGTGCGAGGTTTTGCGCTCAAGTTTTATACCGAAGACGGCAACTGGGATTTGGTGGGCAACAACACGCCGGTATTCTTCGTTCGCGACCCATACAAGTTCCCGGATTTTATCCACACCCAGAAGCGTCACCCGCGCACTAACCTGCGCTCACCGACCGCCATGTGGGACTTTTGGTCCCTGTGCCCGGAAAGTATCCATCAGGTCACCATACTGTTTTCCGACCGCGGCCTCCCGGTATCGCCCATGCATATGAACGGCTACGGCTCTCACACCTATTCCCTGTGGAATCACAGCGGGGAGCGCTACTGGGTCAAGTTCCATTTTAAGACTCAACAGGGGCACAAGTACTTCACCAATGCAGAAGCGGCGGAAGTGATTGGTCACAGTCGCGAGAGCTATCAGGAGGCGCTCTACGGCGCCATCGAAAGGGGCGACTATCCCCGGTGGACCATGCAGGTACAGGTGATGCCGGAAAAGGATGCGGACAAAATGCCTTTTAACCCTTTTGATCTCACCAAAGTCTGGCCACACGGCGATTTCCCGCCCATCGATGTGGGTGTGATGGAACTCAACCGCAACCCGGACGATTACTTCGCCGAAATAGAACAGGCGGCGTTCTCACCATCGAACATCGTGCCCGGTATCGGCCATTCTCCGGACAAGATGCTCCAGGCGCGCATCTTTGCCTATGCCGATGCCCACCGCCACCGTCTCGGTACCCACTATGAACACCTGCCAATCAACGCGCCCAAATGTCCGGTGCACAACTACTACCGCGACGGAGAAATGAACACTACCGGCTGCCGGACTGGAAATCCGGATGCCTATTACGAGCCGAACTCTTTTGCAGGTCCGATTGCGGATCCCCGCGCCAAGGAACCGCCGCTGGCCATATCCGGTGATGCCGATCGCTACGAACACAGCGAGGGCAATGACGACTACAGTCAGGCCCGCGCCCTTTTTAATCTGTTTGACGATGGCCAGAAAGAGCGCTTGTTCGAAAATATCGCCGAGTCCATGTCCGGCGTACCGGAAGAGATCATTCGGCGCCAGTTGGGGCACTTTGCAAAGGTCCACCCGGACTATGCCGATGGTGTCAGGGTCGCATTGGGCATACGCTAGGGAACCTCTGATTAATTTGTGTGAACGCTTTGGTTAGTTCCGTGGCGCTCAGGCAATAGGATGGCCATTTCGAAAACGCACGAGTACTTCCCTGTATCCGACAGTTTCGAAATGGCCATGCTATCACTTGAGCTTCTCATCTAGCGCCAAAGAATTTTTACCGTCAGGAAGCGAATTAATCAGAGGTTCTTCGGGGGCGGATGTGAAGCTCAGGTGAGCTGTCGCTGAGCCCGAGGTGCTTAGATAGAGGGGAGGCAATTCGAAAGCGCATCAGGCTGCTGCTGTAGTTTCGTTGGAGAGCGCCTTGTCCGCGGCGGCGCAATCGGCTAGATTGCCGCGCTTCCTGCATGCCAGAAACAAGAGAACCGACATGAGCAAGCCTTTTGTAGCCATCCTGATGGGCTCCGACTCGGACCTGCCAACCATGGAAGCCGCCTTCGACGTGCTGGAGAAGTTCGGTATCGACTACGAGGTGAAAGTCACTTCGGCGCACCGCACGCCGGAAAATACCCACAACTATGTGGTCGACGCCGATAAACGCGGTTGTGCTGCTTTTATCTGTGCCGCCGGCATGGCCGCCCACTTGGCGGGTGCCGTTTCCGCCACCACCCTAAAGCCGGTGATCGGTGTACCGATCAACGCTTCACTGGACGGACTGGACGCACTGCTTTCCACTGTGCAGATGCCCGGTGGTATTCCTGTGGCAACTGTGGCCATCGGCAAAGCCGGTGCCAAGAATGCCGCCTATCTGGCCGCGCAGATTATCGGCGTGTCCGACGCAACCATGCACCAAAAACTGGTGGATGAGCGCCGTGCCAATGCGGAGGCCATTATTGCCAAGGACGCTGAGCTGCAGAAACGCCTGCAAGAGCGCAAGGCCAAGTAAGCCTGGCGCCGTGCGCTATTCTCCAATCGCCGTAAAAAAAGCCGCTCGCGCTCTGGCCGCGGGCGGTGTTATCGCCCACCCCACGGAGTCTGTGTGGGGGCTCGCCTGCGATCCGAATAACCACCGGGCAGTGCAGCGCCTGCTGCAGCTGAAGGACCGGCCTGTGGCGAAGGGGCTGATTCTGGTTTCCGGAGAAGAGCGACATTTCGCCGGCTTGCTGGATCCGCTCGATGAGCGGCAGTTGCGACAGATTCACACCACTTGGCCCGGTCCGGTCACTTGGTTGGTGCCACACTGCGGCCGCGTTCCTTCCTGGATCAGCGGTGCCCACCAATCGGTGGCACTGCGCTGCACCGACCATCCCTTTACCGCTGCGCTGACGCGCGCTTTTGGCGGCGCTATTGTATCCACCTCCGCCAACCCTTCCGGCTGTCAGCCGGCGAGGCACAAGTACCAAGTTTTGCGCTATTTCGGCGACACCCTGGATTTTGTCGGTGGCGGCGCCACCGGTGGCCGCAATGCGCCCAGCGAAATCCGCGATCTGATCAGTGGTGAGGTATTGCGCCCCGGCGGTTGAAAATCCACTCTGGCCAGCGGCCGGAGACTTTCCCACAACAGAGCGGTTTCACACCATGAGTCAAATTGATATCGAGGCGGTAAAACATTATTTGCTGACGCTGCAGGATCGTATCTGCGAGGCGCTAAGCGCCGAAGACGGCACTCCCTTTCGCGAAGACGTTTGGAGCAGGCCCGGTGGTGGTGGTGGCCGGACCCGGGTGCTGGAAGAGGGCGCTTTGATTGAAAAGGGCGGGGTCAACTTTTCCCACGTCCACGGCGAGGGGTTGCCGCCCTCAGCCACCGCCAACCGCCCGGAACTGGCTGGCCGTTCCTTCAACGCGATGGGGGTGTCCCTGGTGATCCACCCGCGCAATCCCTATGTGCCCACCAGTCACGCCAACGTACGCTTGTTTGTCGCAGAAAAAGACGGTGAGGCGCCGGTTTGGTGGTTTGGTGGTGGTTACGATTTGACGCCTTATTACGGGTTTCACGAGGATGTGGTGCACTGGCACCGCACAGCGAAAAAAGCCTGTGACCCTTTTGGGGCCGACGTCTATCCTCGATTCAAGCAGTGGTGTGATGAATACTTCTATCTCAAGCACCGCGGTGAGGCCCGGGGTGTCGGCGGACTCTTTTTCGACGACTTTAACCAAGGCGGGTTCGACAACGCCTTCGCATTGATGCGCTCGGTGGGCGACAGTTACTTGGACGCCTATTTGCCAATTGTGCGCCGGCGCAAGGACACCGACTATGGTGAGCGGGAACGGCAGTTCCAGCTCTACCGCCGCGGCCGCTACGTGGAATTCAACCTGGTGTACGATCGCGGAACCCTCTTCGGACTGCAAAGCGGGGGCCGCACTGAATCGATTTTGATGTCTTTGCCATCGCTGGTGCGATGGCAATACGATTGGCAGCCGGAGCCGGGCTCCGACGAGGAAAAACTGTACACGGAGTTCCTGCCCCGTCGCGAATGGATTGAATAAACAGGGAGACTGTCGTGCACAAAGTGCGACTGGAAGAGATCAACAGGCTGTTTCAGGACTACCGACGCCAACTGGAAGGGGGAGACGGCTTGCAGGTTGCCGACTTTTACCGTTTCCCTCTGCACTACTACCGCGAGGATAGCGGCAAGGAGGCAATGTCCAGAGAGAAGTTTGTGCAGCAGGTGGCCAGGCTGCTGAAAGTCTACCGTCGCCTGGGAGTCAGTCAAATAGTCGGCTCTGTCACCGATATTATCGAGGTGAACACCAATAGCAGCCTGGTGACACTGAACTGGATTCTGTTGACCGCGCAGGGGGAAAAAAGCGTGGAGCTATACAACACCACCGTCCGCTATCTGGTTAGCGATACCGATGCCGGACTTAAAATCGACAGCTTGATCATGGTGGACGAGGCGACAAAGATCCGCCGCGCCGTGCGCGCACAAGGGAGACAGCGCAAGTGACGGACAACTACGCGGTCGTGGGCAATCCGATTGCCCATTCGCTCTCGCCGCGCATTCACGGTGCCTTTGCCGCGCAGACCGGGCAGGATATCCACTACGGGCGGCAACTGGTGGAAGAGGGGGCGTTCGCGGCCTTTGCGCGGGGCTTTTTCGCCAGTGGCGGCTGCGGATTGAACGTCACTATGCCCTTCAAGCTGGACGCCTGTGACTTCGCGGACGAATTGACCGAGCGCGCCCGTGCCGCCGGCGCCGTCAATACCCTCAAGAAACTGCATGATGGCCGTGTGCTCGGCGACAATACGGACGGCGCCGGTCTGGTTTCCGATATTCGCGACAACCTGGGGTGGGTAATCCGCGATAGGAGGGTCCTGGTGCTCGGAGCCGGCGGGGCCGCCCGCGGGGTACTCTTGCCGCTGCTGGCGGAAACACCGGAGCGAATTCATATCGCCAACCGGACTGTGGCAAAAGCCGAATGGCTGGCTAAAGAATTCTCCGCTGACGCCGAAATTACAGCCGGCGGCCTGGAAGAATTTCCGTGCGCCTTCGACCTCATAATCAACGCCAGCTCCGCCGGTCTCAGCAACGAAATGCCGCATCTGCCGGAAAAAATTCTCGGCGAGAACTGCAAGGCCTATGACATGGTGTACGGCGCGGAACCGACGCCTTTTATGTGCTGGGCTAAAGCACGGGGCGCCACTGTGGCAGACGGCCTGGGTATGTTGGTGGGACAAGCCGCGGAGTCTTTCTTTCTGTGGCGGGGCCTGAGGCCGGATGTCGCGCCGATACTGCAGCAGCTGCGGAAAGAATTGCAGAACAAGTAGTCTAGGGGGATTTTTTGTGCGTGAGTTTCTGCGGAACCTGTCGCTTTGTTTTGCCGCGGGCGCCTTTGGCGGTCTTTGCTACGCACTCGGACTCTGGGCCATGGGGCACTACGGCTTTACCCGCTGGCTGGGGGTTGATATTGCCCCGCACCTCTCCGCTGGCTACCTGTATCAGCGCATCGTATGGGGCGGTATCTGCGGGCTGATTTTTTTACTGCCCTGGCACAGATCCTGGTTCTCCCGGGGGTTTTGGCTGTCGCTGATCCCGGCCGGTGTCTTGTTATTTCTGCTACTGCCAATGCGCGGCTATGGCCTCGGCGCTCTTTCTCTGGGCCTGATGGCGCCCCTGGTGATCATTCTCGCTTGTGCTATTGGCGGCATCGCCGCTTCGGGGCTTTTGCGCGCCGAAGCCAGATAAGCACGTCATTACCCACGCAAATCAAGCCGGGACTCAGTGGCTCAGCAGCAGCTGGCTGGCCACACTGAACATCATCACAGCCACACCCAAGTCAAGCAGGCGCCAGGTTGCTGGACGCGCCAGCCAGGGCGAGAGCCAAGCGGCACCCAGGGCCAGGGTAAAAAACCAGGCCAGGGAGGCGCTGGCGGCGCCCAGTGCATAGGCGCCGGGTGCGGGCTGCTGGGCACCGAGTGAGCCGATCAGCAATACGGTATCCAGATATACGTGCGGGTTGAGTAGAGTCACAGCCAGTGCGGAGAGCAAAACCGCCCGGCGCGAACGCGGGACTGAGTCGGGAGTTTGGAGCCCGCTAGGGCGAAGCGCTCGCATCAGCGCCTTGATTCCGTACCAGAGCAGAAAAGCCGCGCCGCCCCAGCGTGCCACCGCCAACAGTGTCGGGCTTTGCAGCAACAGAGTGGCCAGGCCGAAAACGCCAGCGGAAACCAGTATCGCATCGCACAGCACACAGAGCGCTGCCACTGGCAAGTGATGCTCACGGCGCAGACTCTGGGCCAGGACAAACGTATTTTGCGCACCTATGGCCACGATAAGCCCGGCGGCCACTAACAGGCCGTTCACATAACTTTGCCACATCTCAGCATACTCCTCGCGGGAATCCGGGTACACGGAAGCAGCGGAACAGCGTCGCAAGCGGTGTTTGGGTTCTCATGGGGCAATCATATGGGCAGAGATAATAGTGGTGAGTGTGTCGCGAAAGAATATATAAGAAAAACAAATTTTCATGATGATGTATTAGAGAAATTGATGTTTGACTATAAATTGCTTTTTGCACTTGCCGCCGTGGTGGAGCAGGGTGGCTTTGAGCGGGCCGCAGTGGCACTGGGTCTGTCCCAATCGGCGGTGTCACAGCGAATCAAGCTACTGGAAGCCCGGGTGGGGCAGCCGGTACTGGTACGGGCGACACCGCCCCAGCCGACGGAATTGGGGCGGCATTTGCTCAACCATATCCAGCAGGTGCGCCTGCTTGAGCGCGACCTGACAGAGCTGGTACCGACGCTGTCTGAGGGCGGCGGACCCGAGCGGTTGCGAATTGCGATAAACGCCGACACGCTGGCGACTTGGTGGGCCCCGGCCGTGGCTGAATTCTGTGCGGCGCAGCGGGTATTGCTGGACCATGTGGTGGAGGATCAGGAGGTCGGGCTCAAGCGCATGCGCGCCGGGGAGGTAGCTGCCTGTGTGTGCGCCTCCGAGCGTCCGGTAGCCGGTGCCCGCAGCGTCCTTCTGGGTGCCATGCGCTACCGGGCTTTGGCAAGCCCCGGCTTTATCGCCCGCTATTTTCCCAGAGGCGTGACATCCGAAGCACTGGCGCACAGTCCCGCCATTGTGTTTGGGCCGGACGACTCACTCCAGCACCGCTACCTGGAATCTCTGGGGGTGAGCGGCAACTTCGCCCATCACCTGTGCCCGTCCGCGGAGGGGTTTGTATGCCTGGCTTCCGCCGGTCTCGGTTGGGGGCTGGTACCGGAACTGCAGGCGGTGGGAGAGCTGGCCCGGGGGGAGCTGGTGGAGCTGCTGCCGGATCGCCCGGTGGATGTGCCGCTCTATTGGCACTATTGGCGCAACGGCGGCGCCCTCTTGGACGAGCTCACCCGCCAGTTGCTGCACCGGGCGAAAAGCCTGTTGGTGCACCAGAGAGCCCCGGACTGATTTATGCAGGCGTCGCGGTAAGACTCGAGGGGGCTCAGACGGAAAAATCAACGTCCAGCAGACAGCAGCTTTGCGCATAGCCCATCGCCCGCTTGATCGTGGGGTAAACGGAGGCAGTGGCGACACAAACGCCCAATTCTATGCGTTGGCGTTTTTCCAGAATGGTGTCGATGCGCTCTTCCAGCTGGGGATCAATGTCCTGGTGGCCGGCCACTGCAGTGGCGAAATCAAAGATATCCTTCAGCTTGTCCGGCAGGTGGCTGCCGCCCTGCAGACAGGCCTGCACCAGTGATTTATCCAGTCCCGCTTCCAGGGCCATACGCACGCTTAACTGGAGGCAAGCGCCGCAGTCTGCCACCTGCATAGCGGCAAGTTTGCTGACCCAATAGATGTCAGCCGACAGGAATTCCCGGTGGTGGGAAAGCGGGCGAAAATTGGCAAATTTCTCGTAGCCCTTCGGTGAGGCGTGAAGGAACTCCTTCAGATAATCCATATCGTAGCGGTAGCGCCGGGAGAATGCTTCTATCTCTTGCAGATGTTGTTCCGGTGTCATGTGGTAGCTCCTTGCGTTGACAGACGATCGACACTTCGGCGACCCGCCAGTTTCGGAGAGAATCATGACGGATTGAGCCGGGCAACTGCTCGAGCGGCGGAAGTTTAGGATTGTTGGCACTCAGCTAGGTACTGATTCTTTAACTTTACGTAGTTGTCGGCAGAATAACGGAAGAAAGCTTTTTCTTTATCGGTTAACCGCCGCGCGGGTTTGGCCGGTGAACCGACGTAGAGGTAGCCGCTCTCCAGTGTCTTCCGCGGCGGTACCAGAGCGCCAGCGGCGAGCACGACCTCGTCTTCAATAACGGCGCCGTCTAATACAATGGCCCCGATACCGATCAATACCCGGTTGCCGACAGTACAACCGTGCAGACACGCTTTGTGGCCAATAGTCACGTCGTCGCCGATGGTCAGCGGCCAGCCTTTCGGGTTGAAGGGGCCGGCGTGGGTGATGTGCAGCACCGCCCCATCCTGCACACTGGTGCGCGCGCCGATGCGGATGCGGTGCATATCGCCCCGCACAACCGCCATGGGCCACACGGAGCTGTCGTCTCCCAGGGTCACGTCGCCGATGACGGCGGACTGCGGGTCTATATAAACACCCTGGCCGAGCTGGGGCGATTTTTCACGGTCTGAATCTCCGAGGGCACGCAGTGGGGACATCATCAATCTCCTGTACAATCGGCGCCCTATCATAGCCTTATCCTACACGTGGGTCTTGTATGTCCAATTCCGTACCGACTTCTCCTCTGCTCGATATGCCACTGCTCCCGCCGTTTGACCGTTTGCGGCCGGAGGATGTGGAACCGGCAATCGCCGAATTGATCGATCGATGCTGCCGGAAGTTGCAAGAAGGGCTAAATAAGCCGGGTTGGGAAAGCACCCTGGCTCCCCTGGAAGAGGTCCAGGACCAGCTCAACCGCGCCTTTTCGCCAGTCAGTCACCTTAACAGTGTATTGAGTGGACCCTGGCGGGCACCTTACGAGGCAGCGCTGGCCCGGGTGACCGCCTATTGGACCGAGCTGGGGCAGAACCGCGATCTGTACGCCGTCTACCAGCAGCTGGCGGATTCACCCGAATTCTCTAGCTGGCCGCAGCAGCGCAAGAAAGCCGTGGAATTGGGGTTGCGGGATTTCGTCTTGGGCGGGGTTGGGCTCGAGGGACGGGCGCGGGAGACTTTCGCTGCCAACAGCCAGCGTTTGGCGGAGTTATCCAGCCGTTTTGCCAATAATGTGCTCGATGCCACCAATGCTTGGACCTGGCATACAGAAGACGAAAGTGAGCTCTCCGGCCTGCCACAGACGGCACTGGCCGCCGCCCGAGCGGCGGCGCAGTCCAGGGGACTGGAAGGCTGGGTGATTACGCTCGAAGGCCCCAGTTATCTCGCTGTCATGACCCACGCTGACAACCGCGACCTGCGGGAGCGGGTGCACAAGGCGTATGTCAGCCGCGCCTCTGACACCGGCCCCAACGGCGGCGAGTTCGACAACTCGGCAGTGATGGAAGAGATATTGCGCCTGCGCTCGGAGCAGGCGCGGCTGTTGGGAATGGCCAATTACGCCGAACTGTCACTGGCCAGTAAGATGGCGCCGGACACTGACAAAGTGCTGGAGTTTCTGGGGGATCTGGCTGCGCGGGCGAAACCGGCGGCGGAGCGGGATTTCGCTGAACTGCAGGCTTTCGCCGCGGAAAAACTCGGCTTGGCTGAACTGCAACCCTGGGATATCGCCTGGGCGTCGGAAAAGCTAAAACGGGCGCGTTACGCGGTCAGCCAGGAGGAACTGCGCCCCTATTTCCCCTACCGCAAAGTGCTCGCCGGTCTTTTCGCGGTGGTGGAAAAACTGTTTGGCGTCACCGTGGAGGAGGATGAGCAGGTACCTTGCTGGCACCGAGATGTACAGTTCTTCTGGCTGCAACGGAACGGCGAGCGCATCGCTGGTTTTTACCTGGACCCCTTTGCCCGCGAGAACAAGCGCGGCGGCGCCTGGATGGACAGCGTTTGCGTGCGCCGGCAGACTACCAATGGCCTGCAGCTGCCGGTGGCTTATTTGGTATGCAACTTTTCCGCACCTACTGCGGACAAGCCCTCCCTGCTGACCCACTACGAGGTCACCACCCTGTTTCACGAATTCGGCCACGGTCTGCACCATATGCTGACCAAAGTGGATGTGGCGGCCGTATCCGGGATCAACGGTGTGGTCTGGGATGCGGTGGAATTACCGAGCCAGTTCCTGGAGAACTGGTGCTGGCAGCCGGAAGTTATCGCGATGATTTCCGGGCACTTCGAAACCGGTGAGCCGCTTCCACAGACACTGTTGGAGCGTATGCTGGCGGCAAAGAATTTTCAGTCGGCCATGTTCACCGTGCGTCAGCTGGAGTTTGCACTGTTCGATTTTAAACTGCACTGCCTCGAGCAGGGCGCCTCCGCCGCCGATATTCAGCAGCTCCTGGACAAGGTGCGCGCGCAAGTGGCGGTGGTCCCGGTAGCCGATGAGAACCGCTTCCAGCACAGCTTCAGTCATATTTTTGCCGGCGGTTATGCCGCGGGCTATTACAGTTATAAATGGGCCGAAGTGCTCTCTGCGGATGCCTTCTCTCTGTTTGAGGAAAAGGGAATTTTCGATGCTGCCACGGGTGAGCGGTTCCTACACGCTATTCTCGAACAGGGCGGCAGTCGCGACGCGCTGGATCTGTTCACGGAATTTCGCGGGCGCGAACCTAGAATAGACGCTTTGCTGCGTCATTCCGGTATAGAGCAACAGGAGTTGAATACAACCCCAGGCTGAGTGCCAGCAAGCAGAAGTGGCGATCACCTATACCGCGCTCTGCCGCTGAACTCACGGCATTCAGGTCAACCAACTGAGCAGTAAAACGATGAAACAAGATGAGGGCGAAAAGCCGCCGAAAAAACGATTTATCGCCGGTGCCGTTTGTCCGCGCTGCGGCCAGATGGACCGAATCGTTAATTATCGTCAGAATGATAAAAATTACCGCGAGTGTGTCGCCTGCGGATTCAAGGACGAGATTCGACTGCAGTCCTCGCCCAGGGAGCTTGCCACGCGGGTGCACAGGCCTGCAGGGGAAGAAGAAATCGCGGTACCGGTAAAAATCATTCAACCATCGAAAAAACAAACCTAGTGAAAAAACTGTATCCGCTACTGGCTTTTTTGCTGGTGGTCTCCATAGCCGCTCTCTACGGACTGGACTACTATCGCAACTTACGCGAACAGCAGCGTGAACAAACTGCACACCTGCTGGCCAGCTGCGTTAACCAGGGGTTGCTGGCGTTGTTCCGGCTGCAAGCCAATGACTGGCGCGCGCAGCCGGATTTCCATAGTGAACAGAAACGCAAACTCAAGGAAGTGGAAGCGCAGTTACCGCAACAACTGCTGGAAGGGCAGCCGTTTGCCGAGTGGCAGGAAGCCACGGTTATCTGCGATAAATTGACGCGTCACAGCAATCTGCAGCATGAAACCATCTTCCGCCCCCTGGGCGATTTTGCCGCACCGAAAATGTCCGACAGTCGCACGTTGAAGGATCGCAATGCCCTGAAGCACCGGCTGCGGGTAATTGACCAGCTGAAAATTTCCGCGCAGGCCGCGGACCGCTATCTGCAGGACCTGCTCGCCGATATCGACAATCAATTGCGCAACAGCAATCTGTCTCCGCAGAGCCGCGAGCGCGCCCTGCGCGAGATTAACTCCCAAGTGCTGGATTTTTATCGCAAGGGGAAATTTTCAAAAACGCAGGTGGATGCGCATTTGCAACGGGTGGGGCGTTTCTATCGCTTGCTCGCCGATAATCCGGACGGATACAGTCTGCGCGGAGGAAGCCTGTATTTTTATGACCGGAATCTGCGCCGCGAGATCGACAACCTCAACAGCGCCATCCTACAGGGAGAAGCCCAGTTCTATGGGAATTGGGCGCAGATAGTCGAGCGGCAGCAATTGCAGTACAAATAGCGGTAGACTTCGCACTCAGTGCCCGTGTGGCCGGAGTCTCGCGGACATGTCCGCCTCACGCAGCTTAATGTAGTGTATGGATTTGGCGCTCTCCCAACGGGAGGCGCAGGGCAATACCCATTTCCGCTGCCAAGTCCGGCCAGGTACCTGGGGTTTCGATCAAGCGCTGTCGGGCAAGGATCATTGCCACCAGGCTTTCCGGAGCCAGCCGTTGTTTCCGGAACTGGTGGCCCAAAGCCATGCAGATTTGGTCCAAGTCCACAGCGTAAATCTCGCCGAGCAATTCTCTGACCACCAGATTCGCCACCATGGAATCCATCGGCAACAGCGGCATGCCACAGACTGGCTGCAGGTGATCGTTTATCTCCTCGAACGTGCGGTGTGCCAGGTAGGCATCGTCCAACAGGGCTGCCACACCGACTTGCTCCGGGTGCCGCTCCGGTGGTTCGGCAAAACCGTGAACAATTGTCTCCCGTACTGGATTGAAAGGCATTCCGCCCACTTCGCTCAGTGTTTCCAGCTGTCGCAGCCACTCGGGTACTACCTGGATATAGCGGATGGCGAACTGCGTAAGCTGCTGCGCAATATCTCTCTGGGACACTTGGATAGCCCGGTGCAGCCGGGGCAGAGAGCGCTGGAGTGAGCGAAGGAAGCGGCCCTGGTGACGCTCGAGCGTGACAGCCCGCTCGATGGAATCTTCTATGATCTTATAGTCGTCACACATCACTACCACTTCTCACATCAACGGCGGTATCCCCTTTTCCGTTGATTTGCGAGGTGGCAATACTGCTAACGACAAAAGAAGATGGATGACTCTGTTGTCCCGGTACTACCCAGGACACTTTTAAAGTGTAGTAGCGATAATATACCGCCAAGCCCAAAGAACGTGAAACAAACCACAAAAACAAGCTGAACCACACGCCATGGTTGCCCCAGCCGCGGGTCAACCACCACACCGGGAAAAACACGAGCACGGTTGCCACAAACATGGAATCGCGCATTTCCCGGCTTTTGCCCGCGCCGATAAAAACCCCGTCCAATTGGTAACTCCAGACCGCGATCAAAGGCAGGGTACAGAGCCACCAATAGGCTCGCTCCGCCTGAGCGATGACAGTATTGAGATCCGTAAACAAGGGCAAAATCAGTGGGCGCCCGAATATGAGCACCAGTGTGATCACAGCCGCGCTGCCCAGAGCCCAGATACCGGCACTGCGCACAGTAGCGTGGAATAAGTGCGGGGATTTCTTTGCCACTGACTCGCCCACCAAGGCCTCGGTGGCGTGAGCGAAACCGTCCAGGGCATAGGAGGTCATCATCAACAGCTGCAACAATATTGCATTGGCCGCGAGTACCGCATCACCCTGCGCCGCGCCCTGGGCGGTAAAAAAGGTCAGGGTCAGCAGAAGCAGGCAGGTGCGTACGAAAAGGTCTCCATTGATGCGAGCCAGTTCCAGCCAGGGTGCGGCAGATCGGTGGGGAAAGAAGTCTGTGCGCTGGAGCTGTCGGGAAATATTTTTCCAGATATCCGCGTCCACCCGCCGCAGCCTGAGCAAGCCGCAGGCGAAGGCACAGACGTCGGCACAGACACTGGCCATGGCTGCGCCTTCTGCGCCCAGGCCGAGGCCGGCGATAAACACCAGGTCCAAGACGATATTAAGGGCATTGGCGGCCAAGAGGATAAACAGCGGTGCGCGGCTGTCCTGCCGGCCGATAAAAAAGCCCAGCAGGGCGAAGTTGGCCAGGGCAAGCGGCGCGCTCAGCAGGCGAATCTGAAGATAGGCTGCAGCGTGGGGCGCGGCCTGCGGGCTGGCGTTCATCCACTGCACGATGACCTCGAGCAGTGGAGAGGCAATAATCGCCAGCAACAGACCGAGAAGCAGCCCCGATAGTACCGCGCGCAGCAGCCAGTCAGCGCCGCCATCACCGCTTCGCGCGACCAGGCCAGTGGTCCCCATACGCAGAAAACCGAAAGCCCACAACAGCATCGACATGACACTCGCCCCTATGGCGACACCGGAAAGGTAAACCGGTGAAGGCAGGTGGCCGAGAATTGCCGTGTCCACGGCGCCGAGCAGGGGCACCGAGATATTGCTGAGAATCATCGGCCAGGCCAGATTCCAGACGCGACTGTTCATTGTGGGTTGTGGTTGCGACATACAGCTATCCGAATATGGGGCACTATCGTTCCCGCCGCTAGCGAAACTGTGCGATAAGGTTGCAGGATTTCCCAGTGCGTCAATACTTTACAGAGACGTGCCGCGGCGCCGTCAGAAGACGTTGAGAGCGGTCTTTATGCGGCCGGTTACGGAGCGGGGGCTGATTGACTTTTCCCCGGCGATATGTTCCTGTTAGCGATGCAGTAGTTGCGACAAAAAGAAACAGGTTGTTGGTTGTACCTTCCGGACGACGACATCTGAAGTAAAAATCTTAACTAAGAATAACAAGTTGCACTGACAGCAGTATCACGGGGATGTCTCCCCGTCCAGTGTATGTAGTCTTGTGTTACTACAGCATGTCCACAAAATCTGTGTGGATTTACTCCGCCGTTGCGGAGTACTCCGGTTATCCGTGGTGGCCAACGGCCGAGAATAATAACGACGGGTTTCGTATCTGAATCCCGCGAAAACACGGAGATCTGTAGGCGATGTTGAAAGGCTTCAAACGGCTGTTCGCCTTCCCGGCCGCCCTCGGCCTCGTCCATTCCTCACTGGCGGAGGAGCAAGGGGCGGAGCGCTGGGGGGTCAATATGAGGCAGGGGGTGACGGAGGTTGCCCAGAGTACTTACGACCTGCACATGCTGATCTTCTGGATCTGCGTGGCCATCGGCGTGCTGGTTTTTGGCGTGATGTTTTACAGCATGTGGCGCCACCGCAAGAGCAGGGGTTACAAGGCCGCGCAATTCCACGAAAGTACAATCGTGGAGCTCGTCTGGACGATTATTCCCACCCTGATTCTGATCGGCATGGCGGTTCCCGCCACCAAGACCCTCTACGATATTTACGACACGGAAGAAGCCGATATCGACATCATGGTCACCGGCTACCAGTGGAAGTGGAAGTATGACTACCTGGGCTCCGATGTTTCCTTTTTCTCCAACCTGTCCACGCCTCGCACTCAAATCGATAACCGCCAGCCCAAGAGCGAACACTATCTCCTGGAGGTAGATGAGCCACTGGTGATACCGGTGAACAAGAAAGTTCGTTTCCTACTCACCGCCAACGATGTTATCCATTCCTGGTGGGTGCCGGAGCTGGCGGTGAAGAAGGACGCCATCCCCGGCTTTATCAACGAGGCCTGGGCCAGGGTTGACGAGCCGGGAATCTACCGCGGCCAATGTGCCGAGCTGTGCGGCAAAGATCACGGCTTTATGCCGATTGTGGTCAAGGCGGTTCCGGAGGCCGAGTACAACGCCTGGTTGAGCGAGCGCGCGGAGGCCGCGGCCAAAATGAAGGCGCTTACCGAGAAGACGTTTACCTTCGACGAACTCTTCGCGCGCGGTGAGCAGGTCTACAACCGTACCTGCGCCGCCTGTCACCAGCCCAATGGTCAGGGTGTGCCCGGAGCCTTCCCTGCCATCGCCGGTTCAAAGATCGCCACTGGGCCGCTGGAGGGGCACCTGAACATTGTGATCTATGGTTCCAAGGTCAACCCGGCGATGCAGGCGTTCGGCCAGCAGCTGTCCGAGGTGGACCTGGCCGCGGTGATCACCTATCAGCGCAATGCCTTCGGCAATGATATGGGCGACACCGTGCAGCCCGTCGACATTCTTAATTTCAAGAATCAGCAGTAGAGGAACTGGTCATGGCACACGGCCCGCAATCAGGATTCAAGCGGTGGCTCTTTACCACCAACCACAAAGATATCGGCTCCATGTACCTTTGGTTCAGCTTTGCGATGTTCCTGCTGGGCGGTTGCATGGCACTGGTGATCCGCGCCGAGTTGTTCGAGCCCGGTTTGCAAATTGTGCAGCCGGAGTTCTTCAACCAGATGACTACCATGCACGGTCTGATCATGGTTTTCGGGGCGGTGATGCCCGCCTTTGTCGGCCTCGCCAACTGGATGATTCCGATGATGATCGGCGCACCGGACATGGCGCTGCCGCGCATGAACAACTGGAGTTTCTGGATACTGCCATTCGCTTTCGCGATGCTTTTTTCAACCCTGTTTATGGAGGGTGGGGCGCCCAACTTCGGTTGGACTTTCTACGCTCCCTTATCCACGGAGTATGCACCGCCGAGCACCACCTTCTTCATTTTCTCTATTCATATCATGGGCGCCTCTTCCATTATGGGCGCGATTAATATCATCGCCACCATTCTGAATATGCGCGCGCCCGGCATGACGCTGATGAAGATGCCGCTGTTTGTTTGGACCTGGCTGATCACCGCCTACCTGTTGATCGCCGTGATGCCTGTGTTGGCGGGTGTGGTGACGATGATGTTGATGGATATTCACTTTGGCACCAGCTTTTTCAACGCGGCGGGCGGCGGTGATCCCGTACTCTTCCAGCATGTGTTCTGGTTCTTCGGCCACCCCGAGGTCTACATCATGATTTTGCCGGCCTTTGGTATTGTGTCGACGATCATCCCCACCTTCGCGCGCAAGCCGCTCTTCGGCTACAGCTCCATGGTGTATGCGACGGCCTCAATCGCATTTCTGAGCTTTATCGTCTGGGCGCACCATATGTTTACCGTGGGCATGCCAATCGCTGGTGAACTCTTTTTCATGTACGCCACTATGCTGATTGCGGTGCCTACTGGGGTCAAAGTGTTCAATTGGGTCACGACCATGTTCCGCGGCGCCATGACTTTTGAAACGCCGATGCTTTTCGCGGTGGCCTTTGTGATTCTCTTTACTATCGGCGGTTTCTCCGGCCTGATGCTCGCCATAGCGCCGGCGGACTTCCAGTACCACGATACTTACTTTGTGGTCGCGCACTTCCACTACGTGCTGGTACCTGGGGCTATCTTCTCCATCACCGCCGGTGTTTACTACTGGCTGCCGAAGTGGACCGGAAACATGTACAACGAAACCATGGGCAAGGTGCATTTCTGGCTGGCGTTTATTGGTCTCAACCTGACCTTCTTCCCAATGCACTTCGTCGGCTTGGCTGGGATGCCGAGGCGGATTCCGGACTACGCGCTGCAGTTCGCCGACTTCAACCAGATTTCCAGCATCGGTGCCTTCCTGTTCGGCGCCGCACAGATCGTTTTCTTGTTCAATGTCGTGCGCACCGTGATGGGGGGCAAGAAAGCAACAGACGAGGTTTGGGACAATCCACAAGGTTTGGAGTGGACTGTGCCTTCTCCAGCGCCGTATCACACTTTCAGCACACCACCAGCCGTGCGTTAAGGGGGAGACGGCGATGGGGCTGAGCGATAATGCAAAATTAGCCACCAAGCTGCTGGCGCTTGCCGCCGGCATGCTGGTGTTTGCCATTTTCGTGATGCCTCCCCTGTACAACGCCTTTTGCGAAATTACCGGGCTTAACGGAAAAACGGGCGGCAGATACGAAGCCGTACCTGCCGCAGTGGACTCGGATCGGACGGTAACGGTGCAGTTTGTGGCGAGCAACAACGAGAATATGCCCTGGCATTTCAAGCCGGGCCGTGTGTCAATAAAAGTGCACCCCGGCGAGGAGACAAACGCGGTTTTCCTGGCTTATAACCCGACGGACAGAGATATGGTCGGTCAGGCCATACCCAGTCTGGTGCCCTTCAAAGCCGCGGAGTATTTCCATAAAACCGAGTGCTTTTGCTTCAACCAGCAGACGTTGAAAGCGGGGGAAAGCGCGGAATTGCCACTGCGCTTTATTGTCGATCCGGATTTGCCGCGGAGCGTCAACACCATCACCCTTTCTTATACGCTGTTCGATGTCACGGAAAGAGTTTCAGCCCATTTTGATAACAACAATGCTGACCCCCAGCGAGAGGGATAGAAATTATGGCTACTGAAAGCAGCTACTATGTGCCCGAGCAATCTCGGCTGCCTATTTTCGCCACCATCGGTCTATTCCTGACCGCCTTTGGTGCCGCCTATTGGATTAATGGCGGCAGCGCATATATTTTCTCCGTCGGCGCCCTTGCGATGGCGGCAGTACTTTGGTTCTGGTTTTCCGCGGTAATCAGGGAAAACATGGCCGGCCTGAACAGCGAACAGCTAAAACGCTCCTATGTCTGGGGAATGGGCTGGTTTATATTTTCAGAAGTCATGTTTTTTGCCGCCTTTTTCGGCGCCCTTTACTATATTCGCACTTACTCAGTTCCATGGCTCGGCGGTGAGGGGGATCGGGGACTTTCCAATATGCTGTGGGAGGGGTTTGAAAGTAACTGGCCACTGTACGTAACGCCAGATGCCGCTGCCCACGGCGATGCCGCGAAATTTGTGGGTCCAAAGGAAATCATAGACCCCTGGCATTTGCCGCTGTTGAACACTGTTATCCTGTTGTCTTCCAGCGTTACAGTCCACTTTGCCCATGTCTTTCTGAAAAAAGACAAGCGCCAGGCGTTTAATATTTGGCTGGGTATCACCGTTGTACTCGGTGCACTGTTCCTGTTCTTCCAGGCGGAAGAGTATTACGAGGCGTATAAACATCTCGGTCTCACCCTGGAATCCGGTATCTATGGAACCACTTTCTTTATGCTGACCGGTTTCCACGGCGCCCACGTGACGCTCGGGACCATAATGCTGCTGATTATGCTGCTGCGTTCAGTGATAGCGCACCATTTCAAACCGGACGATCATTTCGGCTTTGAGGCGGCCAGCTGGTACTGGCACTTCGTCGATGTAGTATGGGTGGGGCTGTTTATTTTCGTCTACGTGCTGGGATCGTAATCCCGGTCACCGAAGCGGTCTCAGGTAGTCATAGATACAAAATTGCTACGGTGCCGCCACCCTGACAGCGAAGACCGCTCAATACTTGTCGGCCCAGGGTGCGGTATTGGAAAGCAGACCGCTGTCAAACCCATACCAGATGGCTAGCAACAGCAGTGCTGCCAGGGTAATGCGGATGCCCAGTGCGTAGAGTGTGCGTTTGGATTCCGGAGCGCCCATATCGCGCAGAAGGAAAAACAGAGCACTGGACAAGCTGGCCAGCACGGCGAGAAATAAAAACACAATAACGATTTTCAGCCACATAGTTTATTTGCCATTTTTATTGTAGGGGCCCGCTAGCGGGCCGGAATCGGCATGACTGTACAAGCATCATCAGTGCCAGCGAAGAAGGCCAGTGTAGCACTGATACGCAGCTGGCCTCTTACTCTGTTCAGCAGTCTGCTGTTTCCACTGCTTCTGTGTCTCGGCTTCTGGCAGCTGCATCGCGCCGGGGAAAAAGCCGCGATCAATGCCGCTATAGACGCCCGATTGTCATCACAGCCGCGCTCCATCATCGAACTTGGTGAGGACCTCGATAACTACCAGCCGGTGCGTCTACATGGCCGTTATACCGATGAATATTACCTGTTGGACAATCAAACCAGGAATGGCCGTCCCGGTTACGAGGTACTTCAGATTTTCGTATCCGGCGGGCAGCGCTGGATAATCAACCGGGGATGGGTGGCGGCACCGCTGCAGAGGAATGAGCTGCCAGAAATCCATTGGCCAATGGCGGCCAAGGTAATAACCGGGTTTCTTTATCCGGTCGCAACAAGCGACAAGGGGCGGAAAACCACGAGTGAAAAAAGAATACAGAGGGTTAACACGGTATTTACTGGTCGTCTACAGTTGGCGCGGCCCGACTGGTCCATTCGCTTGACGGCGGACTCGGACACAGCGTTGGTGACGGACTGGCAGCTGTTAAACAGCCCGCCCGAGCGTCACCAAGCATATGCCACACAGTGGTTTGCTATGGCTATTGCGCTTGTGATCCTGTGGTTTTTCGCGGCGACAAACCTGCCGCGGAAGTTGCGAGAGTAAGTGTAGATCCAGCAAACCAGCAAAAAACGCGTAGAGGTGACTGAACAGTGAACCAATACAAGGGTATTGCGGCTAATAGTCGGGAGGTGCCCTCTGCCCGCAGCCGTCTTCAAGGGGTTTTGATGATCGCCGCCGTGCTCGTACCGATGGTCGCGGCCTATATCGTCTACTACACCGGGTATGGCATACCCGACGGCAGGATTAACCAGGGTGAGTTGTTGCATCCGCCGGTGAATATCCTGAATCTTCCTTTCAGCGACTTGAGCGGAAAACCACAGACATTCGCCGGGGAAAAGGCTAAGTGGCGCTACCTGATCATACCGGGTGGTGAGTGCGACACAGACTGTGAAAAAATACTCTACACCAGCCGTCAAGTGCATATACGCTTGGGTGACAAGGCGAACCGGGTAGAGCGTTTGCTGGTAGTGATGGCACCACCGTCGGACGGTCAGTTGCAAATGCTGCAGCGGGAACATCCACGGTTGCGCCTAGTGCGCCTGGAGGAACGCGCATGGCAGCAGCTGCACCAACAGACAGAACACCGTAACATCTCTGATCCCAGGCTGTTGCTGGTGGATCAGCAGGGCTTTGCGATGATGGCTTATGACAACCGCCACAGCGGCAACCAGCTGCTGAAGGATATCAAGCGCTTGTTGAAATACTCCTATGAGCAGTAAAGGAGAGACAATGAATTCATACACTGCACTATCTGCCGACGGTCAGCCACATACGGACTGGCGCCTGCGTTTGACGCTGATCGGATGTGCCCTGGCGCTGGTGGTGGTTGTGCTCGGCGCTTTTACCCGTCTGATGGATGCCGGTCTTGGTTGTCCCGACTGGCCTGGCTGCTACGGTCACCTGACGTGGCCGGTTGAACAGCACGAAATAGAAAGTGCCAACGCCGCATTCCCCCACGCACCGGTTGAAACCGACAAAACCTGGCCGGAGATGGTGCACCGCTACTTTGCCGGCGCCTTGCTGCTACTGGTTGCGGGGCTTACGGCGCTGACGTGGCGCCGCCGGGGGCAACGCGCTTTTATTCAAATCCATATTCTGCTCGCCCTGATCATTTTGCAGGCGGCCTTTGGTATGTGGACCGTGACCCTCAAACTGTGGCCCCAGGTAGTGACCGCACACCTGCTCGGGGGCATGGCGACCCTGTCGATGTTGTGGCTGATTGCCGAGCGGTTGAGAAACTCGCCGCCCAACAAAGGGCGGTTTATCCCCACGCATGAATTCCGTGCACTGCAGAAAATCCGCCCACTGGCGTTTGCGGCTGTTGTGGCGGTCGTGTTGCAAATCGCCTTGGGGGGCTGGACCAGTGCCAACTACGCGGCTCTCGCCTGTGCGGACTTCCCCACCTGCCACGGCCAATGGTGGCCGGAAACGGATTTTCTGCAGGGCTTTAATATTGCTCAGCAGATCGGTCCCAACTATCTGGGTGGCGCACTGGAAAGCGATGCCCGTACCGCGATTCACTTGACGCACCGGATTGGCGCCCTGGTGGTCACTATGCTGGTGTTGACCCTTGCTGTGCTCGCCTGGCGCGCGGGATCGCGCCGCTGGGCTATTGGCCTCGCCGTGGTGCTCTGTCTGCAGGTGTGCCTGGGAATTGCCAATGTATTGCTCTCCCTGCCGCTGCCGATTGCCGTGGCGCACAATGCCTGTGCGGCGGTGTTGCTGTTGGGACTGCTGACATTCGCTTACCGGATACAGACAGCGCAGCCGGCGGCATCAGGCACTATGACTTCACGAGCCGTTTCGCCGGGCGATGATAGCGTGCTGGTGACAGACCTGTGAAAAAGTTATTGAGAGTGTTCGGAATTTGGAAAGGTATGGGTTCCCCTGTTTTTGTTAAGGAACTTCTGATTAATTCGTACAAGCGCTGTAGTTAATTTGCGGCGCTCAGGCCTCGCAACCTCTTTACTGTCGGGCAGCGAATTATTCTGAGACTCCTTAAAACCCAAGGGATAAAAACAGTCACCGAAGGCCCCCACGTCCAACCGTGTGGTTGCTATGATTGATCCCAAACGGGAAAAGATTCACATATAAGAATAATGAGGTGAAACCATGAGCTCGCGTACCGCAACACTGGGTCGTGCCCGCTGGCGCGATTACTACGAACTCACCAAACCGCGGGTGGTGATGCTGATGATCCTCACTTCCGTGATCGGTATGCTGCTCGCGGTGCCTGCTGCCCCGCCACTGGACATTCTGGTGTTGGGCAATTTGGGCATAGCACTCTGCGCAGGCAGTGCCGCTGCGGTCAATCACCTGGTGGACCGTCATGTGGACATCAGAATGGCCCGCACCAGTCAGCGGCCGGTGGCGCGAGGCCGGATTGAACCGCAGAAAGCTCTGCTGTTTGCCCTGCTGCTCGGTTGTGCGGGGATGTCCATTCTGCTTGCTTTTGTCAATTCACTGACCGCTTGGCTGACCCTGTTTTCCCTGCTCGGTTACGCCGTTGTCTACACATTATTTTTAAAGCGTGCCACACCGCAGAATATCGTCATTGGGGGCATCGCCGGCGCCGCGCCGCCACTGTTGGGCTGGACTGCGGTGACCGGAGAGCTGCACGGTCACGGCCTGCTGCTGATGCTGATCATCTTTGCTTGGACACCTCCGCACTTCTGGGCGCTGGCGGTGCATCGGCGCGAGGAATATGCAAAAGCGGATATCCCGATGTTGCCGGTGACCCACGGCGTGGCATACACCAAGCTGCATATTCTGCTTTATACCTTCATTTTGCTGGCGGTCAGTTTGCTGCCTTTCGCTACCGCCATGCTCGGTTGGCTCTATCTGCTCGGCGCTGTGATTTTGGGACTGGGTTTTGTCTACTGGGCAGTGGAAATGTTGCGGGACAAAAATCCGGACGCGGGTATGGAAACCTTCAAATATTCCATTATTTATTTGATGTCTCTCTTCTGCATAATGTTGTTGGATCACTACCTGGTTGCGGTGTAAGTTATGAGCAATTCAATAGCTGTGGAGGAGTACGGGGGCGCGACACCGGAGCAAAGGCGCGGCATTTGGATGACCGTTGCCGTTCTATTGTTGTTTATGGTCATGGTACTCGCGGGCTTTTTACACAAAATGAGCCAGCCGAGGGTACTCACTGATTCCGAGTTGCGAGCCAATGGTGCGGTGAAACTAGAAAGACCGCGTATACTGGATGATTTCCAGCTGGTGGCGGATAGTGGCGAACCGTTTTACACACAAGATCTCAATGGACGTTGGACGCTAATTTTCTTTGGCTTTACTCACTGTCCGGATATTTGTCCGACAACCTTGGCAACTTTGAATCATTTCTATCAGCTGCTCGATGATAAAACCCGTGCGGATACTAATATTCTGCTGGTATCGGTAGATCCGAAAAGGGATTCCCCTGAGCAGTTGCGCGACTACGTGCGCTATTTCAATGCGGAATTCCGCGGTGTGACTGGTGAATTCCTACAGCTCAAGCGATTTGCCAACCAACTCAATGTCCCCTTCAACAAGGTCCCCCTGGAAAATGGCACCTATACCGTAGACCATGGATCACAAGTGGTTCTGCTCAACCCCCGCGGCCACTACCACGCCTTTTTCAAAGCGCCCCTGGACCCGGCTAAAATGAAACTCACCTACCGATCCATGCGCGCGGCATTTAAGGGGTGAAATAATTAATTACGGTTCCGCTTTCTATTCCCACTTGAGATTTCCGTCTGGTGGAGAAATTCCGTTGTCATTAAGGGGCGAATTTGTCGAAGGCTCCCTAGAAATATGTTTACCAAAGGAAAGCGATTAAATGTAAAAGTCCGCTGGCGGAAGAATTTGTCAGTCGCTTTATGGTGTGTCATTGATCGGCGATAGGTATCATGCTGCCGCAGCTTGCGTAGTTGCATATACACCAACGGGAAGGAAACACACGATGCTTTCTGCAAATTCCGTCAGAACGGACAGCAATTCCGCGAAGCCGCTGCTGCAAAAAAACGATGCTATTGCCGTAGCTGCACTGCTTTCTCTATGCGCGCTTCCCTTAGGCTGGGCGGGATTGGTAGCCCCCTTTCTGTGGCTGCTATTGCACGCCATAGAATCCAGTGTCGGATGGAAGCGGGCCCTGGCCTACGGATTCAGCGCTCTATTGATGTTGGCTGCCGCCAGCGGACAGGTGCCGGGCAGCGAGCGAATAGCGCTGATGCCACCCTATATAGATAACGATGGCAACCGGATTTACGCCAGTTTTAACGCTGGCAAAGCGGCCATTGCGGCCGCCGTTATGGCGTTTATGATTCGCCGCCGCCAGTGGTTTAAGCCGGCCGATCTCCCGATAGTACTGGCTGCCATTGCTTTGCCGTTTTTTGCTGGTTTGATGATTTATGGCCCCTCGCTAAAGTTCGGCGCAGCGATTGGAGTCGCTGCACTGATCAATTTATTAGTGGTGTGTATCAGTGAGGAAGGTTTTTTCCGCTGGGTACTGCAGCGCGGAGGGGAGTTGTTCCTGGGACGCTGGATCGCAGCCTTGGTGGTGACGGCGCTCTTCACCCTGCTGCATACCGGTTGGGCAGTTTCCCCGTTGGCATTGGGCTTGGTGAGCCTCGCCGGTTTCGGTTATGCCTTGTTGTGGTGCTTGCGGCGGAACTTCTGGGTCTGTGTACTGGCCCACTGGGGTGTGAATTTGTTGCATTTGTTGTTTTTGCCCTATCCGCTGCCAGCGTAGCTGGGCTGGGCAATCGCTAGTTCGCTCGCTTTGTGTTCTAGTCAACTTCTGATTAATTCGCTTGAGCTTTATAGTTGGCTTCGGGGCGCTCAGGTAATAGGGCGGATATTTCGAAAACGCACGAGTACTTTCCTATAGCTCCGACGGATACATCCCTGTATCCGACGGTTTCGAAATATCCGTCCTATTACCTGAGCTTCACATCCGCTCCCGAAGAACCTCTGCCACCAGGAAATGAATTAATCAGAGGTTCCCTAGATCCTTCGTGTTTTGTAGAGAGGTGAATGATGTTAATGACAACCACTTCCGTGATTGATGGCCGCGAGATCCAGGAGTATCTGGGTGTCGTGGTGGGGGAGGCCATCTTGGGAGCAAATATTTTCAAGGATATTTTTGGTGCTGTGCGGGATATTGTCGGTGGCCGGGCCGGAGCTTACGAGCGGGAGATGGCCAAAGCGCGCAAGGTGGCTTTTGAAGAAATGGAAGAAGAAGCCCGTAAGCTGGGAGCGGATGGGATTGTCGGTATCGATATTGACTATGAAGTGGTCGGCCAGCAGGGAAGTATGATGATGGTCAGCGTCAGCGGTACCGCAGTGAAGTTTCGCTGATAATTGGTAAAGAAGGGGGCTCGCCCCCTTCTTGAAACGGAAACGGCAGAGCCAGCGATCTCAGAAGTTGTAAACCATCTTGCCATAGATAAAGCGGCCGCGAGGGTCGTGCTGACTTTGTACATACCCGTAGAGGTCTGAATCGCCATCGCCGATTGCGAAGGGCGGTTCTTCATCCAGGGCGTTGTCGGCGCCGAGACTCAACACCAGATTATCGAAACCGGTATAGCGGGCCTGCAGATTCAGTGTCAGGAAAGCATCCACAGTACGCGATTTGTTGGCTTCGTAGTCGAGGGTGCCGTCGAAGTCGATATCCGGCGTATCCTCAAATTCACCGATATAATTCAGCCCAGCAGTAAAGGCGAAGTTGTCGAAGGTCCAGTCGCCGGATGCAGACCAGCGGTGCTGTGGATATTCGTATTCGCCGGCCAGATCGCGGGTTTGGAATACCTCGTCTGCATTTAGTTCCACTCGTTCAAACTCTGACAAGTAGGTGTAATCCAGGCGGAGACTCAGATCGCCGCCCGCTAGCTGCAGGCTGGAATAGACCAGGCTCAGATCGACACCAGACACCGTTTGTTCGCCGATATTCTGGAAACTGCTGTTAACGGACTGCAAGGCGCCGAGGGACTCGCCGGGCAGGGGTGTATCGCGTCGGCACATGGTACTGTTCTGGTCGTTGCAGTATTTGTAGTAGATATAACCAACGGGCACTTCATCGATCTTGCCTTCCTGCGTGATGCTCCAGTAATCGAGGGAAAGCTGCAGGTCGTCAATCGGGGTGATGACTGCGCCCAGATTGAAAGACTCAGATTCCTCAGCCTCCAGATCCGGGTTGCCTGAAAAGACAATGGTGTAGTCGGTACTGGCGCAATAGGTGCTGTTTATCGCACAACCGTAGGTATCCACGAAGAAAGTGGATTCCTGGGATGGACCCAGGCCAATCTGTGCAAGGGAGGGGGCGCGGAAACCGGTGCCCCAGGAGGCGCGCAGTGACAGGCGGTCATTGGCGGTCCACAGCAGGTTCGCCATAGGGTTGGTGGTGGAACCGAAATCGCTGTAATCGTCGTAGCGGCCGGCCAGGGTCAGGTCAAGATTGGCGGGCAGGGGAATCGCAAATTCCACGAAGGCGGAGCCAATATCGCGGCTGGCGGATGCCGATACGGACTCCGTGCCGAAGATTAAGCCGCGCTGGAACTGGTCATCGGGGATATCTGAGACGGATTCTTCGCGATATTCCAAACCGGTAGCCATGGCAATGGCGCCGTTGGCAGTGTCAAAGATTTCACCGCTGATGGTGAAGTCCACCCCGGTCATTTGCGACTTGCCCCGGCGCACCAGGCTGGTGGTAATAGCATCGATCACCGATTGCGGATTCTGTGTACCGCCGAAGGGATTGTAGCGGCCCGCATCGATTTCCTGCTGCAGCAGGTCGGTGCGCACCCAGCCCTGGGAGCGGTCACCGCTCTGGATGGATTCGCTGCGGGAGCGTTGTACCGACGCCTCCCAGTCCCAGTCGGCGACAGTGCCGCGCAGGCCAAAGACAGCGCGGATGTTGTCCGTCTCTATATCCCACTGGCGCGCGCCGGCGTCTACTGTACGGTAGCGGTAAATATCCAGATCCGATGTCGTAGAGAAGGGATTGTCCGGATGATCCGCCGGCACTGTGAGGCCGGCATCACCGTCCAGTGGTGTGGGGGCGCCCTGGGCGATAGAGGTATTGTGCTGGTAGGCCACCTCGGTAAACAACTCCACGCTGTCGCTCAGCTGGGTGTGCCCGAGCAGAAGCAGACCGGTGCGCTCGGCCTCGGGAATCAACAGCCCCCAGGGGCCGTAATCGTAGACACAGCCTTCATCGGTGTTGCTTTCGGGCGGGCAGGCCGGGTCCGGTACAATGCTGCCGTCCACATTGAAGCTGCCCGGGTAGCCCCGCGAGGAGCGAAAATCCATACCGCCGCGGGCGGACTGGTCGGCAGTATCCAGCCCCTTGCGCTCAATACTGGCCAGGGTGCTGTTCTTATGATGATCGAAAATCAGTGTGAGGTTGGCGTCGTCGCCATTGATACCCCAGATAGCGGCAGTGGACTGCTCATCGTAGCCATCGGCGCCGCCATAGTCGACGGAGACCTCCATCCCCTCGAAGTCGTCGCGCAGCACTAAGTTGACCACACCGGCCACTGCGTCGGAGCCGTAGATGGCCGAGGCGCCGTCTTTGAGCACTTCAACCCGCTCCACTGCCGCCAGCGGGATGGAATTGATATCCACAAAATTGGTAGTGATACTCTCCGCAAAGGCGCTGATGGCTACCCGACGGCCGTTGACCAGAACCAGGGTCGCATCGGCACCCATTCCGCGCAGACTCACCGCGGCGGCACCGTTAGCGGTGGAATCCTGGTTATTGCCGCGGGTGGAGAAGGTACCGTTGCCGGCTGCGGGATTTTTTTCAAACATCTGCTGCAGGCTGGTATAGCCGGACTTTTCAATCGCCTCCCTGTCCATCACCTGGATAGGCGTGGCAGTTTCAAACTCGGCGTTGCGCTGAATACGCGATCCGACAACAGTGATTTCTTCTATGGCCTCCTGTTCTGCTGCGAGCGGGGACTGGGGAGCAGCCGCGGCGGCTGCAGTGATAATGGCGGTAGCCAGTGCATTACGGTGAAAGATTGATTTGTCCATAATCATTGCCCGTCCAATTTATTTTTCGTTATTGGTGACCGACCTGATCCAGCTGGTCGTGGGGCAACATTAGCAACGTCAAAACGTCGAAACAATCAGACAGTGAGTTTGAGTGCGGTAGTGGGCGTTTTTGGCGGATAATTTCACATATTAAGCAGCAATCAAAAAAGTTTTGCCTAATAAATACAGTATATTTGGGAAAGCTTAAAAGATCGCGATGCCCCAGCTCCTTGAAGGCAAAGATAGCTCTAGGGAACCTCTGATTAATTCGCTTCCTGACGGTAAAAATTCTTTGGAGCTAGATGAAAAGCTCAGGTGATAGGATGGCCATTTCGAAACCGTCGGATACAGGGATGTATCCGTCGGAGCTACAAGGAAGTACTCGTGCGTTTTCGAAATGGCCATCCTATTGCCTGAGCGCCACGGAACTAACCAAAGCGTTCACGCGAATTAATCAGAGGTTCCTTAGTTTTTCCGGAACTGGCAAAACAAAAACACGATACCGGCTGACAGCACGATAGATGGCCCGGCCGGCGTGTCCCAAAGGACGGAAGCCGCGAGACCCAGCACGACCGCCAGACAACCAATGGCGGAGGCCAGGGCGGCCATGCGTTCCGGGGTATTCGACAATTTGCGCGCAGCGGCGGCAGGGATGATCAGCAGGGCGGTGATCAGCAGCACACCCACCACTTTCATCGCGATGGCGATCAGCAACGCCAGCATCAACATCAATGCCAGCCGCACCCGCACCACGGGGACACCTTCCACCGCGGCCAGCTCTTCGTGAAGAGTAAAGGCGAGCAGTTTATCCCACAGAAAGTACATCAGGGCAGCGATCAGCGCGGCAGTTGTCGACATCAGCAGCAGATCCCGGCTGCTCACCGCGAGCAAATCGCCGAGCAGCAGAGACAACAGATCCACCCGGATTTCGAACAGGCTGACGGCGACAATACCCAGCGCGAGCATTGAATGGGAAAGTATGCCGAGCAGGGTATCCAGAGAAAGCTGCTGCCGCTGCTGCAAATAGACAAGTATCAGCGCCAGTCCACAGCAGGTAGCACCTACAGCCAGGGTCGGCATCAGGTGAAGCGCGAAGCCGAGGGTGACACCGAGCAGCGCCGAGTGGGCCAGGGTATCACCGAAATAGGCCATCCGCCGCCACACCGCGAAGCAGCCCAAAGGACCGCTTACCAGTGCCACCAGAATGCCAGCGGCCAGGGCATACCAGAGAAACTGACTCTGTAGCAGTTCGCCAAATTGCACTATTTACCGCGCTCTTGTTTGTTATGGAGGGGTTCTTGGCCGGATGGCCGCACTATGTCACCGCCTATGTCGTGGCGGTGGTCGTGGTCGTGGGTGTAAGGGGCCACCTTGTCGCCGAAGAGTTCGAGGTAGGCCGGGTCCCGACTCACTTGTTCGGGGTGCCCGTAGCAGCAGATATGCTGGTTGATACACAGCACCCGGTCGGTCGCGGCCATTACCAGGTGCAGGTCGTGAGATACCAGCAGCACGCCGCAGCCCAGCTCATCCCGCAGGGCGGCGATTAACTGGTAGACTTCGCCCTGGCCGCCCAGATCCACGCCCTGGGTGGGCTCGTCCAGAACCAAAAGCTGCGGGTTGCGCGAAGCGGCCCGGGCCAGCAGTACTCGCTGCATTTCGCCGCCGGACAGATCCGCCAAAGCGGTTGCACTCAAGTGTTCCGCGCCGACTCTCTGCAATGCCGCGCGCGCCCGCTCGGCACTCAGATCCGCCTGGCCCAGTTGCAGAAAACGCTGTACCGACATCGGCAGGGACGCATCGACCTGCAAACGCTGCGGCATATAACCGATGCGCAGGCCGGGTTTGCGCCGCACAGAGCCGCTGGTGGCTTTGGTCAGGCCGAGCAACAAGCGCAACAGCGTCGTCTTGCCGGCGCCGTTGGGTCCGATAACGGTGACGATCTCCCCCGCGCGCAGTTGCAGCGAAATATCTCGCAGCAGCTGCCGGCCAGCGATTTCCAGGCCGAGGTGGTCAGCGGTGATCAGTGGCTCCGATGGGCTCAGGGTGAAATCTCCAAAATGGCGAGGGGATTGGAATGACTGGCGGGCAATAGCCGGGTGTGATTATATCGCAGTTTTTTGTCGACCCATGTCCAATATGATGTTTCGTCCGCGGTACCTGCTTCTTTTATCGACGCTCATTCTGCTCGCCGCCTGCGACAGAACTCAGCCCGGGGAGCAGTCGCCACTGGTGGTGAGTATCCGGCCACTGGCACTGATTGCACAGGAGATTGTCGGTGACGACCTGCCGGTGCATTTACTGATAGAAAACGCGGATCCACACCACTACGCGCCAAGTGTTTCCGACCGCGCGCTGCTGGAGCGGGCGCGCCTGGCGGTATGGCTGGGGCCAGAGATGGAAGCCGTGCTGGCGAAACAGATGGCACTGCTGCCCGCCGGGCGCCAGCTCCCACTGTTGCGCGCCGGCGGCTACGAATTTGCGGGCGCGAACGAAACCGATGCGCACCTCTGGCTGCGCCCGCGCAATGCCGCGGTCATCGGCGCACACATCGCCGAGCGCCTGGCCGAACTGGAGCCGAGTCGGGCGGAGGATTTCCGCCGCCGGGCGCGCGACTTCTCCCGCCAAATGGCCAACCTGCAAAAGGTGCTGGATCGCGCGCTCTGGGCATACCGGGACATGCCCATCGTGGTGACACACGATGCCTACGGCCACTTTTTTGGTGCCGCCGGGGTGGAAACCAAAGCCCTCAGCCAAACCGGGACTGCGAGTCGCGGTGCCAAGGCGCTGTTGCAGTTGCAGGACGCCGGTGACGGCTGCCTGTTCGGAGAAGTGCCGGAAAATGACCGCGATCGCCAGCTGGCGGAACATCTGGGCTTGCGCTACGTGGCCCTGGACCCGTTGGCAGTGCACCTGGCTGCGCGTGCCAGCTACCGAGATCTGATCGAGCAGTTGCTGGCACAGGCGCGCCGCTGCCTGGCGGCGCTGCCCCATAGTGTTTCTGCCCGGCATGAACACAAGGGAACCTCTGATTAAGTCGCTTTCTGGCGGTGCAGGTACTCCGGGGACAGATGGAAAGCCGATGCGAATGCATCAGCGGTTCCCGGACTTCGCCGGGCAGGTCGGGGAAAATGCCGGCAAAGGACGTTATGCTATCTGCAATTTGCCTCCCGCAATCCAATTCCAACACTGATTTCTGAGATTTATGACGAACAAAAACACCCAAGCTCCGCTGATCCTGGTGGACGGCTCCTCTTATCTCTACCGCGCCTTTCACGCCCTGCCACCTTTGACCACCAGCAGTGGCAAACCCACCGGCGCGGTGCGCGGCGTTATCGCCATGTTGCGCCGCCACCTGAAGGAGCACCCGGACAGCACTGTGGCAGTGGTGTTTGATGCCAAGGGCAAGACCTTCCGCGACGAACTCTACGCCGACTACAAGTCCCACCGCCCGCCGATGCCCGACGAGCTGCGCGAGCAGATCCAGCCAATTCACGACATCATCGATGCTATGGGCTTGCCGCGGCTGGTTGTGGAAGGTGTCGAGGCGGACGACGTGATCGGTACCCTGGCCCTGGAGGCACAGCGTCAGGGCCAGGCAGTGATTATCTCCACCGGCGACAAGGACATGGCGCAACTGGTGCGCCCGGGTATCACCCTGGTCAACACCATGAGCAACACCGAGTTGGATGTGGAAGGTGTCAGGGAGAAATACGGTGTGGGCCCGGAGCTGATCATCGATTTCCTCGCCCTGATGGGGGACAAATCCGACAATATTCCCGGCGTGCCCGGCGTGGGCCAGAAGACCGCCCTGGCACTGTTACAAAACCTCGGCAGCTTAAAGGACATCTACGCGGACCTGGATGCCATCGCACCCCTCGGATTCCGCGGCGCCAAAACGCTCGGTAAAAAAATGGCGGAGCACCGCGAAGCCGCCGAATTGTCTTACAAACTGGCCACGATCAAGACCGATGTGGACTTGCAGCTTCATCCACAGGATCTGCACAACGCCGAGCCGGACATCGACAGACTGATCGCACTGTTCGAGACGCTGGAATTCCGCGGCTGGCTGGAGGAGCTCTCCGGCGAATCCGCGCAAGAGGCAATGGCGGAAGCGGTCGAACGGGAATACGCCATAGTGACCGAAATGGCCGAATTCGACGCCTGGCTGCAGAAACTCAAAGAAGCCGAAATTTTTGCCTTCGACACAGAGACCACCAGCCTCAACTATATGCAGGCCAAGCTGGTGGGCCTGTCTTTTGCCGTGGAACCCTACAAGGCCGCCTATGTGCCCCTGGCGCACGATTATATGGGGGCGCCGGCGCAGCTGCCTTTCGATGAGGTGCTGGCCAAGCTCAAGCCGCTGCTGGAAGACGAAAACCACAAGAAGGTGGGCCAGAACCTCAAATACGACAGCCATATCCTCGCCAACTACGGCATAGAACTGCGCGGGATTGCCCGCGACACCATGCTCGAATCCTACGTGCTCGACAGCACCGGCAGCCGCCACGATATGGATAGCCTGGCGCTCAAATACCTGGGCGAGCAAACGGTCCACTACGAAGACATTGCCGGCAAGGGCGCCAAGCAGCTGACCTTCAACCAGATCGAGGTGGACAAGGCGGGCCCCTACGCCGCTGAGGACGCCGACATCACCCTGCGCCTGCACCAGGAACTCTCCCCGCGACTGGCCCGCGAGCCGTCTCTGGAAAAAGTGCTGGACGAAATCGAAATGCCCCTGCTGCCGGTACTGGCGCGTATGGAGCGCAACGGCACTTATATTGACGCCAAAATGCTCGCCGCGCAGAGCGCCGAGCTGGAACAAAAGATGCGCGAAGTAGAGCAGCGGGCCTTTGAGGAAGCCGGTGAAGAATTCAACCTCGGCTCTACCAAACAGCTGGGGGCCATACTCTTCGACAAGCTGCAGATACCGGTCATCAAAAAAACCCCCAAAGGCGCCCCCTCCACCGCGGAACCGGTTCTGCAGGAACTGGCCCACAGCCACGCGCTGCCGGCCCTGATTATGGAATACCGGGGTCTGGCCAAATTAAAAAACACTTACACCGACAAACTGCCGCAGATGATCGATCCGGCCACCGGCCGGGTGCACACCTCCTATCACCAGGCAGTGACGGCCACCGGGCGCCTGTCTTCCAGCGATCCGAATCTGCAGAATATCCCCATCCGCACAGAGGAGGGGCGCCGCATCCGCCAGGCCTTTGTCGCTCCCGCGGGAAGCAAAATTATCGCTGCCGACTATTCGCAGATAGAACTGCGCATTATGGCCCATCTATCCGGCGACAAAGGTTTAGTGGAAGCCTTTGCCGCAGGCCAGGACATCCACCGGGCCACGGCCGCCGAGGTATTTGAGGTAGCGCCGGAGGCGGTGACCGATGAGCAGCGCCGCCGCGCCAAGGCGATTAACTTTGGCCTGATATACGGCATGTCCGCTTTCGGGCTAGCCAAGCAATTGGATATTCCCCGGGCCGACGCACAGCAATATGTAGACCTCTACTTCGAGCGCTATCCGGGCGTGCACGCCTATATGGAAAACACCCGCAAACAGGCGTCGGAACAGGGCTATGTGGAAACTCTGTTCGGGCGCCGCCTCTATCTGCCGGAAATCAATTCCCGTAACGGCGCCCAGCGCCAGGCCGCCGAGCGCACCGCCATCAACGCGCCTATGCAGGGCACCGCCGCAGACATTATCAAACGCGCCATGATCGCCGTGGACACCTGGCTGGCGGAGCAGGGACTGGAAACCAAGCTGATTATGCAGGTGCACGACGAACTGGTACTGGAAGTGCCGGAACGGGAAGTGGAGCAAGTCAGCACTGGTATCACCGAACTGATGCAAAGCGCCGCGGAACTGCACGTGCCCCTGATTGCAGATTTGGGGGTGGGGGATAACTGGGATCAGGCGCACTGATACAGCCGTCTTAAATAGCCTCTGATTCACTTGTGAGACATTTGTTACAAGTTCAGGGGCACTCGGCAAATGGGATAGGTATTTCAAATATCCAGGACCAATTCCCAATATCTGACGGCTTCACAATGTCATCCCATCACCTGGGTTGCTCGCCCGGACTGGAGAACCTTTTCACCAGAGAGTTACTGAGCAAATTTTTTTGCTTTGCAGATAATTTTGCTCGAATAAAGGTGTGACGCAGCACCCAAAGAACTGGCTGGTCGCCTTTTTCCCGGCTTGTTCAATAAAAATTTTTGCCGAGTAGCTAACAATAAAAACACTCGCCAGTTGATCGGCGTCACATTCAGCTCCTAGAATCCGACGGCGTCGCTATAGCGGCAGGGAATTTTTTCAGGGAGTTAACAAAATGTTTTCGAACAATACTGTCCGGCGGGAAATCCGCATCGCCGGACACCACGCTGGCAAACCCGTCACCATCACCCCGCAAGCCGACCCCATCTACCGAGAACTGGTCAAACTCGCCCGCCGCGGCAATTACTGGGCCGTGCTGACCGTCAACGGCATCCACCAGCTCGCCGCCGGCCGGTTGCATCAGAACAATATTTTCGTCAAACCGGATGCTGTACACAGAGACGGCACGGAAGAGTTTGTAGTGATTCTGCCCGGCTGTCGTGTCACTGCGGAAAAACGCCCCGATGGCAGTTACCGCGTTTTGTATATGCAGGCGGATCTGAATTATTCGGAGCTAATGGAGAAGGCTGAGAAGCCGGGGCTTTATGAGGTAAGTAAGCTTGATAAGCGTTGGCTCGCAAGGTGGAAGAAAAAAGGCAAAATCAAAGAGAGGGAAGATCGGTTGGTGGCGATTAGTGATAGTGGTTATAAAAACCCTGACATAGCAGCAAGCCGATCCGCTTCACGAGTCGCCGAAGCGCCCTTTTCTGGCGGCGGCTTTAGGGTCGAAAAAAATGGCTTCGATATGCACTATACCCCGGGTAAGAAGCGTATCGGTGGACGGATCAATTATCGTGATGCAGTGCGCCCCTTGGATAATGCCACGCTGCATGAGTCCGCGCTACTGTTGGCTAAAACCATGTATGACGCGCGCAAAATAAAAGGTGTGGGCTGGATTGCCGAATTTGGCGGCTCCGCTGTACTGACCCAGGCGTTAAAAATTCTTGCCGATCGCGGTGTGCGGCTGGAAAACCATACCGCCTTTCTGGTGCGGCCCAGAACCTCTCCAAATGAGGCTGTTAAGGCCGCCCATGCGGTGGGTCTGAAATTGGACCGCAAATTCTCCAAAACTCATATGCTGGATTATATCGGCAACCGGGACCAGCTAGAGCTGATCATCAACCGCTGGAGAAATGAAAATGAAAAAAACTACAAATGGCTTCAGGCTATAACGGACATGGTCGAGCATGGTAAAAGCCTGCAGGGTGCTGGTGCTTTTATGGGCTCCTTGGCGGCAGTAGCGGGCCTATCCGCCAGTGCTCCGGCGCCAGCGGCGGCAGCGGCTTTTCTTACAGCCTTGGGCGCAGCGGTGGGCGGTGCCGCGACAATCGGCAAGCTGGGCAAAACCATGACGGAGGCCTGGCTGCCGGATAAATACGACCGGATAAAGAGTAAATTCTAATGCGCAACTATATTAAATACCCGCCATTCGAGTGGCGGGAGCACAAGGGGCTGTGCATCCCCCGGGGGCCCTCTTTTCGTTGGGCAAGGGAAGTGACCATTCGCTTGACGAACTGTACTCTGGCCCTGCGCCTGCCGCGCCACGCGCCGCCGCCCGGGGCCGACAGCGGCGAGTGGAGGCTCCTGCCGCGGGTCTACGATCTGGAGGGGCGGAACCACAATGATAACGTGATGCCCAGTCAAAGCTGGCTCTACGAGGGCATTATTGCGCGCGCCTGGGCTTTCTACGGCCCCTGGTTTACCGGCTGCATGGGCAATGTGCATTTCAGTCTGGTTGGACTGCGCCTGTCGCAGCCCAACCCGCAGATCAACTTTCTCCATCCCCGGGCGCTGGAAACTGGCGCCCTAGGCCATGTCACCGCTGGCTGGGGACACCATACATGTGGAAATAAGCCCTACTACCAGGCGCCGCTTAACTGGACGCCCCTGGAGTATCTGCCCCTGCCAACAGTACGTTTTGATATGCGGCGCGTGATACAAGCGGGAGAACTTGAACGCTTTGTCTTTTTCCCGGTGGGGCGTGATAAGTTGATCAAGATCAGCTTTGTCTGTAACCAGTACGCCACCGGCACTCAGGAAGAGATAGATGCCCGTATCAGCCCTGAGCCGATGCTGGAGCTGGTGGAAAATATCCTCGACAGCCTGCAGGTTACCCCGTCGCCAGAGCTGCAGCGGGAAGTGGATGCGGTGCGGGAGGCTTACCCGGACGCGGCTGTTTCCCCCGACTGCCCGCCGCTGGACTGGCCGGCCCACGTGGACCGGGACGGGCTGACGATACTGCCCTACGACGAGAAGCTGTACGCGGAGCCGGTGCGCTGAGGCTGGCAGATTTGGGAGGTTGATGGTGCAGAAGAGCCGCTACTGATGCGCAACTATATTAAGTATCCGCCATTCGAGTGGCGGGAACACAAGGGGCAGTGCATCCCCCGGGGGCCCTCTTTTCGTTGGGCAAGGGAAGTGTCCATCCGCCTGATGAACTGCACTCTGGCATTGCGCCTGCCCCGCCATGCTCCGCGCCCAGTATCCGGCAGTAGTGAGTGGCGAATTCTGTCGCAGGTCTACGAGCTGAAAGGTAGGAATCACAACGATAGACGAATGCCTAGCCAGAGCTGGTTATATGAAGGGATAGTCGCGCGCGAATGGGCTTTCTATGGTCCCTGGTTTACGGGTTGCAAGGGGAAGGTGCATTTCAGCCTTCTGGGATTGCGGCTTGCGGAGCCCAACCCGCAGATCAATTTCCTGCACCCCAAGGCCCTGGAGACCGCTGCCCTGAGCTATATCACCGCCAGCTGGGGGCATGAAGTCTACGGAAGCAAGCCCTATTACCAGGCGCCGCTTAACTGGACGCCACTGCACGAGCTGCCTGTGCCGGTGCTGTGCTTTGATATGAACTGTATCGTGCAAGCTGGTGAGCGCTTCCGTTTTGTCTTTTTCCCAGTGGGGCGGGACAAGCTGATCAAAATCAGTTTTACCTGTCACCAGTACGCCACCGGCACCCAGGAAGAGATAGATGCCCGTATCAGCCCGGAGCCGATGCTGGAGCTGGTGGAAAATATTATCGACAGCCTGCGCATCACCCCGTCGCCAGAGCTGCAGCGGGAAGTGGATGCGGTGCGGGAGGCCTACCCGGACGCGGCTGTTTCCCCCGACTGCCCGCCGCTGGACTGGCCGGCCCATGTGGACCGGGACGGGCTGACGATACTGCCCTACGACGAAAAGCTGTACGCGGAGCCGGTGCGCTGACCGATTAAGTTACCAACGCCGTCAGAAAAAATTCACATTTTTTTACGCAATTCGGGGAACCAGTCCGGCGGTCAGCCCTCTAAACAGGCAAGATCGTTGGAATGCGTCATCATCCCCCAAGGAAGTCAGATATTTGCCCCGGAATCCCCCAATTCCGGGGCATTTTTTTTGGCTGTATGCGGGGCTATCGACTGTAGTGTTGCGCCGCGCTCAGGTAGATCCGTGTCTTGTGTCGCCATTGGCGGGGTTCCGCCACTGTGCTGTCCAGCAGGTGCGCGGCGGCCAGATGGGCCCGCAGCAGGGCGCGCGCGCCGCGGTAAAAGCGAGACAGGGTTTTGGGGGGCCGGTCGCCGCTTGCCTGGCTATAGTATTCTAGGGCCGCTTCCCCCAGGTCTTTTCTCCCCAGTAATTCGCATTCGAGTGCCAGATAGCTGAGTTCATCCACCGGGTCCACCCAGCGCAGCGGGCGGTTGAACTCCAGGCAGTCGATTATCTGCGGTGGCTGGGTCAGAAAGCAGTGTTCCGGGCGCAGGTCTCCATGTCCCTCGACAATCAGACCGTCTTTGGCGCGCCCACCCAGGAGTCCGGCCTCGCGCCGGGTGAAAGCGAGCAGGGCCTTTGCTGTCGCTTCAATTTCCTCCCCGTCCAGCGACAGTTGCGGTGCCTGCAGCTGATCGCGCCAGTTCTCAATCTGGTGGCGAAGCCCCGCCACATACTGTTCCCCGCGTAGGGCGATGACTTTCGCATTGCGGTAGAAGTCGCACAGCCGCTGCAGCAGGGGCGCCAGGGTCTGTGGGGCAGCAGTGGCGATCAGATGGGGCAGGGCGGTGTCTTCGCGCAGACGGCGCATCTTTACCAGCCATTCCACCACAGTGTCGTTTTGCGCTCCCAGGGACAAGTGGCCATCACTGTCCATGCGCAGGGCCACGACGTCGAGATAAACACCATCGGTCAGGCGCCGGTTCAGGCGTAGTTCTTCGCGGCAGACGGTGTGGCGCTTGTCCAGGGTGCTGAAATCCAGGTAGCTGGAGCGCACCGGTTTTTTCATCTTATAGGCGAAATGGTCGGTCAGAAAGACGCGCGCCATATGGGTTTCCACCAGGTGCACATGGCGGGTGCCCTCGGGATAGCTGGCCGGGGAGAGCAGGAAACGGGTTTTTTCCTCCAAGTCCGGCATTTTGGCGCTGGGATGGGTCATGGGCATTTTGTTGGGGGATCTGTTTGCTAGTCTAGTTTTATTGCCGAAGTCATCGAGGTATAGGCAGTGATGACGCCCTTTGCAGACCGCAACGAGGCGGGGCAGCTTTTGGCGCAGGCTTTGCGCTCCTACGCGGACCGCGAAGATGTGATCATCCTGGCGCTTCCCCGCGGGGGCGTGCCCCTGGGGTTGGAGCTAGTGCGGGCACTGCGGGCGCCGCTGGACCTGATGCTGGTGCGCAAACTGGGGGTGCCGGGCCACAAGGAGCTGGCCATGGGCGCCATTACCAGCGATGCGCGTGCGCTGAACGAAGAGGTAGTGGCGAGCTGCGGCATCAGCGATGCGGAGCTCGATGCAGTGGAGCGTGGGGAGCGAAAGGAACTGGAGCGCCGCGCCCGGCGTTACCGCGGCGATAAGCCTTGGCCACAACTCAAAGACCGCTGTGTGATTTTGGTGGATGACGGCATCGCCACTGGCGCCACCATGGCGGCGGCGGTGCGCGCGGCACGCGCACAGAAGCCCGCGGAGCTCGTCTTAGCGGTGCCGGTGGCGCCGCCTTCATCTTTGGCGCGGTTTACTTCTCTGGTTGACCGAATTGAATGTCTGGAAACCCCGCAATCTTTTTGGTCGATCGGCGCCCATTACCGCGACTTCCCTCAACTTAAAGACGAGCAGGTGATCGCGATGTTGAAAGCGGCGGAAGCTTTGGTGGGAGATCACCTGTGATCAGATGGAAAGCTGTGCGGGGACAAGATTTGCCAGGCGCCAGCCGCTTCCGCATGGCCGGTCTCTTGCGGCGGTAGCGTGCAATGAACCGCCTGAAGCTGTTCAGCCTCGATGCTGGTGCCGAGTTTGCCGGCCGTGTCGCCGCCGCCCTCGGGGAGCCATTGGCCGCCCACGAGGAGCGGGCGTTTATTGATGGAGAGCACAAAATACGTCCACTCGACGATGTCGAGGGCGCCGATACCTACCTGGTGCAATCGCTATACAGCGACGAGCGCAGCAGCGTGAATGACAAGCTGATCCGTATACTGTTTTTTATCGGCGCCTTGAAGGATGCCGGCGCGGCCCGTGTGACTGCGGTTATTCCCTACCTGTGCTACGGGCGCAAAGACCGCCGTACCAAGCTCCATGACCCCCTTTCTAACCGTTATCTGGCAACCCTGTTCGAGTCTTTGGGTACCGATGGGATAGTGACACTGGATGCCCATAACCAGGCTGCTTTTGAGAATGCCTTTCGCTGCCGCACTCTGCATCTGCTTGCGCAGCCTTTGTTCGTGGATTTTATCGCCACGGCGCTGAAAGACAGTGCAAACCCCCTGGTAGTGGCCTCGCCGGATCTGGGGGGGATAAAGCGCGCTGAGCGATTCCACCGCTCGTTGGCAGAGCGTCTGGCACGCAACATCGGTCGCGCCTTTGTGGAGAAGTACCGCAGCGCCGACCAGCTCTCAGGTGGAACCCTGGCCGGGGATGTGTGGGGGGCGGATGTGGTGCTTGTCGACGACCTCATCGCAGGAGGCGGCACCGTCTGCCGCGCGGTGGATGCGGTTCTCGGCGGTGGTGCCGCGCGTATCTGGGTATTGGCCAGTCACGGTCAGTTTTGCGGCGATGCGCTGAGAAAACTCGCGCAGTTACCACTGGAAGCTGTTGCCGTGACTAACTCTCTGCCGCAGCCCTCGTCGCCCCGGCTGGAGGTCATCGACTGCGCGCGGCTGCTGGCCGAGGGGATACGCCGCCTGCACGACAGCGGTCCGGCAGCCCAGTTGAGTGTCCCGTAGAGAGTGACAAGGCGGGCGTCGGGACTAGGGGATGCGTGGCGGGAACCCACCTGGGCACGCACCGCTTGTATTTCGCTCGGAGGTTTGTGGATATGTGTCGCGAAACCAATTCAGAACGGCCCCGGGTGGTTTTTTTCAGCCATCTACTGGGTGCGGAGGAGAGGGACATGGCCCACTTTGAGGCGGAGATCTCGGAGTTTATCTGGGATACAAAGTACCGCCACAGGGATGGCGATTTGCTCTATGACGCCTCCATTGAAGACAGTTGGCGCCGCCTCGCCAATGCGCTGGCATCGGTGGAGCCGGCGCAGTCCGAGCTTTGGGCTCAGCGTTTCTACCAGAACCTCGCGGATTTTCGCTTTCTGCCGGGTGGGCGCATTTTTGCGGGCGCCGGCACTGCCCATCAGGTGACCCTCTTTAATTGTTTCGTGATGGGTATCGTTGAGGATTCGATGGAGGTGATCTTTGAACGCCTGAAGGAAGCGGCGTTGACCATGCAACAGGGCGGCGGTATCGGCGTCGATTTTTCGACGCTGCGCCCGGCGGGGAGCATCGCGCACCGCACGGGCAACATCGCCTCAGGTCCGGTTTCCTTTATGCGCATCTGGGACGCTATGTGCGCAACGCTGCTGTCCACCGGCAGCCGTCGCGGCGCCATGATGGCCACCTTGCGCTGCGACCATCCGGATATAGAGCGCTTTATCGAGGCCAAGCGGGATCCCCGCGAACTGCGCCATTTCAACTTGTCGGTTTTGGTCAGCGACGATTTTATGCAGGCGGTGGAGGAAGATGAGGAGTGGCCGCTGGTCTTCCCGGAGCGGCAGTTGGAAGGGCGGGGCGCGGAGCTGATAGAGCGCCGTTGGAGCGGGGAAGCGGACCCATTGCCCTGCCGGGTACTGAAGCGCGTGCGCGCGCGGGATCTGTGGCGGGATATTATGCGTGCCGCTTACGATTGTGCCGAGCCGGGGGTGCTGTTCGTCGATCAGATCAACCGTCACAACAACCTCTATTACCGGGAACAGATCAGTGCCACCAACCCCTGTGGCGAAATACCGCTGCCACCCTACGGCGCCTGCAATCTGGGCTCGGTAAATCTGATGCGCTTTGTCCGCGATCCCTTTGGCGAACACGCTCGCCTGGACTGGGAAGGCATCGCGGAATGCGCGGCCCTGGGGGTGCGCATGCTCGATAATGTAATCGATCTGTCCCGCTATCCGCTGCCGGCTCAGGAAGATCAGGCTAAGGGTAGTCGTAGAATCGGCATGGGCGTAACCGGGCTCGCGGACGCGCTGATCGCCCTGGGGCTACACTACGACAGCGGCAGCGCGAGGGATCTGGCCGCGCGCATCCTGCGGACGCTGCGTGACAGCGCCTATAAAACGTCCATTGCCCTGGCGCGGGAGCGGGGCAGCTTTCCTTTCTACGACCGAGAGGCCTATCTGAACGCTGCGGACATCCGCGCGCTTCCCGATGCCCTGCGCCGGGAAATAGCGAAGCACGGTATCCGCAACAGCCATCTGATCGCCTTAGCGCCTACCGGCACAATCAGTCTGCTGGCTGGAGGTGTCTCCAGCGGAGTGGAGCCGGTGTTTGAGTTTCGCCACCGGCGCCGGGTGCTGACAGCGGACGGTAGGTATCGCCACTTCGACATTGTCGACCCGGCCTACCGGCTCTGGTGCGAGCGGGGCGGTGACCCGGATGCGCTGCCGGCGTATTTTGTATCTGCCCGCCAGCTGTCACCCTGGGCCCACCTCGCTATGGAGGCGGCGCTGCAACCTTATGTGGATAACGCGATTTCGAAAACGGTCAACGTGCCCGTGGGCTGCCCGTTCGAGAAATTTGAATCCCTGTACCGCGAGGCGCACGAATTGGGCCTCAAGGGCTGTACCAGCTTCCGCCCCAATCCCATCAGCGGCTCGGTGCTCACCGGACCGGGGGAGCCGGCACCGAGGCACTGCTGCGACATTGAGCGGGAAGGGGAATAGGGCGGTGAATTAGGGAACCTCTGCCACCAGGAAATGAATTAATCAGAGGCTCCTTAGTACGGAAATGCGAGTGTCGTATCTGCTCCAGACGTCCCTTTGCCGGATTAACGAATCTTTACTCAGGGGCGCGGAACCGAGACCGCTGGGCCGGCTCTAAACAGACAAATCATTGTTGCTCCTTAACCCTTCCCGACAATTCGCTTGACCCCACCCCGATACCTCCCCAAACATCGGGGTTTTTTTTGTCCGGCCGGCATAAATGGAAACCATTTCCGGAAACGCGCCAATTGCTGATTTAGAATCCGCCAAGTGCCGTCACCCCGGCAATGCACAACCTGGGGAAGCAGGCGCTGCGATCCTATCCTTCAGTATCAGTAGGAATGCTGCTTCTTTTGAGAACCCACAGGCGTGCCCGTCCCCCTGGGTACGTCTGGTTAGGTGCCCATCCCCAAGGGCACCGACCCCCTGGCCGGCAGGCCCCTTCTGCCGGCCTTTTTTATGCTCAGATTTTGGCGGAAAAAACGCTGGCTTTCTTTGCAAATGAGAACGATTCGTATTAGCATGATTTGTAGTTCGAATCGAGGAGTTCAGCGTGAATCACCGTTATCTCTGTGCAAATCATCACCAATGGCTGACAGCCGATCCGCTCCGCGCCGAGCAGGCCTGGATGGACTGGATTGAGCGGGGGGCCAGCCTGTGTGAAGACGGCAACCAAGGCGAGGCCATTCCCTTTCTCGGTTGTGCCTATGAACTGGCGGATTTCCTGCTCAGCGTCCGCCGTCCTGCCTACGCCATCGCGGCGCAGAGGTTTGCCGAAAGTGCGCGGTTGCTGATGGACGCCTACCATCATCGGGGCCAGCAGAATCACGGCAATTACATCTTAGTAGGGGCCAGTTCCAGGCTGGCGCGGGAGTTAAAGGATGGAGACAACTACCGTATTACCGCCGATTGCATCCGCACCCTCTACACCCGCGAACCCAATCCGCCGGCACGCCAGCAGTGGCAGCGCCAGCTCGGCGGCATTGTCAGTTTGCACTGAAGCAGTGCTGTCAGGCGTGGCCGCTGCCAGTTCATCACAATTTCTCGAGATTGAGATTCGCGAGGATACACTGACTTCGTTGCTGGCCGAGCGGCGTCTGAAAGTGGAGGATCTGCGCTGCCTCACGCCGCGGGCGCGGCGGCAGTTGCGAAGGGTGTTGTTGCAGTCACTACTCGCGGATGTGCGCGACGGCCAAACTCTCTAGGACTACGCGCGGATAGCTTTGGAACGCAGGGCCCGCCGTTACGTGGAGGTTCCCCGCACGGGATCAAAGCGGCCGAGGCCGCTTTAGGTGTGCCGCACGATTCGGTGGCCTCCATTTACGGGCCTACCGCCAACCACTCACTCAGTTTGAGTTCCAATTTGTCCAGCCCGGTTTTCTTGGTGGATGAGAAGGTCTGCACCGTCACTCCATTGTCCAATCCCTGTGCCTTCAGTGCCTTTTCGACTGCGAAGAGGGTGTTGTTGGCGGGGCCCCTTTTAAGCTTGTCCGCTTTCGTCAGCAATATGTGCACGGGCAGACCCGACTGAACTGCCCAGGTGAGCATATGAATATCGAATTCTTTCAGCGGCTGGCGGATATCCATCAGTAGCACCAGGCCGCGCAGACAGTGGCGCTGTTCGAGATAGAAGGCCAGGTGCCGCTGCCACTCGTCCTTCATCGCGCGCGCCACTTTGGCGTAACCGTAGCCGGGCAGGTCGACCAGGCGCTGGGTGTCACCGACGCGGAAGAAGTTGATCAGTTGCGTGCGTCCCGGGGTTTTGGAAGTGCGCGCCAGCTTACTGTTGCCGGTCAATGCGTTGATGGCACTGGATTTACCGGCGTTGGAACGGCCCGCGAAGGCGACCTCGGCGCCGCTGTCCTCCGGACATTCCGCGAGGGTGGGTGCGCTGGTAAGGAACTGAACGGCGCGGAAGTTTAGTTTTTCGATGCTGGATTCGGACATTGGCGATTTGTTGACTCAGTACACTCAATTGGCGCACAAGTATATAATGCCGCCGTTTTTGCGTCGCAGAACTATGGGGGCGACGCGAGTCAGTCTCCGCCCGGGTGGAGCGAACCAGTCATTCAGCGCGCAATGGGACGACGTATGAACAGCATCATAAAGAATACAGCTCTGGCCCTGGGCCTCACCTTCGGCCTGGCCGCGCCAGTTGTGATGGCGGCCGGAGATCCTGCCGCCGGTAAGGCGAAGGCCACTGCCTGCGCCGCTTGCCACGGTGCCGACGGCAACAGTCTGGCGCCCGCCTTTCCGAAAATCGCGGGTTTGGGAGAAAAGTATCTGGCCAAACAGCTGATGGATATCAAAAGTGGTGCACGCCAAGTGCCGCAGATGATCGGTCAGCTGGATAACTTCAACGAACAGGACCTGCAGGATCTGGCGGCCTATTTCGCTTCCCAGCCGGTGCAGCTGTCTGGTTCCAAGGCGATTTCCGTGACTTTGAACAACGGTGAGAGTGTCGATGGCCTGATGCTCGGCCGGGAGCTGTTCCGCGCGGGCAATCCGGAAACCGGGGTACCCGCCTGTATGGGGTGCCATTCTCCGACCGGCAAAGGCAATGCGCCCGCTGGCTACCCGCGCCTGTCCGGACAGTACGCCGAGTATGTGGAAACCCAGCTCAAAGCCTTCCGTGCGGGCACCCGCACCAATGATGGTGACACCCGCGTGATGCGCAGTGTGGCGAAGCAGCTGTCCGATGCCGAGATCACAGCACTCGCCAACTATGTGGCGGGTCTGACGGACTGATCGCCAGGCTGTCTGTCGCGAATATCACAAAAAAGGCCGGTCTTAGACCGGCCTTTTTTGTAAAGCCTCCGTAGCGCTTGTAAGGGGCCCATTGCCGGTGACGAGGCCCTGGGAATGGGTGCACATGTTGACCGGGTTCCTTGCTTCCACCTGCCGGAACTTCAATAATCTGCGCTGTCTATTACGTAGCCCCCTGGTCCCGAGAGAATAACGTTGGAGAAGACTATGAATGTCGTTGTCGCCCCCCTGTCCAGGCTGTTTGCCCTGGTCTTCACTCTGCTGTTCAGCCTCGTTGCCTGTGCACAGGAAGACGGCCAGTTCAAGGCCGGCCAGCACTACCAAGTACTGCCGCAGGCGGTACCGCAGAAGGACGACAGCAGGATCGAGGTGACTGAAATGTTCTGGTACGGCTGTGGCCATTGCTACCACTTCGAGCCGACCCTGAACCGCTGGAAAGAAAAAATGCCGGAAGACGTGGCGCTGCTGAAGATTCCCGCCATCTGGCAGCCGCTCATGGAGGTGCACGCCCGCATGTACTATGTGGCCGATACCATGGGGGTGCTGGATCGACTGCATGCCCCCATCTTCAACGCCATCAACAACCAGCGCAAAATGTTTGCTGTGAAGGAAGGCCGCAATTGGAATCCGGATTTGAAGGCCATCGAGGAACTGTTTAATGCCCATGGCGCCGATGGTGCCAAGGCCGCCAAGCTGATGAACTCCTTCACCATCAACAGCAGGGTCAAACAGGGCATGGCCAACCAGCGCGCCTATCAGTTGTCCGGCACCCCGGAAGTGGTTGTGGCGGGCAAATACCGTATCAGCACCTCCCTGCCTGGCTTTAAAGGCAAGAGCAATGGCCAGGAACTAATGCTGCAGGTGGCCGATTACCTAATTGCCAAAGAGCGTGCCGAGCGCAGCTGATGGCAATGCTAACGAAACCCCGCCCAGTGCGGGGTTTTTTGTGCGCACCGACAGGCCGCACATCCCTTGTGCGCGGATCAGATCGCACCTGGCGATAAGTTAGGGCTACACTAAGTGGTGCAATGCCCGTCAATCACCAACAGGGCTCCTCATGTCGCTGCGCCGTGCCGCCATTCTATGCCTCAGCTGTTTCACCGGTACCGCCGGGGCTTCTGATCTTGATGCCTTCCCCGCCACCGTGGACGGAAAGGTGCGCCTGGTGATCCGCCTGCCCAGAGCGGCGGATGAAAGCCGCTTTATGGTGGAGCTGGTACCGGGCAAGAGTGAGGTGGTGGACTGCAACCTGCGCAGTTATCGCGCCGCGATTCGGCGCGAGACGTTGGAAGGGTTGGGTTATCCCTATTATGTACTGGCAGAGCCGGAGCCTGGTCCGGCCGGTCACAAGACTTGTCCAGCGGGCTCTAGGTCGCGGCGCTTCGTGCCTGTGCGCGGCGAAGGGCTGATGTTGCCCTATAACAGCCATCTTCCGCTGGTCGTTTACCTGCCTCCCGGGCTGCAATTGAAATACCGTGTCTGGCGCGGGGATAAAATTTTGTCTAGCGCCCGGGCTGAATAACTGCCATTGGAATCACCGCCAGATTCGTCAGCGGTTCCCATACCTGCCTTTATCCCCATAATTTTCACACTTCCCCCCCGTTCTGGCGCACGAAGAAATATTTTTGAGGCTTCTACTGCCAAAAGTTGGATTCTACGTCTAGCCTATAAAAACAAAGGACGTGAAAAATAGCGCCTGGGCCATTTTTCATACCGCTGTAGCGACCGCTGCATCGCGGAGAGGAACACCGGCGGCTGCGGCCGCCAGTCGCAGTAATCCTATACAGAGAGTCGCGCATGAAGTTTTTGCGTCACCCCTCGTCTCACCGCCTCTTCCTCGCATTCTTACAGGTCTATGTCTTGATTCTCCTGCTGTTTCTAGTGCTGCCCCTGGCCATTGCGGAAGAGTCGGCGCAGCGCAAATGGGCCGGGAATTGGCTGGTCGTGGGTGAAAATGATGAACAACTGGTATGGCAGCTACACGCCGACGGCACAGGATTCGCCTATGGGTTTCACAACGGCGGGCGCCTGTCTCACGGTTTTGCCATTAACTGGAAATTGCAGGGTGATCGGGTGCGCGTGCGTACCGGCGCGTCGTTGCGCTGTCGCGGCGGTGTGGTGGCGGTGGCATTTACCGGCTGGAGCCCCGTCACCTTAGATTTCTCGATTGTGGACGGTCGCCATTGGCTGCAAGACGGCGGCGGACTGTTGAGTTTTCAGCGCCGCCTCGGCAGTTGGCATACGCCCAGAGCGGGTGGTAAGTGTCCGGACTTGGCCGGATGACACGAGCCGATGTACCAGAGCGCAAAACTGATAGGCGGTTTCGGCACTGGCCCGGGCAGGGGCCAGCGGCGGAGTGTTTTATCCAATTTTTGGCGGTTTGCATTCGCCGTTGTCATTTTTGCCACGGCGAGCGGTTCGACGGGGGCCTTTCAGGCTGCCAATCACGCAGGTGCGACTACAGGGACTAGCTGGAAAACGGACTCCCATCTGGATGCCAAGCAGTGGGTGGGGGCGTGGTTGATATCCCGCGATGGTGAGGCGCGGCATGTTTGGAGCCTGAAGGCGGATGGCACTGGCCGCTCCTACGCATTTCTGGAACACGGTGGCGAGATGCGTTTCGCCTACGGTTACGATATCCGCTGGTATTTCGATCCCTTCACGCAGATGGCCCATATCAAGACTGAGCGGCGTATCGTGTGTCGTGGCGGCAAAATATATCCCTACTTCCTCACCCTCAAGTCCTACGAGAGTGACTATGCGGTGAAGGATAAATTCACATGGCAGACCACTTGGACCGAAGCCAGCATCGGCAAAAACCGTTTGCACAAATCCCAGGTGGTTTTCGTCGCTGCCTTATCTTCCTGGCAGGACCCAACCCGCGGCGTATCCTGTCCGAAATTTCCCAGCCTGAAATTGGAAAGAGACATCGATTTGGCGTTGGACCGCTGGGAGCGGGAGATTCAGCGGGGCGCTGATCAGGGAGCACCGGGCGAACAGCGGTCGCAACCGGAAGGGGATGCCGATAAAACTCTTCGCAAGGCTGCACAGCGTGCAAAAAGTAAGCGGGTAAAAAGTCGATGAAACCAAAGCGGCGGTGGAAAAACGCTATATGAAAGTTGAAGCATGCCTGGAAAAATTGCTGCGGAACCTAGACCCCCAATTACAGGGCGATGTGTACGTTTTCTGTTCTCTGCCGGAAGCGCGACTGCTGGATCTCATCGATGATTGCCTGTGTGTATTCCGGGAGCGTGAGGGGCTCTCGGCGATACTGCCGCGGACCCTGGCTGAGCGTGAGGGACTGGCGTCGAGTGGAGGCTTCCGCCAGATCACTCTACAGGTGTATTCAAGCCTCGAAGCCGTCGGCCTCACCGCTGCGGTTACCGCCGAACTGGCCAGCTGGGGAATCAGCGCTAATGTCGTCGCCGCGCTGCGTCACGACCATGTGTTTGTACCCGAAGAAGAAGCCGAAGAAGCGTTGCGCCTTCTGCGAGGGATAAGCAGCCGCGCACAGTACAGTTGAGCCGGGGAGCCGCAGTGCGATGCGGATCGACTATCCTCCTTCCCAGCCTCACGGCGAAATCCGCCGCTTGTTACCGGATTTCTTCTGTGTTCCGGGAACCATAAAACTTGCCCCGGCGGTTGTGATCAACCGAAATATGGCAATTGTACGCTGTGGGGATGACCTGACATTGGTGAATCCGGTGCGCCTGCGGCCACAACAGGAGGAAAAGCTGCAAGAACTGGGGTGCATCCGCCACGCTGTACGCTTAGGCTATTACCACGGATGCGATGATCTCTACTACCGCGACCACTTCAATCTCACTTTCTGGTGCCAGGCACACTCCGACTTTTATCCTCCAGCACCGGACCGGCTCCTGCGCGAGGGCGGTGACTGTCCTGTCCCCGGCGGCTGTTTCCTGGAGTTTTCTCACAGCCGCTACCCGGAAGCGGTTCTCTGGGTACCTCACAACGGGGGGCTATTGCTGTGCTGCGACGCATTGCAATATTGGCGGACCTGGCGCGGGTGTAACTGGTGGGGCAGAAACCTGCTGCGTTTTGGCAGTATGCGCCGTGGAATGCAGGTGGCACCTGGCTGGCGTTCCTGTATGACCCCACCGGGTTGCGATCCCTTGCATTGGCTGGAGGACGATTTTCGCCGTCTATTGAAATTAGACTTCCTGCACTTTATGGGCGCCCACGGTGAATTTCTGCCGGATTATGCCCATGAAATGGTATCTGCCGCCGTACTGAAGGCATATCCGGGTATAGGGCGCGCCGCCTGAGCTGTGGTGGTCATGGTAAGCTAGCCGGTCGATTCAGCAAGCCGGAAAAGATTTACCAATGCGATTTCCTTTCTTGTTCACCACCTTGATCGTGGGCGCGCTGGTGGCCTGTACTACCAACTCCCCCGCGCCGATTCCAAGTGCTGACAGCGAAAATATCCGTGTGCACGTAGAGTATCTGGCCTCGGACGCCCTCGCTGGCCGGGACACCGGCTCCCGCGGATACCGCGAGGCCGCTGACTACGTGGCCCGGGAATTCGAGCGCATGGGGTTGCAACCCGCCGGCGAGCAGGGCTACCTGCAACAAGTGCCGTTGGTCAAGGCGAGTTGGGGCGGACATGTACCCACCTTGGTACTACAGGGGCGCGACGGCGATATCACTTTCCACTTTGGAGAGGACTTTGTGGCTTCGCCGCCTACTCACAGCGAGAGCACAGCGACCGCTGCCGGCCTGGTGTTTGTGGGATTCGGTATACAAGCGCCCGAGTATGGTATTGATGACTACAAAGATCTGGATGTGGAAGGCAAGATTGTGGTTCTGCTCTCGGGGCGACCGCAAAAGCTGCCGAACGAAGTCGGCGCCCACTATGCATCTTCGCGCACCAAGCGTGAGACGGCTGCCCGTCACGGCGCCGTGGGTTATATCACTCTGAACACGCCTCAACGCGAACAGCGCTGGTCTTTCAAGCGCTCGCTCGAGCACCTGGACGACGACAACCTCGACTGGCTGGGCGACAAAGGTGTACCCGGCAATAGCCTTCCCGGAGTGCATCCCGGCGTGTTGATGGATATAGGCCCCGCACGTCAGCTTTTCGTAGGTGCCGAGCGCAGTCTCGATGCTATTTTTACCGAAATGGAAAATGGCTTGGTACCCCGGGGGTTCCCGCTACCTTACCGGGCAAAAATGACCAGTGGATCGACTCATGCAATGATTGACAGCCCCAACGTGGTTGCACTGCTGCCTGGCTCCGATCCGCAGCTTAAAAACGAATACGTGGTCTTTTCCGCGCACCTGGATCATATCGGTGTGGACAAAAATGGTGCTATCCACAACGGTGCCCAAGATAATGCCGCCGGTATTGCTGTCATGCTGGAAACCGCGCGCTTGTTTGCCGAGTCCGGCCGCGCGCCGCGCCGCTCACTACTATTTGTTGCGGTGACCGGTGAGGAAAAAGGCCTGTTGGGCTCCGATTACTTTGCCCATCACCCGCCAGTGCCGACCCATGCGATTGTGGCAAACCTCAATTTGGATATGCCGATGTTGTTGTACCCCTTCAAGGACATCATCGCCTTCGGCGCCGAGCACTCCACTCTCGGCAGGACTGCTGCGCGCGCCGCAGAAAACGCCGGCCTGAAACTAAGCCCGGACCCAATGCCGGAACAAGTGATCTTCGTCCGTAGCGACCACTATAACTTCGTACGCCAGGGTATACCGGCAATCTATCTGATCAGCGGCCGCGAAGCGCGGGACCCGGAGGTTGACGGTACACAAATGCAAACCACCTTTCTAAAGGAGCGTTACCACCGCGCAAGCGATGAGGCCGACGAACAAATCAGCTATACCGCCGCCAAGCAATTTACTGAAGTGAACTACGCTATTGCACGGGAAGTAGCGGATGCGGATGAAAAACCGCACTGGTATAGCGGGGATTTTTTTGGGGAGTTGTATAAGCGGTAAAAACGATTTCTAGTACAGATCATCAGCTACTGCGTAAAAAAGGCCTGCTCAGCAAAACCAAAATAGTCAATGGCGGATGCAAGAGCAGGCCTAGAACTCAAAAAGAGTTATTGGGGGTTACAATTTACCTCAGTAGTCGTAACCATCGTGACTGTTTTCCAGCGAGTAGAATGTCGCCTGGACATAGTCATCGTCATCACCGGTGTTGTTTTGGTTGTAAACACCGGCTTTGAAGTACTGATACTGGTCTTCAGTATCATAGCCACTATCACTCATATCAACTTCCTGAACGACATCTTCCTTGCCATCGCGGGAGATGGTGACAGTGAGTGTATTGCCGACAACTTTAACTTCGTAGCTGAATATTTCATTCAACGCGATACCATCGGCTGGATCAGAAGCGTCGTCGGAACGGCTTCCGATCATTTCATACCATTGATCACTACCACCATTGGGTTCGTGAGCAATGTAGATTGAGCCTTTGGTATTGTCGGGCAGTTTGCGATAGTAGATTCGCAGCGGTTCGTCATCATTGGCGTGAATCTGACCGATGATAACGCGCCCTACCTGGCTGCTTTCGCCGGTGGTGGTGACATGGTTGACTGCGAGTGTTGCCCGCAATACGCCATCTACACCACCTGCAGCTTCCCGCGCTTCGGCAGGTGCACTACCAAATACCCAGTTGTTTTTATTGACACCTTGAGTATCAATACTGGTATCTCCACGGCGCAGCATTTCCCGCAATTCAGTCCGTGTATAGGAGGTACCGCTTGAGGTTTTGTAACCATCGATCGGGCAGCGGAATACCATACCGCCATCACTTGCGGTGTAGAAGTAGCTACTATTTTCGTAGCCTCCGCTCAATGCCCCTTCTTTAATGGAGTCCGCTTTCCCGTTACCGTCGTCATCGGTGGGAATACTCAGATACCAGTCTTCCAGCTCAAAATTACTGCCAGGCGGCAGAGACGGGTCTAGGTTTGAGAAGCCACCACTGCTCGAGCTTGAACTGGAGCTAGAGCCACCGCCAGAGCTAGAGCTGGAGCTGGAGCTGGAGCTGGATCTGGAACTGGAACTGGAACTGGAACTGGAACTGGAACTGGAACTGGAGCTTTCTTCTGAACCATCTCCACACCCAATTACGTCAAACTCGAGTATGCTGTTCCAGCTGTCATAGCTATTGCCACTTCCAGTAAGGCGGACGTAACGCGCAGTAGTATCGGCAACATCATAGAATTCCATATCGGAACTGGTACCAGACGACTGACCGCCGTTCAGTACCGTGGTCCAATTGATGTTGTCTATGGAAGTTTCTATATAGAAATAATTTTTGCGCTGGTCGCCGTTGTACCAAGCAATATCAACGCCTTCCACGGTCTTTTCAGTACCGAGATCAAGAGTAATCCACTTGACTCCTTGAGAAGACCAACGGGACTCATCGGCCAAACTGCCATCCAACACATTTTCTGGGTCATGTCCGTCGTTCGTGTCGTCGTCGTATGCGTCTACAATGGTGAGACTGGAAGTAGAAGCACAACTACCGGAACTAGAGACTTCCTCTAAGGAAAACTCGTCAAACCGTCCATCGCTTCCGTCGTATTCGCCGAAGATGGTTATGGTTTGAGCACTGCCGCTATTGAACTGAACAGTTTCAGCTTCCCAGTTGGAGTTGGAGACACTTTTTTCGTAGGTGCTTCCATTCGCCTCAACGCCAAGGATTCCATCGCCAAGGATGTAAGCAGTTAACTTATAGTCAGTGTAGGGCTGAACAGCAACGTTTTGCTCAAAGCGTCCGTTACTGCCATTGACTTTAGCCGATTTGCTGCCTTTGTAAGAGATATCTGAAATAGCCGATGCACCGCTTGAAGACCAGTTATCCCAATCGTTTTCAAAACCGGCATTTTCAATAGAAGTGCTAGAGCTGGATATTTTCTCTAGCGCAAAGTCGTCAAATCGGACATCACCATCAGTATAGGCACCGAAAACGGTAATTGTCTGAGAGCTGCCGGTGTTGAACTCTACAGTTACAAGCTCCCAGTCTGAGTTGGAAACTTCCTTGCTGTATACATTTCCGTTTGACTCAACTCCGACAGAGCCTTCGCCAAACACATAAACAGTGAGGCGATAGTTAGAGTTAGCGTCTACAGTTACTTCTTGCTCGAAGTAACCGTTGCTGCCATTAATTTTTGCCGATTTACTGCCACTATAGGCTATATCGGAAATAGCGGAAGACCCGCTAGAAGTCCAGCTATCCCAGCCGTTTTCGAAGCTGGAATTTTGGATAGATGCATGGGCATGGGCCATGCATAAGCTAAACAAAGCTGCACAGCTTATCGTCGTTGCTGGTGTATATTTTGAGTTTTTCATCAAACCCTCTTCTCTATTTTATGGTTGAGATTTTCTGTCACAGATACCGCATCGTGACAGATTATTTGGGTTGCAAAACTTCTATCACCACTAGAAGAACAGCAACAACCCAATAACGATGGCTGAGATAATTATCGAAATTTCTGATACCGATAAATATCAGCCAAAATCTAGGTAATCTATTGCTTTTTCTGTACAGTTAATAATCGCGCACAAAATTGATGCACGCGGATTTTGGAAAGCAGTTTTTGTGAAAGTGTTAGGCATATATCAATAGGAAAATATATTTGAACACCCATTAACTATTCGACGTTGTCGTTCAGACACATTGTTGTTGGGGGAAAATCATCGAGGGAGTCTCCGATTAACTCTAAAGAGTGCTGAAAGCACTCAGGAAATAGGATAGATTTTTCGAAAACGCACAACAGGTCCTAGTAGCATCCTCCGGATGCTCCCCTTAATCGGATGATTTCGAAAGATCTATCCCATAACCAGATCTTGAATTCCGTTTGATGCCAGGAGATGAATTAAGCAGAGATTCCTCTGTTTTCAGTTAAAGTACTTGTGAATTACTATGTCTGATGCTGAAAATATCGATTGAACGACAAATAAAACTTGATTAACTTTTCCACGCTTATATTCCCGTAATAGGATTTATATTTACCAATAGGTAAAGGTTCCAATCATTTGAAAAATGATTGGAGGATTCTGCTCATTTGTGATCACGCTTATCCGGACTGTGCGCTTATCAATGCATTAGTAGGCAGCAAAGCAACGCTGTATGATATTGCCGCGCCCCAAAAAAAAGCATTCATTGCAGGTAAAATTCAACTGATATTCATTTTTCCTGAAAAAAATACGAGTTAATTATCAGTCGGTAAAAATGAAGCAAGATATGGTTTGGACCGCATATTTTTGTTGGCTCATGACAACTAGAATGTTTCTTATCTATATCTGATTCTGTGCGCCTTTGATAGAGTCTAATTTCTGTTTTGCCAACCATTTCTCTATCTCTTCTCGCTCATAGAGAAAAATTTTTCACAATTTTCACATTTTTAAATAATTCCAATTTTCCTGTTTTGTAGCTGATTTAAAGTGAAATTTTGATGCCTTATATGACCGATAATTCACGGTTTTTCGTGCTTTAAGTTGCTCAAATTTTTCAGAAAAAGATGTAACGAATTCGGTCTGCCAGTATGTGTTAGACGCAGAGGGCTAATCGGCATAGAGATGTAATAATTTGTCCGGTTTTTTGTGTTTCATTCCCATTTCCGAAGAATCGATGCCCCAATTTAAAGCAATGCATCCTTCAGGCAGAAGCATGAATGCAGGCGGTCATTGAATAATTCACAGAGGAAGTGCAGTGGGTTTTCTGACGCGTAACTGAAGGGGTAGGATTCTCATCCGAAGTCAGAGAATTTAACCAGTAAGGAAGTGGATTAACCAGAGGTTCCATTGATAGAGAGCGTATCCCCCATATGACAGGGAGGTAAAAGCAGGGATTTCCTTGCTCTATGGTCCATACATATAGATAGCCAAAGCTCTAATGACAAAGTAGTCCAGTAGGAGAAAGCAGCCGTATGGAGAAGTATTTGTATCTGCAGAAGAAAGTGTGGATGACTGATAAAGCAACAATTTGCTTATTTTATGAATCCGATACGGTTGTCCGTCATCTTTGAGAAGGCTCGATGCCCAAAAATGGCCCACGCTGTTACAAATATTAAATTAATTCCTTGTAACAGCGCAGGCCGCGATGCGATCGCTAAGTTAAGGTTGCCCTAGTTAAATCAGTAGGGATAGCCGTCGTGACTATTTTCCAGAGCGTAAAATGTCGCCTGGACATAGTCATCGTCATCGCCTGTATTATTTTGGTTATACACACCGGCCTTGAAGTATTGGTATTGATCCGAGCTATCGTAGCCGCTATCACTCATGTCGACACTCTTAACGACATCGTCTTTGCCATCGCGAGAAATGGTGACGGTGAGCGTATTACCTACCACTTTAATTTCATAACTGAACACTTCGTTCAACGCGATACCATCAGCGGGATCCGAGGCACTGCTGGAGCGGCTGCCGATCATTTCATACCACTGATCGCTGCCACCTTCAGGCTCATGGGCAAAATAGATCGAGCCCTTAGAGTTACCCGGCAACTTGCGGTAGTAGAGGCGCAGCGGTTCGTCATCATTAGCGTGTATCTGCCCGATGATAACGCGACCGACCTGACTGCTGTCACCTGTGGTGGTAACGTGGTTGACTGCTAGCGTCGCGCGCAAAACACCATCCACGCCACCGGCTGCGTTACGGGCGGATGAAGGTGCACTACCAAATACCCAGTTGTTTTTGTTGACGCCCTGGGTATCGATACTGGTATCGCCCCGGCGCAGCATTTCCCGTAGTTCGGTACGGGTGTAAGAGGTGTTGGTGGAGGTCTTATAGCCAGCGATGGGGCAACGGAATACCATGCCGCCGTCACTTGCAGTGTAGAAATAACTGCTGTTCTCGTATCCGCCGCTCAACTCGTTTTCCTTGATGGAGTCGGCTTTACCGTTGCCATCGTTATCGGTGGGAATGCTCAAGTACCAATCCACCAGCTCGAAGTTGCCGGACGGCGGCAGAGTCGGGTCGAGGTTTCCGCTACCACTAGAGCTTCCGCCTGAGCTGCCGCCAGAACTGGAACCGCCGCCAGAACTGGAACCGCCGCCGGAGCTGGAACCTCCATCTGAGCCATCGCCGCAACCGATAACATCGAACTCGAGGATGCTGTTCCAGCTATTGGCGCTGTTGCCGGTGCCAGTGAGGCGCACATAGCGGGCTTCGATATTGGAAACATCATAGTGCTCCATGTCGGCGCTGGTACCACTGGACTGACCGCCGCTCAACACAGTGGTCCAGTTGCTGTTGTCAGTGGAGGTTTCAATATAGAAATAGCTGATACGCTGGTCACCCTTGTACCAAGCGATATCCACTCCTTCCACATTTTTTACGCTACCGAGATCGAGAGTTATCCACTTCACTCCTTCGGATGACCAGCGGGATTCATCCGCGAGGCTGCCGTCCAGTACATTAGCGGGGCCGTGACCATCATTAGTGCCGTCGTCGTATGCTGCGGAAACGGAAAGATTGCTACCAGACTGGCAGCTTCCGGAGTCACCCAACGCCTCGAGAGTAAAATTATCAAACCGGCCTTCACCACCATTATAGGCCCCAAACACAGTGACGCTTTGCGCGCTACCACTGTTAAACTCCACATTGACCGCCTGCCAGTTTGAACTGGAAACATCCGCATCATAGGTAGTGCCGTTTACGACAGCGCCCACAGTTCCATCGCCATTGACATAAGCGGTTAGCCGATAATTAGTTCCGGTTTGGACGGATACCTGTTGCTCAAAGCGGCCGCCACTGCCGGTGATTTTGGCAGATTTGCTCCCACTATAGGCAACGCCGGAAATTGCGGATGGGTCTGAATCCGTCCAATTATCCCAGTCACTTTCAAACCCGGGATTTTGAATGGAAGCATTGGCGGCGGCCATGTAAACACTCAAGAAAGCCGCGCAACCGATCGTCATCGCTGGGGTTGCTTTAAAGCGTTTCATAAAACCCTCATTTTTTCATTGTTTTGAGGTGAGTTTGTCTGCTACGAATAAGGCCTGCAGCAGGGTTTAATTGGGCCGCAGTAGATTCCGCTAAAACTAAAACGCGAACTGAAGCCCAGGGAAAACGGCTGATATGCTTTTCGATAAAGCAGACCTCGAAAGCTTTCAGCCGTTATTCGAAAAGCCAGATTCAGAACCGGGCACGAAGACCGAAAGCGTAGCGGCGATCCGTTTCCATAATCTGAAATACCGTTCCGTTGGCTCCTGTGTTGATGGTCGGCTCAGCAGTGAGGTTGGTGATGTGGGCAACCAGAGTGATGTGGTCGCCAATATCATAGGTGGCGGAAAGATCCAGTTGTTGCAGATCCTCGCGGTAATCGTTGCCCAACGTCGGATCTTCTGGATCTGCACCGACGCTGACACCGAGTGGGCGTACACGCTTGGTGTCGTTATTATCTAAAAAGCGGTCTCGGAAAGTGTAAGCCAGCCGGATACCAAGCCCCTCATATTCATAGTAGAGCTGAGCATTGAAGGTATCTTTCGATATGTCCTCCAGTGGTACACCGTCCGGATCCTCACTGTCGGAGTAGGTATAGTTGGCACTCAGTCCAAGGCCGGACCAAAAGCCTGGGAGAAAATCAAAGGATTGTTGGTAACCCAGCTCGAAACCTTGAACCTTCCCTTGTTCACCATTGGTAACAAAGTCTGTTTCAATTCCCATTTCTTCAATAGGCGTGTCGGCATCGGCATATTGAATGGGACCATCGACATTCCACAGACAAATTTTTTCGTAGTCATCAGTGTTACTGAGGGTACGAACGATTTCTGGAAGATTTGCACATTCTGAAGTGGTTTTGAGAAAAGAAGCCACGTCTTTATAAAAAACCGCTGCGGAGAGCATATTGCCTTCACCCCAATAGTGCTCCGCGGAAATATCGTATTGCGTCGCCCGATAGGGCTCTAACTCTGGGTTGCCCCGGTCGGCGGCGATATAAGCGTCTCTGAATTGATAAGCCGGGCTCAATTCATTAAAGTCCGCTCGGCGCATTACCTTGCCAGCCGCAAACCGCAATAAGGTATCTTCTGATAGGTTCCAGGTGACGTTCACGCTGGGCAGGAAATCATCATAGCTAGTGCCATCTGTGACAATTTCATAGAGGCCATCAACGTTCTGATAGGCACTGGATTCGATATCAGTTTTTACATAGCGGCCGCCGATAATTGCGCGTACGTCACCAAAATCCAGATTGGCCTGCAGGTAGAAGGCTGAAGTTTCCTCCGTGATTGCAGAGAAGCCGCTTTCCATATATTCAAGGTTTTCATCGAGGTCGCCCTCGATAGCGTAATTGGTGCCTTCCAAAAGCTGCTTCACAATATTGAAAGTTGCTTCCTGATCTTGCAGTAAACCTACGTCAAAGGCACTAATTGCGGCGAGTTCGTAAGCACCACGTGTACCCGTGTGCTCGAAGGCGTCGTTAAAGTGATAAGTGGTAATAGCGGAAGGGAACAGGGCTGCAATATCCTCCATCCAGATGATATCGGGGTTTCCTTCACTGTCCAGGAGGTTTTTATAGATATTGGTCAAGCGAAACTGGCGTTGATTTTGTTCAAAATCCCGCTCTGTAAAACGGAAGCCGGTTTTTACTGCAGATACCCATTCGAGATCGAAAGGTTCTGTGTACTCGAAATCCAGCCGGAATGCGTCCTCCTGATTGGTAATATAAGTGCGGGTGTCTTCGTAGCGGCGGAACGCCTGATTTTGCTGATTGGTAAATACATATCCATCGGTGAAATCGACTACCGGAGCACTGGAAGAGCTATTTTCAAAGATAACCGGCACATACCATTCATTGGCATCGATGTGCCCGTCGCCTTCCAGTGACTGGTCGATGCCTCTGAAGCGGAATTCGGATTTCGGTTCATAGGTATCCGATTCCGCGGTGGCAAACTCAGCTGAAACCTTCAGATTTTCAGTAAAATTCCATTCACCGCCAAAGGCATGGCTGTAGGAATCCGTATTGCGGAAATTTGAGGCGGACGTCTGAATTGGTAAAACTTCCTCATAGAGAAAGTTTTGTAGCTGGCCATCACTATCTTCATAGGTCTCGCCGGGAATAGTGACCGGCGTTCCGCCAATATGAAGAATGGAGAAGGCCTCCTGATCGCCACTTCTCTCCGTTGCGTTGAGGTCGACATAGAACATGCCCTGGCCAGATGCAGGTGCCCATTGCAAGGCAACATTGAATGCGGTTCGCTCGCGGCGTTCGGTATGTGGATTGTAGGTATGCTCGCGGCCATACACATAGTTGCCACTTGGTGTGTTACTAGCTGCATCGGCGTCGTCGATAACGCCGTCGTTATTGAAGTCGACGGGGCCCACTGCCAATTGAAGGAGTGATTCGTCACGGCTCAGTGTGCGATCCTGATAGGATATCGATGCCATGGCGCCAAATGTACCGGCACTGCCCAAATCCCAGCTGTCACCGAATGAAGTGTTGAAAATCGGGGCCCAATGATCCGCTTTGTCGGCATACTCTCCCTGGATGGATACAGTTGCCAAAGGTGCGTTGAGATCCAAGGGGCGCGCAGTAACAAGGCTGATGGTTCCCCCTAAAGCACCCTCGATCATCTCAGGTGTAGGTGACTTGATAACTTCTACTTTGGAAAGAAAGTCAGCAGGAAAATCCTGAAAATTAATGCCGTTGCGACCATCACCCAGGGTTGAGCGCCCGTTGATCTCAACGCGATTCTGCTTCAGTCCGCGGATGGATACTTCAGATCCAACGCCAAAATCCCGGTTGATCGATACGCCCGTTACCCGCTGCAGGGCTTCGGCGACGTTGTTGTCTGGAAGCTTACCTATATCCTCCGCCACCACCGCATCCACGATGCGATCTTCATTGCGTTTGGCATCCACAGCCGCTTCGAGGCTGTGCCGAATGCCCACCGCAATGACTTCTTCCATCGGAGCGTTTTCTTGCGCGGTGACAGAAGGGATGAGAGTGACACTAGATGCGGTGAGCATCAGCATGCTTATATCTCTCATCAGGCGCTGTTTATTTATTTTTATATTTTGTTTCATCTGACAGTTTCCTCCGCTGATTACAAATTATTCTTATTTGTTCACATCCTTGGGATTGACATCAGACAACCTAACCCCGGTATTTTTTCTGCTTTTACCTCCAGCTGTACCTTAACGGTGATTATTATGCAGTTAGTGTTGGAAAAGGATCATCCAGCTTCCTGCATCCCAGAAGATTCTTCGAAATCCCGCATGGCGGAAACAGGAATAATTGCCCCTTTATGGCGGATTACGACCGCTGCCAACCGGTTACCGTTTTGTGCGGATTCCAGCGTTGTGCCGCCAGAAAGTCGCCGAGCGAGATAGCCGGCATTGAAGGCGTCACCAGCTGCTGTAGTATCCACGGGGACAACCCGCTCACATGCAACTTGCTCTCTTCCGGAAGCTGCTACGATTTCACAGCCTGCCGCACCTTTCTTAAGTACGATTTCCCTAACACCAAATGACTGCAGACGGTCAATCACAGCGTCGGCGTTAGAGTCTCCAAAGAGTTGCTGTTCATCCTCCAGTGTCGGTAAAGCGATGTCTGTAAGGCGGTAGATTCTCTGGTACGCCTGCTGAGTCAAAGACTCTGCGCCCCATAGCTTGGGACGGTAGTTACCGTCGAAAATTACCTTTCCGCCAGCGCGCCGGAAGTCACCCAAAAAATTCAATAGGCATTCACGGGCATAGGGGGAAAAGATCGCAAGAGTAATGCCGGACAAATAGAGTGCGGGAAAGGTTTTAAGCTGATCGAACAAAGCTTGCGCTTCGGCGGGGTTATCGAGCAGCCTACGCGCGGGCGATTTATCCCGCCAGTACAAAAAACGACGCTCGCCGTGTTCGTCTGTTTCAATCAGATACAGTCCCGGCGCCGAATCCTTATGGCGCCGGACCAAAGCGCAGCCAATGCGTTCATGCTGCCACTGTGCGAGCATCCAATCACTGAGGTGATCGTCGCCCAGTGCAGTCACATATTCCACAGGAAAATCCTGCCGCGCCAAATACAGGGCAGTGTTTAAGGTGTCCCCGCCGAACGACAAACCGGCGGGTAGCCGGTTGCCATTCGTGGCTTTGTCGCCAGACAGGAGGTTGATTTCGAGCATGCACTCACCGAGTACAGCCAATTTATTTCCCATAGTTGTATCCGCTAAGTCGTTCCCGAACTAAACGTTCGGGAATCAGATCAGGAGAACAGCAGGCCGCCGTTGATATCTAGATTTGCGCCAGTGATAAACGAAGCTTCTTCCGATGCAAGGTAGGCCACAGCATCGGCGACCTCAGAAGCTCTGCCCTCGCGCTTCAGCGGCGTAGCGTTAGCCACATTGGTTCGCACCTCGTCTTTCGTGAAGGTGTCATGGAAAGTCGTACTGATCATGCCCGGGCACAGGGCATTGACGCGGATATTGCGCGGGCCCAGTTCTTTGGCCATTGCGCGAGTGAAGGTCATAACAGCACCTTTTGACGTGGCGTAAGCAGACGCACCCGGACCGCCACCATCGCGTCCGGCCTGAGAGGCGAGGTTGATGATAGAGCCACCGTCCATGTGCGGGACCACCGCTTTGGTGAGTAGGAAGGTGCTGTTGAGATTGAGCCCGATAACTTGATTGAAGAATACCTCGTCCATTTCTTCCAGGGTTTTACGGGCGACCAGACCACCGGCCACGTTGACCAATATATCGATCGTGGAACCGTAAGTTTCAACGGCTTTCTGCACCAGCCGCGCGACATCGTCCTGGAGGGTCATATCACCTTGGACGATAATGGCCTCGCCGCCAGCTTGCTGAATTTCTCGCAGAGTTTCCTCGGCACTTGCACTGTTGCTGCGATAGTTGATAACAACTTTTGCTCCTTCGGCCGCCAACTTGAGGGAAACGGCTTTACCGATGTCCCGGGCTCCCCCACTGACGATTGCAACTTTGTCTTTTAAGTTCATGTGTACTCCTGCAGATTGATATACAGATAATGCTGTGTGCGCAAAATAACGATGTTGGTTATTCAGGCAGTTGGACTAAATTATTGTTATTGCTCTTTTTGCTCACCGGCTCAATTCGGCCACCAATGAAGAGAACGGAAATCAACATCAGCGGAACCAAAGATGCGCCGAGAATAAAAAATGGTGGGTAATAGGTCCCGTCATTGGTGATCACGGGCACCAGCTGAATTGCGGTGATTACGCTGATTACACCAGCCGCACCGCTGATTCCCGCCAGACTGGCAACACTTTTTCCAGAGAAGTAATCACTGGGCAACGTCTGGATATTGTTGATCGCGGCCTGAAAACCAAACAGGATAATGGTAATCAGTCCAAGAGCTAGAGCAGGAGTATTGGCTACGGTAGTAGCCAACAGTGCCGGAAGCATTAGTGCACCGCCAACGGCTACGGCGAACTTACGAGATTTATTCACAGTCCAGCCACTGCTGATCAATCGGCCGGAAAGCCAGCCACCGAACAGAGCTCCCAATGCGGCACCCACGTAGGGGATCCATGCGGAAGCACCGATAGCTTTTACATCGAAACCGAATTTATCGTTGAGGTATAGCGGCAACCAGGCGACAAACAACCACCAGATCGGCTCTATAAAAAAGCGAGCGCCTATGACACTCCAGCTCTGCCGGTGTGATAGAAGTTCAAAAAAAGTCGGCACATATTCTTCTTCATCATCGCTGCGAGCGGCGATTTGCCCGGAGAGAATCAGCTCGCGCTCTTCGGGGGTAATCCAAGGATGCGCATCGGGACCACTTTTGTAGATAATCAACCAGGGAACCAGCCAGATGAAACCGAATAGTGCGATGACCACAAAGGTGGCTTGCCAACCCAGGAACGCATATAGAAATGCGACAAGCGGAGGAGCAATAATGCTGCCTGCAGAGGCGCCGGCGCCGAAGATTCCCTGGGCCAAGGCCCGTTCCCGCGACGGAAACCATTCAGCATTGGCCTTAGTTGCTCCCGGCCAGTTGCCAGCTTCACTAAAGCCAAGTAGGACCCTGAACACGCTAAAAGACGCAACTGATGTGGCGAGAGCGTGCAGTGCAATGGATATCGACCAGACGACAATGGATAACATAAAGCCGATCCGCGTACCCACGGCATCGAATATACGTCCGAAAACCGCTTGTCCAACGGCATAGGCAACAAGAAAAACGCTCATGATGTTGGCGTAATCATGACTGTCCATGCCGAGGTCGTCGGAAATTCCGGGCCACATCACTGAAATGGCTGTCCGATCGATGTAGTTGATAATGGTAGCGATGGCCACCAGGGACACTATGGTCCAACGTAGGTTTTTCATTATTGTTTTTCCCGTTTACGCTTTGAGAAAATCCTCTCGATGAGGGGTAAATGTATCGATCAAGACACCGGCCTTTCTGCAGACAGCGCCGTGCTCCAGATGCGGCGCTATATAAAAGCTGTCACCCGCACGAAGAATCTGCTTTTGCCCGTCAATCTGTACTTCAAATTCGCCACTCTCTACATAAGTCACCTGAGTGTGGGGATGTTTATGGACATACCCGATGCTGCCCTCTTCGAACCAAACTTTGACCACCATCAGGTTATCGTCGTACCCGAGGATCTGACGCTTTACACCGCCACCGAGATCCTCGACCTCTATTTTTTCCGATAAAACAAACGCATCGCTCGCCGGCATAGAACCTCCAGTCAATTCTCTCTGTCGCTTATCGAGAATAATTCCGCACGTCCGCGGAAGGTGTATTGATTGCCATCGAAATCAAAATGACTGACCGATTTATCGGTGATCCCAGCAGCGTCGTTAAATGCCAGAAGTTGTGTGCTGCCGTCTTTAAGTGCAATCGAAAGTAATTGCAATGTGCCTTCGCGCTTGTGCGTGATTCCTACAATCTGACTTTCGGATTGGGCGGTAAACTCACGGGCTGGATCGTACTCACCATGGGGTTCAAGCACGCCGACGAATGTGTGCGCGCGAGCGTTGGCGAGTCTAGTGAGGAATGCTTTTTCCGAGCGCAGATTGAAATTCGGATCGTTAGCGCCCAACTCGGTAAACAGGATTTCTATATCACCGTCGACCAGACTGGAATAAGTGTAAAAACGTCCGTTGTCATTTAGCCATGTAATCTGTGCAAGACCCTGCTCAGGCTCACCACGACCTCTCAGCCAGAGGTGCTGGTAGCCATTTTTGCTTCCCAGCGCTGATATTTTGTCGGTGTATGCATACAGATTGAAATTGGTATCGATCAGCTGCCCGTTGTAGTGTAGAGGGAGGTCCAGCTGGTGTTTTCTGTCTGCTTGCACATCGAATAGGTCGATCGCGAAGCTCTTTTGATGATCCGGAGTTTGCACCAGAGCCATAGTGCGTTTGAGTGTCACGCCAGGGTAGGCGCTGTCTATGGCGGCGGAGCTTATCTTGACATTATCCCCAGCGTGGAAAAACAGAAGTTCCGGGTGTTTCTGATTGGCAACTTTCAGATTGCCATCGAAATGAGAGCGTTCATCAATGACCAGCGTATTGTGGGCAATGGTTTGTTTCGCGTAGCTTTCGTTTTCGGGCAGATAGCGGCCGCCGTTTTTTGCCTCCACATTGAGAAAACGCGCGGCGCCGTAATCGGTGACCACCTCTGCGCCTGAGTCATAGAATTGCCAGCTCAGTTTGTCGAAGTGGCCGTGACCCATTCCCTGAGCGGTGGGCTTGAAGACCAGGGCCTGATCATCCGGTGCCTGTTGTCGCAGAACCACCAGGGCACCCTGATCGCCTTTCGCACCGTCACGGAACACCCGGGATGTAAAGGGATAGGCGGTTTGTTTGTTTGCATCCAGGTCTTGGGCTACCTTCAGCCCATCGCCAGTCAACAGTGTCTCTCCCTGGCGGCGGGCAATATCCAACAGCCGTGCATCACCGGTTTTTCCATAGGAGATGGCTACACCTAAAACGAGTTCCGGTGTATCTATCCCTTTGTTTTTTATCGCGTCATTGATGGGGAAAAAGCGACCGTTGTAACTGAGCTGAATGGTGCTATCCACCGCCTTCAGGAGTATTCGATCGCGATAGCCAAAGATATCCCGTTCCGGCTGATTGTTGTCTATGGCCTTGGCGAAAGTAACGAACGGCATCAGCGCATAGCGCTGGTAATAGGGGCCTTCCGTGTAGTATCCATCGGGTGAAAACAGTTCGGCCAGTTGCCGTAGAAAGCCGCCTTTACCGGATTTGTCGAGGCCCAGCAAGGCTTTCTCTACCCACTCTGGTTCATCGAGCACATAGCCAGTCATGCCCACGGCTGCGGTAAGCCAGGTCCCATGATTGTGGACTTTATTAAAAGTTGCCGGGGACTCTTCCGATAGAAATCTCGCCACTGGGCGCAGAACGCCATTTTCAATTTTGCGGGCGTCTTCTTTACTGAGTGAGGGCCGGATCAAATCGTATGCCTGTATGGTGTAAACCAGCCACACAGCTTCATTTAGGCTCTGCCAAAACAGTTTACCGGGGTTTTTCGCTCCGGGACGGCGCTTGGGATGCAGCGGCAGATCGGGATACATTTTCGCGTAGGCGAGCAGCATGTCCCTTACCCGGTCGGCGTAGCGTCTTTCCCCGGTGATTTGGTAAAGCACGCCGGCATCGTACATCAGCCGGTAGTTTTTTTTGTGCTGTTCATGGCTGTAGCCGCCACCGGCATCTGTTGGCAAGGGTACGGAAAAAGGTTCGGTTAGAAACGCGTCCACGTCTGCTTTGACAGCAAGAAACGCGGTGCGGAAACGCCCGGGCTGAGAGACTGCACCCTGCATAGCGTCTACATCTGCGGCATTGATCACCAAGTTTGGCGATGTGGCAGACGCAGCCAGGGGGCTCCAGGTCATTGCCACCAGACAGAAAGCACCGGCGATTCCTGCTGTTAATGCTGACAGCGCAAATGTTTTTGGTGTATGAACAGTCGATTTACCAAGAGTCATCACTACTTCACCTGGTTGTTGGCAAGAATGGCTGTATGGGGCCCTTGCGCTACTAATTCTTTAATACGCGGCATTGGTGAAGAGTGGAACTGATTGTCGGCGATACGCGTAATGGGTTCGCCTACCGTGTGTTCGACCAAGATACCTAGGCTATCGGTAAACACATTATCTTGGATATCGGTGACCTGAACACCGTGCAGATAGAGCAGGGCGGCGGTCTTGTTACGCTTGCCCTTGCCAGAGTTCGTAATATTGTTGTTGGAAAAATTTAAATGTGGCCCAAAGGTGCTTTCATCAGTGCCGCCGCGATACAGCTTCAACAGAGCACCGTTGACGTCAGTGAATGTATTACCCGTAACACGTACGTATTCGGCGTTATAGATACCGAGGTCGTCTTGCTCTTTGTCCAGCCGGATGAGGTCTCCGCTGATATTGCGGAACTCACTGTTTTCGATCACAAATTCAGTGGCGAAGGCGCGGCTGCCGGAATCAAAGAAATGGTAGGAGTGATTTACATCGAGATCTTCCACCACACTGTTTTTTAACGAGAAGCGGTAGTTTCTCAACATGCCCCATTTTGCGGTACGGATCAGTGTATTGCCAGCAGCGTCGGGGCTGGCGGATCCGGACAGCGTCAGGCCTTCCAGTGCCAGGCTGCCGCCATTGTGTATTTCGAACAACGTTGGCCTTTCGCCACGGATAATTACCTTGTCAGGACCTTTGCCCAGGATGCGCAAGACTTTGTCAATTTCCAACCGTTTGCGCGCTATATAGGTTCCGGGTTGAAGTTCCAGGGTATCGCCGTCGTGGGCATTTTGAATGGCATTGAACAGCGCGTCCTCTCCGGGTTTTACTTCAATCGTTTTGCCGCTGCCAAATGCGATTACAGGGTCAGTTTTAGGGTACCAGTTAACGCCGGTATCCTCTTTGCGGGTAGGCTGAAGGTCCGGACTTACGCCTTTATTCGATAGCTTGCTATCGACGGGATAAAGCAAACCGTTGTCGGCCCGGTGCAGCTTACCTAGGCCGGTATTGATCCCACCGGATAAGTGTTTGTCCTTGAATCCGTTAGAGACATTTCCGGAAAACCGAATACCGGAAATATCATCGAAAACGGAAAATGGTGAGCGACGGTTCGCACTGTAAAATATATTGTCTGCTACGCGTGAATCTTTGGGAACGGCACTGCGCTCTGTGTCGCTACCCGCAGCGAGATGTATATGCTCTACATTGATAAAGCTGTTATTTTCGATTTTGGCATTAACAACTTGGTGATAACGGTTAATGGGGGAGTTGGGGACACCGTTCATTATGGTTAACCCGCTTCCAAACCGATAACCTTTGAGCCCTTCGAGGTAGTTGTTGCGCACGGTCTGATCGCGATTAATAACGCGAATACCGCCGGTGTGGTCAACGTCATTACCCCAGAAAACGTTGCCTTCGATCAGATTTCCATTTCCGTGCCGCAGCGTCAGGGTGCCGCGTGACTCGTAGAAAGTGTTGTTACGTATTGTGTTTTTACCGGATTTGACCGAGATAATTTCCACCTCTCCGTCGCAGCGGTCGAAGTAGTTATTTTCAACGACTGTGAAAGAATCTGTGAGAGAGTAATGGCTGGTGCCGATACGCAGAGTTTCTCCGCCGTTAGAGCCGAGGATGGGGCGGGGGCCGAAATAGTTATGATCGATGCGGTGGTAATTTTCCCGGCTCGCTTCACTGTCCAGCCGCACAGCGACGGTGACGCCCTTGTTATGTTTTCCCGACAAGTGGCTGTGATCGAGGCGGTTATGCTTGCCGTAAAGGGTCACCCAGTAATCCGTTTCCATCCGGTCAGGTTTGCTGAAATTGTCGATCACCACCTGGGTGACGCGGGAGTGGTTCGCCAGCCGCTCCCGATTCTGCCGAAACGCGATGACTTCACCACTTGGCGAGTAGCCATCTTTAAAGACAAGGCCTGACACCTGTAAATATTCGCCGGCGAGCCGCAGATTGGACTGGCCCGCCAGAATCACTTTTCCGCTGTCTTCCGCCCGCAAGGTGATTGGGTGTTTTTCTGTACCCTCACCGGTAAACAGTATTTCAAAATCCCTCCAAACGCCGTTGGCCAGAACAATAGTGTCTCCCGGCGTTAGGTTTTTGGCCGCGCGAGCGTATTCCCGCTGTGTTTTGACCAGGTATTCCTCCGCATACGCGGGTGCAGTGGGCACGAGGGCGGAGTGGCCGATAAGGAGCGCACTCGAAATGAACAATCTGAGGGGAGCCGGAGTTTGCATAGTCACCTGAAAATTATTTTTGTCCTGTGTTTATGTGGCTATACGCAGTGCACAACCATTTTCTCAATCATCGCGGGCCGTGAGGCTAAACGGCAGACTAAATTGGACAGAATTTATTGTCAACCAATCTGGCAGACCAAAGGAAGCCGCTTAAGCGCGGCTAAGCGACGATAAAACGCACTATATTGGTGCAAGCAGGCTAAAAAATAAGCAGAGGTCAGTCCATTATGGGGATTTTGTGTGAAAATTGGTTGACTATCCGGTTTATGGGTGACAAGTTTTCAACCCAAGGACACCTTACAAACATCTGGATTGGTGACAGTGGTCAACAAACTGGTATGAAGGGTGTGCTTTCGTGTGAAGATGGGCGCCAGATCCGGCGCCTGATACTATAAACAAAAAACGCAGACTTCCTTGGAGGTACTGATGCGTAATAATAATAAATACGCAAAAGATGTACTGGCGATTGAGAGAAACTTCAAAAAATCCATTCTCGTGACCGCAATTGCCGCGGTTCCCTATATGAGTGCTGCACAAGCGCAGGAAGCGGCGAAGGAATTGGAAGAGGTCGTGGTGGAGGGATCGAGGGCCACGATTCAGAGCACTATCGACATCAAACGCAATTCCACCACCATCGTCGATGGTCTTTCCGCGACGGAAATTGGTGAGTTGCCCGCTCTGTCTATTGGTGAGGCTCTCGAATCCGTTACCGGTGCCGCTTCCCACCGGGAAAACGGGGGCGCAACGGAAATTTCCATCCGCGGGCTGGGTCCTTATCTGAGTGCGACCACCTTCAACGGACGCGAAGCCACCAACGGCAGTGGCGACCGCTCGGTTAACTTTTCCCAGTTTCCGTCCGAGTTAATGAACAAGGTGGCGATCTACAAGACGCAAGACGCAAGCCTTGTGGAAGGTGGTGTGGCCGGTGTTATCGCCCTGGAAACCCTGAAGCCGCTCGATTACGGAGAGCGCAGAATCCAGTTCGATACCAAGGCCAACTACAACCCCAACCAGTCCAATATCGACGACCCAATGGCCGATGATCTGGGCTTCCGGGGCACGGCCAGTTATGTGGATCAATTCGAGTTCGACAATGGCATGGCGCTCGGGGTATCCCTGGGATATCAAAAGAGCGATATTTCCCAGCCAGAGTCGGAAATGCGTTCTTCCAGCCCTTCAGGAACCTCTCTGTACGCGTGTATCAACGATCCGTCAGTGACCAACGAGGGCTTTTATCGCAGCAGCGCCGGCGACTGTGAAGATCAGGTCGGTGGCAGCAGTAACCAGGGGTATAACACTACGGTTGATCCTGAGACCGGAAAAGCCGTCAGCGATGGCCTCGACTACGCCTTTGCTCCAAGCTCCAACGGCTATCGCCAAAACGATACCTCTGACGAGCGCGATGCCATCTTTGTGGCATTGCAATTCCAGCCCAACGATAAAACGGATATTAACTTCGACCTGCAGCAGTCAGAGCGGGTACAGTCCGAACAGCGCCACGATTTGAACTTTGCCAATATGAAACGGGTCACCCCGGGTGTTACCGGCCCCTCGCTGGTAACCACAGACAGCGGCGCTGTTCTGGAGTGGGCTGGCGAGACGGCAATTGAGTCCAATAGCGAAGTCTATTCCCGCACTGAGGAATACTTCGGCTACGGCCTCAATGTCGCCTATGATTTTACCGATAACTTTACCGTCTCTGCAGATTACTCCTTCTCCGAGACAACCAGGGATGAATTGCAGATCTCCGTGCGCACCCAGTCGGACAACGAGGATGTTGCCGGGGATAGTACCGTGGCGGGTTATCGTCCTCTGGTGAGTTGGGATATGGATTCCGGCATCCGCCAGTATGTCATTAACGACTTTGACGTTACTGACCACAGTCTTTTCTCAGATGCTTATCGAGTTCGTATCGATAATGACGTTGACCGTAAGAACACCATAGAAGCGTTCCGCACGGATTTTGACTGGCGCCTGGATGGTAAGTTTATTACCGGTATTCAGGGTGGGCTGCGTTTTTCAGAGCTGGAGTACCTGGATCTCGGTTCGGACAGATATGAGTACAGCATAAGCCGCAGCTCCGCGGAGGGCGCTGCCACCATTGCGGCGATCAACGATGCTTGTGCGATTGACTTCCCGGAAAGCGATTTTATGGACGCGGAGCGGGACGGAAATCTGTTTACCGTTATCGATTCCTCCACCGGAGAAGTGATGTCCGGTACGGGTAACAGTTGGGCCACCTTCGACACCATGTGTGTGACCAACATGATTCTCGCTGCCGAAGGCGAGGAGTTTGCCTATCCAGAATTGGAGAATCAAAGCGCCGGTGTGACCGATGTGACCGAAACCACCACGGCAGCTTACGTGATGGCCACCTTCGACAGCATGCTGGCCAATAAACCCGTGTACGGTAACTTCGGTGTCCGCGTGGTGCAGACGGAAGTCGATTCAGTAGGCTACCGTACTCCTTATGAAGTGATCACCAGTGATACTGGTGCCCTGTCTATCCAGGCGGTGGAAGGGGCCGATCTCGAGAGAGTCTCCGCCGGCGGTGACTATACTGAGGTGCTGCCCAGCTTCAATATTGTCGCGGATATTCAAGAAAACGTATTGGTGCGCGGTGCAATTTACCGCGGCTTGTCGCGCCCGGACCCCAGTGATCTCGGTTACAAGCGCACTTTCAGTATCAATACCTCCGAAGACATTACTGACGTCAATGAACTGATTGATGCGGTAGAGGGGGACGGCAACCCCGATATGCAGCCGCTGACCAGCTGGAACTTTGATGCTGCGATCGAGTGGTATCCCAACGAAGACACCATGCTGGCGTTTGGCGTTTACCACAAGAAATTCCAAGGCGGCTTCGAGCAGGCCAGGGTCACGGAAAGCTTTGTGGTGGACGGTCAGAACGTAGAGGCGGACTTCACCATTACCCGGACCAATGAGGATACAACAGACCTCACTGGTTTCGAGGTTACCGGTACGCACCGCTTCTCATACTTGCCCGGCTACCTGAGCGGCCTCGGTGTCAAAATGAGCTACAACTACGCCGATTCCGACTTCGAGTTTGAGGATAGCAGTTACGGCAGCATCACCATTCTGGCTCAGGACGGTTCCGTATATTCCCAGACTCAAGGCATCATCGAGCCGGGCAATGTACCGGGCTTTTCCGAGCATGTATTCTCCGGTCAGCTCTACTACCAAATCGGCAAACTGGACACCAGCCTGATTTATAAGTACCGGAGCGAATACTTCCAGCCGTACACCAGCAATGGTACCCGCTTGCGTTACATCGGTGACGTGGGTGTTTGGGAGGCGCGCGCTTCCTATCGCATCAACGACAACCTGAAGTTGAGCCTGGAAGCCATCAACCTGTTTGATGAACCCAAAGAGCAGTACTTCTATGTAGATGATTATCTGGGTGAATTGAACAGTTACGGCCCGCGGATCTTTATGGGACTGCAGGCGCGCTTCTAACAGACGCTGTACGTATGGCACATGGGGCCGGCAGAGGTTGCCGGTACCCGGTTCCGGTGATGTCATGTGCGCGCCGGTTCCGGGCTTCCGCCGGCGCTGCCAGGCCCCACCTCTCTTGAAAAAGACGCTTGTTGTCAATTGCTTAACAGAATGGCGTTATCAAATAGCGGCCAAACTGTTTTTTACGGAGGGTAAACCTTCAAGATTTCCATTGACGCTTCTCCACCGGCGTATTTTGCCCGCCGGAAAGTAGCTTGCCCGCTTTGCGCGGGCTTTTTTGTTGATACGCTCCGTGCCCGGCTTAGATCTGTCGAGGAATTTCCGATTATTGGGAGTGGCGGGCTATGGCCCTGGACAATGGGTTAAACTTTCCAAGAGCGCACGGCTACGGCCATTTATGCGACGGTTGCGCAGTGTCCCGGCATCATCTGTACGCCTGGCCTGAGTGGTGCAAAGCCCGCTGCTACTCCCGCGTGAATAAATTAGGGGATTCTTAATCGCCGAGGCGCTCGATGGAAAAGCGCTTGCGCCGTTCGTACACTTCGCGCCGGACCACCTCAACGGCCTTGGCCTCGGTCGCCTCGTGCAGCGCATTAATGGTGCGGGAAAAGTGGCGCCGCATCGCTTGGCGAGCAGCTTGGGGATCGCGGTTCTCCAGTGCCTGCAAGATCGCCTTGTGTTCGGCGAGGCGTTTCTGGCCGTCTTTTTTACACACGGATTTGTGTACCGCCAGGATATCAGGGGAGTGCTCTTGAATATTCCACAGTTTGTAAATAGTGCTCATCAAGACGCGGTTATTGGTGGCTTTGGATATCGCTTCGTGGAACTTTCTGTCCGCGCGCTCTGAAGTGAGATTGCCCGCCTCGTTCTCCCGGACCATATCCCGATAGGCATCACGCACTTCTTCCAGTTGTTCCTCGGTGATAATGGAGGCCGCCAGCGCCGCGGTTTCCCCTTCGACAAGCACCCGCGCCTCAGTTAGTTCGAAAGGGCTGAACTCCTCGGCATCATGGAAGGTGCTGACCGGTTTAGTCACGTAAACCCCGGCACCGGTGCGGACGACAACCCGCCCCATGACTTCCAGTGCAATGATCGCCTCCCGGATACTGGGGCGGCTCACGTCAAACATTTCCGACAGTTCCCGTTCGGAGGGGAGGCGCACACCGGGGGGGTATTCACCGCTGTCCAGCAGTGCCAGCATTTTTTCAACTACTTGCTGGTAAATACGGCGGCCATTGCCAATCGGTGCGGTTTTCATAAGTTCAATCCGGCCAAGTGCATGGGTAGACGGTTAAGTACCACTGCGCCAAAGTGTTGGAGGCTGATGATCTAAACTCGCGGATAGGAGAGCGAGGCAGCGGCGTGACGGGAAAATATATTACCACGATTGGTCTTACAGACAATTTCTATTGGTCTGATGGCGAGAGGTGGCAGGTTGCCGTGCCTGACGGCATAGGCGGTCAGGGTACCTGCCGGCATAGCTCCAGCCAGCGCTCGATACCTGTACTGCGGTACTTCTGCCGGTGCAGGGCGAAATAGAACTCGCGGGAAAAATCCCGCTGTGGTACCGGCAATTCCACCAGGGCGCCGCGCTTCAACGCATCGGTCAGTGATACCCTGGAAAGGCAGCTGATACCCAGCCCGGCTTCCACCGCGCGTTTGATGGCCTCGGTATGCTGTAGTTCCAGCCGGATGCACAGGTGTGGCAGCAGGCCCGCCATGGCGCGCTCGAAGGTCTGGCGGGTGCCGGAACCGGATTCCCGCGCGATCCAGGTGGCGGCGACCAGATCCCGGTCGGACAGGCGTTTGCGCCCGGCCAGTGGATGCGTCGGTGCGCAGAACACCACCAATTCATCGCCGCGCCAGGGAATCATTTCCAAGTCCGGATGATTCAGCTCCCCTTCAATCAGGCCGAGATCCAGCTCGAAGTTAAGGACACCCTCCGCAATGGCGGCGGTGTTGGCTACTTCCAGTTCCACCCGCGCACCCGGCTGTTCCTCCATATAGCGCGCCATGACCCCTGCGGCCAAGTAGTTGCCTATGGTTAAAGTGGCGCCAATCTTCAGCCGTCCCAGGTCCCGGTGGCCGGCCAGGGTCTGTTCCAGCTCCCGCGCCCGCTCCAGCAGTTCCTCGGCTCGCGGCCACAGCTGCCGGCCCAGCTCATTGAGTCGCAGGCGCTTGCCCGTGCGTTCGAACAGGCGCAGCTCGAACTGCTGCTCGAACTCTTTGAGCGCTGTGGAGGCGGCGGACTGGGACATGTTGAGGCTCTCCGCCGCGCGGCTGACATTTTGGTAGTGGGCGCAGGCGAGAAAGACTTCCAGCTGGCGGAGGGAGTAGCGCAAAGGGGGCTTCCTAATTCATCGGAATAATCGATAAGCAGTATCGAAATATCCCATTTCGTCAATAGATATTCCAGGGCTAAAATTCAACCACTAAGAGAATTTTGGAATAAATGGTTCTATATATATGTCTAATTTGAATATAGAAAAGGTGCTCGAAGTACACCACTGGAACGACACCCTGTTTAGTTTCAAGACCAGCCGCGACCCCGGTTTCCGCTTCGAGAACGGCCATTTTACGATGATCGGCCTGCCACAGGAAAACGGCCGTCCGTTATTGCGCGCTTATTCAATTGCCAGTGCCAACTATGAGGATCAACTGGAGTTCTTCAGCATCAAGGTGCCGGATGGTCCGCTTACCTCACAGCTGCAGAAAATCAAACCCGGTGACGAAATCTTCGTCGGCCGCAAGCCCACCGGCACCCTGGTGGCGGACCACCTGCTGCCCGGCAAGCGCCTGTGGCTGCTGTCCACCGGCACAGGCTTGGCGCCCTTCCTCAGCATCATTAAGGACCCGGATGTCTACGAGCGTTTCGATCAGGTGATTCTGACCCACGGTGTGCGCTTTGTGTCAGAACTGGCCTATCAGGATCATATTCAGAACCAGCTGCCGAACCACGAATACTTCGGAGAGATGATCCGCGAGCAGTTGCTCTACTACCCCACGGTAACCCGCGAGCCCTACCGGAACAACGGCCGCCTGACCGACCTGATGTTGTCCGGCAAGATCTTCCAGGACCTGGGTCTCCCTCAGCCAAATGTTGAAGAAGACCGCTTTATGCTCTGCGGCAGCCCGGCCATGCTTAAGGATCTGACCGGCATACTGGACAACTGGGGTTTCCGCGAGACCCGCGCCGGCGTGCCCCACGAATACGTGATCGAGCGGGCATTTGTAGAGAAATAATCCCTTTCCCAAAGCGCGGCACAGCGCCGCGCTCCTCCACATGTGACAACCCCCCGGAACCGTACATCAACGACGCTGCCAATCTATGATGACTTTGTAGTTGTGCGATCACAGCCATGGCCTCTTCATGCGTAAACACCACCGGTAGGCGCCGCCCCCGAGTGGTCTTTTCAAAATGCAGATTACCGAGCTCCATGCTCAGAAACTGTTTGTAAAGAAAGACCACGGCATTGAGAGCGGTCTTCTGCGTGTTAAGACTTACCGAACGCCGGGTGGCCAGGTGTCCCAGCCAAGCATCCACTTCCGCCGCGCCCATATCCTCAGGGTGGCGCATTTGATGAAAACGAATAAAGTCCCTCACCCAAAAGCAATAGGTTTTCTCTGTGCGGTATGACAGATAACGGGACCGTATAAAAGCCCGGAAGCGGTCCATGAAGCGGGTAGGACGATTTGGAATTGGAGGGGGAATATCATTCATAGGCTGCTCCTTGCCTGATAACTGTTTATTTATACAGTTTTTTCTATTCGTGACCAACCTGCAGAAAAGATTTCGGTCGCCGGGACCGATATTTATGAAATGCGAACGAAGTTGGCAGAAAGGCCTAACGAAATCAGAGAGTTACAACAGGCATTGAAAATATGGATATGAGTCGTGAAGGCCGTTTTTCATAATTGGCACCATCGAGCCACTTTTGGCCGAGGCTTGACGTATCAGGGGATTCAGAGCATTCTGGCGTTAATTACGCCTTGGGATATGGGGCGTGGGGAAATTGGTCCTTGGGGCTACGATATAAATGTTACGTGTGCAAGGAAGTATCTGAATGCAGGAAGTAAGGTCAAATTTGTACCCCTGTCGTCACTGCGACGAGACCGGTGTCTGTAAGTCTGGGCCGAATGGTTCGAGTTGCTTGGCCTGTGCGAAATACCACGAATTGAAGGGAAAGGAATTCGTTGGGCTGGCATGCGGTACCTGTGGCGGGCTGGGGCAGTCGGAACCGATGACTGAGCGATTGAATAAACGAACCAAGCCGTTGCTGGCAATGGGGATCGTTTTTCTGGTTCTGGTTTTTGTGTTTGTTCTCGCTCTGAGCAAAAACCCGCATTTTCCCGAATTTCTAGCCTTCGCAGGTACATTGATTGGCGGTGTCACGGCCTTCTATTTCAACAGCCGAAACAACACGTAACAATGTGGTCAACGGGACGCCAACTACGCTGCGCTCCGTTGTCGCCCATTACCACTGGCGTTAAGTGAATAATCGAGCATGGATAGAAAGCCAGATCTAGAAAGAAAACTATTAGAAACATTAAGCGCCTTCTCTCCAAAAATTGAGGTGGCGAAGGATGCCTATCAATTATCGGTTTCGTTGCACACTAAAAGAGCCGAAATAGTTTGGCCTTACCCTCTTCACGAAGTTTTCTTCGACTTTTGGGAGGAGGACTGCAAGGTGCTTTCTGAGTCTTTTGAGTTCTATGAGGGCGAATCAGATTCCGAGCTTGTTGAGTATTTGGGCTCTGTGCTCAATCGGTTCTTTAGTAATACCGTCAGAGTTTATGTTCAGGGCAAGTTATTCAAAACAACAGAGCTACAGTATCAACAGGGTGGTCTATGGCAACCGGTGTTCTAGCATCACTTAACAAGGCCAGCAACAGCGACAGCTTTTCCGTTGCTCGTTTTGTGGCTTAACGCTACGCTACCACAAAACAATCAACTACAAAGCTGCGCGTTCTGGCAGCGTTAACTGTAATACAAAGGATCCAATATGTTGCAAGATTCGGCAACGTCGCAGGCAAACTACGAAAGATTTATATCGAGAGTTTTAGAATCTGGAGAGGTTTGGGGAATTCAGCATGAAGATGGAACTTGGGCGACTAGCGAGTCAAACGAGTACGAGGATACAGTGGTGTATGTATTCTGGTCCGATAAAGCTTATGCACAACGACAGTGTAAAGAAGAGTGGAATAACTCGGAACCGTCCAAAATTTTATTAGATAGCTTTATTGATAATTGGTTAAAAGGAATGCATGAGGATGGCCATTTGGTTGGGCCAAATTGGGACGCTCAGCTTTTCGGTAAAGAAATAGAGCCAATAGAAATTGCCGAGCAGCTAACCAACATACACAGTTAACAAGTTGCTCAAGTTTACTCCGGCCGCAAGCGGCCTCCGCGGGACGCCCACTGCATCGCTTGGTTTTACATTGGCTATGCCAATTATATGTAAAACCAATCAATACAGCGTGCGCCCCTTAGCAAAGCGTTAAATGTAAACATGGGCCAAATAATGAAGTACTTATTTATAATCTTGCTATTGAGCACTTCGCTGAGTCAGGCTAAAGAATGGAAAACTGACTTATTTACGATTGATTTGCCAGAATCATTGATTGTGGAGACAGATAAAAAGCGACGCTTGTTGGCTTTCTCAGAGTCAGGGCCTAACTCGCCACCATTTCTAAGTATAGAGTTTGGTAAAGGTGTGCCTATAGATGTAGTGTTAGAAGAAGTTAATAGCTCTATCGCTGCTTTAGGCGGTGGTGAATTAAAACAAGAAGAATGCTTAACTAATTGCAAAGCGTACTATTTCGAATGGAAAATGGATGTAGAAGGCGAAGGAGCTTTCCTTTACTACTATTTGGGTCAAACTAGTACACTTAGTTTTATCATTTCCTATACAGGTACTAATAGCATAGAAGCTGGTAGGGAATTTGTAAAAAACGTGGCGCGTCAAATTCGTGAACAAAACATTTAACAAAGCCATCAAAAACCGGCCGCAAAAGGTGCGGCCTAGGACGCTCCTGGCGTCGCGCCTTTTATGGCGGCGTTATGCATCACCACATTGGAGCTAATCATGCAAAAAATTAAAATTACCAGCTTGCTACTTTTCATTACTATAGCTGTTGGCTGTGCGCCAGCTAGAATTGTTTCTATACCAGCTCCAGCCGAAAATGAGAAATCAACCTTGTTGGTTTATAGGGAATCTGCCTTTAACGCTGGCGGCGTTGGTTTAATATTTGGGGCGGATTCAAGAGATTACGTAAAATTAGGAAATTCAGATTACTCTGAAATCGAATTAAAAAATGGTCACTATAAGTTTTTCGTCAGATCAGACCAAGCTGATAAACCATATATCTTGGCCGAAGAATTAAAGGCGGGGGACAAGAAATGTCTCAAAGCTTATGCAAATCCAGCAAACCTAGGGAAGGCTCTTGTTCCATTAGCTTACTATATGTCACATACCTTTTTACTGGAGAAAATTGAATGTCCATCGGAGGAAGAGCTTTCCAAATACAGGAAAGTGCCGGTTAAATACACTGATGCATAACAATCAGCGGAAGAGCGACAGCCAACGCTACGCAACTTTTGTGTTACTCGCTCGCGCTCAAACATTAACATAAAAACTCTCAAGGATATATCCGATTGAGTATTAATATTCGAAAGGAACAACCAAAAGATACTCAAAGCATCCATGAGGTTACTGTTGCCGCCTTTCTTGAAGCACCACACACCGATCATACGGAGCAGTTTATTGTTAAAGCACTTCGTGAGTCAGGCGCATTATCAATTTCACTTGTTGCCGAATATGAAGGTAATGTTGTTGGGCATGTGGCACTTTCTCCGGTTACCATTTCTGACGGTACAGATAGTTGGTATGGTCTTGGCCCAATCTCTGTTCTTCCAAACAAGCAGGGTAAAGGTATTGGCGCAAAGCTTATGAGTGCCGCTATCCAAGAGCTAAAGAATATAAAAGCTAAAGGTTGTGTATTACTTGGAGATCCAAACTATTATCATCGTTTTGGCTTTAAACCTAGAGAAGGTTTAGTGCTTCCTGGTGTGCCACCTGAATATTTCCAAGCTTTATTATTCCAAGGTTATTTACCTCAAGGAATCGTTACTTACCATGAGTCTTTTTCAGCAAAGGATTAACAAGTCAAAGTACTCGGACGCAGCAAAGCTGCGCCGGTGTTTGAGGCGTTAAATTCTATGAAGAAATGTCTGTTCACATTACTGTTTCTTAGTTCTTTGGTCTTAGCTGAGGAGCCAGATCTTGATGCTCTTATGGAAGAGCACAATCTAAAGCCTTATCCCATTGAAAAAATTGGCCATAGGCAATTTTTTACAAATCACAAATATGTGAGAGTCGAATCAGGAAAGCTGATAGTCGAATCTGATGGCGAATCTACCAACAATACAAAACTATCTGTTGGTGATGTCCAATATATTGGCACAAACAATGGGGAGTGGGGAGGAAAGCTAGAGGTAATCCAAGATGGTGTGTCTAAGGAATTGATGAAAGGTAATATTGTTCATCTGCTACCCATAGGAAAGAAGCTATATATTATTGAAGGATTAGCGCATTTAAGTATGAGTGGAGGCTCTATCAGTGTTATCGAAGACATGGAAAAGCCTGAAATCCCTCGAAGAATTACATTGCTTCCCGATGCTCCAAGATTAGTTTATCTGGACACTACACGAGCCGATTTTCAACCAATAATAATCGTTGGGTATCGTAGCTTGATGGAGCTTAATCCGTTTGAACAACTGGATATTCTGCACTGGGATGGCTTTTGGTCTTATAAACTGAGCCCTACGAGTATTACAAGATATCAAAACAACTTTCTAATAGGTCTACCGTTTGGCGTTGCAGCAATCCCGGCGCCAAGGGGCTCACAGGAAATTGTATTCTATGCCGAACCAGAATTTAACAAGTAAAGGAACCGGACATTAAAACCGCTGCTTCGCTCTGGTTTTTATGCCGGTGCTTTAGGAGTTAAGATATGTATGGATCAACTTTCGAAGGCAATACAGAATCTAGGAATGATCCGCCTTTTGAAATTGCAGGATCCCCCTGTGTCAGGATAGTTGTCGCCTCCACTGAAACGAAGAAAGCAAGACAGGGGGCAAAGCAAAAATGCAAGCAAAAAGCAAAAATGGACACCCACTAATTGAAAAATCGGGGGAAGTCTACCGTATATTCAGTCCGCTATTACCAGAGCTTGCTACACGGGTAAATCGGCTCGATGTTCCGTGTGGAATTGAGCCAAACGGTTGTGTTGGACTGCAGCAGTCCTTAGTAGAAGCCCGCGAAGATGTTTTTTAAGGAAGGGCAAAGCTTTAAGAAGAAATGATCGGCGGGGATAGATAGTGCTCACAGTCGCGAATACCCTGAGCCCAACGTTTGCCGAGCTGCTGGCAGGCAGAGCACACTGAATGGGCGGCGCCAACCAAGGGCTTGAAGTGGCTTCCGAAGCTGCGCCCAGTACGCTCATCCCGCCCGCACAGGAATGCGTGGCGTACACAGCGAGAGACGCAATGATAGTAGGTAGGGCGTCGCTTCGAGAGAGATCAGAGATTTGCGCGGGCGTCCCATTTTGCTATTCACATAACTGTATAGATGAACAGCATTTTCTATGAGATAAGAAATGTTGCAATATGACTGTCGTCAAAATTGTTTTGTGGGTGTCCATGATTTGTGTCCTATAAATCAAAGGAAAGTCTTTCAGAGCCAAGTGGTATTAAAGAGCCGGAGAAAACATATTCTCAAGTAACTAATTTCAGAAGAGATCCAAAAGTTAAAGCATGGGTTCTTAAAGAGGCATCAGGTAAATGTGAGTGTTGTAACTCTGATGCGCCTTTTACAACAGCAGAAGGTGAGCCTTATCTAGAGGTTCATCACCTTCGTCGCTTAGCTGACGGGGGTTCAGACACTATTACAAATGCCGTGGCCTTGTGCCCAAACTGCCACAGAGAAATTCACTACGGAATCAATAAATCTTCTTTGGTAGACTCATTGTACAAAAAGTTATCGAGGCTTGTGCATGAGTAAAACGTGTAACAAGTTTGTCTACAGGATCTTTTTTGCTACGTTTCGTTTTTTTGTTGCTGCGCCACTTTACCGAAAAACTACACTACACAAAAAAATGCTTGTTACAAAGGCGTTAGGTTTTCGTATGTGCAACTGCGCTGAATTACCAAAATCGGTTTTAGATATTTCATTGAGTTGGTCCTTCCGATCTATTGAAATGGAAGGAGTAAATCTATTTACGCAGTATTTTTCTGGCTTGGAGGCTGAGGAGTTCTAGCCCGAACTGAGCCATGAAGAAGAATACTATCGTTGCAAGGAATGTGGGCAGGCTTGGTACATTTATCTTGATAGGACGAATCTCCGTTGCCTTGGTTAGCTATCAAGGTGGCTGAGGTATCCACTTCGCTTTGTGAAACTGATATTAGAGTAGGGTGTTCAAAATTCTGTGTCAGCCAAATAGTCACAGACTGATGTATTTCTCCAAGCGCTCTGGGAAGTGGATCGTCAGCTGTGACAGCGTCAGGTTCCAGTTCTGGATTGGGTGCGTCCAGCGCTCGGACGCCTTCAGTATACCGGCGTACAGCAGCTTGAGTAAGCTGTTCTCATTGGCGAAGCCACCCTTGGTTTTGGTCAGTTTTCGAAACT